>NZ_CP074373.1:2553176-3829764 GCF_021560035.1 Virgibacillus sp. NKC19-16 | reverse complement strand
GAATATTTCACTCCTTTCCACATATATATATGATAGAAAAAGCCTCTCTCAATCTAGCAAAAGATGGAAAGGCAAAATATATATTGCTTTTAACATTTATTTGGTTATTTGTTTGTGGATAGAAAAACATAGTAATGATCAAATTCCTGATCGCTTATGTACAATATCCACATTTCTGTTGAAAAAAATATAAAGATAGTGTGAATATCTATCCACAATTAATCCACAAGTCGTGGATAACTTTAACTCTATTTTTAGATTTACACATGTTAAACACTAATATAATATCAAATAAAAAGGGAATTAGCAATGTATTTTCGACAGTTATCCACAATTTCAACCGGTTGTGTAGAAAGTTCTTCCACATCCCTATATTTTGTGATTAACTTGTCAATATGTGTTGTGGATAGGGAAAAAATTGTCGAATAAAGATGAACATAGTGTTGTGGATAAGAATATGTAAAATGAAAGTTGACATATTGGTTTTGTATTACTATAATTACAGAGACTGTTTATGGACATTCAGATTTAAGTTGGATATTTTAGAGGAAAGATCCCTCTGGGAGGTGCAAGATAGATGAAAAGAACATTTCAACCAAATAATCGGAAAAGAAAAAAGGTACACGGTTTTCGTACGCGGATGAGCACGAAAAACGGTCGTAAAGTTATAGCTCGTCGTCGTCGTAAAGGAAGAAAGGTATTATCTGCATAGGCCACTGAAAAGTCAGTGGTCTTTTTTCCGCTTTAAGAAATTTTTTGGCAGATAGGAAAGTATAAAACTTCCTATCTGCATAAGTGCAATTAAGGCACTCGGCATCAAAAGGCTTGGCGAATCCCAAGTTTTAGTTTTCTAAGGAATACGGCTTACGTGGGCTGTATTTCATTACATAGATGTTATTTAGGTGAGTAGTAAAGGTGATAATGGATGAAGAAAGAATTTCGTATAAAGAAGAACGAAGAATTTCAATATGTGTTTAAGCACGGGAAATCTTTTGCCAACAGGCAGCTGGTCATATATTATGTAAGAAAACCAGCGCAATATCATTTTCGGATTGGGCTTTCAGTAGGTAAGAAAATTGGAAATGCTGTAACACGAAATCGGATTAAACGATACCTGCGTCAAGCTTTTCAGGAATTGGAAGATAGCATCCCCAACACATATGATATTGTCATTATCGCGAGACAGCCAACAAAGAAAATGGGGGCTGCAGAAATTAAAAAAAGTTTAAACCACTTATTATATAAAGAACATTTACGAAAAAAATAATGACAAAAGCTGTTTTAATATAGAAACCTTATCTTATATAAGGTAGAATAAATAGTGCAAACTGATAGGGATTTGTTAATTAGTTAGGAGGAAACATTTTGCGTAAGAAGCACATTTTGCTTCTGACCTTAATCGGGTTAGTAGCATTACTTGCCGGTTGTACAGAAATTAATCAACCGATAACGGAAGAAAGCACTGGAATTTGGAACAACTGGTTTGTATACCCTTTATCTTGGTTTATCACATACATGGCTGAACTGTTTAACGAAAATTATGGTTTAGCAATTATTATTGTAACGATTCTTGCCCGCTTGTTGTTGTTACCATTAAACATAAAACAACTAAAAAGTTCAAGAGCCATGCAGGAGATCCAGCCAAAGCTTCAGGAATTACAAAAACAATACAGCTCTAAAGATCAAAAAACGCAACAAAAGCTTCAAGAAGAAACGATGGCTTTATTCCAGAAAAATGGGGTAAATCCACTCGCCGGCTGTTTGCCGATTTTTGTGCAAATGCCAATATTAATCGCCATGTACCATGCGATCATGCGAACAGAGGAAATTAGTACACATAGTTTCCTATGGTTTGAGTTGGGTTCACCGGATCCTTACTTTATATTACCATTGATTGCTGGTGGGGCAACCTTTTTCCAGCAGAAATTAATGATGGCAGGAAGTCCTGCTGCAAATAATCCGCAAATGCAAGTGATGCTTTACGTGATGCCGATTATGATTGGTGTGTTTGCGATTTTCTTCCCAGCAGCATTAGCCCTGTATTGGGTAGTAGGTAACGTCTTTATGGTTGCTCAGACTCTTCTTATAAATAAACCGATGATGCGTAATAATAACAACAATACTGGAGGAGACAAAAAGTGAGAGAGATAACTGCTAGTGGACAAACAGTTGAAGAAGCGGTCCAATCAGCATTAGAGCAGTTAGACACAACTAAGGACCAGGTAGATATTGAAGTTATTGATGAAGGTAAAAAAGGGTTACTCGGTTTTGGATCCAAGCGCGCAATAGTAAAAGTAACAATCAGTAAAGATCCAATTCAGGAAACAGAGAATTTTATTAAAGAAGTTACGAAGCATATGAATGTAGATGCGAATATCTCAACAACCATTGAAGCGAACCATGTCACCTTTGAATTAAGTGGCGATAATATCGCTATATTAATTGGAAAGCGTGGACAGACGCTCAATGCATTGCAATATTTAGTACATCTAGCGCTTAATAAAGATAATAACCAATTTTATTCTGTTACATTGGACGCAGAAGGATACCGCGGCCGTCGAAAAGAAACACTGCAATCCTTAGCGTCGAAAATGGCGGATAAAGCAATCCATTTAAATAAAAAAGTAGCACTTGAACCAATGCCGGCATTCGAGCGAAAAATAATTCATAGTTCCCTGCAAAGTCGGGGAGACGTTTCGACGTACTCTGATGGCGATGAACCTCACCGGCATATTGTGATTAAACCGTAGATTAAATATAGCTGTTTAAACGATTGGGACTGCACCAAATGTTTGCTCCATCGAAAACATTTGGTGCTTTTATACAAAAAATATAAAAGACGATACAGTGACAATTCTTTGCTAGTTGAGAGCAGGGATTCGCTGCGGAAATACATTCCGCTTTCCGCGGGCGGCTGATGAGCCTCCTTGTGCTGGCGCACTGCGGAGTCTCATCTAGGCCTCTGCTCCCGCAGGAGTCTCCATGTATTTCCTCCGCTGAGTGTTCCGGTTACTCCACTAAATTGCATTAGTAGTCAGTATCCAAAACATTGAACCACCTCACCAGTTCGGGTGAGCGGAGGACCGTTGACTCCTGCGGGAATAGCACGTGTCTGAAGACCCCGCAGAGTGGGTTTCTCGAGGAGGATGAAGCCGTGCCCTAAGGTGTGCAACGGTCCGGAGCGATCCCGAACGCGACGATAATAGAAATACTTATAGCTAACAGTAATTACGTCGTCGTTTATATCAACTACTAAGATTTAAAAGCAACAATACGTACGAAAAGAGTCTAAATAAAGAATAACGTTTCAAAGCCGCCTGTTTTCCTGTTGGAAGGCAGGCGAATTTTATTTTGGATACTCATAAGTTGCGTTGTTTTGTAAAACCTAAGCCTAAAAGGAGGGCTTAGTGATGGATAAAAAAGAACATGTAATCAAGGAAAATGCGCGTGAAGTCGCCAATAAAACGTATCAACGATCTGATTACGAGCAAAATGACCAACTGTCCAAAGGAATGGCAATTACTCATGAACAGGTATCAGATGGCTATACAGAAGGTACAATTGATGGAAAAATAGATGAGACTAATGAAAATGATACGTTACGTAGTCATGATGGTGAAAAAATAGAAAGAAAAGGGTATGGGAAGAAATAGTTTTATACTAAATAATATAGCTGAGAAATTCCGTTTATTCACATGTGGATGAACGGAATTTGTTGTTGGAAGAATTTTTTCTGTGGATAAGTTTATTTTTATCGTAATTTATGATATTCTTTCTTGTTAGTGACAATAAAATTAAAATGAAATTTTTATATAGAATATGTTGTTGGAGGTGGAAGTGATGGAGACAGATACAATTACTGCAATATCAACCCCTACCGGTGAAGGTGCAATCGCGATTGTAAGATTGAGTGGGCGTGAGGCAATTGCGATTACAGCAGAATTTTTCCGAGGGAAAGATTTAAACGAGGTAGCGTCACATACGATGCATTACGGGAAAATAATAGATCCAGCAACATCCGATGTAGCAGAGGAAGTAATGGTTTCCGTCATGCGTGCACCGAAAACATTTACAAGAGAAGATGTTGTGGAGATCAATTGCCATGGTGGGATGGTTGCAGTTAATCGTGTGTTGGAAATCGTATTGGCTAGTGGCCCCAGATTAGCGGAGCCGGGGGAATTTACAAAACGCGCATTCTTACATGGGCGTATTGATTTATCACAGGCAGAAGCGGTAATGGATTTAATCCGGTCAAAAACGGATAAAGCAATGTCTGTCGCATTAAAACAAATGGACGGACGTCTTTCAGGACTTATTAAAGATTTAAGACAGGATTTACTGGAAACTGTTGCACATGTCGAGGTGAATATTGATTACCCGGAATATGATGACGTAGAAGAAATGTCACACAATGTAATGCGCGATAAAACAAAAGAGGTCCATAAAGAGATTGATGATCTTTTGGAAGTAGCCAAGCAGGGGAAAATACTGCGGGAAGGCCTGGCAACAGCAATTATTGGGCGTCCGAATGTAGGAAAATCCTCATTAATGAATACCCTTGTGCAGGAAAATAAAGCAATTGTCACAGAAGTTCCTGGCACGACGCGTGATGTTATTGAGGAATATGTGAATGTCCGCGGGGTTCCGCTACGCTTAGTCGATACAGCCGGAATACGTGAAACAGAAGATATCGTTGAAAAAATCGGCGTCGAGCGTTCCAGACAGGTGTTAAATGAATCAGATCTCATATTAATTGTGTTAAACTATAATGACGAACTTACAGAAGAAGATGTGAAGCTCTTTGATGCGATTCAAGGACTTGAATATATTGTAATTATTAACAAGACAGATCTGGAGCACAAGCTTAATTTAGATAAAGTGAAAGAGATGGCGGAAGGAAATCCTATTGTGACAACTTCGCTTATTAAAGAAGAGGGTATTAACGAACTGGAATCAGCGATTGCAACAACCTTCTTTGCCGGCGAAATTGATACAGGTGATTTAACCTATGTATCGAACGTAAGGCATATTCAATTACTGAAACAGGCAAATCTTGCATTAGAGGACGCCATGGAAGGCATTGATATGGGAATGCCACTTGATATTATACAGATTGACGTTACCCGCGCATGGGAATTTTTAGGGGAAATTATTGGAGATACGGCCAGTGACGGCTTAATCAATCAATTATTCTCGCAATTTTGTCTAGGGAAATAAAAAGGAAAAGAAAGGATGAAAAATAATGACATATGATGCAGGCCATTATGACGTAATCGTGATTGGTGCCGGTCATGCTGGTGTTGAAGCTGGTGTAGCCGCATCAAGAATGGGTGCAAAGACATTAATGCTGACATTGAATTTAGATATGGTTGCTTTTATGCCATGTAATCCGTCACTCGGTGGCCCTGCAAAGGGGATCGTCGTTCGTGAAGTTGACGCACTTGGTGGCGTAATGGCAAAAGTGATTGATAAAACGTATATCCAAATGCGCATGTTAAATACAGGAAAAGGACCTGCCGTACAAGCATTACGTGCCCAAGCGGATAAACCTTTATATATAAAAGAAATGAAAAATGTAATCGAAAACGAGGAAAACCTGACACTTCGCCAAGGAATGGTTGACCAGTTAGTTGTGGAAGACGGCGTATGCAAGGGCGTTATTACAGAATCAAAAGCGAAGTACTCAGCAGAAACGGTGATTATTACAACAGGTACGTTTAACCGTGGGAGAGTATTAATGGGTGATTTGGATTATGAAAGTGGCCCAAATAATCAACGTGTATCTGTGAAACTGTCGGAGCATTTAGAGGAACTTGGCTTTGAACTTACACGATTTAAAACAGGAACGCCACCTCGTGTAAACAGTCATACCATTGATTACTCAAAAACAGAGATTCAACCAGGAGATGAAAAGCCACAAGCTTTTTCCTATGAAACAACCGAATTTATTACCGATCAAATCCCGTGTTGGTTAACCTATACCAATGAAGTCACACATCAAATGATTAATGATAACCTGGAACTTTCCGCCATGTACTCTGGCATGAAGCGCGGTACAGGTCCACGGTATTGTCCATCTATTGAAGATAAAATAGTACGTTTTAATGATAAACCGCGCCATCAAGTATTCCTCGAGCCAGAAGGAAGGGATACGGAAGAGGTTTATGTGCAAGGATTGTCGACTTCCTTACCTGAATCGGTGCAGCATGGTATGGTTAGAAGTGTGCCAGGACTTGAGAATGCGGAAATTATGCGTGCAGGCTATGCGATTGAATATGACGCGATCGTTCCAACACAGCTTTGGCCAACCCTTGAAACGAAAAAAATCCCAGGCCTTTTTACAGCAGGGCAGATTAATGGAACATCCGGTTATGAAGAAGCAGCAGCGCAAGGTATTATGGCAGGCATTAACGCTGCAGCAAAAGTAACGGGCAAGGATCCTGTCATTTTAGATCGTTCACAAGCTTATATCGGTGTACTAATCGACGATTTAGTAACAAAAGGAACAAACGAACCGTATCGTCTTTTGACATCACGTGCCGAATATCGTCTACTACTGCGTCACGATAATGCCGATTTGCGTCTAACAGAGACAGGCTATAAGCTTGGTACAGTATCCGAAGATCGCTATAAGAAATTTGTCGAAAAAAATAATGCTGTCGAAGCAGAGAAAAAACGCTTAAGCAAAATAACTGTTAAACCAACAGCAGATGTAAATAAAGTGATGGCAGAAGCCGGTACTGCACCTTTAAAAGAGGCGATAAAAGCATATGAACTATTAAGACGTCCGGAACTTAACTATGATATAGTCGAACGTATGATTGAACCGAATCCGGAACTCACGCAGATAGTAAGAGAACAGGTTGGTATTCAAATCAAGTATGAAGGCTATATTAAAAAGGCAAATGAACAAGTTGCTCGTATGTTGAAGATGGAAGATAAAAAAATTCCGGAAGATATTGATTATGAAGATATTAGTGGTATTGCGACAGAAGCAAGACAAAAATTGAAAAAAATCCGCCCATTGTCAGTAGGGCAGGCATCCAGAATATCCGGCGTAAACCCAGCAGATGTTTCTATTTTGCTTGTGTATATCGAGCAGGGGAATATCGCCCGTGTTGCCAATTAACCTAAGCGGATGTCCAAAAAGTCTGGTACTTTTTGGACACGCATTTTAAGGAGATTTCATGCCAATGAATCCGCAACATTTCAGAGAAGCATTAAGTGAAAAAGGAATTGTATTAAGTGATCATCAAATGGAGCAATTTTCCATTTATTTTCGAACATTAGTAGAATGGAATGAAAAGATAAATCTGACATCCTTAACAGATGAAGAAGATGTTTATTTAAAGCATTTCTATGACTCGATAGCATTAGCTTTTCATTATGATTTTAAAAGTGATATTTCTATTTGTGATGTAGGTGCTGGGGCTGGTTTTCCAAGCATCCCACTTAAAATATGTTTCCCTCATTTACATGTAACTATTGTAGACTCACTAAAAAAGCGGATTACCTTTTTAAATCACTTAGCAACACAGCTTGAGCTAACGAACGTAGCATTTCATCATGATCGGGCAGAAAATTTCGGTAAAAATCGCGCGTTCAGGGAGACATTCGATATAGTGACAGCCAGGGCGGTTGCGCGAATGTCTGTATTAAGTGAATTATGTTTACCACTTGTAAAGAAGAATGGTTTATTTATTGCAATGAAAGGTTCCAAAGCCCATGAGGAATTAGAGGACGGGGAATCTGCTATCGCATTATTAGGTGGAAAAATAGATAAAACCCACACATTCATGTTGCCTCAAGAGGACAGTGAACGATCGATTGTAATGATAAATAAGACGGGAAACACGCCAAAAAAGTATCCAAGAAAAGCTGGAACACCAAATAAAGAGCCTATTTTATAAAGGTGTTTCCAGCATTTTATTTTTTCATAGATAAACTTTTAATTATTTCGTACTTTTTCGAGTCTATTTATGGTAAAATATAATATAGGTGTGGGATTGGCTATTCACTGATGTGTAATAGTGTTTTTTAATTGTTTCACGTGAAACAATTTTTACATAGATTGTTAGTTTTTCTAGTTTCTAATATATAGAGTATAAGTTGAATATAAAGGTGGTGTCTGATGATGGTACGTCCTTTTAGTCGAGTGTTTGGTTTGGGGGATAAATCTGATTCTGAACCAGAAGAGGAAATTTATCATCCGGACGAAGTGATGCAGCTTCCAGTAAATAAGATCGAACCCAATCGGTATCAACCGAGATCTATTTTTAGTGATGAAAAAATAAATGAGTTAGCTCAAACAATTCATACACACGGAATGATTCAACCAATTATTGTTCGAGAATTGGAAGGCGAAGATGATAAAAAATACGAGATTATTGCTGGTGAGCGAAGATGGCGAGCTGTTCAATCACTAGAATGGGAGAATATCTCCGCGATCATCCGCAATATGACAGAGGCAGAAACAGCGTCTGTAGCTTTAATTGAAAACCTTCAACGGGAAGAATTAACCGTTATTGAAGAAGCGACCGCATATGATCAATTATTGAAGCTTCATGATTTAACACAAGAGGCTTTAGCACAAAGACTAGGTAAAAACCAATCGACAATTGCAAATAAACTAAGGTTACTAAAGCTTTCCGAAGAGGTACAGCAAGCAATATTAAATAAGGAAATCACGGAACGTCATGCGCGTGCTTTGATTAAATTAAGTGAACCCGAAGAACAAGTGAAAGTCTTACAGGCTATTTTGGAAAATGATTTAAATGTGAAACAGACAGAAGAGCGCATTGCTAAAATGCAAAAGCCAGACGCGGGCCAAAAGAAAAAGCGTACAAAGTTAAAGGGATTTAATAAAGATGTTCGTATCGCCATGAATACAATTCGTCAGTCATTAAACATGGTGTCAGATACAGGTGTTGATGTGGAATCTGATGAAAAGGAACATGATGATTATTATCAAATAACGATTAAAATACCGAAAAAGAAATAATAAATATTATAATATTTTTTAAGTATGCCCATCTTTACAAGGAAGATGGGTGTTTTCAACACAACTCAAATTACATTTTTTTAACAAAAGTAAATATATATAGTAGTTGGTATCGAATTAGTGATAGAATAGAAGATATAGCATTTTATAAGAATTTTGGCCATTAAAAGTGGACGAAAAAAGAACGTTTTTCTAATAGGTAGGTGTCAACATGGGAAAAATTATGTCCATCGCAAATCAAAAAGGTGGCGTTGGAAAGACAACTTCATCGGTTAACTTAAGTGCAGGACTTGCACAATTAGGTAATAAAGTATTACTTGTAGATATAGATCCACAAGGAAACGCGACAAGTGGCGTAGGTATTAATAAAGCGGATATGAATCAATGTATCTATAATGTTTTAGTAGAAGATTTACCAGCTGAGGAAGTTTGTGTTTCAACAAATGTAAGCAACTTAGATATTATACCTGCAACGATTCAACTTTCTGGAGCAGAAATTGAACTAGTCCAGATCATATCACGAGAAATAAGGCTTAAAAATTCTTTAGCAGAGCTCAAAGAAACATATGATTACATTATTATCGATTGTCCACCATCTTTAGGATTATTAACGCTAAATGCATTAACAGCATCAGACACAGTATTGATTCCAGTCCAGTGTGAATACTATGCACTTGAGGGGCTAAGCCAGTTATTAAATACAATACGCCTTGTGCAAAAACATTTAAATAACCATTTAATGATCGAAGGTGTATTGCTGACAATGCTGGATGCCCGAACAAATTTAGGAATACAGGTAATTGAAGAGGTTAAAAAATATTTTCAGGATAAAGTCTATAAATCTGTCATTCCACGTACGGTACGTTTAGGAGAGGCCCCAAGTCATGGGCAGCCAATTCTTACGTATGATCCAAAATCAAAAGGAGCAGATGTATATCTTGAATTAGCAAAGGAAGTGGTTGCCAATGGCGAAAGGGTTGGGTAAAGGTATTAATGCTTTATTTCCTGACATTGAGAAACAAGACGATGATACAGTCCATGAAATTGCTATAGGCGAATGTAGACCGAATCCTTATCAACCTAGAAAAAACTTCCAGGCAGATGCCATAGAGGAATTGAAGGAATCTATCTTAGAATACGGGATTATTCAGCCATTAATTGTCCGCAAAAGCATTAAAGGGTATGAAATTGTAGTAGGGGAACGACGCTATCGTGCTGCGAAAGAGGCTGGCCTGGAAACTGTTCCTGCTGTTGTAAAAGAACTAACGGACGAAAAAATGATGGAACTTGGATTACTGGAAAACCTGCAACGAGAAGATTTAACACCAATCGAAGAAGCACACGCGTATGCTAATTTAATGAACGAGCTAAAAGTAACACAGGATGAACTATCAAAGCGTTTAGGTAAAAGCCGCTCCCACATAGCTAATATTGTTCGCCTGCTCTCTTTGCCTGATCAAGTAATTGCATATATTAATAATGGAGAACTTTCAATGGGGCATGGACGTGCATTATTAGGATTAAAGAATAAAGATAAATTAGTCACGTTTGTTAATAAAATACGCAAAGAAAATTTGAATGTCAGACAGGTAGAACAGTTAATCATCCAATTAAATGAAGAGCCTGCACCAAAGAAAAAGGAAAAACTGAAAAAGGATGTATTTATACAGGAAAGAGAATCTGTATTAAGAGATCGTCTAGGAACGGGTGTAACTATTCATCGGGGTAAACGTAAAGGGAAGATCGAAATTGAATTTTATACGGATGATGACCTGGAGCGTCTCATTGATGTATTGGAAAAATAAACTTGTTTGATTGAAGACTGACGCAGATTTTGCGTTAGTCTTTTGTTATAATGTAGAGATAGTAAAATGTTTTTATTTATTCATTGGCTAAACGCTATTTGCGTTGAAAGCATGTGAGATCTGGTTCACCCTACATTCCTGGCTATAAAATAAGTTCTCTAATAATAAATTTTAAAATTGTTCCACGTGAAACAATTTATTGCTTCTGAAGTCTATAAAGATAATTACATAAAATAATCGACAATGGAGATGGATCAATGGTTTTATTCGGTACATTAGTGAATGGGGCGTTAATTGTTGCTGGAAGTTTACTTGGCTTATTTTTTACAAAAATTCCAGAAAGATTTAAGGAAACAGTCATGCATGGAATTGGGCTTGCTGTACTGTTTATTGGATTACAAATGGCTTTTGAAACAGACAAAATTATTGTTGTTCTATTAAGTTTGCTTACCGGAGGAATTATTGGTGAGTTGCTACGTTTGGAGGAGGGACTTAACCGACTCGGGGGATGGATAGGCAGCAAATTCACAACAACAAAAGATGACTTTAGTGTAGCACAGGGTTTTGTGACGGCATCTTTAATATTTGTCATTGGTGCTATGGCAGTTATTGGAGCTTTGGATAGCGGCCTTCGCGGTGACCATGAGCTATTAATAACCAAGGGGGTTATGGATGGATTTGTTGCGCTTGTGTTAACAACAACATTAGGTTTTGGTGTTATGCTTTCTGTCGTTCCTGTTGTGCTTTATCAGGGGGCAATTGCATTACTCGCAACATATATCAACCAATGGCTGCCAGAGGCTTTTCTGAACGGATTGATTGTAGAGCTCACTGCTGTAGGAGGACTTTTGATTCTAGCAATCGGATTTAACCTATTAAAAATTACACAAATCCGTATTGGGAATCTATTACCATCTATCGTGACAGTTGCTGTAGTCTATTATATCTATCAACTATTTTAATAATTTCTATGGGGCCTGTCCCTTACTACTTTAATGTACTATCGTAAGGGGTCAGGCTCCTTAAAATGAGGAGATACATGATGCAACGCGTGATGAAAATTGCATATGAGGGAATTATGATTCTCCTAGTTATGCTTACAATCATTACAATATGGACTGAAGACACCTATAATTCAACTGTGAATTTCATTGTATGGATTATATTTTTTGCTGACTTTTCCATCCGGTTATTAATCTATAAGGAAAAGTGGAATTTTATTAAACAAAATCCATTTATGCTTCTGGCTATCATTCCATTAGATCAGTTCTTTCAGGTGGCTAGAATTGTACGGGTGTTTTATTTATTCCGAATTAAAACGATTGTAAAATATTATGTGACACCATATGTAGAGAAGCTCACGTATAAATCAATCACAATCGTAGGCTCCATCTTTCTCATTCTATTATTAGTTGCATCTGTCGTTATTTGGAACCTGGAAAGTTCCGTTTCTACCTTTATTAATGCTTTATTTGTTGTGGGAAGTCATTTATTATTCTTCGGCCATCAAATTTTCACCATTGAAAATGCCGTTTCAATTTGGATATTAACAGCTACAACGATTGTAGGCGTCGTACTTCAAGGATTAGGACTGCAATGGGCGTTTAATAAAGTGGAAGCTCTTATAAAAAGAAGAAAAGATCGGAAATCCTTATCGCGCGAAGCCTAAGTTAATAAAACGAATTAATACAAAAAATAACTGCCCTAAGGTCCGCAACTGCCCGGAACGAACACGGACGGCGGAGAGTACTCCATATAATGTCGCAGTTTATATTTTTTGTGTCAAAACAACAAATGTTTCCGGTGGGGCGAACCTTTGGTCCAGTCCCAATCCTTTAGAAAGTACCCTAATATATAAAGGGAGTATTAAATCATATCGTTTTTGAATGCTCCTGCTGTTTGATAACTGCAGTAAGCGGATGATTAGATGTCATCCGAGAGTCAATCACACTCAACAATAATGCTATTTTATTTGCCATGTCTGTTACAACGGAAAGTCTTGTGTTTTGTAAAATGGCATGTTCCATAAATCCGCCAATGTTGACTACTCCAGTAATATGCATGTCCCCAATTGCTGGGAGTGGCTTGTTTAGGGCTGCGCCTGGCTTTACTGGTCCTGTCGCCGTAATAAGCTGACCTATAGAATGATCCTTTCCCAGACAGGCATCAACTGCAATGATATAAGGGTTTCGGTGATTATTGTTAATTTGTTTGAAGTATTCTTCTAAATTTGTTGCATGGACTGGTTCGTGTAAGGTTCCATAAATGGTTAGATGCTTTGGTTTCATTGCGGAGAAGGTTGTCCCGGCTAATGGCCCGAGTGCATCTCCTGTAGAACGATCTGTCCCGATACAGACAACGATATACTCACGCGGGAATGGAAGAAGCCATGAAATTATTTTTTCACTCATTCTCGTGAGTAATTCGGGATCGGTATGTAACATTCTCATCGTCTCTTTTTTCGGATTAAAACGGTTTTTAAGATTCATAGCTTAGCCTCCACAATCATATTGGTATAGTATACGGATATTTTCATCGTTCTATACATCGATTCTGAAAAATATTGGAGGAACTGGGATGTGGAGTGCAGGTCTGAAATGGATGTTTTTAATTATAGGGACGACAATTGGAGCAGGTTATGCTTCCGGAAGAGAATTATGGCAATTTTTTGGCCATGAAAGTGGACTGGCTATTCTTTTGTTTGTTATCTTTTTCTCGGTGTCATGTGGTGTGATTTTAAAGGTTAGTTATGAGCGTAAATCAACACAGTATCTGCCGGTATTACGTGAAATTGTGGGTGGAAGATTAACCGGATTCTATGATGTTATGATATTTTTATATTTGTTCACGACTACTGTTGTCATGATTGCTGGAAGTGGGGCGACAGGACAGGCGTTTAACTTACCCTATTGGTTGGGTATAGGTATTATGGTTATTGCTTTGATTATTTTATTTTTGAAGGATATAAATGGTTTATTAGCAATGAATCAATTTATTTTGCCGCTTTTACTTGGCGGGCTTCTATTTATTCTATTATTATTTACCATCGATCAGGAGTTGGCATTGTTTTCCCATTGGCAGGAACAGCGGAATTGGACTGCAGCATTCCCGTTTACGGCATTGAATATTCTGCCATTAATAGCGGTACTTGGAGCAATTGGGAATAAGATCAGATCAAGGCAGGAAATTTGGATTGCGTGTGTGGGTAGTGGACTTATATTAGGGGTTATTTCCTATATTTACAATAATAGCTTAATTCAAATTGCTGATGAATTGTTGTTATATGAAATACCTTTATTTGCGATACTGAAGCATTATCCATTTGAAATACTTATATTGATGAGTATTCTGCTTTGGTTTGCTATTTTCACAACGGCAGCAGCTGGGGTGCTTGGAATTGTAACTAGGATAAAGGACTATTTTAAGAAACCCTTATGGTTGATTGTCATCGTAACCTTAGCTACAATGATTCCATTAACGCAATTAGGATTTTCAACATTGGTTGCCTATGTTTACCCTGTGTATGGGATATTAAATTTATATGTACTGACCCGATTGTTGTTATACCCGATTTGGAACAAAATGGAAAATAGACACAGTAATTGAATGGAGGTTACATCATGGAAACAATCACAAATCAATTCACATCTCTATGGGACTATCTGACTGGTCCAGAACTTTGGATAATGATAGGGACTGGTATCTTAAGGATAATCCTTATTTTAGTTTTGGCCGTTACGATTGTGAAAGTCACTAGAAAACTTGTTAATCGACTCTTTAGCAATAGAGAAAAGGGCAGCCGAATTCGAATTACAGAGCGAAGGGAAAATACGCTTAAGAAATTAATTAAAAATGTTGTCGCGTATGTTGTTTATTTTATTGCTTTTATTATGATTCTCGACAACGTATTAGGTTTTCAGGTAGGAGCGCTCTTGGCTGGTGCTGGTGTTGCCGGGCTAGCAATTGGTTTCGGTGCACAGAATCTAGTGCGTGATGTTATTTCCGGATTCTTTATTATCTTTGAAGACCAATTTTCTGTTGGTGATTATGTAGCAGTGGCCGGAGTTGAAGGAACCGTGGAAGAAATTGGTCTGCGCACGACGAAAGTTTTAAGCTGGACAGGCGAAATGAATGTGCTGCCAAACGGTAATGTCACTCAAGTTACCAATTATTCAACTCATAATGGCTTATCTCTCGTAGATATTAATATTCCATATGAAAGCAATGTTGAAGATGCGGAAAGAATCATTAATGAGGTAGCAGCGACGCTACCCGGAAAATATGAATTTATTTTAGGAACACCGGAGATTATCGGTGTACAGAACTTGGAAGTATCCCATTTTGTCATTCGTGTGATCGCAGATACGCTGCCAGGCTTCCAGTGGGCTGGTGAGCGAAATATCCGAAAAGAAATGCAGGATCAATTATACAAAGAAGGTATCCAAATTCCGGCGCCGCGTGTTGTGATGTATAATCGAAGTGATAGAGAAACAATAACAGAGCAAAATAGGGAGCGCGAACAGTAAACGTGGTATAATTGTTGAAAAAAGGAGAAAGCCAAATGGTGGATAAACACTTTGGATTGAACGATGTCGTACAGATGAAAAAGTCGCATCCTTGCGGAGAAAATCGCTGGAAAATTATTCGTATGGGAATGGATATACGGATTAAATGTCAGGGTTGCGGGCACAGTGTTATGATCCCACGAAGGGAATTTACCAAGAAAATGAAAAAAATACTGGAAAAAGCAGAAAATGAATAATTAGTTAAAATTGACTATACTGCCACTAAAGTAGTATTATAGACATAGAGATAGATAGAAAAAGTAAAAATAATAGGGTAAAAGATGAAAATAGGCATACTTCGGTTGCCTATTTTTGCTTTTTACAAGCTTGTCTTTTTAATTTGTTAAATCTATAATTAGGATGACTGACGCGTTCATATGAATGAAATCCTTAAGGAGTGAAAGTTGAATGTCTTTGACAGCAGGAATTGTCGGACTTCCCAATGTAGGAAAATCTACACTTTTCAATGCAATTACACAAGCTGGGGTGGAAGCGGCGAATTATCCGTTTGCTACAATTGATCCCAATGTCGGCATTGTAGAGGTTCCCGACGATCGCTTAAATAAATTAACAGAGTTAGTAAAACCGAAAAAAACAATACCAACAGCTTTTGAATTTACGGATATTGCAGGTATTGTGGAAGGTGCAAGTAAGGGGGAGGGACTAGGAAACCAATTTCTTTCCCATATTCGCCAAGTTGACGCGATTTGTCAGGTGGTGCGTTGTTTCCAGGATGATGATATCACACACGTATCCGGCAAAATTAACCCAATTGATGATATTGAAATCATTAATCTGGAATTAATTTTAGCTGACCTGGAGACAGTTAATAAGCGTTTGCAACGCGTCGAAAAAATGGCTAGGCAAAAGGACAAAGAGGCTTTAGCTGAACAGGACGTTCTCAATCACCTAAAAGCTGGCCTGGAAGGGGAAAAGTCCGTAAGATCACTGGAGTTCACAGAAGACCAATGGAAGATTGTAAAAGGGCTTCATTTACTAACAAGCAAACCAACACTGTATGTGGCAAATGTGAATGAAGATGAGATTGCGGATCCGGACGCGAATGAGAATGTGCAAAGGGTAAAATCGTATGCTGCTAACGAAGGCGCAGAGGTTATTATTGTCTGTGCGAAAATCGAAGCGGAAATTGCTGAACTTGAGCAGGAAGAAAAAGAAATGTACTTAGATGAGTTGGGCATTGCCGAATCCGGCCTGGATCAGCTTATCAAAGCTTCCTATCAATTACTGGGTTTGGCTACGTATTTCACGGCCGGAGAGCAGGAAGTACGCGCATGGACATTCCGCAAAGGCATTAAAGCACCACAAGCAGCAGGAATCATCCACACTGATTTTGAAAGAGGCTTTATTCGTGCAGAAACCGTCTCCTACGATGATTTAATGGATGCAGGATCCATGAATAAAGCCCGCGAAAATGGTAATGTTCGTTTAGAAGGCAAGGAATATTTCGTCAAAGACGGCGATGTTATCCATTTCCGGTTTAATGTGTAAGTTTTAACGTAAAATCAGGATCTCTCGAAGACTTGTTATTTTGTAAAACATTTGGTATAATACACTATTGTGAGTAATGCAAGTGATTACTCCTTGCTCCTTCGATTGAATGGAGCCGCATAGACCAAAAGGAGGTGTACCGGATGAGAAAATACGAAATCATGTATATCATCCGCCCAGACATTGAAGAGGAAGCTCAGACAGCATTAATTGAGCGCTTCAATAAGGTTTTAACCGATAATGGCGCGGAGATTGATAAAGTTGATGAAAAAGGCAAGAAACGTCTTGCTTATGAAATTCAAGACTATCGTGATGGATATTATGTAGTCATTAACTTCAGCAGTGATGTAGAGGCAATTAATGAATTTGATCGCCAAGCGAAGTTCTCTGATGATATTATTCGTCATATGGCAATTCGAGAAGATGATCAATAATAGGGAGTGGTTCTGATGTTAAATCGTGTCGTACTAGTAGGCAGGTTAACGAAGGATCCTGATTTACGTTATACACCAAGCGGAGTGGCAGTAGCCAACTTTACCGTTGCAGTTAATCGTCCATTTACGAACCAACAGGGGAATCGTGATGCGGACTTTCTTAACTGTGTGGTTTGGCGCAGACCGGCCGAAAACCTTGCGAACTACATGAAAAAAGGTAGCATGATCGGTGTAGACGGCCGCCTTCAGTCACGTACATTTGAAGGACAAGATGGTAAAACAGTCTTCGTAACAGAAGTTGTTGCAGATAGTGTACAATTCTTAGAATCAAAAGGTGCCTCTCAAGAAAGAGGACAGGACACATCAGGATTCCAAAACAGAAATCAGAATCAAAACCAGGCTCCATGGCAGAACCAAAATCAGAACCAAAATCAAGAGGACCCATTTAAAAATAATGGAGAGCCTATCGATATATCAGACGATGATTTACCATTCTAAGAAACAAAAGGAGGGTTATCAATGGCAGCTCGTCGCGGACGCGCAAAGCGTAAAAAAGTGTGTTATTTCACAGCAAATGGTATTACACACATCGACTATAAAGACGTTGATTTGCTAAGACGTTTCGTTTCAGAACGTGGAAAAATTCTTCCACGTCGTGTAACTGGAACATCTGCAAAATATCAACGTAAACTTACAAAAGCAATCAAACGCGCTCGTACAATGGCTTTATTGCCATTTGTAGCGGGAGAATAATAATAGTTAAACCTCTAAATCTGGCTGTAGGGCTGGGTTTGGAGGTTTTTTGCTAGTGGAAATTTAAAGCGAGGTGGCAGGTGTTTTAGGGTTCGGGATTCGTGGCTATTGCTTCGGCGTTCGTGTCCGGACATCGGCATTCAGCGGCCCATGTTCGGCACTCGTAGCTCAGGCCTCGGCATTCGACGCTCGAGCCTCGGGTATCGGTTCTATGGATCAGTGGTGAATTCCGTATCGTACGCTGAGTCACTCTAAACTGGGAGACAGCGTCACGAAAGGAAGCCCCACACCTTCACGACCGAATTTTACGCCTCGGATAAACAGAAATAATCATAACGATTAGTACTAGTGTATAAATAAGAGAAAGCAGCAAAAACACGTCACTAACGGGATAAAGCAACGCAATAACAGTGTAAAGTAAAAACGGAATTGTTGTCGTATAGGCAGCCATTTTCCAGAGAATGGAGAAACGTAATTTGCGCCGCATCCCTTTTGCTACTATTGTTGCGATATAGGCAATCAGTGACAGCATGAGAAAAACAATTATCGTCATTGGGAGATAATAGAACATAAAAAAATAAATAAGTAAAAACAAAAAATTTAAATTGGCACTCTGACCTTCGGTTGCTGTTAGTTGATCGATCAATGATGGCATAGAAACAAGTAATAATAGAATAAACATATACACTACCGTTATATCCATTCCAATTCGATTAAGCTTGAAAATTGCCTTTTTACGCGGCAATTTGATACTATGGAGGAATGCTTGCAGGAAAATCATTTTTCTCATCCTTCTGTACCGTTTATTTTTATTATAATAGAAAAGAATTATAAAAGCGTGTCATGCCATGAAAAATCAATGACATTTTCATATGGGGCTATGTCATCCAACTACACTCGGGATATTCCGCATCTTAATTATTAGAAGATCCGCCAAAATATTCCCCGGGAAATAATATTTTCTACGTGTTTCGACATACATAACCCTATAAATCATGTTATCATATTATAATGAGTGAGATTAAATTTAGAAACGTTTTGTTTTAGATGAGGTGCAATTATGAATCAATCAAAGAGGCTAACAGATGGAGCATTACTTACAGCAATATTTATGGTGCTGTTGCTGGTCACCGTTTTTGTTCCTGTGCTATCGATTTTTGCAATGTTTGTGTTGCCGGTACCATTTGTTATATACGCATCAAGATATAATTGGAAACCAACTTTATTAATGCTTGTTGCAGCGATGATTTTGACAACACTTTTTGCTACTGTCTTTTCGTTGCCAATCGCTGTACTTATGGGCTTTGGTGGGTTAATGATTGGAAGCGCGATTTACCAGAATGTATCTGCTTATGAGACATGGGCCCGTGGAACATTTGGCTTTATTGTCGGTTTATTATTTGTTTTTGTGTATAGCCAGGTTTTATTCGATGTAAATTGGATAGAGGAATTTGAATCAGCACTCGCAGAATCCATGCAAATGAGCACGGCATTTTTAGAACAATTTGGCGCTGGAGAGCAGCAGATGGAAGAAACCCAAGAATTACTGGAGCAACAAATTGGATTATTAACAGATCTGTTTCCCGTAGGCTTGGCAGTTGCCGCTGTTGTCCTGGCATTTATTAGCCAATGGCTTAGCTATAAAGTGATAAATCGGATAGAGCGAAAAGAATTGCGGTTTCCACCTTTTCGCATGCTACAATTTCCGGTTTCTGTTATATGGATCTATTTAGCAGCGCTAGTTTTTTCATTTATTGAACTGGATCCGGATAACGTTCTTTACTTAGGGGCTCAAAATCTGCTTGTCATAACAGGCCTGTTAATGTCCCTTCAAGGCATTTCCTTTATATTCTTTTACGCGCATCATAAGAATATCTCAAAAGCAATTCCTATCTTAAGTGTGGTATTGATCGTAATTTTTGCCCCACTACTGTATTTAGTACGCATTTTAGGTATAATTGATATAGGCTTTAGGTTAAGGGATCGCATGACAGATAATAATGAAAAATAAGGTGCACGTAAGTAGGAGCTGAGTACTATGCCAGATTTACAAAAGAAACCAAAACTTAGCAGTCATTTATGGGTGATTTATGTACTGTCCATTCTGCTGCTTGCTGTCATATGGTATTTCCAATGGGTGCTTGGACTCATCATGACATTGTTTTTAGCTGCTTCCATTTACTACAGCATACGAACAGAGAGAACATTGCTTCAAGAAGCAGAAAAATATATAGCTACCATCTCCCATCGGATTAAAAAAGTAGGAGATGAAGCATTACTGGAAATGCCATTTGGTATTGTTTTATATAGTGAGGACTACAAGATCGAATGGGCAAATCCATATATGAATAAATTTGCCGAAGAGAATAACACAATTGTCGGGAATTCACTGAACATGCTTTCTGAAGATCTTATCCCAATGATTAAGGAAAGTAAAGAGAATGTATGGTTTGAAATGGAAGGCTATGAATTTGAAACAAAGGTAAAAAAAGAAGAGCGCTTGTTGTATGTGTTTGATCGTACAGAGCATTCGGAATTACAAACACTGTATCATAATGATAAAACAGTTTTAGCTATTATTTATTTGGACAATTACGAGGAAATTACGCAAAATATGGATGATAGGCTGAAAAGTCAATTGAATTCACAAGTAACCTCTGTCTTAAATAATTGGTCATCAGAGAATGGGCTTTATTTGAAACGGACATCTCAAGAACGGTTTTTAGCAATAGGGACGCAGGAAATTCTGCAAGAGCTGGAAAACGCAAAATTTGATATCCTGGATAAAGTCCGTGAAGTAGACGTCGAACAGGGTAACGCGGTTACACTTAGTATAGGTGTCGGATATGGTGAGGCATCACTCCCTGATCTTGGAGGGCTGGCACAATCTAGCCTGGATCTTGCCCTTGGACGTGGTGGTGATCAGGTCGCGATCAAAGATGAAGCCGGGAAAGTTCGTTTTTATGGTGGAAAGACAAACCCAATGGAAAAGCGAACCAGGGTTCGGGCGCGCGTTATTTCCCATGCCTTGATGGAACTTGTCAGAGTAAGTGATAATGTCATTATTATGGGACATAAATCACCGGATATGGATTCGCTCGGTGCGGCAATCGGTATTTTAAATATAGCGAAAACAAATGGTGTGGAGGGTCACATCGTGTTTGACCCGGATGATGTCGATACAGGGGTCTATCGCTTAGTTGAGGCAATACAGAAAGATGAGGAACTATGGGGGGATTTAATTGATCCGGAAGAGGCAGAAGAGCTTACCGGTAGCCGTAGCTTAGTTGTTGTGGTGGATACTCATCGACCTTCGATGGTTGCAAATGAAGATCTGCTTCAAAAAACGGACTACAAAGTGGTTATTGATCATCACCGTCGAGGCGAGGAATTTATTGATAATCCAACACTCGTATATATGGAACCATATGCGTCTTCAACCGCAGAGCTTGTAACAGAGCTGCTTGAGTATCAGCCGAAAAACCTGAAACTGAAAATACTTGAAGCGACAGCGTTGTTAGCAGGTATTATTGTTGATACAAAAAGCTTTTCTATGCGAACAGGCTCACGCACCTTTGACGCTGCTTCCTATTTGCGTTCCAAAGGCGCCGATAACGTGTTGGTGCAGCAGTTTATGAAGGAAGATCTGGATGTTTATATAAAACGTAGTAAATTGATTGAACGCTCCGAGGTCTACCGTGATTCTATTGCTATTTCAACCGCAGAATCCGGCAAGACTTATGGGCATATATTAATAGCTCAAGCAGCTGATACGCTCTTAACAATGAGCGGTATTAAGGCATCATTTGTTATCTCTGAACGTAAAGATGGCAGAATTGGCATCAGCGCACGTTCGCTAGGTGAAATCAATGTGCAGGTTATTATGGAAAAAATGGATGGTGGCGGTCACTTAACAAATGCTGCTACACAAATTGAAGACACGAACCTCGAGGATGCCGAGGGCTTATTAAAGGATATTTTAGATGAATATTTCGGAGGGGGAGAATCAGAATGAAAGTAATTTTTCTAAAAGATGTAAAAGGAAAAGGTAATAAAGGCGAAGTGAAAAATGTTTCGGATGGCTATGCACGTAATTATTTACTGAAAAATAACATTGCCCAAGAAGCAACACCCGGAAATTTGAAAGCATTGGAAGCCAAACAGCGTAAAGACGCGCAACAGGAACAAAAGGTTAAAGAAGAAGCAATGGACCTAAAAGATACATTGGCAGATTTGGATGTTGAGTTAAAAGCCAAATCAGGCGACAACGGACGTCTCTTTGGTTCGATCACAAGTAAACACATTGCTGAATCACTGGAAAAAGATCACGGCTATAAAATCGATAAACGAAAAATCGAACTGGATGAGCCGATTCGCGCATTAGGTTATACAACAGTGCCTGTTAAGCTGCATCCGGAAGTTTCCGGTTCGGTTACCGTGCATGTAACGGAAAAGTAAGGAAGCATGGGGACGCCTCTTTGCTTCCATTGTGAAAGCAATTAGTATATAGAAATGTCTCTTTAGGTAAGGAGGGGACGTAATGAGTGAGGCTTGGAATGACCGCATACCCCCACATAATATAGAAGCGGAGCAATCTGTTATTGGTGCTGTGTTCCTGGAGCCGGAGTCCTTTTCAACGGCGTCTGAATTATTGGTAGCGGAAGATTTTTACCGGGCAGGCCACCAACGTATATTCCAGGCAATGATGAGTCTTGCTGATAAGGGTGAGCCAATTGATGTTGTCACGGTAACGACCTACCTGCAAAATCAAAAGACGCTCGATGAAGCTGGTGGCGTGGCGTACCTTTCTGAAGTTGCCGGCAGTGTACCAACCGCTGCTAATATCCAATATTACAGTAAAATTGTTGAAGAAAAGGCATTGCTCCGTCGTCTAATTCGCACGGCTACAGATATTGTCACATCCGGATTTGAAAAAGAAGATGATGTTGAAGCGGTATTGAACGAAGCAGAGAAAAATATTTTAGAAGTATCGAGCCGTCAACAAACGGGGGCTTTTAAAACGATTAAAGATGTGCTGATCGAAGTGTATGACACGATTGAACAGCTCCATCAGGCTACGTCAGATATCACCGGTATTGCAACGGGATTTCGTGATTTAGACAAAATTACGTCCGGCTTTCAGCGAAATGATTTAATTATTGTAGCAGCGCGTCCATCTGTTGGTAAAACAGCTTTTGCCTTGAATGTTGCGCAAAATGTTGCTGTAAACAGCGACGAGAATGTTGCTATTTTCAGTCTGGAGATGGGTGCAGATCAGCTTGTGCAGCGTATGCTTTGTGCAGAGGGAAATATTGATTCCCAGCGCCTGCGTAATGGACAACTCCAGGCAGATGACTGGAGTAAGCTAACGATGGCAATGGGGTCCCTTTCCAATGCCGGCATCTATATCGATGACTCGCCGGGAATTCGTGTGAGTGAGATTCGTTCTAAATGCCGTCGCTTAAAGCAGGAAGACGGACTTGGTATGATTTTAATCGATTATCTGCAGCTTATTCAGGGTACCGGAAATTCTCGTGAAAATCGGCAACAAGAAGTCTCGGAAATCTCCCGGGAGTTAAAAGGGCTGGCACGTGAATTAAATGTTCCATTAATTGCCCTATCGCAGCTGTCCCGTGGCGTTGAATCACGACAGGACAAGCGCCCGATGATGTCTGACTTGCGTGAGTCAGGAAGTATAGAGCAAGATGCTGATATTGTAGGATTCCTGTACCGTGATGACTACTATGATGCAGAATCTGAGAAAGAGAATATCATCGAAATCATCATTTCCAAACAACGTAACGGCCCAACCGGATCGGTGGAGCTAGCGTTTGTGAAAGAATACAATAAATTCGTGGACCTGGATCACCGCTATCAAGAGAGTGATGTACCGCCAGTTCCAGTTTAAGACTTGAAGGGGTCTGTCCCCCGCTACGTTAATGTGTTAAAGCGGTGAGGGACAGGCCCCTTAGAAGTATTGTGGGGGACTAGAATTGGAGAAATCAGTAACAAAAATAGATAATCCACAACGAAATAAATTAGCATTATGGGGGCTAGTGATTGGAATTATATTGATTGCATCCAACCTTAGGGCACCATTGACTTCGGTAGGATCGCTCCTATCATTTATTCGCGACGGCCTTGGTCTCAGCAATACTCTAGCAGGATTGATTACGACACTACCGCTACTCGCCTTTGCATTCCTTTCCCCGTTTGCACCGAAAATTGCAAACCGAATTGGGATGGAAAGGACATTTTTCTTTTCATTAATTCTATTAACAATCGGACTTATCGTTCGTCCTTTTTTCGGGGCAGTCCTACTATTTGCAGGTACGATATTAATTGGCCTAGCTATTGCAATTGGAAATGTGCTGTTGCCAAGCTTTATTAAAATAAATTTCCCGCTTAAAATTGGTATCATGACAGGTCTATATGCTGTTTTTATGAACGTGTTCGGTGCATTGGCTGCCGGCATCAGTGTGCCATTAGCATCTATTTCCGGAATAGGCTGGCAAGGGTCACTTGCATTTTGGGCTGTTCTTTCTATAATAGCGACGGCGATCTGGATTCCGCAGCTTCGTAGAAAAAATAATACGGACCAGGTAGGCGGCACTCCATCACAGAATAGTAGTAGTATATGGAAGTCCTCTCTAGCTTGGCATATCACTATATTTATGGGTTTGCAATCATTAATTTATAATACCATGCTTACGTGGCTGCCAGTAATTCTTCAAACGCAGGGTTATAGTTCCAGTACAGCAGGATGGATGTTATCGCTTATGCAGTTTGGCCTCATTCCGACCACATTTATCGTCCCGCTTATAGCAGAAAAAATGGCTAATCAGAAATTAATCGGGGCTTTAAGCGGGATATTGTTTCTTATTGGGGTAATCGGATTGATTTTTGGCAACCCAATTCTTAATCCTGTAGCTGCATTATTGATTGGAATTGCTTCTGGATCTGCCTTTAGCTTATCGATGATGTTTTTCAGCTTGCGATCAAGAGATGGTAAGCAAACATCGGAAATGTCAGGAATGGGGCAGTCTTTTGGCTATTTAATGGCAGCGGCCGGACCTGTCACTGCCGGGGCACTTCATGATGTAACGAATGGGTGGCTGGTGCCTCTAATTGTGTTGTGTATTTTAGCTGTTATTATCGTGATTGCCGGAGTAGAGTCTGGGAAAGATAGAAAGATATCGGCTTGATTGTACAGTGGATGAAAGAAGCCTCAGGTAGTGATTTTTAGTGAAACTTTCTTAAAAAAGGAGTACATGAGCTTCTCTGATACATGGAAGAGGTAGAATTGGAGTACTCATGTACTAGTGAAAGATTCTCTAATACAATGTTGAGAAAAAATTGGCATACCATGTACCAGAGAAAGACTCTATGATATAAGATCGGGCTAGAATCGTGGAAGCATGCATTAAAGAAAGATTCAATGATAAAAAAATCACACTAACTTTGAAAGGGGCTGCAATATATGTTTGAACAGCCCCTTAGTTTAACGAGAGGTTACCTAAATCAATATAACCACTCCCGACTAATGAATATTCATTTTGCCGATGAGCTCTATGATCTCTTCATCATCACCTGTGTCAACGTACTCTAGCTCGGTATTTTCAATAATATCGTTGTAAAATTTTTCATCTGCAGGGTACTCACCATCCCATCGTAAAGGCACATTGTATACATTAATCGTACCGTCTCCATTACCGCTGTATGTTACCGACCCAGCAACTAAGCGGCCGCCTGCGAGCTGGATCACATCTTCCGGATAGTCAGCACTGGTTTCATCATCAGGGTTAAAAGGGGTACGGGCTGGAATATGTCGGACATTTAATTCATCTACATCTTTCATAACACCAAGCTGCAGCCAGACCCTAGCGTATTCGATTTCCTCAGAAGAGTATTTAGACAATGGATTATCTTCTTCACTTCCAGATGTATTGCCATCTTCGCCTTCATATGTATTATTTGCGTGTTTCTCGTTAGTTGTTTCTTCTGAAGAAATTTCATTATCATTAGAATTGCCGACTGAGGATTCTGCTGATACTGTTGTGGATCCAGATTCATCTACCCCATCAGTTTCTTCTTCCGATTCTAAAGCGGATTCATTTTCATTGTCTGAAGGATGTGTTCCTGATTCTGCATCCGTATCGCCTGCACACCCAACGAGCAATAGAACTAGTAATAGTAGGGCAATATTATAGCAAAAAAATTTTATCCGTTTTTTCATTCAATCTCCTCTCCTTTGAACACAACATACCATACTGGGATTGCAAGTCAACAGAGGAGTAACAAATCCAGAAGAAGATATATGTGAAGTAGGTATGCTTGTTGATGTAACATTTGCTTCTTGGTTTCAGGTTTGTTTGCCGGTAGTGTAACAGCAGGAGTTGCTTGGTTACTTGCTGGTAAAATAGGCGGTTTTCGGTATCTACGCCCTCTGTTTTTACAGCTGGATTGGATTCTGTTGTTTGGATAGATTTAAAAGAAAGGATGAAGACAGGTTAATAGGGAGAGAATATCTATGAAATATAAAGTTCCCTCAATTGGTTACGGACTTATTTTCTTAGGGGTTGCATTAATATTTTTCTTCCTGATTAAGCGCCAACTTCCGGCATCCTTCCTGCTATATATCAAATTTTGCCAGATAAAGTATACGTAAAGCGGTTTTCAACCAGCAAAAAAGGGAAAGCAAAAGGAAGACGACAAATAAAGACAAACTATTAATGACGGATAAAAAGGGGGCAGAGATAATGACTGCATCTATCACAGTTGGGCTGATCTCCACACCAGGTTTCCCTGCTGATATATGCACAGACCTGATGAAAGAACTGCCGGAACTGCTTGAGAAAACAATCGATTCTCAGGTGACATGGGAGAGCGAAGTTACGGTAGATCTACTGGTAGGAGTAGCAGAAGATGTTAATCAAGTACTGGAAAAAGCAAATAATATAAAACAGGAAAATGGCTGGGATTACGCCATCAGTTTGACAGATTTGCCGTTTTTCTTCGGTAAAAAATTAGTTGTGGCCAATGCCAGCTTGAAAGAGGGAGTCGCACAGATTTCCGTTCCTTCCTTTGGGCTGTTCCCGACCCGCAAAAGTATCAGACAAAGCTTGCTGAAGTTAATGGAGAATCTATATGCCGATTCACTATCCGAGTTAGAAAACCCAAAACAGACAAGGGCAGGCATGCGAAAACATAAAAAGGCAGAGAAAAACCCATTTTCTATCTCTCTGATCAAAAGAGAGGAAGGATATTCCAATCAATCGGGTGCAGATTTGCGTTATGTGACATCATCCAGGGTTATTGGCTATATCCGGGTGTTACTGGGAATGACCAGAGCCAATCGCCCATGGAAAGCATTCTTTTCCTTTTATAAAGTGCTCGCCCTTGCATTTGCAACGGGCACCTATATTTCCATATTCTCAACACCGTGGCACTTAAGCATTATATACAGCAATTATCGAATGATTTTCTTGATGCTGCTGGCGATTTTTGGAATGGTCACATGGATTATTTTTTCACAAAATCTTTGGGAAAAGCCATCAGAACACGGAAAAAAGCGTTGGCGTCAGCTCTATAACGCCACGACCTTTTTGACATTATTTTCTCTTGTCTGCATCAATTATATTGTGCTTTTTGGAATGTTTTCCATTTCGATTTCCTTGTTTGTTCCACCTGATTTATTCCAACTATCAATGGGAATGGACAGTGATCCGGGAGCTAATTACTATTTTAGTCTCGTGTGGCTTATTACTTCCCTTGGAACGCTGGCTGGTGCTATCGGGTCGGGGCTGGAAAGAGAAGAAAAGATAAGAGACATTACGTATTCCTTCCGCCAGCAGCAGCGAAGCTATGAGATTGGAGAGGAAGAGGATGATGAGGGCAGTAAGAAGGATTCCGATGATCTGAATAAGGAAGAGGGTGCAGAAAATTGAGTAGAGAGATAAAAGTAGGAATAATTGCTGCACCAGAGCTACCTGCAGAAATTGCAGCAGATTTCGGGGAAGTACTGCCGAAGTTCTTTGCCGAAGAAATTGATGACAATATTAACTGGTCTGTGGAAACACTGGTTGATCCGGTTACCGGCTTTGCTGAGTCGGTTGATGATATTTTGGAAGATGCTGTAGAAATCCGAAAGCAGCGTGATTGGAAATATGCGATTTGCTTAACGGATTTACCTATATTTCTTCATAAGAATGTCATCGTAACAGACATTAGCAACAAGCATGATGTGGCTCAATTGTCTATTCCTGCGTTTGGCTGGCTGGTTAAAAAGGAAAAAGTGAGAAATGCGGTTATTACAATCATAAACAAATTATACCATCCTTCCGAAGAAAATGACGGAAGAAGAAATGACTCCAAAAGTTTGCTAGAGAAGCAATTTCCCTTAAACCGGGTAAAAAGGGTTGATGCAGATAACGGGGTAAAGGAAGCGGATAAACGCTATATTGTAGTCCCAAAAATGAACGGCAGAATCCGTCTGCTTCTTGGCATGACACAAGCAAACAGGCCCTGGAGCATCATGGCCTCATTCAAAAAGGTTATTGCGGTAGCATTTACGACGGGGGCTTTTGCTTCGATTTTTTCAACCATATGGACGTTAAGCCATCTGCTGAGCGAATCAAGGCTGACTTTGCTAACATTGGCAGCGATCACCCTGATGGTTGCCTGGATTATCGTCTCCCACAACCTTTGGGAAACGCCCGCAAGTGGAAAAAATAAGTCAATGCGTCGTTTATATAACCAGACAACAGTAATGACACTGATTCTTTCCGTTATTACGTATTACGTCGTATTGTTTACGTTCTTTTTTATCCTTGTCGTGACGCTTGTGCCACCAGAAGCATATAAGACATTGGCAAACCTCGATGGTTCGTTTACTGTCATCCATTATGTGAAGCTGGCGTGGATTTTAGCCTCCGTTACGACTGTAACTGGTGCCATTGGGGCAAGTTTGGAAAACGAGGAAATGGTAAGAGACATTACCTATGGGTACCGCCAAAAACGTCGGTATGAAGAGTCAGCCAATGATGGTGCGTAAGGTAAGCTGGCACAGTTTGATGCTTACGCGGTGAAGCATCAGAAGGTTTATTTCTATAGGGAATAAGCCTTTTTTCTGTGGGATAACTTTAATTCATAAAACAGGTATATCCAACTGAAATTACACCACCCCAGTCGTCCGTATCGGATACAATTTTCCGTCTAATGCAAAAGTCGCTCTTCCGGTTTCCTCTGACACAACCAGTACCAGTGCATCCGTTTGTTCAGAAAGGCCAAGAGCTGCACGGTGCCTGGTTCCGAGTTTTTTACCATCAGCCTTGTGCTCCGATAATGGGAGTACATTTGCAGCAGAAATAATCGTATCATTACATATTAAGACTGCCCCATCATGCAGGGGACTGCCTGTGTAAAAAATGGATTCCATCAGCGAATAGGACAGGTCAGCATTGAGGGGCAAACCAGAATGAATTAGACTATCCAATTCGTCCTTTCGTTGGATCACAATTAATGCACCATGTCTCCGTTCTGATAAATGTTGGACGGCTGTGGAAAGTACATCATATTGGGCGGTAAAGGGCGATAAATATAATTTCAGGTAATAAGATGCGGTTGTAGTTTGGACATTATGAAAGGAATGATGTATCTGTTCAAATTTATTTAACACATTGGATTCTTCTATATCAATGGTATCAATCATTTGATCGATTTCCTCCGTTAACTGTATCAAGCTCCCTTTCAATCGCCCGATCATGGATAAATGTGGCTCAATCGAAGGCATTTTTTCACCTCATCGTGTGGAGACTTTTGTAAACTAATCTATAAATATTTTTTGCTGAAAGGCTTGTTTTATTCAATAAGCAAGAAAGTTATTGACAAATATATCATTAAACGATACATTATATTCAACGATATATCATTAAATGATATAAAAGGAGGAAATCGATGCCTAGAAATGATTCCATAGAGATGGGTGAGTTAACGGATAGTGCTTATTACATACTCCTTTCTCTGGTAGATGCAAAGCATGGCTATGTCGTTATGCAAACCATAGAAGAGATGACCGATAACCGTTTATCCATTGGCCCTGCCTCTATGTACACCATTATAAAAAAGCTTTTGGCAGCTGACTTAATTAAACAAGTTGGTGATAAAGATAAAAAAAGAAAAACATACGTTGCTACGGAAAAAGGCCTCGAGCTTTTAAAGAAAGAGGTGGAGCGCAGACGTGAAATGGTTCGGCATGCAGAGAAAATTTTGCACCAAAAGGAGCGTGAAATAAATTGAAGGATATAAAATACATTACTAACGGAGGATTGGCATTCTCAGAGGAAAAGGAAATGAAAAAGCTGCAGGAATATGCGAGAGAGGGCTGGATTTTTGAAGGCTTTGTCCTTTTTGGATTTTATTTTAAATTAAGAAAAGGAGAGAGCCAAAACATCGTATATAGCTTGGATTACCGGGATGATGCTGATGAGGAGTACTTCGCATTTTTTGAAGCTGCGGGTTGGTCAGCCGTCTATTCAAATGCTGGCATGCATATATTTACAGCAGCGCCAGGGACAAAGCCAATTTATACAGACAACGATACGATCGCCGAAACATACGAGAAAGAAAAGAATCGAATGGCGAAAGGTTTTATGGGGTCTTTGATTATTAGTGTTATACTAATTACGCTTCTTGCCTTAGCTAATAATGTAATAGTAACGGTCTTTATAGCATTTTTGTTTTCCTTATCCATTGCTAGTTTGGTCTTTACTTGGATGCCGTATCGGGCTTACAAATCAAAACTAAAGAAACTGGGGAGTATGAAGCGTTATGATGCCGAACAATAAAAATTAAATCTGATATAATGTTCGCTTTTCAAATTGACTTCCACCTCAATTACTGATAAACTCACACTAGTGATCAACAAAAAACATATTTTATAGAATTAGTGGAGGTGCACGATGTCCTCAGTAGTAGTAGTTGGAACACAGTGGGGCGATGAAGGGAAAGGGAAAATCACGGACTTTTTATCGCAAAACGCCGAGGTTGTTGCTCGTTATCAAGGGGGAAACAATGCAGGACATACGATTAAATTTGATGATGTGACATATAAATTGCATTTAATCCCGTCTGGAATATTTTTTGATGATAAAATTTGTGTATTAGGAAATGGCATGGTAATAGATCCGAAAGCATTTGTCGAGGAGATTGCCTATCTGCATGAGCGTAATATTTCAACAGATAATCTGCGCATCAGCAACCGCGCACATGTGATTTTGCCTTATCACCTGCAATTGGATATGTTGCAGGAAGCGGATAAAGGTGCTGACAAGATCGGTACAACGAAAAAAGGCATCGGACCTGCGTATATGGATAAAGCGGCACGCAGCGGCATTCGTATTGCTGATCTACTGGATAAGGAAGTTTTCCGCACGAAATTGGAACAAAATTTAAAAGAGAAAAATCGTTTATTTGAAAAAGTGTATGAAGTAGATCCGATTCAGGTTGAAGATATTTTAGAAGAGTACTATGAATATGGCCAGCAATTAGCGAACTATGTTTGTGATACATCCGTTGTATTAAACGATGCACTGGATGATGGGCGTCGCGTCTTATTTGAAGGGGCGCAAGGTGTCATGCTTGATATCGATCAGGGGACATACCCGTTTGTGACGTCGTCCAACCCGGTTGCAGGTGGCGTGACCATTGGATCTGGGGTAGGCCCATCGAAAATTAATCATGTTGTGGGTGTGTCGAAAGCATATACGACTCGCGTTGGTGATGGCCCTTTTCCAACAGAACTGGATGATGAAGTAGGTGAGCAAATTCGCGAAGTCGGCCGTGAGTACGGAACAACGACAGGAAGAGCTCGTCGTGTTGGTTGGTTTGATAGTGTAGTCGTCCGTCATGCACGTCGCGTGAGCGGAATTACGGATTTATCATTAAACTCATTAGATGTGTTAACAGGTATTGAAAACTTGAAAATTTGCGTTGCTTACCGTTATAAAGGGGACATCATGAATGAATTTCCGGCAAGTTTATCTGTTTTAGCAGAATGTGAACCGGTATATGAGGAAATGCCAGGATGGACAGTAGACATCACACATGTGAAAAACCTGCATGAACTCCCGGAAAATGCGCGCCATTACTTAGAGCGTATATCCCAATTATCGGAAATTCCACTGTCTGTATTTTCTGTGGGGCCAGATCGCTCGCAGACGAATGTTGTGCGAAGTGTTTATAGAGATTAATTTGCCTGAGGCTGTCTGCATTGATGGCCTCTTTTTGTTATATAAAAGTTGGACTATCTATTAGATACTGCTAAAATAATAGAAAAATATTGGGAAATAGCTCAACCGGTAACGAGGCGTGCTTCTACGTGCCCGAAACCTCGCAAAAGCATCCGCTCTGGTAACGTAGAGCACCTCTACGTACCCGCAACCCCGTAAAAGCAGCTCAACCGGTAACAAAGTGGAAATCTCACAATAATCAACGCCAACCCAAGACATTTGACCAAAAGTACGGTAAAATAGATGATAGGAATGTTTGAAAAGGATGTGGCCTTATGAGTCAGAAAATTTTAGTAGTAGATGACGAACAGCCAATTGCAGATATATTGAAATTCAACTTAGAAAAAGAAGGATATCAGGTCGTACTGGCCTATGATGGAGATGAGGCTATTGCGCTTGCTGAATCAGAGAAACCTGAATTAATATTACTAGATATTATGTTACCAGGAAGAGACGGGAATGAAGTTTGCCGTGAGATTCGCAAAACTCAAGTTATGCCGATTATCATGCTGACAGCAAAGGATACGGAAATTGATAAAGTACTGGGCCTTGAGCTTGGTGCGGATGATTATGTGACAAAACCGTTTAGTAATCGTGAATTGATTGCACGGGTAAAAGCGAACTTGCGCAGGCAGGAAGTCCCGGATGATGCGGTGAAGGCTACGAAAGATATTGTGATCGGTACGCTTACTGTCCACCCGGATGCCTATGTTGTCTCAAGAAATGGCGTTGAGATTGAGCTGACACACCGTGAGTTTGAGTTATTGCATTATTTAGCACGCCATATTGGACAGGTTATGACGCGTGAACATTTACTGGAGATTGTATGGGGCTATGACTATTTTGGAGATGTGCGTACCGTGGATGTAACGGTAAGAAGGCTCCGTGAGAAAATTGAGGAGAATCCGAGTAATCCGATGTGGCTAGTTACCCGCCGGGGAGTAGGCTATTATTTACGTAATCCTGATCAGGAGTAGTTGTGGATGAATAAAGTTGGTTTTTTTCGTTCGATTCAATTAAAGTTTATTATTATTTACATTCTGTTATTGCTTGTTGCGATTCAGGTTATTGGTTCCTTTTTCACGAATGAATTGGAAACAGAGCTTCGGGATAGCTTTGAAGATTCCGTTCATGATCGTGTGGATTTACTCTCCTATAATGTGGAGCAAGCATTTAATCGGGAGCGTAGTGAGGATGATGAAGGACCAACACTGCAGGAAGAAATTCAACGTATTGTAAGTGATGTAGATACAGAAGATATTACAAGTATTCAAGTCATTAATAATCAAAATCGTATTATCGGATCGAATGATGTTTTTAATCAGGATGAAGTTGGCAAAAAGACAACGAGGGAGATTGTGCAATCCGCTCTATTTCTGGATCAGGAACAGGAAAATACGTATGTGACTCAAGATACCGGTAATCGGGTGTATGTACAGGCAGTACCCATATTTGATAATGAGGGCAATTCGAATGGTGTTATTTATTTAGAAGCATCGCTTGAAGGTGTCTATGACCAGATTCAGAATATTAATGAGATCTTCCTGCAAGGGTCTATGCTCGCAATTGCCGTTTCTGCATTTATTGGGATATTAGTAGCGCGGACGATTACAAGGCCGATTTCAGAGATGCAGATGCAAGCACAAACCATGGCCAAGGGAGACTTTACGCAAAAGGTAAATGTCTATAGTAAGGATGAAATTGGTCAGCTGGCAGATACCTTTAATGATTTAAATAGCCGCCTGAAGCATTCTTATGCAACCATCGAGGAAGAACGCAGGAAGCTTAGTTCTGTGCTTTCCAATATGTCTGATGGGGTTATTTCTACAGACGTTACAGGGGCGGTCATATTAATGAACGAAGCCGCCGGCAGGTTAATTGGGGAAGATCCTGAAGAAATCATTGGTGGATTTTTGCTTGATGTTTTACCACTGGAAGGAAAAATTGTGGATATTACGGAATTACAGGACAGTGGCTCTATCATTATTGATTTCAGTGATGATGAACAGTTTTTCCTTGTTCGGGCAAACTTCTCTACCGTCTTTGACGAGGAAGATGAGGTTACTGGATTTATTACCGTAATTAGCGATGTGACAGAACAAGAAAGAATAGATCAGGATCGCAGGGAGTTTGTTTCCAATGTGTCCCATGAATTACGCACACCACTCACAACGATGAAAAGTTATATGGAGGCATTGACTGACGGTGCTTGGGAGGATAAGGAAATCGCGCCTAAATTCTTACGCGTCACGCAAAATGAGACGGAACGAATGATTCGCATGGTAAATGATCTCCTGCAGCTTTCACGAATGGATACGAAGAGCTATGGGTTAGAAATGGAGAAAACCAATTTCACGAATTATTTCCATGAAGTAATTGATCGATTTGATATGAATATTCCAGAACATATAGCGCTCAAGCGAGAAGTGCCAAAGGCTAAATTCAATGTATGGATGGACAAGGATAAAATGACACAGGTGCTCGATAATGTTATTTCAAATGCGATTAAATATTCACCTGAGGGTGGCGTCATTCGCCTGAAATTAGAAAATAAAAAGCATTTTCTGCTTGTCAGTGTACAAGACGAAGGCATGGGAATTGCTTATGATAAACTGGAAAAAATCTTTGAACGTTTTTACAGAGCGGATAAAGCGAGAACAAGAAAACTTGGTGGAACAGGCTTAGGACTAGCCATTTCAAAAGAACTGGTAGAGGCACATTATGGTAAAATTTGGGCTAAGAGCAAAGAAGGAAAAGGGACAACGGTCCTCTTTACCCTTCCGCTTATGAATGAGAAGCGGAGGGATAACAAATGAAACTTGAAACAGTAAAAACGTTTATATTAGTGATTTTAATCGGGTTGAGTTTACTGCTCACATTTGGCTTGTGGAATTATCAACCTAATTATGAAACACAAAATCAATCTTCCGTTATCAATGAAGTGGATATAGGCGGTAGTGGGGATGAAACAATAAGCACCATTGTTGAACCAAGTGAGATTATATTCCATGCAAATAACCAGCATTTTGGATATTCGAATCCATCCGACCTCCTTAACATGTACCAGGATATGCAATCATGGGAAATGAGTAATTTTGAAACAAGTGAAACGGAAGGAAGAGTAGAACAGAATTATGAGGTAGAGGTTATATTTCCGGAAGACCTACCAATGGAAATAGTAAATCAAATTTTTACATTTAATGAAGATATAGAAGAATTTCCAAGTTGGTCGTTTGATCGTATGTATTTTACATTTGATGAAGAAACGGCATCTTTAAGGGTGGAATTCGTATCGATTGACGGCCGGCAGCAGGCTAGAGCGGTAATCAATGCGTCTGATCACTACAGGCAGCTATGGAACACCATAACGTCACGCGAGGAGTTAAGTGCATATGTTTTATTTGATGAAGGGGAGTCGCCGATCTATATTCCCGAAGAGTCAAAGACGATGGAGCAACTATCAGCGGTGGCCATAAGCGGTGTTCATCCGAATAATATGGTGAACGCCCTGTTTCCTAATCCTTCCTTAGTCAGTGAATCAAATACATCCGTCACAGGTTCCGGTGAAAGCTATTATTCAGATGCACAACGGGGGATGACTGTCGAGCAATTTGGTAGCAGCATGGAATACATCAATCCGCAATCGACAGGAGGGACTCAGAGTGGGACTGCCGTAGAGTTATTGGATAGAAGTATTTTAAATATCAATGAACACAATGGATGGACAGAAGACTATAAACTTACAGATCTTCAGTCATCCGCTGGTCATGTGGGCTATCGAATGTACTATCTCGGTTATCCGGTGTTTAATAATGCAGATCTAGCAATGATTGAACAAGAATGGCAGAATCAAGCGCTGACGAAATATACGCGCCCACTTTTTCTTTTAAACGACACGCTGGACAGTCACTCGGTAGAACTGCCATCAGGGAATGATGTCATTTACTTTTTGCAAAACAGATTAAGTCCCAATTATGAGCTGGGAAATATCCAGGACCTGGAGCTTGGTTACCGAATGACTGTAAATCGTGATTATGTTTCGCTTGAACCAACGTGGTATATGAAGTATAACGAAGGCTGGTATGCGATTGAAGATATAGCACCAAGTGAAGGGGGGTTCAAGATGGACTGGAGTAAGATAAAGACTCTGTTTATCATCTGTTTCCTTATTTTGAATGCCTATTTATTATTCCAGTTTTTGAATAAGCAGGAGCAGGCGAATCTAAGCGTCCTAGAGGATTCGGAATCCCCTATTACTGACCAGCTTGAATCTGAAAATATTACCCTCGGCGATATTGGGGTTGATATTACAGAGGAATCCTATATTTCGACCGGACAAAAAACGTTTACCGAACAGGAACGTGATCAATTAGAAGGTTTTGACAATCAAACTTCTGAGGTGATCAATAATAACCTTATTCTGTCAGCGTTTGAAGATCCAGTCCCTATTCCAGATGATGCTTCGCAGGAAGAAATAAACGCGATTGTGGAGGATGAAATTTTGCTCTCTGAGAATTACGTATTTGGGGAATGGAATACAGAAAAAAATGTGTTGCTCTTTTTCCAGGTAACGAATGATCTCCCTGTCTACCTCAATCAGAGTGGAATCGTACTCATTTTTCTGGATGACGAAAATAATATGCAATTCTACACACAAACAATGCTCGGGGAAGTAGAGACTCAAGGCGAAAAACGGACACTGATTGAGCCGATGAGAGCTATTGAAACATTGTATACAAGAAATCAGTTATTTCCAGATGAAGAGATATCAAACGTAAATATTGGATTTTATACAAGAGTTCCTTTAGAAAATAATGAACAAGTATTTGCCCCTACGTATAAAGTAGCGGTTAATGAAGGAAGCGATGAGCAGATCGAACGAGATTATTTCGTAAATGCGATTGAAGGAACCATATTTAATAGTGAAGAATCAGCGTTTCTAAACGACACGATAGGATCGATCATTTCAAGTGTTCGCACGTTGGATGATGAGAGCGAGATAAAGGATCCCGTGTTAAATGTACTTGAATCAAGGGAAGAGAATAATCGGAGTGAAGGAGAAAATGACAATTCGTTTTAGTGTATTAGCATCCGGCAGCACAGGCAATGCATTTTATATTGAATCAGAAAAAGAAAAGATCCTCGTGGATGCGGGATTAAGCGGGAAACAATTGGATCAATTGTTTGACGGGATAAAAGTAGATCCGAGCGCGCTAACAGGTATTTTGGTAACCCACGAGCATAGTGATCATATTAAAGGGTTAGGAGTTGTTGCCAGAAAATATAATCTGCCAATTTATGCAAATGAAAAGACGTGGAAGGCAATGGAGGGGTCGATAGGTAAAATTTCATTAGACCAGAAGTTTCATTTCGGCATGGGTGAGATAAAGACATTCGGTGACATGGATATTGAATCATTCGGTGTCTCGCATGACGCAGCAGAGCCGATGTTTTATACGTTTCGCCATGACGGGAAAAAGATAGCCCTAGTTACAGATCTTGGTTATGTATCTGAACGTATTAAAAAAACGGTAGAAGATGCCAATGCTTATATTTTCGAGGCAAATCATGATGTCGGCATGCTACGAATGGGCCGTTATCCATGGAATGTAAAACGCCGTATTTTAGGTGATTCAGGGCATGTCTCTAATGAGGACGCTGGCCTGGCCCTTGCGGATATTATCGGAAATGAAACAAAGCGAATTTATTTAGCACATTTGAGCCAAGATAATAACATGAAAGATCTTGCGCGCATGTCTGTTGATAACATGTTGCAGGAACGTGGCATCAAGCTTGATTTATGTGATACTGACCCAAAAGCACCCACAGCTTTGTATGATGTCGTGTAGTGAATTGATGTAAATCTTTTTTAGTATAAAGGGTAATACTATAATCAGTTGCATATGATACTATACACCAAGATAAGGGGATAGATATATGGGATATTACAATCGGAATTACCCGCCAAATCCACATCGTAATAGTAAAAAAAAGCGCGGCTGGCTCGTTCCTGCCATGTTGGGTGTTATTATTGGTATTTTATTAGTGGTTGTAGCATTGCCAGCCCTATCGAATTCAAATTTCTTACCAGATCAATGGGCAGGACAAGCGGACAACAATAACAATAGTAATGATGAAGCGAATATCCAAACATACGATGAGGGCAATAATGTGAATACCAGTGTTAATGTTGATGTTTCCACACAGATAACGGAGGTTGTGGAAGAGGTAACACCGGCAGTTGTTGGTGTCATTAATATTCAACGCCAGGGGGACTTTTGGCAGCAGCAAGAAGAAAGTAGTCAAGCAGGAACCGGATCAGGTGTTATTTATAAAGTTGAAGACGGCACTGCATTTGTTGTGACAAATCAACATGTTGTGCAAGGTGCAGACACGGTCGAGGTCGTTTTATCCGATGACACGCGCATTGAGGCAGAAATACTTGGCGGTGATTTGTTTTCTGACTTAGCTGTACTCCGCATGGACGGATCAGAAGTGCAAGGTGTCGCTGAAATCGGCTCCTCAGAAAATATCAAGGTCGGCGAACCGGCAATTGCAATCGGTAACCCGCTAGGTATGATGTTTTCCAGTTCGGTCACACAAGGGGTCATCAGCGGGACACAACGAACGATCCCACAGGACTTTAACCAGGATGGACGCGCTGACTGGCAAGCAGAAGTTATTCAAACAGATGCTGCCATTAACCCCGGAAACAGTGGTGGGGCACTAATTAATATTTCCGGCCAGCTTATTGGCATTAATTCCATGAAGGTGAATCAGGCTGCTGTGGAGGGAATCGGGTTTGCCATTCCGATTGACGCCGCGATGCCAACCATCCAGGAGCTTGAAGCAACTGGTGAAGTCACACGCCCATACTTAGGGGTAGAAATTTATTCCCTTGATGAAGTCCCACAATCCGAATGGAATAATACCTTAAACCTTCCTGAAGATGTTGAAGGTGGTGTGTATGTGTGGAGTGTTGAGCCTCTATCTCCAGCAGATGAAGCGGGGATGGAGCAACTAGACGTCATCACACAACTTGACGGAGAACCGGTTATGAACATGATTGATTTACGAAAAATATTATATCAGGAAAAAGAAATCGGTGATGAGGTCGTTGTGACATATTATCGGGATGGTGAGCAGGCAGAGGCTACGATAGAGCTTGGTTCACAATAGAGTGCATGAGCTATCTTCTCAGGTGGGGAGATAGTTTTTTTGTATGTGGATTGATAAACGATATTATACACAGCCTGTGCATAAATCTGTAGATAAAAATCTAGATATGGTATAGAACGTAGATTTCTATACAAGATAATCAGGAACATTTGTGCATATGTGCATAATTTTGTGGATAAGTAGAGGTTTTACACAGGGCTCTCCACTTATCCAGTAAGTTATTAACAAGCAATGTGTTTATTTTTTTACGTGACGACTCTTCCACGGACATGCTGTAAAATAAGTAGTAGTAAAATTAACATGACAATATCAAGCCTTGCATCAAAGGCAAAGGATAGAAATCCATCTGCTAACAGGACTGGAATTTTTGTTATAAAGATAGCGCAAAGCATGATTAGAATAAGTGGAGCAACTGCGTACTTTACATACATCCTTCCGACAATAAGCATGCCACACGTAATTTCAGTTATAGCCACGAGAAATAATGTTGTTTCCGGAAAAGGAAGTCCAAGACTGATAAACAGATTTTTAAAATCAGTGACAAGTAATTTTAAAATACCGGATGTTATAAATACATAACCTACTGCATAACAAATCCATTTGATTAAACTCACATTCCATCGCATGGGGAGATCACCTCCAGATCATTGGTTTGTTAGATGTATATGCGGGAGATGAGACAACCTTGACAACCTTTTTAAAAAAGTGAGTCAATCTTATTGCCAAGCCATCCAATTAGCCATATAATTTCCTTTAGACTACAAGAAAAGGAAGTGCACCAGTGATACGTCGTTTTTTCTCTTATTACAAGCCACACAAGCGTTTATTCATTATAGATTTTACCGCTGCAGTCATCGTTGCAATCTTAGAGTTGGCATTCCCGGTTGCTGTACAGTGGTTTATTGATGAACTTTTACCCGGGGATAATTGGGGCCTGATCGTGACGGTAAGTATTTTGCTGTTATTGATCTATTTAGTTAGTACATTCCTGCAGTATATCGTGACATATTTAGGCCATAAACTCGGGATAAACATTGAAACAGATATGCGGCATGATTTGTTTAACCATGTTCAGCGTCAGTCGTTTCGATTTTTTGACAATACGAAGACAGGACATATCATGAGCCGGATTACCAATGATTTATTTGATATCGGTGAGCTGGCACACCACGGGCCGGAGGATTTTTTCATTGCAGCTATGACTTTTGTTGGTGCATTTATCATCATGTTCTTCATTAATCCGACGCTGGCATTGATTATTTTAATTGCAGTGCCGATTCTGATTTTCTTGATTGCATACAGTAATATTAAGATGAACAAGGCATGGGGTAAGATGTATGAGGATATTGCCGGTGTGAATGCACGCGTGGAAGATGCTGTATCGGGAGTGCGTGTTGTTCAATCCTTTACGAATGAAGACTTTGAAATGGAACGCTTTACAAAGGATAACAATAGCTTTCGAAAGGCAAAAATTAGTGCCTATAAAGTGATGGCATTTGTGAATTCCAATATATACATGCTCATGCGTTTGATCACGTTACTCGTTTTAGTTGTCGGCGCTTGGTTAGTTTTTAATGATCGGCTTTCTTACGGGGAATTGGTTAGTTTTGTTTTGTATGTGAACGTACTGTTTAATCCCATTCAAAAAATTACGGCCTTACTTGAAATGTATCCAAAAGGAATGGCCGGCTTTAAGCGTTTTATTGATTTATTGGATTCAGAACCGGATATAAAGAACCGCGAAAACGCGACCGAGGTTGGGAGCTTACATGGTGATATCAAATTTAATGAGGTCACATTTGCTTATGAAAAAACACAGTCGCCTGTACTACATTCACTCAGCTTTGACATTACAGCAGGCGAAACGATTGCATTTGTCGGTCCATCAGGCGCAGGAAAAACCACGATATGCTCCCTGATCCCGCGGTTCTACGATGTCGATCGTGGCAGCATTACAATCGACGGGCTGGATCTGCGTGATATGACGAAGGAATCGCTACGTGGGCAAATTGGCGTTGTACAGCAGGATGTGTTCCTTTTCACAGGTACGCTTCGGGACAATATTGCTTACGGGAAACTTGATGCCACAGATGAAGAAATCAAGCAAGCGGCACGTCAGGCACATATGGAAGAATTTATTGCAGAATTACCTGCTGGCTATGAAACTCAAGTGGGAGAGCGTGGATTGAAGCTCTCAGGCGGCCAGAAGCAGCGGATCGCCATTGCCCGTATGTTCCTGAAAAACCCGCCAATTCTCATCCTGGACGAGGCAACATCTGCTCTTGATACAGAAACAGAAATGATCATCCAAAAAGCATTGAATGAACTTGCCAAAGATCGGACAACCCTTGTGATCGCACACAGACTCGCAACGATTAAAAATGCGGATCGTATTATGGTTGTGACGAAAGATGGCATTGAGGAAGAGGGCAGTCATGAGGAGCTGCTGGAGCGTGACGGGATATTTGCACATTTGCATCGGGTGCAGATGCGGTAATAATGGGTTTTCTCCTCTTTTTTTGAAGTACATATTATCCACAAAAATCTGTGGATAATATGTGCATAAGTTTGAAAATTATAGCATTCGTCTGAAATATTTAGCAGGTAAGAAAGCAAATAACACTTTCTAAAAAATCCCTTTAACATATGCTAAGTTTTCTAATTAAACTGGAAGAAAGGAAGTGAAATTAATGGAGCGATTAACTGAAGAACAAATAGCGAAGGAACTTGAAAATCTTCCGGATTGGAGGCGACTCGATGAAAAATGGATCGAGCGCAGGTATCGATTTAGAAATTACCTGGCTGGCGTAGGCTTTGTAGATCAGGTTGCTGCATATGCGGAAGGCAAAAATCACCATCCGTTCATTTCTATTGATTATAAAGTTGTCACGTTAAAGATTTCGTCATGGCAGGCAAAGGGATTAACAGATCTCGATATGGAAATGGTTAAGCATTTTGATGAATTGTATGAGCAAGCACAGAAGTAATTTTGCGAATGACACTCAAATTTTGTCGATATTTCCCGGGAAATGATGAAAACCCCCTCTTTGGATATGAGGGGTTCATCAACTTTTCATTTCCTTTTTCATATACAATCTTTTAGCGAAGCCAATTTTCTCATGGAAAATCAATTGTTTCCTCGTTTTATAAACCCTAAATCCTAAATTTTTATAAACCCTAAATCCTAAATTTTTATAAACAAAAACTGCACTTTTATTCGCTCCCATGGCTTCGAGTATGAACTCCTCGTATGGGAGCTCTGATAGGATATGATTAATTAATTGTGTTGCAACTCCCTTACCCCTATATTCACTTGCAGTTGCAACCTTTTCAATATTGCATTGGTTTTTCTTAATATGAGTACTTTTCTTGTTTAAGATAGAAGTGAGCAATCGACCTTTCAGATTCCCGAATTCCTCTTTCATGAATTCTTTGTCTACTATTTGTGAGGCCTGCGTTTTTGTTGCGAATGCTGTAATACCAACTACTTCTCTGTTGTTGTCTAATGCGACGAAGAAATGTTCTTTGATTAGTGAAGGGGCAAATATGCGAATAAGCTTATCCTTATCACTTGAGATAATGTTCAATTCATCATAAAACCCATTAACAAAAATCTGGCATACTTGTTCTATATATGCATCTTCAAGGTCGGAAAGTCGTTTGAACGTGAATTCGCCCATGTAGATAGCCTCCTGTTACCTAAAATAGTAAGCTTTCAAAGAACTGTTCACAAAACGTTTACTTTCATTTTATCATATTTCTGTTCTAATAATTGATGTCATAGCCTTAGCTCATTATAATTAATTATAGAAGAGTTTTACATTTTCTATCCTTGATTCAAAGTAGATTTTTAACCAATAAAAAGGAGACATGCATGATGAGACTAGAAGGAAAAGTTGCTGTTGTAACAGGTGGAGCATCAGGAATGGGTAAAGCTATTGCTGAATTGTATGCAAAAGAAGGCGCCAAAGTAGTCGTTTCCGATATTAACTTAGAGGGTGCTGATGAAGTAGTTTCGGAAATCACTGCCAACGGTGGTATAGCAAAAGCCGTAAAAACGAATGTTGCAGAGTTAAAAGATATTGAAGAGATGATCGATACAGCGGTTGAATCATATGGCACGTTAGATATTCTTGTCAATAATGCTGGGATCATGGATGGCATGGAACCTGCTGAAGACATTGAAGATGAGAAATGGGAAAGAATTTTTGCTATCAATACGACATCAGTGATGCGCGCAACACGTAAAGCGTTGCCTATATTCCTGGACAAAGGCAAAGGCGTTATCGTTAACACGGCCTCTACTGGAGGGCTAAATGGCGCCCATGCAGGTGCTGCTTATGGCGCATCAAAACATGCTGTTGTAGGCTTCACAAAGAATACAGGATTTATGTATGCCAACAAGGGGATACGCTGTAATGCCATCGCGCCAGGCGGTGTTGAAACAAACATTGGCTCCACGATGAAAAATATTAATGAATTCGGTGCTAGTCGAACGCAGCTAGCACAATCTGTTATGCCGAGAGCCGGTTCATCAGAGGAAATTGCGAATGTTGCACTATTTTTAGCTTCTGATGAATCCAGCTTTGTAAATGGTACCGTTATAACCGCAGATGCAGGTTGGACAGCTGCATTTTAAACAAGGCTGTCGTCTAAAAGATTGTTGCTTTTGACACAAAATATATAGAAGACGATGTAACTTGAAATTAGGATTGCTGCTTTTTACCCGCTAGGAAAAGAGCCTTAAATAAAATTAGCCCCGCTAAATAATGTTTGGCGGTTCTTTTCATTTGTATAAGAAAAACAAATTTGGCACATCCTACATAAAAAAAGGAGTAGACAAAAATGAGAAAATTATTCCTAGCTCTCGGGATGACGTTATTACTGACTTCCATTTCAGCAACACCAATACATATCCATAATACTGCTAGCGCCGAAGACGAAACACCGCCATATGCAAAATGGGGGCGACTCGCAATGAAAGAAACGAAATCGGAGTATCCGGATGCTGATATTGTTGATTATTTGCACGTAGGCAGTCAGACAAGTAATAATGAGACGACTCAAAAATTCAAGTTATGGCTGAAGGAAGAAACAAAGGAATATGGTGTTTTCATTGATATAAAATTTAATAATGAAACCGAAGAGGTTCTCCAAATAACTTTTGAAGAAACCACGCAATAATTTTTACGACAAATGATCCACCAGATTAAAATTTTTCACATTCCATTGATTTTCCTGATAATGGATGTTGCTGATACAGGCATTCAATAATTTCGTTTTATCAGCACCGATTTCCCCATTCGAGATGACCGTTAGAATAACATTAATCACTGCCCCGTGAGCGACAAGCAACACGCTTTTATCGGGGTAGTTTTGTGTGATGGTATCAATTCCGGCCATGACTCTATGCGTAAATGCCTCACTCTCTTCCTGGTTTGGAAAATTTTTGTCCGGATATGCCGTTAATCTTTCTTCCATCGTCATCCGTTCAGCATCCCCGAAGGCTCTTTCTTTAAAGTCTTCCATTTCCACAAATGGGAGATTCAATTTATTGTTAATGATTTCTGCGGTGCGTTTTGCCCGTTTTAGCGGACTCGCGATAAGTACATCATAATCGACCGCACGTAAAAAAGCAGCACATTCCTCAGCCTGGCGAATCCCCTTATCATTCAATGGAATATCTGTCATCCCCTGCAGTCTCCCTCCAGCATTCCAATCTGTTTCCCCGTGTCTGATTAAGCATATTGTTGTGATGGTGGTTACCTCCCTATATAGCTAGTTACCTGATTTCATCTTACCATAATTATTTTTGATTACATAAAAGTATTTTAGGACAAATGGCACTCAAAATGTATGTCTTGCCTATCCACACATGACTATCGGAGCTATTACAAACAATCTTTATAAAGAATTAAGGTTAAAAGGATCAGTTTTTTCATTGTTTTTGAAGTGGATAATTTATCATCTAGGTTTATTTATTCATCTTTTTTCTCTTAATAAAAAAAGAGTTACTAGGTTAATAGTCTTATTACGGTGGAATTCGCTTTAGGTCAATGTTTCGCACAGTCTCTTAAATCTATTATAGTTCTTTCACCCTATGTTGCAAATTATAAAAACACAGTACTAATTAATCAATTTTGACTATTCATAATATTTATGACAAATTGTGACACCTCTTTCATTCATACTCTATTATTATATATTCACGATACGAATTTTAATAGAGAAGCGGAGGTGAAATTTAAGTTACGGGTAAGCACGAAATCATCTATTTTAATTGAGGGGGAAACAGAATGGGTATTAAGAAGAAATTAGGTTTAAGTATGGTTTCAGGAATGTTAGGACTAGCATTAGTTGGTGGTGGCACATTCGCCTATTTTAGTGATCAGGAGGAAACGAATAACACCTTTGCGGCAGGAACATTAGATTTATCGGTTAATCCGGAAGCTATTATCGATATTGATAATCTCAAGCCTGGTGACACGATGATGCGTGAGTTTAATTTATCCAATGATGGGAGCCTGGAAATAGAAAATGTCAATTTAGAAACAAATTATTCCGTAGCGGATATGAATGGTGACAATGATGGTGATTTTGGCGAACATATCAAGGTGAATTTCTTATGGAATTGGGATCAGGAGAGTGAGCCTGTTTTTGAAACGACCTTATATGAATTAAGTGAAATGGATCCGGATGTTGTTAAACGGGATATTTGGGATCCGTTATGGGAGCAAAAGGGCGGTCTCGATTCTGGTGAAACACATGATTTTTGGGTAGAATTCGAGTTTGTTGATAACGGGGAGGATCAAAATATTTTTCAAGGAGACAGCCTCCAGTTGCAATGGATCTTTAACGCCACACAATCAGAGGGCGAAGATATTTAATCATTGAAATGTATCAAGCAAATAACGAACTTAGGGGAGATGAAATAATTGAAAATCAATAAAGGGATACTTTCTTTTACGTTGGCTACCTTCGTTTCTGTAGGAGTAGTTGCGCAGGGATCCGCTGTATATGCTGAGGAAACCAAGGTTCAGTTGAACGACACATATGATACACCTTCCTACATTATTGAAAATTGGGAAGCGCCTGACGGGTTAACGAAGGAAGAAATCGTCCAGGCCTACATTAAGCAAAATAGTGAGGAGTTTAAACTGGAAAGTGATACGAATGTAAACTTTGAAATAATAGATGAACAAGAAGATCAAGAAACAGGAACCTCTCATTTTGTGATTGTTCAAAATTATAACGGCATCCCAATTTATGGGGCTGATCAGACAATAGCTTTGGATGAGAATAATGATGTTACATCCTATTTTGGCCAGGTCATTTCTGATTTAGACAACGAAAATATAGCAACACAATCTAGCGTCTCTAAAGAAAAGGCAGTAGATATATTTAAAACGGAGCTTGAAAAGAAAATAGGTACGGTAGATCAGTATGATGGAGAAATTAATGTAGAACCGTATATCTATGAATATGATGATGCGTTTTATCTTACGTATCTTGTGACAGGTTCTACGACAAACCCTGAAGTTGGTTATTGGCATTATTTCATCGATGCCAGGAATGGGGATATTATTGATTCCTATAATGCCGCCCATACTGCTACGGATACTACTGTTGATAATGGCACCAGCAGTGTTACGGCATTTGGTACAGGTGTCTTTGGTGAAAGACAGAAATTTGTAGCTGAAGCATTTGACGATATGTTTAGACTTTTTGATGAGACTAGAGGAGACGGCGTAGTCACCTATGATAACACAACGGGCACCAATGTGGACTTTATTAGCAGGAATAAAATGTTCACAGATGGTTCAGCAGTAGACGCGCATGCAAATGCACAGACGACATATGATTACTTTTTAGACACATTTGGACGTGATTCCGTTGACGATAATGGGCAGATTTTGATATCTGCCGTCCATGTTGGTGATAACTGGAATAATGCATCATGGAACGGGAGGCAGATGTCGTATGGTGATGGCGACGGGGAGCGATTCCATCCACTTGCTGGAGGGTTAGATGTTGCCGCACATGAAATGGCTCACGGCGTTATTCAACATACAGCAGGTTTGATCTATCGAGATGAATCAGGTGCGCTAAATGAGTCGTTTGCAGATATATTTGGTGCAATGGTGGATCGAGAGGATTGGATAATTGGTGACGATATCATGGCAGATGGCACAATCGGATTACGTTCCATGGAAGATCCAACTGCCCTTATTGAAAGAAGAACTCAAGCCCCCTACCCGGATCATTGGAGCAAGTTATATACAGGTGATTTAGATAATGGCGGCGTGCATATCAATAGTAGTATCAATAACAAAGCTGCGTATCTAATGGCAGAAGGCGGAGAACATTATGGGGTAGAAGTAAACGGTGTAGGACGTGATGCAACAGAACAAATTTATTACCGTGCCCTTTCGCTTTATTTAACGAGTAGTGCTGACTTTAGTATGATGCGGCAGGCAGCTATTGAAGCGGCTTCGGATTTGTATGGAAGTAATTCGGATGCAGTTGCAGCTGTGGAGGGGGCGTATGATGCTGTTGGGGTTTATTAAGGCTTAGTTTACAGGAATATATTTTAGATAGATGGATAGAAAAAAGAAAAAGGGTCTCCCCTGAGTTGCCGCTCTTGGGAGATCCTTTTTTCCTAATTAGCCGTTTATTATTGCAGAGGCCCATCCTGTTGTCCGTTGCTCACCATTGACACAGCGGATCAGGTGATAATATGGACGAATCAATATCCAGTGTTTATTATATCGTATATTCAGAATTACACAATTTTAGAGCACTATTTTGTTATCAGTGGAGGCCTTTTTTCTTCTAATCCGGCGCATTAGCATCATATTTATCCTGGATCTCATCTTTTGCCTCTTCAAATTCTTTATCCTTTATTTCCGAGAGATTATCCCAAGCATCACTACGGAGATCTGAAAGCATATCCAGCCGCTCATTTCTCATGTCATGAAGTTTCATAGAAGTATCTCTGCTGATAGCCTCTCTTTCCCGTTGCAGATACTTAATAGCTTCATTGAAATTATGTCTTTCCATTTTGTGGCTGTCTGACCACTCTGATCGAAAATCGCGCATGGATTGGGCTCTGTCCACATTTTCCATCCTGGCGTCACCCATGGCATTCGCCTTCCACAACCGCCATTCACCGGCAAGCTCGGAAGCCCGTTGAAATTCATCCTGTAGTTGGTCCTGGTTTTCCACATCGGTATATGTACCTTCTGCTGCCTCTGCAACATCCTCCAGTTGCTGCTGGCCTTCATTATCTACATCAAAGCCAATCACATTAGCGACCGGGGTGATATTGGATGCAGCAAGGGTTTCCGCATCTTCTACAGGGTCCCCATCGCACGTTTCCACGCCGTCACTCACGACGTAAATTATATTTGTATTATTTTCCCCATCATATTCCGCCAGATCCGATTCAGCCATCGAAATAGCCTCAGCAAGCGGTGTCCAGCCAGTAGGACTGAATTGTTCCATTGCCTCAGCAAGACCCTCTTCATCATATGGTGCTATTTCATAGACCAGTTCATTGCTTGCACAGGAAACTTCCTTATCTGCCTCCGCATTACTTCCCTCGAAACCATATGCTCGCAGCCCCACATTCGCTTCTTCCGGCAGGCTCTCCGCAAATTCGGTAATTGCTTCCTTCGCCAATTCCATCCGCGTCTGATCCCCCTGATAATTGGCCATACTTCCACTGGAATCGAGAATGATTTCCACATTATAATTTTCTTTGAATGGAACCTCTTCGCCAGCAACTTCAGGACCATTCAATGTAGAACCGCCCCACTGATCAACAACATTCTCCGGATCCGGAAATTCCTCGGCAAATAAGGTTAATAATTTTTGCCAGTACCTGCTAGTCTCTTCCTGACTTATTTCCTCTCCTGATTCAGGGAACTGATCCAGTATTTTTTCAATGTCATCCGACTGCTCCGCAAACTCTTTACCGGAAAATTCACCGCTAGGATAAGTGAGCAGTTCTTCCAAAGTTGTAGGGGGTTCCGGAAGATCAGCGAAAAAATCATCTTCTGTTACTTTTGCTACCTCCTCTGTTTCTGGACTATTCCCCTCTTCCAAATTTCCCCCTTCTACTGTTTCTTCAGCACTTTCGGGTTGCGTGGCATCCCCTGCCGATTCGGATTCGGATTCGGATGCACATCCAGCTATCATGAAAATAAATACTATAAATACAACATACCACCACTTACTTTTTAACACAGATTTCTTCACTCCCTGATAGAATAAAATGAATAATTTAATAGTACCACAACTTGGAAAGGGAGAGAACAGAGATATGATAAGAATGATAGATTTTAGAATCTAAAGTATGGGCTCCTATTATATATAATGTTTAGAACATAAAAATGCAGAGTGCGGGAGAAAGGGATCCCACACTCTGCTCATTATCGAATATTTAGGATGACGTCCAAGACCCACCGTTGATATGAATCGCTTGCCCGGTCATATAAGATGATTCATCAGAAGCAAGCATGACATAAGGCCATGCATGTTCGGATGGCTGTCCCGGGCGTCCCATTAGAGAGTTTTGGCCAAAATTTTCAACACCGTCTTCATCAAAAGAAGAAGGGATAAGTGGTGTCCACACTGGGCCTGGAGCGACAGTGTTGGCACGAATACCTTTGCTGGCAAGGCTTTGGGCGATACTGCGCGTAAAGGAGGTGATCGCCCCTTTGGTTGCGGAATAATCCATGAAGATCGGGTTTCCGCGGTATGCGTTAATCGAAGAGGTGCTAATAATCGAATCGCCTGACTGCATGTGGCGGACAGCAGCTTTTGTTAAATAGAACTGGGAAAAGAAATTCGTCCGGAAAACTTCCTCAAACTGCTCGGATGATATCTCGAGCACATCATTACGAACGTATTGAATCGCCGCATTGTTGACGAGAATATTAATACTGCCAAATTCAGTCACCGTTTTTTCAACTAAATCCTGGCAATGTGACTCTTCTTTAATATCTCCTGGGAGCAAGAGGCATTTTCCCCCTTCAGCTTCTACCAGCTGTTTCGTTTCCTCTGCATCTTCATGCTCATCCAAGTACGAAATCGCGACATTGGCCCCTTCTTTGGCATAAAGAATGGCTACAGCACGACCGATTCCGCTGTCACCTCCTGTGATAAGAGCTGATCTCCCTCTTAATTTACCTGTCCCTATATATTCAGTAGGCTGATGAGGCCTTGGTTGCATTTTTGACTCGATACCAGGCTGCTTGCCCTGGCGTTGACGGGGGGTGCTCCCCTTTTGCATATTTCTAGGATCCATATGTATGTACCTCCTTGTTTCTTTTATTATTCCATTTATAAGGTGAGTGTAAACATTCTAATTGGCTAGACAAAAAATAATTGGTTGTGACAAATGAGCGGATTTTAGGATTATTTTTAGAAGAAAACGAAATTTGTTTTTGGAGGACCGGAAACGGATTAAAGGACTTCCAAAAGATCCAGACGACGTGTAGGCATGTGAAGGGAAGGAAATTTCCTGAGGAAGAATAATTAAGGTATACATGATTTATTGGTGTAAATCCCACTATAAGAGTCTGGGACATAACTAAAACTCTCAGTGCTAAAGATGAATGATTGCGTGATAAGGAAAAGAGAAAAACCCAAACTGACTCGAATTCTAAATAAAGAATGCCTGAATCTAGTTCGGATTTTTCTTTGACTATAACACTTTTGTTCCGGCTTCTTTCTATACATTGTACATTAATTAAAGCAAGAAACTATTCTACTAGTAGACCTCCATCAATAAAGATGTTTGAGCCAGTTATATAGGAAGAATCATCACTCGCTAAGAATGAGACTAACTTAGCAATATCTACAACACCAGTTATTTCCTCGTTTGAAAAATAAAGACTTCATTTACTAGGTAAGGTTAACAAAATCGGGTACTAGAACAGACCCCTCCATTAATCTTCTTGCACTACGGCTCATAACAACTTTTTTTACAGTCCATCCAGTTTCTTCGTCTGCAGCTTCCGCACCAACAGTTAAAGTACCAGATGGGTGACCAAAGCGAAGTTCTGACATAGCGCCACCTAAAATCTTGCTGACAATAGTTCCCGGTATCGAAGCCGCGGCTGCAATTGCTACTGCACCTGTACCGGTCATGGCGTGATGTAGTTTGCCCATTGAAAGAATTCGTGCCAAAATATCAATGTCATTCCAATAAACTTTTTTTCCAGCAGAAGTGGTGTAACGCTTTGCTTCTTCAAAAAATGCAATTTTCGGTGTGTGCTGACGCCTTTTAGCATCTTCCAGGCTGTCCTCTAAACCCATAATGACTGCACTGTGAGCACGTATGGCCTCAAAACGGTTCAGTAATTCTGCATTACTATTTATATCCTCTTGCAGCTCCGTTCCTCTAATCCCCAACGATGATGCTGACACGAATACAGCTGGATTCCCAGCATTAATTAAAGTCGCTTCCACTGCGCCTATACCAGGGACATGAAGGCTATCTACTGGGTTCCCTGTAGGAAACACACCGCCATCGGCACTAGGATCAAGAAATTCCAAATTTATTTCTGCTGCTTGAAAAGTTACCCCGTCAAGCTCGAAATCCCCCAGCTCTTCTACTTTTTCATTCTTTACTGGAACATGAGCTATGATTTTTTTGCCGATATTCCCCTGCCAGATATTAACTGTAGCCATTCCGTTCTTCGGAGCTTCTACCAGACCTCTATGTATTGCAAATGGACCAACGGCCGAAGTAAGATTCCCACAGTTGCCGCTCCAGTCTATCAGCGATTGCCCAATGGATACCTGCCCGAATAAATAATCTACATCACATCCCGACCGTTCACTTTTGCTTAAAATCACTACCTTACTAGTACTTGAAGTTGCACCTCCCATCCCGTCGATCTGCTGTCCATAAGGATCTGGACTTCCCAGAATGCGCAATAATACTTTATCTCGTATTGCTGGATCAGAAGGTAAATCATCTTGCAGAAAAAAGACTCCCTTGCTTGTTCCGCCCCGCATATAAACTGCTGGAATCTTTATTTGTTCTCCCCAATCGCCCATGTTCTTAGTTACCTCCTTTAACAAATCTGCTCCTTTCCCACTCATGCGCAAGCATCCCATAAACCACATAATCCACATAATGATCATACAGCCACTCTGCCTGGCGGATTTCCCCTTCTTTTGCAAACCCAAGTCGCTCGGGGATTGCTCTGCTCTTCTTATTTTCACAGGCTGCACGGATGGCCACTTTATTAAGTTGCAGTTCATAGAAAGCAAAAGATATCAGGGCGCGGCAAACGCTGCTCATAATGCCTTTTCCTTGGTAGCCCTCCGCAAGCCAATAGCCGATGTATCCAACTTTATTCGTCCAATCAAAGCTGTTAAAACCAGCAGTACCGACAAGTTTCCCTTGATAAAATATGCCAGCAGTAAATTCGCTTTCTGCTTCATAAGTCCGTAATGTATGCTCAATGAAGCCGCGGGAATCATCCACTGTTTTTGTATTGTCCACCCAGGAAAGCCACTCGCGTAAATAATCCCTTGAATCATCGATCATCCGAAATAGGTCCTCTGCATCCCCTATCTCAAACAGTCTCAAGTATAATTCCTCATCAACCTCAACCAAGCCCATTAAGGGTCCCACCTTCCAGCTAATTTGTACCTTAATCATACCACAAAAAAAGCCCAAAAAATAAGAAAATTTTCTAAAACAATACCCCTTTTTTGACACTTTCAACGATAATAATAAAAAGAACCCGACCTTACCCTCTTCGACAAAATATGACAAAATGCGGGGCGCGCCTGTCACCACCCGAATTGTTGTTAAGGCACAATATAACATGGGAGCCCTGCTAATCACAGTTGACAAAATCCGACAAATTACGGGTGGTGACAGGCACTGTTCGGGGAATAGATTACTAGGCGTGACAGCTATCATTCATATGGTATAATGGATAAAAATAACTCTTATTCGTTAGGAAGGTACTGCATGAGTGAAGAAAATGTTACTCGAATTCATATAGATGATAGGGAATTTATACTTATTGGGACGGCGCATGTTTCTAAAACTAGTGCTGAAGAGGTGAAGGAAGTTATTGAGGCTGAAAATCCGGATTCTGTTTGTATTGAACTGGATCAAGGCAGGTATAACTCTATCGTAGAGGGAAACAAGTGGAAGGACATGGATATTTTTAAGGTGATTCGCGAAAAGAAAGCAACATTACTTCTCATGAACCTTGCTATATCCTCTTTTCAAAACCGGATGGCCAAGCAATTTGGCATCAGCCCCGGTCAGGAAATGATTCAAGGGATTGACTCAGCGAAGGAAACTGGCGCAGATTTGGTTCTGGCTGACAGAAACATTCAAACCACCTTTTCCCGGGTGTGGCGTAATATTGGTCTCAAAGGAAAGGCTTTGCTTCTCATGCAGGTCATCGGCGGGATTTTCAGTAAAGAAACAATTTCTGAAGCGGACCTGGAGAAAATGAAATCAGAAGACACGCTCAATGCGATGCTTCATGAATTTACGCAAAGCTTTCCAAGACTGAAAAAACCGCTAATCGATGAGCGGGATCAATTTTTATCCCAGAAAATCAAAGAAGCACCGGGTAATAAAATCGTTGCTGTCCTGGGAGCGGCGCATGTACCTGGCATTAAAGAAGAAATCCATAACGACCATGATTTAAAACGCTTATCTCAAGTTCCGCCTAAATCAAACGCACCTAAAATCATTGCCTGGTCTATTCCGATTATCATACTGGCAATTATCGCGTATACATTTTACGCAAATCCATCTGCGGGAATTCAGCAGTCCATTAGCTGGGTGATCTGGAATGGGTCTCTTTCTGCAATTGGAGCGGCTGCGGCCTTAGGACACCCGATTACCATTCTTACGGCATTTATTGCGGCACCGATAACTTCTTTAAACCCACTAATTGCAGCTGGGTGGTTTGCAGGACTCATGCAGGCCTATATCAAACGCCCGAATGTCCGGGATTTTGAAAATCTGACCGAGGATGTTTTTAGTGTAAAAGGATTTTGGAATAATAAGGTGACCCGAATTCTGCTTGTCGTCGTTTTGGCGAATCTCGGAAGTTCGCTGGGAACCTTTATTGGTGGAGCAGATGTCATCCGGTTATTCTTGGAAAATTTATAGAAAAATGAATGCTCGCTCGTCTTAAGGAATATAATATAATGAAGCCTCTCTTAATGTAGAGAGGCTTCTGTCGATCAATAACCAACTTCAACAGCAGCATTAACGATATACATCAAATCATTGTCATCATTTTTATCTTCTAAAATAATCCCGCTCGATGTTGCCATTCCGCCTTCTGTCAGCTCGACGTCAACCGTGCCATATGGAATGGCTCCTTTTATTTTTGCCGTGTCCAGCTTTTCACGGTCGAGTGGCAGTGCAAGTTTGACGGTCACCTTCATGTTTTCAAGTTTTTGCTCGGGAAGGGATTTTTCAATGCCCGGCATGGAGTTATACCAAATCGCATTCTCCACCGCGCGAGTAGCTGCCTTTGTAATGTTTTGCCCATGCACGTCAATACCTGTACCTGTTTGCACAAATAAAACTTGATCCATCTGTAACACTCCTTTGATAGAATCTATATTTGCCTGAAATTATCTACATAATAATGGTACCCGAGGAAGTAATGTATAAAACATGTAGGTACACGGAGCCACCTCAACCAGATCCTACCATTCTAAAATGAGTAATAGAGCGATTTCTATTGTAACCTTTTATATGAAAAAGGATGTGACAAGCGTATGAATTCGAAAAATCACATAAAAAAGTGGCTTTTATTTTTCCTGATTGCAATGCTGGCAGTCATTCCATTCATGAATCAGGAAGAGGGCCTATTTCTAGCAGCATCCGAAGAATCTGCAGATGAAATCAATGCAACGGGAACATTGGAAGAAAAAATGAGGGCTATTCTGAATGATGAGCGTCTGGATGGAGCGGTGACCGGGGTGAGTATCCGGGAAGCAGACACAGGAGAAGTTCTCTACTCTCGTAATGGGGACACCCGACTGCATCCAGCTTCTAATATGAAATTGTTAACAGGTGCAGCAGCGATGGAGATACTCGGAAAGGATTATCAATTTTCAACGGAAGTATTGACGGACGGGACGCTAAGAGGAAACGTCCTGCAAGGCAATGTGTATCTGAAAGGAAAAGGAGATCCAACGCTGTTAAAAGAAGACCTGGGTCAATTTGCAAAGGATTTGAAGGATCAAGGGATTCATAAAATAAAAGGAAATGTGATTGCGGATGATAGCTGGTATGATGACGTCCGCCTTTCTCAGGATCTGAATTGGTCGGATGAGCCTTTTTACACAGGTGCGCAAGTCTCCGCACTCACCCTTTCGCCGGATGAAGACTATGATGCAGGAACGGTGATTGTTGAAGTAAGCGCTGCAGACGGTGAGCAGGCTAAGGTGCGTGTTACCCCTGAGACAGATTATGTCACGATTGTAAACAACACGGAGATGGTTTCAGAAACAGAGGATAAGGATATTTCTATCGAACGGGAGCATGGTTCGAATAACATCATTGTTGAAGGAGAAATGCCAGCAGGTGGATCGGACTTCAGGTCTTGGGCGTCTGTTTGGGAGCCTACCGGATATGCGCTAGACGTTTTCAAAAAATCCTTAGAAGAAAAAGGCATTACATTTACGGGTGACCCGGCGTTTAAGGCGGGTGTTCCGCCTGTAGATGCAACAATCGTAACATCTAAAAAATCCATGCCGATAGAGGATCTGTTCATCCCGTTCATGAAACTGAGCAATAACGGGCACGGGGAAGTTTTGACAAAGGAAATGGGTAAAGTTGTCCATGGTGAAGGAAGCTGGGATAAAGGACTTGAAGTTATTGAAGATACAGTGGCTGAGTTCGGCGTGGACACGGACACGATCATGCTTCGCGACGGATCGGGAATGTCGCATAAAAATATGATCCCTGCGAATGATCTATCGCAAATGCTATATGCGATTCAGGATAAAGATTGGTTCCCGGCATTTGAATATTCCCTCCCAGTAGCGGGAGACGCTGAGCGGTTTGCTGGAGGTACATTGCGCTACCGGATGACAGAAGGGCCAGCAAAAGGAAATGTAATGGCCAAGACCGGTTCGTTGACTGGAGTATCAACGCTTTCTGGTTATGTTACAGCTGCAGATGGGGAAAGGTTGGTGTTCTCTGTAATGATTAATAATCATCTGGATGATTCGGTAGAGGATATTGAAGATGCGATTGGTAATGCGCTGGCTGGGCATGAGTTTGATGAGTGAAAAAAGGCCTAAGTTACTCAGCAAGAGCGGTTTTGCAGAATGGATTGAACATAATCGAGATTTATTCTATACTCGGATAAACTTAGTTGATTAACAAAAAATATACGAGGAGCCTTATATGACTAACGATTTAAACGAAAAAGTTATTCTTATTACTGGAGCTAACCGAGGCCAAGGTAAAGCTATAGCAAAACACCTTGCAGTTTGTGGAGCAACAGTTGCAATTGCAGCTCGAAAATATAAAGATGCCGAGTATGCTGTTAACGATTTAGATGGGATGAATGTCTTTCCAGTTAAACTTGATGTAACAAATGAAGATGACTGGATTAATGCTGTTCGAACAATTATTGACAAAGAAGGAAAAATAGATGTTTTAGTTAATAACGCCGGTATATTAAAAAGAAGCCCACTGGAACAAACATCAGTTGCCGATCTTCAAGATATGCTAAATGTGAATTTAATTGGAGTCATGATGGGCATGAAGACTGTCATACCTTATATGAGACAACAACATAAAGGTTCTATCGTTAATAACGTATCCATATCTTCTTTTGCTCCAATTAAGCATTCTTCGGCATATGCTGCAACAAAATCCGCGGTTGTATCAATGTCAAAAACAGCAGCAATCGAGTTAGGAGATGCAGGCATTAGAGTTAACATGATCCATCCTGGAGGTATTGAAACGTCAATGACGACGAATGGTAATTACACAAAGGAACAGTATAACTCAGTTCCCTTAGGACGAATTGGACAACCTAGTGAAGTTGCTAAAGCAGTGAGCTTTCTTGCTTCAGACGATAGCTCCTATTGCACTGGAACAGAAATTGTTGTCGATGGAGGCTTGACCTTAGGCTCAAATGTATAAAGCCAAGTATGATTAGTTTTGGAAAATTAACTGAAATGACATGGTCCTCTAACTTTTTATCCCCTTTTTTAAAAAGGGAACTAAATTATTCATTTGGTTGTTGTGCTAGACGTCAATCTTTTCTTAGCAGAAACAGTTTCAGCTGTAATCGGCAAATGTTTAGCTGCTTTGCCAAGTCCGTGAAGTGGCATATTTCCGTAGATGGATTCATAATTCCCCTCTGGCACGTAGTAGGTTTCATGGTAGATACCGACCGCGTCCGTGCCCGTCACCTTTTGATTAAAATTTTTCCATGCCGTTAAATGCTTCTGCCCTTTTGCGTAAGCCAGCAGTTCCTCATTTGAACGCCAATAGGAAATCATCACAGTTGTTCGCAGCCCGAAAAAACTTTCCATGGATAGAAAACCAAGTTCATCCTTATTCTCATAAAGCTCTCTGATCATTCCGGGCATTACTACAATTGACTTTCGGCGCTTATTTTGTATATCCTTTATAGGAAATTTTATAGTGTTTCAATTTAAATAATTAGGGGAAAAGACCTATATATCATAAATATATATTACAAGGAGAGATACATCATGGGAAGACTGGATGGAAAAGTAGCAATAATCACTGGTGGTGCTGGGAACTTAGGACAAAAAACAGCAGAAATCTTTCTGCGTGAAGGAGCAAAGGTATCGTTAGTTGATATGGATAAGTCTAAGTTGGAACAAGCACAAAAAGAATTATCTGATGAAAATGTTATGATTGTCGAAGCAGATGTTACCAAAGAAGAAGATGTAAAAAATTATGTTGATCAGACAGTAGACAAGTTTGGTTCAGTAGATATTTTCTTTAATAACGCAGGAATCATCGGTGATGTTGGTTCAATTGATCAACAATCATTAGATAACTTTAACAAGGTAATGTCTATTAATGCTACTGGAATATTTCTCGGCATGAAATATGTTATTCCAGTGATGAAAAAACAACAGCACGGAAGCATTATTAACACGTCCTCAGTAGATGGATTAAGAGGAAGCGCAAATATGGCACCATATGCAACATCTAAGCATGCAGTTGTCGGATTAACCAAAACAGCTGCTTTAGAAGTAGCAGAAAATAGCGTTCGAGTTAACTCAATACACCCATCTCCCGTTTCAGGAAATATGATGGAAACTATACATCAAGGTCAAAGCGCACTAAGAGGGAATGAAGAGGAACAGATAGAAGGAGAATATATAAAAAGCATTCCTTTAGGACATTATGCTGACTCGAAAAATATTGCAAACCTAGTATTATTTTTAGCTTCAGATGAAAGTGAATTTATTACCGGGGCGGAATATCGCGTTGATGGTGGATTTGGCGCAAATTAAATCTGGATGATTTTATATATGCGTGGATAGAGTATTCTCGATTGAGGATACTCTATTTTTTAAGTGTTTTCGGTAGGTGCTTGCCCATGGACATTGTTAGTGTACTAACGCTCATGATATCCTCCTGAGATGTTAATAGCGTTTATCTTTTTGATAATAACCATAAAAAATAATCGCTCATGCATTCTAGCAGGTATGTGAGGGATTACTTTTCATTAGCTACGTACCCCTCTTTACGAGGTTCGGTCTATTGTGAAGGCTCCATGACCGGTATAACACGCAATTTGAAAAGTTAGAAGGTCTTCGTTTTATTAAATCGTTGGGAAACATTGGATAAGGAAAATTCATTATGTTTACCTAATTCGAATCAAATGCTTCCCTATAAAATTCCCTTAACTCAGCTCCATTATCCGGCCATTCAGGCGGATTTCCGTTAACCATCATACCCAATGCATCAAGACAGCGATGCCATCCTGCAGCTGTTGCGGCCGCCCAAGGCCGGTCATCAAACGTATGCTCAAATGTCATTCGGCATCCATCGGGGGTGTCTTGCAATTCGATTCGCAGCAAATCATCAACCTCACGAAAAGCAAAAACCCCAGGCGGATCGAATGCAGTAATCACTCCTTCATACTTCGTTCCTTCTCCATCATCAAAGTAAATTTTGCCACCTTTATTGAGATCCATCTCTCCTGTTGCAAACGGATACCACTTGGTAAAGTAATCCGGGTCCGTTATGTAGGGGAAAACTCTCTCAGGTTTATGTGCAAAAAAACGCTCAAATTGCAGAACACAACGACCATCTTTTTCATATAACTTTCCATATTCATTCATTTTTTTCCTCCTCACATTTTCAATATTAACATAAGCAAAAGGGTGCAATTTTATTCTAGAATGGGCCCGTCGCGGAAGAGTCATTCATTTAAAATCAAACAAATTTGTATAACAAGTATAACATTTTTTTGACGTGCTCTGTTTTAATCCAAACAAATAAGGAAAGATACTAATGTAATACGTAAAATTTATAGGGGGGAACGTCAGATGGGTAAACTAGATGGTAAAGTTACGTTTATAACGGGAGCTGGCTCAGGAATGGGACGATCCCAAGCTATTCTTTTTGCAAAGGAAGGAGCAAAAGTAATAGCTGCAGATATAAATGTTGATGGAGTTCAAGAAGTTGTAGATCAGATAAAAAGTGATGGTGGAGAAGCCTTAGCAGTAGAAACAGATGTTTCAAAAAAAGACAGTGTAGAAAAGGCAGTAAATAAAGAATTAGATCACTTTGGTCAAATTGATGTTTTGAGTAATACAGCAGGAATATTAGATGATTATGCACCTTCTTTAGAAACTTCGGAAGACTTATGGGACAAAATAATGAATATTAATCTAAAAGGTATTTATTATCTTACAAACGCAGTACTTCCACAAATGGTCGAAAGAGAGAAAGGGACTGTTATCAACGTTGCTTCTCTTGCTTCATTTGTAGCTGGAGGCGGTGGTGCAGCATATACAGCTGCTAAACATGGTGTTGCTGGATATACAAAACAATTGGCTTATGATTATGGCAAAAAAGGCATTAAAGCTAATGCCATTGCCCCAGGTTCAGTTAAAACAGGTTTAACAGAAGAAATTCTTGTTGAAGGGTCAGACGCCGAAGAAAGAGCGAATGAAGTACCAGCGGGTAGATATGGTCAACCAGAAGAAATCGCAAACGTTGCCTTATTCTTAGCTAGTGACGATTCTTCGTTCATGCACGGAGCGGTAGTACCTGTTGACGGTGGTTGGACAATTCAATAATAAATACAAATTCTGTTATATCAAAGGAATTTGTCCGTACCCTTATCTGCTAAAAAGATAAGGGTGTATTAGATGTATGTCTTAGTGGTGCCGAGCCATATTGGCATCTTTACTATTATATAAAAAAGCTCTTCCCACAAAAGTGAGAAGAGCTTCGTTTTACTTATTTTTTCGCCATCGATTAGGTGATCCTTGAAGACATCTTATTTTTAAAGAGATGCAGATATGCCACCATCAACAAGAAATTCGGAACCTGTTGAATAACTGGATTCATCTGATGCTAAAAATGCAACAAGTTGGGATGCCTCTTCCGGTGAAGCTGTTCTTTTTAATGGGATTGTTTCTGCTAGTTTTTTAACATCCTCTGGATCTGCATTTTCGAGCATTTTTGTTTGCATAAAACCTGGATGGACGGAATTTACTCGAATCCCGTATTCAGCAAACTTTGAGGCGATATAGGCAACAGGAGCATCTACAGAAATTTGAAACGCTTCCACGGATGATATATTAACAATTGAGCCATTTTCAGTCTTCTTCATGGAAGGTGCCACTGACTTCATACCTAGAAATGTTCCAACTTGATTGATATCAATGATTTTTCGATATTCTTCTTCAGAGGTATCCTCAATTTTTTTCCTTGTCCCAAGCGCGGCATTATTTACGAGGATATTCGCATGTCCAAATGTTGCTTCTGTTTCGTTAACAACATGATCCCAATCATTTGCACTCGCAACATCATGCTCTACGAATTTTACATTTTCACCGAGTTCTTTTGCCAGTGCTTCACCTTCTTCAACAAGAATGTCTGTGACAATGACTTTAGCCCCTTCCTCTACAAACTTGAGCACATGTGAGGCACCTTGTCCACGGGATCCACCAGTGATAATTGCAACTTTACCTTCTAATTTACCCATTACAAAATTCCTCCTTCATTTTGATTACACTAATATATAACCTATTTCTTGGAAGTCTAAACAAATTTACCTAGGTATAAAGTTGCTAAATTATCTGATTTTAATTCTCAATTCCCGTAGACATTTATCTTTTTATGCATCAAAATACCGCAAATTTAGTATACATGCAGTTATATGGTAAACTATCTACAAAGAATGAAAAAAGGACGTATTTACCATGAAAATATCGATCATTGCGGTCGGAAAATTAAAGGAAAAATACCTCAAGCAAGGCATCGAGGAATATTTAAAGCGCTTGAGCACCTATGCCAAGGTTGATATCACGGAAGTAGCAGATGAAAAAGCGCCAGAAAATATGAGCGAAGCAGAAATGCAGGAAGTGAAGCGGAAAGAGGGAGAGCGTATTCTGTCTAAGGTTGGACAGGACACCTATGTCGTTACGCTTGAGATTAATGGAAAAATGTTGACCTCGGAGCAGTTGGCAGCAAAGATGGACGAGCTAGCAACGTATGGAAAAAGTAAAATAGCATTTGTGATCGGGGGGTCGCTTGGTATAAGTGAAGCCGTGCAGAAACGGAGTGACCTGGCCTTATCATTTTCGAAGTTGACGTTTCCACATCAGATGATGCGGCTGATTTTGCTGGAGCAGGTTTATCGAGGGTTTCGGATTATGCGGGGGGAGCCTTACCATAAGTAAATGAGTTTTTTCATCTTGTTAGCCATTTAAATATAAAAATTATCACTGCCGAGTTAGAAAGTTATTAATTTCTGATACAATATAAATAATTAAAATTTCCAATAGGAGTGTAAGAGATAAATGAAACTAAATCCGCTAGATATTCGACTAGATTTTACTAATCCAAGGCTCTCATTATTTAATTTTAATAATGAAGAGGAAGTGATAAGACACTTAATCCAATATGAGAACCTGTACTCCTTAATTGATTCTTTCGTAATTCACGGTTACAACACTTTAGGTGAGAGACTAATCTTATTAGAAGAAAATAAGAATTATACAGTTTTGGAGGGAAATAGAAGAATTGCTGCTTTAAAAAGTATGTTCTTATACCAGAATTTACTGAAAGCAAGTTATAGAAAAAAAGTATCTACTCTTAAACTTGAAAATTTTTTGATTGATGGAGACGTAATAAAGAATAGAGAAGAAGCGGATTATAAGATTGCCGCTAAACACATAGCAAGTATTCAAGATTGGAAATCAATTGACAAATATGTTTACTATGAGAATATGTTTAATAGACTTCGAAAGCAAATGAATACGGCGCACTCAATTTCTTACATTAAAGATACTACCCCAGATAAAGAAAGTGAAATTAAAAAGTCTATCCGATTTTATAAGTTCCTTTTATCTATTCATGCACAAGTAAAGTTTAAAGATTCTACACTTAAACCTTTAACTCTATTGAACAATGATGTAATAACAAGCAGAGTATACCCTTCTATCAGAAAAACACTTAATTTAAAAGAGAATTCGGATTTTGAATTAGTACCAAAAGAAGGTAAAGAGGAAGTATATAAAAGTATTCTTCTAGCTATAGGTTCTGCCGCTTGGAGTACAAATAATGAAATGAGGTTAAATACTAGAACATTTAGTGTTCAAAAGGATTGGGAAAGAATTTTAAATGAGGATCAACTTATACCCGGCCTGAAGTTAATAATTGATGAATATTTATCTGAACCACAATCTCCCAATATAATGCCGACTAATGGTGAAAGAAATAGTGTGTCTAGAAACGATAATGTAAATTCCTTAAAAAATTCTGGTCACAAGTCAATTCAAGGAACAAATACTAATGAACCTAAAGTGAATCAAGAAAATAAATATCGATTATTTGTAATTAAGGACAAGAACGTTGTTCAAAAACCCAAAAATGGAATTTTATTTAATCTTATGGATGCTGTTTGTTTATATGATGAAACTTCAAGCGAAATCACAAAAAAGAGCTCTATATACAACAATATAAAGTTCACTACTCAAGCAAGTGATGACATACTAATTAAAGAAAGTTATGTTCTAGAGAATTCGAAACCTAAACTATATAAAGTTAATGCAAGCTATGAAAAACAAATTGTTACTTTCGATTTGATAATAGAACCAAAACAGAGTAATCCACGACCCCAACAAGATTTTCTTTTTGATGATGAATGGCGTATAAGAATGGTATCAAAGTTGGATGAAAAGATAGATTATCATAAGATAAGGGACGTAATTTTTTCACTATCTTTTTACAGGAACCTTTCGAAAATTAAAGTACATGATGTATTAATTGTTTCTTTCTTGACACGGGCACTTTTGGAATATCTCTCTAAAGCGTATATAGATAGATATCCTGAGTTAAAGCAAAAGATCGACGGACCAGATAATTTGGGGAATAAGATTAAAATAGTAAGTGAGGATATGTATAATAAAAATCATTCTTCCTTTAATTTGGAACAAAAAAAGTCAATTAAAAACCAAGATGACTTGGAGTTAATTAACGGAATAGTACACGATTATAAGACAACACTTACAAATCAAGATTTTATTAGAATATTTAGGAAATACAAACCTTTCATGGAATCTATTATAAATATGCTGTAATATATCAGCTAGTTAGAGGAATTAATATGAACAAAAAAATTGATAACTATAGTCCTTTAAGGTATCCAGGGGGCAAGAATAAATTATATTCTTATTTAAGGTACATTATAAAAGAAAATGAGGTTAGTAATTATATAGAACCTTATTGTGGCGGAGCGGCAATAGCATTAAAATTATTAATCAATCAAGATGTGAAAAAAATTATGATAAATGATTATGACAAATCTATATACTCTTTATGGTATTCAATATTAAACAATTCAGAAGAAATGAAACAAAGGGTATATAATGCTAGATTTAATATGAATGAGTGGAATTTTCAAAAGGATATCCAACAAAAAAAAGATAATGTGTCTTTGATTGAACTTGGCTTCTCTACATTATTTTTAAATAGAACTAATAGATCCGGTATAATTAATGCAGGTCCTATTGGCGGTAAAAAACAAAATGGCAATTATAAGATGGATTGTAGATTTAATAAAGAAGCATTGATAAGAAAGATAGACCTTATTTCAAGTTTGGGTTCTAAGATAAATTTATATAACAAAGACGCTCTAGATTTTATCAGTACAAATATTTCCAAGACCAGAAACTCACTCACTTTCTTTGATCCACCATATTATGTAAAGGGAAGAGAGCTATATACAAATTTCTATGAACATGTTGATCACGTAGATCTTAGAAATAGTATTAATAATACCATGAAAAACAAGAAGTGGATTTTGACATATGATTTGTCTTCAGACATAAAAAATCTCTATTCACAATATGAATACTATACTTATTACCTTAACTATAGTCTTGCCAATTCGAGAAAAGGAAAAGAACTGATTATTTATTCGAATAGTGTTTCATCATCTAATGTCGATGAATTTTTACAATTATAAACCATTACAATACTTTATATAAGCTCTACAATCTTATATCTTTAAGGTAGATAATTCCTATAAGAAAAAAATAATAGTTGCTTATTATAATAAGGTCAGTATTTAAGTGATAACTTATATGACTATTTCTGCTGAAATTTAGGTATATTTTAAGTTTCATTATTATATAAATGATTGAGAGAAGTAATAGGGACATATTTATGTCATATCTTGAAGAATTAGTTTAATATATAAAATTCTAGAACTTACTTTAACGGGAATTTATTATTCCGCAAGAGAGAATATATTATTATTCTATTAAAAACAATAAATACGGAGATTAAGCAGATAGTAAAAGAGGAAAGAATATTAATTGCTGGTGTTAATGGTATCGCAATTAGGAACAAAGATAATTCTACTGATTGGGAGAGTGTACTTGAACTAGCTAAATCATTACTTTTGCATACATTTTGGAAGAAGATTCTAGTTGTTTCAACAACAATTGGGGACAAGAATAGGGTTAGACTTACTTCATATTAAACTAAAGCCCTCAAATTGAGGTTTTTTCTAATACATACCTCATATAGATGCATCACGATGAACCGTATCATAAGTAAATGAGGTTTTGATAAAGACAATAAAACTTTCCCCATAAGGTAATCGTTCATTGCATAAAGTTTATTTACTCAAATGATGGAAACAACTAAAAAGTGCTGAACTATAATGATTAACACATACAATTAGAGTATAAAAAAGTATCCAATTTTACTGGACTGCCAAACAAAGCAGAATGTCAACGAAAAAAGACATTGGGGTTGATGTAATGAATGAACGTGCTGAGGAACAACAACGTGTCGATAAAGTTATTAACGAGATTAAAACCAAAGAGGAAAAATTATATCATCAGTCAAAGGGTTTAAAAGAGAATGTCATTGACCTTCGGAAAACGTTTTGGGATGATATCACGGTTAACCTCGATGAACCCGACGATGTCATTGAGACGCAGGAAAGTATTAAGCAGCAAGCATCCCTGCTGTCTGAGAAGGAAAGGTTTCATGGAAAGGTAGGAGAGCAACTAAAGACATTGGATAGGCTGAAAAATTCTCCTTATTTTGGACGAATTGATTTTATGGAGGATTCTTATCCAGAGGAAGAAGCTATTTATATCGGTATTTCCTCGCTTATGGATAAAGATGAAGAGGAATTTCTTATCTATGATTGGCGTGCTCCTATTTCGAGTCTTTATTATGATTCCTCCACTGGAAAGGCAGGATATAGGACCCGTGAGGAGACAATTACAGGTGAAATTACATTAAAGAGGCAGTTTATCATTCGGCATGGTGTCATTGAAGGGATGTTTGAGACAGGGGTAACAATCGGTGATCAGATGCTGCAACAGGCACTTGGCAATAATGCAAGTACGACGATGAAGAGCATTGTTGCTACGATACAAAAAGAGCAGAATCAGATTATCCGTAATGAAAGGAGTAGTCTCCTTGTTGTGCAAGGTGTTGCCGGAAGTGGGAAAACAAGCGCAGCCCTGCAGCGAATCGCATACTTAATGTATCGTTACAGAGAAGAATTGCATGCGGATAATGTAGTGCTATTCTCGCCGAATCCGCTATTTAGCAGCTATATTTCGAATGTATTACCAGAGCTTGGCGAGACGAACGTGAGACAAACGACTTTCCTGGACTTTATTAAAAAACGGATTAATGACAACTTTACAGTGGAGTCACCATTTGAGCAAATGGAGTACGTTTTGACTCAAGATAAGCACCAAGACGATCTAACACGGATGAAAAGCATGGATTATTTGGCGAGTCTTGAATTTAAAGATCTGATTGATAATTATGTGGAAAAAATAAATGAAGCCGGTCTCCGATTTAAACAGATTTCTTTTCGAGGGCAACCAATTGTTTCCAAGCAGCAAATTCATGATTATTTTTATTCGCTTGGTGAGGAAATTGAGATTCCGAACAAACTGGAAATCGTTAGAAAATGGCTGCTTGAGGAAATTCGAACTACTCAGAAGAAAGAAGTGAATAAGGACTGGGTCATGGAAAAGGTCGAATTGCTGGATAAGGAAGATTATATGAAGGCCTATCATCAGTCGGAAGATCAACAAGACTATGGGAGCAGTATAGTGGATGAGGAAAAAATCCTGCGTTCACAAGTCGTCAAGCGTGTTTTTGCACCATTGAAAAAACGCATAAAGAATCTTGAGTTTGTTAACATTCCTGCCACCTATCAAGCATTGTTCACGGAATGGAAGCCAGAAAATGCGCCAAATGATTGGCAGGAGATCGTGAAACATATTGCCACGCAGCTGAAGCAACGATATTTGACATGGGAAAATGCCACACCTTATTTATATTTTCAGGGCCGTATCTTAGGGGATAACGCGGATCGTTCGGTTCGTCAGATGATTATCGATGAAGCTCAAGATTATTCTGCGTTCCAGTTTGCTTACATGAGACATATTTTCCCGTACACACGAATGACGTTGCTCGGTGATATTAATCAAGCGATTTATACGTATGCAATGGAGGACAATCCTCTCTTAGCAGTTGATCATGAAGGAAACCAAGAAAGGATTACACTAACGAAAAGTTATCGTTCGACAAAGCAGATTGTGGAGTTTACGAAGCATTTTGCTCCTGGTGGAGAAATGATTGAGCCATTTAACCGGGAAGGAAGCAAGCCTGTGCTTATTCATGATGATGATTTAACAGACACATTGCTTCAACGTGTGGAGGGATTTACGAAAGAAGGTTATGAAACGACGGCCATCATTTGTAAAACACGTCAGGAAAGTGATGAGATAGCTGAAATGCTGAAAGGAAAAATGGTATTTCATCAAATAAATGAAGAAACATATACGTTTGAAAAAGGTCTTCTCATTCTCCCTGTTTATTTAGCGAAGGGGATTGAATTTGATGCAGTTATTATTCCGGACGCTTCCGAGGCGCACTATGGCAAGGAGTCAGATAGAACACTTTTTTATACTGCTTGTACGAGGGCGATGCATGCTTTGGTGATGATTTCTGGTGGGAATCCGTGTAGGTTTATTGGGGAAGCGGCGGGAGAGACGTATGAGGTGGAATAGATTTTCTGAATATCAAGGAAAGGGTCAGTTCCCCGTAGCGTTAACGCTTTAGCACGCCGGAGGACTGACCCTATTTCCCTTAAAAATTTATTAAAATTAAATGAAAGATAATCAGTAAAACAAAGAAAGCGTGATTTCTATCCTTTTCTATAGTGTTATTATTCTTGTCATTTTCATTGATCAACTATCCAAGTATTGGATTCGTACACAGCTTAATGTTGGAGAATCGTTGGTAATTTGGGAAGGTGTGTTAAATTTCACGCACATACAAAATAGCGGTGCTGTTGGTGGATTATTTGAAGGATATGGCCGCCTTTTTGTTCCCGTTGCAATCATTATTGCAGTTGTATGTATTTATATGCTGAAGAAAGGTTATTTAAAAGGAAAGCTTTTGATAATAGGGGTCGCACTTTATGTCGGTGGTGCCATCGGGAATGCCATTGACCGTGTTTTATTTAATCAGGTAACGGATTTTATTGATTTCTCATTTCGCGAAGGTATTCCTAATTTGGCTGATTATGCTCTTATTTTTGGTGTGATTTTGATTTTTATAGATGCTTTTATTGGGGCTTTGAGAAAGAGGAAGTCGGTAGGTTAGGATTAACTTTCCACCATAATTAAGTATAAATCGAAAGAAGGTTTGAAGCGCTTTCTGATTTGGAAGAAGAACTTCACCACTCTAACGCTTTAGCACACCGGGGGACTGGCCCAATAGCTCCATAACCACGAACGCCTTTTTGTAAAAACTTTTCGGCAATGTTAAGTTTAAGCATTTCGCGAATGACCTGACTCATACTTGTTTTGCTCATACCAGTTTCTTCTGATAGTTGATCAAGCCATCGGCCCTCGATTCATATAAATAACCTCGAGCACGCAATTAACCGTCGTGGAGAAGTCTAATGTACTCATATTATGTACAATTTTCTCGATAAATTGTTCTTGTGTGTGCTCAATTTGTTCAAAGTTTTTTTAATTACTGGCATTATTCCTCCCATATTGCCAACTATCAAAACCGCTATAATAGCTCCATTTTAAAAATGAAATATAGGAATAGCTCGGGAAATCGCAAATTCGTGAGGTATTACACAATATTCATAGCTATATTGTACAGGTTGATTAATATTGTGCATTTTGTTCAATTTATAAACTTTTAATTTTATAAAGTTTCCCCCATACTAAACACATTCGTTTGAGTTTCTTAAAATTAGATTCAAACAATAATATACGAGGAGGAAAGAAAATGGAGAAAAAAACTAGCTTATCTTTAGTGTTTGCACTTCTTTTCGTTATGGTGGTGCCCCTTAACGTAATGGCAGTGCAAGAACCAGCAGAAGGTTACGATCCTGAAGACGAAATTTACGTGAAAGCAGAAAGTGAGTACTACTGGGAAGGCCGCTATTCTGATGGACGAATCTATTCTGAGTACATAGCAAATGAATTGACAGGTGATTTTGATAACTTGGTGAATTACGCTGTTGGTGGTGCTTTTACTGGGGTTTTGGATGGAACTAAAGGAGAAGAAGACGAACATTCCAACTGGTCCAAATGGTTGAAAGGCTGGGGCGGTGTAGAACAAACGGAAAGATTTGTCGAGGATGTAGATGGACAAGCAGACCCTGATGCGCTTTATATGTTTTCTATTATTTTAAATGATACTTACGGTGTCGAAATTTTAGGAGAAGAGCGTGCAGCAGAAGTTTCCAGTGATAATAGCCTTGAAATGCTTCAAAACTTAGTAGATGCAGGTGCTAGATATATTATGGTGAGAGGGGTCTCTGCAGATGCTGCAGATTCCAATCCATCCGATTTTCGTGGCAAGGTTCACAAACAAGTAGTCCAAAAAATGGACGACTACCTTGCTGAAGATTCCACTCCCGATGATGTAGTAGTGATCTACGGGGAAGGTAACCAAGTGCGTGAGAATATTGAAGAACAAGGGCCTGAAGCATTCGGATATAAAAACATGGGTTTCTATTTAATTTCTGATTTTGTTCCTGAATATGGTTACGGCCTGGCCGCTGAAGACAACAGTGACATCTTCCCTACGAACGAGGAAGAAGATATCCGTGATATTGGCAGATATTACTCAACCGATAGCGAGTACTATGATCCTGAAGCTGAGGGCTTGGAACCAGACGATTTTTACAGTTATGACGAATATCATTTAACGAATAGAACGCATAAACACAATGCAACGTTCCATTTAAATTCTGATATTTCAACAGAAGAAGGGAACTTCGAAAAGGTTTATAACGGTGAAATTAGTCCATTCGCAAAAGCGATGGAAGAAAGTGCTGTTCCTTCAGAATATACTATGCTCTATACTTTCGGTGCTAGTGGTGATGATACCGGAAGAGGTTTAGAAGTAACAACTGAACTTGTAAATAGCCGGGATAATAATGGCGGTGAGTTACCAGCAACAGCAAGTAATTTACCAACGTTAATTTTTACTGGATTATTTATTGCAGCAGTCGGGGCAGGTTTGTTTTTCTTCCGTAAAAGACTAGCCTAATTGTTAATTTTGTTATGATCGGCTACAAATGATGAGTTCCAAAAGAAACGAACTATTGCTTTGGAGGGGGAACAGGGTCAGTCCCCCGTTGCGTTAATGCTTTAACACATTGGGTAATCAGGAGCCTGTCCCCCATCGCTTTAATACTGTAAAGAGCTGGAATGTTAATTTTCTAAATAATAAACAAGATTTAGGAAAATAGTCTTGCAATATCTTATCGGATGTATGATAATATACCCATAATATTACATATGGGGGGATATCAATGAAAAAAGCGTTAGCGTTGATGTTATCATTACTGGTTATTTTTGTTTTAGTAGCATGCGGAGAAACAGAAGAAGGAGAAGCAGAAATTGATAATGTTGATTCAGCAGAAGAAGATCAAACAGAAGAAGTAGCGGAAACAGAAGAAAAGGTTGAAGAAGAGACCGAAGAAGTAGAAGAAGCCGAGACGGAAGAAGTCATTGAAGAAACGTCAGAGGAAGAAATAGTAGAAGAAGCGGATGTAGAGGAGACTGTAGAAAACGCTGATGAATCACTATCACAAGAAAATGCGGTGGATGCGGCTGAAGGCTATTTAGACTATACAGCCTTTTCTAAAAGTGGTTTAATAGAACAGCTAGAGTTTGAGGGTTTTAGTAATGAAGATGCTACTTACGCAGTAGACCAAATAAGTGTGGATTGGCAAGAGCAAGCAGTAAAATCGGCTGAAGATTACTTAGACTATACAGCTTTTTCTAAAAGTGGTCTAATAGAACAATTAGAATTTGAAGGATTTAATAACGAGGACGCTGCTCATGCAGTAGACCAAATAAGTGTGGATTGGCAAGAACAAGCAGTAAAATCGGCTGAGGATTACTTAGACTATTCAAGTTTCTCAAGAAGTGGTTTAATAGAACAGCTAGAGTTTGAAGGTTTTAGCAATGAAGATGCTACTTACGCTGTAGACGAAGTAGGGCTGTAATAGGTAGTATTTATTTTCCCAGAATTGTAGCGTGTAGTTGACAACTCACCCCCTTTCTGTAATAATAAACTCAATTAAATACTGGTACCTTTAATTCAGTCCCGTGAGGCTGACAAGGACTTCGGAAATAATGAGCATTGTGTTGGTAACCTATGTATATAGGTAGGATGCCTGCGCCCTGTGTTCATTGTATAAAAAAGGCTTCTTGTCAGAAATGGCAAGAAGCTTTTTTCATTCCTAATCGCCCAAAATAATCGAAGCTTTCTTCGGTACCAGTTTCTAATAATCTATCTTATTGGAGGAATTGGTATGGCAAAAGTGGAAAAGGAATTCGCGTTACAGGCAGTGCCTCAAACAAATCGCAGTGGGTTTTGGAAGATTCTTGCGGTGATGCTGTCCCTTAGCTTCTTCTCGGCGAGCATGTTGTCTGGAGGGGAACTCGGAATGGGACTATCGTTTATGCAGTTTATTGGGGTTGTGTTAACAGGGAATTTGGTGCTTGGGCTTTATACAGGTGCATTAGCTCATATTGCAGCAAAGACGGGGCTATCCACACATTTATTGGCACGATATGCATTTGGTGAAAAAGGTTCTTATATAGCCTCATTTTTACTAGCTTCAACACAAGTGGGCTGGTTTGGCGTCGGCCTTGCGATGTTTGCAGTTCCTGTTGCAGCGGCGACTGGAGTCAATGTTTATCTATTGATTGCGATTTTTGGTTTGTTGATGACGGTATCCTCCATTTTTGGGATGAAGATGTTAACGATATTAGGATTTATCGCAGTTCCTGCAATTGCCATTTTCGGGAGTTATTCGATGGTTGATGCAGCTAGTGCGGCTGGCGGAATTCAGGGATTGCTCGCTTATGAACCGGCACAGGCGATAAGTCTTGCAGCGGCATTAACGATTTGTATAGGGTCTTTTATTAGCGCTGGTACGCTTACCCCCGATTATGCTCGCTTCGCTAAGACATCGCGATCTGCTGTGATTGCAAATATCATTGCATTCTTTCTTGGCAACTCGCTCATGTTTTTATTCGGTGCGGTCGGAGCTATGGCTTTCGGCAGGGCTGATATATCGGAAGTGATGTTTTTACAAGGGTTAATGGTTCCAGCCATCATCGTTCTCGGATTGAATATATGGACAACGAATGATAGTGCTCTATATGCATCAGGATTAGGGTTTTCCAATATTACGAAGCTACCAAAGCATAAAATTGTTGTTTTCAACGGCATTATAGGAACAATAGCGGCGATGTGGCTTTATAACAATTTTGTTGGATTCTTGACGCTTTTAGGCACCGCGCTCCCGTCGATTGGCGCAATTTTATTAGCAGACTTCTTTTTATTACATCGCGGAAAATATCAACCGTTCGAAACGATGAAATTTAAAGCAGTAAATTGGATTGCAATAGCAGCATGGGGAGCTGGAGTCGCCATTGCGAATTTTGTACCAGGGATTCCACCAATCAATTCACTGTTAGGATCTGCTATTATTTATGTAGGGTTGATGAAATGTATACCGCAGCAAGCACCATTATCAAGTAAAATTAAAGCGAAGGGTGAGTTAATTAATGATAGTTAAAAATGCAAAACTTAGAGGAAAAGATGGACTATGGCACTTGATTCTAGAGGATGGGAAGTTCCATAAAGTAACACAAACATTAGGAAATATTGAGGGAAAAGAAGTCATCGATGTTGGGGGTGCGCTTGTCCTTCCTCCTTTCATTGAGCCGCATATCCATTTAGATACAACATTAACAGCAGGCGAGCCGGAGTGGAATAAAAGCGGTACTTTGTTTGAAGGTATTCAAAGATGGTCCGAGCGGAAAGAAACATTGACGGCAGAAGACGTGAAAAACAGGTCAAAAAAGGCATTAAAATGGCAAATTGCCCAAGGGATCCAGTATGTACGCACACATGTAGATGTAACAGACCCAGAGTTAACAGCTTTAAAAGCAATGCTGGAGGTAAAGGAAGAAATGGTTCCTTATGTAGATCTTCAGCTTGTTGCTTTTCCGCAAGAAGGAATTTTATCCTACCCTAACGGATTCGAACTACTTGAAGAATCGATGAAAATGGGCGCGGATGTAGTGGGTGGCATTCCTCATTTCGAATTTACAAGAGAATACGGTGTAGAGTCGATGAAGCTCGCTTTTGATCTCGCTGAAAAATATGATCGATTAATAGACATCCATTGTGATGAAATTGATGATGAGCAGTCTCGCTTTGTAGAAGTTGTAGCCACGGAGGCCTATGAGCGCGGATTAGGTGCTCGCACAACAGCGAGCCATACAACAGCAATGGGCTCTTATAATGATGCCTATACGTCTAAATTATTCCGCCTATTAAAGCTTTCTTCCATTAATTTTGTATCAAATCCGCTTGTGAACATTCATCTTCAAGGAAGATTTGATACATATCCAAAACGAAGAGGTTTGACAAGGGTAAAAGAGTTGCAGGAAGCGGGACTAAATATCTGCTTCGGCCATGATGACATATTTGATCCATGGTACCCACTAGGAACAGGGAATATGCTTCAAGTATTGCATATGGGGATTCATGCTACGCAACTCATGGGCTATGATGAAATTGTAAATGCTATTGATTTGATCACGAAGAATAGTGCCAAGGCATTGCAAATTGAAGAAGATTATGGAATTGAGGAAGGGAAACCTGCTAACTTCATTGTCTTGGATGCAGAAGATGAGTATGAGGCTATTCGGAAGCAGGCTGTGGTTAGGTATTCGGTTAGGGGTGGGAAGGTTATTGGTGAGACGAGGCCGAGTGAGGCTAGGATTACTCTAGATCAGGGGGAAGAGAGGGTTGGTTTTGATAGGTAGGTGGTGTTTGGACACAGCTTTCGTGGGGTTGTGTCTTTTTTTGTGAGGGTGGGTGGTCGGGTTTAGTGTAGATGACTAGATTGGATTAATTGGGTAGTTATAGAAGGGGTTACCTTACATATAATCGGGAAGTTAGATAATTAGATTGCATTAACTTAGTATGTATGCGGTAAAAGGCGATAAATAGGAGTCGCCAAATTCAAGGGAAAATACTTCTGTGGAGCGGATTCTGTCTAAGATTGGGTAGGACACCTATGTCCTCACGCTTGAGATTAGTGGTAAAATGATTAGTTCAGAGCAGCTGGCAGCGAAGGTGGATGAGCTTGCAACGATGAAAAGGGCAAAATAGCATTTGTGATAGGCGGATCGCTTGGCATTAGTAAAGCAATGCAGAAGCGGATCGATCTAACGCTATCATTTCGTAGTTGACGATTCCTTATTAGATGATGCGAGTGATTTTGTTGGAACAGGTTAATCAGGGGTTTCGGATTATGCGGGGAGCCTTATCACAAATAGTGGTAAAACATAGAATAAAAATTGTGATTAAAACGGAGTGACTAGAAAAAATAATCATGAACAGGTAATTTTTTCAAGAGATTAAAAGAGGATAAGACAGGTTTTATACCTGTCTTTTTGTGTTTTATAATGAGTTAAGACCTACTATTTGGGAGAATCCAATTACTTGAATGAATATCAAAATCAAATAATGTTATCTTTCGGTTATCTTTTGAAAAGATAATATGCTTCTCCTTTTGTTTGTCTATATCCATAATATATTGCATTTTTTCACCCTTGATTGTAGAATACTCTATTTTAACACTTCTTACATAAATGATTCCGTCCTTCACTTTTACCAAGGGAATATAAACATCAATATTCTTTTCAAACACTCCAATATGAGCGTTAATTTTATAAGGCTTTCGGCATTCTTCATCTTCAGCCAATTTTAATTCAACACTACAATTAAGTATGATTTCGGGGAATCCTCTATGACTTATTTTATAATAAGGAATGCTTAGTTTTTTAAGTTCCGCTTTTGTATAATTGGACTGGAATTCTGTATAATAATCATTTAGTATAATCCTACTAAATTCTTTGTGTTTAGTGTTTGATAAATCAATTGGTGCGATAAACTCTTCGGCTATTATGTATGAACGGTTGTCTTGTAATTCCTTGACTTTATTCAATTTATTTTGTTTCTCAATTTGATAATATGCAATGAAAAAGGCGGTTAAGCCACCGACAATAGAACCGATATAATTACCAAAGAAACTTTGCCAATCATTACCGAAAGTCATAGGTGTTGTAAATGATAATAATAAGTTAACAACAAATGGGGCTATTAAAATACAAATAATAATCCACATAACCATGGTTCGAATTTTCATCTTATCTCCCCTTACAGATTTATCATTATTATAAACACAAATAATAGAAAAGGAAAAGTAACTATTGTAAATAAAATTAGAAACATTAAAAACCATTTATTTGGATTAAATGTATATGCAAGTGTTAATATCCATACTCTTACAATATACTTTTTATTATATAAAGAGTAATTTGCATCAGAAAAGCGTAAACTTAGTATATATGCAGTTATATGGTAAACTATCGACAAGAAATGAAATAAAATGGCGATCATTGCAGTTGGAAAGTTAAAGGAAAAAAACCTCAAGCAATGGATCGAGGAGTATATAAAATGCTTGAGCACCTAAGTCAAGATTGATATTACGGTAGTAGCCAAGGGGGAAATTAAAATGGAAGGGGTAAAATTCTTCGGCCCTGAGGATTTAGCAGCAGGGAGTTTCTTAAAAAAAGCAGAAAAAATCATTTATAGCTATGAATCAAAAGCTATAGAAGATATAAATGTAGCAATAGAGCTGTTTAATTGTACTCTTTACCTAGATAATAAAGTATATTTTTCGGAATGGGCAGAAGAATATAGACTTCATTTAAAAGAAAAATGTAAGCAAATAAAAAAAGACTTAAGTATTTATTTTACTAAGATTACTGAGTTAAATATAGAGGAGAATGTTACAGAAATTCATTGGAATTATATAGAGGATTTCTTAACACTGTTTTGCAGATATAAATTATACAATCGTATTGGTGAGGATGTATTTAATAGGTTAATAGAGAAGATCATTGTTTCCATTCACGAAGTCTGTCTCTTCCAGGATTTAGTTGATTACTATGATGAAGCGGTTAAAAGTGCATTAATTAATAGTCCCGAAAATGCGGAGTTATTCCTTGATCATTTTGTAATAGATAAAGGGAATGCTATAGCTAAAAGGTTATACTTTCCCAAATCATTATCCAAATATGAAGTAAACATGTTAATTGACTCTTATATAGGAACAGAAGAAGCCAATATAAATTATTTGAGATTGATTGTGAATAACCATAATACAAAGGAATTTTCTGTATCCGATGTACTCAAATGGAAGGCGAAAAAGCGTATTGAAGAACAAGAAAGAAGGTACTTTAAAAACAATAATGGAATAGCATTTGAACACAAAATTGTATTTCAAAAAGATTTGTCTGAACCTTTTATTGCAAAGTTTGATGGAAGGGAATCATCTATTATATTCGATAAAACTTGGTTAGAAGATAATCTAGACTATGCGACGGTTTTACAAAACTTTATTTGGATATTTGGCTTTATTGATAGTAATGGTCGTATTTCATTTGTTAGTCATCCTTCTGACATCAGTGCACTTGAAAATGTCTTAGGACTAAGATCGAAAAGGGATTACCCAAAAGGAACAGTATTTCAAGCTAAGGAAATCTTAGCTGATTTAATGATTGTTGCATATTATATGTTCCTTAAAGAACAGAGTGTTAACCTTGAAAATGTAATAGAATGGTTTTTTACTACTTACTTAAACCAAGAATTTAAAGTGAAAAATTATTATGCAGAATTACCATCCGGAGGTACATTATACAGAGAAAAAAGCAGAGATATATTACCTGAAATAGAATATATTTTATCTCAATATAAAAGCTATGTAGAATACGGTTTTATCAATCATGAGCTTTTAGGAATTTCATCAAGTGGTTTACCTTATGAGCAAGTACCAAGTTTGATAGATAAAAAATATGTGTATCCTAAAGAAGTTTTAAATGTGGCTTTTTATTACTTATTTTCCGATCAGTCCGGGCTAGGACATCTAGGTAATACTGAGAAAGATAGTAAAACTTTTTTTGAACTGATGTTAAAAAAAGACATATATTACTCAGATTTTTACTATCATCAGCAGCTAAGACTTAATCATCTGCGAGAACTTGGGTATATAAAATTGGATAAACATGAATTAATTAGTTGGACTAATGAAAAGCGAATTAAGGTATTGTATGAACTCTACTATAGTGAAACCATTAGTTATTATCGAATGCATCCTCAAATTAGAGATGAAATAGATTTAATGAATCAAGAAGGACTGATATACTTTAATTCATCATTATTTTCAAAACCTGAACAGGATTATTTTAATTATTATTTGAATAATTCTAGATTCCAGAATGGGCCACGGTTAAGAAACAGGTATGCTCATGGAACTCTAGGTAGCCGTCCAAATATTGACGAAGCAACTCATAAAGAAAATTATTTAGTCATAATGAAGTTATTTGTATTAATTGTCCTAAAAATCAACGAGGATTTTTGTTTGAATGATATGATTATGCAAGTTCAACAATCCGAATAGAGTATTTCAGTAGTAGCATATTATAATTTATTAGTAACTCTCTTGTAATAATAATCCTCTTCATAATGTTTCACTTAAAAATGTGTATCATTTCTGAGGTAATAATTGGTGAATCATTTTAGAATAAGGTGATACTATTTTAGTAACAGACTATTTCATATAAAATATCCAGGCTGAAACTTTTTCGGTAATGAATCAAATAATGCTTCCCTTTATAGCTGTTTTAATATCCGCTTGTCCTAGTGAACATATAAAATTAATATGCGTGGTCTTAAAGAGTATATGAAAGGTAATTTAGGGAGTCTTTCTATTTTGTAGAAATTTAAGTTTATATTAGTTAGTTATATTCTATAACCGGGGCACATGACTTTTTGGATGAAAGGGAAAGTGACAGAAGTAAAAAATCCATAGTTTCAAATTCAAATGGTAAAGATTCTTCAAATGCAGCCAGTTTTTCATTAACGAAAAATTACCCGCCAATTATTTAATAATAATTAATTGCTTGAGGAGGTAAAGAGATGGCAGTTCAACCGCTTACATTAAAACAAAGTATGTCAAAAAACGTTCAAGCTATTATGCCAATTGAAGAAGAAAAACAGTTATTTGAAAAATATCTTGTTGAGTATTTAACCAACTTACGAATAAAATTCGATGAATCAGAGGAACATCAAAAAGGATTATTAAGCAAATTCTTGAATGAAGCAGTATTTAAAAATGAAAATTCTATTAATACAAATGAACGCGCAGATTTAGCAGTTTTTAATGGAGGAAGCGTAGACAGCTCAGTTGGCATTATTATTGAGATGAAAAGTACGACAAACAAAGGTGAAATGATAAATACTGAAGACTTTAACAGAAAATCTTTTCAAGAAATTCTTTCATATTATCTAAGAGAAAGGATTGTTAATGAAAACATTGAAATTAAAAAATGTATAATCACAAATGGTCTATCATGGTTCGTCATTGATTCTAATGAATTAGAAAAACATTTTATCAAGAATAAGAAATTATTGAACGAATATAATTTATGGCGGACAGGTAAAACATCAGGGGCAAGCACTGAGTTTTTATACGAAAACATCTGTAAGCCAGCAATTGATTTGGCTCTAGAAAAAGGAATTAAGATAGCTCATTTTGATTTAACAGATGCTTTTAAAAAAAAGAAGTCTAAAGCAATTGAATTGAAAAAAAGTAATCTTACCCAACTCTACCGTTTTTTTACCCCAGAAAATCTACTGAAAAAGGAAATTTTTGTGGATCCAAACAAATTGAACAGAAACTTTTATGACGAATTGCTCTATTTGATGGGGTTAGAAGAAGTGAAATTAAATGGTCGGAAAGTAATTCGTCGATTACAAGAAGGACAACGGCAACAAGGTTCTTTTGTTGAAAACACAATTAACCGATTAACTATTAAGGATGTACCAGAAGAAGAAGCGTACGAAGCAGCCATTCAGCTATCAGTTATCTGGATAAATCGAATTCTATTCTTAAAACTATTAGAGAGTCAGCTTACCTTGTTCAACAACGATGAGAGTTACAAATTTCTAACCAAAGACCTTGTTTCGACGTTTGAAGACGTATGGGATTTATTCTTTGGAGTGCTAGCGAAAAGGCCTAATTCACGTCCTAATAATCTGAAAGAAAAGTATAAAAAAGTTCCTTATTTAAACAGTTCATTGTTTGAGGAATACGAATTAGAACGTACATATATTGGAATTGATAGGCTTAGAGAGGAACCAATACAGGTATTTAGCAAAACAGTATTGAAAGGAGATAACCAAAAACGTAAAACAGGCAATTTAAATTTTTTAACTTACTTATTTGAGTTTCTGAATGCTTACGATTTTTCAACAGCGATTCGTCACCAAAAAGATGTTAAAAATAACTTGATAAATGCTTCTGTATTGGGGCTGATCTTTGAAAAAATCAATGGATATAAAGAAGGTTCATATTACACACCTGGAAAAGTAACCATGTACATGGCACGGAAGGCAATTAGAAAAACTGTAGTTGATAAATTTAATAAATTGAATGATTGGAAAGTCCGAACGTTAGATGATATTAAATTCCATATTCGTGATCTGCAGGATGCTAAAAATGCTAACACTATTATTAACTCTCTTAGAATCTGTGATCCAGCCGTTGGTTCCGGGCATTTCTTGGTGTCAGTGTTAAATGAATTAATAGCTATTAAAAGTGAGTTAGGTGTTTTATTGGATCACGAGGGAAAGTCAATGAATAGAATTCGTTGCACAGTTGTAAATGACGAGCTTATAGTACAAGATATGAACGGTGATAACTTTACCTACAAATCAGATAATGTTGAGTCCTATCATATTCAAAAGTCACTATTTAATGAAAAACGTAGAATAATTGAAAATTGCTTGTTTGGTGTAGATATTAATTCAAATTCAGTAAATATTTGTCGCTTACGTTTATGGATTGAACTATTAAAGAATTCTTATTATGAGCAGGTTGAAGGTGCAGAAGAAGAATTGATAACTTTGCCTAATATAGATATTAATATAAAGACTGGTAACAGTTTGCTTTATAATATCCCTCTTGAAACTGATACCGATGATAAACGAGGTAAGTTCTTGAAGTTTGATGAATATTATCAGCTTGTTAATGAGTACAAAAATTCAAACGATAAGGTATTAAAAAAAGAAATATCTGATAAGATTGCAAACATAAAATCGACCCTAAGAACTAGCTTTGAAACTCCAGAAAGAAAAGAAGTAACAAAGCGCAGAAGACGGTTAAATAAGTTAAGTCAGTTGTCTTTTTTTGAAGAGAAGGAAGAAGCCAGAAAACGTAAATCTGATATAAAAAAAGCGGAGAAAGAATTGAAACAAGCAAAAAAACATCTTGAAGAATCTGTGAAGAATCCAATGTGGTCAGACGCGATTGAGTGGCGATTGGAATTTCCTGAAATTCTTGATACAGATGGTAAATATATAGGTTTTGATTTAATTATTGCTAATCCGCCCTATATCTATTCATCAAATAATGCGTTTAGTAAAGATGAGAAGAGATACTTTGAAGATAAGTATAAATTGAATAAATACCAAGCCAATACTTTCGGCTTATTTCTTGAACTTGCCTTTCAATTATTGAGAACAGGCGGGCATGTTTCAGTTATTATACCGAACTCATTTTTGACGGTTGATCAATATAAAGAAATGCGTGAATTCTTACTAAGTAAAACAGGCGACTTATTTATACTAAATTCACGAGATAGAATTTTTGAGGATGCAAGTATAGATAATTGTATAATCAGTTCTACATTAAAAGATCCAACACAAGTTACACTTGCAGAATTAGAATATGGAGAGGTTAATATTATCGATGATGTATTGCCCTCCGAATTATATGGGAAAAATGTAATTAATATTGCATCAATTAAGAACAAGGAATCGAATGATTTAGGACATTCGATACTGGAGAAAATTCAAAAGGAATCATTGCCTTTAGAGCCAAATTATGGTGTTTTAAAAGTGGGATTAAAGGCATATAAACGTGGAAAAGGTTCCCCTAAGCAACCAGTAGACAAAGAAGAATTTAAAGAATGGATGAAAACAAAACCTTATGAAAGTACTAAGCCACTAGATGAAACATATTTACCTTATCTAGGAGGTAGAGATGTTGGAAGATATTTTATAACTCCATATCATCAGTATATAAAGTATGGTGAAAATTTAGCTGAGCCACGTAGTATATCGATTTTTTCCGGGGGTCGACTGCTTATTAGAGAAATTAGCGGGCAATTACCCTATGCGATTAACTCTACATTTTTACGAGAAACGGCCGTAAATAATCAAAGTGCTAAAACAGTAGTTAATTTAACTATCAATGGTTATTTCCTAATTGGAGTATTAAATTCAAAGGTGGAATCATTTTGGGCAGCAATGAAATTTGATATGCTCCAGCGTAAAACATTTCCTCGTTTCACCACTGCCCAAATGAGGGAATTTCCTATTCCAAATTGTACAACAGAAAAACAAACAAAACTAGCTAACCTAGTTCAGCAGCAGTTAAGTTTGCATCAAAATGTTGAGTCTGAAGATGTACTGGAAGAGAGAACAAAATTAGATGATCGTATTGATGAACTTGTAATGGATTTATTCCAACTGAGTGATGAAGAAAAAGTAGTTGTTCGACATTTTAGTGGAAATTAATTTCACAATATTATTCTATTAATATAACAATTGAAAAAGTGTTTAAAGGGTCGATCCATATATGCACTCGATGAATAATATTGATACATTTATTTATAGAAGTTATGGAGAGGGCATATCATCCTCTTCATTTCATTTCCTCAACCATTATCATTTATCTGTTTATGATTTTTATGGCAAAAGCGGAAATCGTTCCTTTCAACGTATGCTGGTGGATGCAGGTGTGGAGGATGACTTTTATTGTGCGAATGAAGAAAAGATCGTGAAGCGTTTACCTAAACTGTTTTATTTGAATTCCAGTAAGCTCCCGACGTTTTTCATTCGATATGTAGAGGCGCAGGGTGAGCCCGAAGTTCATGATGAAGAAGAAAAACTAATGGTGAATATGCTTTATTACACCTTCTTTCAAAAGGATCAGCAAAGGAGGGGTTTGCATCAGTAAGTGAAGCCCTCCAGTCTGTGTTGGGACATGAGCGGATGTAGCAGGAGATACTAGATTTACTGACATTGAACTATAATTCGATTAAATCCATTGAAAAAGCTAATGATTTTGATTTTACAACACCTTTAACAGTACATACCATTTACACTAAACATCAGATTATGGCTGCCTTCGGTTATTACAACGAGGCAAACGCCCAGCATTTTGAGAAGGAGCGAAGCACTTTAAAGAGCAACGTGTGGATGTGTTTTTAATAACTCTAAATAAATCAGAAAAAGACTTCTCACCACCAACATTATATGAGGATTATGTGATCAATGAAAAATTATTCCATTGCCAGTCGCAAAGTACTCTAAGAGCTCAAAGCCCAACAAAACGGAAATCAGATTGCTTTGTTCGTTAGGGATTACAAAAGGGAACATGGCTATACGGCGCCGTTCACGTTCTTGGGTACTTGCGATTATGTGCGTTATTCTGGGGAGAAGCCGATTAGTTTTGTATGGGAGTTGCGAGAGGAAATGCCGCCAGGGTTGGTGGCTAGGGCGTATAAGAGTATGGTTTGATGGTTTTGGAAAAAACTGTTCTTCATGATCTTGTTAATCACTCATTGTTCTTGTATAGGAAGAGTTAACAGGTGTGCTTTTCATAATTAATGTAAGCCCTTGTAGCCTGATTTTCTTTATCCATTAGGGCTTTTCGTGTTTCGCTATTGAAGTGAAAATAATTATTACGGTTTTATAACTAATAAGGGCGTCTAAGTTATTATAAAGTGAGGTGATGGTGAAAATGAAGAGATCTTATCTATTAGGAGTTGCAATTATTTTACTGTTGATATTAAGCGGGTGTGGAAAGTCGGATTTTTATGGAGAATATAGTGGAGATGGTAAACCAAGGTATAATATTAAGATTATGGATAACGATACAGTGACATTGAATTTTGATCAAATGTTTACTGTAGAATATGAGAAGAATGAAAACCGTCTGGAAGTCATTCAGGACGATGTCTATTATTATTACGTAGATGGAGTGACAGAGGTTTTTTTCGAGCTTATAGATGATGATACGCTTTTCTATGGCATTTTGCAGAATGGGAAAGAAAGTGAAATTGGTACGTTCACGAGAATAGAAGGAAGCGATGGGAAAAGTGGAGAAACTAGTGTTTTCTGGATGACAATTAAAAACATGATTTATGGACTGCTTATATTCCTTGGCATGTTTATTGTAATAAGGGTAATTTTTGCATTTATGGGTAGAGAGTAGTTGTGTGGGCTTATTTATAGAAATAAAGCTTACTTCTTTGAACTAATTTCATAATTCTAAGCTTTTGACCCCCCAAGCAGTTTAAGGCATAAAAAGAAAGCACCTTTGCAAAACTAGATAAAAGACTCGAAGGTAAAAGATTTGAAGCAGAGTTGTTAAAAGTAATTACTGACAGAATGAATTTTAGGGTCAGTCCCCCGTTCGTTAACGCTTTAGCACACTGTGGGACTGACCAGGACTGACCCAATAGCGTTTGAAATATACCGGACGCAGCATTTGCAGTTGACCGTTCTGCATGCAGTTCACTTCCTTTGTATGTTTTATATTGCTATACATATGCGCAGGTAAATAGGTAAGTGTGTAGTGAATGCATAAAAAATTTGATCGTAATCCCATTTTCCTTCAAGATTTTCCCCTCCCGCCCCACTCAACATTGGTACTGACAAAACAATCCCAATCATATTCTTATAAAAGAACCCATGAGAAGGAGGTCAACTTCTTGAAAAACGTGAAGGTTAACTTACGGCCAATTGTAAGCAATTTAAATTTACCCACTGTTATGAAATCAGCGATGCCTCCAGGTGACGCAGTGGAAAGGTTATTTATCGCTACCCAGTTAGGGGAAATTTTTTGCATAGGGAATGGAGAAATCAGAACTTTTTTGGATATCAGGCAGCGAGTCCTGGAGCTTGGTACTGCTAATGGCGGGTATGATGAGCGGGGGTTGCTTGGAGTAGCGTTTCATCCGGCATTTTATTATAATGGTTTGTTTTACCTTCATTATTCCGCAGCTGGAACACAAGGTCCGGGTGCGCCTCTAGCATCTTTTATTCCTGATCCGTGTGATCCCGAGAACTTGAACAACACGTGGACAAATAGAGAGACGCACTATGATCATATTGATACCGTTGAAGAATGGGTGTGGCAATCGAATGGTCAGCCGCAAATACGACGGACATTACTTAACTTAAGAAGACCGTTCGCTAATCATAATGGTGTTGATAGTTTAAACTTTTCACCTGAGACAGGAAAGCTTGTTTTAACAACCGGGGATGGCGGATCAGGCTATGACCCATTTAATTTGAGCCAGGACGATAGGGAAATATGCGGAAAAATAATTGAAATCGATGTAGCCCAGCATACATCTGTCGGGCATCCACCCATCGTCACACGTTTTCATGAACTTCCTGCATCTATTCAGGGGACACTTACGGTAATTGTCAAGGGGGTTCGCAATTCACCGGGTATTTCTTTTCAAAGGTATTATGATCAGTATATGAAATATGTAGGTAATGTCGGACAGGAACTGGTAGAGTCCATTTTTTCATTCGCACCTTATAAGCCAATCTCTGTGCCCCATATTGTTCAAGCCACTAAAAGAAACGCTGAACTTGATCAGGAAGGATTTATCAACCTTGGCTGGCGGGGATGGGAAGGTGATTTGCCAACTCCGATTTTAAGAGACTGCAATCATAATCCGGACTCAGATGAGAAAAGCCTTGCTTATTACGATGAAGTAATTAAAACTTCAGTGAAGCGGATTCAGCCGTTAACCAGCTATTATCATCAAGATCCCCGACCGGATAAGTTTGCGGGAACTGCACTTACAGGGGTTCATGCCTATATGGGGAGAGACATCCCCGATTTAACGGGAAGCGTTGTGTTTACCGATATTTTTCGGACGGATAACTCCCAAACTCCTGCCAGAGGGGTTTTAGCTTATACCAGGCCCCGTCCGGATTGTAAATTGAGTGATTTTCATGTGATTGAAACCGATTATGATTTTGGGTCTGAATCTGCTTATTTTGTCAGTTTGGGAACGGATCCGGACCAGAGCCGATTATATTTAGGGGTTTATGGATCTATGAATGTGACGGATTTTAACCAAGGTACTGTTTTTGAAATTGTCCCATGACTAAATCATGATCCTTTTTAATCTGTTAAAGAGGATGAGGGAAATTTCAACCCATAACCAGCTGTAAAGGAAAGTAAATAACAAAATACCCCCAGCTGCCACAAAGGAAAAGGAATCAGAAACGACTGGACCTAAAATAGGAAAGCGAAAAACAAACAAGAGACTCATAATCCCCAACATTAAAAGAATAGCGCCAACAGCAATGATGCTTATTCTCTTCCTGAAAAAGGAAAAAGAAGCCCCGATGCCAAGTCCGAGCATACCCGTTGTAAAAGGAAATATGATCAGTTCCGTCGGCTGCAGGATGAATAACAGCATAATTGTCAGGAAACAGGACATTATCCCAAACGGAATGGAAAACATGGCACATAACAGAATAGGCGCAGTGGCAAGCGGACTTAAAAATAAACCTATCCCCGGCAAAAAGCCCCCAGCTGACTGAAAAATAGCGGCAATACTGGCAAAAATAGATGCTAAAATGAGTTTCATCGGTTTTTTATGGTCCCTGAATTTATGTTGAAATAAGCGAACCTCATCAGAAACAGGTTTAAAAAAATACACCCTTCCACCTCCAATAAGTGATTGATTCGTTACTATTGTATGTGGTGTTTATTGGAGGTGGAAGACATAGTTATTCTTGATTTTTAACGGGTTTCTTGGTTTGTTGATCCTGTGCATGGTAATGCTTTAACAAGCGCAAGTTAAATAGAAATATCTGATCATGGCTATTATCTATTTACTAGATCTATGATGCAAATCAATCTGTATGACCGGAGTGACTGGTATGTAAATAATAAACAATGCCATGAAGGGATTTGCCCGAACATTGATAGACAAGATCCTGTGAGAAAAATAATTGATGGACCCGCACCAATGACAGTCAGTAAACCGTCTATCTTATACGACTATTATTGGCTAATCAAAAATTCAACCCTCTATCCATTTAAAAATTATCAAAATAGGTTTATAATAAAGAAATAAGAGACTTTCTATTTATCTAACACATACCTTTATATAAAACCAAACCCAAACAATCTACATACACACAAACCAAACCACAAAAGACAAGGAAGGATAAAATGAGTAACAAACACACACAAGCAGACGTTATCTTAATTGGCGCTGGGATTATGAGTGCCACGTTAGGGTCATTACTAAAAGAGTTAGCACCAGAATGGGACATCAGGGTGTTTGAGAAACTCGGGCAACCAGGAGAGGAAAGCTCGAACGAATGGAATAATGCGGGCACGGGGCATTCTGCATTGTGCGAGCTGAATTATACATCCGAGAAACCGGATGGATCTATTGATATTACGAAAGCTGTAAAAATTAATGAACAGTTTCAGCTTTCCAGGCAGTTTTGGTCATATCTTGTGAACCGCAATGTGATCCGCAATCCACAAGACTTTATTAGAGCCTTACCACATATGAGCTTAGTACATGGGAAAGACAATGTAACGTTTTTAAAAAATCGCTTTAAAGCGCTATCAAGTAATCCGCTATTTGAGGGGATGGAATTTTCCGATGAAAAGGAAAAACTGAAGGAATGGATGCCGCTCATCATGAATGGTCGCGCGTCAGATGAACCGATGGCTGCAACGAAAATAGATGCTGGTACAGATGTGAATTTTGGAGCGTTAACGCGTATCTTGTTTGATCATCTGCAGAGCACGGACATTGATGTGAACTACAACCACAGTGTGGAAGATATTAAGCGTAATAGTGAAGGATTATGGGAAGTAAAGGTGCATGATAAGCAAGACGAGAAACTTGAATACCATACAGCAAAATTTGTCTTTATCGGTGGTGGAGGCGGAAGTCTGCATTTACTTCAAAAAACAGGTATTCCGGAAGCAGAGCATATCGGGGGATTCCCAGTAAGCGGACAATTTATGGTATGTGATAATCCACAAATTATCGAGCAGCATCATGCAAAAGTTTACGGAAAGGCGAAAGTTGGTGCACCACCAATGTCTGTCCCACATTTGGACACACGTTTTATCAATGGTAAAAAAACGATGCTATTTGGACCGTTTGCAGGCTTCTCACCGAAGTTTTTGAAAACCGGCTCATTGCTTGATTTAGTTACTTCCGTAAAATCGGATAATCTTTTAACAATGTTATCAGCAGGTGTTAAAGAGTTGCCGCTCACAAAATACCTCATGCAGCAAGTTGTTTTATCGAATGAGAAACGGATGGAAGAATTACGAGAATTTATTCCGAATGCGAAAAGTGAAGACTGGGATATTGTCGTAGCTGGCCAACGTGTGCAGGTAATCAAAGATACCAAGGACGGTGGCAAAGGAACACTTCAGTTTGGTACGGAAATTGTGAGTGCTGAAGATGGATCCATTGCCGCACTATTGGGCGCGTCGCCAGGTGCTTCTACTGCCGTTCAGATCATGCTTGAGATCATGGAAAGATGCTTCCCTGAGCAATTGAAAGACTGGGAGCCGAAAATTAAGGAAATGATACCTTCTTATGGTGTTTCGCTATCAGAGAATCGAGAGCTTTATAAAGAGATTGAAGCTTCGATTGAAAAGGCGCTTGGTTTAAGTGAGAAAGAACTGGAGTATAGTTGATTTTTAATCGATCGTATAGGCGGTTTGCGGGTATGGATAAGGTGAAGACCGGGAGCCTATGAATTACTCGTTTTTCAGAGGTTATCAGAGTATCAACAATCATCATGTTTAAGGCTAAATAGAGAGGGAGGCACTTTGTTTCTTTTAACCACGGAAGTTGCATAGTTACTAAAAAACCGGAAATGCTATTGGTAATATGCATGAAGGTTAGAGGTGACTTACAGTGTGGAATGATGAACGGAATAAAAAGCATTTTAAAAATGTGCAATATGAAACCGACAATCCTGCTATTTTAAATGATGTCATGAGTACTGATTTGGAGCAGTACACCGATGAAAAACGAGAAAAGAACCACTCCCTTCACCCAGTACAGGAGGTAGCCCGCGATAATATAGACGGAAAGACATGGCAGAATGTAGACGAATAAAGGTGGTGCTCTTGTCACTTCACGAATCGGAATAGAAATCCCTTTCCAAATAAGACCACTGAAAAAGTTTAAAAAGGTATGATTTCCGAATTTACGATGGGAATCGTATCTTTTTTACTTACAATAAAAGTTGGAAGTGAATGATGCGAAGAAATTGTACATGCCTTTGGTTTAGTAAAAAGAACTGGAATATAGTCGATTGTTGAACGGACCTGAGGCCGGAGCCAGCTTCTGCACAAAATTTTCATTCCGTATTGACATATCATAGAATTTTGTGAATAATTATATCAGTGATCACTACAAACACATAAGTGTTTAGGGAGGTATGTCATGGCTGGAAGACTTTGGCTAGGTCTGTTTTTTCTTGTATTTGGTTTTGGTTTTCTCTTGAACCAAGCGGATGTCATTGATTTCGGGCAAGTACTGTCTACTTGGTGGCCGCTCATTCTAGTTGTCATCGGTATTATGCAGCTATTCAGCCGCACGCAGTCTTCTAAAATTTCAGGTTTTTTGTTTTTATTTGTGGGAATCTTCTTTTTCGTGAATCAAAGTTTTGACTTGAATTTAGCTTCTTACCTATTCCCACTAATTTTCATTTTTATCGGTATCATCATTATTTTTACCCGAGGTAATCGTGGAAAAACGCCTCATACGGATGGGAATTTAAACACGTTTGCGCTTTTTTCAGGTGCAGAGATTAGGAGTCAATCGAAGAACTTCCGTGGTGGAAGTGTCACGGCGATATTCGGTGGCGCGGAAATTGATCTCCGTGATGCGGTGATTGCAGATGGAGCCACGCTTGACTTGACCACTGTCATGGGAGGAGCGAGTATCATGGTACCAGAAAATGTTCATGTGGAAGTTTCCGGTACCCCAATTCTTGGTGGATGGGAGGATAGCACAAGGAAAGCTAGGGAAGATGATGAAGTCGTCGTGTTGAAGCTAAATTGCCTTACGATTCTTGGTGGAGCGGAGATTAGGAATTAATAGAAGAAAGAGAATCCCTCACATGCCGCGTGGTGAGGGATGTTTTTATTTAAAAAGTTTACATTTAAATGCAGTGCAGGAAATTACTATTTGGTGTAAATTAGGTTATGGTGGAGTTATCCTGATTTTAATGAAAATAACTATTTAAAAAGCTTGGTGCTGCCATGTTGTAGGGATCGGGATGAAGAGTAGGATCAACCCGAGAGTGAAAACAATAAAATTAAACTTGGAAGTGAACATATGAAATATGGAGAAGTTATACACGCTCGACTGCACAAGCGTATAAACAGATTCATAGCCGAAGTCCTCATAGACGGCAAATTAGAACAGGTACATATAAAAAATACCGGCCGCTTAAAAGAACTTCTCAGGCCGGATGCTGAGGTTATTTTGGAAAGGAGTGGGAATCCCAATAGGAAGACAAGGTTTTCGCTAATTGCTGCAGCTAAAAATGGTAGCTGGGTAAATATTGATTCCCAGGCTCCGAATACGGTCGCCTTTGATGCACTTAAGGAAGGCAAAATAACGGAGTTTGGTTCGGTGAAATTGGTAAAAAGGGAAGTTACTTTCGGTGCTTCTCGATTTGCTCTTTATTTTGAGCAGAAGGATGCAAAAGGGTTTATTGAGGTGAAAGGCGTAACACTTGAGAAGGGTGGGATCGCCTTATTTCCGGATGCGCCGACTACCAGAGGGACGAAACATGTATTGGAGTTGGCAAATGCCGCTTTAGAAGGATATACGTGTGTGATTTTGTTTGTCGTACAAATGAAAGCTGCCCGTACTTTTGTCCCTCATAGAGAAATGGATGCGGCTTTTGCCGATGCTTTATTAGAGGCATCACGACAGGGTGTGCAGATTTTGGCCTATGATTCGATTGTTAAAGAGGATGAATTGGTGCTGGATAAAGCTCTTCCGGTGTATTTAGCATAAGTAAACATGGAGGGAATCGACCTCTCTTTCTTTATTTCATAGATTTTTTAAAAATATACTTGCATAAATATACATTACTATTTATAATTATAAATAACTTGTTACAATTATAGGAGAGAGTGCTATGAAGAGAAAAAATATTATAATTATAGGTGCGGCCGGAAGAGATTTTCATAACTTTAATACGTATTATCGTGATAATGAAGCATATAATGTTGTTGCTTTTACAGCAACACAGATTCCAGATATTGATGGACGTAAATATCCAAGTGAATTAGCGGGAGATCTCTATCCAAATGGGATCCCGATTTATTCACAGGATCAATTACCGGCGTTGATTAAAGATTTAGACGTGGATGAGTGTGTTTTTTCATTTAGTGATCTTAGTTACGAAGATGTGATGGGTATCGGGGCAATTGTGAATGCAGCGGGTGCTAACTTTACGTTGCTCGGTCCGAAGAGCACGATGTTAAAAAGCAAGAAGCCAGTCATTTCTGTTACTGCTGTTCGGACTGGAACGGGAAAAAGCCAAACATCGCGGAAAATTATTGAAACACTGTTAGAGCATAACTTAAAAGTCGTTGTATTGAGACATCCGATGCCTTATGGTGATTTAAATGCGCAACGTGTACAGCGCTTTGCGACAGTGGAAGACTTAAAGAAACATCAATGTACGATTGAAGAAATGGAAGAATATGAACCGCATGTATCAAGAGGAAACATTGTGTATGCTGGCGTTGATTATGCAGAAATTCTAGCAGCGGCTGAAAATGACCCCGATGGTTGTGACGTGATTTTATGGGACGGGGGAAATAATGATTTCTCATTCGTTGAGCCGGATTTAGCGGTTACTGTCTTGGATCCGCATCGCCCAGGCCATGAGCTGAAATACTATCCTGGCGAAGTGTGCTTGCGGACAACCGATGTGTCTATCATTAACAAGATGGATAGTGCAAAAGAGGAAGCTGTTCAAATTGTAGAAGACAATATAAAATCTGCAAATCCAACGAGCACGATTATTAAAGCTGAATCAGAGATTACCGTTGATGATTCCGAGCTTATTACTGGAAAACGCGTGTTAGTCGTTGAAGATGGGCCAACGTTGACACATGGGGAAATGAAGCTTGGTGCAGGTACCGTTGCAGCGGAACGTTTGGATGCTGCGGAAATCATTGATCCACGGCCATTTGCAGTTGGTACACTGAAAGACACATTTCATAAATACAACCATATTGGTAATGTGCTTCCAGCAATGGGATATGGCAAAAAGCAATTAAAGGATCTGGAAGAAACGATTAATAACGCGGACTGTGATGCTGTCATTATTGGAACACCAATCGATTTAACGCGCGTCATTTCCATTAATAAGCCAAGTACACGTGTATACTATGATTTAGATGAAATGGACGGTCCGAATTTAGACGATACATTAAAAGATTTCATCGAAGCGCATAAGCTGGTGACAGATAAACACACAGCGCATTAGACTAATAGAAAAAAAGACTAGCGGCTATTTAGGTTGCTAGTCTTTTTGAATGGGAGTATCAAAGAATTTTAGGCGCTGAAGGTGGATGCTTGTAAAGATTTGTTAAGTAGCTTATAGTGATTACTTACTAATTTCAGTGGAGGTGACCTTGTGAAGCAGATTTCTAATAAGAAACCAATTTTATGTATCATTGTCATTCTTTTCATTGCTGGTCTTTTTGATATGAAATACAAAGGATTATTCTATCGACTATTACAAACGTTTCGAAGCGATTAGCATTGTGGAAAAGCTTGAATCGTACATGATCGCTTTGCTTTTGTTACACTAGAGAAAACTTACCCATATATGTACACATGTGAATTTTTGTACAGGTTCGCTATGGGAGATGGAGTGTAGGAGAAGTGAAATCAATTCAGGTTGCGGATTTAGTACGGGAATTTTCCTTAGAAATATTGGCTGGGGACGATCAATTGCACCGGCCGATTACGAAGCTGAGGACACATCGGCCAGGTCTGGAATTCATTGGCTACTTTGATTTTTTTCCAATGGAACGTGTTCAGATACTTGGAAAAAAGGAAATTGGCTATTTGCATCAGCTAACGAGTGAGGAACGAGACCTCAGAATAGGTAATGTCGTCCATTACCATCCGCCGTGTTTTATCGTAACAGGTGGACAGAAGGGTCTGACCTATTTGAAGCAATATTGTACAAAAGAAAATATTCCTTTACTCAGAACAGCTGAGACGACAACGGATTTTGTTGCCAAAGTAGACGGGCATTTAACAAGAACCCTGGCGCCGGAAATTGCCGTACATGGGGTCTGCCTGAATGTGTTTGGAATCGGAATACTCCTGCGTGGTGAGTCAGGTGTGGGGAAAAGTGAAACAGCCCATACCTTAATTGGCAGAGGGCACAGGCTTGTAGCGGATGACATTGTTATTTTGAAAAAGCTGAGCCATCAAACGGTCCTTGGTACCCATAATGAGAAAAACAGGGAGTTTCTTGCACTAAGAAGCATTGGATTATTAAATGTTTCACGAATGTATGGAAGGAAGGCTTTTCAGGAAGAGACGAGGATTGCCTTGGATATCGAACTGACGAAATGGGAGAAGGATTCCTTGAATAATGAGTTGGAGATGGAAACGGAAAATACGGATTATATGGGTGTCCCCATTCCCCATATTGAAATCCAACTCCAGCCAGGCAGAGATGTGGCCGGCCTGATTGAAGCCGCAGCAAACAACTGGTACCTGCAGCAGCAAGGATACAGCGCGGCGGAAGAGTTTATGAACCGGATAGAAGAATCGGATGAGTGAAGGCGATTTGTCTACAGTGGAGTATGGCAGTCCGAACCGGGAGAGAGCACCTTCAAATTGGGAGAGAGTCAGTCCGAACCGGGAGGCAGCCTCTTCAAATTGGGAGAGAGTCAGTCCGAACCGGGAGGCAGCCTCTTCAAATCGGGAGAGAGTCAGTCCGAACCGGGAGACAGCGCCTCCAAAACGGGAGAGAAGCAATCCGAACCGGGAGACAACCTCTCCAAATCTCGATTCCAAAAAAACAAAAGCCTCCCTCAGATGTGGAGGCTCTTGCAATAATTAAACATTTACAAATAAACACCAATCCCCGGCCCAAACGGGAGTCCCAAAAATACAAATGCCAACAACAACAAAATCCACACGGTAAGGAATATTAAGGCATATGGCAGCATTAAAGCCATTAGTGTTCCTAAACCGGCTTTTTTGTCGTATTCCTGCATAAACGCGAGGACAATAATAAAGTAAGGATTCATCGGCGTAACGACACTGGTTGATGAATCAGCAATCCGGTAAGCTACCTGAATGAAGGCTGGGTGGTAACCTAGGAAATAAAACATCTGTAGGAAAACAGGTGCTTCTAGTGCCCATAGAGCTGATCCGCTAAAAATAAGTAAATTTAAAAGAGCAGTCAATAAGATAAAGGCAATAACAATACCAATTCCTGTCATGTCGGCAGATTCCAGAAATGTCGCTCCGCTCACGGCAAGCCACGAGCCGATATTTGTCCATTCGAAATAGGCAATAAACTGTGCCGCTGCAAAAACCAGCACGATAAATCCGGACATATCCTTGATCGCATCGCCCATCATTTTAGCAATGGAGCGGGAGTTTTCAATTTTCTTCGTGGTGGTCCCGTAGGCCACAGCGGTAGTAACAAAAAATAGCATAATAATTGGCACAATCCCGTCTAGAAATGGTGAAGGGATCATTCCGCCATCTTCACTTCTTAGTGGTGAATTTGGTAAGAAGAGAACAAGCAACAAGAGGCCAATATAACCAATAGCTGCAATTGCGGCATTTCGTAATGCCCTTTTTTCAATTGGTTTTGTAGGTTCAAATTCCTTATTTGCATTTCCCTCGTATTTTCCGAGTCGTGGTTCCACTATTTTTTCCGTAATCAATGCGCCTGTTACAGTTAATAAAAGCGTGGAGGCAATCATGAAAAACCAGTTATCAACCGGTGTAACAGTCACATTCGTGTTTAATGCTCCCATTACCTCTGCTGAGATACCGGATAGTACCGCATCTGTATTGGTCACAATGATATTAGCGGTAAAGCCCGAACCAACTCCAGCAAAACCTGCAGCAAGCCCCGCTAACGGGTGACGCCCAACATTGTAAAACACCATTGCTGCAAGTGGCGGAACGATAATAAAAGCCGCATCAGCAGCCAAATTCCCCAAAATACCTGTGAAAATGACGGCATAGGTTACAAGTTGCTTCGGTGCCTGTAAAATCGTATTTTTGATAAGCGTCTCCAGCAAACCAACTTTATTGGCCAGCCCTATCCCGAGCATCATGGTGAGCACGATTCCAAGTGGGGTGAACCCAACAAAGTTGTCCATCATGGACGTGAGCATATATTGTAAGCCTTCTGCTGAAACAAGGCTTTGTATAGCAACCTCTTCATTCTCTCCAGGCTGGGTAAAGGTAACACCAAATGAAGATATAATCCAGGATGCAATGATAACGATGACAGCCAAAATGATGAAAAGCATAAACGGATCCGGAAGTTTATTCCCGGCCTTTTCAATTCCGTTTAAGAACTTGGTGAGCTTTGTATTTTTTGCTGTATCGGTTTGTGTGGTCATGATGTTATCACCCTTTTCAATTCATAGATGAAATAATCCTATCAGAATAGTAAAGTTTGGGCAAGAATGCTGTTTAGTAGGTATATGTATAGCTGTATGATGAGGGATTAGTGGGGGAGTTTGATGTCCATAAAAGCTAATCCAGCAATTCTTCATGTGGTAAAAGATAAACTTAATATTAATAGATATTGCAGTGTTTTTTGGAATATGTGGAGAATATAGTAACTTACACCAAGAAGCCGACTTCTAGCAAAATAAAGCCTGGGAGAAGATTTGATGACTAAGTATAATGCGTTTAAACTAAGAATATATTATGATATAGAACAAATACTACAACGAAATGATATTGAAGTAAAACATATTGACCTCATTCTAAATGACTTTATTATTGTGGAAACTAATGATAAGGATAGATTAGTTCAACAAGTCAATAAAATAGTCCAGGAAGGGAAATCCTTTTGCCGTTTCATTCTTCACCCTTATCAATCATATATAATGCCATTTGAAATCACAAACGAGTAGAACCAAAAAATGGTTTTACCTCGTTTGTGTATATAACTTTCTTATTCACCCAACAAAAATAAGCCTTCTAACTATTCTTTTCTCGAACAACAGCTGATAAGTCAGTTACATTAACCAGATCAAAATCCTGTTCCCTAACCATGTAATTATTAAAAAAGCTCATATTAAAACCTGTTAATCGATGAAAGAAAGTAGTCTCTGCCATCCAATCATTTTCGATCATCTGGCGAACATCAACCATTCCCTTTTTGGCAACTAGATCAATAATTGATTTCACTTTTTGTGGCTTTTGAATAGGTATAGTTTCATCAAGAGGCTCTCGTTTCAAATAACCTTTTCGATGAAGGGCCGCATAAAAATTGCGGTGGCTTTTCGCATCCAGTATACTTAAATGAGCCGCTCGATATCCTAGAACTTGCAATGATGCTTTCCATTTCCTTTTTAGATCCATATATGCGTCTGGATTCGTTACACGGGCAACAGTTTGCATATCGGTTAAAAATGAATCTTCAGGCAGAAGGAATGCACTTGCGAACTGATTGGCTTCGTTCTCAATTGCTTTATGTTCTTTTCGATCCAAACTGGTAAACTCAACCAGATAATGAAGCAATAAGTGGCCGAGTTCATGTGCAATATCAAAATTCCTCCGTACCGCTGACTGTTTCAAGTTCCCTAAAATGATAAACGGTCGCTCCTGTTTCGTCCACAAACTATAAGCATCAATCTCGTCACCGATTGCCTTTTCAAAAATAAACACACCACTTTTTTCAACTAAAAACATAAGCTCATCATTTGTATCGTTACTAAATTGTAGTTGTTGACGTGCTAGCCAAGCTACGTGTTTTATTTGCGTTTCTCTATCTTCATTAGAACTATTTAGGTAATTAATTACTTCATTTCTTAGTCGAATAATTTTCTGTGTAGGATAAGCAACTTTAGCCGTTAAATAGTTAATGAAGCTATCCAAAAAGGCTATATGCTTTGCTTCTGCTTGCGTTTTAGAAGTAACGTTCATTACTTTTGAACGGTACGCAATGTTCATGACTGGTATATTGTCTGCTTTTACATATCGATGAAGTACATCTTTTTTGTAAAAATATTTGGCTTTCACTTGAAAAATTGATTTTAGTTCATTTACAATTTCCATTTTGGGTGATGTGTAATTATTTTCGTATTGCCAAACGGCCTGTTCTGTAACATCTAACATCTCAGAGAGCTGTTTTCGTGAAAAACCTAACATGATACGCAGGTTGGTCAAATTTCCACCAATAAACATAGCGCTCCCTCCTGTCTAAATTAAAATATTTATTTATTTTCTTCATCTTCAAAGATTCCAATATCATAATCTCTAGGATCGATTAAACCATCGTCTGGTTCCGGTGCAACGATCTTTCTCTCGTTATCGGTTAACGCTGCTCCAGATATATATTTTGAAAGATCCTCTACCATATACGCCATATTATTATCTGGATTCGGCAGATAATGCGCGATTTTTGAAATTTGGTATGTAGCATCAATTTCATATGTGAGAATATGAAACTCGTTATATGATGATTTAAATTGGTCAAGTTCACCTTTTACTTGTTTACCGGAAACAAAAAATGAAAGTTGTTCACTATATTTAATTTTATTTTCGTGATTTGACTGAATAGCTGGAAATTCCAGGCTTTGATTAATTTTTGAAAGCTCATGCAGATATGTTCGACGAAGTCCTTGATTTCTGTCTTTGTTAGGTAATACAGCCTGTGAAAAATTATTTTCATTAAAATAAGCCGCATTTTTGATGAGGAAAAGCTTTTTTGTGTCACCATGGATAAATTGTAGGTAATCCCATGTTAGGCCAGCTTTTGCTTTCTTGTATGATAAATTGAGATCACTACTAACTTCTGCAATTTGACTTTCAATAAAATTTCCCTTCGTCCATGCAAAAGCAGAACTAATTTTCATTTTTTCGTGACGATCTCTGCGATGTTCAACGTAATTTCGGTAACCTTCTACAATAGCATTAACAATCTCTTTACTATGGTTTGCATCAAAGTTATACTGTTCCACATCTATCACTCCTGCCAAAGAAGTGTACTTAATCTCATTTTAAATCAAATAAGCAAATAAAGATATGATTTTTTTATATTTTTTTAAAGTTTATATGAAATTGAGAGTTGTTTTTATAGTATGGAAGATAAATTTACATAAAACCTAAATATGCCTATTAATTCCCTTTCTGTCCGAGTCTAAATAATTTTTTCTTGTAACCACAAGCACCCACCAAATAAGCACTAACTGAAGCGGGAGTCTAAACCATAGAGCAATCGCTGGTAAATTATAATTTTCGGGTGTTAATACCATATAAATATTCACAGGAAATACAAGGACCAGGAAAATAGCTACCCATCGACCGGTTTTGTAACGTGTCTTCGGTGAGATCAAGCATAATGCCAGCACAATCTCTACAATACCAGATAGATAGACGGTAGTAGGGCGAAAGGGCACCCATTCAGGCATGGAACTGATGAAAAAATGATCCAGGAAGAAATGAGCAAATCCAGCGCCCATAAATAAGATAGCAAATACGTATAAGCCTATTTGTTTTATCATAGAGATCTCCTTTAACTGTCTGTTTCTCTATCATAAGGTTTTGAGTAAAAAATTGGCAAGTATAGATGTTACAGAGTGGATTATCCTCATAAGTGTTTAAGGAACGATAGAAATATAGAGATATTTGAAGAGGGATAGAAATATTAGTTAGTTGTCAAGTATCACTTTACAAGTGCGAGGAGAGATGAGAGACTCCTAAAGCTCACCCCACATCCTTACCTTTCCCCGAAGCTGCTTCCTATTCTGCTCAAATTGCTTTACTCGATGTCCATTCGCCCCGGACGGATGTGGAAATCCGTTCAAATAAGTATGCCCCGGCAGCATCCCTTCTTCGGCCAGCTTAAAGATCACTTGCTCAACCACCTTCCCAAGCGGGATCACCAATGCGTGTGGGTCGATTTGCGTTAATTCGTTTGGGAATTCTTCGTAGGCGTAACGTTGTAATAAAGGTGAACGATCGATAGGCGGCTGGTGTCCGGTGTAGTTTTTTCCTTTTAAAAATACTGGATATTTAATAATGGATGTTGTATGGAGGAAATGTCTGCTATCCCCGAACAAACAAGATGAATCTGAAATATCTAGCATTTGTGGGATATCACATTGATCAAGCATGTGGATAAGATTTCTCCGCATGGTACCAGCAAATCCAGCGGCTAATTTTACCGCTTTCAGGCACTTTTCAAGATTCTCACCAGATGCATTGCTTTCTATAAATTGCCCAAAGGCAGTTTTCATCTGGCTCCATCCCGGAGTAATCCCAACAATAATAATTTTGGCTTTCTTGTTGATGTATTCGTTGTGAGGAGCGTAGTACATTTCCAATTTCCCATCTTTTTCTATCAAAAATGGCTCTGTTAACAAATCCTCTTTCGTGAGTGCTCTATCTGTAGGTAGTGTTTGAATCCCCGGTAGAAATTGCTGTAACATATCCTGCCTCCTTATATTTATCCTTATTATATGTAAAAAGTCACTGTACTACCAGCGAGGTACCACAGTGACTTTCAAAATTTAGTCACTCCGGATGAGATAATCGAATGCACTTAAGGTTGCATTTGCGCCGGATCCCCATGGAAATGATGATCTGTTTGTTTGGATCATCGGTGCAGTCCCCTGCAGCAAATACGCCAGGTACGTTTGTTGCTCCGTGTTTATTCTGGATGTAATTCCCTATTGTTAAAAAAGTAATAAATAGTGAGTAAATGAAAGATACATAAAGTAAATTACGCTTTATACTAAATATTTGCGTATATTTAGAGCTTTTATATCTATATCAAATATAATAGACTAGTTGTACTTAATAGAGAACAAATAATTTCTATTAAAGAACATTTTTAATAGAAAGGAAGAGTGATAGTGAAAAAGATTGCGCGCGTCATTATTGCTGTTTGTTTTATCCTGACCTTTGCGTCTATTTATGTGTTTGCCAACGCAGGGGGAAATCTCTCCAATCACCAGACGGAGGTGGCACAGAAAAACACGGGGGAAACAGAAATAAATGCGGACAAGCAAATCCTTGCAATAAACGATTTACTGACAGAGCATCTCGAAACGTTAAAGGAAAATGTGGATGAAGGCATGGGGGCTTTCGCATCAACTATTCATTCGGCGAATAAGCAAGAGATAGAAAATTACCGAATCATTTACGTAAGCCGCTTGGAGGATAGCAAGCAGGAACTAAAGGAAAGAAATATGGATGATTTTGCAGAAGAAAAAGAGCGGGAAATACGTGCTGGAATCAGGCAGGATGTGGAAGATTATTTAGCTGAATTGCTGAATGAGTAAGTTTTTAATGGGCCGATTGCGTGAGCTTGGCCGTTAAGATAAATAATACAAAATGAGAGGGAGAATGCGAAATGAAGTTAGGATTAGGAACAATGAAGGGGAAGGTTTTGGCAGGGACAATGGCAGTAGGGTTGGTAGCAGGTGGAGGATTTGCGCTCGCTAATACGGATGCCGGGGAGCAGTTAAGAGCTTGGTATGATGGACAGTTTAATACAGCTGTAGAGGAAGCTACGGGTGAAGCAGATGATTACATGCAAGGGCAAATGCCGGAGTTATATGAGGAATATGAGGGGCTGAAGACTGATGCAACCTCTGATATTAACCAAACCAGAGATTCAGAAACAGCTAGCTCTGAAGATGCAATCGCGGTAGCTAGAGACAGCCATATAGGAGATGTTGAAGCTACAAGGCAGGAACTTTTAGATGAAGCTGAGCAGACATTCTATAATGCATTTGTGGCAGGAGAAGCAGAAATAAATAGAATAACGGAAGAATGGAGTGGCTACGCAGCAAATGAGCTCCCAGGATATACAGAAGTTGTTGGTAACAGCGCTGTCGCTGATGTCAATACAGCATTAGATACAGCTAAGGAAAACGCCGTTTCAGATTTGGAAGAAGCAATTAGACAGGCACAAGAAGAATTACAATCGGATTTGGATGGACGATCCGAAAACTTAGCTTATAATCTAAGGCAACAAGTAGATTTTAATATTAGTGATGTACGCGACACGGTTACCGAATTACTGGATGGACTTGTTCAGGAACAACAGACTATTGTAGCTAATGCTGCTCAATTGAAAGAAGATGAAGCTAAATCAGCTCTCGACGATGTAGTTGCGGGTATCGACGAATAGAGAGAAATAATGCCAGGGTCTCCCATTGTGACCTTGGCATCATCCTAATAAGGAGGTTCGATGATGTTAGGCAAACAGCATAAAAACAATAGACGAATGTACAGTAAATTCCTAGTTGGAGCTCTTCTTTTAATCATCATCATTGCAAGCAGTATTAACGTTGCTTTTGCGGATCGTGATATTGGTTCCGTGTTAACAAACTGGTTTAATAAAAATGAAGCCGAATCTATTGCAGAAATTGAACAGGTTATTGATTCCGAGCGGCAAGTTCAAACAGAGCGCTTAAAAGAAGAGCTGCGATTAGAAATAGAATCCAGTGAGCAGGAATTGAATAAGTTTACCGAAACGCAAAAAACGGATCGTATGATTGAGTTGGAGCGTTATACAGATAAGTTGATTAATAATCTGACAATCGATAATGCAGAGGAAAAAAGTAGAATCACTGATGAAACAGAAGCTATTGTTCAGGAAGCAAAAGAGAAAATGGATCAGTTAAAGCCAACGGGGAAACAAGATTCTGATAAAGAAGCGGAAACAGAGGAAAAAACAGTGGATCAAACAAAGGAATCTGAAGAGCTGACGGTACAACCGGAAAACGAGGGAGAAGCAGAAGCGGTTGAAAATGAAGCCGAAGCCGATCGCAAAAAAAAGATCAGCCTGCATTAAACCAGGATGAGGAAGCTTCAGCGGAATTTGAAGAGACAGAACAAACTGAGAAATAAGTACAAGGTAGTGATAAAGAATGAGCGTACAGGAGATCGAAACCAGAGAGCCAGAAAAGAAAAAATCAGCTGTAGGTGGTTGGATAGGATTTGTCTTCATTTTACTTTTGGTATTTCTTATATTTCGCTACGCACTGGGGATAATTGTTATAAGCGGAAACTCTATGTCTCCAACGATCGAGGACAGGGATATTATTATATCCAGCAATATATTTTATAGTCCGAACAGAAATGATATTGTCCTATACCGGGATGAAAATGGATTTGATGTGGTGAAGCGGATTATTGCTCTGCCGAATCAGACAGTTGAAATTAATGATGGTACAGTCATTGTCGACGATGATCCAATAGATGAAAGTTTCGTTGCCGGTACGCCAAACGATATGGAAGAGACAGTTGTTCACGAAGGTACGTATTTTGTGTTAGGTGATAATCGAACGCCAGGTGAAAGCTTGGACAGCCGGAGCCCTGACATCGGATCGATAGCCGAGGAAAGAATAAAGGGGGAGTTTCTCATTTCTGTTTTCCCGTTTCATTTTTAGCCATCTGGCAGGCTCCTAATTGGACAGCAAATTCAAGGTTATGAGACTATATAGTTGGAGTGAAAATTCTAGCATCGAAGAACGAGCCCGGGAAAGGAAGGATAAAAATGGGAAGAAAGTATATTGGATTTGCAGGTACATATACGCGCCAGAGCAGTGAAGGGATATATGGCTTTGGGCTTGATACAGAAGCAGGGACACTAACAGACACACATGTTGCAGCAAGAGTCGGTAGTCCGACGTATCTGACAGTCAGTGAGGATAATCGCTATCTATATTCTGTTGCCCAGGACGACAAATTGGGTGGTGTCGCTGCATTTGAAATTGATAAGGAAGGTGCATTGCAGCCTATTAACAGGGAACTCAAAGAAGGAGCGCCTCCGTGCCATCTTGATATTTTTCAAAATGAACTAGTAACCGCAAACTACCATGAGGGCACAGTAGAATTATCTAACGTTACCCAACAGGGAGCGGTGGAGCAGGTATCATCTAAAGTCCAGGATGAAGGAAATGGGCCGCATAAGCGCCAGGAAAAACCACACATGCACTTTGCAGGTTATACACCTGATGGTAAGTATGTCGTAGCGGCAGACCTTGGGACAGACGAACTTGCGACATATAAAGTGGAAGATGGCAATTTTATACATTCAAATACATTCCATACAGAGCCAGGAAGCGGGCCACGTCATATCGTGTTCCATCCATCAGGAAAAACCGCATACCTACTAACAGAGCTAAGTTCAGAGGTCATCGTGCTTGATTACAACGCGGACGAAGGCAGCTTTACGCAGAAACAAACCATTCGGGCTATTCCAGAAGATTTTACAGAAACAAATGACGCCAGCGCGATCCATATTTCATCAGATGGAAGGTTCCTCTATACAGGCAATCGCGGTCATAATAGTATTGTGGTGTTTCAAGTGAACGAAGAGAGCGATGAGTTAACGTTTGTTGAGCACACCCCAACAGGCGGCGAATGGCCACGTGACTTCGTACTTGATCCGAGTGAGGCTTTTATTATAGCATCCAATCAACACACGGGGAATTTAGTGTTATTTTCCCGCGATAAGGAAACGGGGCGACTCACGCAGTTAGACTCCGCTGTTGATGTTCCTGAGGTAGTTTGTGTGAAGTTTTTGGGGGAATAAGACGGTGTATTTCTATACAATTATGGAGAGGGCGAGATAACCCTCTCCATTTCTATTTCCCCATAGTAATCTTAGCATAAGTTAGTGCGGAGCCGTGACCACTGGATTGAGGCTCTTTGCGCGGGAAGAAAGGCTGCGAGCGCTGTGATCGCGGGACGAAAACTCGTGTGCGCTGAACGGATCACCCGGACCGCTGGACGAGACTCTTCGAGCGTTGAATAAACTGCTCCCTGCGCTTGTCGAGACGCCCTGAACGCGGAATAAACTGCTACATAGACTGAACGGAACGCTCTGTAAATATTATGTCTATTCCATATTCACAAACGGCGCTGGATAATCAAGTTCGCCTTTGATCCGTTTGACGTTAACATTGGCACCCTGAAGCCACTTGGAAAAGTCGAAAATTACCGGTTCTCGATCTGGACCGATTACAAACCATGCTTTCCTTTCTTTTGGAAAGTAAGTTGACGTGTGAATCGTCCCGGCTGCTGCATCGTATTTATTTGAAAATACGCCGTAATCAGGATCGTTCATCACTTTGAAAGCTTCATAAGGGTTCGTAGCATGCTGTTGTTGATATTGTATGGTTTGTTCCCGGTGACGTGTTTCATCCTGGCGGTAACGATTTTCTTCGTCTAGCAAATGAAAATGGTTCGTACATACATTGGATTTCCGTACTTCGACTTGTCTTGGTGAAGCTTCCACTACATAGGACTGGCCAGTGGGATCTAAAAGAACATAACTAAAAGAATGTCTGTGTGGAATTTCTTTAAGTAAGGAAATTGCTTCACTCGTGCTGCTGCAAGTCTCTAAAATGAGGCGGCCAATCATATTGCACAGAAAACCATCTCCTGATTTTTTGCTATGCGTGAAATTATACCCCATCACAAGGCCTTTTTCGTTCATTCCATCAATTCGCCCAGTGATTTGCATAGACGGTCCGATAAATGCATAACCTTGGTCTGTCGGCTCATATAGCATATAACGTCCTTCATACCCTTTAGGATGACTATCGTAATTACGGACCATGAATTTAGAATCGGCAAAAATGGAACATCCGCTTCGGGTATATTCCAGATAATAACCGCCAAATAAACGAAACGCATCGTCCATATCCATACGAAGCGCATCAGCAAGTCCACGGATTTCATTCAGTATGGCTGGGGCAAATTCTGTCATGAGCCCCTTATATTTCTCGGGATCGATTAAAAAGTGTCGATCTTTCTTTGAACCCCATTGTTTTTCACGATTAGGTAAAATAGGCGAATCTCTGAGAAGTTCACCTTGAAAATAACCAAACTCATAATGGGAGCCTCGATATTGAATAACATCACTGTAAAATTGTTTCATTCTATTCTCCTCTTTTGAATTCCCTACTGTCAGTGTACAGTATCTTACTGCTTAAATAAATTAATTTTGTTTGCTGGTATATCATTGGTTTCTTAGTGCGAATAGCGGCTATAAGCTAGTGAGGGTCCTTGCGACACTCTGTGCGCGGAACGAACAACCGCCAACGCGGAACAAGCAGCCCTGACCGCGGGATGAGGTGCTCTCTGCGCGGAAGGAGATGCTGTGAGCGCTGGAAGAAAAGCCGTGTACGCTGGATTCTACGCCCTGACCGCGGAACAAAATAATCTAATCATTTAATCGTATGTGCCAATTCGATCAGTGAACAATCTTAAATCCTCAATTTCCTTCCAAAACATAGGGACCCCATACAGGCTATTCCTTACCTCATCGCATATCCTATCTATAACAGAAGCGGTTTTAGGAGGTGTTTTCATTGCGGCGGGAACGAGAAATGAGGCGACCAGGATTTTGCTTCCCTAGAGGATATAGATGGTGTGGCCCAGGGTGTAGTGGGCCTGGGGAGCCAATTAATGATGTGGATGCAGCTTGTAAGGCACATGACGAATGCTACCGAAAATATGGTGATCCTTGTAGATGTGATCGTGAATTTATGAGAATCCTTAAATCTAAAATGGATCCGACAACAGAAAAAGGAAGACATGCGCGATCTTTATATAATCTTATGAGGGTAAAAAATGCCTTCACTTGTGGGTTTAGACGTATATAAGTATGCATTCAGCGACTTTCTGTATAACTTACATTTTTTACGATAATAGCACCCAAAATAAGGGTGCCTTATTATTTATCTTTTCCTCCTCACTGCAGCTAAGGCTATTCCTTTCCAGCTACTTCCATTTGCTGCAGAGTGACCTTTTTCACTTAGTTCTTCAACCAGCTGCGTTAAGGCTCTTCATTTCTTAGAAATTACATTGCCCTTAATTCAACTTTGCAGTAAAATTACAATTACGTAATTTTTAAGGAGAATTATATTATGATTGGTACTGCTTATAAAGATGCTTTTGATATACTTAACAGAAACTGGCTCAAAATTATTGGCATGATTCTATTAATCTATCTTATTAAATTATTAATAGGGACGCTTCCTATTCAAGGATCGATCAGTATCAGGTTTGATCCCGCGTCTGTGGCGACTTCGGAGTCATTAAAAACATTAGCGGTAAGGGCATTTATTAACAGCATTCTATTTTTTATTATGATTCACTACATAACCCTTACAAATCAAACGATGCGCGGGAGGTTGCTGACTGCGATTACCTATCCGTTTAAGAATCCGCGTCTGTTGTATAAAGGGGTGATTGTTCTATTTTTAACGAATTTCATTCTGTATTTTTTCTGGATGTTGTTGTTATACACAGCTTTCGGTGGACTCATTATATCTGCTACTGGAATTAACATAAGATCCAGTATAGCGATTTTAGTAATAATTCTTGTATATGTGCTGTTTTTCTGGCTATATTTAGGTATTTCGCAGGCTCTGTATCTTCTTCATGATGATCCCAAGTTAAATACATTCCGGAGTATCAGAAGAAGCTTTTCCCTTATGAAAGGGTATAGATGGCCGTTATCAGGACTTCTTGTTTTATCAGGACTGGGATTAATTATAGGCATCCTATTATTTATGATTGGCGCAATTTTTGCCTTGGTGTTATATGAATTAGTTCGATTGGCATTTTACCAGGAACTACTAAGGAAAAAAAGACAGCAGGAATGGCGGGATAAGGTCGCGAGAGAATAAGGTGACAGATTCATACGAATGTATCTATCATCTTTTACCTGATGCTTCCCAGCTTTTTCTTTCGTTTCATAGCTAATACAATTAAGAAAAAATCCCTTTAACATGAGCAAGGAATGCCCATACCAATGGGATTTATTCCAAAATACTAATTCATTATCTGTGATTTTCGCTCGTCTTCGCCTCAAATCCAACTTCATTAATTTCATGGATGATATCGGAAATTCCTATCAAATTTTTATCGAATTTTACATGACCTTTCTCGGTTTTATAATCAACGCTGATGTTACTTACGCCATTCATTTTACTAATCGCTTTCTCAACTTTTGAAGGACAATTAACGCAATGCATACCTTTCACATCTAAGTAAGCTGTTTCACTCATGGTAGTCACCACCTTCAACAATTATTATTCTAGCTTATTGTAGATGGAGCTAATTTAGAACAAACGAGCAGTGTTTAGTCATTACATTTTCACGAACAGGTTTCGACGCCCTTTTGAAGGCAGAAAAAGTAAGCACCCTCTTTATAAAGTAATTATTTTATTATTATTAATTTTTCTTAACACACCCATAATCAACGATTTGCTATTGTATACTAAATAATAGGACAATAGGGGGAGGGGAATGATGTGGGCAAGTTAAGTAAAGAAGAAAGAAGTTGGATGATGTACGATTGGGGGAATTCAGCCTATTCTATTATCATTACGACAGCTATTTTTCCTATATTTTTTAGGTCTGTAGCGGACAATGCAGGCGTTGCTTCAGCAGATTCAACGGCATATTTAGGGTATACGATTTCCATTGCGACGTTTATTTTGGCGATGTTAGCTCCCGTACTTGGAACAATTGCTGACTATCGGGGAATGAAGAAAAAGTTCTTCCTGTTCTTCTTTCTCATGGGGACAATATCTATTGTTCTACTCGTTTTTGTACCAAATGATAATTGGTTGCTGCTTTTAATCATCTATACGCTAACTTCATTAGGTTTTCGTGGTGCGAATGTCTTTTATGACGCTTTTTTAGTTGATGTTTCCCCAAAGGAAAGGATGGATGATGTTTCAGCCAAGGGGTATGCTCTTGGGTACATTGGGAGTACCATCCCCTTTATTCTTAGTATCACCGTTATTCTTTTATCACAACTGGAAATACTTCCATTATCAACGACAGCTGCAAGTCGAATTGCATTTTTGATTACGACAGTATGGTGGTTTATTTTTGCTTTGCCCATGGTCAGACATGTACATCAGATTCACGCCATTGAACGCGAGCCTAAAATCGTGGTAAATAGTTTTAAACGTCTAGGTCGAACGTTTAAAGAAATTAAGAAATACCGCGCCGTTTTTATCTTTTTATTAGCATATTTCTTTTATATCGATGGTGTAGGAACGATTATATCCATGTCAACGGCTTATGGAACGGATTTGGGGCTAGGCGCAACAGATCTTTTAATCGCTTTGCTTGCTGTTCAAGTGGTGGCTGCTCCATTCGCTGTTTTATTTGGTAAGTTAGCAATCAAATTCGGTGCGAAAAAAATGCTGTATACCGGAATAGTCATCTATATTTTTGTTTGCAGCTATGCGATGTTTCTGGAAACGATTGCTGATTTCTGGATTTTGGCTATGCTTGTGGCGACTGCTCAAGGTGGAATTCAGGCACTTAGCCGTTCTTACTTTGCCAAACTTATTCCAAAAGAAAGGTCAAATGAGTTTTTTGGTTTCTACAATATATTCGGAAAATTCGCTGCCATTTTAGGTCCCTTTTTAGTTGGTGTGACGTCCCAGGTAACCGGTAATTCTTCATTTGGTGTTTTCAGCCTGATCATTCTATTTATCATCGGGTTTGTATTACTTATCTTTGTACCGGACGTTGAAAGGAAGGGTATCGCAAGGGATAAAACAGCCTAAAGGGATGATGATCTTTAAAAAACATCCATTATGGCTTGAAGATTACGGATTACTTTGTTACTATAATTATATTGAAAATTAACCAATAAAGGCCATGTGTAACTGGCGAACGCGGATAACCGCGAGGGAGCACATGGTATTAATAGTCGTTCGCCTGGGCAGAGGTAAGGGGATTTAAATTCCTCTTACCTCTTTGCGTTATGAGGGGGCGATGATTTTGAGAATTAAGCGCTATTTAAAATTTAAAATAGAATAAAAAGGCTATGATTGTTGTGGGTTACACTATAACAGGAGCAGCTTCTGGAGAGGATGCAAGAACATTGCAACGCCGACGGGTTCACAATCTCAGGCAAAAGGACAGAAGAATAACAAATGCGTTTTTGTTATATCTTTTGATGCTGATGAGATTGGAGCCTAGGAGCCCAGTCTCTTTTTTTATAGCCGTCAAGATAAAAATAAAGGATGTGATGATTTGAAAAGGGTGTTTAATTTTTCAGCGGGGCCATCGATGCTTCCGCTTCCAGTATTAGAGAAGGCTCAGGAAGAGTTAGTGAACTATAGAAATTCAGGAATGTCTGTCATGGAATTAAGTCATCGGTCAGATTTGTTTACGGAAATTATTACAGAAGCTGAACAGCTGCTACGCGAATTAATGAGTATTCCAAAAGAATATAAAGTGCTTTTCATTCAAGGAGGGGCTTCGCAGCAATTTGCAATGGTGCCGATGAATTTGCTGACTAAAAGTGGAAAGGCATATTACGTCAATACTGGTTCCTGGTCAAAGAAAGCGATCAAAGAGGCGCAGAAATTCGGCGATATTCGTGTTATCGCATCATCAGAAGAGGCTAATTTCACTTATATTCCTGATGTCAATTCAAGCATGATTGACAGGCAAGCAGATTATGTGCATATCACAACAAACAATACAATTGAAGGAACCGCCTACGCAGAGATTCCAGATACCGGTGATGTGCCACTTGTAGCAGATATGTCTTCCAACATATTATCAGAGGAAATGGATGTGTCAAAATTTGGCTTGATTTATGCTGGGGCACAGAAAAACATCGCGCCCGCTGGGTTAACGCTTGTTATCATTCGAGAAGATTTAATTGGCCATGCACCTGAAAATTGTCCGGCTATGCTTAATTATAAAACGCATAGTGATAGTGGCTCATTGTATAATACGCCGCCTACATACGGGATCTATATGGCCAAGCTCGTGTTTGAATGGTTGAAGGAACTTGGGGGCTCTGGGAAATGGAAAAAATAAACCGGAAAAAAGCGCAAATTTTATATGATGCGATTGAAGCTTCTTCTCTGTTTCAATCCCCAGTCCTAAAGAAGAGTCGTTCATTGATGAATATTCCTTTTGTTTCCGATTCCGCTGATTTAAATGCAACTTTTATCAAGGAAGCGCAAGCGAAGGGGCTTGAAACATTAAAAGGCCATCGTTCTGTTGGGGGCATGCGTGCTAGCATTTATAATGCGATGCCGGTAGAAGGTGTCGAGTCTTTGATTACATTTATGAGAGATTTTGAAAATAAACATAGGTAGAAAAGAGGAGAAAGAATGAGTACATTAACGCTAGACAAGGTGAAAACAATCAAAACGCTAAATCATATTGCAGACAGTGGACTTGACGTATTTAAAAAAGGTGATTATGTGATAGAAAATGAAAGTGACAATCCGGATGCGATTGTTGTTCGTAGTTTTAACATGCACGGGATGGATATCGATGAAAATGTTAAGGCAATTGCACGTGCTGGAGCTGGTGTGAATAATATCCCAGTCGATCAATGTACGGAAAGAGGAATTGTTGTTTTTAACACGCCTGGTGCGAATGCAAATGCTGTCAAAGAACTCGTGTTAACATCATTAATGGCATCATCACGTAATTTATTTTCCGGGATAGAATGGGTAAAGACATTACAAGGAGAAGGAGATCAAGTTCCTAACCTTGTAGAGGCAGGAAAGAAACAATTGGTAGGAAGTGAAATTAAGGGTAAGAAATTAGGTGTCATCGGGCTAGGTTCTGTTGGTGCACTTGTAGCAAATGATGCACTTAACCTGGATATGGATGTGATTGGATTTGATCCATTTATTTCTGTAAATACAGCCTGGGAGCTCTCCCGTAACGTCGAGCGCGCTATGTCGATGGAGGAGGTTTTTGCAGAGGCTGATTACATCACCGTACATGTTCCTTTAACAGATGATACAAGCAATATGCTCAACGCGGAAACGTTCAAATTAATGAAACCTGGCGTTCATATTTTAAATTTTTCCAGAGGTGGGCTTATCGATGAACAAGATATGACTGAGGCTTTAGAAAGTGGGCAGGTGGGAAGATATATTACCGATTTTCCGAATGAGAACGTGTTGAATATGAAAAATACGGTTCCCATTCCACATCTCGGTGCCTCCACCAAGGAATCGGAGGAAAACTGTGCGATTATGGCAACAAGACAGGTGAAGGAATTTCTTGAAACGGGAAATATCAAAAACGCGGTGAATTTCCCGGATGCTTCTATACCGTACACCGGAAAAAGCCGTGTGACAGCCTTTCATCACAATGTTCCAAACATGGTTGGGCAAATTACTACTGCAATATCGAACAACAACTTGAACATCGCGGATATGGTTAACAGAAGCCGTGGGGATTACGCGTATACGATGGTTGATATTGAAAATGAGGTGGATGATGCGATTGTTTCTAGTGTAGAGGAAGAAATGAATCGGATTCCGGATATTGTTGATGTAAGGGTTATATAAATTTTGCCTAAGCTCTAGCAGTGCCCTACTAAATGAAAACTAACCATCATTATAATCGCCCCTCCTGCATACGATATATAAATTGCGACATGGATGGAGGGAGTATTACGGATATTTTAAATAAAGTAAAAAATCACCGGGGAGAAGAGGAAAAGCTAAAGTGGGAAGGAACTTTCGCGGAATATTTGGATATTTTAAAGGAAATACCGGAAGTTGCCCAGACAGCCCATTCACGCGTTTATAATATGATTAGAAACTCTGGTTTAATTGAAAAAGATGGCAAAAAAATGTACAGCTTTTTCGGGGATGACATATTTGGGCTTGAAGAGGCGATTGAAAGGCTTGTGGAGGAGTACTTTCATCCCGCTGCAAAACGACTTGATGTTCGCAAACGAATTTTATTATTAATGGGTCCTGTCAGTGGTGGGAAATCGACGATTGTAACGATGCTGAAACGTGGTCTTGAGCAATTTTCCAGGACAGGTGAAGGTGCTGTTTATGCGATTAAAGGCTGTCCGATGCATGAGGATCCGCTTCATCTTATTCCACAGCATTTGCGTGAGGATTTTTTCGATGAATATGGTGTTCGGATTGAGGGTAGTTTGTCCCCACTCAATTCGATGCGGCTGGAACAGGAATATGGTGGTCGGATTGAAGATGTGAAGGTGGAACGTATTTTCCTTTCTGAGGACCGACGTGTTGGGATTGGAACTTTTACCCCATCAGATCCGAAGTCACAGGATATTGCCGATTTAACAGGAAGTATTGATTTTTCAACGATTGCTGAATATGGCTCTGAATCAGACCCGCGTGCTTATCGATTTGATGGTGAATTGAATAAGGCGAACCGTGGGATGATGGAGTTTCAGGAAATGCTGAAGTGTGATGAGAAGTTTCTCTGGCATCTCTTGTCCCTGACGCAGGAAGGTAATTTCAAGGCGGGCAGATTTGCACTCATTTCCGCCGATGAGCTAATCGTAGCACATACCAATGAGACAGAGTACCGCTCCTTCATTTCGAATAAAAAGAATGAGGCGCTTCACTCTCGGATTATTGTCATGCCGATTCCCTACAACCTTAGAGTGAGTGAGGAAGAACGCATTTATGAAAAAATGATCGGAGAAAGTGATATGGCCCATGTTCATATTGCCCCACATGCACTAAGGGTAGCGGCTATTTTCTCTATTTTGACGAGACTCGAGAATTCGAAAAAGCAAGGCATAGATAACGTCAAGAAAATGCGCCTATATGATGGGGAAAATATTGAAGAGTTTAACCAGATTGATATCGACGAATTACGGAATGAGTTCCCTGAGGAAGGCATGAATGGGATTGATCCGCGTTATGTAATCAACAGGATTTCATCGACCATTATTAGTAAGGACGTCCCTGCGATTAATGCCCTTGATGTGTTGCGTTCATTGAAAGATGGACTTGAGCAGCATCCATCGATTTCAGAGGAAGATAAGGAAAATTACATGAACTATATTTCCGTGGCACGAAAAGAATATGACGAAATTGCCAAGAAAGAAGTTCAAAAAGCGTTCGTGTACTCCTATGAAGAATCAGCGAAAACATTAATGGATAACTACCTTGATAACGTCGAGGCTTATTGTAATAAGAATAAGCTAAAAGATCCACTGACGGGTGAGGAAATGAATCCGGATGAGAAGCTAATGCGTTCGATTGAAGAGCAAATTGGGATCTCGGAAAATGCCAAAAAGTCCTTCAGAGAGGAAATACTCATTCGTATTTCTGCCTATGCGAGAAAGGGCAAGCGTTTTGACTATAATTCTCATGAGCGCCTGCGTGAAGCAATTCAGAGTAAATTGTTCGCTGACTTGAAAGATGTTGTTAAAATCACAACAACATCCAAGACACCGGATGAGTCTCAACTTAAGAAGGTTAATGAAGTGGTTGCCCGTTTAATTGATGAATATGGCTATAACTCCATTTCAGCGAATGAATTATTGCGCTATGTAGGGAGTTTGCTTAATCGGTAAAAAAAAAGTTAGTCCTGTTATTTGCATTTAAGAAACTTGGCTATCGCCATTAAGTATGGTGATAAGCCAAGTTTTTAATAATATCCGAAATTTTTGGCAATTCCTTTTTTGACTTCGCATAGGATAAAGAAAACAACAAAGGTGGGGATTCAATGCAGGAAGAAAGTAGAAATTTCGTTGTCTCCAAGGAAGACTGGTCCCTCCATCGTAAAGGTCATCAAGATCAGCAGCGACATAGTGATAAAGTGAAAGAAGCGATTAAAAATAACTTACCCGATTTAGTTAGTGAAGAAAATATTATCATGTCAAATGGCCGTGATGTTATTAAAATTCCAATCCGCTCATTAGATGAGTACAAGATACGGTATAACTATAATAAATCAAAACATGTCGGCCAGGGGGATGGAGATAGCGAAGTAGGCGATGTTGTTGCAAGGGGTCCGAATGAAGGACAGAGCGGATCCGGGGATGGAAAAGCTGGAGATCAACCTGGCGCTGATTATTATGAACAAGAAGTATCTTTAGCTGAGTTAGAGGAAATGTTATTTAAAGAATTGGAATTGCCGAACTTGCAGCAAAAAGAACAAGCGGAAATTACCACAGAAAAAATTGAATTTAATGATGTCCGTAAAAAAGGATTAATGGGTAACATTGATAAAAAACGCACAATACTAGGGGCCCTAAAACGAAATGCTACAGAGGGGGAAGCGAAAATTGCTCCCATTCATAATGACGATCTTCGTTTTAAAACATGGAATGATGTTGTAAAACCGGAATCAAAAGCGGTCGTGCTTGCGATGATGGATACGAGCGCATCCATGGGCAATTTTGAAAAATATATTGCACGGAGTTTCTTTTTCTGGATGACGAAATTTTTGCGTTCGAAATACGAATCGGTGGAAATAGATTTTATTGCACATCATACGGAAGCAAAAGTCGTATCCGAAGAAGCCTTTTTTTCAAAAGGAGAAAGCGGTGGAACAAGGTGCTCCTCCGCCTACCGCAAAGCAGTAGAGTTAATTGAGACAAAGTACAATCCGCGTCGTTATAATATTTATCCTTTTCATTTTTCAGATGGTGAGAATATAGCATCCGATAACAAGCTTTGTTTGGAACTTGTTGATCAAATTATGGATGTCTCCAGCATGTTTGGTTATGGTGAGGTGAATGGCTATAACCGGCCATCCACCCTAATGGGTGCATACAAAACAATCGAAAACCCCAAGTTTCGCCATTATATATTAAAACAAAACCAAGATGTTTATCATGCCATGAAAAGCTTCTTTCGGAAAGAAAAGGCAACCACCTAAATTCGACAAAAACCGGGGCGTGTCTGTCACTGCATTTCGAGGAGTGAGCAGTGACGGGATTATTGTTCCGGGGTTATGCTTTCAATTTTATATACCGCTCGATCTGTGCTAATTAAAAATTGCGCGCCGTCGAATTCATATAGGGAAGTGTCTTCAAGCGGAATTTCGTATGTTGGGGATGGAAGCGGCTGGAAGGTATTCGTTGTCGTTTCTATTTCCCCATTTCCATTCAATTCGAGCACATGCATTGGCTGATAATCATCGATTCTTCTGGTGTCTGTATCATAGGAAATGGCTTGTAATTCCATGTGTGTTTCGTCCAGGTCACCCATTTCATGTTTGGTAATTTTAATATCTCTTCCGTTCCACCGGCTTAAGTAGTGATTAAATTCTTCAATCGATAAAAATTGTGGATCCATCATAATCCCTCCTTTGTACCATTTAAACTTCCCACTTTCAGACGCACCCATACAACACATTCAAGCCAAACAAAATGGTAATATATAACACTGACAAAATCCGACAAAACTCGGGTGGTGACAGGCACTGTTCGGTTTATGTTCGGTTCAGGATTACTTCTTTGCTTCATAAGCTATAAAAAGGATGTTTGGAGGGATTTTATTGTCGGAGATAGAGGCGCTTGATTATGCGATTGATGAGATTACGGAAATTGCATCCGGGTTTGGGCTTGATTTTTATCCGATGCGTTATGAAATTTGTCCTGCAGATATTGTGTATACATTCGGCGCATATGGCATGCCAACTCGATTTACCCATTGGAGTTTTGGGAAACAGTTCCATAAAATGAAGCTGCATTATGATCTGGGCTTGAGTCAAATATATGAGCTTGTCATCAACTCAAATCCTTGTTATGCGTTTTTGCTTGATACGAATAGTCTTACCCAGAACAAACTGATTGTTGCCCATGTACTCGCACACTGTGATTTTTTCAAAAATAATATCCGCTTTTCCAATACAAGGCGTGACATGGTGGAGAGCATGACGGCGACCGCAGAACGAATAGCGAATTATGAGCAGATTCACGGAAAAGAAGAAGTGGAAAGATTTTTAGATGCTGTGCTGGCTATTCAGGAGCATATTGATCCATCGATTGTAAGGCCAGGACTCGCAAGTTACGAACTGGAGGAAGACGAAGAAGGCGAAGAGCCAACTAACGTCAAGACACCCTATGACGATTTATGGAATCTTGATCAAAACCCAGCAGATAAAAAGCCAAAAAAGAAAAAAAGTAAAAAGTTCCCTCCCAATCCGGAAAAAGATCTTTTACTATTTATCGAAGAGCATAGTCGCGAACTGGAGGACTGGCAGCGTGATATTTTGACAATGATGCGGGAGGAAATGCAGTATTTCTGGCCACAGCTGGAGACGAAAATCATGAATGAGGGCTGGGCATCATACTGGCATCAACGGATTTTAAGAGAAATGAATTTAACATCTGACGAAACCATTGAATTTGCAAAACTAAACGCCTCTGTTGTGCAGCCGTCCAAGCAACAGATCAATCCATATTATCTGGGATTAAAAATGTATGAAGACATTGAGGAGCGTTACAATAATCCCACGGAAGAAATGCGATTACGCGGTGTTGAACCAGGTTCAGGCAGGGAAAAAATGTTCGAAGCAAGGGAAATTGAATCAGACATTTCATTTATTCGAAATTACTTAACCAAAGACCTCGTGAAGCAGGAAGATATGTACCTTTTTGAAAAACAGGGCAGGGACTATGTCGTTTCAGATAAGGATTATGAAAATGTAAGGAACCAGCTTGTCTCGATGCGTGTGAATGGCGGTTTTCCATATATAACTGTCGAAAATGGCGACTACTCGCGCAACGGTGAGCTGTATTTGGTGCATAGCTATGAGGGAACAGAACTGGATCTGCATTATTTGGAAAATGTTCTCCCCTATCTATACCAACTGTGGGGACGTCCAGTGCATATGGAAACTGTCGTAGAGGATAAGCAGGTTGTTTATTTGTATGATGGGGAAAAGATGCATCGGCGATCTGTGTGATACAAAAGCAGGAGATATTTAATTATATCTTCTGCTTTTGTATGTCTTTTGAGAAAAGAAGAACCCGCACCTAGTGAATAATTTTTCTGGTTTTTAAGAAATAATAGTTAGCCAAGTTAGGCATTTCTATATAAAAACATTACCGTTTTGTAAAAAATTAAAAAAATTATAGACTTTACCCTTCAACATGTTAAAATAGAAGTATAGTAGTACATACAAGAAGGGATCATTTTTTATGAAACTGTGGATGCGGAAAATAGCGGTTGTGCTTATTACGATTATGACACTGGGGATGTATACCCCGCCAGCCCTGTTAACAACAGATGCTGAGGAAAATAAAGAATTTACAAATGCCGATGAGGGTTTGACAAATGGGGCGCTCAAAACCGAAGCGGTTGAAGAAATAGATGAGGAGCTCATGTCTCCTGAGCCTCTGGATGAAGATTATTTTATCCGTACCATGACAGAACAGGCAAAAGAGCAAACGCTTACGAAATTAGGTCCGAGAATTACAAACCAGGTCGAAGATGAATTTTATTCAATGATTTTACCTAAAATGGAAGAAGTTCTTGAAACAATCCTGGGAGAAGCTGGAGAGGACGCGCTTGCCTATTACGGTATTACCGAACAGCCTGCTGCAGGTGATGGGGAAAGAATCTTTAACATTTATGATTATAGCACGCAAAAAGATGTTGCTAAATTTCATGTACGCCGGGATAATCGACCATTAGAGGGGTATTGGTTTAATTTTCACTATCATTTAAATGATGATAAATTCGCGAAGCATCATGAAATTGGGGAAATTTACTGGGATAAAAATATGCCTCCAAAGTGGATGGCATAATGTGATAAGCGCCAGGGATCTGGTGCTTTTTTAGGTTAATTGTTGGAGGAAGAAAATGAGCATGATTCTTTTTATCATCATCTTATTCGTTTACATTCTTATTTATCCATTTCTAAAAATGATCAAAAGCTTCACTACGAATTCAAGGGAGAATCTATTCGTAAAGAAGACGGAGATATTGCACTTCTTTATCATTTATTTTCTTATTTTTATAGGTTTATGGGCCAACGGTTACGGCCTGGAGGATGGGGAGCCCTTGCGGTTTTATGAAGATACAGGTACTTTTCTGAATGGATATGCATCGCTTAATGGTGTGCATATTTCTACAGTACTTGTATTTTTAATCCTTGGTATTATTGCCTATTGGATGCTAAGTACACAAATCGAGAAACTTTCACCTATTTTGTATGTTGTGTGTAGCACCCTGCTTGTTTTAACAATTCTGTTTACAGTCGTTTATATTACACATACTGGGGTTACGCATTATACGGACGGCTTCTTCTTGACTGGATTTTCCATCATCTCTCTGCAAACAGGTTTTGCCGCGTTAAGTTTCTTGTATATCGCCAGACTGAAAGATGCATTGGATTACTTTTCGGCGCAGCAGGGAAGAGACATTACTCATGGAAGTAAGTTTATGGCGTTTCTCTATCGTATATTTTTTTTGTATAAAAAAATGCCCGTTTTGTGGGTTATCATTTCACTTCCGGTGCTTCTTATTATTCAATTTATTTTGGTTCTCTTTGGGCAACGTCCTGATAGCTTTATACGGGTTTTTCTGGAGACGAGCAGTTTTAACTATTCGAAAATACCTGCTCCTAAACCAGAGATGGTCGAAGGGGATGGCCATTATCTATGTACGGTTTCTGCAAGAGGACATAAAAAGTTGGTAAAGCCAGTTCGAGCTGGTGTCAGGCACGGCGATAGAATTGTTGTGAATCGCCAGTTACTAATCGCAAATGCATTTGAAAATATCCTAGAAGAATATACGCCAAACTGTCATAGGGTCATTCGAAATTTTTATGATACATATGGTTACCCAATTAGTAAGCACATCAAAACAAAAGGTGCCGCGGATATCGTATATCTTTTTATGAAACCGCTGGAATGGTTTTTCCTTTTTGTATTATATGCCGTTGATAAAAATCCTGAAAATAGAATTTGTGTGCAGTATAGTGGGTTGAGGGAGAGAAAGCCTGAGGACTAGATTAATTCAAATATTTCAACTTCTATGGTAAGATCAAGGTAGGTTATAAATAAAAGGAGAGTATAATATGCGCTGGGATGAAGTGCAAGAGAGGTTCCCTAATGAGTGGGTTGTGCTTGAAGCAACGAAGGCACACTCCAAACAAGGCAAAAGATATATTGATGAGGTTATTGTTGTAGACCGATTCCAGGATTCTATTAGCGCGATGCATCGATATGAAGCGTTACACAAAGAAGCTCCGTATAAAGAGTACTGCTTTTTCCATACCTCACGCGCGGAGCTTGTTGCAGAGGAAAAATATGCGGGGATTAGGGGGCCTAGATGAAAATAAACGCGAGGTATGGGCTTCCTTTTGTGCAAATAAAAATAGAGTTTAGTGGAAAAGAACTGTTTCTGGAAAACGTTCTTTTAGATACTGGTTCAGCAGGATCAATATTTGATATTCTGATATAGTTAGATCAATTGGAGTATTTCCGGAAAGCGACGATATTGTTAAAACAATAAGAGGAGTAGGCGGAGTAGAGTATGTTTATACAAAGCATTTGGATAAGATTTACTTTGAAAAATCTTATTTAGAAAACGTTCAAGTTGAAATTGGGAATATGGATTATGGAATGGATATTGATGGGATTCTGGGGTTCGATTTTATCAGTAATTCAAACTTGGTTATTGATACAAGAAAAATGATGGTTTATGGAAATAACGAAGGTGATCTGAAATGAAGAACAATCATACAGATAAAGGATTTTTAGAAATGGAAGAACTCATCCTAAATAGTTTAAAAGAATTTTATGTTTACTATCATATTGAACCGCAAGCTGTTGATAACGCTGAATATTTACTTTCAAAATATGATGGGAAAATAAGTTTATTTCTTGAACAGCCATATGGTAGTACTTTTTCTCCAGAAGAAATAGCTGAAATGATCTTAACTCAGGAATATAAGAAAAAAAGTCCATCAGAGGAAGCAGCAACATTAGGATTCATAACATAAGAACCCCTCTTTCGCACAGATGGTCGAACAGAGTGGGTTCTTATTTTTATCACCTAGCATTACCCTTATTCACACTACGCTTCTCCTTCTTCCTCTCTGATTTATCAATAATGGATGTACCGACTAAGTCACCGGTAATATTAAGTGCTGTGCACCCCATTCCAATCAGTGCATCGACTGCAGTGAGTAGGGCCACTGCTTCCATTGGCAGGCCTAGCTGCACGAATACGGTGGCAATCATAACAATCCCTGCGCCCGGGACGCCGGCAGTTCCAACAGAGGCCAATGTTCCGACCAATACGACTTGCAGCATCTCCGTAAAGGTCAGTGGATCCCCAATGATATTGGCGGCAAATACAGCTGATACGGCAATACGCATCGCGGCGCCATCCATGTTTACCGTTGCACCCAGCGGTAGGCTGAACCCATAAAGGCTTTTGGATAGTCCCATGTTTCGTGCCGCATTCAATGTCAGGGGCAATGTCCCTGAACTGCTTTGTGTAACGAAAGCGGTGATCATTGGCGTGCGTGCATGGGTAAAGAATGTTTTCAATGGTACTTTCGAAAATAACATGAAAATAATATAAAAGCCGACCTGTACAAGCAATGCGATATAAAGTACAACAACCATACTTCCAAGTGATAATAAGGTATCTGCACCTTGGTTACCGACTGTTTCTGCCATGATGGCAAAAATACCGATTGGAACATATTGCAGGATAACCTTCATAATGCTTAACGTCGCTTCGTTTAGTCCATCAACGACTTTATAGACATGTTCCCCGAGCTCGCTATTGGTTTTCGAAGACCTTAAAGCAGCTATTGCGATCCCGAAAGCAAGTGCGGTGAAGATGATCCCGAGCAGATTTAGTTCACTGAAGGCAGTCACAATATTTTCAGGAACAATATTCAATAGAACACTTATGACACCAGGGTTATCCGGCACATCGAATTCCTGATTTGTATCTAGTGTCATCCCAGTTCCCGGTGAAAAGATGCTAGAAACAGCTAATCCAACAGCAATTGCTAAAGCTGAAGTTAGTAGGTAATAGAGAAATACCTTTCCGCCCATGCGTCCCAGGTTACTGATATTCGTTTGGTTTACCCCAACGATTAACGTGAATAAAATAAGCGGGATAATCAGAAATGTAAGCAGGCGAAGTAAAAGATCACCAAATGGCGCTAAAACGGCCGCATCTTCCCCAAAGATTAATCCAACAATAACACCTAAAATTAAAGCAATCGTAATTTTTAAAATAAGTGAGGCATTAATATAACCTCTCCAGATTCGCTTCACGCTTGACCCTCCTCTACTGTAGCGTTCTTCACAATAGATTATTAATTCAATAGCATTTTATTCGTAGAAAAATACTTGGATTAATATTTTCTAAGATACAGTATGGGGGTCTGAGAGTCAAAAGGATTGCTTGCAGTGAGTTAGTTCTCCTTCAAACCTCTTTCCGCTTATAAATTTGAATGGAAACAACATATGACACTACGAATAAAATAAAATTGATAATCAAAAAACTTAACGCAAAGAACAAGTCATGATTAACCCCTTGCAACACATCAAGAGGCATGATGAAAAGTTGGTAGACAAAAGTACTCAAGAAAAAGACGCCTAGTCCTGATACCCCACCAGCCGCAAGTACTACTTCCGCTTTTTCCGTACCTAGTAAGTACGTCAATGGATATACGACAAAGCCCATCGTAAGCGTAATACCCAAGATGTGCATCGCCGCATTAATGTAGCTTGCACCAGGGGTCTGCCCGAAGATGCCTTGAGCAAGTACAAACGCGGCAAACGCGATTAGTAACCCCGTGAGTGTAAGTATAGTGAAAAACAAGTAGTGACTTTGAACGACACGATTTCGTTTAACTGGTAATGTCAACACATATTTATTCCACCCCGACTTCGCCTCTTGCTTTAACACTTCGAGCGCAGCGGATGCCATAAATAAGATTGGCATAAAGGCCGCCAAACGCTGAACCATATGATTATCAAAGAAAATCAAGATAGTGGCAATAATAAGACCAAGGGGGACATAATTCCAAATTGACTTTTCAATAGAATAATACTGATTTAACAACAAACCTTTCATACTTTCACACCTCGCATTAATAGCAATGTAATATCATCGATGGAAAATTCTTTTGTTTTCATGGGAGTTGGAACTTCCCTTTTGTCTGATACAAGCACGTCCAAGGAGTCACTGTTTTTTCGGTAAGCCACAATGATGTCTTGCTTGATCACTCCATATAGGTCGTGCGCACATTGTACGATCGCATAGTTGCGTAGGAGTTTTTCCTTTTCAACACACAGCAAAATCTCTCCACCCTTAATAAAGATAAGAGCATCTGCTATTCGCTCAATGTCGCTTGTAATATGAGAGGAAAGTAAAATGCCGCGTTCCTGGTCGGCTGCAAATTCACTGAGAACAGCCAATACATCATCTCGTCCTCCTGGATCTAAACCGGCTGTCGCTTCATCCAGGATTAATAATTTCGCCTCGTGGGAAAGGGCGACGGCAATCGAAAGTTTCATCGACATGCCTCGAGAGAACCCGCTAATCTTCTTTTTCCTTGGCAAGCCAAAAAGCTGAATGTAATGGAAAAACGCCTCTTTATCCAACGCTTATAAATTTGTCGGAACACGTTTCCTAATTTTTCTACGGTTAGGTCACCCGGTAGATTCATGGAATCAAAGACAACGCCAATATCTTCTTTAATGTGCACATCTCCTGCATCCATCTCTTTGCCAAAGACCTTAATTTTCCCATTGTCTTTATGCAGTGTTCCTATAATTGACCCCATTGTCGTCGATTTTCCTGCCCCATTTTCCCCGATAAATCCAACAATGGAGCCATACGGAATCGAAAAAGAGACATCCCTCAATCCAAACTTCTTATCAGCATATGTTTTTTGTAAATTTTCAACCTCTAAAATGGCCGGCATATTCATTCTCCTTCCCTTTTGTCATTTCGTCTTAGACTTTTCCCGCGGTGTACACCATGATGTCCTCTAATGAAGCTCGCTCTATCACGACATACTCGCCCATCAAGCGCCTGACGTCCTCCTCTTGATTCGTAAGGGCCTCAAATCCGAAGGGCGTCGCACGTACTTGAAGAAACAACTTGCGAATATCTGCATCTAACAGTTCCTTCGCCCCACGAACCATGTAATGCTGCTCCATGATGGTTTCCTTATTCTCACTGAATACAATCTCTCCATTGTTAATAAATGTGATATAGTCGGCGATTTGCTCCAGGTCTGTCGTGATATGTGTGGAGAAAAAGACCGATTTCTCCTCGTCTTGAATGATTTCCGCTAATATAGCTAGAATTTCCCTGCGGCTCATCGGATCCAATCCTGACGTCGGTTCATCCAAAATAATTAAATCCGCATGGTGAGACAAGGCAATCGCAATGGACAGCTTCGTTTGCATCCCTTTCGATAGATGGCCAATCTTGCGCTTCCAAGGAATACCGAGGCGTTCCATGTATGTGGCAAACACCTGATCATCCCAATTCGTATAAAAAGATGCGATGATCCGCTTCATCTTTTCAATCGTCAAATGCTCATACAATTGATGATCAGCGTAAACAAAACCAATCCGCTGCTTGATTTCATTCATATGTGTCTCGTATCCTTTACCAAACACGGTTACTGTGCCCGAGTCCGCTTGAAGGAGGTCGAGCATCAGCTTAATTGTTGTCGTCTTTCCAGCTCCATTTGGACCGATAAAGCCAGTAATAAATCCTTTTTTTACGGAAAAAGAAACATCTTTTATTGCAAAGTCTTTATATGCTTTATTCACTTTTTTGAGTGTTACTATGTCTTCCACTACTTTCCCTCCTCATAAAGCATTGCCAGTAATTCTTGCAGTTGGTTTAAGGAGATATTCAAATTCCTGCTTTCTGCAACAATCTCAGCCAGCCCCTCTTCCACTATCTTGAGACGCTTTTCTTGCATCAGATCATTGCTCTGTCCTGCTACAAACGACCCCTTGCCAACAAAGGATGTGATAAATCCTTCCCTCTCCAGCTCCTCATACGCTCGTTTTGTCGTAATCACGCTGATGCGCAGATCCTGGGCAAGACGCCGCATGGACGGTAGCGCATCGCCCTCATTCATTTCATTGCGTAAAATGCTTTGTTTTATTTGATTTTTAATCTGCAGGTAAATCGGCTCCTGTGAAGAATTCGATAAAATGATGTCCATAATAACCTCACAACTGTACTCTTTGTTTATATTTTGAAAAAATGTCCTGTACGGCTTGACCCAATATAGCAATAACATGCAGTGTCATCCACAAATTAAAAAGCGGATAAGAGTAAGGGCTAATCCATTCTGTAAAAAGCTTTGAGCCTAAAATCGATCTCCCCAGGCTGGCAACAAAATTGTCACTATCGTTAATGTTTGGCTCCAGAAAAGTGCCATCAATGGCGATGAAGATCAATTGGACAATTATAAATATGCCAATAGTTATACTCCAGCGTTTTGCTGGATTAGGTGTTTTTTCTGTGGCTGCCATTTGCACACTTCTCCTCTCGCTCTTAACCCTCATATAATGTATATATACTATATGCACATTATATACATACATGAAGAATCATGCAAGTCTTTTTATTAGAAACGGATCTGTGCAATTGTCCCATATACCCAGAAAATGCATAGAATAGTAGCAGTAATGCAGGTAAGGAGTGTTATGTAAAATGGGATTGTATATCAATCAGGATAATCATACGGATATTTTTAAAAATAATACCGCGATTCATGAACCAAATCAGGGTATTTTCATACGAAACCATATGGCTGAAATGATTGAGGAGCAGCAAAAAGTAAATGTGTCATTACATCGCTCGTTCCATGGACTGAAAGATCTGCACCAGCAGCAGGGAATCGTGCAGGCGGACAGATGGCAGGAAGTCGGCAGCCGGTTGCATGAACTGAAGGAAATGAATTTCCAGCAGGAGAAGCTGGAGAGTCAATTGTTGGAGCGATTACAAAAATTAGAAAATGAAAATGTATCCGAGCAGGAATTTACGAGGCGGATAGATCAGTTGCGGCAGTCGCAGCAAGCGGTTGAAAATCAGCTGGAAACATATGGGCTGGCAAACGAGCAACTTTTCACGAAAATGGATGAACAGACCGCCCTGCAAAAACAGATGGCAGAGGAAATTGCAAATCAGGAAAATAGCAATGAAGAAGTGTTAAGCCGACTGGAAAATCAGGAAGCGTTAATGGAGAAAGTCGTGAGGCAGCTCGATCATTTTCGCTCCATTCTTTTCGAACGAACCATTTTTTTGGCGGAAAAAATGGAGGATGGTTATCATCTGACATCTTCTTATGTAGACCAATTAATGAGCGGATCGGATCAGCCGGTGACATTTTTTATGACGAAAAGGAAGCAGGAAAAGGACTCGGATTAGAAGAGAGACCCAACCGGATGGATCGGTTGGGTTGAATTTTTGGCAAGAATTTAAACATAATTCCTTGTCCGTTCTCTAATGGGGCCTTATTTGTTCTCTAATTATGCCCTATTTGTGCCTTATTTACATTTCCTAGCTTCACTTCTCGTAGCCCATCCAAATCCACTTCCTGTTCATGATCCATTTCATCAAGTGGAAAAACCGTTGCTGCTTCATTATTGGCATGGAGTTCCTGTATATAAACCGGGATGCCGTGGTAATTGACGTTAATCAATGCATGTGCGTTGAGTATTTCCTGTGCTTGTGCTTTGTCCATAAGATATGATCCTCCTTTGCAAAAGGATATCTCTTATTTTTCGCTTGCGCATACACAACTATACGAGGTAGCAGCATCCATTTTATTGTTCTTCTTCCAATGCCTCACACGCCTGTAGGAAGCTTTTGTACGTGGATTTTCCGTAACGGTCTTTATCTGATTGAAAAAATTGTTCAAACGTAGCATTTTTGGCCTGAACGAAGCTTAAATTATTGGCATTCATTCTTAATTTCAAATAGGAAGTGAAATAGTCTTTGCTTAAAGTTCCCGAATTTTTAATGACCATGTGATCGCTCTCCTTGATCGAAACTTGTGTAATCATTATAGAAAGATTTACATAAAATCCAAAGTTTTTTGCTTGAATATATAAGTACATTCTTATATGATTATAATCGTAAAATGGAGGTGTTCATCATGCTAAAAACGGAAATTGAAATAGATCAGGCAGCAATAATTCTGAAATTATTAGGAGATAAAACGCGCTTAACAATGATGAAAATACTTACAACTCAGGAATGCTGTGTTTGTGAATTTGTGGAGATTTTTAATATGAGTCAACCGTCCATTAGTCAACATCTCCGTAAATTAAAAGATATTGGATTGGTAAAAGAAGACAGGAGAGGACAATGGATTTTTTACTCCATCAATAACAATAATAAGTTTTATCCGTTTGTTCAAGAGCTTCTTCAGCAACTGCCGAGTCAGGCACATAAAATACAAGGAATTTCATGTTGTTAAATTGGGGGTAAATGGTTTTGTCTTTATCAGTAGCATTAGCAGTTTTTATTTTCTTAGTAACATTAATCCTCGTTATTTGGCAGCCGAGGGGATTATCAATTGGCTGGTCCGCAATTGGCGGTGCTGTTGTCGCCTTACTCGTAGGTGTTGTGAATTTTAATGATGTCATGGAAGTAACCGGGATTGTGTGGAATGCGACGCTTGCTTTTGTTGCGATTATCCTGATTTCACTAATTTTAGATGAAATTGGATTATTTGAGTGGGCCGCACTTCATATGGCAAGAATTGCAAATGGCAATGGTGTAAAAATGTTTGTCTACATAAGTATCTTAGGCGCGGTTGTTGCTGCCTTTTTTGCAAATGACGGGGCGGCGTTGATCCTTACACCGATTGTGCTCGCGATGGTCCGCAATTTAAATTTCAGTGAGAAAATGGTCTTTCCATTCATCATGGCAAGTGGGTTTATTGCAGATACCACGTCCCTGCCGTTTGTGGTGAGTAACCTTGTTAATATTGTATCAGCAGACTTTTTTGATATTGGATTTGTGGAATACGCATCGCGCATGATTATTCCGAATCTCTTCTCATTGACAGCAACGATTCTCGTATTATTTATTTATTTTCGCAAAAGTATCCCGAAAACGTATGATTTAGGGAAATTACATGAACCGGAAGACGCGATTAGGGACCGGCAAATGTTCCGCCTTTCCTGGTATGTGCTTGGTGTATTGCTTGTTGGGTACTTTGTCAGTGAATTCATCCATCTACCTGTCTCAATTGTTGCCGGAGTTGTAGCGATATTCTTTATCATGATGGCGAGGAAGAGTCAGGCTGTTGACACGAAAGCGGTAATTAAAGGAGCGCCGTGGAATATTGTATTTTTCTCTATTGGGATGTATGTCGTTGTCTACGGCTTGGGAAATGCCGGGCTTACAGATACGTTAGCTACCGTTATTCAAGCAGCAGCGGAGCAGGGTTTGTTCGTCGCTACGATGGCGATGGGGTTCATTGCGGCCTTTCTATCATCCATTATGAACAACATGCCAACCGTTATGATTGATGCACTGGCGATCGCTGAAACGGATACGTCCGGTGCCATTCGTGAGGCGCTTGTCTATGCGAACGTGGTTGGATCTGACCTGGGACCGAAGATTACCCCAATCGGGTCTCTCGCTACGTTAGTATGGCTCCATGTTTTATCACAAAAAGGTGTTAAGATAAGGTGGGGAACGTATTTTAAAATAGGTATTGTTTTAACAGTGCCGATCTTGGTCATCACACTTTTCGGGTTGTATCTGACTTTATTATTTATGTAAAAAAGGAGAATATATTATGGCTAAAAAAACAATCTACTTCCTATGTACTGGTAATTCCTGCAGAAGTCAAATGGCTGAAGGATGGGCGAAAAGGTATCTGGGGGAGGACTGGGAAGTTAGAAGTGCAGGCATTGAGGCGCATGGCTTGAATCCAAATGCAGTGAAAGCGATGCGAGAAGTGAGCATTGATATTTCCGATCAAAAATCAGAAACGATTGATGCAGAAGTTTTAAATAATGCGACGTTAGCTGTCACGCTATGTGCGGATGCCGCTGATCGATGCCCGACGACCCCACCTCAAGTGAAGCGGGATCATTGGGGATTTGAGGATCCTGCAAAGGCAGAGGGAACTGATGAGGAAAAATGGCAGGTATTCCAGCGCGTGCGTGATGAGATTGGCGAGCGGATTAAGCGATTTGCGAAGTCTGGGGAATAATAACGGGTCCAGTTTTATGTTTTCATGGCGACCTCCGTTTAACCACTCCTTGGACCAGCAGAGGACATAACATTGTAATGTGAGATTGGTACGGTTGGTTCGGGATTCCGACGGCGCCTGTTCGGCTTCGCGGTCTCGCGTTCGGCATTCGCGCACTCCGGTTCGGCTTTCATACGGTGGACATCGGCTCTCGGCACTAGGGCTTCGGCATTCAACGCTCGAGCTTCGGGTTTACTGAGATTCCGGTCCCAAGCCCCCACTGGGAAAAGGAACCTGTCCCAGCATAAAACAACTTTTTCCTTTTCTCATCCAATAAACTCATTTATTATGGAATTAAGTATAAACTAAAATAAGTTCAGGTTGATATACACAGGGAGGAACACGCTCGTGATCATAGCGATCATCATACTACTATTCGTTTCATTTTTCTTTTCAGGCAGTGAAACCGCATTAACGGCAACAAACAAGATGAAGCTTCAGACAAGGGCTGAAAATCAGGATAAAAAAGCGGGAAGGCTTTTAAAAGTGGTGTCTAAACCAGAAGAATTCATTACGGCTATTCTAATCGGTAACAATGTTGCCAACATTGTACTTCCAACACTTGTTACCATGGTTGCGGTTGAGTATGGATTTAATGTGGCGCTTGCTTCTGCTATTCTGACCATAACGATTATTATCTTTTCTGAAGTGATCCCAAAGTCAGTGGCTGCAACGTTTCCGGAACGTATCGCATTTATCGTGTACCCAGTCATACGAGGTGTCATGTTTATTTTCAAGCCATTGACCCTTTTGCTCAACGGAATTACAGGATTCATCATCAAACAGCTTTCTAAGGGACAGGAAGAGGATGCTTCGGTGTCCAAAGCGGAAATTCGGTCGATGGTTGATGTCGCCAGAACAGAGGGGATCTTTAAAAAAGAAGAATCGCATCGTATTAAAGGTGTTCTTGATTTTCATAATTTAGATGTGAAGGATGTCTTGAAAACACCACGTGTCAATTTGGTAGCACTTCCGCATACAGCTGATTATGAAGAGGCAAGAAATCTGGCTATTCAGCATCCGTATACAAGGTACCCGATTTATAAAGGAGATATGGATACGCTTGTTGGTGTTTTTCATTCAAAATACCTGCTTTCGTGGTCCATGAATCCTAAAGAATCACTACAGGCATTTAGTGACATGAACCCGATGGTTGTCTATGAATTTCATTCGATTGAGTGGGTTTTTCGCAAAATGACCCAGGATAAAAAGCATATGGCGATTGTCTTGGATGAATATGGCGGAACTGAAGGTGTGCTCACACATGAGGATGTGATTGAAGCCATGATTGGGTTGGAGATTGAGGATGAAATGGATTCGAACAGCGATTCACTTGTAGAAAAAGTCACAGATACGGAAATTATTTGTGATGGTAAAATTCCGCTGTATCGGTTGAATTCCCTTTTTCATACCAAAATACCGGAAGAGGAAGATGTGCTTGCAGGTTATTTGTTAAAAGAATTTGGATCTTTTCCGGCGGAGGGAGAAATGCTAACGAGGAATGACTTAACTTTTACCATACTAGAAGTTGGTGGAAGGACACTAAAGCAGGTTAAGATTGTGAAAAATGATACGGAGAAGTGAGGATATGAATATTCTTGTTACGCTAAATTCAAATTACATGAAGCCCCTGAAGATAATGTTGTATTCTCTATTTGTAAACAACGAGGGGGAAGCGTTTACGATATATTTGATGCATTCCAGTATGAAAGAAGCGGAACTTTCAGATATAAATCAATATATCGCGGATCACGGGCAGAGCCTTGAAATAATCACTGTAACGGATGATTATTTCAAAGGGGCTCCTGTTTTGAAGCATTATACAAAAGAAATGTACTATAGACTACTGGCATTTAAGTTTCTGCCATCTGAACTGGACAAAATACTATACCTCGACCCGGATATTCTTGTGATTAACGAGATAAGAACCTTATATGATATGGATATTTCCGGGTCTCTATATGCTGCAGCTTATCACGAGATTGCTTCCGTCACAGAGATCAATAAATTAAGATTAAAACCCTATGATATGGAAGCCTATTATAATTCCGGGGTACTTTTAATGAATCTGGACCTGCAGAGGGAGAAAATGAAGGAGCAGGAAATTTTCGATTATGTAGAGGAAAATAAGAAGCGGCTGCTTTATCCGGACCAGGACATCATTAATGCCTTATACTCCCAAGATATTAAAAACCTAGATGAGGTCATCTATAATTATGACCCCAGGTATTACAGGTATTATAAAGCGGTAAGCAGTGGGAAGATGGATGTTGATTATGTTATTCATAACACGCGCTTTATTCACTATCGCGGAAAGAAAAAACCGTGGAATAAAAATTATACAGGAAAATTTCATTCCATCTATAAGCATTATGAAAAAGAAGCCTTGACTGAATAAGCCCTTACTGATCCAGTTCCATTAAGACATCCCCAATTTCCCGGTCGTTAATCACCTCATCAGCGATAGAATCAAAGTCGGTTTTGTCTCTATTTACAATAACTAATTTTGCACCATTTTCCTTTGCGATGAGGGGGAACTGGTTTGCTGGCGTTACGCTTAATGACGATCCCAGCACGATAAACAGATCGCATTTTTCCGTTTCATTCAAGGCAAATTGGAAGGCGTCACGAGGCAGGGACTCGCCAAATAATACAATAGACGGGCGTAACACACCCTCGCAGCTGCAATAATATTCTCGGTCAACATACTCTTCGCTGCTGTATACACTCGCGCATGACTGACAATTTAGTTTCTGAAGTGTACCATGAAGCTCTGCCACCCGCTTGCTGCCTGCACGCTGATGAAAGCCGTCCACATTTTGGGTGATAATGGACTTAACCAGACCCCGTTTTTCCCATTCAGCCAAAATTTCGTGCCCCTTATGTGGCTTATAGTCTCTCACGCCAAGGACACGCTCCCGGTAAAAGGCGATAAATTCAGAGACATTGTCGTTCAGGGCAGTTGTGCTGGCGATTTTGCTGGGATCTTTTTTATTCCATAACCCGTTATCTGCCGAGCGAAAATCAGGCAACCCACTTTCGGTTGACATGCCTGCACCTGTATATATCACGGTATAATTCGATTCTTTAATCCATTTTTTAAGCACTGTTATTACCCCTTTATCTTGTAGGTTGTTAGACGAAGTAATTACTGTTTTCTAAGTACTTGCAGTAATCGCCGTTCGGGTCAGCGAAGGGCGGATGCGGACCTTAGGGCACGACGGCCTCAGCCTCCTCGCGGAAAACCGCCGCTGCGGGGTCTTCAGACTCGTGCTATTCCCGCAGGAGTCACCGCCCTTCGCTGACCCGAACTAGTGAGGTGGTTCGATATTTTGAATATTGATTACTAATGCAATTTAACGGTAGTAACCAGACTATCAGCGGAGGAAACACATGAAGACTCCTGCGGGAGGAAAGGCCTAGGTGAGACACCGAAGTGCGCCAGCACGAGGAGGCTCACCAGCCCCCTAAGGTGCGCGAAATGTGTTTCCGGAGCTAGTCCCTACTCTCAACCAGCATTTGCAAAAGAATTGTCACTGCGTCACATTTTATATTAACTGCGGAGATTTAAAAGCATCAATACTTATGAAAAGAGCCATCACGTAATCTAGTACTCATTATACTAGTATCAAGCTATAAAAACCATTCTACAGAAGTGACATCGTGTCATTAAATCCGTTGACATGTAACATCGTGTCATTTATAATAAAAATAGAAACAGATGACATTGTGTCACCATTTATGAAATCGGAGGATTGATCTTGCCGAAACAAACGTTTTATAAACTACCTGAGAATAAGAGACAAACACTGATACATGCAGCTGAGAAGGAATTTTCAAGGGTACCCTTATTTGAGGCTTCGATCTCCAATATAGTAAAATCAGCTGAGATACCACGGGGGAGCTTTTACCAATACTTCAAAGACAAGGACGATGCCTTTTTTTATCTATTAAATGATCAAGCAAAGAAAAGGCGAGCAATTTTTGTTCATCTCCTAAATAAATACGATGGTGATATATTTGATGCAATGGGTGAAATATTTCGTATAACCCTACAGGAGTCGAAAAAAGAAGAAAATCTCAACTTTTTAAGAAATGCGTTTTTAAATATGACCCATAAAATAGAAGATGCATTCACGCGAATTTTCAGTGATGACGATGAATGTGACGACCAGCATAAGGAAATAAGCCGATTAATCAATAAAGAGCGGTTGAATATTTCGGGGGATGAAGAATTATTTTATGTCATGCAAATTCTCACATCCGTAACTTTTCGTAATTTCATTGAAAAATTTGCCAAGGAATTATCAGATGAAGAGGCAATGAGAAATTATGCGACTGAAATGCATCTGTTGAAAAAGGGTCTGCATAAGTAAGTGAAAAATTGCACAATACTATAAAAAGAATGGGGTATGATAAATGAGTGTTATGGTTTACGGGGCACCATGTTCATCAACAAGAAAAGCGAAGGAATGGTTACGAAAACATGGGGTCTCCTATGTGGAAAGAAATATATTGAAAGAACCGCTTACCGTTAAAGAACTGCATAATGTCCTCCGCATGACACTGGATGGGACAGATGAAATTATCTCAACACGATCCAATGCGTATAAAGAACTGGATGTGGAGATTGACACACTTCCTCTACAAGAATTACTATCACTAATTAATGAAAACCCAGGGCTATTAAAAAGTCCCATTATTATGGATGAAAAAAGGATTCAAGTCGGCTATCACGAAGAGGACATTCGCCAATTCCTCCCAAGGAAAACGAGAGATCATCAATGGCTGCAATGGCGGAAAAATTATCTCCGGCTGGCAGAAGGATAATACATTGACTTGTAAACGCATGATTAGTAATATAACACTATCAAAAGTTAGTTGGAGGTACGTGCGTGTATTTAATAGCCGAACAGCCATATATTAAGATTGAACGTGAAGTTAGCAGTCTTGAGCAACGAGATATTGAACTAAATCGTACCATCTATTTGTATGATGAAAAAGTTGTTACACAGCACCATGAGTTTCCTGCGAATGAAGTATTTGATATGTCCTACCGGTTCATCGGCGGTGAAGGTGGAATCCTCTATATACACACAAGTACTGGCGTTTTCCCCTACACGGTAAAGTCCTCTCCGGAAGCATTTGTTAAAGCTTATAAGGAGCATGTAAAGCGGTGGTAATCTGCACCTGCCTATATGAAATTGCCTCAGTTCGAGCTGGGGTTATTTTTGCTGATAAGAAAATATAAAATACTTTCTTACTGAATAAGTGCGGGCTTTGGTTGTCACCCAAAAGCCTGTTGGCAACCAAGTTTTCTAATGTTTCAGGCATAAAGAAAGAATTACAGAAAGAAATCAGTTAAAATAATATAGGACTGAATGTATTAAAGCTGGGGTGAATGAAGTTGAAGATTGTAGGAATTTCTGGGTCTATTGTCGGCTCAAAAACTAGGGTGACCGTAGAGAAGGTTTTAAATCATATAAAAAAAAGTGAGCCTGACGCTGATGTCGAATTAATTGATCTAAAAAACTATCAGCTGGAATTTTGCGATGGGCGTCCCTTTACGGGTTACGTGGGGGACACAAAGCTCATTATTAATAAAATTTTGTCCGCAGATGCTTTTATTATTGGAACGCCTATTTTTCAAGCATCTATTCCGGGGACACTGAAGAATCTATTTGATTTACTGCCGATCGATGCGATAAGCAATAAAGCAGTCGGCATTGTTTCCACCGCCGGATCTGCCAAGCATCATTTAGTTGTAGAACATCAGCTTAAACCCATCCTTTCCTATATGAAAGCCATGACGTTGCCACAGTATGTCTTTATCGAGGAAAAGTATTTTAACGAAAAAAAAGAAATACTGGATGAACAGATTTTGTCCAGACTCAAGAAATTGGCGGACGATGTGGTGCGTATGAATGGGAGAATCGGAAGAATGGAGACGAATTCTTATTAGGTTTTTGTAAATAAAGGCGATACCTGTGAATGGGTATCGCCTTATCTTTTCCTTTTCATGATCTATCCTTTTGTTTTTTCGCATCCGACATTCTGAATGGTGCAATGAGAAGAGCCAGAATTAGGAAAAGGCCTAGCGTGCCAATAAGCGGATAGAAAAAGGAAACAAGTTCCGTGAAACCATAGAAGCTTAAGCTAAATGCTATGAGCCCTGAAATCAGAGCGAATAGTTTATGTTTCGTTGTTCCTTGTTCCGTAAATCTAGCGGCTAATGAGAAAAACATACTTAACGCTGTATTGAAAATCATCCCAAACAGAACGATGGAATAAAACATTCCAAGTAAAGGTGATATATCATCAGCAATTTTTAGCATTGGCATTTCATAGCTCGCCACTATATCAACTTGTGAAAAGATAGCAAGATGGCTTAAGACAATAATGACCCCAATACCAAGTCCTCCTATCAGCCCTCCGATAGTCGCTGTCTTTTCATCACGTTCAGATCCGCCCATGAGAAGAGACATGGAAGCACCCACAGCAATATTAAACGAAACATAATTAATTGCCGAAAAGAACCAGTTCGAAAGTGCGGATGGCGATTCCTGAGCAATTGGATTAAGTTCCGTGTAGGATGAATCCATGGTAAACAGGCTATAAATGGAAAGAATGATGATGGAAATGATAAGGAATGGTGTGATGCTCCCAATAACCGCAACCACACGATCAACATTCATCATCACGGTTAAAATCACGAGAATACTCATCAGTGAAATACCAACCGCTGGCGGTAGGCCGAACTGCTGGTTAGGAATAGAACCAGCTCCTGCAATCATAACGACCCCTACACCAAACAAGGTAAAAATGATAATGTAATCAACAATAACACCAAGATAGCGGCCACTTACCTTATAAATAGCCTCTTTATGCGACGTCGCGCGCAATCTGCTTCCAAGCCTAGTTAATGTCATTCCCAGATATGCGAACAGGGCAGTAGCAATAATCGCCCCAATTGTCCCCATGTACCCGAAGCTTGTGAAGTACTGTAGGATTTCCTGCCCGGATGCGAACCCCGCACCGACAATAATTCCGATAAAAGCGCTGCCAATTTGTAAAATCCGTTTCATGTTGTTCCCCCGATAGTCTGACAATGAAGATAAATTTTTATGCTTGCTGGTGTGCTTTATCTCTGATGCCTTTGATTTTTAATATGAAGCGGTTCTATCTAGTATATCATATTTAATTGTAAATTCATTTGAAAAACGTGCATGGCTGCTTTTGATGGAGAAAAAGGTTTTGTTCTACTATAATAGATATGGAAATATAAAAAAGTAATTTGTAGCGCGGTTTCAACTGCTAGCTAGATAGGAGAACGATATGAAACTCATTGCAAGTGATTTAGATGGTACCCTGTTAAACGAACAAGGTGAAGTTAGTAAAGAAAATGCAGAAGCAATTAAAAAGGCAATAGCTCAGGGGTGCGAGTTTGTTGTTGCAACAGGCAGATCTTATGGTGCTGCAAACAAACCGCTTCAGGAAGTAGATATAACATGCCCGATCATTTCCATGAATGGAGCGAGGACGTATACTTCTGATAAAAAAATAGTAAGAAGTGTGGCGCTGGACATAGAAATAGCTCGCAAAATTCAAAATGTTTGCCAGGAAGAAGAGATGTACCTCGAATTTTTCACAAATCAAGGCATCTATTCCACAAGCAGGGAATACTTTGTGGAGGTCATGATTGATGTCATGAAATCAGCCAATCCGGATGTGTCTGAAGCTGAAATACGTGAAGGTGCTGAGAGTCGTTTGCAGGAGGAGCAGGTGTCATTCATCGAAAATTATGATGATTTGTATGCGATGGAAAATCTTGAGATCTTTAAAATCCTGGGCTTTTCGCTGGAAAAAGAACGATTGGAAAAGGTTCGCACGCAATTTACCGAGAAGCAAGCGGTTGCGATCACATCTTCCGGCGATATTAACCTTGAATTTAACCACCCTCAGGCGCAAAAAGGGATAGCGCTTGAGATTCTGGCAAGTAGCATGGGAGTTGAAATGAAGGACGTCATGGCACTCGGTGATAATTTAAATGACGTAAGCATGCTGAAAATGGCGGGGCATGCTGTTGCGATGGAAAATGCGGAGGAAGAAATCAAGAAAATATGCGATTATCGGACGAAGACGAATAAGGAGCATGGCGTAGCGGTGGCTATTGAGGAGGTGCTTGGAAAAGATAAACATTAGAGTGATGGGTTTAGATCACCATGAGTCTTATAGGTGCCCGCAAGCATGAGAAAGAGGTTGCCCTGGTAACGAAGGGAGCTTCATGACGCCCGAACACCCATGAAAGAAGCCCAGACGGTGGCCATGAAGCTTCCATGGCGCCCAAACCCCGGAAAAAGAAGCTCAGATGGTAGCCATGACCCATTCATGACGCCCGGATCCCAGTAAAAATAGCCCGCCCAGCAGCCAAGACATATGTCTGCGTGATCACACATTCAAAGAAATCCATACAGTATAATCCACTAACGACACATCAACAGTCTTTTTTCAACAGTATTAAAAAGGGGTACAAATCATATCATGATTTGTACCCCACTCTTGCAATCCCGTTACCACTTATAGATTTTCCCCATTACTCTCAATAACATCTTTGTACCAGTAGAAGGAGTCTTTGCGGCTTCTATCTAATGTGCCATTTCCCTCGTCATCTTTATCCACGTAAACAAAGCCGTAGCGTTTTCTCTTTCCTTCGGTAACTGATCCTCATCCGCATACTTCTTCACCGTTTCCCAACAAAAACCAGTACGTTTTACAATCTCGTTGATCGATAGTGATTTAATATTCCTTAATTTTTTGATATGATTAATTTCAGGCATTGCCAGCATTCCTTTCATTACTCCCATCATTAACAGTTTAGTCGCTATTAACGATAGGGTTTTTTGATCGGGCTGGCAAGCCTTTTTTATTTGTGCAACCTTCTAAGATTTTGGTTGCAATACTCTCTACTTTTATTATGCACTAAACAGGTGGTTTGGACTATATCCCGAACTATGGGCGGTGAATGCCGAAGTTGACCCCATGAGTGCCGAACTCCGGCCTGCGAAAGCCAAACTGTAGCCTGTGAAAGCCGAAAGAAAGTGAATGAACGCCGAACTGTAGCCCGCGAAAGCCGAAGAAACCGCACAAGCGCCGAAACACGACCCACGAAAGCCGAAAGAAACAGGATGAGAGCCGAACCACTGGCTTGCGAATCCCGAACCAAACCGTTTCCATTCATTTTAGCATAAATAACAACAAAGCCCATATATGAAACTAAACTTTTAATAATTTGCCTTTTTAAAACGAAAAATGATTTTTTCACCCGGTTTGCGTGGTAAAATAAAGGAAGAGGGAAGTAAGGGTGACTGCAATTAAAAATTGTAAAATAACGCAGGAGCAATAGCAAACCGTTACTTGGAAAAATTCCTAAAAAGAGGTGCTAAACATGACATACAAAAGCAAAGCATATTACGGACACGTCCATACCCGTGACTGGTCGCTCTATATAGCGGCAACGGATAAGGGACTTTGCTTTGTCGGCTCACAAAATGAGGGTCTGGATGAGGTGAAAGATTGGTTTGACGCAAAAAGGCCAGAAGCCACATTGGTAGAAGACTGGGATAAAGTAGCGGCCTATGCGAAAGAATTAGTGGAATATTTTAATGGGGAGCGCCAATCCTTCGATTTACCGGTAGATTTTATGGGTACAAATTTTCAGGAGAACGTATGGACAGAGCTGCAAAATATCCCATTTGGTGAAAAGCGTACTTACACAGATATAGCAGAAAATATCGGCAGGCCTGGCTCGGTGCGTGCTGTTGGGGCGGCAATCGGTGCAAATCCTGTTATGATCGTTGTACCATGTCATCGGGTAGTTGGAAAAAACGGAAAATTGACAGGGTTTCGTGGTGGTATCCCAATGAAAGAACGATTATTAGGACTGGAAAGCAGCTGATGGAGGGCGGTTATCAATTAATCTACCAAAAGCTGTACGATTATTACGGCCCACAAAACTGGTGGCCTGCTGAGACGATTCCCGAGATGATGATTGGCTCCATCCTTGTGCAAAACACGAACTGGCGGAATGCGAACAAAGCACTTCATAACTTGCGCACCCTTTTGGATCCGGCAGTCATTGATCGCATGTCTGTCGAAGAGCTTGCCCAGCTGATCCGATCGAGCGGCTTTTTCAATATAAAGGCAAAACGAATCAAGGCTTTCCTGGAATGGTTTAAGGGCTATGATTTTGACATTGATAAATTTAAAGACGTGGACAAGCTGGAACTACGCCGGGAGTTATTAACGATCAACGGAATCGGCAGAGAGACTGCGGATGTGATGCTGTTATATGCATTTGATAAACCGATTTTCGTGGTGGATGCTTATGCGCGAAGGATTTTTTATCGGCTTGGGTTGGATATGCCAAAATCGTATGACGGGTTTCGTAAAGAGATAGAGGAAGCGACTCCCGGTGATTTGCAGCTGTATAATGAATTTCATGCGCTTATCGTGGAGCATGCGAAGGTTCATTGCAAGCAGGCGCCGATATGTGAGGGTTGCCCGTTGTTTGCTATTTGTGATCGGAGGCTGGAGTGAAGGGAGACTCCTGAGCAGGGATTAACTGCTCAAGCAGTCTCTTTATTTTTAATCCTTTTAAAAAAATGTATACAATTCTGTTCTAGAATAAATATTAAAGCTGGAGGAAGCTTACAGAAAAAACTGATCAATTACGATCAGTTTTCACTTATGATAGGTTTCAAATAGTGTAGGCTTTAGAAATGTTGTTTATCCTTAATTTTTCTTTTAATTCCAAATCATGATTTTTGGCTACCCATCTTAGGAATTCCTTTTCATCGGTTATTCACTCTCGATTAATTCGATTTTCAAATTCACGAACAAAATGCATGTATGTAGTTTCTTTAATAGCGATTATTAGAACCCGCCTTTCTTTTCATACATACCCCAGGTTAATGCGCGTAAAACTAATATATGTAATGTTTTCAAAAGGAACAGAAATCGGCTTGTGCCCTCCGTTACATCAGATGCTAATCTGAGATTACGATATAGATAGAGGGATGGTTTATATGGAAACGCAAGAGCTTGTTTTTACAATTAGTGAAATTGGAAGTCGACCAAGGATTATGGTAAGAACAACTTGAAAAAGCACAGAAGTCAATGGAATCAGACGTAGCAGATTTTCAGATTCCTACCATTTTGACACCGGAGTAAGAAGCCTTTTTAGAGAAAATAAGTAAATCAATGGAAGAAATGTACAAAAAATGAGGGTTGAGAGCCCTATGTTGTTTAACTTTTAAATTGTCATAAAAGATAGATTTTAGAATATTTTCGAATAGAGAGAGCAGGATGTAACCATTCATCCTGCTCCTTTAAGCATGATAACAATTGATTTTAATCGTCAATATAGAATATCCGAGTTTCTCTTGTGACCTTGCCTGCTATGTTTTTAGCCTCAAAGGTCACCACATGAAAACGTTCCTGTAAGTCTTCAGTCAGCTGCAGTGATAATGTTGATGTATTTTTATCAAAATCAGGTTCATAAGGGATACCATCTACAATAACTTTAAGACTGTCTTTATCAACAGGTGCTCCTCTTTTTGTTTCTATTTCTGCCGTTAGAAGGGGTGTTCTGCTATCAATGATTTCTCCCATTTCGTAATCAGGCTTGACAACAGGGCTCATACCACGTTTTGATGGGTCATGTTCTGCCGCTTTTTCGACATCTTTAAGGACACGCAGTTGATTTCCTCCTAGCACTTTCTCAATTTCTTGATTTGAATACCCCCTACTGACTAGTTCCTTCGTGATTTCAGGCATTTCTGATGCATCTTGCAGATCGTCAGGCATTGAGGCACCGTCAAAATCAGACCCTAGTCCGACATGGTCAATGCCGATCAAATTAACAGCATATTCGATATGATCAACGATATCTTCAGCGTAACCAGTTGAATTGTCTGTCAAAAATGCAGGGTAAAAAACGATATTGATGACACCCCCATTTTCTTCAAGCGCCAAAAGCTGTTCTTCTGTCAGATTGCGTTGGTGATCTTTTAATCCATTTACTCCTGAATGGGATGCTATTACAGGAGCTTCAGAGACTTCGATTACGTCCCAGAATGTATTTCTGGACATGTGAGACACATCAATGACCATCCCTAGCTTATTCATTTCCTGAGTCACCTCAGCACCCAACTCTGTCAAGCCACCTTCTGAAGGTGTTCTTTCAGGGTCGCCATATACTCTGTCAGCGCCTTCACCGAGGGCATTTGAATAATTCCAATTAAAGCCGATAACTTTCACGCCAAGGTCATTGTATTGATGCAGGAGTCCCAATGCATTGTGTTCTTGCATGGAATAAGCCCCTTCGATTGCAGGGACAGCTGCAATTTTATTATCTTTTACTGTTTGTTTGATTTCTTTGGTAGTGGATGAGATTTTGAGATCTTGCGGATTTTGTTCTTCTGTCCAGTATAACGCATTAATCAAGGCTAACGTCCTGCTAATACTGCGGGGGTTATTATCATAATATCCGGATGTATATGCTGCAAAGAAAGGAGCGTCGATACCGCCTGTCTGAAGCTTAGGTATATCAAGTTGAAATGATGTATTGTCTCCGATGTCTGTTTCAGGTAACCATGTATCCTTATCTACCACCTTCATCATCGTATCATTATGACCATCGACTACAGTGGAATTAAAATGGACATTCTCCACATCTTGTCCAGCATCATGTTTTGCTAGAGCTGAAGTAGAGGTGAAAGATAGAAACAGGATGGCGACAATTAGATATAAAAACTTCTTTTGCATAAAATTTCCTCCTCATCGTAGTGTTATAAGCTATTTTACTACTCAAAATAATATAAACAATAGTCCGAATGTAGCGTTTTATAGCATTTAAAATAGGGTTTGTAGGTATTTTCAATTAAGGTTGTTTCAACTCCACACGGAGAAGAAACTTTATCCACTTGTATTCTAAAAAACATTGACTTTTCCATAAAGTAAATAGAAACTAAGATTAGATTATTTTATGGGGTGGATGATTAGATGGATCTGATTCTTACATATCAATGGGAAATATTCATTGTAGCGGAAGTTTTATCGTTGGCTGCGCTTCTTCTATTCGGTGTTGTTCGTTATTTATTAAATAAGCGAAGACAGAGTTTGCTTTTTCTCCTTGCTTTTCTCGTACTATTGATATTTGAGGCATTGTTGGCAATTCTGATTTACCGGGAAACCGGGGAGATTTCAACCTTCCAGATTATCATCACGATTTTTGTGATTTACGCATGTACGTTTGGAATAGTTGATTTCATGAAATTGGATCGCTGGATGCGTCAGAAAATTGGTGTTTGGCGTGGTGTCGATCTTTTAACAGAGAAAGACTATCGTATTATCAAGAGGAATAAGGATCCAAAGTTTATAGCAAAAAAGTACCGCTGGAGCGCCATGGTGCATTTCGTTGTATTTGTTGGTGTGCAGGCTGTTTTTTGGGTTCATGGGACGGATGGCCTTGATGAAATGCTCATATATGTAACAGATCTTTCATGGATTGAGGCGGGGACTGCAGCCGAATCGCCATACGCAAATGAAACAATTTATAGCATTTCTATGGTGTGGGGAATTGTTTTTATTGTTGATTTTATTTATTCGTGGTCTTATACCCTATCTCCATCTAACTCAGGGGTATGAATTTTATGAAACAGAGGAAGTTATCGCTCGCCATTATTTTACTTTGTTTAGTAGCATAATTTTAATGAATCATGTATAATACTGTATAGGGAGAGGGGGTATGCATCCCCTCAATGAATATTGCGGTTCCCTTAATACGAGAACCATTTTGCAGCATGTAAGGCGAGCTTTTTGAGCACTCGCCTTATTTTCTTTCTATCCCAAATTGCTTGTACAAAAAATATTAGGAATAGAAAGGCAACTGCCTCAAACAATATTTTCACCCCCTTTCTATCGGGGGGTGGTAGCCAAAATCCTATACAGCATCGACGACATCTTCATTATACTACATATCTATAGTTTGGACAGGGAAATCTTATAGCAAATAATAACTTGTAGGAGGGATATTTTTGCGAATTGTTGTTATAGGTGCAGGTGCACTAGGCGCTTATTTCGGGGCGCGTTGGATTGAGGCAAGAGCAGATGTAACATTTTTAGTTAGGGAAAAAAGAGCAGCGCAAATTAAGGACCATGGGATCAAAATCAATAGCCCATACGGGGATTATGAAGTGGAAAATCCTAAGGTGATAACAGATCCTGAGGAGATTCAAGCAGCAGATCTCGTACTTGTAAGCGTGAAGGGATATCATCTGCAAGGTACGCTTGAGCATGTAAAAGCACTGACGAAAAAAGGTGCTTACGTGCTGCCAGTATTAAATGGCATGGAACATATTCAGATTTTACAAGACGCGCTTGGCAAGGACTCTGTTATTGGAGGGCTGTCATTTATTTTTGCAACGTTAAACGATAAGGGACATGTCGAGCATTCCGGTGATGCACATCAGTTGATTTTTGGACCGCTTAATCCTTCCCAAAAGGAAGTGTGCAGCAGAATAGAGGAGATGTCAGAACATGCTGTCATGGACAGCCGAAATAGTGAGGACATTTCACGGGAACTATGGAAAAAATACATGTTTATCAATGCATTGTCAGGTGTGACGACTGCGTCCAACTTAACTATCGGGCCGATTCGTGATAACAAAGAAACGTTTCATATCGTGGAGATGTTACTCAAGGAAATGAAGCTTTTGGCAACTAAGTACAACGTGCAGTTAACCGATGCAGATGTGGAAGCGACCAAACAGAATATAAGCAAGTTAGATTCCGAAGCAACATCTTCCATGCATAAAGACCGGCGAAAAGGCTTATCACTTGAAGTAGACCATTTGCATGGAGGGGCAGTGCGGCTGGCTGAAGGTGTGAATTTGGACGTTCCTTATATTAAGGCTGTACTGGGATTGATCAAGCCTTTTGCGTGAAGGAAGTATGAAGGCGGTTCTTTGCTTTTTTTATCTACTTCCTGCTTTAAGGGACTGAACCGCTCGATCCATGTATCCTAAAACATCTCTGATGGGAAGTTTAATTTTGTTGTTGTCCCTGGAAAAGGTTATATTTGAATGGAGGAAGCAGGAGAAACTTCCTCCCCGTGCTTCCTCGCTCAAGCCTCTTTACCCCAAAAACAATCCAGCCACAAAATACATCACTACAGCAATTCCCGCGCCGATGGATACGATTTTCAATTTGTATCGTGCATAATCGATCAAGGGGACTTCCAGTATGGATGCGGTTGTGATAGTTGTGTCGCCAAGCGGGGAGGTCATGGCACCGAATGAACCGCTGGCAAAAACTGCTCCGACGGTCATTGGAATGGGTGCGCCGGTTGCTGTTGCCAATGCCATCCCAAGTGGCATGAGCAGGCCCCATGTTCCCCAAGAGGAACCGATGAAATAGCTGATGATGGAACCAATCAGAAAAACGACTGCGGGTATCGTGAACCCCGGCAGGAATGAACCAAGTGTAGAACCAATAAATTGTGAAAAACCGAGATCTTCAGCTACAAGAGAGAGCGCCCATACAAGTATAAGGAGGATGATTGGCTGCATTAGCTGGTTTCCGCCATCATAGAAATGATAGATGATTTCTCCTAGTTTCTGATTTCGGATCATGTAGAAAACGAACGTGATGATAAGCGTAATAAATATAGAAAGCAACATCACAAAGGTAGCATCCGCTTCCGCAAAAGCATTAAAAATACCCGTAGCACCTTTGTCGACCCCATCCTTCCACAACAGGAATAGCGTCAGTCCAAGCAGTAAAAACAAGGGAACAATCAGATTCCACGGCTGTGCCTTTACCATGGAAAGCTCCTTTTTAATACCAACACGGTGATATTTCTTCCCCTGCTCCTGATCTCCTTTTTTGTTCTTATGTTTTTTTTCATTGGATGACCAAAATGTTCGAATCAGCCCGATAATGAGCATGACAATGGCAAAAAAGTTAAACGGAATACTGAAAAGAAACACCTGATAGGCATCCATGTTAAGGTTGTGTTCTTGAATACCGCCTTGAACAAGAGATACCATGAATCCGACAAATGCAGTTGCAACTGGTAGCAAAACAATTACCGAACTTGTCGATACATCCATGGTAAAGCCGACCTTCCATTTGGATGTATTTACTTTTTTAAGCAATGATTTCACAACAGGGCCGATCATCATGATCCGAAACATTGGCATCATAAATGTAAAGGGAAGTGTCAGCCAGATAATCGAAAGCAGACCGCGTTCAGAATCAATTTTTTCACCGATCCACTCGGAAAACCCTTTAATACCTCCCGAAATCTGCATCATGCCGATTAACCCGCCGAAAAGATAGAGAAAGGCGATAATATTTATATTTGACGGATCCGAAAGTGTTGTTACAATATAGTTGACCGTTTCCACTGTTCCGCCAAGAACACTGAATTCAACCAAAAGAGCCCCAACTAAAAGCCCAAGCACAAGACCGGGTAAGATTTTCTTCAGCCAAATGGATAAAGCTATAACAATCACAAACGGAATTAAAGAAAACCACGCATATTCCAAAATTTAGCCTCTTTTCTTTGAAGCATGGGACGGCCCCCTGCTTCCAAGGGTTATATTCTTACCATGTGTAAAATGTAGGATTTCATGCGAGGGTAAGGGTAATTTTTTGGGACGAAGGGACAGGAACGGTGTCTTTTTGTTGTTGTTGAGACGAGGAACCTCCCCTTTCTCCATAAATTTCAAACTTTTAATTAAGTTAATTCTTAGTAAAGTTTTTTAAATCGAAGGCCTAATTCTACATCTTTACGCCAATTTGTGATACAATAGGAATAAATATAATATTTAGAAAAATAAATGGAGTGAAACAGATGAGTAATATTGCATCGAGACTAATACAATTAAGGGAAGAAAAAGGATTATCGCCAGAGGAATTGGCTAATGAATTGCATTTTGCGAAAACAATTATTTGGAGTTATGAGCTTGGTAAGAAGCAACCGATCCCCAGTCATGTTAGTAAGATTGCTGAATATTTTGATGTGGACGTGGACTATTTACTAGGTGAAGAGACAAAATCATCAGGGGTAAACCTGCAGCATGCAAAGGATCTGGAGAGTTATAACTTATATGTGGATGATATCAAGTTGACCGATGAGGAAATAGAAGAAGCAATTGCCTATATCAAGGCAAGAAGGCTTATGAAAAATAATATGGCTATATAAGGGGAAGGTGAAAGGGTACTTTGCCCCCTCCCTTCCGTCAATTGATTGATAGATTGGGTGTTTATGTATTATGATAGATACAACAATTTACGGGAGGGTTGCCAATGAATGCGTTAGAGGTATGGAACAAAATACAAAAGCGAGATTACGAGTTTGAGATACATACAGTACCCAGAAATCATCAGGAACCATTATGGTTTGCTGTAATTCCTGCAGACGACACCTTAATTATAAAACCCACCACATTTAAAAAACCAAGTGTGAATATATCGAAAAACAGAAAGATCAGTTTCAAAGAATTCGAGCGTGTCCATGTTTTTTATGATCGTTGGAGCAGCGGGGAACCAGGTGTGAGGAAAGAAGCATCCTATGTATCGAAAAATACAGCATATATTTTTGCATTGATTGAAAGGTTTGAGAAAAAGCATGGGGTCGGTTCTTCTGCTTCTTAAGGAGGCGGGAGAACCTGTCCACATGCTTTTTTAAGGAGGTTAAAAAATTTCAGTTACCGATTTAAAAGCTGCTCAAAAATGGTCTAAAATTCCTAAGGACATCCAGATGCAGCTTCTTAGCAATGTGTTTTGTGTCAACTGCATGGAAACTACTATCGTCGATTATGACATGCATAACGACAAGCATGGAATATTGCTTAAAGGAAAATGCAAAAAATGCGGGGAAGATGTTGCTAGACTTATTGAGGATAATTAAGAAAGGGTAATTTAATTTAGAGGTAATCGCTAACCTTAGGGAGAGCGGTCACCTTTTTTATTTTACAGTAATATACATTCCAAGCCACATCCATTTCTGAAGTCAGGAAAATGTTTATTTTTCAAGAGCAGAAGGAATACTATTTACACCAGCAACAAAAAGGAGTGTATAGTAATGAGTCAAACTGAGATCAAAGCAACCGTTGAAAAAATTCTAAAAAGCAGCTACGTTGGCCCGATGGCAACAGTGAAGAATAATAAGCCCCATACAAGGTACATGACGTTTTTCAATGAAGGATTGAAGCTCTATACGTTAACGAGCAAGGAAACGGATAAGGCGGAGGAAATTGAAGCGAATCCTTTCACGCATATTCTGCTCGGATACGATGGTGAAGGATTTGGTGATGATTATGTGGAATATCAAGGGAAGGTCTCCTTTAATAATTCAGAAGCACTGAAAAAGGAGCTGTGGAATGACACGATGAAAATTTATTTTGATGGCCCAGAGGACCCAGAACTTGTCTTGCTGGAGATTAATCCAACTGCCATCCGGGTTATGAATAAAAAAGGAGAAGCACCAAAGGAATTGGAATTCTAAGGATGAACTGGGACGGCTCTTCTGCTTTTTAGGAAGCAAAAGGGCTGCCCCGTGCTTCCCCGTTGATTTGTGCAAGTAACATATGGAAGAAGGTAATGTCATGAACATCGGCATGTTTCTTGACCGGGATGGTGTAATCAATGAGGTACTCACCAATCGGGTGAAATTCGTAAATAAGCCAAAGGACTTCCATTTGCTAAGTGGTGTAGGCGAAGCTGTAAGGCGGTTCAATGATTTGGGATTTAAGGTTTTCGTTGTAACGAATCAGGGGGGGATCGGGCTTGGCTATATGCAAGAAACTGCTTTAGAGGCAGTACATACAAAGATGAAAAAAGATTTAGCCGCATTTGGTGCAACCATCGATGACATCGCTTATTGCCCCCACAAGCCACATGCGAATTGTGCCTGCCGTAAGCCGAAGCCGCAAATGATTTTGGATTTTGCAGAAAAACATGATATTGATTTAGATCAAAGTTATATGGTAGGGGACCGCGAGCCGGATATTGAAGCAGGGAAGGAAGCGGGTGTTAGGACCATTCTTATTGGAAATAGGAAAGAAACACGAGCAGATGCAGACATGTTTTTTCCAGATCTTATTTCGGTTGCACAGTGGATAGGGTGACACACGTATGCATGCTACCCTTTGTCGTTAGTATTGTGAGGGTTGTCCATGCTTCCTTGCTTTTTATCTATAAAAATGCTACTATCGTTTGTATAGTAATTCAAATAATTCAGGTAACGATTCTTATTAAGAGAGGCTGAGGGACTAAGCCCAGTGACGCTTCAGCAACCTGTTATTATAACAAGGTGCTACTTCTAGCAAGTTGATGAAACTTGGAAGATAAGAAGATGATCGCATGATAGTGCCTCTTCTTAATCGAAGGGGCCTTTTTTGATTAAAGGAGCGGAATACCATGACAACAACAAAATTAGATAGCAAGGCACCATTCAAAGCAGACCATGTGGGTAGTTTTCTAAGACCGGAACGCCTTAAACAGGCAAGAGCCCAGAATGCAAATGGAGAAATTTCCGCCCAGCAGCTTCGTACTATTGAAGATGAAGAAATAAGCAAACTTGTCGAAAAGCAGAAGGAAGCAGGACTTACGTCGATAACCGACGGGGAATTTCGCCGTTCATGGTGGCATTTTGACTTTCTAGAAAATTTGGGTGGTGTGGAAGGATTCGAATCAAACACTGGATTGAAGTTTGATGGCATTGAAACAACTGCCCATGCGATTCGTGTAACAGGCAACGTTGATTTTAATGAAGATCATCCATTCCTAGATCATTTCAAGTTTTTGCGAGGAAAAGTAGGAGAGGATCATGTTGCCAAGCAGACCATTCCAAGCCCTAATATGCTCCTAGTTCGGGCGGAGATTGATAATGAAGTTTATGGTGATATTGAGGATTTGTTGAGGGATTTGACAAATGCCTATAAAAAAGCGATTCAGGCTTTTTATGATGCGGGATGCCGCTATTTACAGCTTGATGACACGTCATGGGCTTCCTTTTTATCGGAAGAGGGGGAACAATCGCTCCGCGCGGAAGGGTATGAGCCTGCCGAACTGCAAAAATTATGCAAACGCGCTATCAATGAATCCATCGCCGATCGTCCAGATGATCTTCTGGTTACCATGCATATTTGCCGGGGCAATTACCGTTCGTTATTTCAGTTCTGGTTCGTATGATAAGGCATCGGAAACGATATTTAATGGTCTGAATGTTGACGGGCTTTTTCTTGAATTTGACGACGGGCGTTCCGGTGGATTCGAACCGCTGAAACATGTGAACAGGGATGATCTGCATGTTGTTCTAGGTTTAGTTACATCCAAATTTGCTGAGCTGGAAAATAAAGCCCTTGTAAAAGAGCGAATTGCTGAAGCGGCTGGATATCTATCCTATGATAACCTATGTCTTAGCCCGCAATGTGGATTTGCTTCAACGGAAGAGGGTAATGATTTAACGGAAGATCAGCAATGGGATAAAATCCGCCATATTGTAGAAATTTCTGAAGAAGTGTGGCAATAAACAGGTGCGAGTTTTAACGTTGTTAATAGAATAAGTATGCAGGAGGGAGAGATGTCAGTTGCCAATAAACATACCGAAAGAATTGCCTGCAACGGAAGTATTAAAACAAGAGAAAATTTTTGTGATGGATGAAGATCGGGCAAGGATGCAAGACATTCGTCCACTTAATATAATCATCTTAAATTTAATGCCGGAAAAGGAAAGGACGGAGTTACAGCTCCTGCGTTTATTGGGGAATACGCCCCTGCAGGTAAATATCACGTTCTTAAGAATGCGGACACATGAATCGAAAACTGTAAGCAAATCCCATTTGGATACGTTCTACACAACCTTTGAAAACATCAAAGATCGCCGGTATGATGGAATGATTGTTACCGGAGCCCCAATTGAGCATCTGCCATTTGAAGATGTAAACTATTGGGGAGAATTAACAGAGATCATGGAATGGACAAAAGAGAATGTGACTTCTGTTTTGAACATTTGCTGGGGTGCCCAGGCCGCATTGTACTATCATTATGGGATTGGTAAATATGAGCTGCCGGAAAAATTATTCGGCGTTTATAATCATCTGGTGTCTGATCCCAAAATAAAGCTGGTTCGTGGATTTGATGAAATTTTCAACGCTCCACATTCCAGGTATACAACCGTTTCGATGGAAGAAATTCAAAATGATCCACGCCTGACCTTACTTTCTTCCTCAAGTGAGGCTGGTGCGTTTATTGTTATTTCCAACGATGAAAAACATATTATGATTACCGGTCATTTTGAATATGATGCTGAAACACTTGCTGAGGAATACACGCGGGATCACCAGAGGGGTCTGGATACAAGCATACCGGAGAACTATTTTCCAGGTAATGACCCAAACGAAAGACCACCGAATACATGGCGGTCGCACACGCATTTGCTTTTTTATAATTGGCTTAATTACTATGTATATCAGCAAACCCCTTATCAATGGGATTAGCCACGATAAGCGAGTGACTCAACGCAAGGCACGGGCAGTCACTCGCTTTTTCTATGAAAAACGCTAAAATCCTTTGTCCCCGACCGCCTTATCGGCCATCCATTTCACGAAAACACCAATCAGAAAATAAAAAGGTGTAGAGTACCAATGCTCCCATCCAAGCAAGATATAAATACCTAACATCCCAAAAATGGGTTCCGCCACGAATACGGCAAAAAGCGATAATAAGAAAAGCCTAATAAGGTAAGGCCTCCATTTTCTAGCGTATTGATACAGAAGCATATAGCTTACTGGAATGATGGCGATATCGACAGTTAGTAATTTTTGTGTGAACGGTGCAAGTTGGTAGGCATAGGCCCATAAAGTTAAGAAAAGGCCAATCTCATCCAAAATTAATGCGATAATGCTTGCCATTAATCCGACCAGCAAGATGGCATTCAATCTCTTTTTATCCACTACAATTGCCCAAACGAACCAAAGCCCTACAGCGATAATCAGGAGGAACCACCACTGATAAGAGAAAATAATACTTTCAAAAAAGTACTCATTTTTAAATTGGACGAACCTTTTTTGCATTTCAATGATTTGCATGGCTGCTGGTTTCACCTTTCTTCAGATGTGAGCTAACCATAGGATTTGTTTTCCTATAAAAGATATACACACCTAATAACATACACTTCATTAGGATAAACGTTCTTTTTAAGGAAAGGTTATAAAAGACAGATAAATTTCGTAATAGGAGTCATTTCATTGAAAAATAACACTTCAGATAATAATGCCAGGCGGTACATTGCTCATATGACCGCGCTTGGTACAACACAGCTCCATTTAAGAAGTCCTTCGATCATTGCCTGGTGGAGTGCTGCTTTTCCGGGATTTGGACATTTGCTTTTATCAAAATATATCCGGGGTTTTGTCTTGTTTATTTGGGAAGTGATCGTTAATGTGAATGCGAATATTAATTTGGCAATCATGTATTCTTTTCAGGGTAACATTGATATGGTTGTTCAAGTGCTTGAGCCCAGATGGCTTTTAGTTTACTTGCCGGTTTACTTTTTTGGGATTTGGGATGGTCACCGAACAACGGTGGAAATGAACAAAATTTACATACTGGCAGACCGTGAAGAACATCGTTTCAATTTATTTAGCATAGAGGCACTGGAAATTAACTACTTGGATAAAAGAAGTCCAATAATGGCAGTTATATGGTCACTATTTGTCCCGGGACTCGGACAACTGTATAACCATCGAATTGTAACTGCATTTTTCATGATTATCTGGGGGTATTATTCTTTTATTTATCCCATTTTCTCGAGGCTGTCCTGCTTTTAACCTTAGGAGAAGTACAGCAGGCTACCGCCGTCCTGAAACCTGAATGGCTCCTGATGCTGCCTTCCATATTTGGTTTTTCCATTTACGATTCGTATGTGTATGCTGTCGAAAATAATAAGCTTTTTGAAAAAGAACAACGGCAATTTTTAAAAGATAATTATCAAAATCCCAATTTCCAAATCAAAGGGAAAAAGTGAAGTGATAAGATGCAGCTATTCTCCGTTTTTGATAATGATGCTCATATAGAGATGGCGATTTCCACCCTGGAAAAAGAGGGAATAAAAAAAGAAAGCATTTATGCGATTCCCCTCGATAAGCGAATGGAAGAACGAAAATTGTTTGATAGCCTCCACACTTCAGATGGCACATCACTTATCGATATCGGAGCAGCGCTTGCAACGGCTTTTGCTGTTGCTGGAACCAGTATAGGCTTCGAATTGGCATGGGGCCCGATATGGTGGGGGTTAATTGCTGCTTTTATTGGTTTTGTTCTGGGATTCGTAATTCGGCTGTTCACGGAAAAAGTCATCAAAAAGCGAAAACGGCTTTTAAAAGGCAAAAAGCCTGAAGTCATTTTAATTATTGATTGCAAGGAAGAGCAAGGTGAGCTAGTTGAAAATATTCTTTGGGAGCATTTGGCTTTGGGGGTTGGGAAGGTGGAGTGAAGGGATATTCACCCAACTTCAACCCTCATGTTTCTCACTCTTCAACTTTGCCAGCATTCTATCCACTTTCTCCAGTTCTCGCTGCTCGTCTTTGCTTACAGGTTTATCTGCTAAGCTTTTCTTCTGTTCCCTTTCCCTAAACCAGTCCGGCACAATTTCCTGCTGATAGTTGCCACCTCCACCAGATCTGTACGGTTGTTTTTGTTGCTGTTGATTATAAAAGGCTACTTCCTCGGCATGCGCCTGCTTAACAGTGGTGATTCCTTTCTTTGCCCAGTTTTTCAAGATGCTTTTCACATATCCCCAGCTGGCCTTATTGCGTTCCAAGGCACGCTTTAGCGCTTCAAGTACCAAGGCATCACCAACATCATTCGTCCAGTTCAAAAGGTCATCAGCTACATAGGCAGTGATGACACCGAAGTTTTCCTGGTAGAATCGCGCGGCATCTGTTGTATTTGTTTTCTTTTGTTTATTTTTTTGTTTATGTTTAAAGAATGGAGTCGGAATGCCCTCCACTTTGTCCTCCAAATTGTCCGCCGTTGTTTGCTCCTGTTGCACGGTGTCTTCTTTTTTGACCTCCGTTTTGCCGTTCAAATTGTCCGCCTTATTTTCATACAAGCAGACCATCCTGTATGCTGCAGCCTTATTCCCGCTCCCTGATGTAACATGAATAAATCCGTTATCCTCCAATTCTTTGCGCGCCCGTCGTAAAGGAGTTTCGGCTAATCCTGCTTTTGCAATAAGCGTGGATACCGCAACGGTAAAATCTTCTTTCCATCCTAGACGATTATTAATGTCCATTAACGTAAACCACAAGGACCGGGCATTGACAGATATTGGCTCCAGGTCAATTTTTAAATGAAATGCATTGATTTGTTTGAGGTAGTTCATGGTTTTCATCCTTTCGATTTTGTATAGGGTTCTTCTAATCTACAATCGAAGGGAATTTGGAAATGGGGGTGTGGATTTTAAAAATTTTATGATTTGCTTGGGAAGCATGCAACATCTTAATTTTTCAGTTCAATCCTACTCAGACATGCCTAATTTTTGCTATACTAGGTTTTATGGTATGGCAGATAAGAAAGTATAAACTTTCTTATCTGCATAAGTGCGGGCTTTGCCTTTTGCCGTAAAATCTTGGCAAAAGGCAAGTTTGCTAAAAAATTGGAGTGACACATGTGCGTAATGTTTTAAAAATAATTATTCATATCGCCGTATTATACGTCATTTTTTTAGTAGGAAATGGGATTCAGCAATATTTTAATCTTTTCATACCAGGAAGTGTAATCGGGATGCTTCTGTTGTTTGTTTTGCTTATGACAGGTGTGATAAAGGCGTCTTGGATAGAGGAAGGTGCACGGACGATCATCAATCATTTGGCTTTATTTTTTATCCCTGCAACGGTAGGGGTTATAAATTATTTTGACCTTTTTGCCGGGAAGGGTTTCCTTCTCGTCATCATTGTTTTGCTAAGTACGGTGATGGTGATTGTGACTTCAGGGCATGTGAGTCAAATTCTGATGCGCAGGAAGGAAGGAAATCAGCTGCAAGAGGAGGAAAGAAGTCATGGTTAATTTTCTCATTGGATTGGCTGCAATTATTGGTACATTCGTTTTTTATCTAATTGGGCTGACCGTGCATCAGCGGTGGCGCTATACTTTTACAGCGCCAGTAATTATAGCAACAATCTTTATTGTTAGTACCTTGCTTATTTTTAATATTTCCTATGAGACATATATGATTGGCGGAGACTGGATAAACGAGTTGCTTGGGCCAGCGGTGGTGGCGCTCGCATATCCACTTTACCAGCATCGTACAACACTTAAAAAGTTGATGTTCCCGGTTTTGACAGGGACTGTGGTTGGAGCGGTTGTCGGTATTTTGTCTGGTGTCTTGCTTGCAAAATGGGCTGGCTTTGAGGAATTTCTGATTTATTCGCTTACGCCAAAAAGTGTAACAACACCTGTTGCGATGGAAGTTTCAACGACGCTGGGGGGAGAGGCTTCCTTGGCAGCTGTATTCGTTATGATCGCAGGAATTGGTGGTGTCATGCTTAGCTCATTGATTTTTAAATATACGCGGATGGATCACTATATTGGACGCGGTGTCGGCATCGGCAGTGGAAGTCATGCGATTGGAACAGCTACAGCAATGGAGCACAGTCAATTGGAAGGATCTGTTAGTACGATAGCGATGGTGGTGAGTGCGATTGTTGTGTCGGTAATTGCACCTTGGATGGTGATGATTTTCGTGTGATAGGGAAGAAGAGACCTCGATGGATGAGGTCTCTTCTGTTATGCATGATGCATTTATTTATCTTTATCTTCCGGATCGTAGGGGGAAGTTTCCTCAGATGCTTCTGTTTGCATCGCCCGATCCCTCGGATGGCCCTCACGCTCGTCGTGATGCACTTCATTGTATGCTGATTTGAAATATTTATGATAGAAATACTCAAATATAGTGACACCAACTGCTGCAACGAATGAAGCCATAAACCAGCCTTCACCAGTTGTAACACCGAAACTCATAAAATAAATGATCAAAAAAGCAGTGGCAAAATCAGCAATGGTTGCGATTGTATTATTAACGTTAGGCAGAATAACAACATCTCCCAAATAGCCAATCATTCCTAAGACTAATGTGATCAGAAAAACGTTGCCAAAGGACATGCCAAAACCAAAACCTAGGATCAAATACAACAAAAGTAACGTCCCAATAAATTTAACGGCGAATAACTTAATATGATTCATAAAAAAACGCCTCCTTTTGCCCCTATCTTCTGCAGAATTCCAGGATCTATGCACGGAGACGACAAGAAACGACAAAATTCGGGCAGTGCCTGTCACGCCCCGAACAGTGACAGGCACTGCCTCTTAGCTGATGATATATGCGTCTTCTATTCCAGCGTTTTTAACTGTATTTAGGTGATCTTCAGCATTTTCACGAGAGGAGAAGGCTCCTGCTTGCACTCTGTACCACGTTCTGCCGGAAATCGTAATGGAATCAACAAAAGCGTCGATGCCATTTGAGTTCAGGAAATCTACGCGTTCTTCTGCGTTTGATTTTGATTGAAAAGAACCGGCAATCACCCTGTAAATAGAACCGGAATCATCTTCTTGTTTACGCTCCAGATTAAATGCGCGCGCTAACCCATTCGCGTGACCTTGCGCAACTTCCCTGCGCCATGATGGACTTTTTAACAATGCGGCATCATGATCGTTATCAATGAACCCATTCTCGGTTAAAAGTGCTGACATAGATGTTTCCCGTAAAACATGGAAATTCGCCTTTTTCTGGCCGCGGTTCCTTAATCCATTCACGTCAGTAATTTCATCATGCAAAATATCCTGATACGCAGCAGTCTGAGAAGAATCAGACAGGCTACTGTGAATATAATCTTCATACCCTTGAGCAGAGCCATTGAAGGCATTACAATGAATGGATAAATAATAATCCGCACCCCAGGAATTAGCCTCATCAGTGCGCGCCTGCAAGCTTTTCGTTCTGTCATTGGAGCGACTCATCATCACGTCCACATCGTCATAATCATTTGTCAAAATATCCCTCAGGTGGCGTGCAATGTCTAAAACAATATCCTTTTCTTCTATTCCATTGCCTTGAGCACCAGGATCTGAGCCACCATGGCCCGGGTCTAAATAGACTTTCATTTATTTTTCCTCCATTTCTTTTTAAAATTTGGCGGGACATAGGGACAGGATTCTTGTCCCTATATTCATAAAGGGAAAGGGGATTTCCTTTTAGCCATAAAAGGACAATGTACCTGTCCCCGTCCCATATAGCTATAATATGGTGAAAAAAGAAATCCAATTGGACAGACATCTTAATTCTCTTTCATTTCCATTATTGTCACCGCCCTTTCTTTGTAATTAGTATCGAAATGAGTTGCGGTTTGGGGGTGTTTTTTGTTGAAATAATGTATGAAAAATTTTGAGTAGATAGTAATTTGAGGCGATTTTATATGGTAACATGAAGATAAGCAGCGTATTATATTTTTAATATTATGACTATTAAACAAAAAGGAGGAAACTCAAATCAAAGAGACTGGCAAACCTTATCGATGATTGATTCCTGCTGGAGTGATGATTATGAGATATCGATAACAGTGGGAATGATGGTTGATAGTATGGAAACCTGTAAAGAAATGGTGATTATGGGATTGGGGTATGCGATATTACCTACTTCTATGTTGGAAGGGAACAAAGGTATATACCGAGTTGATTTGTTTGATAAGAATACAAAGATAGTATCCAAATTTGTTGATTTCATAAAAACATGGAATTGAAATGAAAGGAGTGGGGTAATGTCTATCAATAATGTTGATGAATTTTCGAAGCTTCCGACTACCGCTGTCTCAGATGGGTTAAAGGGTTATAATACGATGGATTTTGCTATTAAGCCCTTATCCAACCATACCATTGCCGGGAGAGCGTATACGGTGAAAATGCCAAAAGGACAAAACAAGGAAGTCTTAAAAGCTATTAAAGAAGCAAGTGTTGGTGATGTGCTTGTCATTGATACGGAAGATGATACTTCAAAAGCTATCGCGGGAGATTTTATTTTAGGAATGGCCCAGACGCTAGGAATTAATGGGATCGTAACCAACGGGGTGATACGAGATATCGAGGGTATCAAAAAATTGGATTTTCCTGTATTTTGTAAAGGCACAACGACTAATGCCGGGAGTAAGTCAGATGAAGGCATCTCTAATGTTCCAGTAACCTGTGGTGGGGTCGTGGTGCAACAAGGAGATATTATCATTGGCGATACTGACGGAGTCGTTGTCGTTCCAAGGGAAATAGAAGCGGAAACATTGGAGAAAGCAAAGAAAAAAGTTCAAAAGGATGACGAAAGAGACGCCAAGGTCTCGGACAATGTGCAAGCAATTCATGAATATATAGATAATCTGCTTAAATGAGAAGTAAAAATAGGATTAAATTATTATTACTTTCTGAAATAATTTTACATGAAGAGATAAAAGCCTTTGTAAAATGGGTGAACTTAGAAAAATATAGTAATTTGCAACAGGTGTATGATAAATTAGAGAAAATTCCAGGAGGGGACGAGTTTCCTGTCCCTCCACACACCAATTTGATTAATAAAAATGAATAATCATTTCGCTATCATCAATGAACCACCAAGTCCTATTGAATATAACAATTTGCAATTGGAAGGTGGTATAAGTGGAAAGTCAGAATAAGCTGCAATAGTCGGTTTAAAAAATTCATTGTTCGCGGTGAGCATCTACGATAAGAGTACATTAATCGGGAGGGGTCGTATAATTGGTGATGGAGGGGCCTTTTTCAGATAGTGGATATCGTTGTAAAGCCAAATTATCAAGGTCAAGAACTAGGAAAGATGGTTATGAAGGAACTGATAACTTATCTAGACCAAAACACGTATGCCGGTTCTTACTTAAGTCTGATAGCTGATGATCCAGCTAACAAACTTTATGAACAATTTGGGTTTAGGTATACCTATCCCAGATCACATGGTATGTTTAGCATGTATTAAATTTGGGTTTTCCTAAATAGCGATCAGATCAGGCAGTAAGGGCTATTATTGAATAACGTATTTTTTAAAAATGATGGGGAGACGGGGCCTACCCCCCATCTTTACGCATACGTCCACTTACGCCACAGCCATTCCATCGGCCCTTGCTTGAACCGCTTTAAATAAAAGTGGCTCACAAAGACTTGAAAAACATAGATCACCAGAGCGATAAGAAAACCCATACTACTAGACACTTGGCCAAAGAGACCCGCTCCATAGCCATAAAATATGCCAACTGCAACAAGGGACTGGAGTAAATAATTGGTCAGTGCCATCCGTCCCACGGAAGCAAATGGCATGAGCAGTTGCTGTATTTTCCCATTGCGCAAAAGTAGGACTATTGCCGATACATAGAACAGCATCAGGAATGGCCCTGACACCATATTGATGCCTTGATAGAGGCCCTGCGTCAGATATGCCGGCAAGCCAAAAACATTATAAGCAACAGCTAATCCGAGAGTATTCAAAGGAATGCCGATGATGAGGCCAACTAAGCAAAGGGTCTTCCATTTGTTTATATTTGTTTTAACGTCTTGAAACATGTTCTTTTTACCCATATATAAGCCAATCAGAAAAAGTGGCAAAATAGATGGAACGACAAACAAAACCTGCATGAGGATCGGCATAGCCTCGTTTGTAATCCGGAAAGACAGGATCTCACCCAGGCTACCACTACTCATGATCGCCGCGCTCATCTCCGTCTCCTGCTCCATTTCAGCTGCACTTAACATCCCTTCATCAATACTATAATGTATACCCAAGCCACTAACCATTATAAAGGCTCCTGTGATTAACGAAGCGATTAACAATAGGCCCACAATCCAGAAAATAATCGTTTTTCCAGCGCGATGAAAGAAGAATGGGAGTAAGATTCCAGTAATCGCGTACACATGCAAAATATCGCCACTCCAAATAAAAAAGAGATGGAAAAGTCCAAGCACGAGCAGAAAGACTATTCTTCTATAGAAAACCACTCTAGGAGAAATCTCTTTATCTTCTAATCGCTTGTAGAAAATATAGAATCCAAGACCAAACAACAATGAAAACATGGGATAGAACTTTCCGACGACAAAAAACTCTGTAAACAAGGTCGCACCTGCATTTAAGAGCCCCTCAGGCAGCGTATTGCCTTGAATAAAAACGTCTATATCTGTAAAAGCAAGTGTTTTAAAAGCTACCATATTGGCTAGTAGAATGCCAAATATGGCAAAACCTCGTATAATATCAAGTGAGTGAATTCGTTCATGTGGTGCAATCGTATTTGGTCGCATAACAGTCCCACCTTAACAACATAATTTTCCAATAATAAGTATAACCTATCTTGAATTAGCCGTCGAGGGACATTTAAGGAAAAGATCACTCATGCGTACAATTCGCGTGCATTTAGGCGCCTCCATTCTATAATTAGTCTAGAATCCCGTTATTATTTTTTATATAAATGTTTCCTTTTGTGAAACCAAAAAAGTATAAAATCGTGTATGATTTTACACTCGTATTCAAATTTTATCTGTCCTCCCATTCACCTCATAAGCAGAACGAATTCCGGATTCAATAGCCCCTTCGATCCATCCGTGAAAGGACGAAGTATGCTCTCCAGCGAAATGCAGCCTTCCTTCAGGTCGTGTGATTTCGTTGGCAAAATTGGTTCTCTGTCCCGGGGTATATATTGTGAAACATCCAGCAGAAAAGGGGTTCTCACTCCAATTGAAAGATACACTCTGCACATATTCATGGTAAACCTGGTCTCCGTAAATTTTCGCCAGGTCCTTCAATACATAATAAATGATGTCCTCATGAGACAAACTATTCCACAACAACGCATTCTGCCCCCATGTATAGCTGGCAAGAAGTACAGCTGCTCCAGTACTGCCAATATAGTGACTCGGGGTAAACGTAGCCCGTGTGGGAAGATCGGAAACAATGTTACCGCCCTGAAACCTCTCCCAAAAACGGTGTTTGAATTCAATGCCGACTTTTACAGCGGGTACATTTTTGAGCTCTCGAATTGCCTGCCATTTTTTAAAGGAAATAGAATGATACGGGGCGACATCGATTAATTGAAATACGGGGAATGGAATTGTGGTAATAGCAAAGTCTCCTGAAAATGCCTGTGCCACCCCGGTGACCTGGTTTTTGGTTATAAGGCGCACTTCTGCGTCATTTTGTATAACTTTTTCCACCTTTTGATCACATAAAATGTTGCTATAAAGCTCTGGCAGAAAGGACAGGGGAATTTGGTCATTCCCGCCTGTAACTTCATAGAACTTAGCATCATCATTAAAAATTGGGAGAATAATATTTGTTAATATATCAACGAAGGAAAGAGCGGTTATCCCTTCAATTCCAAAAAACACATTGATTTTATTGATGGCATTCACCGACAAAGAAGGGCCTATGGGGTTATATCGCAAAAATTCGTTCATCGAATAGCGATCATATTGTTTTGCTAGCTTTTCCTGTTGTTCAGGTGTACTGGTGGTGTAAAGGTCGATAAATGGCTGAACTGCTAAGAAGAAAAGTTCTTCCGCTGTTTTTCCTTTTTCCCAGTTCTCAACTGGAAACTCCAATATATCAGGGTTTTGCTCATAATAGGAGAGCGTGGTTCGTATGTTGTTGGTAAAAATGACATCATTTGGCGAAGTGCTAATAAAACGGTTGGTGCGGAGATGGAAACGGCGAATATATTCAGCTAAGAGGACATGAGTCCCGGGGAGTCGCATCGCCCCTACATCTAAATAATTCCCCTGGGTGAATGGCTTTCTCACTGTGTGAACTCTTCCGCCTAAGCGGTTGTTCCCTTCAAGGATGGTGACGTGATGTCCGGCTTGTTTCAATAAAGAAGCTGCGACAAGTCCGGACATGCCAGCCCCGACGATAATTATTTTTTTCGGCGAGGTGCTTCTGTTTAACCCTTTTCTGATAATAGCGAGCATATCATCTGGATACCTGAGTGAAGATACAGAACGTACTAGCAAATATTTTACCCCCTTTATTTACATTATGAAGGTCGGTGGAGGGATATGCTTTTATTAGGAGCCTTTTGGGGGGCTGTCCCCATAGCCATCAAGCTAAGCATATAACTTGGAAAAAAAGGAAATTTTTTACTAAACTTCTCTCAAAAATAATTATTGGGGAGGAGTTTTATTTATGTCAGACATGATCAAAGATAAAGAACTTCGAAATTTTAAGAAAGAATTGGAACATCTTTTTACTCCAAAGCAAGTTGAGCAGATAGCTAGAAGCGTAGATTTTACGCAAAGGAAATCAAAGCTTAAACCGGAATATTTCCTGCAGTTCTGCTCGTTCTTAGGTGAATCTATGGGAACGAAATCACTTACTGAATTATGTGCGCAGTTTTCTGGCCTTTTTGGATTACAAATTACTACAGAGGGATTAAATCAGCGTTTTGATGAAACGGCGGTGGATTTTTTGAAAAAGATCTTTCATTCTTTATTAATGACGCAGGTGGTGACTGCTCTGCCTATCGTTGAAAAACGATTGTTTAATACCATTCGAATTATGGATTCTACCGCCTTTGATTTACCCTCCGATTATAAGAAGTTTGAAGGCCCAAATGGATCCGGGATCAAAATTCAACTGGAATATGAATTATATCAAGGCATTTTTCGCCACCTTCAAGTACAAAATGGAAAAGATAATGACAGTACATATCCAGCATCTATTCAGAACGATATTGAGACCGGTGATTTATTTTTACGTGATTTGGGTTATTTCTCACAAAGAAATTTATTGACCATTGCCAAGAACGGCGGCTATTTTATAAGCAGATTAAAATCTGATACAAACCTTTATCAAAAAGATGAACAAGGAAATTGGCAGAAACTTAATACGATGGAAATAATGGATCCATTAAAGCCAGGTGAAGATATCGAACTAACGGATGTGCGAATCGGAGCGAAAAAGGAAGACCCACTTATAGCACGCGTGGTGATGACCAAGTTGACGGAGGAACAGGAACAACAGAGACAAGCTCAACTAAACATAAAAAATAGGAAGGGGAAAAGCACCCCTTCCGCACAGAAACATGTTTCCATCAACATGTTTGCCACCAATATACCACAGGAAATGGTAGGAAGTGAAGAAATTTACTCTCTTTATTCGTTGAGATGGCAAATTGAAATTTTATTTAAAACCTGGAAATCCTTATTCAAGATCGACGAAATAAAAGAGATGAAACAGGAACGATTCGAATGCCATTTATATGGTACATTGATACAAATCATTGTGTGCTCGGCTGCGGCCTTTCAATGCCGCAGGATCCTTTATAAAGAGGAACAAATGGAGGTAAGTGAATATAAATCTATAGACATCGTCAAAGAACATTTGTCTATAATATTTGCCATGACTAAGAAAGGAAAATTACCTAGATTTTTTAATCGGATTTATATAAGCATAAAAACAAATGGAAGGAAGAGTCGCAAACAGCAAAAGCCAACCGTATTTGACATCTTGCATATTGTTCATAAGCAATATGTTCCAGAAGTAGCGTAAAAGAACGGAAAAATATAATTATTTTCTGAAAAAAGTCTCCTCCAGAGGCTCATTTTGTCATGCGCTTTTTTAAATTAGGCGTGAGAAAATAAGAAGAGCTAACAAAATTAAATACTTCTACTTTATTATCTTTTGTTAGCTTGATGGCTATGGGGGCTGTCCCTCAGTGCTTTATCACTTTAGTATAGCGGGGGACAGGCCCCATACTATATAATATAAGATAGACAAGCTACTATTAACACAAGGTGGAGATATTATGAAGCCAATTCATGTAAGCAGGCGTGATGTTCGTCGCTTTTTACTTGATACGCAAAGCCTTCTTCACAGTGGTGAAGATACGGAGGCCTCCCGCTCTGTACTAGAATCCACTTTAAGGATGATTCGGCAGCTTGAGTGTGTTCAGCTTGACCCCATCGCCTCTGTTGAGCGTAATCAGCATCTTGTACTTGCAGCTCGAATTCCTGGATACGAGCCTCCAATGCTAAATGAGCTATTATCTCAAGGGGAGTTATTTGAGTATTGGGCGAATGCTGCTTGCACGATCCCAATGGAGGATTATCCGATATTTGAAGCAACTCGGAATCGATTTCGTTCGCGAACTCAAGCAGAACTGGATAAGCTTGAGCCTGCTGCATGTAATGTGTTGGAAAGATTGCACCGGGAAGGGGAGCTTCCTTCCCGGGATTTTCGTTCTACAGAGCGTGTCCACGGGGGATGGGACAATAAATTTCCCAAGACCAAAGCAACATCCCAAGCTCTTAATCTACTGCAAGACATCGGAAAGATTCGCGTTGTCAGGAGACAGGGAAGTGAGCGGTTTTTTGATCTGACAGCGCGTACTATACCGCCTGAATTACTGAAGAACGCTGAAAGCATAGACGAAGCTCAATCCAACGAGGCACTGTTGGAAAAATACTTGCGCGCCTATCGTGTGTTTGACGCTGGAGACGCTCGATTCGGTTGGCAAAAGTTAAGCGTAGCAGAACGTCGGGCGGCTATTATGAAGCGTGTTGACTCGGGAAAAGTTATCCCATTGGAAATCGAAGGCGTTCGCCAAAACTATTTTATATTGGCCACAGATCTTGATCAGCTAAGAGAACATAAACGAGGCGAGCAAGTATTTTCGCCGAACGAAGCACCAATCCGATTTCTTCCACCGCTGGATAACTTACTCTGGCGCCGGGAGCGTCTAGTCGACCTTTTTGACTTCACCTATAAGTGGGAGGTATATACACCAAAGGCCAAACGCCACTACGGCTATTACGCCATGCCAATTCTAGCCGGGGACCGCTTGATCGGCCGGATAGACCCTGGACTGGATAGAAAAAACAGGCGACTTCATATTCGCTTACTTCAGCTGGAACCCGATGTCGAGGTAACCGTCTATCTTCGCAAAAACATAAGACAAGCACTGGAGGCCTTTGCAGCATTTCATCAAGCAATTGATGTTATTATAGAACGAACGGATCCGCGGTGCCTGTCCCCTTTATGACTTTAGTGGAGCGGGGGGACAGGCACCTCAGGAGGAGTGAAAACATGAAGCAATTCACAGAGAACGTTCTTACAGTACTACACCAAATCCCTGAGGGGCAGGTGATGACATATGGGCAAGTTGCCCGTGCTGCGGGTAGTCCACGAGGAGCACGTCAGGTTGTTCGCATTTTATATTCCATGAGCCGCAAATATGATTTGCCTTGGCACCGAGTCATTAATGTAAAGGGACAGATTGCGTTGAAAAGTGAGGAAGGCATCATGAATCAGAAGTCGATGCTGGAGGATGAAGGTATAGAGGTTAGCGAGACGGGAAAAGTGGATTTGGATACATACCAATTTTATCCGGATATGATTTTGGATGAAGATGATAAACCTTGATTTGAAACCATTTGCTTGATAGCGGATAACAGTTGTGAAATAATTAAAAATATAAACCAATAAAAGGGAGGCATACTATCGTGAAAGTTCTTGTAATTGGTGCAAATGGACAAATTGGAAAACATATCGTCAATCAACTGCAAAACAGCAACGAACATACAGTAAGAGCGATGGTACGTAAAGAAGAGCAGGCTGAGGCCTTACAGCAATCCGGTGTAGAAGCTGTGGTGACTAATCTGGAAGGCAGTGTAGACGGGATTACAGAAGCAGCCAAAGGTTGTGATGCTGTTATCTTCACTGCTGGATCCGGGGCTAGTACTGGTTCGGATAAAACCATTTTAATCGATCTTGATGGTGCGGTGAAATCCATAGAGGCTGCAGAGCAAGCCGGAGCGAAACGCTTTATCATGGTTAGTGCTATTCAGACCCATAAGAGAGAAAACTGGAGTGAAAAGATTGCTCATTATTCTGCAGCTAAGCATTATGCAGATAGAATGCTAGAGGCAAGTGCTTTAAACTATACCATCCTCCGCCCAGGCGGCCTTCTAAACGAACCAGGCACCGGCAAAATTGCTGCAGCAGATAGCTTAAGCAGAGGTGACATTCCACGTGAGGACGTTGCCCGGACAGCTATCACAGCCTTAACCGAGGAAAATGCGCATACAAAAGCCTTTGATTTGATATCAGGCGACACAGATATTGCAGAAGCTTTGAAAAAAGTATAAACATGTATAAAGCAAACAGTAGCTCCCTACTGTTTGCCTTTTTCAGTGCCTGTACTGTCACCACCCGAAATTTGTCGAATAAAACCATATGTAAATAGGGTACATGAATCTTCTCTGTTCATGTACCCTTCATGCAAGGGTATTTCCTAATATTATTTTTTATCCAGCAACGCCAAAAAGTGTGTCAGTATCTTGGCTGTTAGCCCCCAAATTACTTTTCCGTCATATTGATAAAAAAGTTCATCGATTTGCCGCGTATGCCAGTTATAATTTTCCCCACCAACGATTAAGTCAAAAGGGAAATTCTCCTCTGGGACGACTTGAACATCCACTTTATATACATCCGGCTTTGTTTGGAGAAAAAAAGCCAAAGGTACAGTGAACACTTCTTCTACTTCGGCTTCACTTGGCTGAATTTGATCCAGATTCGTAATGCTGCCGATAAATGGATAAATCATTCTGCCGGAATCGGCCACGATGTAATCAAGTGGGATGATATCATCAATAGCAGCTTCGTTTATCCCGAGCTCTTCTGTTGTCTCACGGATTGCGCAGGCTCGAGGATCCTTGTCTATGCTATCTATTTTCCCACCTGGAAAACATATATCACCAGGCTGACTTCGCATCTTCATCGACCTGACTTCAAATAAAATATGAATTTCATTTTCTACTTCAATAAGTGGCAGCAGCACCGCAGACTTCCGAAACTGCTCCTGACCAAGGATGCCGGGCTGTCGATTCTGCAATTTTGAAATGATGTTTGATAGATTCATTCTAAAACCTCCATAAAACAGAACACACACTACTCTTTCTAGTATACTATATTCTACACCACAGTGAAAAATGCAGAACCACCGAACAGTGCCTGTACCACCCGTATTTTGTCGGAATGTGTCGTTAAAACGGATTCTTTCCCTCACTACATGAATGCGGTAGAGCGGTGAAGGGACAGGCCCCGGACTAGCATATCTTTTTCGGATATTAGGCATAATAATACCTCTCGCTTGGCACGAGGCACCGTCATGACGTAAAATGAAAGTGAAACCTTTTGCCGTTTTTAATCGTATAAGAGGTATGGACTTTTCTAAAGTTTATCCAATCCAAACTAATCTATCTAAATTGGATTTAATATAGGAGCTGGAAGATATGAAAGGATTTCTTCAATTTATAGTACGATCCATGTCCGCCACTTCAGCCACAGCCCTCACATGGCTGATCAGCTTTTTCGCCTTTGAGCAAACGATTTGGCTAGCTGGTCTGTACGGTATCCTTGGTGGAGGGGCAGTTTATATTTCCATGAAACAGATTATGGATTTCCGCCATCGAAAGCAGAATGGCCTGAGTCGTAGAGAATATAAATTTATCGAACAAAACCTGAAAGAAGCGAAGGAAAAAATAACACGTCTTAATCGAGCCTTACGAAGTGTCCGGAGTCTCGGACAAGCGAAGCAAAATTTTGAAACTATGATGACAGTGCGGAAAATTTATGCCAACACGAAAAAGGATCCAAAGCGTTTCTATAAAGCAGAACGCTTTTACTATGAACATTTGGACTCCCTTGTGGCATTAACCGAGAAATATGCGTATTTGTCCGAACAGCCATCGAGGACAAAAGAGATAAATCAGTCTTTGCGAGACACTCGTCACACGCTGGCGATCATGAACGAAACTGTTAAGAAGGATTTGCACATCATGCTGAATGATGACTTGGACATCTTGGATTTTGAACTGGATGTGGCCAAGCAATCCATAGACAAAAGGAAAAAACCAGATAGGAGGGCCTTGAAATGAATGAACAACATGAGCAGAAACGCTCGAACGAAATAGAAGATTTACTGGCAAATCCGTTTGGTAATCAGGAAAACGCCACGCAAGCCACCAATACTCAACAAGAGCAGGACAAGCCGCAAAGACAAATCGATCTTTTGGATGAAGAAAGCAGGCAACAAGCAATCCGGCTTGCAGAACAGATCGATTCGAATAATTATCAGGCAATCACCCAGTTTGGAACAGAAGCTCAGAACAAGCTGCTGAATTTTTCCCATTCGATGCTTGAGCATGTCCAAAGTAATGATGCTTCAGAAATCGGCGGGATTCTGGAAGACTTAATGAAAAAACTCGAGCAAGTAAACCCAGATGAATTACAGCCGGAGAAGCGTGGATTATTTTCCCGTATATTTGGAAAAATTCAGGGATCCGTCAATGAAATTCTCTCGAGATATCAAAAAACCGGTGCGCAAATTGACCGAATCAGTGTTAAACTGGATCATTATAAAAGTACATTAACCAAAGATAATGACATGCTGCAAGAAGTGTTTGATAAAAATAAAGATTATTTCGAGGCGTTGAATATTTATATTGCTGCCGGTGAAGTAAAGCAGGAGGAGCTAGAGCAGAAAACCATCCCCGAGCTGAAGCGAAAAGCCGAGCAGAGTCAGAATCAAATGGATGTGCAAGAGGTAAACGATAAACTGCAATTTGTCGAGCGACTTGATAAACGCATGCATGATTTGAAACTAAGCCGGCAAATCACCACACAAAGCGCGCCACAAATACGTCTTATTCAAAATACAAACCAAGCATTGGTCGAAAAAATTCAATCATCCATTCTAACCGCGATTCCACTTTGGAAAAATCAAATCGCAATTGCGCTCACACTGATCCGTCAGCGTCATGCTGTTGAGGCACAGAAACAAGTGTCTAACACAACGAATGAACTACTAGAAAGAAACTCAGAGATGCTAAAAACCAATTCCATCGAAACAGCGAAAGAAAATGAACGTGGCCTGGTTGATATTGAAACATTGAAGAAAACGCAGGAGGATCTTATCACAACCATCGAAGAAACGATGAATATCCAAACAGAAGGAAGGGAAAAACGCCAGCAGGCAGAAAAAGAAATAGCCAGTATGGAAAACGAACTAAAAGGGAAGCTGCTTGAATTGAAGTAGTGGAGCTCACAAAAAAGCTTGGGCAATGTCCTATTGTCCAAGCTTTTTATCTTTGCGATAATGATCAGGATAATCTAACGGACTCATATTAATCGCACGATCAATATCAAGATGCGGCTTGCCATGAACGGCCTCATTGGAAGCGATCGTGGTCTTGTTCTTCTTCTTCTTGTTTTTCATACATACTACCTCCTTAAGCGTAGTTTGCGCAATGTCTGGTCGACTCATTCTCTATTGCGAAAGTTTCAATAGTAAGTTACGATAAATGATAACGTTAAAGGAGTGAAATTTCATGACTGCAGAGCTATTTCATAACAAAAAGCCCCCTTATATTTGCATACCGTTAACTGGAAAAAATAAAGAAGAGATTCATGATGAGCTAAAAATGATTATCCCAAAGCAACCGGATTTAATTGAATGGCGTGCAGATTTCTTTGAAGAGATACATGATATTGATTCTGTTTTGGCTATAGCAGAGGAAATCGCCACGACTAGCAAAACGCCCATTCTATTCACCATTCGATCTGAAAAGGAAGGCGGAGAAAAGATCTCCGTAACGCAGGAAGAAAAGGTTCATTTATTAAGCGAAATATGTAAAAGTCCAGGTGTTGCAATCATTGATTTTGAAGTATCCAATGACCCAGAGCATATTAGAGAATTAAGAAGCGTCTCCAAAGAACATAACAAAAAATTGATCCTGTCTTATCATAATTTTAATTTTACACCAGAAAGCTCAGAAATAATGAAACGCGTATTCAAGGCTGAATTTTACGAAGCTGATATCGTTAAAGTAGCAGTCATGCCTGAAACAAAAGAGGATGTATTACGATTATTGGAAGTAACAAAGGAGGCGGATGATTCGCTCGCCATTCCTATTGTGACCATGTCGATGGGGCAAATGGGTAGTTTGAGCAGAATCATAGGCTGGGCATATGGCTCCATCATAACATTCGGCCTAGGTGTGCAAAGCTCAGCTCCAGGACAAGTACCAATAGACGACCTAAGGCAAATGATTGAAATGGTGCGGGAAACGGTGGGAGAGTGGGAGTGAAAAACATGAAAAGCCGACTGACATTGTAACTAACATCAATCGGCTAATTTGTTTCAAAAACATGGCAAACAGAGCGGCCGCGTATCACGCATTTACACGTTCTATCTTGCTTGCATGGCATGTAATTTTTTCATTGCAAACCTTGCTATCGGCTGTGCAGGAACGGTAACCGAGGGCGGTCCTAAATGCCGAAAGCGTGTGAAAGTTACCCAACTAATAACCTAAGTGGTTCATGGCCCCCAAAGAACACAGCAAAGCATCAAAAACACATACAAAAAAAGACCATCAAATCAACAAACAATTTGATAGTCATTTAACCTCATATTATCAATCAAGCTCACGCCAACACCTTTCCTACCCAAATCTCCCAGAAATATAATCCTCGGTTCGCTCATCAGCCGGGTTATTAAAAATCTTATCCGTTTTATCAAATTCAACCACTTCCCCGTGTAAGAAGAAAGCTGTTTTATCTGAGATTCGGGCAGCTTGTTGCATGTTGTGTGTAACAATGATAATGGAGTATTCTTTTTTAAGATCCTGAACGAGCTCTTCAATATGCGATGTTGATTTCGGGTCAAGGGATGAAGTTGGTTCATCCATTAAGATGACTTCCGGCTCAATAGCTAAGCAACGAGCGATACATAAACGCTGCTGCTGCCCGCCGGAAAGGCCGTATGCATTTTCGTTCAGTCGATCCTTGACTTCTTCCCAGAGAGAAGCTCCACGAAGGCTTTTTTCCACAATTTGATTTAGTACTTTTTTATTGCGGATACCATGGATTTTCGGGCCGTATGTGATATTTTCGTAAATAGATTTTGGAAATGGATTCGGTTTTTGAAAGACCATTCCAACGCGAGTCCGTAAATCCTCCACTTTAAAGGACTTATCCAAAATATTTTTGTCCTTATACGTGATATTGCCTGTCGTGCTAACGCTCGGGACAAGTTCCACCATACGATTTAATGTCTTGATAAATGTGGATTTGCCGCAGCCTGAAGGGCCGATGATTGCCGTCACTTCTTGTTCATGGATTGACAGATTAATATCTTTTAATGCGTGCGTATTCCCATACCATAGGTTTAAATCATTGGTGTTATAGACGCTTTTTTTATTTTCATCTGTGTTTTCTTCTGGATTTTTATTGTCTACTAATTTCAACTCTACTTTCTTTTCTAATGCAGTGCTCATTATTCATCACTACTCCTTTTTATAAAATTAATATCTTTGCTGAAACTTATTTCTTATAAATATTGCAATTGAGTTCAACAGTAACAACAATAAAAGCAATACAACAATGGTTGCAGCTGCTAGGTATGCATATTCCTCTGTTAGAACAGCATCAAGTGTCCAATAGTAAATTTGCATTGGCAGTGCGGTAAATGTGTCAAACAGTCCTTCCGGGAACGGAATTAAGAGTGCTGGTATACCGAGCGCTGTCAGCGGCGCTGTTTCGCCAATTGCGCGTGAAAGGGCTAAAATGGTGCCCGTCATGATCCCAGGCAATGCTGCTGGCAGAATGATCTTCTTGATGGTTTGCCATTTTGTTGCACCCATTCCGTAAGACGCTTCGCTTAAATCCTGTGGTACCGAACGGAGCGCTTCCTGTGCAGAAACAACGACAATAGGCATAATTAAGAGGGACAGTGTTAACCCTCCGGCTAAAACAACATTCCCAAGTTGCATGGCCCTTACAAAGATCGTCAATCCTAAGAGACCATATACGATGGACGGCACACCTGCAAGGTTAGCAATATTCGTTTGAATGAATGATTGAACACGTCCCTTTTTCGCATATAACTCAATATAAATGGCTGTACCTACTCCTAAAATAAAGGTAACAGGAACCACAACAAGCATTAGCCAGGCTGTCCCGAGGATCGCCCCCATGATACCCGCTTGTTCGGCATCTGTTGATAATCTGCCTGTCAGGAAGTTCCAATCGATCCAGCCGATGCTTTGGCTGATAACACGGATCAATAGAATTGCCAGTACAATAAGCCCGGAGATCGTTGCCAGGAAAAATACCCCTTTGGCAATTTTATTTTTTCTAACTCGGGCGTTCATTCTATTTTCGAATTGATTTGTATCTAAGTGCTCCATTTTAATATTCCTCCCTGAATTTGCGAGAGATATACCTTGCAAGCAAGTTCATGATTAGTGTAAAAACAAACAGGGTTAAAGCAACAGCATAAAGACTGTAATACATGGTTGTTCCAGTGGAGGCATCGCCACTTGTGATTTCGACAATATAAGAGGTCATTGTCTGCATCGATTGGGTAATGTCAAAGGTGAAATCCTTGGAGCTTCCGCTGGCAATGGTAACAATCATTGTTTCACCGATTGCTCTTGAAATTCCCAGTACAAAAGAAGATATAATTCCAGATAATGCTGCAGGAATAACCACCTTCAGCGATACCTCCAATTTGGTTGCACCAAGCGCAAGTGCTCCCTCCCGCATGGAACCTGGAACAGAAGTCATGGCGTCCTCAGAAAGTGAGGCAATCATTGGTATAATCATTACACCCATAATAATACCGGGACTGAGAATATTAGTTAGTCCAAGACCTGGAATAACTGCCTGCAGGATCGGTGTTAAAAATGTAAAGGCAAAAAAGCCATACACAATGGTAGGTATACCGGCAAGCACTTCCAACAGCGGTTTTAGTGTTCTTCTCATTTTATCTGAGGCGAATTCACTCAGATAAATAGCAGTCATTAACCCAATTGGGCCTGCAACAACCATCGCAATGAGGGTGGAAATAATCGTACCGTTGATCAGTGGCAATATGCCAAACTGGGGGTCTGCACCAAATGGATCCAGTTCGATACCTGTAAAGAAATCCCAAATTGGCACACGTCTGAAGAATTCAATCGCTTCAGAAAGCAATGTGTAGATAATCCCGATAGTTGTCAAAATGGACACAGTTGTGATGAGAAAAAGAAGTGCAGGAACCAGTTTTTCTGTTATATTGGAAAAACTCTTTTTCTGTTTGTTGTTTGCGATCATTTCGCTAACATTAATCTTGTTGTTTTTATTGTTATTATTTGCCATTCTTATAGCTCCTTCTAGCGTCTGTAAAGTGGCAAAGATGAGAGCACTATATGCTCTCATCTTATTGACATTTGCTATAAAACTAAATCAAGTTTTTATTGTTGCAAGGATTCAAGCTCCTCAACCTGTGACTGTATTTCTTCTTCAGGAATTGGTGCGAATCCAGTTTCCCCGGCAAAATCACTAACATTATTCATAACCCAAAGAGCGTAATCCATTACTTGCGGTTTTTCCTGAGCCATTCCAACATTCAAGTAAGTAAACACTGGACGTGTGAAGTTGGCATATGGGCCTTCTTCTCCAATCGTATCAAGGGATGGTTCGACAGCTCCTTCACCGAAGTCAATGCCTACTGCTTGCAGTTGATCCTGGTTGCTTTCATAGTAACCATAGCCGAAGAATCCAATTGAATTCACGTCTTCTGCTACCAGGCTGACCAGTGTGGAATATTCCTGCTGCAGGTTAATATTTTCAGCTAAAGGTTCTTCGCCAAGAATATCTTCATAAAAGAATTCATACGTACCATGGTTTTCGTTTGGACCGTATGTGTTGATTGCTTCATCCGGCCATTCTGAATTAACATCAGACCAGTTCGTATATTCACCAGTAAAGATGCCAATCACTTCATCTTCTGTCAGTTCAGTTGCCCAGTCGTTATCCGGGTGGATTGCGATGGTCAGTCCATCTAATGCTAATTTCATTTCTTGATATTCAATACTATTTTCCTCAGCAGTTGCTTGTTCTTCTTCACTAATGGGACGGGATGCATCGTTGAAGTCTGTTTCTTCATTTAGGAATCTTTCAAATCCGGCGCCAGTTCCTGCGCGACTGACTTCAACTGAAACATTTTGCTGTTCATTTACCATATATTCTTCAGCCATTGTAGACATTAACGGATAAACCGTTCCTGATCCGTCAATAGCAACTTCCCCTTCTAATTCCTCCGATTCGCTGTCACCTTCTGATTCTGCGTTCTCTGAGGATGTATCTTCAGATTCTGTGGTCTCTTCGCCTTCCTCTGCACTCGTTCCTCCACAGGCTACAAGCACCACAGCCAGTGCAGCTATTAGAAGCAAAAATAAAGCCTTCTTGAACCTCATAAACAATTGCCCTCCCTAGGTATCTATTAATTTTAGAGCGTTGTCCGCCCTCAATTGCTAGTATAGTAGACGAATGTTAAGAAGATATGTTGATAATGTAAAGCTTTTGTAAATTTATTGGATGAGAGACCGAACAAAAACAGAACAGTGCCTGTCACGCGCCCGTATTTTGTCGAAACCCGAACGGGCCCCCACCCGTAAATTGTCGGTTTTTGTTAAATTTTATTGTGAGATTTTCTTTCTTGAGTGGTTTATAATAGGTATTGAAAGTGAGGGATTTAGAATGACGAAGGTTTTATATTTTATTATTGTTGTTTCATTTTTAGATACATTTATTCAACTGCCGATTATTACACCATACGCGTTGGAATTAGGGGCCTCTCATTTTATGGCGGGGGCTATTGTTGCTGTTTATTCGCTTACAAATATGATTGGTAATATTTTTGGTGGGCATTGGATTGATTTATTCGGCCGTAAAAAGCTTCTGTTGATCGGTATGCTTAGCGGAGCGGTTATTCTTTTCTTCTATCCATTTGCTGGGACTCCTGAACAGCTTTTCGTAATAAGGCTTCTTCACGGCGTTGCAGGGGGTGTGCTGATACCAGCGGCCTTTGCTTATGTGGGGGATAAGTCAAGGGAAGGATCAAGAGGGAAGTCAATGGCTCTAACCGGTGCTTGTATCGGGATAGCCGCAATTATTGGGCCCGCGGTTGGTGGCATCATGGCCGCAAGAGCGCAGATTGATTATGTGTTCTGGCTCGTTGCTATACTCTTCCTTATCAGCTCTGTATTAATCGTGTACTTTGTTGAAGAATCTTTTTCCTCCAAGGAAAGAAATAAAGTTGTCTTTGGCGATTTTATTCCGCTTTTAAAACAGCCATTGCTGATACAAGCCTCATTAGCTGCTTTTGGGCTTATGGTAAGTAATGGAACATTAGCGTTCGCGCTACCATTAAAGGTAGGGGAAATGGGGCTGGATTCCGCAACAACGGGAATGCTTTTAACGACATTCGGGATTATCGCGATCATTATCTTTGTAAGTCCGACGAATGCCATATATGAAAAATTTCCTCCCATTTATTTAGTGATCACAGGACTGACGGTCATTGGACTCGTGCACCTTTCCCTAAACTTTACGGCGATTCCTTGGGTCAGTTTTCTATTAATGGTGATTTACGGAATTGGATTCGCACTCGTATTTCCTTCGATGAACCAGATTGTCTCAGAGGTATCATCAATGGTTGACCGGGGCAAAGCATATGGTATTTTCTACGCCTTCTTCTCCCTTGGTTCGGTAGCAGGATCTAGCCTATCAGGAGCAACTGCAGAAGTATTTGGCCTGCCATTTACATCTAGCGCAACGATCATGCTGGGGATTGGCGTGATTCTGTTGGTTATGTCTAGGAGAAGAGAATAGGTGCCTGTCACCACCCGAAATATGCCAAAATTTGTCGAATGGATTTCCCGTTAAATATATGACATTTGTCATGTGACATCCTTGACGTTTATGCCTTTTTTGGCTCGTGGTTTATAGCTACAATAAAGATAGAGAATAGTATCACCGAAAATTCCTATCTTTGGAGGATGTATGTTATGAGTAAACAAAAACAGGCGCAATTGAGAAAAAGTGTCATCCCGTTTGCAAGTTCAGATCATCGGATGAGCATCATACAACTGATCAATACGATCATCCCGCTTTTCCTGATTTGGTTTCTTGCATACCAAAGCTTGTCCATTTCCGTATGGCTAACCGTTGCATTAGCAGTCGTTGCTTCCGGATTTGTCGTTCGGACATTCATTATTTTCCATGATTGCACGCACGGGTCATTTTTCAAAAGCAGTAAAGCGAACCGGGTTGTCGGTACGATTACGGGGATTATTACTTTATTTGCTTTTGACAAATGGAAACGAAGCCATGCGATCCATCATGCAACGAGCAGCAACTTGGACAAGCGCGGCACGGGAGATGTATGGGTGATGACGGTGGATGAATATGTTGCTGCATCCTTTTGGGGCAGGCTAGCATATCGCTTGTACCGGACTCCTATTGTTATGTTTGGTCTAGGCCCGATTTACCTTTTCCTGATTTCTAATCGATTTAATCGAAAAGGGGCAAAACGGAAAGAACGCATGAATACGTATTTGATCAATGGTTCTGTCGCTATTATTTATGGACTGCTGATTTGGGCAATCGGCTGGCAGGCATTTTTGATCATTCAGCTGCCGATTCTGTTTGTCGCAGGTGCCGCTGGAATATGGTTATTTTACGTTCAGCACCAGTTTGAGGATTCTTATTTTGAAAATGAGGATGAGTGGGATTTTGTAAAAGCTGCGGTTGATGGAAGTTCCTATTATAAGCTTCCGAAAGTAATGGAATGGCTGACAGGCAGCATTGGCTACCATCACGTGCATCACCTGAGTCCGAGGGTTCCGAACTATAATCTAGAGAAGGCACATGAATCCACGCCGCCACTACAACAGGCAACAACGATTACGCTTGCTTCCAGTTTAAAATCGATTCGTTTCAGGCTTTATGATGAAGCTAATAAATCGTTTGTAAGTTTTTCAGAGGTTAAGGATCTGCTGAGAAAAAGAAATTTGAACCTGGATCTGGGCGAACAAAAGTCAAGCTTTCAGGAAAAATAAATACGAAATGAAATAGCGGCCTCCTGGGGGTCGCTTTTTCTGTTATACTTATCAAAAAGGAGGGGCCCCTACCATGCAAAGCTGGTATCACATCATCCCGAAAAACACCGGGCTCAGCGCCTATGCCTGGATTATATTTTGTGTTTTGCCATTCTATTTCGTCTTTCGTTCGTCAGGAATTTGGGAAATTATTTTCGGTATTGTGATGATTTTATTATTTTTCACGATATACAGGGTCTCCTTTCTTTCCCAAGAATGGACATGGACGGTATATTTATCGGTGAGCTTAAATATGGTAATAAGCATCGTGATGACAGTGCTTCTCGGCTATGTCTATTTTGCGTTGTTTTTAGCCTTTTACATCGGGAATATTCAGCATAAAGGTGGTTTCGTCGCCCTGTACGTGGTTCATCTTGTCACGACGATCGGTGCTGTCAGTGTCGGTTTTTTTACACAGAATGAATATTTCCTATCTCAGTTGCCATTTATCATCATTGCTGTAATCGGTGTTATTCTGCTGCCGTTTACATTATATAATCGGAATAAGCGAGAGAGGCTGGAGGATCAATTAAAGGATGCAAATGAAAAAATTTCCCAATTGGTCGTTGTGGAGGAACGGCATCGGATTGCGCGCGACCTGCATGACACATTGGGGCAAAAGCTTTCCCTCATTGGTTTGAAAAGTGATTTGGCCGGAAAATTAGTGGAAGCAAAACCGGAAACAGTCAAATCGGAACTGCATGATATCCACCAGACGGCAAGAACAGCGTTAAAAGAAGTGCGTGAAATGGTTTCAGATATGAAAGGGGAAAAATTGAAGGATGAAATGATCCGTATCCAGCAAATCCTGCAGGCTGCACAGATCGAATTCCATTTAGAAGGAAATCCGGAGCTTAAATATACGCCACTGCTAACTGAAAATGTGCTTAGCATGTGTTTAAAAGAGGCTGTCACAAATGTTGTCAAGCACAGTCAGGCCGCAAGTTGCAAGGTATCGATTATACAATCTCCTACAGCGCTGATTCTCCAAGTGAAGGATGATGGAATTGGTATCCCTGATCAAATAACGTTTAAGGAAAATGGCCTTCAAGGTATAAAAGAACGCCTGGAATTTGTGAACGGAAGCTTAGGCCTAGATGCTTCAAATGGCACAACCCTGACAATTCAGGTACCGCAAGTTATTCAACAAATGGAGAAGGGGGCATTGTCGTGATTCGCATCGTAATTGCTGAAGACCAGCGCATGCTGCTTGGCGCGCTTGGATCTATACTTGATTTGGAAGAAGATATGGAAGTGGTCGGAAAAGCCAGGAACGGGGAAGAAGCATTGGACGCTGTGAAACGAGAACAGCCTGACATATGCATCATGGACATTGAAATGCCACTCAAAAGCGGACTTGAAGCAGCAGAGGAATTAAAGGATGATGCTTGTAAAGTAATTGTGCTGACTACATTTGCACGTACAGGATATTTTGAACGTGCAAGAGGAGCCGGGGTAAGTGGCTACCTGCTTAAAGACAGTCCAAGTGAAGAGTTGGCCAGTTCTATACGTACGATTATGGATGGCCGGCGCATTTACGCACCGGAATTGGTAGATATGGCATTTGATTATGGAAGCCCGTTGACTAGCCGGGAGGAGCAGGTTATTAAGCTTATTGCTGATGGCAAAACGACAAAAGAAATTGCAAACGAGCTTTTTATCACAAATGGTACTGTTCGCAACTATGTATCCGTGATTTTGGATAAGTTGGATGTGAGCAACCGGATTGAGGCCATCTCAAAGTTTAAGGAGAACGGGTGGTTTAAGTGAGGGTGGCCTTGAAAATATGAAGTAAATGTAAAGTTTAGTAAAAGCTATTGAATTGTAAAATAAAACATGGTACTTTATCAATATCGGGTTTCGATATTGGATTTCGATAACGGAAAGAAGGGATCAAGCTGGAAGACAAAATATTAAGAAAGCTCTTCTTAGGATTCATACAAATACACATCCTGCATCACGCAAAGGAGCACCCTATCTATGGTGCTTGGATGCATGAAGAGCTAGAGGGGCACGGATATGAAATCAGCGCAGGGACACTATATCCAATCCTTCACAATATGGAATCAGACGGACTTTTGCTGAAAGAAGAGCGAAACGTAGATGGGAAAATAAGAAAGTATTATACAGCAACGAGCAAAGGGGAAGAAATTCTTGAACAAGCCCGGGCAAAGGCGTATGAATTATTTAAAGAGATAAAAGATTAGAGGGGCGGTGTAAACATGAATAATAAATTGAAAACATGGCTGGAAATCTTAATTGTTTCTACCAGACTTGGATTAACTTCATTTGGTGGACCTATAGCACATTTAGGATATTTTCACGAAGAATATATCCGCAGACGAAAGTGGATGGACGAAAAGGGGTACGCAGATTTAGTTGCGCTCTGTCAGTTTCTGCCTGGCCCTGCCAGCAGTCAGGTTGGAATTGGCATCGGTATTATGCGTGGGGGCATAGTTGGAGGAATGATCTCCTTTCTAGGCTTTACACTGCCATCTGTTATTGCACTTATTATATTCGCTTCCCTTCTTCATACGTTCAATATAGCAGATGCAGGATGGATAAATGGATTGAAGATAGTTGCTGTCGTCGTTGTTGCCCATGCAGTCCTGGGTATGGCCAAAAAACTAACGCCTGACTTGCAACGAAAAACAATTGCTTTATTTGCTTTGATAGTTACGTTACTATGGCAAACAGCTTACACCCAGATTGGTGTCATCTTACTGGCGGGGGTTGTCGGTTTTCTTGTTTATCGCCAGCACACCCAACAAGAAGAACAAGTCGTTTCCCATTTTCCGATTTCACGTCGTATAGGTTATATTAGTTTAACGTTATTTTTTGGATTACTAATATTTCTTCCTATATTACGAAATCTTACATCCGTCGAATGGGTTGCCTTATTTGATAGTTTTTATCGCTCCGGTTCGCTTGTATTTGGTGGAGGTCATGTCGTCCTGCCTTTACTGGAACAGGAATTTGTTCCTGCAGGTTGGCTTAGTGAACAGGAATTTCTAGCAGGATACGGCGCCGCTCAAGCAGTTCCCGGACCATTATTTACATTTGCAGCATATATTGGTGCAGTCATTAACGGCTGGCAAGGCGGTCTATTTGCGACCTTTGCCATCTTCCTGCCTGCATTCCTTCTCATACTAGGCACACTGCCATTTTGGGACGCTCTGCGCAGTAACCCGAAAATCAAAGGTGCATTAATCGGGGTAAATGCTTCCGTTGTAGGTATCTTAATCGCTGCACTTTACAACCCAATTTGGACCAGTTCGATTCATGAGCCAATTGATTTTGCACTGGCAGCAATTTTATTCAGTATGTTGGTTTATTGGAAGCTTCCGCCATGGGTTATTGTGGTGACAGGTGCTTTGGGTGGGTTGTTGATAGCTTATATATAGCCCATGTTTAGTGATCTGGTTCAAACATAACCTTACGAATAAAAACCCCAATAAATCAAAAACTAACTTCTAATCATATATAAAGGGGTTCTGATAAATATGGTCAACAAAGGAAAAGAGTTCAATAATATGTTTAAGAAAAATGAACAAAGCGGCGAACACCGTAACGGGCGGAAGAGTCAATTTAAAAATAGTAATACCCAAGGCGGAGAGGAACCGAACGAGTATATTAGCAAAAAGGATGAATAAGGTCGATTAGCGGTGTGGTTTCCATAAAATCACATCGCTTTTTATTTTTTCGGAGAGGCGATAATTCTTGCAAGTAATTCTGAATATTTATGTTAGAATGATTGTATCTAATATGAATGAATATACTTAGTAACTAAGTTCTGTTGAAGATGGATCAGGGGTGATTTTTATAATAATTGATAGAGAAAAAATCATCTCTCTTATTAAAGAAGATGAATGGATGATGGATATATTACTATCCGCAAAATCATTGAATTTACCTGATTGGTGGATATGCGCTGGATTTGTTCGTTCAAAAATATGGGATACATTACATAATTTTAGTGAAAGAACACCGCTTCCGGATATTGATGTCATTTATTTTGAACCTGAAAATAGTAATGAATTTGAGGAAAAGAAACTTGAAGAAATGCTTAGGATTCTTATCCCTGACACTCCCTGGTCTGTGAAAAATGAAGCAAGAATGCATATTAATAACAATATCCACCCTTATACCTCTTCCGTTGATGCTATTTCTAAGTTTCCAGAAACAGCGACAGCTTTAGGAGTAAGATTAGATGAAAAAGATAACGTGATTTTAATAGCTCCTTATGGAATTAGCGATCTTGTCCATTTAGAGGTGAAGCCTACCCCATTTTTTACAGAGGATAAACAACGTCTGCATATTTACGAAGACCGCATAACAAAAAAGAATTGGAAATCGACTTGGAATAAACTAAAAGTGTTTCATACCGATACTTCTGATTAGGCTAAATATATACTTCCGATAGAGGAGCTGCCCCAACGGATATGAAAGATATTAACTTAACAAGGATGGGTTTTAATGTTTATATTCGACCGAATGGATAATTTCTTGGCACATAGCACTGATAATTTTATTTTATTCATTTTGATCGGGATACTAGTCGCCTTAAGTTCGTTGATTATTTATGGAATATATATGAAGAAGATACGAAATGGTGATGATCATACATTGTTGCTCAAATTCCGCATAGAGAGACAGATGTTCTATGCATTGTTACTTTCGCTTGTCTTTTTTCTTTTCTTTGTACCAAGTGAATCGTAATTTTACAGGCAGTATATGTTTTTGCCTATTATAATCTCAATAGTAGTTGGAGCAATATCGTCATTCTATATGTATAGAGAACACATTCACAGCGTTACGCAATGAAATGACCGATAAAACTCGAGGACCTGTGTTTCTAATGATCAATTATTATAAAAAAGAATGCCGCAATCGGATGCTAGTCAGGAATAAATACTATCCTGGAATTGGCAGGTTTCTGGAAGATCAAGGTAGAATATAATCAAACTTTATTCCAAAGCAAACATTTCAACAAATAAATGATGATTTTAAAATTACAAGGTACGTTCCTACAAGAAACTAGGAGCGTTTTTTCTTATTGGGACTGATTATGAATAAAATTCGGCTTGTTTCCCTCATTTATCTCCCAGAATTGGAAATGCTAAAAGACGAAGTAAATTTCAAACGAGAAAGGACGGTTACAAGATGAGAAAAATTTCATTTATACTTGCTGCAATGGTGCTTTCACTCGGGATTATGGGGCAGGGTTCGGTTTCTGCTGATTCCCATGATGAGGTATGGAAGTCAGAGGAGAAGGATGATAAGAAGGGGCACGGAAAGATAGGCTTTTTTAAAAGTGAGGCGTTTTTAAAGTATCAAGCAGAGGAACTTGGTGTTGATGCGGAAGGAAAAGACGTGAAAGACTTAAAAAAAGAAGTAAAGGAAGCTAAGGTAGAGCAAGCAGCTGAAGAAATGGATATGGAGACAGAGGGAAAAGATTTCAAAGAGCTTGCAAAAGAAGTACATCATCAAAAAGTGAAGGAAAAAGCTGAAGAAATGAGCATCGAAACGGAAGGGAAAGAACCGGAGGAATTAGCTAAAGAAGTCCAGGAAGAAAGGCTGAAAGAAAGAGCGAATGACTTAGATATCGCTACAGAAGGAAAAGATCTTGAAACACTGCAAAAGGAAGTTTTCGAAACAGCCGTCAAATACGAGGCAACGATTTTGGGCATTGACACAGAAGGGAAAGAATGGATTGACGTCCATAAAGAAGTTCAAGAGGTGAAAGTGATACAATCTGCAGAACAATTGCGCATCAATACCAAAGACAAAGATCCGCAGCAACTCTTTGACGAAATAATCACAGACCATGCAGACGAAGCTAAAAAGCAAAAACTATTTCCATTTGATAAAAAGTGACAGGCACGACCCGAAATTTGTCGTATTTTGTCAAATCAGGGGGTGGGCTCTTGGTTACCATTCAAGAGCCCTAAGGATATATAAAAACATTCATTTTCTGCGATTGTTATAATTCTAGTTACAGCATATACAAAAGGACAGCTCCAAGACAGACACTTACTTTAGCAAGCAATCGCATTGTACACCTCCAGATAAGCTGTGTTATTTTCTACTTAAAGTGTACTATATTTGTTTTAAGACAGTGCTAAGAGCAAGTTAATTTTATGTAAAGTTACAAAAGAGCCACAATCTCACTCTGAGATCATGGCTCTTAAATTAATGCCGCTTATTCAACCAAAGTACACCGGACTTGGCCAGCCGAGGCAGGTATCCTGTTACTGATTTTTGCATCATGTTTCCAAACCCATCTGACTTTCCTAAGGATCCGAGTGTTCCTTTAAGTTTTATTTCTTTTGGCTTCGCTGGCTTTTTATCTTGCAATACAGCCAGCAACACCTCAGCGACTTGTTCCCCCTGCTGTCCTGCTAGTTGTGCGCTCGGTGAATGAACAGATGAAGCACAGTCGCCAACCACATAGATATTTTCTTGTCCTGGTACTTGGTAATAATCATTCACCACAATTTTTTCTTGCTCGTCTTTTTCAAGTGGCAATTCCCTTACTAAATAATTCGGTCGTACGCCTGCTGTCCAAATCGTGACATCATCTATGTAACATACACCTTTGTTGCAAACGCCTTGCTTCTCTACATATTCCACGCTGGAGCGGTGGAAGACGTCAACATCATTTTTTACAAACCAATCCTGCACGTACTCCTGAATTTTTGTATCAAATGCCTTTAATACAGATTCCCCCCGGTCCAGTAGTCTGATATTTAGATCTTTTCTACTTTCCCTAATTTCAGAAGCGACTTCGATACCGCTCAGGCCTGCACCAACGATGGTAACTTTTCCATAGGCATCTAGATTCCCCACTGCAAGACCCGTCCTCCTGGCTTTGGCGAATGTTTGTACACTATGTGTGAATTCCGCTGCACCTTCAACTCCGTGATAATCATCCTCACATCCCAGTCCAATCACCAGGTAATCATAAAGAATCGGATAGCTCTGTTCTCTCACCAAAATTTGCTGATTTTCGGTATCAATTTTTGTGATTTCTCCATAAGCATAGTTCACTCGTTTATCATCGGGAAAACTCACGCGTACATCCGTTTCCGCTGAGGTTCCTGCCGCAATCGTATAAAATTCTGTTTTCACGGAATGGTATGGATTTCGATCAATAATTGTAATATGTATGTCCTCAGGCAGCTGATGGTTCAGTAATCCCGTCAAAATATTAAGCCCACCATAACCCCCACCTAAAATGACTAATCTTTTCATAACAAAACCCCCATTACTAATGATCTATGTAAAAACGCTTACCCTCCTAAGAGTAACAAAAAATCGCAGCTTTAACTACCCAGAACTGAATAATTTAAAGCATGGCGACAGTTCCTTTGCTGATTGATATTGATTTTCATACCAATTTTTCTATGGGCTCATAATTTGGAAATTAATTTAAAAATAATTTGAAGGTTATGTTAAAATAAATGGAGATTGTGAGGAAATGTATTCGAGTAAGGGAAAAATATAAGGAGAGAAGAAAATGGACATTAATTTACAAAAAATGAATGCTGTTGAATTTCAGCAATATCATAGTTATGCAATTAAAAACTTTGCAAACGAACAAATGAAGTCTGGTAATTGGGAACAACACGAGGCAATGATCAAGGCAAAACAAGAATATGAAAAGCTCTTACCTGCAGGAGAGAAAACGGTACACAACTATTTATTTACTATTCGTGACGGTGATCAAGAAGTTGGTATGATTTGGCTCACGCAACGAACAAATGAAAAAGGGTTTATTTATGACATCAATATTTGGAAAGGCAACCAGGGTAAGGGTTACGGTAAGCAAGCAATGAAGGAAATTGAAACCGTAGCTAAAAAGATAGGATTGGTAAGTATAGGGCTTCACGTCTTCGGCCACAACAAAATAGCATGGTCCTTATATGAGAAATTAGGGTACATCGAAACGAATATAAATATGGAGAAGATGTTATAATTTAAAATGATTAGATAGATAGAAAGCAGGTTGATAGATATGAGCAATGATTCGATTAACAAAATGTGGGAAGATTATCGAAAAATGAACCCAATTGCACCGAAAGATTATGAAGCTTGGGCATTTGGTGATTCAAAGGAAATGGCTGATGAGCTTGCAAAATTAGTGTTAGAAGGAACGAAAACAGCAACAGCGTCAAATTATAATTTATATGAATTAGATAATGAGGAATTACCATACGTCGGTCTTCACAATATTATCCTCGATGGGGATGGGAAAGCTGTTGCAATAGCAGAAACTGTATCAGTAGAAGTGGTTCCTTTTGATGAAGTTACGGCAGAATTCGCGTATTTGGAAGGTGAAGGTGATCGTACATTAGATTATTGGCGCGAAGTTCACGAAGCCTTCTTTAAAAAAGAATTTCATCATATAGATCAGGAGTTTCATGACAAAATCCCTGTTGTTTGTGAAAGGTTTAAGCTGTTATATAAAAAGTAACATGTATTATCTGAAGGGAGTAAAAGGAGAAACACATCTATGCCTGAACATAAAAATAATTCATTTCGTGATATGAATAAAAAAGAAAAAGCGGCAACAGTTGCTGGAATAGCGCTTCTCATCATCTTTGTGGTTGGCTTTGTATTGGGGATTTATTTTTTTGGAATAACGGGGATCTTTATGCTGCTCGGCGTTGAGTATGAATCTATTTGGTCATTGATTGTTTTTGTTGTCAGTTACGTGATTTTAGGCGTCATCGTCGAACTGTTTTCCAAACCAATTTTCAAGCTGCTCGTCAAAAATATAAAAGGGAAAATAGAGATACTTTGGACCAGACTCAGCATTGAAGGCGCAACGAACTGGATGGTCTTGTTCACAGTGGATGAGTTTATGCAAAGCATTACACTTTCCCTGGAAACAGAGATTATTGCTGCATTGATAATTGCCGTAATAGAAATGGTTTTTGATCGTGATAAGGAGTGGCACAATAGGAATTGACTATGGGTCAGGTTGTATGTAATAACTCATGATGTGGTTGCACAGATTAGGGGCATATATATTCTTAAAGTAATAGCCGCGTTTTTAGCTCCTTTGGTATTGTCTTTGTTCTTCATTATACATAATATATTTAATAGGATTATCATACATAACGATTCTCTAATTTTTTCTATTGATGGTTTATTATTTGTTTATATTTATGCTTTGCCCGCTTTTCTCTTGGTTGGAGTACTTACGTCTATGCTTATAGAACGCATTAATAAAGGTATACGATGGTTTAATTATATCTTATCAGGAGGTATTGCGGGTGGAACTTTAGTTTTTATTAATTCAGTTATTAGTAGGGAAGATTTTGTATTTAATATAGAATGGATTCTAGCATGTATGATAGCAGGATTATCCTACTACCTAGCACTAAGATTTTTGGAAGTGAAGGAACAGAGGCTGCAGGAGGGAGAAGAGAATTAAACGGATTTGGAAATGCAAGAATCGTAGTTACAATTAAAAAATAATTCCTAGCTCTTATTGGCCTATATGGTGCAAAATGTTACACCGGAGATTCACTTATTGTATCTAAAAACAGATTTGTTTTACAGGAGGTAGATAATTCAATGAATATTAAGAAGAACATTATCCTGAGCACTGTAGGGATAATATTTTGTTTTATTTTGTTTGCTGTAAGCATGTTGTCTGTTGAAAAAAATGATTTCCTTGTTCTATCAGGGATTATGGGGCTTAGTGGTATGAGTTACTTTGTATTCAGTATGGTAACGAGAGCATTGGAAAATAAAAAATAGTGGTATGTCGCTTCTAATGGATGCTTTATTAGATGATAGCATGTTAGCCATCACATTAATACATCTCTAACTCAAATCCCATGCATAAAACCCCAATACAAACAAACCCTAAATCTGTGCATGAAAAACAGCGGCACAACTATAACTATGAGGAGGGTTTGAATGGGAGTTTTAGATGGAAATCCGACAGATGAGCCGATGCATTATGGTGAGGTTTTTGGTGTATGGTCAACATTACTGGCAACCAACGGGATGATTGCGGCACATCAAATACATCTTAACCATACAGGCGATCAGGATTTGGCTAATTTAATTCAGGAGTCTATTCAACAGGCTCAGCGGGATGTGAAAGAAATAGAGAGCCTGTTAAAAGATAATGGTATCGGTCTCCCCCGGCACCTCCAGAGCGTCCTAAGGCGCAAGTCGAGGACATTCCAGCAGGGGCTCGCATGCAGGATAAGGAAATTGCTGCTTCCCTGTCAGCGGAAGTTGCTGCAGGACTCGTTTCATGCAGTACAATGATGGGTAAATCCATTCGGGAAGACATCATTGCGATGTACGGGCAGTTTCATACACAGAAGGCGGCTATGGGCGGAAAACTTCTCAGGCTCAATAAACAAAAGGGTTGGTTAGTACCCCCGCCACTACATCACAAGCCAGCAAATAACTAAAACAGAAAGAGTGGACTGCTTCATCGTCTGCTCTTTTTATTTGGGCAGCTTTTCAACGGCCGTTTTTTTACAATTGCGGTAATTAACGATACAATATAATTAGACAGTTCAAACGGGGGAGGCAATCAGATGAAACATGCGGTTTATCAAATGGATATCATAGCGGGAGATCCGGGGGCGAATCGGCTGAAGGTTGAAAAATGGGTGAATCGGACGGTGAAGGAAGAGCAACCTGACATTATCGTACTTCCGGAAATGTGGACGACAGGCTATACATTAGCGGAACTTGAGAAACTAGCAGATGTGGATGGGGAGCCGACAACTTCCTTTTTAAAAAATATGGCTTCTAGACATAACATCAATATCATCGGTGGATCTATCGCTAATAAGAAAGAGGACGGAATCTATAATTCTAGCATCGTAATTGACGACCGAGGCAATGTGATCTATCAATATGACAAAATCCATCTTGTCCCCATGCTGGATGAACCGCGCTATTTAACAGGCGGCAAAGAGAAGGTGCAGGTTTTCGAATTAGGTGGGGTGAAAATGGGACTGATTATTTGCTATGACCTTCGTTTTCCTGAATTGGCCAGAAGTTTGGCACTGCAGGACGTGCAAATTTTATATGTAGTTGCCCAGTGGCCAACCGCTAGAAAAGAACATTGGAAGGCATTGCAGGTAGCTAGAGCAATCGAGAATCAAATGTATGTGGTTTCCAGCAATCGTATCGGCAGCTATGATGGGGTTGATTTTTCCGGAAATTCCATGGTTATCGATCCATGGGGTAATGTTTTGAAGGCTGGCAGTGGAACAGAGGAAGAGACAATCGTGGAAACACTCTCGTTGGAACTCGTTCCTAAAATCAGGAAGGATGTACCGATATTTTCAAGCAGAGTTCCTAAACTATATGAATGAAAAATAAGGCTACCTTTAGCGTGTGCGCATAAGGTAGCCAATCCATTTATTTTATATTTGGTGGTTCTTTCATTAATGCTGTTACGTTGTCCTCTGTTACATGAACCTGGCACGTTTTTCCCTCGTTATTTACGAATTTAAACACGCCATTGTTAAAATCGGTTCCGATTTCTTTATAGAAAATACCTTCATAGAGGTTGTTTTTCGATCTTGTAAAACTAAGTCGATAGCCGTCATCGTCCTGCCGGAGGAAGCCGCGCACACCCTTTTCGTAGGTGGTATCATTCGCATTCGCGCTTTTTAACGTCCGATCGGTGGACACGATATGGATATCAATAAATGTCATTTGGCGCAAGAGAACATTGACAAATGAGCCTTTTGTTATTTCTTCCCATCTGTTTTGCGGACTTTGGCCTATCACAATTTGCGTTATATTGTGATTATGCGCTACTTCTTTGATCGCTTTGACAGATGATCGCTTTTCATTGTCACGAATAATAAATTCATCCACATCCAGTTCTTCGCATAATTCCTTCCAGCGATCGACATATCCGGATTTTTCCGCATCGAACTCATCATATGGAAGTGGGTCGACGGTTAACACATATAACGGACAGTCGACGATTTGAGCCAACTTGTGGCCACGTTTAATTAATCTTTCACCATTTGGACCGTAATACACACAAACCAGGATGCTTTCATCCATACGTCCTTTTATTCTTTTCATGACGGCAATCACCTCTTTAATTGTTCATGTAATTCACCCCGCAAATTAGTGCGAGTGTGTGCATCAAACTTAAATATTGTAACACGATAATAATGGTTGTCAATCCCTTATGCTACAGAAATTTTTCAAGGAGTATAATTCCCTCATTTTCATATATCATATATCATAGTCGATGTTTATCAAAATTACTATAGAAAAGGGTAAATTGGAATAAAATAGCTTTAGAAATGCATTGAAAGTTTGTTTCATGTATAATTAACTTGTTAGGCTTTCGTTGATCTTATGTTTAGCATGTGATTGAAGTGGAATCCCACTATACACTATTATCACATGCGTTCTGCATAAATGAGTGATACTCCTGCAATATCCCTATTTAAATAGCTAGGGATCCATCATGCATTTTCCCACACAGGAAGTCAAGGTCAAATGGTTGCATATGACATGATTATCATATCTTTTCATCATATGCCACCGACTATCCATTGTTAACGAGTACCATAATAGGAAGTTACTTAGATTATCATTACGCCACCCACAAGCCCTTAGTTTGAAATGGAGGTTAGAATTTGTTATCTGTGAATTTGGCAATCATTATCCCATTTCTTATTGCCATCATTATTCCGTTTATTAATAAAAAATTTAGACGAATCCATATCGGCTGGTTTGTTCTTCTTGTTCCTGCTGGATTATTTATCGCCTTAGCAAGCTATATTCCATCTATAGCAAATGGACAGACATTCGAGAATACCATCCATTGGATCCCGACCTTTGGTGTCAACTTCACCACCTATCTTGATGGACTCAGCTTGATATTTGGTCTTTTAATCACTGGTGTAGGTGCACTTGTTGTACACTATTCCATCTACTATTTATCTTCAAAAGAATCACTGAATCACTTTTATATTTATTTATTACTATTTATGGGGGCTATGCTTGGGGTTGTATTTTCAGACAACATCATGATTTTATATGTGTTCTGGGAATTAACAAGTATTTCATCTTTCTTATTAATTGCTTTTTGGTATCACAGGAAAAGATCGAGAGAGGGCGCGCAGAAGTCGCTTTTAATTACGGTTGCCGGTGGATTTGCAATGCTGGTTGGCTTTATCATGCTTTACGTGATGACAGGTACTTTCAGTGTTCGTGAAATCATATCCATAATCCCGGATTATACGGATCATGCGCTCTTTATACCTGCGATGCTGCTGATTTTGCTTGCTGCTTTTACTAAATCGGCACAATTTCCGTTCCATATCTGGCTGCCTGATGCGATGGAAGCACCAACGCCTGTCAGTGCGTATTTGCATTCAGCAACAATGGTAAAAGCAGGGATTTATTTGGTCGCTCGTTTCACACCGGTTTTCGGCGGGGATGCGGTCTGGTTTTGGCTCGTTACAGGTGTAGGGATTCTAACACTGTTCTGGGGCGCTTTTAATGCCGTGAAGCAGACGGATCTTAAAGCGCTGCTGGCTTATTCAACAATCAGCCAGCTGGGAATGATTATGAGTATGTTTGGTATGGGTTCTGCTGCGCTTCATAATGGCTATTCGGCAGATTCCGTTATTTATACACAGGCCACGTTTGCGGCGCTTTTTCATCTTGTTAACCACTCTACCTTTAAAGGTGCGCTTTTCATGGTTGTCGGGATTGTCGACCATGAAGTGGGGACAAGGGACATTCGCAAGCTTGGCGGGTTAGTTACGTTAATGCCGATAACATTTACGATGGCTACGATAGGAAGCCTCTCCATGGCTGGCCTGCCGCCTTTTAATGGTTTCCTGAGTAAGGAAATGTTCTTTACCGTTGCCTTAAACGTAATGGAATTGAACATTTTCTCATTGGAAACATGGGGAGCTCTTATACCAATTTTAGGCTGGGTGGCAAGTGTTTTAACATTTGTTTACTGTTTGATCATTGTATTTAAAACATTTCTTGGCCCTTACCAGGAGGAAAAATTGGAGCGGCCTGCACAGGAGCCACCTGGAGGGATGCTAGTTGGGCCTGGTGTCCTTTCACTTCTTGTTGTAGGTATTTTCTTCTTTCCGAATATACTCGGAGATAATTTACTCAGACCTGCGATGAACGGTATTTTTCCGGAGTTTGCTCGTCAAGAAGGAAGCCTGGGTATAGAGATCTATGCATGGCATGGATTTAATTTGGAGTTATTTATGACTATCGCAATCGTGATTCTTGGAACATTGTTGTTTGTCACGCTGCGCCGCTGGAGAGGTATTTACAGCCTGTTCCCGGAAAATTGGACGTTTAATACCTTGTACAATTTTTCCCTTTATCAATTAGAGGAAAAATCATATCCGGTAACTCGTTCTTATATGACAGGCTTCCTTCGCGATTACTTGGTATATATCTATCTTTTCTTTGTAATGGTAGTAGGAGGAGCAATTATTTTTACAGGCGCCTTTTCTTTCGATATATCGGATGATCTTCCAATTACGAGGTATGAGTGGATTATTGCGATTGCCATGATGGTAGCTGCAATTGCTATTCTTTTTGCCAAGTCACGTTTAACCGCCATCATCCTTAATGGGGTACTCGGATATTCCATTGCATTGTTCTTTGTTTTATTCCGTGCGCCCGACCTGGCACTAACACAGCTCGTGATTGAAACGGTCACCACTGTATTATTTTTGGTATGTTATTATTTCTTGCCGGAATGGAAAAAGGAAAATTCTCCGAGACGATCAAAATCACTCAATGCCATTATTGCGATTGGTGTTGGAAGTGTGTTCACAGCGGTTGCGCTTGCTGTACAGAACGGAAGGTTATTTGAAACAATATCAGGCTACTTTGAAAATGCATATGAATTAGCTGGTGGAAACAATATTGTAAATGCCATTTTAGGTGATTTCCGTGCTTTTGATACGATGCTTGAAGTTGTCGTCCTTCTTATAGCAGGGATCGGTGTCTACACCATGATCAAGCTGAAAGCTGGGAAGGAGGATAAGAACGTTGAAGATCAATAATGTTATCCTTCGAGCTGTTACGAAAATTGTCGTATTTATTATATTAACCTTGGCCGTGTATTTATTTTTATCCGGGCATAACAACCCGGGAGGCGGATTTGTTGGAGGGCTTGTTTTGGCCTCTGCTTTCGTCTTACTGTTTATCGTCTTTGATATTGAAACGATTCAAAAGGCGGTTCCTTTTGATTTTAAAAAAATTGCTGCATTAGGTGCTTTTATTGCAGTGGCGACCGGATTTGGTTCGCTTTTATTCGGTGAACCTTTCCTGAGCCAGGCTTTTGACTATTTTGACCTTCCTATCTTCGGCGAAACGGAACTGGCGACAGTCACTCTTTTTGAAGCTGGTGTTGCACTGGCGGTCGTAGGTGTTGTTGTAACAATTATTTTAAGTATTAGTGAGGATGTGTAATATATGGAAACGTTAATAACCATCCTAGCAGGGGTTTTGGTAACTGTTGCTACCTATCTGATTCTCTCCAGGAGTTTGATCCGGGTTATTTTGGGGACGGCTATCCTTTCACATGCCGCTCACTTGCTCCTGATGACGATGGGTGGCCTGAAGCAAGGAAGTGTTCCTCTACTCGGGGAAGATGCGGGGTCATACGTTGATGCGCTTCCACAGGCACTTATTCTAACATCCATTGTTATAAGCTTTGCTGTCACTGCACTTTTCCTTGTCTTGGCTTATCGGACGTACCAGGAAACCGGGACGGATAATCTCGATGAATTGAGAGGTTTTAAAGATGAATAACCTTCTTGTATTGCCAATGGTACTTCCTGTGTTGGCAGGGATTATACTGATTTTTTTGCGTCCATATGTCCGGTTGCAGCGATGGATCAGTTTCAGTGTCATGATCGTTAATGCGATTATAGGTATCATTCTTTTAAATCAAATTCAAGAACAAGGGCCACTAAGGCTTGATATTGGAGGATGGGAACCGCCATTTGGCATTATGTTTGTAGCGGATTCCTTTTCTGTACTTCTTGTTCTGACAACAAGTATCGTAGCTTCTATCTGTTTGCTGTATGCTTTTTCTTCTATCGGGAAATCTTATGAAAATATGTTCTTCTATTCGTTTGTGAATTTTCTAGTAGCAGGTGTGAACGGTTCTTTTCTAACAGGGGATCTGTTCAATCTTTATGTTGCTTTTGAAGTAATGCTGCTAGCTTCTTATGTGCTTATTACACTAGGTGGAAGGGAAGTTCAATTACGGGAGTCTATCAAGTATGTCGCCATTAATGTGGTGTCTTCCTGGATCTTCCTTATTTCGATTGCTTATTTATACGGCACGATGGGTACACTTAATTTTGCACATTTATCAAGTCGGATTGCTGAATCAGGACAAACGCCTTTGCTGACAGTAATTAGTATTATTTTTCTAACTGTTTTCAGTTTAAAAGCAGGACTCCTCCTTTATTATTGGCTCCCAGGGTCCTATAGTGCGCCGCCTACCGCTGTTGCTGCCCTGTTTGGTGCATTGTTAACTAAGGTTGGAATATACGCGATGTTTCGTATGTTCACGCTTATCTTTTATCATGAACCTTCCATTACGCATACGATCATTGGTGTTTTGGCAGGGCTAACCTTAATTGGAGGAAGTATCGGTGCAATTGCGTATAAAGATGTCAGGCAGATTGTTTCGTATAATGTAGTCATTGCTGTCGGGTTTATCCTAGTAGGGCTTGCAGTGGCGACGCCGGAAGCAATTGAAGGATCTATTTATTATCTCGTCCACGATATGGTTGTAAAGGCATTATTATTTCTACTTGCAGGTACGATGATTTCCTTAACCGGTTATATAAGAATCGATTATATGAGCGGGCTCATTAAAAATTATCCAATGCTTGGCTGGATGTTCTTTATCGCGATGCTTTCACTTGCCGGGGTTCCACCGCTAAGCGGCTTTATTGGTAAGCTATTGATTGGACAAGGGACAGTGGAAGTAGGATCTTACATCCTGCTGGCACTTGTGTTTATCTCAAGTCTATTCGTATTATATTCATTGCTGCGTGTATTCCTGATTAGCTTTTGGGGTGAGACGATCATTAGTGAAGAAGATGAAGAACCGTTAAAAAAAGGCTGGTTAATCCCATGCGTTCTTCTCACCGTAGCTACGATCGGACTTGGACTCGGAGCAGAAACAATTTCAGTTTATGTACAGGATGCAGCAAATACACTGCTAAACCCTGATATATATATAGATGCCGTTTTGAATGACTAAATGTGAAAAGAGGTGAATGTGGATGCCTGCCCAGTTTTTATTAAATTTATGTATTGCTCTCCTGTGGATGCTTTTGAATGATGAAAGCGAGTTACGTTTCTCCACGTTTTTGGCCGGTTATCTTGTGGGTGCTGCCATTGTGTTTTTAATGCATCGTCTTTTTGGGGAACGATTTTACTTGATGCGATTCTTTGCAGTAATTAAATTGCTACTTATTTTTAATTGGGAATTACTGCAGTCGAGTTACCATATCATTAAGCAGATATTAAGTCCAAAACTAAAGATTAGACCGGGAATCTTTAAATATGAAACAGAGCTGAGAGGGGAATGGGAAATTACTGCACTCGCCCTGCTTTTGACATTAACTCCTGGGTCTGTGGTGCTTGAGGTAACGCCTGAAGGGGATGCATACTACATTCATGCGATGGATGTTGAACAATCGATGGGTAATTTAATACGATCCCTGTATAAATTTGAAAAAGCAATCATGGAGGTGACTCGCTGATGATAGAAACTATGCTCCTTACTGCACTCACGCTGTTCGGTGTATCAATTGCGATTGCCCTTATCCGCATTGTCATCGGCCCAAGTTTGCCGGATCGTGTAGTAGCTCTTGATATGATAGGGGTTAATCTCGTATCAGGGATAGCTATTATATCTGTTTTGCTTGGGACAAGATCGTTTCTTGAAGTTATACTAATACTGGCAATTCTAGCATTTGTAAGTACGATTGCCTTCTCGAAATACATTGAGAGGGGTGTTATCATTGAACGTAAGCGAGATAGTTGAGTTTATTGGCGTATTTCTAATTTTAATTGGCAGTATTATGGCTGTCATTAGTGCAATTGGAATTGTTCGCTTGCCGGATGTATATACACGCTCCCATTCTGGTACAAAAAGTTCCACGTTAGCCGTACTGCTAACACTTACAGGAGCGTTTATCTTCTTTTGGGGGAGCCAATCGTTTGCTAGTGTACGTCTACTTTTAGGAATTGTATTTGTGTTCTTAACGGCGCCTGTAGCAGGACATCTTATTAGCCGGGCAGCATACCGAGCTAACGTGAAGACGTCAGATTTAACAGTCGAGGATGAGTTAGGGGACGCGATACGGGCATATGAAGAAGAGGGTACAGGTGAACATGAAGAGGATAAAAAGGAGTAACTATTGGGATGGTTGCTTCCTTTTTTAATGGCTTTTTAATTCACAGGGTTTCAGAAGACCGGGTATAATGGGAGGGCGATTTTACGTTTGAGGAGGGGAAGGTATGCTTTTCGAATATGTATTGGTGTTTATTGCGGCGGCTATTCCATGGTTTGAAATCGCAGTGGTTATCCCATTGGGTATTGTTAGAGGCTTGTCGCCATTTTGGGTCATGCTGCTTGCGTTTGTGGGAAATGTTATTACTGTTCTTCCGGTTGTCTTCGGGGCTGATAAGATAATGGAATGGTATGCAAAACGGCGGGAGAAAAAGGGGAAAGAATCTTCAAATCGCAATGATCGTGGAAGAAGGATATGGAATAAATATGGCCTTCCCGGACTCGCGTTACTAGGGCCAATCGTAACCGGCATCCATCTGGCAGCACTTATAGCCATGACATTAGGCGCACAGAAAACAAGCGCTACAATATGGCTTACAATCAGCCTGGGGATATGGACACTTGTCTTAGGGATCGGCACAATACTGGGGTTGGATATTTTTTTATAAATATAATTCGACAAAATTCGGGTGGTGCCAGGCACTTTGTTACTTTTAGTTAGCAGGTTACTTGACACAAGTGTATTCCTCTGATATATTACTTACATAAAGTAATTAAGTTATAAAACAGAAGTTAAGCTCTATTTTGATAAAGGAGTGTCATTTAATAAATTTCACATAGTAAGGGGAAATTAATCATATGGGATTTTTAGATAAATTATTTGGAAAATCATCTACAGAGGAGACTGAGAAAATGGAAAATGTAAAATTAGCAATCGTTTATTACAGTCAAACAGGAACGAACTATCAATTAGCAAAGTGGGCGGAAGAAAGTGCGAAGGAAAATGGCGCAGAGGTTAGAATCGTAAAAGCCGCTGAACTTGCTCCAGAAGCAGCTATCGAGTCAAATCCGGCATGGAAAGAACATGTAGAAGCAACAAAAGATGTCCCGGAAGCATCTTCAGATGATATTGAATGGGCAGACGCTATTATCTTTAGTATGTCTACGCGTTTCGGTGGTATCCCATCACAAATGAAACAATTCCTTGATATGCAAGGTGGTTTGTGGGGATCTGGTAAAACAGTAAACAAAGTGGTGAGCGCTATGTCATCGGCAGGGAACGCACACGGTGGCCAAGAAGCAAGTATTTTGTCACTGTATACATCACTTATGCACTGGGGTGCTATTATCGTGCCACCTGGATATTCCGACTCAAGCTTGTTTGCGGCTGGCGGTAACCCTTATGGTGTCAGCACAGCGATAGACGGTGAAGGTAATATGGTGGATGATGTTGAAGGTGCCGCAAAACATCAAGCAAAACGTACAGTGGATATCGCAGCGCGCGTGAAAGCTGGCAATTAATTTTTTCCGAAAAGCTGATCAGAGGTAATTCTGGTCGGCTTTTTGTTTTCAGATGAAGTTCGTGGTAGCGAGCGTCCGAATGTCATTAATTTTTCACCACATACTATTATCACTTGTTTGGTAAGCCCATCTGATGGGAAAGCTTAATTAAAAAAGGAGATAGTGATCACATGTCATCAACGAATCAAATCCCGAAAGAAAAAGGTCTTGATAATAGTATTAAATTAATGACGGAAGGCTTTCTGTATATTCCAAACAGGTTACGTCGCTTTGATTCAACTATCTTTCAAACGAGATTGCTTGGTCAGAAGGCAATTTGTATAAGTGGCGAAGAAGCGGCTGAGCTATTTTATGATAATGAATTGTTCCAGCGAAAGGGAGCGGCACCAAAGCGAATCAAAGAGTCCCTGTTTGGCGTAGGCGGGGTGCAAGGCATGGACGGGAAGGCTCACCGGCATCGAAAGAAACTGTTCATGTCGCTGATGACATCGGAGCGCCTGAAAGTACTAAATTCCCTCACTGCCCGGCACTGGGAACTCGCCACCGAAAACTGGGAAAAAATGAAGCGTGTTGAACTTTTCCAAGAGACTGAGAAAATGATGTGCAGGATAGCATGCGGGTGGACTGGGGTTCCATTATGGGCAAAGGAATTAGAGCTACGGTCAGGAGATCTCGCAGCGATGATAGACGCTTTTGGAGCTGCAGGACCGAGACATTGGAAAGGAAGAACCGCACGCAATCGAACGGAAAAATGGATTGAATATATTATTGAGCAGGTTCGCACGGGCGAGTTGGAAGCACTGGAAGACACAGCTTTATATGCTATGAGCTGGCACCGTGATTTAAACGGCAATTTATTGGACCTGAAAACAGCAGCAGTAGAGCTGATAAATATACTACGCCCGATTGTTGCTATTGCTAGGTACATTACGTTTGGAGCTTTAGCATTACATCATTATCCTGAGACACGTGAGAAACTTGTGACAGATGACGGGGAATACAGTCAAATGTTTGTACAGGAAATCCGGCGTTTTTACCCGTTTGGCCCGTTTACCGGAGCTAGGGTGCGAAAAAACTTTACCTGGAAAGGGTATAAATTTAAGCAGGGAACACTCGTGTTACTTGATATTTATGGTACAAATCACAGCCCGGATTTGTGGAAAGATCCGAATACATTCCTGCCGGAGCGGTTTAAGGATTGGGAAGGAAGTCCGTTTGATTTTATCCCACAAGGCGGCGGTGAGTATGATATTGGACACCGCTGCGCCGGGGAATGGATCACTATCGAAGCAATGAAAACAAGTCTGGAATTCTTGACCCAGCGCATCACGTATGAAGTACCACCACAGGATTTAAGCTACAGTATGGTACGAATGCCAACCATTCCAAAAAGTCGCTTTGTGGTACAACATGTAAGAAGAAAATAAAATAAATGCTAAAAATCCACGATCTAAACAGGAATCGTGGATTTTTTGTGTTAGGATCTGCTCGACAAAATCTGACAAAATGCGGGTGGTGACAGGCACTGTTCGGTATTGCACATACTCCAGCCCAAATTAAAAAGCCGCGATTCTCAACAAATCGCGGCTCCCTCCTAATTTAATCCATCAACCCAGCAACAATCTCATAAGATCGCTTCCTGTCTTCCACATTAAAAATTTGTGAATTGATGATGATTTCATCTGCTTGTGTTTCTTCTTGAAACTTCTCAAGACCGCGCCGAACGGTCTCCGCGTCCCCTATGATAGTTGTACGTGGGTCAAGGCTTTGCTCAATTGCTGACAATTCCATTGGTGAGTACATTTCTTCTATATTTTCAATCGGAGGTAATAGCTTCGTCGGTTGCCCTTTTTGCATCGTTAAAAATTGCTGCTTTAGACTTGTTGCTAACCATTCAGCTTTCTCATTCGTATCAGCTGCGATCACATTGACACCAACCATCGCATATGGTTTTTCCAATATTTCTGATGGCTGAAAATTATCACGATACAGTTTCAGCGCTGGGATGGTATACGCAGGTGCAAAGTGACTGGCAAAGGAAAAATATAATCCTTTCTGTGCTGCAAGCCTTGCGCTAAAGTCGCTTGATCCAAGCAGCCAAATCGGAATATCAAGCCCTTGCCCTGGTACAGCTTTCACATGAGACACTGGTTCATCTGAAAAGTAATCCTGTAATTCATTAACCTGCATTGGAAAATCCTCTGGCCCTGTATTCAATGTACAACGCAATGCGTATGCGGTTGCCTGGTCGCTCCCCGGCGCGCGCCCAAGGCCAAGGTCAATACGCCCAGGGTAAATGGACTCAAGTGTGCCGAACTGTTCTGCAATCACAAGTGTTGCGTGGTTTGGCAGCATAATTCCGCCAGCACCGACGCGCATATGATTGGTAGCGCCCGCAATATGGCCGATAATTATCGATGTTGCAGAACTGGCAATACCTGGCATATTATGATGCTCAGCTAACCAATAGCGGTGAAAGCCAAATTTTTCAACGTGTTGGGCTAAGTATACGCTATTTTTAAAGGATTCACTTGGATTGCTCCCCTCAACGACAGGCGCAAGATCTAGAACGGACAGTGGAATATTATTAAATGTTTTTGCGTTGGTGGATTCTGTCAAATTGCTTCACTCCTCCTTAGTTCTTCTTAATAAGAAATAATACTTTTTTTGTAAAGTTTAGTCCAACTATAAGCTCGGGTTGCAGGTTTTGCGATGATTTCCCAGGCAATAGAAAGTAAAATATTATTATATAAGGCACTAACAGAGAAGGAATACTTATTGAAGTGGAAAAACCGAAACGATCGAGCCAGACCCCCATTGAACACCTTCAACGAGAAAAAACGTCACAAACGTGCCCAGAAAGCACTGCATACTAATGAAGCTAAACTCAGCTGCCTTCAGCATGAGCGGTGGCAAGTGACACAGCAGCCTAGTAAGTTAAAGGATCTTGAAAATCAGAAAGCTTCAAGGTGCTAAAGAAGAAAATCAAGTGGCGGAAATTATCCTTGTCTGTGAGCGTCATATCCCTCGTAGCATGTGGAATTATGTAGATCGCACACAGCCGTTTGTGAGTGTTTTGAAACAGGATAGTCGGGATTATAATCGCCACGTGCTTATTTGACTTTACAGCGGTGTGAGACGGTTTAGGTGGAGGGGTTACAGGAATTATTCTAAAAGGGGGCGAGCACGTGGGGACGCAACTCTCTGGTACATGGTTATACTGATTGAGCCCATTCATGTATCGGCGAATCGTTCTCAGGTAGGAGCTTCGGGTGGTTCTAGCTCACTCATGTATCAGAGAAGCATTCTCTGGTACATGGTAACGTCGAACCGTCCCATCCATATACCATCAAACCTCTCCCCACAGAACCTATCATCATTTGCCTCAAAGCCTCACATCAAGTATGATATAAGATAGTAATAAGCAATGTTTCGAAATGAGGGTACAAAATGAGTAAAACATCTATTTATGGGCTGACATATGATAAATTGACGGATTGGCTTTTGGAGCATGGACAAAAGCGATTCCGCGCGCAGCAGGTCTGGAATTGGCTTTATAAGAAGCGGGTCACAAGCTTCGCGGCTATGAAAAATGTAAACAGCGAAACAATCGAGCTACTGGAGGAAAACTTTTCCCTCCACACACTTGAAGAAGAGATTAAGCAGGAATCCGAGGATGGCACGATTAAATTTTTACTAAAATTAGCGGACGGCAACTTAATCGAAACGGTACTCATGCGCTTTAATTATGGCCTGTCCGTATGTTTAACCACTCAAGTTGGCTGTAATATCGGCTGTACATTTTGTGCGAGCGGACTCTTGAAGAAAAATCGTGATCTATCGGGTGGTGAGATTGTTGAGCAGATCATGAATGTTCAGAGGCATCTTGACGAACAAGGTGAAGACGAGCGCGTGAGTCATATTGTCGTGATGGGAATTGGTGAGCCATTTGATAACTTTAACAATCTGATGGACTTCTTATACGTCGTCAATGATGATCGAGGCTTAAATATTGGAGCAAGACATATTACCGTCTCCACAAGCGGTCTTGCTCATAAAATATATGAATTTGCCGATACAGGTATCCAGGTGAATTTAGCCATTTCAATCCATGCGCCAAACAACGAGCTTCGTTCACGGATTATGAAGATTAACAAGGCGTTTCCAATCGAAAAGCTCATGAAAGCTGTTGATTATTATCTGGAAAAAACAAATCGGCGAATTACATATGAGTATATTATGCTGCGCGATGTGAACGATCATGAGGAAGAAGCGAAACAACTGGCAAAATTATTATATAATCACCGCCACTTAGCTTACGTGAATCTCATTCCATATAATGCTGTATCCGAGCATGATCAATATGCAAGAAGTGAATCCACAGCGATTCAATCCTTCTTTGAAACGCTCAAAGCACACGGGATTAATTCCGGGGTACGCTGGGAAAATGGAGCAGATATTGACGCTGCATGTGGCCAGCTGAGAAGTAAGCAGATTAAAAAGACAAAAGCTGTGTAGGCTGGAAAAAAGCGCATCTAATGCTATTAGGTGCGCTCTTTTCATGCTTTTTACATTCCATGAATCATTATTACCCCGAGGTTAAATCATTTCAATATTCCCTCTCAAATGCTTCACATTTGCATTCACCCGACCACCACATATGACTGACCATTTTTATATAATTTGAATAAAGTTGGCGTAAATACAGGATATTATAATTAGTAGGATCTTTTATTGCTAAGCTTATGTGTTACTTCTGTTCTATTTTCGGAAACAAATCTGTCATAAATGAGTTTGAATAAATTTATGATTATGTTAATATGAAAAACATCTGTGTTATCAAAACAAACATAAAGAGGATGAAGTTTCATTATGAAAACAAAAAGAAAACAATTTTCCAGTGTATTCACTTACGCTTCAATAGTTGTTGGAATACTAGTACTTCTAGGCGCTGTATTTCCTGATCAATTTGGTCAAATCTCCGGTGCTGTTGGTACATGGGTTACTGATACTTTTGGTTGGTATTATATGACGGTTTTTACATTGATTTTATTTTTCTGTATATTTCTAGGTTTAAGTCCAATCGGTAAACTCAAACTGGGTAAGCCAAATGATGAACCTGAGTTTAGAACGATATCATGGTTAGCAATGCTGTTTAGTGCTGGTATGGGGATTGGCTTAGTGTTTTATGGCTCATCTGAACCTATCTCTCATTTCCTAGCTCCACCTACTGCTGAACCTGAAACAAGAGCTGCCTTGGCTGAATCAATGCGTTCAACTTTTCTGCATTATGGTTTTCATCCATGGGCTGTATACGGTATTGTAGCACTCGCGTTGGCCTATTCACAATTTAGAAAAGGCGAGGTGGGCTTAATATCTAAAACCCTCCGCCCTATTCTAGGAGATAAAGTAGATGGCCCTATCGGTACTGTTGTTGATGTGTTAGCGGTATTTGCAACAATTATTGGTGTAGCTGTTTCTTTAGGGGTAGGAGCCATGCAAATCAATGGAGGTTTGAACTACCTTTTCGATATCCCTAACAATCAGCTTGTCCAAGGCATCATCATTGCCATTGTTACGGTGTTGTTCTTATTTAGTGCTTGGAGTGGCCTAAGTAAAGGTATTCAGTACTTAAGTAATTTAAATATGATATTAGCAGGTCTATTGTTTGCTGCTATCTTAATTATGGGTCCGACTTTACTCATTCTCAACATGATACCAAGTGGGACTGCTAATTATTTAGATTCCTTGTTATTTAACAGTTTAGATGTAGCTCCACTAAACGAACAAAAAAATGAGTGGATGCAGTCTTGGACTTTATATTATTGGGGTTGGTGGATGAGCTGGAGTCCGTTTGTAGGTATATTTATCGCACGAATTTCACGTGGCCGGTCCATCCGGGAATTTGTTATTGCGATACTGACCGTTCCAACTGTTGTGAGTATCATTTGGTTTACTGCATTTGGTCTGACCGGAATTGAAGCGGGGCAAAATGTACCAGCAATATTTGACATGCCACCTGAAACGCAGTTATTTGGTATTTTAAATGAGCTGCCATTGGGCACCATTTTGTCTTTTATTACGTTGGCCCTGATCGCATCATTTTTTATTACTTCAGCCGATTCTGCAACATTTGTTTTAGGTATGCAGACTGCTTTTGGTATGTTAACTCCTGCAAATTTTGTGAAAGTCGTATGGGGATTAGGGTTATCAGCGATCGCATATGTGTTGCTTTTAGCAGGTGGAGAAACGGGGTTAAATGCACTGCAATCTGCAGCAATTATATCAGCATTGCCATTTAGTGTAGTGGTAATATTGATGACGGTAGCATTTTATAAAGATGCCAACCGGGAAAGAAAGTACTTAGGTTATACACTTACCCCGAATAAAAAAAGAATGAGAGAATATATTGATAAAACAAATGAGGAGCAAGATAAAAGAAACCAACGGGATTAATTCCGGCGTACGCTTGTAAAATGCAGCAGATATTGACGATGCCTGTGGTCAGTGGATAAGTAAGGAGATTAAAAGACAAAAACTGTATAAGCTATAGAGGAGCGCATCTAATGGTTAGGTGCGCTTTTCTAATGTAATAGTAATCATGCAGTGGTGCTTATTACGTCGAGATTTAAATTATCCGCAACTCTCTTCCTACAATCGTAAAAGTGACGAAATAGATAGCTAAAGGTAAAGGCGTAAAGAAATAGAAGCGATATCTTATGAGGAGCAACGCTAATAAGTCTGCGTTGCTCCTTTTAAATACTAAAGCACGCTTCACTTAAATGTTATCCGTTCCTCGAAGATCCACATCCCCACGCTATGAAAATAGTGAGGACAAATAATCCCTACTATCAATCCTACTCATCAATATACTCCATCAAATCCCCAGGTTGACAGCCTAACGCTTTACACAATGTATCGAGTGTTGTGAAGCGAATTGCTTTCCCTTTTTCGTTTTTTAATATCGATAAATTTGCTGGAGTACTATCGACTAGTTCGGAGAGTTTGTTTAGTGACATTTTACGCTCAGCCATCATGACATCAAGTTTTATACGTATCATCTTTAACCCCTATTTCGTGTCTATATTGTTTTATTATTTTATTCCACTGCATTTATAGCTTTTTTTCATTGCCCAGGAAATAAATAATAGAACAATCCCACCAATAATGAAATCAATAAGCGATTATTTGCAAGTTCAAAATCATATTTAGAATTCCATCAGTACTATAAACTTCTTATACACTAGCTTGTTTTGTTATATTAAAGCTATAGTATTCATGCTATTATTATGGATGTTTTTTACAAAAAAGGACGTTGCAGGTCACTAGGTAAGTGGTAAAATGATAATATAGAAAACAGCAAAAACTTAAGAGTAAAGGATTGATCTTTTGTACACACATGTTCAAGCACCAGAGGATCGGTTATCTAAGGATAGTGTCAAGGTCTGGTTAATCAGTGAAACAACGATGAATATCATCGGATTTATCATACTTGGTGTACTATTTTATCTTGATTATCACTTTTTCTGGAATGAATGGATAGGCTGGGTTCTTATTGGAATGACTGTCATATCTGTTTTTACGACAATCTGGTCTTTTTTTAATGCCTTTTTACTTTATAAACATTGGCGTTATGGGGTCAGCGCGGAATTTTTACAATTAAAATCAGGCGCTTTAAATGAGAAGCATCAGCTTATCCCAATGACTAAAATTCAATTTGTTTCCACGAAACAAGGACCGATAATGCGCAAATACAGACTTTACTCCATAACGGTGAAAACGATAGGATCTGAGCATGTGATTCCGGCATTGCATGAAACAGTGGCCATGGAATTGCGGGATCAAATTGCGCACTATGCAAAGGTGAAGGAGGCAGACGAATGATTGAGGAAAAACGATATCATCCGCTGCTTATCCTGTATAACATTTGGGACTTAATCAAGAATTCTATTTTCATCGCCATTCTCTTATTTATCATTCAGGGAGACTCCGATTTCTGGCTGGTGACATACGGTAGAATTGCATTTGTTGCAATCTTTGTTCTTATACTTTTGTACATTCCGATTAAATGGTTCACGCGTACGTATACGTTTGATGAGACATCGCTTCAGTTGCAGCGGAATTTTTTAACGACTACCAAGCAAACCATTCCCTATGCGAAAATTCAACATGTAAAGCGGGAAACGACATTGTTTCATCGCATTTTCAACATTACCTCTCTTAGGATTGAAACTAGTATTCAGGGTGACGTTGGTACGGTTACTTTTCATGTGCTTACACCTAAGGAAGCAACGCTGATTGAGGAGAAAATTCAAATAGGAGGACAGGGTGGCGGAGCAACTTCTGCGTCTTGTAAAGCACCAATTGAGGCTCCTGAGGCCATACCCGAACAGCAAAGCGAATCAAATCTTACTATACATTTTACACCAACGAAAGAGGATACACTAAAAGCTTCCTTTACATCGTTTAGTTTTATAGCAATTATTCCTATTGCAGGTACGTTTATTTCACAGATTGAGCGTACATTTCGTATGGAAGGGCAGATAGAAGGGCTGTTCTCTTCCATCTTTAACTCTTGGTGGATGATTACACTTTTCCTTATTGTAATAGTGCTGCTCGCTGTCTTCGCCGGGGTTATTTGGACGACAATAAGATATGGCAAGTACGAGATTGCTTCGGACACTGAAAAAATTTATATTACGAAAGGTATGCTTGAAGAAACCTATTTTTCGATTACAAAAGATAAAGTTCAGGCCATTAGTGTGGAGCAATCATTGATGAAACGGATACTCGGGCTCGCGGAGGTTAAATTGACCAGTGCTGGCGGAATGGGCGAGGATGATCTTGAAGTCAACACACTTTACCCCTTTCTTCCTGTAAAACGTGCGTATGCAATGATTACCGAAATATTGCCGTCCTATCAGTTGAGTCACACGATGGAACGTCTTCCTAGAAGTGCATTTTGGCTTCGTATTCTTGCTCCAAGCTGGCTTTGGATCATTGCCACAGCGGCTCTGTACTTTATAGAAGCGGACTTTCTTGGGATGGAACAGTCCTGGTGGATGATTTCCATTCTCATTCTTGTACTGGTAATCGTCTCCCGAATATTGAATTTTTTCCAGTCGCGTTACGTATTGAATGATCAATATGTACAATTTAAAACAGGTGGATTTACCACTACATTATTTGTTTCGAAGCGGAATAAGGTTATGGAAATTCAAGGTAGTCGAAATATCCTGCAGAAAAAACTGGGTTTAGCATCTCTTGTTACGGTAAACCGCGCCAAGCCAGTTAAGCACACGAAAATAAGGGATGTGCCGGTAGGTTGGGCCAGCATGTTTTATAAATGGTATATGGAGCGGAATAGGGAAGTGGAGGTTGAGCGATGAGTTGAAGGGGGGTGGAATCGACCAGACAGCTGAGAGAGCATCCCGACAGCAAAAGAATCAACTTGCCCACGATACTTCACACCAATGCAATACCATATCTGCAGAATAATTTGGCACTAATTGATCCTTTGAAATATTATAAATAAAAAATGGAACAAAAATCTCATACTAATCCCCTTTTAGGAAAGCATAACAAATGCAGCATTTTACTTAAGAAAGGGGAACGTCTATGAGTGATAAGAAAAAAGAAAATGAAAACAAGAAACAAGAACAATTGGAGCAGTATAAGGTAGATGATTCTAATAAAAAGATGACGATGGATCAGGGACTTAAGATTTCGGAGGATGAATTTTCCTTAACAGCCGGTGAACGCGGCCCGAGCCTGATGGAGGATTTCCATTTTCGTGAAAAAATGACCCATTTTGACCATGAGCGTATACCAGAACGGGTTGTACATGCGCGTGGTTTTGCCGCACATGGGGAGTTTGAACTATATGAGTCGATGAAGCCTTATACGAAAGCTAACTTTTTGCAAACACCTGGTACGAAAACACCCGTGTTCACCCGTTTTTCTACTGTGGTAGGCTCTCGTGGATCATCGGACATTGTTCGGGATGTTCGTGGTTTTGCGACAAAGTTTTATACAGAGGAAGGAAATTATGATTTAGTTGCCAATAATATGCCTGTTTTCTTCATTCAGGATGCCATGAAGTTCCCTGATATTGTCCATGCGATTAAGCCGGAGCCACATAATGAAATTCCACAGGCAACCGCAGCACATGATACATTTTGGGATTGGACTGCTAACAATCAGGAATCAGCACATCAGGTCATGTGGCTGATGTCTGATCGAGGGATCCCTCGGAGCTTTCGTATGATGCAAGGGTTTGGTATCAATACATTTCGCTTTGTGAACGATAAAGGTAAATCTCATTTTGTGAAATTTCATTGGATACCAGTGCTTGGTGTTCATTCATTCGTCTGGGATGAGGCGCAAAAGGTATCTGGTAAAGATCCGGATTTCAATCGACGTGACTTGTATGATGCAATTGAGCAAGGAAACTTTCCGGAATATGAATTAGGGGTGCAAATTATTGAAGAAAAAGATGAATTTGCTTTTGATTTCGATATTCTGGATGCTACGAAGCTCTGGCCGGAAGAAGACGTACCAGTTAAAATTATTGGCAAACTGACATTGAACCGTAATACGGATAACTTTTTTACGGAAACAGAACAGGTAGCTTTTCATCCGGGAAATGTTGTCCCAGGCATTGATTTTACCAATGATCCCTTATTGCAGGGGCGCTTATTTTCCTATACAGATACACAGTTAATTCGATTAGGTGGCCCTAATTTCCATGAACTACCGACGAACCGAGCAATTTGTCCGATTCATAATAACCAGCGTGACGGCTTCGGTAGGCAGACGATTCACAAAGGCAAAGTAGCCTACCATAATAATTCGCTTGCAAATAATACGCCAGCCACATCTACAGAACAAGAAGGTGGATTCGTCCATTATCAGGAGAAAATTGATGGGAAAAAGGTTCAGGCGCGCAGTGAGAGCTTTAAAGATCATTTTTCTCAAGCGAAGCTGTTTTGGAATAGTATGAGTCAGACGGAAAGACAGCATATTATTGACGCTTTCAGCTTTGAAGTTGGAAAAGTTCAAAGCATGAATATCAGACAGCAGGTTGTCGAAATGTTTAGCAATGTCGATTTAGAATTAGCAACGGCATTTGCAAAAAATATTGGAGCAACACCACCAAGCAAGGGTGGATCAAATGTTACCAAGTCCTCGCCAGCTCTCAGTCAGGCAAATACAACTAAAATACCGGCTACACGTAAAGTAGGGGTTATTTTAAATAATGGCTTTAAGGATGCCGAACTGAAGGATATATTACATGGATTGCAGGCAAAAGGGATTGTGTATGAAGTTGTCAGTGAAAAGCAGGGTGTTGTAACAGGAGAAAATGGTGAGGATCTAAAGGTTGATCACACATTCATAACGACACACTCGGTATTGTATGATGCTCTCTATATTGTTGGTGGAAGCGGGGAAAGTAATGCGTTTCATAAAAATACGACCGACTTTCTGAATGAGGCATTCAAGCATTACAAACCAATTGGGGCTACCCATGATGGGAAGAAGTGGCTGAGGGAAAATAATATGCAATCGGCCGTGGGTGTTGTTATGAATGACAATAACCAGAAATTCGTGGATATGTTTATCGATGCCATTGCAGCACACAGACATTGGGATCGGGAAGATGTTTAAGTTATAGGTATATGTGACCTGAGATGAGAGTGGAATGCTCTCGTCTCTTTTTTTAACACTCAGATTGGATAATCATGGTAAAATAATCTATGTATACATAATTGTTTACAAGTATATAAATTGTTTACAAATGAAAACAAAAAAGTTTTCTTGTACACAAAGCTGTTTACTTGTTGATTTAACAACGTGTTCATTTTGTACGCAAGTAAACGATATTGTGTGCACTAAATATATTATTGCTTATTTTATCCAAAACTATTAATCTAGTAGTAGTACTATTTTTTGAGAGGAGTAATTTTACAATGACAAATTCAAGAATTGCGGCAGTCGATGTTGGAAATGATGCCCTGAAGGCAAATTTTGGCAAACTGGAAAACGAAGTACACATACCTAACGTAATCGCACCTGATCTGGAGGATCGCCCGGTAATTGGAATCGAGGATTTGGATGAGAAGGATGTGCTGGATAATATTCATTTACGTGTACACTCCCCTGCCCTTGAGGAAAACAATGCCGTTTATCGTGTTGGGAATCTGGCAACGAAAAGTAATAATTCAACAGAGCTCGATCCTGGTGGGAGTAAATCGGAAGAGGATCAGACACTTGTAATGCTTTTTGCATCTATTGCACTGGACGCAGTGGCTAGTGACGCATTCAAATCGACGAAAAAAGACATTATTGACGCGAATTATACACTTGGAACAGGACTCCCTTTACGTGAAGTGAAGGAAGGAAAAGATGTCGGTTACCGCTCCCAGCTACTAGGTTCCGTACATCAAGTTGAATTTTTAGTAACACCGAAACACCAAGGCAAAAAGGTAAATATTAAATTTGATGAAGTCAAAGTGTATCCGGAGGGATTTGCGGCTTACGTAAATTTGATCATGGATAATGACCTGAAAGTGATTAATAAAGATCTGATTGATAAGCAAATTTTGATCCAGGATATTGGTGGTCTGTCAACAGATATTGCCGTCATTCGAAATCGTAATGTGGATGATGATAAGGCGCAAGGGTTCAATCTTGGTGTATCTGAGTCGCTGGAAGACATCCGGGAAGAAATTCGTTCCAAACATGGTGTTGAGTTAGATAGCCGCCGGGATGTTGTTGATATCATCACCCGGAAAAATGATCGGAATCATATTATGGTGAAAGGAAGCAGAACGAACGTCCATGACATCACTGATCATATTTTACTGGAGCTTGCGAAGAAGGAATACCGTTTCTTAAGAAATGTTTGGCAGAAAAACTCACAATCTGAGATCTGTTATTTTGTTGGTGGTGGGTCTACCGTATTGAAAGATTATATTAAAGCACTTAACAATAAGATGGACGGCTTTAATATAGAATTCTTTGAAGATGAAAATGAAAGTATCTGGATGATGGCAAACGCGTATTATAAGTTGGTTACAGATTTTGTCAGAAAATCGGGCAAAGATGACAGTAAGAAGGAAGAACAAGCAACGACGGAAGCTAAATAGGGTGAGAGGATGTCTAAGAAAAGTATAGAGCGGGGACAATCGATTACATTTCGTGTTCCCTCTGATACACCGGATTATCTTTTAAAACAATTGCAGAAGTTGAAAGAAACAGAGCGGAGAAATTTTTCCAGTGAAATCGCCCAGTTCGTCCTAAAAGGTGTGAATGAAACCTATTCCAAAGAACGGGAAACAATCACGATTCCGCTGCCAAAACAGCTTACAAAGGAACAGAAAAGCTGGCTTAAGCATGAACATTCGGAAGCACTAATTGGAACGATTCTCTATCAATTATTAAATGACCCAATGCGTGCGACCACATTGTTGGCCTCATTGAATAGTAATACAAGTGATATTGATGAAGCACTTTATTTACAGGAAGAGGTCGCTTCAGCTAATGAAGAAGACAAGCAGGAAGCCGATCCGGATTTTTCATTGGATAATGTGGATCTGGATGCGTTAGAAAATGACATTCATGAGAAACAAGAAGAGGAAGCAGAAACCGAGGAAGACGATGATCCTTTGGGCGACTTTTTCTCGAGTATGAATAAGTAGGAAAGCTGGTTTGAGAGGTTTGAAGCCTTTTGAACCGGCTTTTTTAATCCCCCATTGTTTTCGCGAACAGCAAGCAATGGGGCATTATTTAATCCTCGACTACTTATGTTTAGACCCTCCATGATCATCCGAAGTAGTATCCTCTGGAAAAACAGGGACAACATCAAAAATCTTCCCACTTTCAAAAAAGTCTACAAGTCGGTCGATCCAATCATAATAAGCGACCCATTCATCTAATTCCTGTTTTAGCTCATCTATTTTCTTCTCTACCTCTTCATTAGAAACTTCATCATGCCTTTGCTCGATTTGCGCAAGTTTATCCTGAAGACGCTTAGCCAATAACGAATTCTTACTGACAACATCTTTCCAGTTCGTTGTAAATAATGATATAAATGTTTGCACATAGTTATCCTCTACCGTGTAATGCTCCTTACGACTTCCTTTTACAAACTTTTTATCAGCAATGTTTAATGCCATCATCTGACGCATTACCTGACTCATTCTCGTTTTACTCATTCCTGTTTTGACCGCAAGCTCATCAAGGGTCATTGGTTCGCGATTTAAATAAATAATGCCAAGCAATCTTCCAATGGTTGAAGAAACACCAAATGTATTCATATTATCTGCAATTCGATCAGATATTTGATCTTCAGCCTCTTTCAGTTCATCCAGAACGTCTTGCCGCGTTTTATTAGCCATAAAATCCTTCCACCCCTTCACTTACTTGTTACATTAACATACATACAAAAGAAAAGAAAAAGTCTGTAGTATTTCTAATAACAAGTAAATCAAAGGAAATCTAAGAAAACAGTTTATATAATTTATACAATATATATTGCATAGGTTTTTAAAAGTTTACAGTCTTAAATGCTACTTTCCATTTATAGAGGTTTTTCCTATACTTAAAAAAGTGTTCATCAAGAAAAGACAATACGGAGGTGTTTTACTTTGTTAGATTTTAATCATATGACTAAGAACTATAAAGATGGAATACTAGCTGTTAAGGGGAAGCTGAAATGAGATCATGAAAATAGCTTTGTATAATTTAATCAAGAAAAAAGAACGTAGATACAGTGAGTGCAACAAGTTACCCTTTAATAGTATTATTTTTCTCCATGGATGAAAGAAAGAAGTCTGGGAACGTTATTTATAAAACCACTATCCTTATTAGGGAGGAGAAAATGAAGGCATATATCGGAAAATCTATGAATGATTTGTTTTGATATCGATTTTCCAAATACAATGCACCATTCATTTACCTGAAATGATCGAGCTTACAATAAACGATACTTAATATGTCAGGAGAGATTTAAAATGAAGAAAACACTATTTATTTTAATAACAATTTTATTATCACTAGTCATATACGGCTGCTCAGCAAGTGGTGATTCAGAAGATACAGGTGATGAGGAGAAACCAACATTAACGCTTGGCGTCACAAACTGGACAAGTACCGTTCCACCAACGAAAATAGCTGGACAAATCTTAGAAGACATGGGTTATGAAGTAGAAGAAATAAATGCCGATGCTGGTAGTGTTTATACCGGTATGTCAGATGGCGATGTCGATGTATTTATGGATTCATGGTTTCCAGCACAAAGACAATATATCGAGGAGTACTCCGATTCCATAGAAAGCATTTCTGTCAGTTACGATGATGCAAATTCCGGAATGGTTGTCCCTGCGTATATGGAGGATATTAATGACGTTGAAGATTTAAAAGGCAATGAAGATATAGTAAATAATGAAATGATTGCAATTGGCGAAGGTGATCCGGCAATGCAGGACATGCAAGAAGTTATAGATTTTTATGATCTGGACATTGAAATGATTAATTCATCTGAAGCAGCTATGCTAGCAGCTGCTGAAGGAGAAATGGAAGAGGGAAATCCTGTTTTGTTTTATGGATGGCGTCCGCATTCGATGTTTGATAAATTCGATTTAAAAATACTGACAAATGAGGAAGTAGCCGAACAGGAAGGATTGTTTGATTCGAGTACTATTCATGTTATTGCTAATAAGGGATTGGAAGAGAAGGCACCAGAGGCATATCAGTTTTTAAGTAACTGGAGTATATCCATGGGAGATGTGGAACAAATGATAGCCGAAATTGATAGTGGTGCGAATCCCGAAGAAGTCGCACAGGAGTGGATTGATAACAATCAAGATAAGGTTGAGGAAATGAAAAATGGAAATTAAGAAAGGCTTAGTTGTTGCTTAGTCAAATTTTCCATTAAGCGTAATTCAATCATTACATGACGATCAGGCGTTTTCCTTGACCGTCCGTTTAGTGACTCCATATTGGAACGAATTTTAACGCGGAGCAACTTAATACACGCATTAAAACGTGTGAAAAGAGAAAAAATTTATTGATAGTAAAGTCCCTAAATTTTTATGATTGGATACAGACAAGAGAGGAGCATGAAATTATGAAAATAGCGAACGATCCAATTATGTGGAAAGAACTCATCGAGGGGACGGAAGTTAAGGGTTTAACACAGAACTATCAATTCGCTGCCCCCGATAACGCTCAGGCACCTTCTACGGAATTTGAAGGTGCTTTGAAGCTTGAAGGTACACAAATGGGGATAAGCCCAGACTTCAATACGCACAAAGTACACGGCAAAGATATTACCTTTTTTCCAGACGTGTCTTTAGAATTTTTTACGGTAGATGACAAATATCTAGTTCCCGTGACTCAGGATGTCATCCCAAATGGCACGTTGGAGCATACAAGAAGCTACTGGGATATCGTTGTCCAACCGGGGCGTGTTTGGAGTAACTTTGACCAAGATAACGACTGGAATCGTGCGTCATTTCCATTTTCTCTCGTCAATCGCTTAGAAGGAGAAACGCGTATTGGAATTGCCATGTTCCTTTATAAAGAAGATAAAGTTTCACATGTTCGATTTCAAATAGTTGCTCAGACAGGTCCTTTCGATGTATCGGGCTACTTCAATGCCTGGGGAGTTACGAAGGCATCATATAAGTCCGGCGGAATAGATAACCTGGAGAATCACAAAAATGTTTATCGTCGTCACCTCGAAAACCGCTTTCCAACCGCACCATTTAATGAATTAAAAGAAAAGGTCGGCGCTAAAACCCTAGCGGCGTTTAACGGGGCAACAAACACAGCGGAGGAGAAACACGTTCTCCAGACTGGTCTTCTCTATGAGGGAGTACTTTATCGATCTCCTTGCCATTTCGCTGCTGGTCCATTTCCATATTGCGATGAAATTCGTTATGGCGTGTGGTCAGTGACAAAAACAGCGATGATGAACGTTGCGATGTTACGTTTAGCAGAGAAGTATGGGCGTGGTCTGCTTGATGAGAAGATCGCTAACTATATACAAATACCAGAAACCCAAACAGAGTGGAAGGCTGTCACTTACCTGGATATGGCTAACATGGCTTCAGGACGTGGTGCCACCGCTGATGATCCGACATCCTATTTAGGTGATTACCACAGATGGTATTTAGCACCCTCGAAGAATGAAAAGGTTACGGAATCATTAGACTATCCTCGGATTTGGGAGCCCGGAACGAAATACAACTATCGTGATCAAGATGCATTTCTTCTTGGCGTTGCTCTTGAAGGGTTTCTCCGGAGTAAGGAGGGCGAGGACGCCTCATTGGAGCAGTTGCTCAAGAAAGAAGTGTACGAACCAATTGGTATTTACTACGCACCAGTAAATCGCAGCATCGAGGACAACGGCTTATCTGGTCATCCCAGAATGGATTTCGGTTATCACGCCACACTGGACGACTTGGCAAAAATCGCTTTGCTCTATGAAAAGCGCGGTAACTGGAATGGCAAGCCGATACTAAATCGCCAGCTGGTGGACAGCATATTGCCAAAACAGGATCCTCCAGCTTTAGCTCTTCCCAAGGGAGTGAGGAATGAGTTTGGACCTAAATATTATGCTATGAATTGGCATATTGAGCCTTATCGCTCATCAGAAGGACGCGAGCTCTATCTGCCAAATATGAGGGGCTATGGTGGTAATATTGTTACGCTCATGCCTGGCCATGTAGTCGGTTTGCGAATGGCGAACAACCTAATAACTTCAGATTCGGCAGACTTTGATTCTACGGTGCCCCAGGCGAGAGTAGGCGATCAACTTGTATCTTTTTGCAGGGATAATGACCAAAAAAACAACAACTGAAAAAGTAGAAAGACAATTGAAAGGTAAAGCTGTTATCTTGTCATAAGATAACAGCTTTACCTTTTTAATGTAGGGCAGCCTTTCACCAATAAATTTAGCTTTCCAAATAGCCTGAAGGTGGATCCCGACCTGTGCGATAAGGCATTTGCCATGTATTGGATGTGGCTTTAACGCAGATGAGGTTTTTCTGTTAAACGCCTAAAAAATATGCTATACTCTATGGATTAGAAGTACTTATTTAGGTACTGTTCCAGAATCGCTTTTTTGATATAATTATGTACATATAAATAGCAAATATAGATAATGCAGGGGAGACAAGGTTTAGTGGAGGTAATCAAAATGAAATTAAATAACTTGTTAAAAGCAATAGAAATACAAAATAATCCAACATCAACGAATATCGATATTTCCGGAATTTCGTATCATTCGCAGAAAGTGACAGAAGACCATCTTTTTGTCTGTATCAGGGGATATAAAACGGACGGGCATAGATACCTTGAGGATGCCGCAAACCGTGGAGCAAAAGTTGCTATCGTAGAAGAAATTCAGGAAAACGTCGCTATTTCCCAGATTCTTGTCGAAAATAGTAGAATAGCATTAGCAAAGATAGCTGCTGCTTATTACAACCGTCCATCGGAAAAACTAAAAATGATCGGGATTACAGCAACAAATGGTAAAACGACGACCTCGTATATGGTAAATGCTATTTTGGAACAGCATGCACTTAAAACCGGATTAATCGGAACAGTGAATGTGAAAAACGGAGAAACTTCTATTCCAGCAGAACTCACAACACCGGAATCTTTGGAACTACAATACTTTTTAAACGAAATGGCCCATAATGACGTCTCCCATGTGAGCATGGAAGTGTCTTCTGCTGCGCTTGAAATGCATCGCGTGGAGGCAGTCGATTATGACATTGTGTCACTTCATAACATCAGCAAGGAGCACGTGGATACACATGGTTCTTTTGAAAGATATTTTGAAGTGAAATCCAGTTTGATTCGAGATGCTTCCGAGCATAGTTTTGCAATCCTTAATCTCGATGATGCATATTCAGCATCACTTGTTGATCAAACGAACGCGAAAGTGATTGCTTTTGGAGTTAATAGTAACAAAGGAACGGTGCGGTGTAAGGACTTGGATCTATCCACAGGGCGGGCAAGATTCACATTTGAGATTTTAAAACCTTTTACAGTGGATAATATAGAATACAAGCCCAGCCAGTTTAACGTAGAGTTGTCTGTGCCGGGCCTTCATTCGGTATATAATTCCATGACTGCGATTATTATTGGATTGCTTAATGGCGTGCCGATCGAGACAATTCAGCAATCATTAAAAGAATTTACCGGTGTTCCGAGAAGATTTGAATTTATTTACGAAGATAAATTCAAAGTTGTGGACGACCACTTTGCCAACCCGGGAAATATCAAAGTGACCTTGCAAACCATACATTTTATGGATTACAACAATCTCCATGTCGTTTATGCGATCAGAGGCAGGCGGGGAGCAAAAATTAACAGGGATAACGCGGAAATTCTCGCTAATTGGGCTGCTGAGCTAGGGATAAATGAAGTGACGGCAACCAGGAGTATTTCGCATACGACCGAAAAAGATAAAGTGACAGACGAGGAACTGGATGCATTTATGGATGTGATGGCAGAAGCGAATATTAAAGTCCATTTATATGATGAACTGCCAGGTGCTATCGTTGAGTCGTTAAATAAAGCAATGGAAGACGATCTTGTTCTATTAGCTGGTTGCCAGGGCATGGATTATGGTGCAGGCGTTGTGCTGGACCAGCTCAGCCAAGCAGGTGTGAAAATGAAATAAATTTTCAGTAGGGTACTCCTTTCAATAGAAACGGGTGCCTTTTGTTTTGCTAGCACAGTGCATAATACCAAGCCTATCAGTCAAACTATGCATATCACCCATAAAAAGGAGCTTGCATTGTATGGAATTTGATTGGATTTGGAAAGCAGTCGTCATTATAGTTGGTGGCACACTTCTTTTACGGTTAGCAGGAAGAAAATCAATTTCGCAAATGACCCTTGCTCAAACTGCGATCATGATTGGAATCGGCTCCCTGCTGATTCAGCCAGTTGCCGGGGAAAATATCTGGGTGACGCTCGGAGTTGGTGCCATACTCGTACTGACATTGATCGTCATGGAGTTTCTGCAAATTAAAGGAGATTTTTTCGAAGGCTTAATCACAGGTAAAGCAAAGGTATTGATAGAAAATGGGACGTTAAATGAGAAAAATCTAAGAAAGCTGCGATTAACGACAGATCAGCTGGAAATGAATTTGCGTCAAAAGAATATAACGAGGATAAGTGATGTGCAATGGGCGACACTCGAGCCAAATGGTCAAATCGGTTACGTATTAAAGCCAGAAGCACAGACCGCAACGAAAAAAGACTTACAACAGCTAGAGACGATGCAGCAAACACTTGACCAAATTGTGCAGCATTTGGGGATGATGAATGTAAACCAACCCAACAACCAACCCCTCCCTCCAGACCAGCAAGATGATTTATTTGCTGAAGTGAAGCGGAAGAGTCATAAAAACACACCGCCGAAGCATTTGCAGTGATTGGGTGTGGGCTAGGCACCCGTAATGGGTGCTTTTTCGCGTTTTCAATCGCCAAGGAGCGTTCTAGGTAATCGTTTCGATTATTCTTCCCCCCGCTTACGATTCCTCTTCACCGATTCACTAGGATCAATATGAATCGTGGGGGAGTTGTAATCTCTGGAAGCTCTAATATCACTGCTGGATGCCTTCATAAAGGACCAGGCGAGTAAGAACATGATAAATATAACCGGGAATCCTGCGACAATACTTGCTGTTTGCAATGTTTCTAAGCCTCCAATATACATCATGACAAGTGGCAATATGCATAACGTAAATGCCCAGAACAAGCGATTCCAACGCATCGGCTCGCCTTGAACTTTCTTTTGCACGACTGAAGCCAGAATAAAGGACGAGGAATCAAATGTTGTTGCCAAAAATATGATCGCAAGGATGGTAAACAACGCGACCATGATACCTGCCATTGGTAATTGGCCCATGATTGCGATAATAGCGGAAGGTGCACCAAATTCATTCATATGGCCGATAACGTCAAATGCCCCTGACAGCTGTAGATATAGCCCGAAGTTTCCCATAATACCAAAGAACAAGACACTGCCAATGGTTCCATATACCATTGTACCAATGATCATCTCTTGAATGGTGCGTCCACGGGAGATACGTGCAACAAACAGCCCGACAAACGGCGCATAAACAACCCACCAAGCCCAGTAAAACACGGTCCAGGATTCCGGGAATTCTGTTTCGGTAAACCCGGCTAAGTTACCGAACGGCTCCAACCATGTAGCCATCCTGAAAAAGTTATCAGCAAGAATGCCAAAACTGGAAATAGTTGTTTCACTGATGAAAACGGTTGGTCCAAATACGAAGATAAATGACAGGACAAAAACGGCCAGCCATAAATTAATATCACTTAAAAATTTGATTCCTCGCTTTAATCCGGAATACGCGCTAATTGCAAATATGACTGTACATAAAAGCAAGATTGCGGTTTGGAGACCAAGTGTAACCGGGATTCCTGTAAGCTCATTAACACCTTCTGCAATCATTGGTGTTCCAAGTGCCAACGTCGTTCCGGCCCCGCCCATTAAACCAAATATGAACAAAACATCAATAACTACACCGACCGGTCCATCAGCTAACTTGCCGATTACAGGTTGTACCGCTTTACTGATCTTAAGCACCGGATTCCTCCGAACATAATAGAAATAAGCAATTGGTAACGCGGGTAATGTATAAATCGCCCAAGCAATTGGCCCCCAATGGAAAATACCATAGGCAGACGCCCATTGGATGGCTTCATTTGATTCGGGTGACACGCCAAATGGCGGCCCCTGATAATAGTAAGCCCACTCGATCATTGCCCAGTACAGGATACTTGATCCAATTCCGGCCGCAAATAACATGGCAGCCCAAGAAAGATTACCGAACTCCTTCTCATCATCTTTATCTCCAAGCTTAATTTTTCCATTTTTACTAAACGCAACAAACAACAGGAAAATGAAAGCTACTAACCCAAGGATCATATAAAGAACACCAAAGTTTCCGGTCATAAAACTGTTCGCCATATTTATAACTTCAGCACCGGCCTCTGGAAAAAGCATTAGCGGAATTGCAACACATAACAAGACAATCAACGCGCCGATAAATGTAGGCCAATCAATCAATTTTGCATTCATAAAAACAGTCCTTTCTATCTAAAAAAATTTTTATTAAATAATAAAACATAAACTTTGTAAAATTTAAGTTGTATAAAGTTTACGTTGAACAGGCTCACTTTTTCTTTAGTATGCTCCAATTTCCGGTATATAATTGTATTTTTTATTTTTTTTGATGCATGTTAAAGTTTTATAAGGATAAACAACCATGCTATATCCGCTCACAGCAACACGGCAAAATAGAAGTAAATAAAATTAGCATTTTGTGGAAACATTTAGATATAGATAAGGGAGGAATTCATAATGAATAAGAATGTAATTGTTTCATGTGCAGTAACAGGTGCAGGAGAAACGACAGAAAAGAGTCCACATGTTCCTGTGACCCCAAAGGAAATTGCAGATTCAGCGATTAAAGCAGCGAAAGCAGGAGCAACCATTGCACATGTGCATGTACGCGATCCGAAAACAGGAAAATTAAGTCACGATGTGAATCTTTTTAAAGAAGTAGTGGAGCGCATTCGTGAGGCAGATACAGATGTGATTATAAATATTACAGCCGGCGGTGGCGGTGACTGGGTGCCAAGTGACGCAGATCCTACAAAAGGCGGTGAAGGTACAGACATACAGACACCAGAAGAGCGGCACGAGCCTGTCGGATTGCTGCTTCCGGAAATTTGTACATTGGATTGTGGTAGTGTGAATTTTGGTGATCAACTGTATGTTAGCCCAAGCAATTGGCTACGCAAGCAGGCCCGTCTTATTAAAGATAGTGGTGTCAAGCCCGAGCTGGAATGCTTTGACACCGGGCATATCCGTTTTGCTAATCAATTGGCTGCAGAGGGGCTTGTTGAAGGAGATCCGCTCTTTCAATTCTGCTTAGGGATTCCATGGGGAGCGGATGCAGATGCAGAAACATTAGCTTATATGAGAACTCGTATCCCGGAAAACGCAAACTGGGCTGCTTTCGGAATAGGTCGGATGCAAATGCCTATGGTTGCAGAATCCGTGCTTCAAGGCGGTAATGCGCGCGTCGGATTAGAAGATAATCTTTATTTAAAAAAAGGACAGCTTGCTACAAATGAACAACTTGTTGATAAAGCAGTGGGCATTGTGCATAGCCTTGGTTCAGATATCATGTCACCAGCAGATGCACGTGAATTTTTAAACTTACAGAAACCAAACGGAAAGGCGAATTAATATGAAATCAGAAGAATCAACAGCACAGATAAAAAACATCACCATTGTAGGAACCGGCGTCATTGGCAATGGCTGGATTACACGATTTTTGGCAAATGGCTATCAGGTAACAGCGAGCGATCCTGACCCGGAAGCGGAAGAACGCACACGCGTGGCAGTCGAACGTGCATGGCCAGCAATGGAGAAGGTAGGTTTAGCGGAAGGGGCTTCATTAGATCAGTTATTTTTCGAAAGTGACCTGAAAACAGCTGTTTCGAATGCTGACTTTATTCAGGAAAATGTACCTGAACGCGAGGAGCTTAAGCGAACAGTGATCGCTGAAATTGATCAGCATGCACCAGAAGAGGCCGTGATCGCTTCAAGTACATCGGGTATTTTACCTAGTACCTTACAGGCCGATTGCGAGCATCATCCGGGGCGCGTTATCGTGGCACATCCTTTTAATCCAGTGTATTTGATGCCATTGGTTGAACTAGTTGGTGGAAATAAAACGAAAAACTTTTATATTGAAAAAGCAAAAGCCTTTTATGATAGTATTGGCATGAAGCCCCTCGTCATTCAACGGGAAATTGAAGGGCATGTGGCAGATCGGCTGATGGAAGCGATCTGGCGGGAATCCCTGCATATCGTCAATGATGGCGTGGCAACAACAGAAGAAGTAGATGCATCCATTGTCTATGGGCCTGGTCTGCGTTGGGCATTAATGGGGCCATTTCTAACCTTGCATATGGGTGGTGGAAAACAAGGCATGAGACATTTGCTTGAGCAATTTGGCCCGGCATTAAAACTTCCATGGACTAAATTAGTAGCACCAGAGTTAACCGATGAACTTGCTGAGAAAGTAATTACAGGTACAGAAAAGCAAACAGCGAATACCTCAATGGATGAACTAGAAGAACGCCGGGATCAATTTTTGATCGAGCTCCAGGAATTATTAGAAAAGTATTGGCCTGCAGAGACTGTCGGACGGCTATAATATGGAGGGGACCTAAAGTGGGAACAGCAAAAGTAATTCTACAAAATAACGTAAGGGATGAATGGATCGATTATAATGGGCACATGAATGATGCAGAATATGTGCGTGTATTCAGTTGGGGTGTTGACGCGTTTATGAAAGCGATCGGTTTGGACGAAAGTTTTCGTGATGAAAAGCAGTACACGACGTTTACATTGGAAAACCATGTCTGTTATTTAGCAGAAATGAAACGTCACGAGCCATTTGAGGTACATTTGCAACTGATTGATTATGACGAGAAGCGTGCACATGTCCTTTATGAGTTGTATGGAAAAGATGGCAAACGAGCCGCAACGAGTGAACAAATGCTCATGGGGATTGATCAGACAACAGGAAAGCCCGCACCATTTCCGGATCCAATTTATTCTGAGGTAAAGGGATTGGCTGAAGCTCATACACCTGATGAAAAACCTGCCGAAGTTGGACGTGTGATTGGGATTAGAAGGAAGAAGTGAAAATAAGCAAGCATGCAGTGGGTAACCACTGTTTGCTTGCTTATTTAGCATCAATTGTGAAATAAAGACCGAAAAAATTTGTTCCCGCAGGAGTCACGGCACTTCGCTTATCCGAACTGACGAGGGGGCTCACCATCCGCCCTAAGGTGCGCGAAATGGGTTTCCGGAGCGAGTCGCTGCTTTCAACCAGTGTTTGCAAAAAATTGTCACTACGTCCTCTTTTATATCAACTACGAAGATTTAAAAGCAATAATACTTATGAAATGAGCCAAAATAAAAAACATGCAGATAACCTCTGCATGTTTCAAAAATTATTAAACCACACCCTGAGCAATCATTGCATCCGCAACTTTTCGGAAACCTGCGATATTTGATCCGGCCTCTAAATTGCCTGGGAGATCAAATTCCTCAGAGGAAGCGATACAATTTTGGTAGATATTTTTCATGATTTCCTGCAGTTGCCCGTCGACTTCTTCAAATGTCCAGGACATCCGCATGCTGTTTTGTGCCATTTCAAGGGCAGATACTGCTACACCGCCAGCATTTACGGCTTTTGCAGGTCCGTACAATACATCATTGGATAAAAATACATCAATAGCTTCTGAGTTACAAGGCATGTTTGCTCCTTCTCCAATTGCTTTGACGCCATTTTGAACAAGCAGTTGAGCTGCGTTTTCATCAAGTTCGTTTTGTGTAGCACATGGAAGCGCGACATCGCAAGGAATCTCCCAGATGCCAGTACATCCTTCAACATAAGTAGCTTCAGGATACTTTTCGATGTATTCACTGATACGCCCGTTATTTTCTTCTTTAATCTCTTTTACGACGTCAAGATCAATACCATTTGCATGATAAATATAGCCGCTTGAGTCACTGCATGCAACAACGGTAGCACCCAGTTCCATCGCCTTTTCGATGGCATAGATTGATACATTTCCGGATCCTGATACAACCACCGTAGATCCGTTCACAGACTGTCCTTTATCTTTTAGCATTTCTTCTAAGAAGTAAATCGTCCCATATCCGGTAGCTTCTGTACGTGCCAAGCTGCCGCCGTATTCTAATCCTTTTCCAGTTAAAACACCTGCATCAAAGCTGGAATTCATTTTCTTGTATTGGCCAAACATATAGCCAATTTCTCTAGCCCCTACACCGATATCGCCAGCGGGTATGTCGGTGTTCGGACCGATGTATTTGGCAAGTTCTGTCATAAAACTTCGGCAAAAGCGCATGATTTCATTATCTGATTTGCCTTTAGGGTCAAAATCAGCTCCGCCTTTTCCTCCGCCAATAGGCTGTCCGGTAAGGGAGTTCTTGATGATTTGCTCCAGTCCAAGGAATTTTACAATACTTAAATTGACGGACGGGTGGAAGCGCAAGCCACCTTTATACGGTCCTAGTGCGCTGTTAAACTGGACCCGAAATCCGCGATTTACATGTGTGTTGCCCTCATCATCAACCCATGGGACACGGAACGTAATTACACGCTCGGGTTCAATAATTTGCTCTAAAATTCCTTTTTCCATGTAGATGGGGTATTTTTCTAGGACAGGTATAAGGGATTTGAAGATTAATGCTACAGCTTGATGGAATTCGGATTCATTCGGGTCACGTTTTACAACGGTTTCATATACTTTTTCCAAATAATCGTGGACTTTTTGTTTGTTGTCTGTACTCTTTTTTTCGCTAACGGCGTTTATCATTCTATTCCTCCTTGCTTTTTGTTGGTATAATTAAGTGAAAATTTTTGTTGGAAAATTAGCTAATACTATTCTAGTTTACAAAAAATAATTCATCGAAGCAATATCAATTATAGATGAAATCAATGCCAATATGCGATAATGGACAAAGAGGTGAGTGTTATGGAACTGAAACAGATTAAATATTTCATTGAGGTTGCAAAGCAAGAACATGTGACAAGGGCGGCTGATACCCTGCATGTAGCACAATCTGCGGTTAGCCGGCAAATTTTTAACCTGGAGGCAGAACTTGGTGTTGATTTATTTATACGTGAGGGGAGGAACGTCCGTTTAACTTCGATCGGAAAGGTATTCTTAGACCGGATGGAAAATGCCATTCATGTTATTGACGATGTTTCTCAAATTATTGAAGAGTACACAGATCCGGAGATGGGGACGATCCATATTGGGTTTCCCAGCAGTGTAGCGAGTTATATTCTGCCAACAGCGATTTCTGCATTTCGGGAGCGCTACCCGAATGTGAAGTTTAAATTAAATCAAGAATCCTATTATGAACTAAAACAGGCCGTCATCAAGGGTGAAATCAATATGGCATTACTGGGACCTGTCCCGGTAAAGGAAAAGAAATTAGAGGGTACAATCCTTTTTTCGGAAAATATGGCAGCATTATTGCCGGCAAGTCACCCGCTTGCAGGATCCGATTCCCTGCATTTGAATGAATTAAGAGATGACTCCTTTGTATTGTTTCCGGAAAACTTTGTCCTGCGCAATATTACGATTGATGCATGCAGGCAACTTGGATTTGAACCGAACGTTTCCTTTGAGGGCAAGGATATTGATGCCATAAAAGGATTGGTCTCTGCAGGGCTCGGAGTATCTCTCATACCGGAGATAACACTCGTTGATAATTTGCCCCGTGCAACGGTGAAGATGCCGATTACTACACCAAATGTCACCAGAACGGTAGGAGTTATCGTGCCGTCAGATCGTCAATTACTTCCAACAGAAAAATTATTCTATCAATTTTTAAAAGAATTCTTCGTGCGTCTTGAGCAGTTTCAGAGTTAATCCGGGGAAAAAACAGGTAAAAAATCATTGCATTCTATTAGACTGTATGCTAGAGTTGGATACAACATATAGAGAATAAATTAGTTAAGTATAACCATATATAGTATTTTGAGCTACGGTGATAGTAATTGCTGTCTGAAAAGGGAATCCAGTTCAAAGCTGGAACTGCCCCCGCAACTGTACGTGTGGACGATGAGGGATAACCACTGTATTTTAACATACGGGAAGGACTCTAGGAGGTAGAAGCACAAGTCAGGAGACCTGCCATAGCTTGACAGTATCATTTCTCCGGGGTGAGGGAAAGGTGAAGCGGCATTATTTGTGTTGTTATTTACCGTTCATCCCATGAGGTGAGCGGTTTTTTAATTTATAACAAAGGGGAATTTATTCATGATCACAGTAGCAACAGCAAATCAGGAGCATATCATTCAAAAGATCGACCGCGCGGCGGAAAATTTATCTATCAACACAGAAAAATACAAAGAAAAATCACTACGAGCAATTCAGTCGAATGCTGCGCCGGAAAAAATGGCGGAAGTTCTAATCAAAAATGCACTCGAAAACATCGACGAGGTAAGTACCGAGTGGACCTATCTCGCAAGCCGGATTTATTTGCAGGAACTCTACCGCCAAGCAGGAGAGAACCGGCAGTATGATCCCGCGATTCGGTATGGAAATTTTTATACACTTATCCACACACTTACGCACAAAGGGATCTATTCGGAGGCCATACTGGACAAATATACAAAAGAGGAAATCGATCGCCTCGCCGAATATATTGAATCGGATCGTGATCTGCTTTTCAATTATTTAGGTTTATATTCCATCGCAACAAGATATCTCGCAACCGATCACGGGAAAAATACATATGAACTGCCACAGGAGCGCTGGATGATTATTGCGATGTATCTCATGCAGGATGAACCTAAGTCTGAGCGGACCGGTCTTGTTACCGAAGCATATTGGGCACTCAGCAACCTATACATGACAGTCGCAACACCCACATTAACAAATGCTGGAAAAACGCATGGCCAACTCTCCAGCTGCTTCATAGATACCGTCGACGACAGCCTGCAATCGATCTATGACAGTAATACCGATATTGCCAAACTATCGAAAAACGGCGGCGGCATTGGCGTTTACATGGGTAAAATTCGCAGCCGCGGCAGTGCGATCAAAGGATTTCAAGGGATGTCCAGCGGCGTTGTTCCATGGATTAAACAGCTGAATAATACAGCAGTGAGTGTGGATCAGCTTGGGACGAGAAAAGGTGCGATCGCAATTTATTTGGATGTGTGGCATAAGGATATCGAACCCTTTCTTGATTTAAAATTAAATAACGGGGACGATCGAATGCGCGCCCATGATATTTTTACAGGGGTTACGCTGCCGGACTACTTTATGGAAAAAGTGGAGAATCGCGAGGATTGGTATTTATTTGATCCACATGAAGTGAGACAAGTGATGGGCTATTCGCTGGAAGACTTTTATGATGAGGAAAGAGGAGACGGGGTGTGGCGCAGGAAATACGAGGAATGTGTTCAGTCCGAGCTGCTTTCGAAAAGAAGCGTCTCCGCAATTGATATCATGAAACGGATTATGAAGTCACAGCTCGAATCAGGCACACCATTCATGTTTTACCGTGATGAGGTGAACCGGCAGAACAGCAATCCGCATAATGGCATGATTTATTGTTCTAATTTATGTACGGAAATCACACAAAACCAGTCACCAAGTGAGTTTGTCGAAGAATTTATTGAAAATGAAGATACGATTGTTAAAAAATACAAGACAGGTGACTATGTTGTTTGTAACTTGAGCTCCATTAACCTCGGAAAAGCTGTACCGGATGATGTACTGGAACGGTTGATTAAAATTCAGGTACGCATGCTGGATAATGTGATTGACATTAACACATTGCCGATAAAACAAACGCAGTTAACCAATCATAAATACCGTGCAATCGGGCTTGGAACCTTTGGTTGGCATCACTTGTTAGCCCTGAAGGATATAAAATGGGAAACAGAGGAATCGGTCACATTTGCCGATGAATTGTATGAAAAAATTGCTTATTTGACGATAAAAAACAGCATGGAATTAAGTAAGGAAAAAGGAAGTTATCCTGCGTTTGAAGGCAGCAAGTGGAGTGATGGAACTTACTTTAAGCAAAAAGGCTACACGGATGATAAGTGGATGGCGTTAAAAGGGGAAGTAGAAGCAAATGGGATGCGTAATGGGTATTTAATGGCAGTGGCACCTAACTCAAGCACCTCTATGATTGCAGGGTCAACAGCAAGTATCGATCCAATTTTTAAGCCTTTTTACAATGAGGAAAAGAAGGATTTTAAAATACCAACAACCGCACCTAATTTAAATCATAACACATACGAGATCTACCGCCGTTCCGCTTATATTGTGGATCAGCGCTGGTCAGTCAGGCAAAATGCAGCACGTCAAAAGCATATTGATCAAAGCATTTCATTCAATATATATGTACCGAATACGATTCGCGCGTCGGTACTATTGGATGTACATTTGCAGGCATGGAAGCAAGGATTGAAGACGACGTATTATGTTCGTTCAACAGCAAATGAAATCGAAGAATGTGAGTGGTGTGAAAGTTGAGAACCTTAATTGCTTATTTATCCTATAGCGGAAATACAGAAGAGGTAGCGGATTATATTGAAACAAAGCTAAGGTGCGAAAATCTATCTGTGGAGCGGCATCTTATCGGAATCGATGTCCCAATAGATCCCGAAATGTATGATTATATCTTTCTCGGAACATTCACGTGGGAATACGGTAACACACCAGATGAGGTGAAGGACTTCGTGCTAGAAGTTGGCTATAAACCGGATAATATTGCCGTATTTGGAACAGGGGATACCCAATTTGGCGGTGAGGAATTGTTTTGCAGGGCTGTGGATAAACTTGCGAAATTTTATCACAGCCGCTGGGACGGTTTGAAGATTGAGCAATCACCTCGGGGAAGCCAGGAAGAGATAATAGATAAATGGGTAGAAGGAGTGTTACAAAATGCCAAGAGCTATGCTTGAGAAGGCGAAAACGTTGGAACCGCGTAATCCGAATAAATCAACCGGATTGTTTGGGGGTAAGTCGAGCGGGATTTTGAATTGGAATAACATTGCTTATCCACATTGGTATAAGATCTATAAGCGGCTTGTGGGTAACTATTGGCAGGCAGATGAAGTCAACATGTCCGGTGATGTGAAGCAGTTTCGCGCTTTGCCTGAATCAGAGCAGGAGGCATATTTGAAAATAATTGGCCTATTATCCACATTGGACGGTCCACAAACGAGAACTGCCCTGCTTTTGTCCCTGTATTCAACTGATGCATCGGTACAATCGATTATGGCAGTTATGGCTCAGCAGGAAGCGGTGCATAATGAAAGCTACTCCTATGTACTTTCATCCGTCGTATCGCTGGATGAGCAAAATGAATCTTTTGATCTCGGGAGAAAAGATCCTGTACTCTTGAAGCGAAATGAGAATCTGATCAAGCAATATAACGCATTCGTTGAAGAACCAACTATCGAAAATATCCTGAAGACGCTTGTGTACACGTCCTTGCTTGAGGGGATGTTCTTCTATTCCGGCTTTGCGTTTTTCTATAACCTGGCACGACACAACAAAATGGTCGGTACATCAACGATGATCAGCTATATTAACCGTGATGAACTCGAGCACGGACGCTTCATTGCAGAACTGTTCCGCGCAACACTGAGTGAAAACCCGGAATACAATACAGCTGAATTTACCGATTGGGTTTATACGCATTTTCAGGATTCGGTTGAGCTGGAAATCGAGTGGTCAAATTATGTACTGGCAGATGTGGAAGGCATCGACCTTGAAGAAATGGCAGGCTATATTAAATACCGCGCAAATAAGATGCTGCGAATGATGGGGCTGGAAGAAGTCTATCCACGACATGTGGAAAATCCAATGAAGTGGATCCGTGCCTATGTGGATAACTTTGATGGAACGAAGACAGACTTCTTTGAACAGAAGTCCAGGCAGTATACCAAGACGAGTGATTTGAATGGGTTTGATGATCTATAATATTTTGGTGGAGATGATTGGCGTGGAGCTGATCGTCTCCGCTTTTTGTGTTTAAGAGGAGCTGTGGAAAAGTGCGGCGTGGAAACGGGAGAGCCGAGCCTCAAAACGGGAGAAACAACATCGAAACCGGGAGGGAGCCGCACCAAATCGGGAGAGAACACCCCGAAACCGGGAGAGCGCGGCACTAAACCGGGAAAGAACTTGGCTGAAACGGGAGGCCGCTCTACCATATGCCCCTTGCTCTAACAGCTAGTATTAAGACTTTATTTTCCAAAATTTAACACTTGGATCTCGTGGCATCACTCACTTCGCTTTGTAGTGCTCTCGTATTCAGTTTCTCATTTTGCTAATTCAGGAGAGAACACCGAGAAACGGAAAGCCATCAACAGAATCAGGGAACTTAAATCTAGACAGCAAAAAACCGCTAACATGTATTGCAAGTTAGTTAACTTTCTGCTAAACTATATTGTATTACAAGATACATATAGAGGTAACGTAAATTTTTTTATGCAGCTATATTGCTATACAAGGTAGGTGGAGTATTTGTCGATAAGAAGTCAATTATTAAAAGGAGTATTGGAGGGGTGCATCCTCCAGGTAATCGCACGTCAGGCTGTATATGGGTATGAATTATCTGTAAAGCTTCAGGATTACGGGCTTTCCGTTAGTGAGGGTTCCATTTACCCCATCCTGCTTCGGCTGCAAAAAGAAAAGCTGATTAGAGGAGAAATGAAAAAGTCAGCGACCGGCCCAAATCGGAAATATTATTATCTGACGGAGGCGGGGTTTGAGGCGTTAGCTGATTTTAAAACGAACTGGGAAGGGCTCAAGGCACCGGTAGACCGTTTATTAAATAAGGAGGGCTAACATGGATGCAAAAGAATTGATTCAAATTAATAATGAAAAACGAAAACAGCTAACCAAAGAAAACAAGGAGTATTATGAGGATATGCTGGTCTATGTGCGCCTCTCCTATGACAAATCCGATCAGGAAACGGAAGAAATTCTAACAGAGTTACTGGATCATTTAGTGGAGGCGCAAGCAGAGGGGAAAACAGCGGAGGAAGTATTTGGACAGGAGCCGAAGAAATATGCGGATGAAATAATTGGAGAACTTCCTAAAATGGTGACGAAGGAACGCATGCAGCATTTTACAATGGGTGTGATGTATTTCCTAGCTAGTATTGCCTTTTTATCCGGAATTGCTACGTTGTTTAGTCATTATGTGCTTGGTATAGAGCCATTAACAGAAACCTATTATTTGGGGTCCTTAGCTTTTAAAACCTTGCTAAATATCGCTGTAGCATTTGTACTTCTATATTTTGTTATCAAATATATTCGCTGGTCTTGCTTTAAAAAGATAAATAAAGTAGCGGAATTCCTTTTGTCTAGTCTCATTGGTATTATTGCGATGGGTGTATTTATGCTAGTTATCTATGTCACACCTGAATTTGGTCCGACTATGCAGATTCCCTTCTATGTGGCCTTATTGCTTGGAGTTATATTGTTTTTGGTAGCACGAAGGGTGAGAAAGGCTATATAGTAAATCGGGAGAGAGGCGGGGATAAACGGGAGAGGATGTGTTGAAATCGGGAGAGACCGGGCTGAAACGGGAGAAAGAACATCGAAGCCGAGAGAACACCTCTAAATCGGGAGAGAATAATATAAAACCGGGAGCGGCCTCTTGGAACCTCGGGGCTGGACCTTCTGCTTCATAAGGAAGCAAGATAACCTCCCCGAATCTTACAAATGGAGAAGTAACGGAAATGACGAATGGGGAAGGTTTAGTGACCGAAGCTGCTTTTTCACCGGACGGCGAGTCTTTATTTTATCTTGAAGCCGGGATACATACAAATTATTCTCCAATTGCATCAGAGCGGCCGCATGACTTTGATATTTACCGCGTCGATCTGGGCGCTATGGAGATCGAGCAGATCACTCATAAAGATGCATACGATATGTCCGCCCTGGACGTGACCCCTGATGGAGAAGCGTTGATGTATCGAAGTTATGACGGGAGTGACCAGTTATTGTTTCAGACCCTAGAAGATGGAAGCGAAACAGCTGTTACGCCTATAGGAGATTTCGCTTCTGAGGCACCAATGATTTCTTCACCAGCATTGTCATCGGACGGAGAGCATGTCGTTTTCTCCGATGTGGCTACAACCAATGAAAGTGGCACCTTTATTTACGAAGGGTTTCGAATGGATCTGGAGACGAAGCAGGCAGAACAAATCACTTCTTTTGGTGAACATGTCACCAGCCCGGTCTTTTTTAACCATCAAGACAAACTGATCGTCACAGTGGATAAAGGATTTGCTACATCCGTTCCCGACTATGACTATTGGGTGATAAGTGCGGATGGCGATGAGCGAGAACGTATTCAGATTAATTTCCCCTAAATGGAGGTTTCTGTATGGATGGATTACTTATGGAAGATTGGCTTCCTATTATTCTCACGTGTATTCTTGTTGCTGTGATGATAGTTACTTTAGCCTTTTTCATGAATAAAGCTGTATTATATACAATTACTACCATTGTTAGTTTGTTATGTATTATTCTCATTGTCTACGGCATCGTTGGTCTGGGAGGTTGGGAAGGAATGGGGGTAGGAATATTTTCTGTGTCTGCTTTCCTGGGATTAACTGTTGGTGTGCTGATTTGTCCTTTTATAAATAGTAAATAAGCAGCACGGGGAGGTTCTTCTACAAATAAAGGAGGGGGTAGCTAAAAGTGAAACTAAACCAAGATGATCAATACGTTAAAAGTCTTAACCTCAAATATGAAAAAATAGATACCTATGATACGTTTCCATTTCACCTGCCGATTATAAAGTTCTTTGAAGAAATCGTTTTTCATCCCAATGTAACCTTTATTGTAGGGGAGAACGGGATGGGGAAATCTACCTTGTTAGAGGGAATAGCAATCGCATTAGGATTTAATCCAGAAGGTGGCACTAAAAATTTCAATTTCTCCAATTATGATTCCCACTCCGATTTGGATCAATATCTGCGGTTGGCTAAAGGAGCTTATAAGCCGAAAGACAGCTTTTTCCTCAGGGCTGAAACGTTTTACAATGTTGCCACACATATTGAGGAATTGGATAAAGAGCCTGGGGGACCTCCTGTTATAAATTCCTTCGGCGGAGAGTCCCTGCACAAACAATCTCATGGCGAATCCTTTTTTGCTGCCTTTAACAATCGATTCCAGGGGAAAGGGTTATATATCCTGGATGAACCAGAGTCGGCCTTGTCTCCATTAAGACAATTATCCATGCTTAGGAGAATACATGAACTTGTTCATCAAGAATCTCAGTTTATCATCTCTACTCATTCACCTATCATTATGGCTTATCCAGATGCAAAAGTTCTCCAGCTCACGGAGGAGGGAATGAAGGAAACAAAATTGGAAAATGCAGATCATTATACGGTGATGAAGCAGTTTTTTGAGGATAAGGGAAGGATGTTTCACTATCTGTTTCGGTAAAGAAAGTATTATTGTAGTTATGCGAGGTGAATGGGCTAGATTCTTTAGGTGAAGATGATTGATTTTAATCGTCTTCGCTTTTTTTGTTTGGGGGAAAGAGATGCAGCGTTGAATCGGGAGAGAAAGCAAAAGAATCATCCTTGTGCTTCCTTCTAACTAAAGTGTTGACATTTATACATTTTCCTTATAAAATTATACTTAATTAAATATAATGTAATTAAAAATATATAAATTAACAGTAAAAAAGGGAGGATTTAAATGAAAAAGACAGCGGGTATTCATCATATCACTGCAATTGTTGGCCATCCCCAGGAAAATGTTGATTTTTACGCCAGTGTTTTAGGATTACGGATGGTGAAGAAAACCATCAATTTTGACGATCCGGGAACGTATCATTTGTACTTTGGTAATGAGGGCGGAAAACCGGGTACCATTATTACCTTTTTTCCGTGGGCCGGGGCACGTCATGGGAGAATTGGTGGCGGCCAAGTCGGGGTTACCACATACGTGATTCCAGTTGGTTCTATAATTTTTTGGGAAGAGAGATTAGCAAAGCATAACATCGAATTTGATAAATCCAAACGTTTTGGAGAAACCTATTTAGCGTTTGAAGATCCACATGGCTTACAATTAGAACTCGTGGAAAGGGAAGAAGGCGAGTCTAATCCTTGGACAATGGGTGACGTAACGAAAGGTACAGCCATTAAAGGTTTTGGCGGAGCGGTTTTATTTTCAACCAATCCGGTAAAGACGCAGGAAACACTACAGGACGTTATGGGTCTGGAAAAAGTCAGTGAAGAAGAAGACCTGATTCGTTTCAAGTCTTTTGGTGATATCGGGAATATTATTGATGTGAAACAAACGAAAGTCCCGCGCGGCAAAATGGGAGTAGGAACGGTGCATCATATTGCGTGGCGGGCCAAAGATGATGAAGATCAATTGGATTATCAAAACGATGTAGGCAGCAAGGGCTACGGCGTTACGGAAGTGAAAGATAGAAATTATTTTAATGCCATTTACTTTAGAGAACATGGTGAAATACTTTTCGAAATCGCCACAGACCCGCCGGGATTTGCTCATGATGAGTCTTATGAAACAATGGGGAAAGCATTGAAACTGCCATCCCAATACGAACAATTCCGCGGGCAATTAAATGAAAAATTAATCCCAATACAAGTAAGAGATCTGGATGAATAAGGGGGAGACCATATGCTTTCTTTGGATCCTATAAATAATACGGAACGGGAAAACTATAAACTGCTAATCGGCAGTGTTGTTCCTAGGCCTATCGCATTTGTGACAAGTGTTGCAGAAGATGGAACAGTAAACGGTGCCCCATTTAGCTATTTCAATATTATTTCGCCCGATCCACCTATGCTATCCGTATCAACCCAACGGAGAAATGGAGGTATGAAAGATACAGCGCGAAATATTTTGAAATATAAAGAGTTTGTAGTTCATATTGTAGATGAACAAAATGTAGAAAAAATCAATATTGCAGCAGCATCCTTACCGCCAAACGTAAGTGAGATTGAAAAAGCGGGCTTAACACTCACAGAAAGTGAAAAGGTTTCTGTTCCAGGTATTAAAGAAGCTAAAGTTCGATTTGAATGTAAATTAGAGCATTGCATTGAGCTTGGTGAAAATGATTCGATTAAGACAGATCTTCTGATCGGAAAGGTAGCTCAATTTCACATGGATGAAAAGATATATGAGAATGGAAGGATTAGCCATCAAACACTTGGTGCAGTGAGCCGGTTAGCTGGATCTAATTATGCGAAAATTGGTGACGTATTTTCCATAGAGAGACCAAAATAGAAATTTGGAGGTATCATAATGAACGAATTAAAAGGAATGCATCACGTAACCGCAATTACAAGTAGCGCAGAAAAGATATATGAATTTTTCACATATGTACTAGGCATGCGTTTAGTTAAAAAAACAGTGAATCAAGACGATATTCAGACATATCATTTATATTTCACCGATGATGAAGGCAACCCTGGAACAGACATGACGTTCTTTGATTTTCCCGGTATCCCAAAAGGTGTTCATGGTACGAATGAGATTTTCAAAACATCTTTCCGTGTGCCAAGTGACGATGCATTGGATTATTGGGTGAAACGTTTTGATCGTTTAGAAGTAAAACATACGGGAATCAAAGAGCAATTTGGGAAAAGGACTCTTTCATTTGTCGACTTTGATGATCAGCAGTATCAATTAATCTCTGATGAAAACAACGAGGGTGTCGCTGCTGGAACACCATGGCAAAAGGGACCCATCCCTTTAGAATATGCTATTACAGGACTCGGGCCAATTTTTGTACGTGTTAATAACATTGATTACTTTAAGGAAATCATGGAAAAAGTTCTATTATTTACGGAAATTGATAAAGAAGGTTCTTATCATCTATTTGAAGTGGATGAGGGCGGAAATGGCGCACAAGTTATTGTGGAATATAATGCTGTACTTCCTCAAGCGCGCCAAGGATACGGAACTGTTCACCATACAGCATTCCGTGTAGAGGACCGGGCTGGACTGGATGAATGGATGAAGCGGATGCAGTCCTTCCGTTTACCGAATTCCGGCTATGTGGAACGTTACTACTTTGGATCTCTATATACCAACGTTGCACCGCAAATATTATTTGAAATTGCAACAGATGGTCCTGGATTCATGGGCGATGAACCGTATGAAACACTTGGAGAAATATTGGCATTACCACCGTTTTTGGAACCAAAACGGGAACAAATTGAAAATGCTGTGCGTTACATTGATACAGTACGGAGCAACAAAGTATTTGAAAAGGAATATGAGTAACGGGACGGGCGACGGGAACACTGTCCCACTTTCATATGGTGAAGGGACAATGAACCTGACCCTGTTTAAAAGAAAGGAACTGAGGTGAATTAGTGCATGGTAACTCTTTATACAACACCAAGCTGTACATCTTGCAGAAAGGCTAAAGCATGGTTTCAAGAAAATGAAATACCGTATAAAGAACGTAATATGTTTTCTGAAACGATGTCGATAGAAGAAATAAAGGAAATATTAAGCTTAACTGAAAATGGAACAGAAGAAATTATATCAACACGTTCAAAAGTTTTTCAAGAATTAGAGGGTGATTTCAATCAGTTGCCATTGAAAGAACTATATCCTATGATCCAAAAAAATCCAGGATTATTAAAAAGACCAATTATTGTTGACGGAAGAAGATTGCAAGTAGGTTATAATGAAGAAGGGATTCGCAGCTTTTTACCCAGATCCATTCGAACACGTCATTTACATGATGCTCAAAGAATGATGAATGAATCGGCATTGGGTTAATTCCTGAATTTTGTAGTTAAATTGAAGTAAAAACAGCCTTGAACCCATATGATTACTGGTTCTTGGCTGTTTTTGTTTATCAAAAAGTTGTAGTTAATCTGTCAACAGGGGCAAAATTTATAGATTTTATAACAAATGATTTTTATCATACATTGAATAACAATGATGAAATACCACATCCTAGGATAAAAGCTTCGGAGGTTATTTTATATGGCAACTTTTTTTAGGATAGCAAATGCAGTAGTTTTGTGGGCTATTGTGTTATCATTTCTTCCCAAATACTCATTCAAAAAATATTTACCAGTTACCATATTTTGTTCTTGTATTTTGTTGATACAGTCATTTCTAAACCCTATTTTCAAATGGTGGGATGTTAAAGGAGGCGTTAAATACAGGGTATTTGATGATTTAGCCTTTATATTTGGGCCATTTTTTACAATTAATTTGTGGGTGTTTCACTTTACATATGGAAAATTGCCCCTATATGCATTAAGTAACTTCATTCTGGATCTGGTTTATGCCTATCCCCTGCATTCACTTTTCCAAAAAATAGGGCATTATAAATCTAAAAAGATAACCTCTAAAGTCCTCTTTATTAAAACGTATTCACTGGCCTTTTTAAACTATGGTTTTCAGAAATTCATCGGAACAACAAATTCTTCTACCCCTAAATCCAAAAGTTAGGGTTCCATAATATTTAAGAATAAAATGGTGAAAATAAGAAATGTGAGAAAAAAACTGAACTAAAAAAGGATGATGCAATATGACGAAAATTGGTATTGTAGTTGGTAGTTTACGGAAAGAATCTTTTGCTAAAAAAATTGCGATAAATGTAGCTTCACTATTTCCTGAAGGTTACGAAACAGCGTTTGTCGATATCGGTAATCTCCCATTATATAATGAAGAGTATGATGGTAATTCCCCAGAGGAATATACTACATTCCGCAACACGATTAAAGGGTGTGACGCTATTTTATTTGTAACACCTGAATATAACCGTTCTGTACCAGGTGTATTAAAAAATGCCTTGGATGTAGGTTCAAGACCTTATGGCGAAAGTATGTGGGAAGGCAAACCAGCAGGTATTATTAGCCATTCGATAAGTAATTTGAGTGGATTTGGAGCAAACCACCATTTACGTCAATCCCTCACATTCTTGAATATGCCTGTGGTTCAACAACCTGAGGTCTACCTTGCCAATTCAGCAGATTTAGTGGATGAACATGGTAAAATCAACAATGAAGGAACAGTTCAATTCCTGCAAACGTTTGTGGATGCTTTTGTTGGATTGATTAAAAAATATCAAGTATAAGAAATAAAGATGCCGGCAGTAAAATAGAAGAAATTCTGTTTTACCGCAGGCCTTTTTTTATTTTAAATCAAAGTGGCACCAAACAACACGAACAACCTATTCCTCAATCACATCATCCGGATCAACCAGATTTGCAAAGGACCATGTTGCCCCGTCATCAACGGAGACAAATCTTGCTTTTACATTGCCGCCTTGATAATCGCCATTTGGCCCCTGACTAATGAGCAGGGTACCTTGGGAACCGTCAAACGTTGGGACTTCAGCAATGGTGAAAATTCCGTGATATTCAGCAGGGATGGGCACCTCAACCCTGTTCCAATTTTCTCCTCCATCTTCCGTGCGATACAAGGATGGAAGCGGGGGTTGATCATTACGCCGTTCGGCACCAAAAGACAGGAATCCAAGACTGTCATTGATAAAGCCTCCACTTGTTAGCATCCGACTTGTATCCGCTGAGCCTGTTTGCTCCCAGTTTTTCCCACCATCATTGGTTTTAAAAACAAGATGACCTTCCGCACTCATCGTCCTGCCTCCAGTCACGATCAAATACCCATCTTGTTCAGAAGTAAAGCCGATCAAACGCATGCGCGCCGCTGGAAACGGAGTGGAAATATCTACTTCATCCCAGGTTTCTCCCATATCATTGGACTGGAGAACATGCAAATTACTCTCTCTTCCCCCACCAATGACAAAAGCAGTTTTATCCGGGGAAATGACATAACTCCCGTCTATCAGGCTATGCTTGGGACCATTGTAGTCTCCTTTGAAAAATTCTTCTAATCGGGCGGGTACCTCCTGCCAGTTGTCGCCGCCGTCGTATGTTATTTCAACGTTACCATCTGCAATTCGGTGACGATGCTTTTCATCAGGTACGTCGATCCCGGCCTCTTTTTGATAGGTGTCTTCCAGCGGAGCCAATCCAGCAGTTGCGTTTGAAGTTTCGTCAATTCGTTTGAGGGTATATTCATTGTCCCCTGTTTTCTCGATTCGCAATGTCCACTCAATATCTTCAATGGTCCCGTCTTCCTGTACGTCTCCCCAGCTACGGTGTGTGGACCAATTTTTACTATCTAAAATTGCCCAAAACGTTACACCAACCGCAAATTCACTTTCATCTCCTGCGAGTAGTTGGAACTCATTGTAACGAACATCTGCAAGCCGCTGCCATGAACTAACATTTTCTCCTTTATAAGCCTGCATATAATCAAACCAGAAACGATACGCAATGTCCTCCGGTTCGCTATCTTCATCTTTAACCGTAGTTGTCATTGGCAGGCGCTCATTGAGATCTTCTTCATAGAAATTAAGATAATAGATAATCACAGCCGCGGCGATTAAAAGTACGAATAGGATAATGCCGATTACTATTTTAAACTTTTTATGTTTTTTCATGTAAGTCATGCTCCTTCTCTATTATTTTATCACAATAATCAACCCCAAAAATAATTCCTCCATTATGAAGGAATTTCAAGCCTTTGCATGGAATAAGTATATAACAACAAAACCCAGGCTCATAAGGAGAAAGGAAAGGCAGCTTATGAAATCCAAATTGGCTAATTGGAAGGAACCTATCTTTCTATTAACTTCTGTCGGCATTGCTGGGATAGGTGACTTTATCTACTTGGTTGCCATTAATATTTTGGTGTTTCAGATGACTGGTTCTGCAGCAGCGGTGGCTGGTTTGTGGATTATCGGTCCGGCTGTCAATATCCTGACCAAATTTTGGACGGGAAGTTTCATCGATTATCGAAGCAAAAGGAAAATCATGATTGTAACCTACCTGGCAAGAGCGATTTTCATATTTTTAATTCCTTTTGCCCCTAACATAGGATTCGTTTACCTGATCTTGATTTTTTTGAGTATTGCCAAGGCGTTTTTTACTCCTTCATCCACGACCTACATCACACAGTTAATTCCAAGACATATGCGGAAGCGATATAATTCAGTCCAGTCATTCACAACATCCGGAGCTTTTATTATCGGGCCGGCTATCGGTGGGACGCTCATACTGATGAGCTCTGTCACGACAACACTTTTGATCAATGGTGTATCATTCATACTTGCTGCTTTCCTATTATATATTTTACCGGAAAAAGATACATATGATAAAAATGCTATTCCAAAACTAACGATTTCTCAGATAGTGACGGACGTTAAAGTTGTTCTGACTTTTATAAAGAAGCATAAGTATGTTGCGCTCCTCTATGTGGCATTTTTGGCCACGGCCATCTTCACATTTGCGATGGATGCTCAGGAAGTGGTTTTCGCGCAGCAGGTGGTTGGTTTGACTGAGGTAGATTATAGTTTGCTAATCAGTATCACAGGTATTGGTTCTATTGCGGGTGCACTTTTGATCTCGGTGTTTTCACAAAAATTTTCGCTGCGTTATATGATCGCTATTGGAATTCTAATGCAAACTGTTGGCTATATTTTATATGCATTTTCATGGTCGTTTCTATCCATTGCATTTGGGTTTACGATTCTAGGATTCTTTAACGTGTTTTTAAATGCGGGGATCATGACCTTTTACCAAAATAATGTGCCTACAGCGTTGATGGGACGGGTGACAAGTATATTCCAATTGCTGCAAAGCCTTTTTCAAATCATATTTGTTTTAGGAGTTGGTGTGATCTCAGATATCATACCACTGCGTATCACGATTATAACGTTGTCATTTGAGATGTTGATGCTAGCAGTTGTGATGGTTGTTTTTATATTTTTGCCGGGAAAAAGAGTGTATTTTCGGGAGGGTTAAAAATGAGAAAAGTCCTGTTTATTATGATTTTGGTGAGTATAAGTGTTTTCATAGTGGCCTGCAGCGATGATACGGAAGATAGTGAATCAACGAATGATGTTACAATGGAGACAGAGGAATTTTCAGCAGATGAAAGCAGTAATTCGATGACTAACACGGACGATGCGGAGCGTGCGCCGCAGGAGGGCGAGGAATCTCAAGGGGAAACTATCTCACAAGCAGAAGATGTAGATCGAAAAGTAATTTACACGGCCAATCTGCGTGTTGAGGTAAGCGATTATCAACAAACTGTAAATGATATTCAGACCCAAGTTTCAGATCGTGGAGGATATATTGTGAATTCCTCCATGCAAGAGGGTACAGATGAAGAATCAACGAGTGGGCAAGTAACCGCACGAATCCCTCAAGACCAGTTTCAAGCATTTATTCAGGTCGTAGAGGAAGGTAGCAGCAAGGTCCTGGAAAGTTCGGTTTCCGGGCAGGACGTGACAGAGGAGTATGTTGATTTGGAGGCGCGCCTGGAATCGCAACAAGTCGTGGAAGAGCGGCTACTAGCGTTTATGGAAGAAGCAGAAGCAACAGAGAACCTGTTAGCTATTTCAAATGATTTGGCAAACGTCCAGGGAGAGATTGAAGAAATCACAGGTCGGATGAATTATTTGGAAAATAGAACGGATCTTGCAACTGTTACAATCAATATTGAAGAAAATAATGTCTCGATATCCGGTGACGATTTAAACACCTGGGAGCAGATGAAAGATCAATTTATGAAAAGCATTAACGTAATTATGTCCGTCTTTTCGGGGATTTTTGTTTTTGTGGTTGGAAGCTTACCTGTGCTTATCGTATTTGGAATCATTGGTCTGGCTGGGTTTCTGATTTACAGAAAAATAGCGAAGGGCAAGCAGGGAGATTGATTTTTAGGAAATGAGAGGGATAGCGATGTATGAACTAAAAACGAAAGAAAACGATCTCAGTGTTATGGCATTTATTGAAACAGTTGAGCGTCCTAAAAAACGTGAAGATGCGTATCGATTAGTAGATATTTTTACAGAGGCGACAGGCTATAAAGCTAAAATGTGGGGGCCGAGCATCATTGGATTTGGTTCCTATCATTATAAATATGCATCTGGCCACGAAGGCGATGCACCATTGGTCGGCTTTTCACCACGAAAGGCAAAAATCAGCCTGTACTTTGCAACAGGGGACGAGCAACGAGAAGAATTATTAAAAGACTTTGGTAAACATACGACAGGTAAGGCATGTGTGTATATCAATAAGGTAGCAGATATTGATGTGGATGTGTTAAAGGCGTTGATACAGCAATCGGTTGCGTTTTTGCGGGAAATGTATCCGGGTGAGTAGCTTGTAAATGGCTGGTGTCGCGTGACAATAGGAATGTTCCTCAATTGAACCATTTTGCGGAAGATCGTCCTTAAGATATTAAATAGTTATGGTAAAATAAATGGAGATTGTGAAAAAGCACTCTTAAGAGTCTGTTATAAAAAACAGGCTCTTTTATACTTAGATAAATTTAGTAATAAACCTATATTATTTTACATCTTCTTTATCCATATTTTTAATGAAAGGCATTAATTGCTTAATGTAATCTTCTGGTTTTTCCGTTTGATTTTGCATCCAATGCATCGCGGCTCCATACAGCGCCCAGCTTAGCATCACTGCGAATGCCTTTACTTCAGTTTTGTTTTGATTAGGCCATTGGATCCCGGCCCACTCTGAGAAAAAGTCTTGAAGTTCCATTTTAAATATCGCTTCTATCTGGGGTGTAAATGCCTCATAACTTCGCGAACATTGATTACTAAGTGATGTGTGGGCCTGAATAATGGATAAAAAGATTGATTTCATGCTTTCTTCGTGAATGACCCCATGTGTACTTACTTCTTGAATCACTTCCCTCATCATACTTTCACTTAACACTTTTTCCAGTAGATCGTATTTGTCATAGAAATGATTATAAAAAGTTGCACGATTTACCGTTGCTACAGATGTTATATCTTTAATGGATATGTCATTAAAGTCTTTTTTCATTGCTAACTCGATAAATCCATCCATTATAAGCTTACGTGTACGGATAGTTCGTGGATCCAGTTGTTTTGCCATTTAATTTCCTCCTATTTTTTAGACGTTTTTATCAATCTGTCGTTTAAGCGATAGAAGTGCAATATTGTCTATTGCTTCAAATTTTCCAGCTTGTTATATTAATTATACAACAAGTGTTGGATAATCGATAGGTGTTGAAGTAAAGAACTTGAAAATAAGGCGGGTACACTTCTACTTGCCATTAGTGGTATAGGAGGAGTTCTTACACATATTCGAGTAAAGGATGCCTTTAAGGATACAGCTATGATTCTATTCCTGGCAATTCTATCGTTTGTTGTATTTTTTCTTTATCTATCGTAAACGGCAAAGATGCTAAGTAAAGAGAAGTTTATTCTAGGAGGCATGTAGGGGGGTTAATGAGAAATGCTTGCAGTTAGCAGCCCAGATCAGCTAATGGAAAAGATTTTTATCAATAGGCGTGCTAGTTTTGGGGTGATTTAACATGGGGATAACCTATTTCTAAGATGGCGAAGGCTATAGAACTTTAGAAAAATGAAACATAATAACAAATTGGAGGTAAATAAATGATGAAAATTGGTGTAAGTGGTGCAAGCGGACAATTGGGTGGAGCGGTAGTTAACTATTTATTGGAGCGGTCCAATGAGCATCGTATTGTAGCCATTTCGCGCTCTCCAGAGAAAATAAAACGTGAAGGTGTAGAAGCTAGATTCGGGGATTATAATCAACCGTCATCACTTTCTAAAGGCTACAGTGGCTTGGACAGGCTGTTGTTGATACCTTCCACCGACATGGAGATCGGTCGTCGTGCACAGCAGAATATTACAGCTATTGACAAAGCCGTAGCTGCTGGTGTGTCTCACATTGTCCTTATGTCATCTGCTGGGGCGCGAAATGTGGAGAAAACGAACATCGCAGCTGAATACTTTGCCGGCGAACAACATTTGATGAAAAGAGCTAACCAATGGAGTATACTACGCATGAGTTACTATGCAGAGTCTATTATAGACGAAGCAAAGATGTCCCTAGCACAAGGTGCACTTACTGGTATCACTGAAAACAAAGTAAGTTTTGTTTCTCGTGACGATCTAGCTGCAGCAGCCGCCGGTCTACTTGTCGGTGAAGGTCATGATGGCGCAATTTATACGGGAACTGGACCAGAAAGCCTAACTGGTGCCGAGAGAGCAGAGGAAATAGCTAAAGCAAGTGGTAAATCATTGAAGTACGTAACACTGCCTGCCGAGACACTCGGGGAGCAGCTTCAGCAGGCAGAACTTCCAGAAGGGGTCGTTTCTGCTGTTGTGAGTATCCAACAGAACTTTTCAAATGGTGACTTCGATATCGTTACGGGAGATATCGAGAAATTGTCTGGTCGTCCAGCACAAAACTTTGAATCGATCCTGTCTACCATCACATTCGAGTAATTTACTCTTGTGATATAAATGTATGGATAACTCAGGAAAGCTGTCACATCATTGTTGGCAAGACATAACTTATTAGTCTATGACATTTCAATAACTTTACGCCCTTTTTTGAACGAGTTGCTGAGTAGACTGCATTTCCACTCGAAGCAATGCGGATTTGTTTCAATCAAATGGAGCATCTTTATTGTCGCTGATATCTGGAAAGCGAATTATGGTAGTAGATCATGTTATACTGACGTTATATGCCTTAAAGGGAGGTAAATTACGTGAACACCAAAGATGAAGTAATTAAAATGATTAAAGACCTACCGGATAATGTGACCATGGAAGAAATCATGCATGAATTATATGTTCGGATTAATATGGAAAGAGGTGCTCAGGATTTAAGCAAAGGGAAAGCAGCCTCTCCCAAAACACCAAAGATGAGATCCGGGAAATGGCTGCATTAGAAAAGGGAAATCTGCCCCTCAGCAAAGTGAGGGCGGATTTCCCTTCCAATTATTCATTAAAATAATTCTTCAATCCATTCGTAATAGCTTGTGCTACGTTGTTTTGATAATCTGCTGTTTGTACTGTTGCAAGATCACTCTGATTTGTAATAAATCCTAGCTCCGTTATGACGGATGGAGCATTATTATTGCGTAGCACACGGTAATCCCCCTGTAAGACTCCTCTATCTTGCAAATTTACTTTTGAGGCGAGGGAAGCTTGAATTTCCTCTGCTAAATGACGGTCCGTTCCATTGGAATGAAAGTAAGTGGTTACTCCATTTACCGATAGAATCGGGAAAGCGTCATAATGCAAACTAATGAACGCATCTGCATTGTTTCCGTGGCTAATCTGCGTCCGCTCATCAAGCGGAATAAAATAATCACCCGTTCTCGTTACAGTTACATTTGCACCGGCATCAAGCAAATGAGTCTCCACTTTGTCGGTTGTGGATATAGCCAAGTCTTTTTCATATATACCATTAAGCCCGATAGCACCAGGATCTTTTCCGCCATGACCTGGGTCAAGGACAATCGTATATCCTTCCAGTGATCCGGAAGAATTTTCATTTTCGGCAGCAGTGTCATTTGATTCACTGCTAGTTGGCGCCGCCACCGTCTCCTCGGATGAAGTCGTTGAATCCGTTAACCATGCAGCAATCCATCCTGTAGATCCATTGGCTAAAGAAACTTTATGCCAATCCCCAGCTGTGTCTAGGGTATTGTATGTATCTCCATATGCTGCTCTTCCAATGATCGTATGGTTCGTGCTCGGACCTGTACGAATATGAACATTATTTGCCGTGACTGTAATTTTCTCGGATGCGTTTTCTGAAGCTACTGTATCTACTGAAGAGACTATTGGGAATAAATGGTGTTTCGCGACCCAGGCCTCCTCACCCGCGTAATAGGTTTGCACCCAGCCATGTTGCTCCTGAAAAGCAACAATGGTGTCGCCTTTACTTAACATGCCAATGATTTCTGCGCCTGCAGCTGGTGCGTTTCGAACGTTCACCGTATTACTTACCTCATACGTATCTCCATTTTCTGCCTGACTTGTTGGGATAAATAGAAATAAAAATAGCAAGAAAGCCATTCCAACTGTAAAATACCGAATAAACTTCATGTGAACCTCCTTTGTATGATATGAAAATGAATACTATTAAACTAATAATATTACTTAATTATATCCTAATCAAGAAGAAGGCAAACCATATTTTGACAAAAATAATTCGGATGGACTAGAAGCGATAGGTAGAATAGCACTTTTTGACGTTTTGTGGCAGGGATATTGGTGGGGGATGTGGGATAGGTAATAGAGGGAAGGTTATGTTAATTTCTAATCGCGGGACAAACCGCTCTGTGCGCGGAACGAAAGACCTCGACCGCGAAATGAGTCGCTCTGTTCGCTGGACAAACGAATGTGAGCACTGGACGAAGCGCTCTAACCGCGGACAAAGGTCCGCAACCGCTGGACAAATCACCCTGACGCGGAACAAACGAAAAAAAGCAACAGCCCAGAATCGTCCACCAGGCCGTTACTCCCATCATTCACATCAATTTCCTTTCCGCATCCTGCTTCTCTTTATCCTCATAAAACAACACAAAATCAGGATCCACCTGCCCAACTCCAAGATACCTCGCTTTATAATCATTGAGCAGCTCAAAGAATTTTTTACTCAAAATCAAAATCACGACCACGTTGATAAATGTCGGTATCGCAGAGGTGATATCCGCGAAATACCAGACGGTTTGCCCCGGGATTCCAAAGCTGGCGGCATAAACGACCATCAGCATGCCGGGTATAGGATAAAACCATTTGAAAAAGGTGAGCAGTCCATTTTTTAATTTTTCCCTTCTATTTTTAAGCAAATGCCGAAGCAGGATCTCATAATAGAGAAACCAGCCGCTGAGGGTGGTTAAACCAAATAAGAAAATGCACAGGGTGATAATGATTCTTCCTGTCTCACCGATTCCAACTTCAAATGCGGATAGCGTCAAATCAGCGCCGGACAAGCCGGAAGACCATACGTCAGTGATAATGATTGTAAATGAAGTAATCGTACATACAATAATCGTGTCTACAAACACTTCAAATGCGCCCCAGACTCCTTGTTTTACTGGATGATCAACTTTCGCTGTGGAATGGACCATCGCGGAGGTTCCCCAACCAGCTTCATTACTGTACACCGACCTGGCCATCCCCATTTGAATCACTTGCGCAACCGCGGCTCCCGTAAAACCACCAACGGCAGCGGTGCCTCCAAAGGCGCTCGTGAATATGAGGGAAAAAACCTCACCGATCTGGCCGAAGTTGCTGATAATGATGTACAATCCGCAAAGAATATAAAATACAACCATAAACGGAACCAGTTTGGATGCTACTTTGCCAATATGTTTGATGCCACCGTAAATAATAAAATAAAGAACGGTAATAAACAGAATGGAAGCAGGGATCATACCAATATCAAAGGTAGAACTGATCGCCTCAGATATGGTGTAGTTTTGCATGGTGATAAAGAATGTTGAAAAGATACCCATGCCGAAAATAAATGCAGGAATCATCCAGAATTTAAAATTTCGCTCTTCACCAAGTCCTTTTTCCATATAATACGTAGGGCCGCCGTATGGATCGCCGTTTTCATCTGTGTTCCGGTAGTAAACAGATAAGGTTACTTCTACCGTCTTTATAATCATGCCGAGCAATGCGCACAGCCACATCCAGAATACCGCACCAGGTCCACCAACAGCAATTGCCGTTGCGACACCACCAATGTTTGCCACACCAACAGATCCTCCTATTGCGGTACTTACTGCTTCAAACGATGATAAGATTCCCTTCCCTGAACCGGCTTCCTTCTTTTTAAACAGACTTCCAAATGTCTTTTTCAAAATATGCGGCAAGTAGATGAACTGAAAAAATTTACTTCTAAATGTAAAGAATAATCCCACAAAAACAATGGTGAGGATCAGCGGCAATCCCCATAAAAAGGCAGATACATTTTCTAATAAAGCTTCCATAAATAGTACTCCTTTCTAGGACGTTGTATTTTTCTGGTATTTGACGTCTCCGCCGATGATTGTCATTTCAATGTCTGTATTTAACAATTCATCCGCGTCTGCAAACGTGAACGGATCTTTGGAATACACGGTCATATCCGCTAATTTCCCTCTTGAAATCGTTCCTTTTACGGTTTCTTCATTGGTTGGATATGCGCCCATTTCCGTGAATAGGCGGAAGGCTTCATGCATTGTTAATTTTTCTTTTGGATTCCAGCCATCATGGTTTTCTCCAGGTGCTTTCCTTGTTACTGCGGCATGAATGCCAAGCAATGGATCAACAGGCTCTACAGGCGCATCTGAACCACCCGCGCAAATAACACCAGCAGATTGCAGTGTTTTCCATGCATAAGCTAGTTCGATTCGTTTTTTGCCAAGTCGATCCTTTACCCATGGAAAGTCCGCGGCCAGAAAACGTGGCTGGATATCGGCAATCCGACTAGGTCGCGCCAGTCGCTTTATTAGGTCTTCTCGCAATACTTGTGTATGAATAAGTCTGTCACGGTAGCTAGCGGCCGGAAACTGATCCAAAATATCCAATACATTTTCGAGCGCTTGATCGCCGATTGTATGCACAGCAACAGGCATGGACAGCTCACGGGATCGTTTAACAATATCGAAAATTGCCTCCTGGCTATACATTGCTTCTCCATAGTTTTCCGGGTCATCCTCGTAAGATTCTGATAAAAGAGCAGTCCTTCTTCCAAATGCGCCATCAGCAAATAATTTTACCGCGCCGATTTGCAACGTATGATTTCCGTATCCCACGTACATGCCCATATCTCTTAAATCATCGAGAAAATCATGATTGATTAATAGATTTGCGCGTAGTCCGAGCTCTTCCTGATTCAGTAATTCATCATACATTCGATACGTTTGCTCGAGTCCGCCTAAATAGAGAGGGTCGTTTGAGTGTACACTTGTTAATCCCTTTTCCAGTGCAAATTGAATTGCCTGTCTCATCGCACCTTTTAGCTCCTCATAGGATTTTGCGGGGATATGCTGTTTGAACAGCTCTGAGGCCGATTCAAGTACGAGCCCAGTTGGTTTTTTCGTGTTTTCATCTAAAACAATCGCCCCACCCTCAGGGAGGCTCATATCCGGATGATAGTTAATCACCTCTAAAGCCTTCGTATTAACTACAGATGCATGTCCGCAGATTCTGGATAAAAATAACGGATTATGCGGCGCGGCCTGGTTCAGCTCATGAATGGCAGGTATGGGCGACCCATCGCTAAAAAGATTTTCATCCCAGCCGCTTCCTACAAGCCATTCTCCGGGCTTTAGCTTCGTTGTCCTCGTCACGATTTGATCCAGCATTTCCTGTTTGGAAGCCATACCTGTCAGATCTAAATTCAAAAATTTACTAGCAATTTGTGAAAGGTGAAGATGGCTGTCAATCAAACCAGGTGTAACGGCTTTGCCTTCCAGATTGATGACTTCGCTACCATTTTCCTTCCAATGGAGCAACATGTCTTCCGTTGTCCCCATATCGATAAACCGACCATTATCAACCACTACTGCTTGAACGTTCGCTTTAATAGAATCAAATGTATAAAAATTTCCATTGGTGTAGATTTTTTTCATGATGGCTCTCTCCTCCGTTATCGGCTGAATAGATAAATTGTAGAAATGTATGAAGCAGTGCTGAGAAGCTGGTGGTGAAACTGTTTGGGTGTTCACGGAGAGAGCTTGAGTGGTGATTGCTATTTTAATAGGTACAAACCCTTTTAAAATACAAAAAAACAACGATAGAAAATAACCTATCCTTGTTTGACAATAGACGTTATCCTCCATCTCGATCAGCAGTTCTCCATGCACGACGCATGACAGTATGTCCCTTCTTTAAAGACATCCCAGCAATAATAAGGTTGACATTTATTATGCTTCGGCGAATAATCCTTTCATCAATCATCATCGATGTCATACTCCAATTGACTACTTTTACCATCCGCGCCTCTACCTCATCGATCTGATAAGGTATGTTATGAAATTACATAATATACTAACAGATTATCGAGAGCTGATCAAGGGGATTTTAGATTGATGGACTTGTATCATAATACAAGCGTGTCAAATACATAATCAGATATTTCGTTGCTGAATAGTTTAATAAAAGGGAACAACATTTGGGGGTGTCATAATGTCGTCCACGCAAAGAACTGGAGCAAACAATCCTAAAGATACAACGGCAGGAGAAGCCTTATCCTTGGAGGAACTGAATTTTATCGTTTCCATTTTATTTCTCATCGGTTCAGGCATTTCTGTTTATATAGCTTATAAAAATTTTAGCAATTCAACTTCTGTAGAACCATTGGAATAAGGAGTTAAGGCTGGCTTTTCGCCTTCTTGTTTGTCGCCAAGCCGAACATATCCATAGTCGTATCCGGACCGATACTGAAATTGCAATAGCTACTGCATTCGTTTGTTTGGAAAGTCTCAATAGAAAGGGAAAATAGTAACCATTCTTCATGATTAGGTCTTATTTCTGGAATGCTAATAAAGCTTCTAAGTTAGATCCTATTGAAGCCTTACGATATGAGTGAATGGATTAATTTCTTGTTGGGATAATCACGGGATCACAAAGATAGACCCCCCTTGAGTTAAACAGCCAAGTGGAGGTCTATTCTATATTTGCATTCATCCCCTTGAAGGGTAACGGGTTGTTGCTTACACTCATTATGCCACTTAATAGATCATATTACAGATATAAACACTAAGCTCGGATCCACTTCCAAATCTCACCCGGCGTCGCATTCTTCCCATACATAAGAATACCTGTCTTAAATATTTTTCCTGCCAGTTTCATGAAGACCCAGACACTCACAACTAAAATAGCGATGGCGATAAGGATTTCCATCCAAGGCCATTCTTCCAGCAGCGAGAGGCGGAGCAGTAACACGCCTGGAGAGGTAAATGGAATATAGGTACCGAGTTGTGCTACGAAGCCGCTTGGATCACTTATTACTGGTCCGATAAAAATAGCTGGCAAAAATGGCAGCATCATAACCATGCCCTGGAAGTTCCCTGCTGTTGACACATCTGACATCGTTGCGCCAATTCCAACGAAAATAGAAGCGAACAACAGATAGCCTAGAATAGCGATAGCAATCAACAAGAGAAGTTCTGGTACGAATAGATATTCCAGAATCGGTACATCTATTTGCCATACAAGTACCGGTAAAATAAATACCGTCAAGACGACGACCTGAATAAGCCCTAATACAAAATAGCCGACAATTTTACCCTGCATCAATTCTCCAGGTGTTAAGGATGATAGAATGATTTCAGCAATTTTGTCTTTCTTTTCCTGGGAGGCACTTTGGAATATCGCCATCCCTGTCAAAACAATCGAAAGCATGATCGCCATGGCAAAGGCACCAGGAACGATTCGCTCCATCAGATTATCCGCTGCCATCCCGGTGTCGGTACTTTCTCCGGATTCACTAGCTTCCATGTCACCTGCTGTTGTTTCTTCAAAAACAACACCACTTGAGACGACCGCCATTTCTTCATCGCTCAAACCCAACTCTTCCAATTTCATGGCTTGAATTGGCGCTGCTAATGCTTGCACTTGATTGGTAAAAAATTGATCCATTTCATTACTTGTATAGACTGGTACCACGCCATTTTCCAAGGAACTCTCATCTACAAATACGTAGGCAGTGTTTTCCTCATCCTCCAGCGCAGCATTTACATCAGACTCTTCCACATCGGTTTGCTGCAACTCCCAGTCGAAACCGGATTGTTCTGCGGTTTGTTCCATTTGTTCATACACACCGAGTTGATCATTTACAAAAACGGTTGTGGATGCCGCTTCTTCCTCATCCGATCCACCGAAAATAGATGGCATCATGAAGAAAAACAGAAAGATAGCAGGTGTCAAAAATAATCCGATAAGATAGGATTTGTTTTTCATATTGCGTTTAATTTCCCATTTAGCAACCTTCGTTGTGTTATGCATGTAATTCACCAGCTTCCTCTACTAAATTTCTGTCTGTTGCGATATCGATAAATATTTCATGTAGGGAAATACGATCGATAGCTAATTCCTGAATGACAATGTGATCCGGCAAATTCTTCAACCAAATGGATGGCTGCACATCATTGGATAAATAAAGAACCGACGTTTCCTCACTTTGCTTCACGCGCTGTACTTGTGGTATGCGTTCGAGTTCCCCGAGGTCATTTTTTCCGCGTATGGTACATTTGAAATTCGCATATTGTGTCTTTACATCATCCATCGTTCCATGGATCACTTTTTGACCTTGATGCATCATGAACAACCTGTCAGCCATTTCCTCAACTAGGTTCATTTGATGGGATGAGAGGAGAATTGCTGTACCTTTGCTTGCAAGATTACGAATCTCTTGCTTGAACAATTCCTGGCTGACCGGGTCAAGTCCGGAAAAAGGTTCATCCAAGATCAATAGCTCTGGCTCATGAATAACGGATGCTATAAATTGAACTTTTTGCCCCATCCCTTTGGAAAGTTCTTCTACTGAAACTTTTTCTTTTCCTTCCAGATCAAATTTTTTCAAATAGGCAAGTGCCCGCTCTTTCGCTTTATCAAGCGGATAGTCCTTGAGTTCCGCCAAATAAAGCAGGATATCCATGACTTTTACGTTTTTGTACAGACCGCGCTCCTCCGGCAAATAGCCGATTTTATGACGCGGAATTTCCTGTGCCGCATTGTTTTGAAAAGTAATCGTCCCCTCGTCCGGGTACATGATCCCCATGATATTGCGAATGGTCGTTGATTTCCCGGCACCATTCGGTCCCAGGATTGCCATAATTTCTCCTTTACGTACATCAAAGGAGATTCTTGAGATAACCTGTTTGTCTTTAAAAGATTTTCCTAACTTTTCAACAGATAGCATTGTTTCCATATGTTTTCCCCTTTCTAATTTGATCGTACGATATCGTTTCTTGGCAGTTAAGAAAGTATAACTACTTTCTTACCGCATAAGTGCAAGCTATGAGCTTTTGCCGTAAAGGATTGCACTTCAAAGTATAAGGGATTCTAATAAAGCAAAGAACACTTTCTAATAACCCCTTTAACAAAGCCAACTTTTCTAATTACAAATTCTCCATCGAAGTGTGTGGGTTTGAAATAAAGACTAACTGTTTATATTGCCCCTTTGGATGTAATTTTTCTAAAGGGGTTTCCTATGGTAAAAGTAATATAGATCAGTAGAAATAATCATGCCTCCCATCTGTCTTCAAACACTACTCTTCCATCTCTTGCTCAATGGCTCTCATCACTTCTTCTATATATGTTTCTTCCTCTGGTGTCCAGAAGCTTGGAAAATTGAAATCATCCATCTTACCTGATTCGACTGTGTGTTCAATTTTATTCATGTAATTGAGCAATTCTTCTTCTGGCATGGATTTTGAGAGAAGTTTGAGCATGCGAAAGACTACTTGTTTCGCTTCAGGAGCATGTGCTGGCACGTTGTTCTTTTATTAGCTTTTTTACGTCTGCTAAGATCAACATCCAATCTTTATCAAGCTCTTGTCGCTGTTCTTTCGTAAGATCAAAGTACTGCTGAGCGAATTCTTCAGAGAAATACTCCTTCATCCATTCCTTTTGATCCTCTTCACATTCAATACTTTGGAGCAAGGAACTTAAGTGCCGCCATGTCATCGAATGTCCTTCCTTAAGCAATCCCTGCACATAATCGATTGAATCAATTGCCCGGTTCAACTCATCTCTTTTCTCCATTAACAGCTTCTTTTGTAGGGGCAGTGAAGATTCCAAATGGTCCATTGATGCACCTTTTTCTTCAAGAAAGTTCTTAATTTCCTGAAGTGAATAACCGATGAATTTTAACGATTGAATTTGTTGCAGCGTGGCTAGTTCCGAAAGTCCGTAAAGACGATGACCACTCGTGTTGCGTTCACTCGGATAGAGCAATTCAATTTCCTCATAAAAGCGCAGTGTTCTCGTTGAGATACCAGTTTTCATTCCGAATTCACTAATTGTATACATTTTGTCAGCTCCTTATATATAGAGCATAAGGCATAACGTAACGGTAAGCGCAAGCACAAAAAATCAAGAAGCACAGCAACGGTTCTCAAGTTTCCTCAAGATATCTAATTTTAAGATGCAAAAGAACCATCCCCGTGCTTCCTCTGTAGCAACAACGTAATAATTTCTTCCAAATCCAGCGCAGTCCGGTTTGCCCACTCCAAATTATTTTCCAGGAAATAATTCTCCGTTGCCTCAGGTTGATTCGAAAGGATTTGCTGATTTTCCCGGGAAACTTCACCTGGTATGTGTGCTTTTGGAAGCGAACTGACAACCCAATAGCGTTTAAAGCTTTCTGTTAATGCCTCCTTTTCAAAGATTCCTATCATCTCTCCGCTTTTTATTACGGATAAGTAGTCTACAAGTTTCATCATATCTGCTGATTGATGGCTTGCCATAATAATGGCGTGCTCCCCCTGATCCATCCAATCCACTAATATGTCCATCAGATGCTTTTTAGAAGGGATATCCATGAAAGATGTTGGTTCATCCAGCAGTAATATCGGTGTATTCCTTGAAATAGTTAAAGCCAGGTTCAACTTTTGCTGGACTCCCTGTGATAATTTCCCGAATCGCTTATTTAACGGGATATCGAAAAGCTTTACCATTTTATCGAATAACGCATCGTCCCAGTTAGGGTACAATGGCGAAATTAGATCTCTCAACGTTTTTCCGTTATAGGCATCCCAGCCAATCACAGTTTGCGGCTGGTAGGACACTTTAGACTTCCAGCTTTCATCATGCCCATAGACAAAGGCATCAAAGACTTCGATGTTTCCCTTATCAGGCGTTGCGAGATTCATGATTAGCTTCAGCAATGTACTTTTTCCGGAGCCGTTGTTACCGACTAAGGCAGTGATCGTCCCGGGTTCAAGGCTTAAATCAATCGGACCAAGATGGAATTCATCTATCTTTTTCTCTAAATCTTTGATCTGTACAAATGGTTGCATCGCTCTTACTCTCCTTTCTTTTGTCGAATCAACACTTCATGAAAAATTTCTTCAATCTGCTCGATGGTATAATCATAATTAATTGCTGTTTCAACTGCCTTTTCAATGGTTTCATAGACAGAGGATATCTTTACTTGTTGTTTAAGAGAATCCTCTATTTCCGCAACAAAGGTACCTTTTCCTTGTGTCGTTCGTATAAATCCCTGGTATTCCAAGTTTTGATAGGCGCGACGAATGGTAATCACACTAATTTCCAAATCCCTGGAAAGCACACGAATGGAAGGTAGTGATGTACCTGCAGGAAGATGGGCACCAGCGATCAATGCTTTAAGCTGTTTTTCGATCTGGTGATAGATTGGTTCTCGTGAATCCTTAGAAAGACGAATTGGCAGCTCCACGGTACACACCCCTTTCTGTGAAATGGCTCATTAGAGATAATCTATTTTATCTATTTGCTTTTTCATATAACGCTGCCAATAATGAACTCCAAGGAATGCAAATAATATCGAAATGATGGATGATAAGAGCGGCCAATCTTGGGCTGCAATAATTGTTAAATAAACAGGACCATTGCCGAAAAGCAAATGAATAAACGTAATAAATAACAATCCGCCTATGATTAGAATGATACCGTGAAATGTCATGATTTTCGTATTCACTATATCTCCTGCGTCACTTGCGGGCATGACGAAACCAGCATAAATTCCGATCGCGAGCCAAATGATAGCAAAGGCAATGTGTGACATAGGTGATATCATCGTTTGGAATTGCGGGTTTACAATATATAGCGCGATAAGCATTAAAAGGTTATATGGAATGGAATAGGCAGCGTAAACGATGAATCTGCTTTTGATTAATACATTTTTTGAAACAGGTAATTGTGCTAACATGATTAATGCTGGTGATGCCCAAATTTCTCCACTGATCTTCTGGTATTGAAATTCTTTGATTCTCAACCAGGCTGGAAACAGGGCAAACAGAGTAATGAAAAGTAAATCAAACCCAGCAAAATCATTTTCTAAATAAGTGCTAAATGACGGTAAGAAAAATACTGCAATAACAGCAAAGAATAGAAAAGTCCATATAAAGGCCCTTATGGAAGCCTTCCATTCAAATGTAGCCAGCCAATAAGCTTGTTTCCAGTCTTGCATGGTGTGCCCTCCTTTTCAACTGTATTACTGTGTATGTGTATATAAACAGTATAAAATACTTTCGCTGTAAGTCAAGGGTATTTTTATTTTTTTTAAGCATAGCTGCCTTTACCCGGTTGTTCACCATTTTGCCACAACTTTATTAACAAATTGTGAAATACTGAACAAAGTTATTTTCATGAAGTTATGATCATGCTATGATGTAATTGTAATAAAGAAACACATTCATAATTTATTGTGAAATACTGAACATAAAAATAAAAGGAGATGGAAATGATGATTATGGATTTCATTCGCAATAATAAAGTAGTAGCTGGAATATTAGCTTTCTTACGGATTTATATTGGGTATCAATGGGTGACAGGTGGATATGGGAAAATTGTTGGTGGAGAATTTGATGCTAGTGGTTTTATCCAAGGTGCCATTGCCAACTCAACCGGTGAGGGAGCAACGGTTCAAGCATGGTGGGGGACATTCCTGGAAGCAGTAGCACTGCCGAACGCGGAACTTTTTTCAATCATAGTAATGTGGGGCGAATTGTTGGTAGGTATTGCACTTATTCTGGGTCTTTTCACTAATTTTGCAGCACTAATGGGTATCACAATGAATTTCGCATTCCTGTTCAGCGGAACCGTAAGCACAAACGCGCAAATGGTTGCCATCACCGTATTTCTAATGATTGCGGGTTATAATGCAGGTAGATATGGCTTAGACAGATGGGTACTTCCTTTCTTGAAAAACCGTATGACAAACCAAACGGAAGAACAAGAAAACCAAGAAACTGTTGCAGCATAATTAGTAATAAAAGGGCTGACCTTGATCTTGGGAGGTTCAGCCCTTTTTGTATTCAGCAAACATATTCTGCCAATACGCTCTGTACTTTGTAAATGCTTAACTGCTTGTTGAATGTTTTTCCAATAGGCTCGGCACTCCCTGAAACCCATAATTTCAGTTCAGCCTCCATATCAAATGTACCTGCAGTTTCAATCGAAAAATGGGTGATATTCTGGTATGGTATCGAATGGTATTCTACCTTTTTCCCGGTAACTCCTTGTTTATCGACTAGAATTAGACGCTTGTTTGTAAAAACCATCAGATCGCGTATCAGCTTATACGCGTGTTCTACTTTTTCTGTAGTGCTGAGTAATTCTGTGAGCTCCTTTTCAGCTTCCTGAGCATCCATTTCAGATGCATTCCCCATCACGCCATCGAATAGTCCCATGGAACGTCCTCCTTAAAATTGTTACTTATTCTATTGTAAATCTTTTGTGGTGAAGTTGGAAGTATGGGGATAGTTATTTTGCTTCTTTCTTTAGAAAGCGGGAGAACCAGCCCCCCTGCTTTGTATATCGGATTCAGTTCGGGAAGTTGTATAAAAAAGTTGTATTCTTTAACATAATCGCATATAATTAAAATAAGAAGATAATAATAAAAACGAGTCGTAAGCAGCAACTTACGACTCTAAACAGTTACCGCAAAGTGCGGCGACTTGAGGATGAAAAGTAATTACCCCAGATTTGAGTCTACAGGGTAATTACTTTTGTTTTTGGCCGTCCACAATCAATACTGCCAGAATTGCAGATAAAATCATTAACTCGGGGTGTATTTTCGATTGGTATCACGGGCAATCACCCCTTTTCTTTCCTGGGAATGTACTGCCACACCTCCCTTCTGTTATGGGATGTGCGCCTCACACTGCTTCACTGTCTGAGTCTATTATACTATAAAGTTTTGGAAAGAACACTAGTTTTCTACCTTTTTGATTAATTTTTATTGTTGCATCAAGTAATAGCGGATATTCTTGTGACTTTTTCAGCTAAAATTAATAAAAACAGCCAAAAATCCTTATGAATACAGGAGTCTTGGCTGTTTTTATTTGTCATAAAGTTGTAGTGTTAAGAAGCCCGGAGATGATTCTTTTGCTTCATAAGGAAGCAGGAAAACCGCTCCCGGCTTCTTTTTTGCTAAAACATATACTATCATGTATACTGTGTATATAATATATACACGGATAAGGTTTCCAAGGAGGTGTTTCGATGTGCTGATCCATGTGTCGCAAGCGAGTCCGAAGCCGATGTATGAGCAGGTGGTTGAAGAGATTCAGCGGCTTATTGTAGCTGGGGAAATGGAACCGGGGGAGATGTTGCCGTCAATTCGGGAGCTATCCAAAGAGCTGACAACTAGCGGGATAACAATTAGGCGGGCTTATCAGGAATTAGAATTAATAGGATTTATTTATACACGGAAAGGCAAAGGCAGTTTTGTGTCAGCGTTAAGTGAAGAAAGGCTTTCGCGGTGGAAAATGGAACAAGTGCGTGAGCCTCTTTTGGAATCGGTGTTACGGGCAAAAGAGTTAGATCTGAATCAAGAACAATTTCAGAATTTGATTAACGACTTATGGCAGAAAACGAAAAGACAGGAATAATACTTCAAACAGGGAGGGAGGACAAACCGATGCATAAACAACAACTGGCAAATATAGATGAACAGCCACTGTTATTAGAGATAAATGGATTAAGCAAATATTACAAGGACTTTCAGCTGGAGAATGTAAATCTCGCATTGCCAATTGGAGGAATTATGGGTTTTCTTGGACGAAATGGCGCAGGAAAAAGCACAACAATGCAAGCGGTAATGGATTTGATTAAACCGGATGAGGGTGACATTCGCATTTTAGGTATGTCTATGCCGGAGGATGAGGTTGCTATTAAAGAACAGGTGGGATATGTAGGTGATACGCCACTATTGAATAATGCCTGGACAGTGGAACGGACGTTGCAGTTTTCACGTCATTTTTACCCAAACTGGGATCAGGAGATGGTAAAGCAAAATTTGCAGCGTTTTGGAATTCCGACAGATAAACGAATAGATAAGTTTTCCAAAGGGATGAAGGTCAAGGCCTCCCTTATACTTGCGATGGCGCATCAGCCGAAATTATTGCTTCTCGATGAACCGACTTCCGGTTTGGATCCTGTGGTGCGAGGAGAGGTTCTAGAGATACTGCTGGAATTTGTACAGGATGAGAATAGGGGTGTATTATTTTCATCTCATATTACACCGGATGTGGAGAAGATCGCAGACTGGGTGGCTATCATTGATGAAGGACAGATTTTATTCAATGAAGATAAGGAATCATTACTGGATCGTTACAGAAGAATCGTTATATCCGGTGGCGATGCTGAAAAAGTTATTGACCATCCCCTTCTCTTTAATTGTGAACCGACAAGGGGAAGTTATGTGGGATATACAGCTCAGTACGATGAATTCCAGAAAACCGCGGAGGGCGAATGGTACGCAGAGCGTCTGACATTAGAGGAACTTTTCTTACTGTTGACAGGACGAAAGGAGGGGTAAGAAATGAAGGTGTTGATTTCTAGAGAGTTTGATGAAATGTTTTATTGGAAGAAGATGATTTACTATCATAACCTTTTTGGGGCAGGAATAATTTTGCTTACATGGATTCTAGGCCCAAAAGTGGCCGGACTTACTGATGTTGAAAATATGAATATGATGATTTGTCTTATTGGGTTGCTTTTTGTCTATGGTCGATTAAGTTATACCATGAAGCAAGAAGCGGCTAATCGGCAGATAACTTTTTTACAAACGCTGCCTGTCCGCAAAAATTATATTATCCACGCGAAATTTCTCAGTAACCTGGGACTATGCGCTGCCTCTTTTATTTGGATGTTATTATTTGTTTCTCTTAATCAGTGGATTAATGCTTCCTGGACGTTTGAAGCCTGGATGATGGCGTCGGTCTTTATTTCCATGGCTCTTTTTATTGCTGCAATCATGCAGATATGTCATTTCATATGGGGTGCTGGAGGGAAAGATTGGATTTTTTATATAGCATTAGCCATATGGGGAGTGATTGCGATTTCATCAGGATTCTTACTAGAGGATCTGGGAATATCCTTCACCCAGTTTTGGTTGCTGTTAATAATAGTACCTATGGTGATTTATTTCATTTGCTGGTGGGTAACTATTTGGTGGACAAATAGAAGTGGATTCCCTGACGGAGGCAAGTATGCAGATGCTAGATTATCAGAGGGAGGGAAGAAATGATGAGAACAAGTGTGGTTATTCATTTAATTAAAGAAGAATGCTACAGTAACCGCCATTTGTTATTCTGGTATTTCCTGACCTCTCTGGTTCTCGCTGGCGTGTTGATTTATTATAGCAGCAAGGAAGGTGCACTTGACTGGGTGAACGCAGCAGGGATCAGTTACGAAGATTTTTCCATGCTTTATCTTGCTGTTTTGTTTATACCCTATGCGATAAGTTGGATGAAGTTTTCCAACAGACCCGAACGAGAGCTTGGCACAGGCTATTATTCGTATGTTCATACGCTCCCTATCACCTTAAGAGAAATCGTGACTGGAAAATATATTACCAACTTTCTTTTAAATGGTATTATGGCTGGATGGTTGTGTTTCCTATGGTGGGCTTTTGAAATGAATTTCCCTTACTCTACAGCTCCTGAAGGTTGGACGGCATTATGCATAGTTCCCTTCCTTTTCGCTTCCGGTGTATTAGCTGTTGAATTAGGCATTTTCTTTCAGTGGGGAAGCAGTTATTTGTCTCTTTTATTTCTTATTTTATTAATTGCATTTAGCCAATTTGAATTCGTAAGTCAGTTGGCAGGATTGACCACAGAAATTATGGAATCCTATCCGGTAATGTTGTGGGGAGTTTCTATTCTTTTGTCACTGTGCGTTTGGGTGTTATGCTGGCGCTGGTCGATGTCAGCTTATAGCAGGTATTGATGTTAGGTGAGGAAATGAAGCAAGCATTTGACGTGGGTAAATTACGTCTTTACTAGATTGGCAGAGAGGATGATTACTTTACTAAACTGTTACTACTATTTGTTCTGATCCCAGCAAGTATCAGCAATATCATCGGTGGAGCCATTTTCATCTCCTTGCTCTTTTCTTGTGGGTTTCAGAAAGAGATCCAAGTTAAAATCGGACTCAGACCGCATGTCGTAAACGATGAGCTTTTATCAACCAGACGAATCCTAATGTCAGTATCTACATATTATAAGTGGAGCAAAAGAAGTCTAATCTCTAGTTTGAATGCAGAGAGATTAGGCCTTTTTATTTTTCTTTAAGGTTGGATTATCCTAGCTTCTACTTATGGCTTCCGAGAAAAAAGGTAGTTGAAGAAAAAGAAAAGAGAAGCTAAATTAATATTCCCAATAAAATTAATGAAATAAGATTTAGTGAAGGTGTTTTCGGGAAATTAACACTCAAGAGTTTAAGGTAGCAAGTATATAAAAATAGGTGATTGTACACAAATGCTTAAAAGTAAATTAAAACTCCACGATAGAATATGATATTAAATGAAGGAGATGACGAAGATGACGAAGATGCCGGATCTTATCTATGAAGCATATATGAGCGATGAAGAGGCTATTGAAGTGATAGAAAGACTAAAAACAAAAGTAGATCAAGACGATATTTATGTTATTACACATGATGACCATACAGATCGAGTTACTGATCGTGCAAAAACCAATACTGTAGGAGTTAACGAAAGAGGGGTTGGTGACTCCATCAAAAACATTTTCCGTAATAAAGAAGATAAGCTAAGAGCTCAATTGATGGTACTCGGATTCTCAGAAGAAGAATCGAACATCCTTGAAGAGCAGTTGGATCAGGGAGTGATTATCGTTGTTTCCAAAAAGCCCGGTAATGGAACTCGGACAAGAAGAAAGCAGGAATGAACACGTGAAGACAGGAGAGTAATATAAACAATGAGAGTAGTTTTTCAGCACAACGGATTGTATTCTGGATTATAAAAGTATCTAATGCTTTTGATAGTGCTAAAAAGAGGTGTGTACCTTGAGAATGCGGCGACTTTTATGGGTACAAAAAGTAATTACCCCAGATTTGAGTCTGCAGGGTAATTACTTTTTTCATGGTTGCCTATCGGGAGACTACCTCATCAAAACGGGAGAGGCGCGTGGCAAATCGGGAGAGAACGCCTCCAAACCGGGAGGAAGCTTCGTTAAAACGGGAGACACAGGCTGGAAATCGGGAGAGCGCATCCTCAAACCGGGAGAGCTCGTTCCCAAATCGGGAGACATCGCCCTTAGGGAACCGTCCCCGTTCGTCCCCTTTGTTAATGTCAGTCTTGTTGTTTGTTCTTCGCTAATTTTTTGCGATCTTTTATTCCGGGTGGTTGTTCTAACCATTCGTGTTTAATCATGATGTCGGCACCACTTTTGGCAAGCTTGGAAACTTCTAATGATAATCGTTCATAATTAACCATTAAATCACTTCGTTGACTAGCAGATGCTGCTGTAGAATAATTTCCAACCCCTGCAGCAATCATCAAATTTGTGTGAAACATTATTAATTTATCTGAAAAAGTTTTGGTTATGGAGTCACTTATAGTTACATCTACTATCTGTGGAGTTTCCATATCATCTTTCAAAAGTGTATCTGTAAAAATTTTGATATGTTTTTTCGAGATGTCTCTTGCTCGAAGCATGTAATCCTGTACGTCTTTAGATGGCGACGTTTGGGCAAATGCAATGCATAGTTTCATCCCTATTGAATTTGTCAGTACGTTCTGATACAAATGGGTAATCTCTACAGCACTTAATGGCCGTTTATCACTGAAAGGATTTAACCCGCTTAAATACTTTTTGCTGTCCACATAATCCGTTTCTTTAGGAACTTCAATATATGGGTGTCTGGGACTTATTCCCTTGGAAAGAGCAGTTTCGAGTGATTGTTTATAAAGGTTATTGCTATCATTTAATCCCTGCGAAAAGTAGTTGCATACATCTTCCCGGTAACTCATAGAAACAAAACTGCTGTACGTTAACATTCCTACTTTTGCCATATGATTCACATACGTTAAACAAAGTATGTCTGAAAAAAGCCATGGAGCATTCATGTTTACGTCTTTTTCAGTAAACCCATATGGAATGGCGAATTGCTCATTTTCAAAAATAGATATTATCTGCTCGATATGGTTAGACGACATATCATAGGAATATTGAACAACAGCTTTTATATCCGGGTCTTCTATATGTTGCAACATATAGCCCAAAACATATTTTGACATAGTATCATTCATATACCCTGTCCAAAGTGAAGCAATTTCCGAAGATGTTAGGTTTGTTTTCTGTTCATTCATTGTGTACGCTCCTATAAAATTAATAATTATAGGTTTAATATGTACAAACAGCCGTATTTTATGTAAAAGTCATGAAGGTGATTGATGTCTACCCCACTAAATATAATCCATAATATATTCGATAGCCTGCTTGCCCGCATCTTCCCATTCACTTTTATCTTTTATGTATCCATCTCGATCGAGTGGTTCTTGAAATTGATTCAGTCCGCCTGCTGCAGTGAGAAGCAATGAATCAGCATCCCTATCTAAGCCAATATGCACAACATGTTTAATGACATATGGTGTTCCGAATTCTATAAAGGTGTCATCGTTATCCAGTTCCCCGTCTAAGACGTGAAAAGGAATTCTTATGTAAATCGTCTCGCCGCCATCTCTCCATAATAGCCCGTCGAAAAAGGCTCTGTCATACTCCCAATTTCCACACAACGTGTAACCCATAGGCTTTAGCAGTTTTCTCATTTGCCCGAAGTATGTTTTCTTTCCTTCAATAGCTGTTTGTAGTTCAATCACGTTTGATCACTCCTGTTCGAAAAATGGTCATTATTAGTATGAACAAAGAAGATGTGAAACATACCAGATCAGATTAAGAACCTTCCCTGTGCTTCGTCATGTTAGAAAAACATAGAAGAAGGGTATATGGTAAACTAAAGTTGTAACAAAAAAATGGAAATAAATCACCTTAAAGATGAATAGCTTTAAGGTATGAATTGAATCCAGCACAGTAGGAAGTGAAGAAATGTTCTTAGCATGGAATGAAGTGAAGTATAATAAGCTGCGGTTTATTTTAATTGCAGGCGTTTTGATGTTGGTCTCCTATTTAGTTTTTTTCTTATCGGGCTTAGCAAATGGATTGGAACAGTTAAATAGGGAAGCTGTTGACAAATGGAATGCGGATGGAATCATTTTAACGGAGGAAGCAAATATTAATCTTCCCCGGTCAACCATGAACATAGAAGATTTTAACCCGGAAAAAGTTAATGATGCTGCTGTACTGGGCCAATTAAATGCCATTGCCAGTGTGAATGATGATCTCAAATCCAATGTGTCTATCTTCGGAATCAGGACGGATGAGTTTATCATGCCTGAAGTAACAGAAGGTAGCCCATTCTCGGCAGAAGGGGAAGTGATTGCCGATGATACTCTAAAGGAAGAGGGTTTTCGGGTCGGCGATGAACTGGAAATATCCTCTTCTGACGCAGTATTAACAATTACAGGATTTACAGATAATGCAAGATTTAGTGCTGCGCCTGTGCTATATAGCAGTTTAGAAACAGTGCAAACAGTTCAGTATGATGACGCGGCAGAAAACAATGAAGGGCAGATTAATGGAATTGTCATTCGGGATGATAATATTGATGAAGTTTCTCTAAACGGTGAGCTGCAGATGGTGGATACGTCAACATTTATTGAAAGCCTACCTGGCTATACCGAACAAAATCTAACGTTAAACTTTATGATTTATTTCTTGTTCATCATTTCATCCGTCATTCTGGCAATTTTCCTTTATGTATTAACCATTCAGAAGATAAGTATGTTTGGTGTCATGAAAGCACAGGGGATTTCCAGCAGGTACCTGGCTAATTCCGTAATAGCTCAGACGTTTCTTTTGGCATTTGCAGGTGTGATCATTGGTTTCCTGTTGGCTGTTGTCACTGGATACTTCCTGCCGCCAGCTGTTCCCGTTGCATTTGATTATACCGTAATGCTGGTTTACGGGATGGTACTCATAGCTGTATCTGTTTTAGGCGCATTTTTTTCTGTACGCACGATTGTAAAAATTGATCCATTACTAGCGATAGGAGGCTAAATCATGGCTACACTTGCAATGAATGAAGTAAATAAAGTGTTTGGAGAAGGTCATACTATGGTCGAGGCCTTAAAAAAGACGAATTTTACAGCGGAAAAAGGTGAACTTATTGTTGTGATTGGACCATCAGGTTCTGGTAAAAGTACCTTTTTAACGATAGCTGGCGGTCTTCAATCCCCGAGCCACGGAGAAGTGACGATAAATGGAAATATTATCACACGTTTCAAGGAAAAGAAGCGAGCCGCTGTCCGCCTGCATGAAATTGGTTTTGTACTACAGACTTCGAACTTGGTTCCCTTTCTAACGGTAGATCAGCAGATGAAGTTGCTGGACAACGTAAAAAAAGGCAACCTCGCAAAAGATGACCTGCATGATTTATACAACGCTTTGGGCATCGATCCATTACGGAATAAGTACCCTTCTGACTTATCAGGGGGCGAACGGCAGCGCGTGGCCATTGCGAAGGCATTGTACAGCGATCCCAGCATCCTTCTGGCAGATGAACCTACTGCCTCACTTGATACGGACCGTGCATTTGAAGTGATGGAAATACTGCAGGATTTAACCAAAAAAAGGCATAAAACAACGATCGTGGTCACCCATGATACCCGGTTGCTTGACTACTCTGATAAGGTATATGAAATTACAGATGGCAGAATTAGCTTGCAGCAGCGAGGAGAGGGATGAGGACGAGTATATTCGAACGTCAATATAAGAGATGTAAAATAAAGTAAAGCAAAGGGATGCTAAAAGCACATAACAGACTGGATACTAATACGCCCAAGGAGGCAAAAAGGGTATCTCCTCCGAATTTCTGCGCATAAAGCGACATTGTTGGAGCTGATGGCATTCCTGCAACAAGAAAGGCAACCGCAAATAGGCTAAATGGTATAGAGAATGCAGCAAAGGGAAGTAGTAATAGCGGGATAAAGAGCAGCTTTGCTATGGCGGATTTCCATAAGTATTTATTTTTTAATAAGAATGGGATGTCTTTGTATGTTACATTTGCGACCAAACTGCCAATTAAAATCATGGACAGGGGAATCGTCATTTTTCCAACACTCTCCAGGGTATTTGCAAGCATCACGGGCAAACTTATGGGGAGAAGGAAAAAGATCAATCCAATCGTTGTGGAAAGAACTCCTGGATTTAGGAAGATTTTTTTCCATTCAATTGCAACTGTATCCCTAGTAAATAAGTAAATGCCATAGGTCCATATGAGAATAAAATATACGATATTAAACATCGTTAAATAAACGATTCCCTGTTCCCCGAAAATGGAAAAAATGACAGCATAGCCAATATATCCCTGATTGCCAAAGATAATAAGACCTTCATAAACGCTTTTCTTATCTTTTGAAAGCTGTGATCGCTTTCGCATCCAAATAGCTAAAAATATGGAGAGGAGAAGGATATAGGCAGACATCAACACCAGCCATAAAAAGTCTTTTAATAAGTCAATGGAAAATGTAATATTCAAGGAAAATAAAATGAGAGCGGGTAATGTAATATATAAAATTAGCTGTGTCAGTACATAATTTGTCTCTTCATTAAGTATTTTTGTCTTTCTTACCGCAAACCCCACCATCGCAATAAGGTAGAGCTGGAGCATCTCCTGTATAAAGCCCTCCATCATATAACCTCCCAACTATCGGTTAGTATATGTGCAAATGCCGCGTAAAGTTCTTTCGCCCATGCTTCCCAAAAAAATTGTATGAAATGGACAGTAACACAAATAATAAGCGCATGCCCTTTTAATTTTCTTGCGGAGTTATTGCGGAGGGCAGTAATACTAAGGAGGTGTAACCCTTGAGAACAGTTCAACGTATTGCGTTAGCGTTAGTAATAATCGGTGGTATTAATTGGGGACTGATTGGATTATTTCAATGGGATTTAGTCGCATCGCTGTTTGGTGGACAAGAAGCAGCATTGTCAAGAGTAGTATATACACTTGTTGGAATTAGTGCCTTGTTCTGCCTGACATTATTGTTTGAGCCAATGGATGAAACGGAACATGGTGGTAACCGTCGGGGAAGAGAATCTAGGAATGTAAATTATGGTACTGAATTTAGTGATGAAACAGACGCATCTAATTTAAACGATTCTTCCAGAGACTTTCCTGAAAAGGATAAAAATTTATAAATGACGGATTGTATATTTGTAAGTAAATGGAATACTGGTGTATAATCAATAAAATGTTGTGGAGGGAAATTACGATGAATATTCGTGAAGGCATGATTCCAACTGCATTAGGTACTGTCGTAACCGCTACAGGCTATGGATTAAAACAAAATCCTGGTTCCAATAAAATGGTTGCAAACACCGTATTTGGCTTCGGATTAGCACACGTCGTATTAGGTACAATTGACCTCGTTCAACATCGCAGTTAAAAGTAAATGAGGTTGTGGCAAAATCTCACTGCCTCATGAGTTTGGAAATAGGAACCCGGGTGGACTCAGCACCCGGGTTATTTTGCTGATTTCAGCTGTTTGTTATAAAGGTGTTTCCAAGAGTGGTGCCCATTTAAAGGAATATGATAAAATGATACTGTGTAAGGGTTCATGTTCTTATATTGAAAAAATTAGTCGAATAAAAAACACAATATTCCATTGATTTAGTTGAAGGAGAAATAAAAATGAAAATATTGATTCTAGGTGCAACTGGAAGAGTAGGAAAAGCTATTTTGCTTCAAGCTCTGTCTGATCAACACGATGTTAAGGCTTTTGTACGCTCCCCTGAAAAAGTAGATGTGACCAGTAAGTATTTAACGGTTTTTCAGGGTAATGTTTTGTATAAGAAGGACCTGTCAGAAGCAATGATTGATGTAGATGTTGTGATTAGTGCACTTAATACGGATAAAAGTGACACCCTGTCACGAAGCATGCCCTTTATTATCCAAGAAATGGAGAAAATGCGCGTTCGTAAAATCATCACGGTTGGTACTGCGGGGATCTTAAATAGTCGCGCAGATTCAGGGGTTTATCGATTTCAGTCGAAGGAGTCCAAGCGAAGATCAACGACTGCGGCAGAAGATCATCTCGCTGCTTATCGCCTCTTAAAGCGATCAAGCCTTGATTGGACCATTGTCTGTCCTCCTGCTTTGTTTGGTGGGAAAGCAGAAGGAACTTATCGTGTTATGAAAGATTTTTTACCGGAAAACGGTAAACGAATAACCACGGGGGATACTGCAGACTTCACCTATTCACTAGTGGACAAGGCGGATTTTATTCAAACACGTGTAGGTATTGCCAATTAATTCTTTCAATAAAAGTATTTCAAGAAGTAAAGCAACGTTATTAATGTTTTTCTAATGATGTATTATTATTTTGTAGAAATTGAGGGTAAGATGAATCAATATCATGTAGGACAAACCATACAAAAACGATGCTGTTCTTCTTTGATGCCAATGCATGAAATGTGGGTTGGATGATCACGAGCTTATACCATAGTAAGTTCATGACGCCTTTGGTTTAAGATTTAAGCTTTATTGGAGGTTGAAAAGAGATGAGGTTATGGCATGAATCATTGATCCCAATACTACCACGTCAACAATTACTGGGACAGCACCGGGAATGCTGTGCATTGAGAGGGAATGGCTGGGGAAAGAAGCATGCCACTGTCCAGTATGTGTTTCGCTATAGCCCCGAAAGGCTTTTTCTATATCATGAGAAGGTCATGCACGAAATGAAAAAAAGAGGCTATCAGAATGATTCTTTATGGGAGAACCCATTCTATCGAGGTAAACAATGTCCCCCGCACGATCCTAAAGGGTTTTATGAAAGGACTTCGTTCGCAAAAGAAGGAGAATCAATTTATCCTGAACATGATCAAGCTTATTTAGAGAAATGTCTTGAGAATTTACGTGAAAAGGGAATTCTGCTGTCATGGACTGATCCCATTTAGAAAAAAGCTGTCAGAAAAAGTATGCGACAGCTTTTTAATCCTTTTAGGCAAGAAGACTCCATCTGATTTGTGATTCGGGCGTAAATTTAACAATTCAGTTAGAGATGAATTATTTCTTCCCGAGCTTGATAGACATACGCAAATACCGTAGCTTCCCCGCCACTCATCAAGGTGCTTTTGTCCCGTGCAAAATCAAATCCACAAGTAATGTATATTGGCCCGCTAAAGACTGAGGTTTATTTTCCCAAGTAGACATGGTTTGCCCCATTGTTAGCAAGCAAAAACGAGCTGCTTCTTCTGGAGATATGTTCTCTCTTAGTGTTCCATCCTCTTTCATGTCTTCAAAAAGGTTGACGAAAGGATTTAGATAGGTCTGTTTCCATAGATAATAAATATGTCGACGATTATCTTCTTTAAACTCAACTAAAATATCATGAACCATCATCATAATACTTGTAGGGTGTTCCTTTGACAGGACCTCCAGCATGGCTTCTAAGCGTTGAGCAACTGTATCTTTAGGTACAGACTCTAATTGTGCCTGAATTATTGCTACAAACCTTTCGAGCATGGCAATATATAACGTCTCTTTGTCTGCAAAATGGTAGTAAAGCGCAGGTTGAGTTATATTGCATTCTTTTGCAATTTCTCTAGTAGTTACTGCACGATAACCTTTCTCCATAAATAACCTCTGAGCGGTTGTTAGGATCAGTTCTCTTTTCAATGTCAGTTGTTCTTTCCTGGATCTGCCTTTTTTCATGCAAATATACTCCTTTTTGGTATACGTTACGGTTAATCTCTCTCCTCTATTTTATATCATACATACGTTAGAGTTGGTAAGGAATGCTATTACAATTCCAGCGTAACTGTATGAATATACTTTTTCTAACAAAATGTTGAATTTATTTGTCTGGAATTAAGGCAATTAATAAAAATACCATAAGTAGAATTCACTTATCACTTGATAAGTGAATTCTACTTATGGTATAAATGAATTGTTAAAAATAAAGAATTTATAAATGGAATGGGAACCTAAAGAGGGATTTATAATACCCCCCGAGTCTATTTATACATCTTACCGGGGTTTACATTCTTCATATCATCTAACGTGTTCGTTATCTGGATGTTATAGAGCTCGCTCGTAGCTGCATGAGCGATCGATCCTTTACCTCCCAGATAAAAATATATCTCGTTCTGCTGACCAGCAAATTGATCCAACTCTTCAAGTAAGTAGGGGTGTTCATCAAAAGGAGTTGTTGTAGTTGCTGAAAGCAGTACAATTTCAGGTTGCAGGTGATGAATGAGAGCTTGAATCGAATTCTTTGCTGGTGATGTGCCAACCAACGTCGTTTTCCATCCTCTCATCATTAGCTTAAGTAAGATAATATGAACGGGTATTTCATGTTGTTCTCCTGGCAGACAGGCCCCTAATGCCATTGGTGCATGATCGGCATATTGAAAATTTCTGCGTATCTGTATAAGAAAGTCCCTGACTACAAGACTAACCACCGACTCTTGATATGCATCCCATTCACCAATTTCCCAACGATCACCGACTATTTTTAAGAAAGGGGTGACGACTTTTTCCAGAAAGGCGTCTAATCCATAGTAATGATAAGCCTGCTGCAATATATGATTTAAATGAATTTCATTACAGGAATCCCCGTATTCCAGCAACCTTAAGACAAAATCATCAACGTCTTTTAGCATTTGTTTCCGAACTATTTCTGCTTCTTGCTTTTGATCATTTTGAGCAAATTGAACGGCGCTTTTCGTTGAATATCCTTGACTGCGGTAATGCTTTATTTTAAACAGCATATTTAGATCATCGTCACCATATAAACGATAGCCGTTCTTGAGGCGAACTGGTTTAATAACTCCATACCTGTTTTCCCATTTCCGAATAAGTTGTTTCGACAATCCAGTAATAGAAGCAATCTCTTTGACATAGTACTTTCCATTGTTTAATACCATCTTATCACCCAATGCTGTTTGATACTCTACCTAAGTATATCGTCTCTATGGACTTTGTACAATGTTTATCTAGCTAAGGGTATACAATGTATTAAAATGTTTTTTGTTTTTAAAATCGGAATTTGGGTATATAATAATGCATATATTGTATAATGTTTTCTATAACATTGTACAGAAATAATATTTGGAATCTGAGGGGGTAGAGTGAATGAAGAAAAAAGTAATCGTAATTGGTGCTGGTGTAGCTGGATTAGCAAGTGCGATCCGTCTGCAGCATGCAGGATATCAAGTTGAATTATATGAGAAAGAAGCGATTTCCGGTGGAAAAATGCACAAAATTGAAAAGGATGGTTACCAGTTTGATCTTGGTCCGAGCATTGTAATGATGCCTGAATTATATCAGGAAATTTTTAAATTGGCAGGTAGAGATCCGGATGATTATATACCTATGGAAAAGTTAGACCCGATGTACTCGGTGTTCTTCGGCAAAAAAGAAACAGATGCATATGAGATTTCCTCTGATTTGGTTCAGCTTACAAAAACTTTGGAAGAAATTAGCGAAGAAGACGCAGCTGGTTTTTTAACCTATTTGCAAAAAATATATGAGCGTTTCTTAGTGGCGAAGAATCATTTTATACAAAGACCATTTCGACATGCATCTGATTTTTATAATCCTTCTACGATTCGACAAGGATTAAAGCTGAAAACATTTGGAAGTGCTGATCGTTTTATTGGAAAACATATAAAAAATCAACGGCTAAAACAAATGATTAGCTTTCAAACGTTATACATAGGCATATCACCATTAAGCGGTCCTTCCCTATATACGATTATTCCTATGATTGAGTTATTGTACGGTGTTTGGTTTATTAAAGGTGGTATGTACACCATGGCTAAGGCGATGGAAAGGCTGTTTATCGAATTAGGTGGCACTATCTATTATAATGCGTCGGTTGACCAAATTATAATAGAAAACAAGCAGGCAAAAGGAATCAGCGTCGATAATGAAAGGGTGTATGCAGATTATGTCATGTGCAATGCAGATTTTCCTTATGCGATGAAGCATTTAGTTCAAGCGGAAGAAGCAAAAGGAAAGTATACAGACAAAAAAATAGATAACATGAAATACTCGTGTTCCTGTTTCATTATGTATCTGGGAATGAACAGAAAATACGATGACGTAAAGAATGTTCATAACTTTGTGTTTAGTGATGATTTGGAAGATAACTTGAAAGGAGTATTCGATGGGGAGCGATTAGAAGATCCTTCCTTCTATGTTTATATTGGTTCAAAAATGGACCCCTCTTTAGCGCCTGAAGGGAAGGACGGATTATATATATTGGTGCCTGTTTCTGATTTATCTACATCTAATTATTCCTGGAATAACGAAACGATAAATTATTATCGGGGGCTCGTGTTAAATAGATTAAAAGATATTGATGGTTTTGAAAATATTGAAGATGATATTGCAACTGAAACCTATATGACACCAGAAGATTTTGCGGCTAAGTTTCATGCATATAATGGTGCTTGCTTTGGCTTACGTCCAACATTAACGCAAAGTAACCATCTACGTCCACAAAGTAAAGCGAAAAAGTGTGATAATTTATACTTCACTGGAAGCAGCACGCATCCTGGAGCAGGCGTACCCATTGTATTATTGTCAGCTAAAATTGCCACGGAAGAGCTGATTTTGGATGACCAGAAAGAGATGGGATCTGAATCTAAATTAGGAGGTTAATTATGCGAAGTGTTAATCAACTGGAACAGGACTATTACTATTGTAAAAAGATTATTCAGAGGAACTCGAAAAGCTTTTATTATGCATTCAGTCAACTTCCTAAAGAGAAGGCAAATGCAGTATTCGCCATTTATGCTTTCTGTAGATTAGCAGATGATAGTGTTGATGAAGCTCGGACTACAGAGGAACAAGTGGAAAGGCTGGATCGTTTAGAACTGGAGTTATCACGATTTGAAAAAGGAGTCCTGGTTGATCACCCCATTTGGCGTGCATTACATGATGTGTTTACACGGTACGATATGAATATTTCTCATTTTTACGATCAATTGAAGGGGCAGCGAATGGATCTCTACTTTTCTTATCCGAAGACGATGGAGCAGGTAGAGGAGTACAGTTATTATGTGGCAGGTTCTGTTGGTCTAATGCTACTGCAGATTATTGCTGCAAGAGCGAATAAAGATTTAACGAACCAGGCGATTCGTTTAGGGATTGCTATGCAAATCACAAATATATTGCGAGATATCGGAGAAGATTATCAAGCGAATGGAAGAATATATATACCCGAACAGGAAATGCTGACGGTATCCTACACGGAAACAGATCTTGCTAATGCTGTCATCAATGATTCTTTTATTTATATATGGGAGAAAATGGCCCATCACGCCGAAAAGTTTTATGATGACTTTTTAGATCATCTACAATATTTTGATCAAGACAGTAGAGTGCCAGTTGCGATATCAGCAAAGGTCTATCGAAGGATTTTGACGGCTGTTCGGGAAAATAATTATGATTGTTTCAAAACACGGAATGCAGTACCTCGTGTAGAAATGGAAAAAATCTATCAAACCATACAAGTGTAACAACCTATTTTGGGGGAGGAATTACGATGCATCTCAAACCATCTGCTGTTGTAATAGGTGGTGGGCTAGGAGGGCTTTCTGCAGCCATTTCACTAGCACAAGCTGGACATGAAGTATCTCTTTATGAAAAGAATGATCATGTAGGTGGAAAGGTGAATCGCTTGGAACAGGATGGTTTTGGCTTTGATCTGGGGCCTTCGATTTTAACGATGCCACATATATTTGAACGGCTTTTTTGTAATAGTGGCAGGAAAATGGAAGACTATATTCCCATACAACGCCTGTCACATGAATGGCGTTCCTTTTTTACCGATGGATCCACGGTTGATTTGTATAGCGACCTTGAAAAAATGTTTCAAGTAAACGAGCAAATAAGTAAAAAAGACATTATCGAATACAGAAATCTTTTAAACTATGCCCAACAATTATACGATATCACAGAAGCTGGCTATTTCGAACAAGGAATAGATTCAACAAAGGAGATTGTTAAGTACCATGGTGTCTTGAATTCGTTAAAGGGGTTTGATCTTTTTTTAACCATGTATGGGGCTATTGAAAAGCGGATTAGTAACCCCAAGTTACGGATAATGTTATCGTACTTTATTAAATATGTTGGGTCATCTCCGTATGATGCTCCGGCTATTTTGAATATGTTAATTTATATACAGCATAAACAAGGTCTATGGTATGTACCTGGAGGGATGCATCAAATTGCTGAAGGGATGGCCAAACTTGCAATGGAATTGGGTGTAAACATCTATTGTAATCAAGAAGTGAAGAAGTTAATAAAAAATGAGAAAAAACAGATTGTAGCTGCAGAATTAGTTGATGGTACAAGGGTTCGAGGGGATTATTTTATCTCCAATATGGAAGTCATACCAGCGTACCGGAAACTGCTGAAGGAAGATGAGGCATTTATCTCAAAATTAGAGGATAAGTATGAACCTTCCAGTTCAGGACTTGTCTTGCATTTAGGGGTAAACAAGACATATTCACAATTAGCCCATCACAACTTTTTCTTTTCGGATAATTTATATGAACAAATGGATAAAATATTTCATCAACATCAGTTGCCTGACGACCCGACGATCTATTTAGTTAATGTAAATAAAACAGATCCAAAACAGGCACCTCATGGTCATGAAAACATAAAAATTTTACCACATATCCCTTATATTCAAGATCAACCATTTACCAATCAGGACTATGCTCAATTTAGGGAGCGCGTGCTGGTTAAACTTGAAAAAATGGGCTTAGATGGGTTAAGAGAACATATCGTTACCGAAGATATGTGGACACCACATGATATAGAACGTGTATATGGCTCTTACCGAGGGTCCATTTATGGTACATTGGCTCATAAAACACAGAACCGGGGATTCAAACACCCAAAACACAGTGAACGCTACGAAAATTTATATTTTGTAGGTGGTACAGTTAATCCGGGTGGTGGGATGCCTATGGTTACACTAAGTGGGCAGCAAGTTCGAGACAAGATTAACAAAAGAGAAAAGCATCACCGTGATAACAAATAGTTCGTTTGACGATCGGTGTTATCTGTCATTCCATTGGGAGTGTAAAAATTTGTTAGGAGGACACGTATGCTTACATGGTTATTGACGATTAGTGTCATTATAATTGTTATTGGATGGTTAAGCGGTTATTTAATGTTGTGGAAAGTTCCGCATTTAGGGGGTAAATCAACGAATGTATCAGCCGACTCGTTTGTTTCTGTTATCGTGCCCGCTCGTAATGAGCAAGCAAGGTTAAAGCCCTTGCTGGACTCTATTGTAAAGCAAAACTGGAGAAATTATGAGATTATTGTTGTTGATGATGATTCAACAGACGAAACGGTATTGGTTGCGGACGCTTATGACGCTGTCACAATTATTGAAAATAGAACATTAGAAGAGGGATGGATAGGTAAATTAGCTGCATGCTGGAGCGGGGCAAAAATGGCGCGTGGCAATTATTTATTATTTTTAGATGCTGATACACGCTTTAAGAAGGAAGATAGTTTACATCGCTTAATTGCAGCATATCAAGATGTTGGGGGCCGGGGGATACTTTCGCTTCAACCTTACCATACTATTAAACACAGCTATGAAAATCTTTCTTCTATATTTAATATTATTGTAATGGCTGGTATGAATGTTTTTACCCCTTTAGGTAATAAATTGAAAAGCGCTGGTTCGTTTGGTCCTTGTATTTTAACTTCAAAAGAAGATTATTTTGCTGCTGGAGGTCATGAAAAGATTCGCGGGGCAGTAATGGATGATTTTGCGCTCGGTGAAGCAATGGAGAAAATGGGATTGCCTGTTCGTTGTTATGGCGGCCGTGGCCTAATTGATTTTCAAATGTATCCAGAGGGGATTAGGCAATTAGTGGAAGGGTGGACGAAGAACTTCGCCACTGCTTCTCAATCCACTCATCCGCTGGTAATGACACTTATTATTTGTTGGATAAGTGGTGGATTTGTAGCGATACCGCTTCTAATTACAGTGATCATCACTGATTCTTTGTTTTGGTCGATCATTGGAATGATTGGTTATTTGGGTTATATGATACAGTTTTTCCTTTTAGCTCGAAGAACAGGTAATTTTCATTTCATTCCTTTTCTCGTATTTCCATTTCTGCTACTATTTTTTACAATCCTTTTCGCCTGGTCATTCTTTTTAACAAATGTACGACATTCGGTCCGGTGGCGCGATCGTAATATTAAGGTATAGGTGAGGGTAGCGGTATGCAGATTATCGAATTATCCAATACATGGACGGTCATTATTGATATTATCGTTTGGGGATTTTTTCATCTTGGCATATCATGGTTAACGTTAAAAATGCCTATTCGCTGGTTTGAAAAAAATTCTTTCCTATATTCTATACAAGCCTGGGAACAAGGGGGGCAATTCTGGCAAAAGCATTTTCGGGTGAAAAAATGGAAATCAGTTGTTCCCGATGGTGCAAAGTTGTTCAAACAAGGCTTTGAGAAGCGTGAACTTTCTAAGAAAGACAGGTCTTTTCTAGTAACATTTATACTTGAATCCCGTAGAGCTGAATTGACCCATTGGCTTTGTATTCCGCCAGCAATTTTGTTTTTTCTATGGAATCCACCATGGGCAGGCTGGATTATGATTGCTTATGCCGTCCTTGTTAATGTACCTATTATTATACTTCAACGGTACAACCGGGCACGTTTAGAAAGGGTAGTTAAAATGATGTAGATGATATATTAGCGATGTGGAAGTCAAAAAGGGTAAATAATGAACCATATAGGAACCCGGGTGGACCTCACCACTCGGGTTATTTACGAACGAAGAAAAAGCAATCACGATAGAGTCAGCTTTTTTCTTAGAATTCCTTGTAATAAAAATCCTATAAGCAATCCTGGAATGATGCTTATTATGGGAAACCAGACAGGCCCGATCAACACTCCAAATAACGTCAACGTAGACGAGTAGATTACCCCTACAGTCATAAAATAGGCTGAAAATACAAACGGTAAAAAGGCGTACGGTTTCCTTCCTCCACCTGCATCTTTAAAAGCATCCCATATTGCAAAAAAGTATAGACAAGGATAAAACATAACCCATTGATAGTTAGCCTGTTCAATTGCTATTTCAATGTTCCCTAAAAAACTGGAAATAATAATGAGGTTTATACTTCCTTGGACATTGACCAAAAACTCCAGAAAAATCAATAGAAATCCTTTCAGATATTTCCCATTTAACAATTGCCCAAAGCCCGATAAAGCAATATTCCATAAAAGCTTTTCGATTGCGTTTTTATTTGCCATATAATTTCGCCTGAACCACCTTAATCCCATTGGCCTTTTGCTAAATCTTTACGATTGGTCGCCATAGGAGGCTTTTCTAACCATTTATTTTCAATCATGATATTAGCCCCGTCCTCTGAAAGCTTCTGTATCTCAAGGGATAATCTGTTATACATGGCACCCAAATCCATTCTCGGGCTTTGAGCAATACCTGTACCATAATAGCCAACACTTAACGTGATCAAAGAACTTGTATAATACATCATTAATTTATCTGAAAATGTATATGTTGTACTAGTTGTTACATCTGTATCCCATGTCATAGGTACGGGCAGATCGCTTTCCTTTAATTTATCACTAAATAATGTAATATGCTTTTTACCGACTTCTATACATCTTAGAATGAATTTTGTAACTTCCTTTGATTGGGCAACTTGACTAAAACCAGTTAAAACAGCTGTCCCGAAAGCATTTCTTTGGATGTTATCAAAAAGCACAGCCACTTCCGTACCGATTAAAGGTCTTTTCTTACCTAAAATGTCCCAAATAAAGCCTTGTTTTTTGACAAAGTCAACTTCATCGAGAGTGGGCAGAGATGGTGGTCTGAGATATAACCCCTTTGATAATAATAAATCCTTTGACATCTCGTACAATTCCATCGTCTCTGATAGACATTCTTTATAGTGTGCGGTAACCTCTGTTCTTACAGCAAAGGACAAGCTAGCTGCATATGCTGTAAGTCCTATCCCGGCCATTTGCTGTATAAACGATAATGCAAAGCTATCAGCATATAATCTCGGCGCAGTTAAATTGACATCATCCTCCACTTAAAGCCATGAGGGACTTTATGCTTTTCCTCTGTAAATGCCATCTACTTTTTGTACATGTACCTGGGATAATTTCAAAGCATGTTCAATGATAGGTTTTATTTCCGTATCCTCGACATGCTCCAGGAAATAGCTTAGCGCACATACACTTGCACTATCTTCCATATATTGAGAAACAAGCTGTGATAATTCTGCTGATGTCAGCCTTATTTGTTTTTCCTGTTCCAAGTAAAAACCTCCATTTTATAAACTTCTTGCTGGTTATTCTTTGTAATGAAATGTAAAATATGTAGGGTTAAATACTTTCCTGCCATTGTTTTCATTGGAATGTGAAAAATAAATATACTATAATAGCGCGCGAAGTATGAATTAAAAACGATATTACTTTATCGTCAATACTAGCGTAAACAAATAGGAGGGATCTGATGGCAGATAATAAAACCCGGGAATTTTCCAACCAATCCAATAGTACCCCAAAGGAACCTAAAAGACAGTATTTTCTTCCGTCACAGGTTATGGAGTCGTTCGGTGAGAAAGGGAAAGAACACCTTGACAAAAATATGCCATCCCAGTTCACTCTATCTTTAACAGCCGGATCATTCATGACCTTTGGGGCTGTTTTTTCCGTGTTGCTTGCCATTGGCATTGATGCTAAAGGACTGACTTATCTGTTGGAGGGAATTGGTTTTACAACAGGTTATCTTATGGTATTTATATCAGGAGCAGTTTTGTTTACCGAAGTGAATGTGCTTTTGCCAACCTATTATTTACAAAAGTCCTATTGGAAGAAACACAAATACGTCAAATTCTGGTCTGCAACCTATATCGGCAACATTGTAGGTGCACTGTTTGTTGCTTTATTAATAATCGGTTCAAATTCTATGACACCTGAGTTCACCAAAGAGCTTGAAACACTTCTGGGAAATAAAATGAAATTTGCCGAGAATGGCTGGATCGGCTGGTTTCAAGTAGTTTTATCGGGTATCATCGCTAATTGGCTCATCGGCATGGCTGCTTTTCTAACAACAGCAGCCAGAGATATGGTCGGCAAAATATTGGGAACAGCCTTACCTGTCATCCTTTTTGTGGCAGGTAACTTTCAGCACAGCGCAGCAAATATGGGCTATTTCAGCCTCGGTCTCTTCACATCCGATAACTATGCATGGTATGAATATTTATGGTTTAATCTGATCCCTGCAAGTATCGGTAATATCATCGGCGGAGCTATTTTCATCTCCTTACTCTTTTCTTATGCATTTCGGAAAGAGATTCGAAGTTAAAAGAGGAAGCGTGGAGAACGTCCCTGTGCTTCCTTTCTATTTATTCCGCACCACTAGCTGATATTTTACATTAACGACTAGCAATACAATTGCCATAAGGATAATCGAAAAAATCTCTGAATCGTTTGTAGTAATGGAGTAGGTTACAGAGAATGCAATAGCAAAGAAAAGGGAAAAGTTTAATAAGCTTTGTGATTTAAATAATCCATCCAAAATGACATATTTTTCACCATCATCTGCAACATCAAGTACCGATTCAGCATCCGGTTTAGAAGTACTTGGTGTAACTGTACGCTCTGGATATACGAGTTGCGCAAAATGCGACATGTAATTCCCTAAGAAAAAAGTAATGATGAGTACGATGACTGATACAATAATCATTATCACATTTTGAGTGACAATAAGACTTAAACTAAGCGCAAGAATGGAAAAAACGAAACTGACATGGGTACATAAAGCATAATCGGAAAACATCTTATACTTTCTATTCTCAACGCCATCTTCTTCCTCACCGCTAAAATTTTGCTTGTTTAGTGATTTAATCTGTTGATACCGAAAAATACTCATTGCTATTAGGATAATTGAGATTGCAATTAGGCTGATGACAGCTATCTCTCCTGCATAATGGAGATGAAAAACTCATCAATCCATACACAGTAAAAAATCCAACACATGCGCTAAAAAGTTGACGTAATATTGATTTCATTTATAACTCCTCCTCCTCAAAGCTAAATACATTTTCAACAGGCTCATTAAAAATATGTGCAATACGCACGGCAATTAATAGGGAGGGCATATACTCCCCACGTTCGATTAAACTTATTGTTTGTCTGGATATCCTTGCGTGTTTCGCTAGCTGTGTTTGGTTATAGCCATCACGTGCCCGAAGCTCCTTTAAGCGACTTTTCAAAGACCATCACCTGCAATTCTTTCAATCTAATAATGGTAGCATATATGATAATAATCAATTTGACAATAATAATTGTCAAAAATAGAATAATTATTGTCAAATTGAAGGGAATATGTGGACGGTTTTGTTCCATAAGAAAGCAGGATAATCGGTCCCATGATATCAGACGCCAAGACGGGAGAGAGCCACTTCAAACGGGAGAGGATACAAAAGAAACGGGAGACACAGACAGGAAATCGGGAGAGAGCCACTTCAAACCGGGAGAGGATACAGCAGAAACGGGAGGCACAGACGGGAAATCGGGAGAGAGCAACCCCAAACCGGGAGACAGCACCTCGCCAGGGTATACACATCAATGCCCCCACGAGAAGGCTTACGATATGTCATCCTCATTCCTCTCATACCCAAGTGGCACGTTTGTGATCTTGCTAGTTAACTCATCGAGCGCGACTAGATCTTGAGAGTTCACTTCTTGGATAGAGTGTTTACCCAACGCGTGAATCGCCGCTTCCATTTCTTGATTGCATGATTTTATAAAGTTTTCTAGATAGTAACTGGCTTTTTCTTCATCAAACTTTTTCGCCCTCTCTTTTCCATAGAAAACAAGTGATGTAGGAGCATCCCAGGGCAATGATTTGGTGACTTGATCATGGGACATCGCCCAGATCAATGCGGTTCCCATAAAGACGGCATCTGCACCTAATGCTATGGCTTTTAAACATTCCCCAGGTGTATTCAAGCCTCCGCCAACAAGCAGGCTGATTTTACTTTTGACGCCTTTCTCTCGTAAATATTTTGCAGCACGGGCGAGGGCGTATATCGTTGGTAGGCCAAAATCGTCTTCGAAAATCGGTGCGTCCCCTTTCGTGCCGGCTTGACCGCCGTCTATAGCGATAAAATCGACTCCAGCAACTATCGCAATTTTTAAATCCGCTTCCAATTCACCGCCTGCTACCATTTTTACACCAATGGGAACTCCATTCGTCTCCGCTCGAAGCCTATCCACCATATTTTTTAGGCCATCCGGTTCCTTGAGCTCTTCAAACGGGGGGATCTCTAGCGTTTCCCCGGGGGATAGATGAAATATTTCCTGTATGTCGCCGGGCAAGTCTTTAGGGGGAATGCTGGATGTAGAAGCAGCTGAAGCCCCTTGGCCGGCATGAATTTCAATCGCATCGGCTTGGCTGAGAATTTCCGGGGACTTCGACCAGTTCCCGGGTGCGTACTGCAAGATGAAATGTTCCGCTAGCTCTCTTTCTTCCGGAAAGTATGCGCCTTCTCCCGAATTGGTAGCGGTTCCTGTCGCGGCCGTGGCCTTTGCAATTGCTCTTTTTACCTTTCCGCTGAGTGCAATTCCATACGCCATCCCGCCAGCCATCAGCGGGATATCAATGACGAGCGGTTGCTTTGCATTAGGGCCAATCGTAGTCTTCATATTTATAGGTTCACTAGCGCTTGCGGGTGGCTTTGATAGCTGAGCAGGTGAAAAAACAAGCCCGTCAAAGTGATGGAAATTACGAGGACTGCCAAAGGGGCGGTTGATAATTGTTCCTGAAGTGGACCGCAGACTGTTTTCCATAATGGTATTTGGACTCACCCGTGTCATGCCGGAGATCAACTCCCACAGGTTTTCTTCATATTTTTTAGACATGAATCGTTTCATCAGTCGACCGAATATCCATTTGATGAGAGGTCTGGCAAAAATGACAATATATAAGACACTGAGGATAAGGGATAAGCTCACTACGACTAGCGCATTCATGAGAAATAGAATCCAATCAATCGTGATCATTGCTACTGCCCTCCGTTTGATTTTTATAGGTTGCGACCCCGGCTGGAGACCATTTCCAAATGACTCCTTTTACTTGATGAGCCTGGTCTTTATTCGAACAATGAACCAGGAGAAACACTTCCGTTAATGTATCATTTTGTTTATGTATTCCTTTTTTTCTCGTTCTTTTGATTCTGAGCAGATCGATCACACCGCCGATGAGCACTCCTATGCCTAATCCGATGAGCCCCCAAAGAATAGGTCCCCATTGTAAAACAAATCCGTAAATCGTACCGAATAGCATGATGATCGTCCCCAGTATGGGCATAATTTCAAATGACCTCTGATGGTAACTTGTTTGTGTTTCTTGTTCCACTGTTTTCGCCAATGGGAGAGCGAGGATATTTTTTCTGCTGATGTCGAGATATTCCAATTCTGCGATGACCCTCTCCAAATTTTTGTTTAGCTTAAAAGAAGCAACGACATACATGGTGTTCCCTCCCTTTCCATTAAATTGGCATTTGAAAATGATGGTGTTGATATGTTTTTTCCAAGTAGCGCTGTTGATACTGTTTGTATAATTTGTTGTACTCTACCGTTTTTACATATGCATCATAAGCCATAAATCCATAAATCGAAGGGAGGTTCAATAACCATTGAGGATTCGCTACGTTTCGGGCTGATTCAAAGTCTAAGGTCATCGTATAATGGACGGCTGGAAGCAGCTCAGAATTATACATGATAAGAACGAGTAAAGGAACCACTAGATAGACAAGAATCCTGTTTATATAGATATGGCCAAGTCCCGGAGCCAATAGCGACCAAAAAACGGCGACATATGGTTTTTTCTCTTCCATTCTGTTAAAACCAAATAATGGCACGTTGTTGGAATATATTTCAAAACCTTTTTGGCGGGCAATCAGATAATCTTCATTCAGCTGTTTAGCCCGTTGATAGCTGTTCCAGATTGCAAAGATATAAGGGGGGACGTATGCTAACAGCCAGGTTGTATCGATCGATAGCATCGCTTGTTCGAATTCACCGACAAACGAATAATAGATGGCTGCATTTAAACCGCTAAGTGCATTAATCACAGCTTCATGAATCAGAAGAATAAATCCGATGAAATAATTGCCCAGGATCAAATGTCCGAAACCGGGAAAGGAGGCAGACCACCACGCGATCACTGCGGGTTTCCTTATGTCGATATTGTTGATCATGGACGGACTGACGGAGGCGATGATGCTGCGGTAATCTTCTGTAGATTTAGTAGGTTGCATTGATGGCACCACCTTTTATGAATGTCCGGATAGAATCACTCGGCTATAATACCCAAGCTCATTGGTCGGGTCAGTAAGTATCACTTGTAAGCGTTATTGTCCCACTACGTCGAAGCTTGTATACAGGCTTCTGATGAAAAAGTTGTTTACTCTGATAAAGGTTCTTTATTATAGTAGGTTGAAGGGTAGCAATTAAAAACATCTCCTATAAATAGAAGATGTTCACTAGCTATTTGTCTTTCGCAATTTCTTTCCTATTCGGGGCAAGTGGTGGTTGTTCAAGCCATTTATTCGTTGTCATTAAATTGAACCATTCTTTTGTAACCGTCATGTTTTTTAATATGATTTTTTCATAAGTCATTACGAGGTCTTTTCGCATAGATGATGCAAGTCCTGATCCGTGATAAGCCTGTGCGGTCTGCAATAAAAAACCAATGTGAAATAACATTAACTTATCTGAAAAAGGGGAATTCCGGGATGTTGTGACTTCAGATTCCCAAGACATAGGAACAGGTAAGTTATCTTTTTTAAGTATTTGAGACAATGATTGAATTTGCTTGTCTGCGGTATTCTGTGCGGATTTCAAAAATTTCCGTACCTCTTTTGATTGTGTCACTTGGCTAAACCCAATGGAAAGAGACTTCTCCAGTACTTTCTTTTTGATATTAAACGAAAGACTAATGATTTCGGTGGCTGCTATTGGGCGTTGATCTCCAAAAAATCCATCTAAAAACTGTGAGCCCGAAATAAATTCAGGATGTCCCTCTGGATAAAAGTATGGGTCCCTTTGGTAATGTCCCTTTTCAAGCAATAATTCAATTGTTTGATGGTACATTCTCTTCCCATCATTATCACAGGAATCATAAAAGTCTCTTAAATCCTTTCGTAAAGCAGCACCGAACGATGTGGTATGCCCTAATAACCCGTGGGAGGTTATTATATGCAAATAGTGCAGGCAGAATATGTCCGTGAATAACCTTTTTGCACCCTTATTAAGGTCTGATTCCGTAAACCCGATTGGAACCGGGAACCCTTCATTCTCAAGAAATGTTGTGATTTGATTCTTTTGTTTATCATATGTCTGTATAGCATCCTCGAAAAGGGCTCTTATCTCTTCGTCCTCTACAATGGATAACATATACTTGTTTACAATATCAGTTGACGTTCCATTCACATACTCCATCCGCAATGTCCCGATTTCAGAAGACGTAAGTTTTAAATCTTCTTCATCCATATAATCACCTCATCTTAATAATCCCCAGGTTATAACAAAGTATAATTGCCTATTTTTAGGAAGTATGGATATGATTCTTTTGCATCATGTGGGAGCAGGAGAATCGCTCATGTACTTCCCAAGGTCCCATTTTTCAAAATGGATTATTATGGTAAAATTTTGATTGAGTAGTTGGAATCTATACTTACATAGTCAGAATTAAACGTTAATCACGAATTGGGGGGACATATGAATCAAAAGAAAAACTACCAGGCCCGATATAACGCTTTATCTAAGGAATTTGAGGAGGGATTGAGAAGACCACTTACAGCTAAAGAGAAAAATTTTCTTAAATGGTTAGTGACAAAAGAAAGAGCAGAACATGAATCTTATTACAAATGATTATAAGAAAAAAGCCGATTGCGATCAGCTTTTTTCTTTATTCTTAGCTAACTTTTTTCGATCTTTCGTGCCTGGCGGTTGTTCTAACCAGTTGTGCTTAATCATAATATCGGCCCCGCTTTTTGCCAATTTGGAAACCTCAAGCGATAAGCGTTGATAATTGATCATCAAATCACTTCGTTGACTAGCAGCTCCGGCAGTCGCATAGTTCCCTATGCCTGCGGACATCAACAAGGTCATAAGAAACATCATCAATTTATCCGAAAATGTTGGTGTTGTCGATTCACTTATAGCTACATCAGTCACGTCCGGGGTCTGAATATCATTTTCCATTAGCGTATCCGTGAAAATTTTAATATGTTTATTTGAGACTTCGTTTCCTCGAAGCATAAAATCCTGTATCTCTTTTAAGGGAGAAGTTTGAGCAAAGGTAAGGCACATTTTCGTTCCTATTGAATTTGTCATTATATTTAAATATAGGTGAGAGATTTCAACTGCATTTAGTGGTCGCTTGTCACTAAATGGATTTAAGCCACTTAAATATTTTTTATTGTCCACGTTATCTGTTTCTTTAGGGACTTCAATATATGGATGTCTTGCATTTACGCCTTTACGAAGGGCGATTTCAAGCGACTGATTATAGAGATTGGTAACTTCATTTACACCCTGCGAAAAATAATCACGTATATCTTCCCTGTAACTAATAGCTAAAAAACCACCGTATTCTAGTAAGCCCACCCTTGCCATGTGATTCACATAGGTTAAACAAAATACGTCCGTAAAAAGCCATGGAGCATTCATATTTACATCTTGTTCCGTAAATCCGTTTGGAATGGCATAATTTTCATTTTTGAATATGGACTCTAATGTTTCCAGATGACTGGAGGAAAGATCATATGCATATTGAACAACAGGTTTTATTTCCGGATCATCAATATGTTTCAGCATAAAGCTTAAGATAATCGTAGACATACTATCATGCATATATCCTGTCCAGAGGGCACCAATCTCAGAAGATGTTAGAGGTATATTCTGTTCCATCATTAAATACTCCTTTCTTTAAAGTTTAGATTGGGTTTAGTATGTACAAACAATCGCGTTGTATGTAAATAACCTCCAATTCAAACACATAGATGAATAATTCTTTTTTCGTGAAGCATCCTATGGGTACGAAGAAAGGGTGAAAGGGTGTTTTTGTGAAAGGGAATAAGGTCGAGAAAATCATGTTGCGCGGATCGATGATTTTCTCATTAATCAGTTTACTAATTTTATTGTCAAGAAAAAGACGGTCAATAAAAGATTGGTTACTGGCTTATTTATTTAATGGAATTTCCAATGGAATAATTGATAATGTGCTTGCATCGTATAAAGTACTTCAATATCCTGTTCGTTACGTTCCAAAAGTATTTAAGTCAAATGTGCTATTTGACTTTCTTGTATACCCTACATTTACCGTTTTTTTCAACCAATGGACGGATAAAGATAAGCCAAAGACGATCCTTTTGAAATTGCTTGTCTTTACAGTCCCAACGACTTTCCTTGAATATTTAATAGAAAAGAAAACTAATTTACTCAAATGGAATAAATGGTGGAAGTGGTACCATACGATGGCATTTACTACCTTTAAGTCTCTAGGGACAAAAGGTGTAGTAGAGCTTGTGAAAAAAGTAAGTAATAGACAGAATAGCTAATTAATGGGCATTTTCATTTTAGGATAATGCCCTCCCCCCTTATGCCTCAATTTTGAAAAGTTTATGATTGCATAATTATGAAATAATGTTAAGATTGGACAAAGAGAGGGGGGCGTAGATTCCAATGCCCTATAAATTAATTAAGTTAATTTCTAATAATACAAAGCCGTCTCAAGTACTTCAGCATTCAGGTACTAACAGCGATAAAACATTTGATACTTTCGCAGAAGCTAACGCAATGAGTGATGAGTTAAATACCATTACTGTTGATAGTGTCCAATGGGAAGTCCTATCTGTAGAATAATAAAGCCTAGTCATCTGAGAGAATGTAAATTATTTTATTATCAGTCGATTTAAAAAAGCCTAATTTCTCATCTAGAGGGAAATTAGGCTTTTTTATATTATCTATCTATAACAAAGCGCGTTGCTTCATTTCCTTTTTTAACAGCTCTCCGAAAGAAGTCTCCCACCTCAAGGAATGTGGAGGGCGATGACTCTGTACTTTTATTATGCATTAAACACCTGCACAGAGCAACGGACTAGGGTATCATCCGAGGGTGTGATAACCAAACCAACGTAGTCAATGAAGACTAAGGCTAGACAACTAAAGGCTTTTTTTAAGCCCCCCACTTCAATCGGACTGAAAGGTCGATAAGTGGTGGGTAGTTGACTTAGCTCAATAAAATCTGGAGCTAAATGTAATGCCTTTGCTTGATGATAGGCTTCAACTAGCAAGGCATTAGATAAGTTATTCATCCTGCACCTAATTTCCTAGATTAGACTTTTTTTCATTTTAACCCCAAGCAAGCCCCTTGACTACCTATTTTAGTAATTCCTTTTCATCGTTTGTTAATTTTTGATTTCGTCTGTTTTCAAACGCACTAAGATGCAAAAAAACCGGTCCCCGCGCTTTCCTTCCCTGAACTCTATTAACTTCCATTCACTAGATAGATGGCAAATATAGTATAAAACGCCCATAAAAAGGAAATCCTAGTAAAAGTAGAAAAATGGGAGGGCTATTAAATGGATAATTACGTACCTGATAATACAGCTAGACGCTATACTGCATATGTCAGTGTGCTTGGTACCACGTATATTCATTTAAGAAGCCCCTCTATTGTTGCATGGTGGAGTGCGGCTTATCCCGGGTTTGGTCACCTACTTTTATCGAAATACATTCGCGGGTTTGTTTTATTTATTTGGGAAGTTATTGTTAATTTGGCAGCGAACGTTAATCAAGCAATTATATATACATGGCAGGGTAACTTTGATATGGCTACTAATGTACTAGATACTAGATGGCTTTTAGTCTATTTGCCCGTGTACTTTTTTGGAATTTGGGATAGTCATCGAACAACAGTAGATATGAACAAAATCTATCTATTGGCCGACCTTGAAGAACATCGCTTCAATATATTTAGCATGGGAACACTGGAAATTAATTACTTAGATAAAAGAAGCCCCATGATGGCAGCATTTTGGTCAGCAGTTGCACCAGGGCTGGGCCAACTCTATATACACAGAATCATTACATCATTTTTTGTTATTACCTGGGTTGTTATCTTCTTTTATTTATCAAATTTCCTTGAAGCTGCCCAGCTTTTGGTTGTTGGAGATGTTGGTCAGGCAACTTCCGTTTTGAGTGGAGAACATCTGCTCATGTTGCCTTCCATTTATGGATTTTCCATTTATGATGCTTATGTGAATACCGTGGAAAACAATAAAATTTTTGAGAAAGAACAACGGCGTTTTTTAAAGGAAAATTACCAGCATCCCGATTTTCAACTTCTAAAAGGGCGAAAAGTGAAGTGATAAACATGCAGTTATACTCCATATTTGATAATAATATTTATTTAGAGCTGGCTATTGCCACACTGGAAAAAAGGGGTGTTAAAAAAGAAAGCATCTTTGCGGTGCCCCTTGATAATCGAATGGAAGAGCGCAGGTTGTTTGATAGCCTTCATACTTCTGATGGTACATCACTGATTGATATAGGGACAGCACTTGCTACGGCCTTTGCTGTTGCCGGAACCAGCATCGGCTTTGAATTGGCTTGGGGTCCTATTTATTGGGGGTTAATCTTCGCTTTGATTGGATTTGTTTTAGGAGTCGCAATCAGACTGTTAACGGAGAAAGTTTTTAAGAAGCGAAAAAGACTTTTAAAAGGAAAACATCCGGAGGTCATTCTTATTGTTGATTGTGAGGAAGAGCGGGCTGAGTTAGTAGAAAATATTTTGTGGGAGCATCTGGCTTTGGGTGTGGCGAAGGTTAAGTAGGAGATTGATAGGGATGATCTCGAAAAACATTTAAGCAAAAGTTTTTAGATTTCAAGCTGAATGTGTCTGGTGATAGAAGAAATTCTAGCACTTCAAAGCCTTCCATATCGTCCAGCGGTCTTTTTCAACAATAGTAGTTTCCCCGTTCAGCTCAACGTCAATAAAATCAATAAGCTGTTCTAATTCTATATCGTCTAATTCATGCAGGATGGATCGTCCGTGTCTTGAACGTATGTCTGCCAGCAATTCTTCTTTGGAGGGATATGTTTTTCTGATCTCCCATCGTTTTACTTCCTGAATGTCAGTGAACCCAGCCTCTTTTAACTCCCTTACAACAATGTCACTTGGATATCTTCTTTTCACTTCGAGCTCAGCTAAGTGAGGGAATTGGGAAAAGAAATACCCTCTAATGTGATCATAGCTTCCTTCTAGCAGGCAGTCAGAGGGGGCCCTATCTTGGATAAGGATGGTTCCCTGATTTCTTAATATCCGGAATGCCTCTGCAAAACACGAAGGTAAATCTTCCAAATGATGAATGAGTGCACGCTCCAATAGGAAATCAAATGAGCTATTCTTTAATGTTGTATCGTACGCAGTGCCAACTTGAAAATTTATTTGTTTGTAATCGCTTGAACTGGCCCTGGCCTCCTCAATCATCGCTCTTGAAAAATCAACACCAGTCACAGCAGCAACTCCCATATCAGCTAAGGCTCTTGAATAGATACCCCTCCACAACCTACATCCACTGCATCATGAATATCCTGCATATCGACCATCTTTCTGATCGTATCACGCCAACTAATATCTGCCTTTCGGGTGGAGTAACTGTCTTTGTTATCTGGATTATGGAAATTGATCGTCAATGTAATCAGCTCCTTTCGCCACCTACTTGGTAACTGCTTTTAGTTTACATGAAATTTTTCGATAATAATAATGTCGGTTTATAATCATGAGTGATAGTTAATACTTATTGATTTATGCGCCTTCAAAAATTTGCCTTTCTGAAGGGATTGTAAAGGCGCTTCTAGAAGTTTATAGTTAGATATAATAACACGCCGAATCGAGAAAGGAAGTACAACATGAAAGGACCAGCTATTGAAATTGTAAATTTTGCCACAGGTCTTCCCAAAACGATTAAATATATTTAGTTGGAGAGGTTCACGCATCTAAGAGAGGGAGATTAATTTGATAACTAGAGAAATAGACACTTCTGATTCAGAAAAATTTGCCCAACTTACTTCTCAAGTTGAGGCAAGTTCCGAATATATGCTTTGGGAGGCAGGGGAGAGAAACATTCCACCCGAGCAACAAGAAAAGATGATAGAGCGTATTGGGGAAAGCGAGAACTCTACTATATTTGTGGCTGAAAATGATAACAATGAATTAGTAGGATATCTGCTGGTTATTGGCGGCAATGCAAAAAGAAATAAACACGCAGCTTACATTGTTATTGGTATTTCAAAAGATTACAGGGGACAAGGGATAGGAAAAAGGTTATTTAAAGATTTGGAACAATGGGCCTCGAACCATAATATACATCGTTTAGAATTAACAGTTGTTACCCGGAACGAAGCAGGGGTATCGCTATATAAAAAAATAGGGTTTGAAATTGAAGGGACAAAAAGGCATTCTTTATTCATTGACGGTGAATTTGTTGATGAGTATTACATGTCAAAGTTGTTGTGATTTTTTCTTAAACTAGATTGATCATGATTAGGGGGAGCACTTCGAGACTATTAGAGATTAAAAGCAAAGCCTTGGCTTGGTATCAAAGCTTAAATGTGAAGGGGGACCCCATACCCTATGGAACAAGTAAACTTTTATAATCAACAAATATTCAATCATGACGCGGAGAAAACATTCCTCTTTCAAAAGGAACGGATTAAAGAAATTATTCCAAACGTAGATGTACAGCATGTCGGTAGTACTGCGATACCAAATAGCCTTACAAAGGGTGATTTAGATATACAAGTTCGTATTTCCACGGGACAGTTTCCCCAAGCTGTTGAGGCACTTTCTACATTATATGAATCAAATGAAGGCAGTATAAAGACAAGTGAGTTCAGAGCATTTAAAAGTGATCTAACTAATCCGCCCCTAGGTATTCAACTTAACTTGATCGGTTCAGAATTTGATTTTTTCTGGAAGTTTCGAGATGCTTTGCTGCAAAATGATCCATACAGAGTTGAGTATGATAATTTGAAACGACAATTTGAAGCGGAATCGATGGAGGACTATAGGGAAGCTAAAAATGATTTTTTTGACAAAATCAAACAGACACCCGAATTCAAGCAATTGAAAACAAGGAGATGAATGCATGTTAGGTTATTATAGTTATAGATACCTTTTTGCAAACTGATTTAGCTACGGACATCGTATCAACAAGAACATGGGAATCCGAGAATGGTGATATGATCACATTAGAAAGTAAAATAGTCGAAGCTGACTATATCAATTAGCACACCCTAACTCACAACCGATATGAAAAATGGCGTAACGGTGTGCTCATACAAACCGAATTAGAACAATTCCCGCTTCGTTGGTATGGAGTTGAAGAATTTAAAATGCTGCTTGAGCAAGTTGGGTTTAAAGATATCGTAATTTCAGCGGATTATGAGTATGGACGATATCCAAATGAAGCAAATCAGATGATTACATTTGAGTCTGTTGTTGACAATAAGTGAAGAATGAGTAAAAAACAATAAGGTGGAAACAAACATGACAAAGAATATAAAGGAACTATCACCAGAACAGCGTGAAGAATTACTCAGTACATTGAAAACCCGTTTTGAAGAAAATATGAACCGCCATAAAGATCTTGAATGGGCTAAAGTCCAAGCAAAGCTAGATACGAATCCAGAGAAACTATGGTCGCTCCATGAGATGGAGAAAACTTTCGGTGAGCCGGATGTTGTCGGGTTTGATGAAAGTGAGGACAAATACATTTTTAATGATTGTTCAGCGGAGAGTCCTAAAGGTCGCAGAAGTGTTTGCTACGACCTTGCAGGGCTGGAATCAAGGAAAAAACATAAACCAGAGAATAACGCTATTGATATGGCAACTGCCATGGGAATTGAACTTTTAACAGAAAAACAATATCGAGCGTTGCAGCAACTTGATAATTTCGATTTGAAAACGTCGAGTTGGGTGCAAACCCCTTCTGATATTAGAGAACTCGGTGGTGCCCTTTTTTGCGATTACCGGTACGGGCATGTCTTTGTGTATCATAACGGTGCGTCCTCTTACTATGGTGCTAGAGGGTTCCGTGGATCGCTAAGGGTATGAAGTTTTGGGATCTGGCTCAAAAGGGTGAAGCTGTGTTGTCGGCCTAGATTGTTTGATATGAAGGAAATTGGGGTAAGAAAAAAGGAAGTTATGATAATTCTGTGGGATTATCATTTCCAATAGGGTAAGGCGCTCCTTGACCCATTTAGTTTGGCAAATACGGGCGTCTATTTAGATAGTTGGAGGAATGATTCCGTATGTTAACAAGAGAAGATATATTTAAGCATGTCAAAGAAAACTACGGTACATCGCCTGATTATCTGTGGGATAAATTTCCAAGTTATGCTGCGTTGAGACATGAATCTAACAAAAAATGGTATGGTCTTATAATGAATGTTCTCCCGGAGAAAATAGGATTAGATGGAAATGACGAAATAGATGTTTTGAATCTAAAATGTCCCCCTGAAATAAGTGACGGCTTAAGAGATGGAAAAACTATTTTACCTGGATATCATATGGATAAGGAACATTGGATTTCGATTGTTTTAGAACGTATTGATCAAGAAGGCGAAATTTATAATTTGATTGAGCAAAGTTTTCATTTAACTGAGTAAAAGGAATAATTTTACCAACGGGATATTTCTTTATAAGTTCCCCATTTTTTCGTATACAACATACGTGTTATTTGTTTTGCATCAATCATTGCCCGCTCACCGGTCATCTTTGCCCATTAATAAACCCAACCATATTTTCGTTTGGGTTTATTGTTTTGCTGTTCTGACATAACAACACCGTCTTTATTAAATTATAGCAGATTGTTGGTTTGATTATAATTGCTTTATTATCTTTTCCTTCCATCTAAAAAAGGCAATTTTCACAAAAAAGGTTTAAACTTCTCCTATTACGTAAAAAATGTAAATAACTAACCTTGAAGGGAGAAAATGCTAAATGAAGCGTTGGATAATGATTATTTTCGTTCTGGCCTTGGCCGTTGTCATGACTGCTTGTGGTGGAAATCAAGAGGAACAGGACAACCAGCAACAAGACAATCAAGATCAGGAAGAACAGACAAGCGAAGAAAACACGGAAAGTACGGAAGAAGAAGCTGAACAAACTAGTGCTATGGAAGAAGAGGAGAAGCTTGTTTCACTAAGTAATAATGATGGTGATGTTGTAGCAACCGCGACTCTAACAGAAGGTGAATCGGGCGTTGCGATTGAGCTTGAAGGAACTGATTTACCAGCGGGTACACTTGGCTTCCATATTCATGAAAATCCATCTTGTGAACAAGCTGGCGGTTTTGAATCTGCAGGAGGGCACTTTAACCCGACAGATGCTAATCACGGTTTCGACGATCCGGATGGTCCGCATGCGGGGGACTTGCCAAATATTGAAGTGAGCGAAGATGGAACAGTTGAGGAAGAAGTAACGGCAGACATGGTTACACTGGAAAAAGGTCAGGATAATTCATTATATGCTGACGGAGGGACTGCGCTTATGATTCATTCCGGGGGAGATGACTATATATCTCAGCCATCGGGTGATGCTGGTGATCGCATTGCTTGTGGGGTTATTGAAGAATAGATTTTTGCGAATGTCCGGGATTCATTCTCGGGCATTTCTTTTTGTGTTACGATTAACTGCATAACGATAGATTGCAGGTGTGTTCATTGGAATCATTCATTTTATTTATATTCATCATTTTAGTTGCTTCCATTCTTCAAACCAGTACTGGATTCGGCTTTTCGATTGTAGCCACCCCATTTTTATTATTGCTATTCGAGCCTCGTGAAGCGGTGCAAATTAATTTAATTTTGTCTCTAGTTATCTCAATCGCACTAATCATGAAAATTAGAAAAGATATTGATATGGGGGTGCTGAAACGGTTTATACTTGGGAGCATAGCTGGACTGCCAATAGGTATCTCCGTATTTTTGCTCATGGATATGACGCTGCTGAAACTTGGGGTAAGCATCATTATTTTGGTGCTTACGTTGGTGCTTATCCTCCGTTTTCGCATTGCCCAAACGAGAAGTCGGGATTTTACTGTGGGAGGGTTCTCCGGTGCATTGACTACCAGTATAGGTATGCCTGGGCCACCTATTCTACTTTATTTTTCCGGAACAAATACAACGAAGGAAAAATTGCGTGGGACAACACTGGCATTTTATCTGTTCGTTTATTTTGTGAGTTTAGTTATTCAGGTGATTTTTGCAGGGACATCGAGGGAGATTTGGGTATCGAGTTTGGCGGGGCTTCCACTAGTCATCGTTGGATTGGTATTGGGGCAGTTGTTGTTTAAGCGGATTAATCAGCGATTGTTTCGGTTGTTGACATATGTGTTGCTGCTGTTTAGTGGGGGGTATTTGTTGGTGCAGCAGGTTTGGGGGTGATGGGGCCGGGCGAAATAACCTGTTTTGCGGGGCAACGTGCTGCGACCTTAAATGTTCTGAACGAGGGACAGGGAAACGTGAATGCCGAACTGGGCGCCGTGAAAGCCGAACCGAGTGCCGCGAAAGCCGAAGCAAGCACAACGAGAGCCGAACAAAGTACTGCGAAAGCCGAACCGGGCTACATGAACTTTAGCCAATACTGAGAACGCCAGACAAAGCCCCCCATCGCGGCACGAAGCACTCTGACCGCTGAATCAAGCACCTCAGCCGCTGGACCAAGCGCTTTGACCGCGGAACCAAATGTCGTAAACGCGGGACAGAGCATTATAACCGCGGAACAAAACACTCCAGCCGCTGAACCCTCAGGCAATGTAATCACAAATACAATCCCCACCACCTTCCATAATTATCCCTACTCATGTATAATATACTTCGAGTACCGAAGGGAGGAAGTCTTACATGGGTTCACAACCGAACACGCAAGGTGCGCCGAAAACCGATAAAATTTGGACACGTGATTTTGTGTTTATTTGTCTGGCTAATTTTTTTGTGTTTCTAGGATTCCAGATGACACTCCCGACGATTCCTTTATTTTTGAAGGATCTAGGTGGCAGTGACCAATTAGTTGGAGTTGTTGTTGGAATTTTCACGTTCTCTGCTTTGTTATTTCGTCCCTACGCTGGTCATGCGCTGGAGTCAAAGGGAAGGGCATTCGTGTACATGATAGGTCTGGCCATTTTTGTGCTTTCTATCGGTGCATATGCATTTATAGCAAGTATTGCGCTTTTATTTGCTATCCGAATTATTCAAGGCATTGGCTGGGGATTTTCCACGACAGCGGGTGGGACGATTGCCACCGATTTGATACCACCTAAGCGACGAGGGGAAGGCATGGGTTATTTCGGTCTGTCCGGAAATATTGCGCTCGCCTTTGGGCCGGCACTTGGACTTACATTGGTTGGGATCATTTCCTTTTCACATTTGTTCTTAATTTGCGCAGCATTTGGATTAATTGCACTCATTTTTTCCTCACAAATTCGTTATAAAAAAGTGGAGAAATCCGAACATAAAACGACGACAGTTAAATTCGATATTTTTGAAAAAACAGCATTAAAGCCATCGGTGCTGTTATTTTTCATTACAACGACATTTGGCGGGATCGCTACATTCTTGCCATTGCATGCGATAGAACAAGATGTGGTGGGCATTCAGTTGTATTTTCTTGTATATGCGATCTTTCTAATGATATCCAGAACGTTTGCGGGAAGAATTTATGACAATAAGGGTCATGTATACGTCTTTCTCCCAGGTGCGTCCATGATTGTTATTGCGATGCTTCTGTTGTCGTGGCTCCCTAGCACGACGGTAATGCTTGTGGCGGCCGGATTTTACGGGCTTGGATTTGGCAGTGTGCAGCCGGCATTACAGGCATGGTCTGTTGAAAATGCACCGAATAATAGAAAGGGAATGGCGAACGCAACCTTTTTCTCATTCTTCGATTTAGGAATAGGCCTTGGCGCGATGATTTTTGGCCTGCTTGCTTCTGCTTTTGGCTATGGATCTATATATGTAACATCTGCGGGATTTGTCATGCTTTCGATTCTGTTGTATGTTTATTTGTTAGTGAAAGCTTGGAGGAATGTTGAACGATAATAAAAGGCCTGGCACGGTAGGTGGCAGCCTTTTACTAGCAACCGCACAGCCTCATCCCAAAAATTCAGCCCCATACTATATTACTAATCTCCCGACCCTCTAAAAAGCTTCCACGGTTTAAAATCTTACCCTTCTCGTTTATAATAGATATAACGAGACTGTAGAAGGTAGGTTTACAGAACTTTGAGACGTATTAGCGATATTAACATCCAAAAATTATTTCCAACCATTATTTATAAGCGCGGATTAGATTATTATAAACGAGATCTGGTGAGCGATCTTTTATATGATACGAAAAATCAACGATGGACTGCAACCGTCCAAGGTACGCAAAATTACTTCACGGAAATTAATATGAAGGACTTTGCCAATGGGTCGGTCGATACGTATTGTACCTGTCCGGCATTTGAAACATTTGGGTCCTGTAAACATATCGCAGCTACATTGATCAGTGTGGCAAACAGGGAGTCTGAGCGGGGAACGCCGGCATTCGCAAATTATGATTATCAAATGTCCAATCGCTTTATAAATGCCTTGGCCTCCATAGGGCAGCCCAGCACAACTGCTGAAATTTTACCTGAAAAGAAACCAATGCATGTAGAGTATTATTGCAAATGGTCGTTTGATAAAAATCTGGTTATCGAATTAAAAACCGGTGAAAAAAGATGTTATGTTGTCAAAGATGCGCATGATTTTCTGGAAGATGTTTTGCAGGGAAATGAACACTATTTCACGAAAACATTCACCTACAATCCAGATACACACTACTTCCAGCAAGAGGATTTAGTTATCTTTGAATTGCTTTATTCCATTTTGAAAAATGAACAAATATATAATGGCTATACATTTTATCATTACCGGGGAAATGTCAGTGACAGACGGTCGATCGTTATTCCGCCGTTGGTTATCCGAGAGCTTTTTGAAAAAGTTATCGATCGGGATTTCACGGCAGAAACACGAAATAGAAGCTATAACCCTGTCACACTGGAGACAGACACATTGCCGTTTCAATTTGCCTTGACCAAAAATGAACGCAATGACTTAATGCTCAAGATGGATGAAATAGGTGACGCCATCTATTTTAAAGCCTATGAAATGTTGTTCTACCAGGGGACATTTTATTTTCCGAGAAAGGAGCAAATCCCTGTATTGGAAGAAATTAGCCAGTTTGGGATGGGGACTTAGAACTGCCGATCAGTCAGACTCAGGCAGATACGTTTTTATCTGAAGTACTTCCTTCTCTGAAAAGGGTCGGCGATGTAGAAATAGCTGACAAAGTAGCGGCGGGAATCATTCAAGTTCCGCTAAGAGCGAAGTTATACCTGGAAATGAAGACAGATTGGATCACCGGCAAATTGGAATACTATTATGGTGATCATTTGGTAGATCCGTTTAGCGGTCGCAAGGAGAGCGATGTTATTATCATTCGTGATGTGGAAAAAGAACAGCAGATTATGCGTTTAATCGAGCATGCGAATTTTCATTATAATGGGCGTGAACTTTATATCGAAGCGGATGAAGAGGAAATTTATACATTCCTTTATAAAGTATTACCATTGCTTGATGGGCATGTGGAGCTATTTTTAACATCAGATATCCGAAATTTGATTGTCGAAAATGAACCGATGCCAAGCACAAACGTGAATCTGGAATCTTCTTCCAATCTGCTTGAAATTGGTTTCAATATTGATGGTGTGGATGATTCAGAGATCAATCAAATCATTGATGCTGTTATTGAAAAGAAACGCTATTACCGTATGCAAAGCGGTGCACTGCTTTCATTAGAGGGTGAAGAATTTTCCTCCATGAAACAGTTCTTCGATGATTTTGAAATTAAAAAAGATGATGTGCAGGACGGGAATGTCCATATGCCCGTATACCGCGGGACGCAAATCGATGAGTTAATGCAGACAAACAAGAATTATGATCCATCGTTCCGCAAACTACTGAATCACTTGAGGTCACCGGAGGATCAGGTTTATGAACTGCCGGAAAATCTGCAAGGCACAATGCGAAACTATCAAGAAACAGGCTTTCAATGGTTTAAGTCATTAAGCAATTATTATTTAGGTGGTATTTTAGCTGATGACATGGGCCTTGGGAAAACTTTCCAAAGTATCGCTTATATAGCATCAGAGCCGAGTGATAATCCGCATTTGATTGTGACACCGTCCTCTGTCGTGTACAATTGGAAAAATGAATTCGAGAAATTTGCGCCTGATTTAAAAGTAGCCATTCTGACAGGGACACCCATGGAGCGCAAACAGAAGATTGCAGAATTAACGGACATGGATGTATGGATAACGTCGTATGCGACATTGCGCCAGGACATCGAGCTTTATCGTGAATTGAATTTCCAGACATTGATCTTGGATGAAGCACAATTTATTAAAAATTATGCGACAAAAACATCACAGGCGATTCGCGGGATTAAAGCAGGAAGACGATTTGCATTAAGCGGTACACCAATTGAAAATTCAATTGAAGAACTATGGTCCATTTTCCAAGTGATATTACCGGGACTCATGCCAAGCCAGCGCAAGTTTAAACAACTGTCAAACGAAAAAATTGCATCGATGACAAAACCATTTATCCTGCGCCGTCTTAAAGGTGACGTATTAAAAGAACTTCCTGATAAGATTGAATCTGTCAGCGTTTCGGAGTTAACAAAAGATCAAAAAGATTTATATCTCGGTTATTTGCGTCAGCTACAGCAGGAGGCATCACAATCGATGGCGGAAAGTGGCTTCAACCAGAACCGCATGAAGATCCTGGCCGGGCTAACACGCTTGCGCCAAATTTGCTGCCACCCATCATTGTTTATCGAAAATTACCAGGGATACTCGGGCAAGCTTGAACAGTTGATGGATACGGTAAGAAACGCAATTGAAAATGGGAAGCGTATGCTTATTTTTTCACAGTTTACAAGCATGCATGAAATTATTATCGAAAAGCTAAAGCAAGAGGGTATTGATTATTTCTATCTTCATGGTGGAACAAGTTCACAAGAGCGCGTGGAAATGAGCGAACGCTTTAATAATGGGGAGAACAATGTCTTTTTAATTTCCCTAAAAGCAGGAGGTACCGGCCTGAATCTAACAGGCGCAGATACGGTTATTCTATATGATCTATGGTGGAACCCAGCCGTAGAGGATCAGGCAACAGGGCGCGCCCACCGCTTCGGCCAGAAAAACGTCGTTCAGGTTATTCGCCTCGTTACAGAAGGCACGATTGAAGAGAAGATATACGATCTGCAACAGAAAAAACGCGAACTCATCGATCAAGTTATTCAGCCAGGTGAGACAATGCTTTCCAGCTTGAGTGAAGATGATGTAAGAGAGTTATTGAGTATTTGACCCGAGGGATGAAGAGTGTGTTCGCTGGATGGAGAGCCGTGACCGAGGGATGGAGTGCTCTGGCCGCAGAATAAAGTGCTCCTACCGCTGGACAGAGCGTCAAGATCGCTGGATCAAGAATCCCGAACGTCTATAGAGAAGAGGAGGTGGACCTCAGATAATGCGGCCTCCTCCTTTTTTGTGTTTTATCGGCGGTTGCTGCCAATATATCAGCGGTAATCACTATCTTATCAGCGCACCGCTCCCTTTTATCAGCGATCATAGCGGATTTAGGGAGCCATGATTAATAAAAGCGAGCCAAAATCGCGTCAAGCCACGCAAGGCGCTCCTTTATCCTACTGATTCAACGTAAACAATTTTCTGGGCCGCCCTCTGGCATACGGCTTCTCTTCTCCAACCGCTATAATTACCTCACCACTTAAGAGCTTATTTATTGTCCGCTCGGCACTGCGTTTTGTTACATTGTAGTACGAGGCAATGTCATTGGATGAGAATGGTTCATTGTTGCGTACCGTAATAAAGTCAAGGAAATTATACGACAACTCATTATTAAGTTGCGCCTTGTGTATGAGCGAATGATATAATCGTGTTGTATCAAATTGCTTCTTGATTCCAAGCGGGCCAATCGTATCCTGCCGATCGTTAACAATATAGCAATTGCTGATTTCTGTCTGCTCCCCCCGGTCCAAAGCTAATTTTGCATGATCCTCTGCCTGTTTTGCAGTTAATCCAAGCCCGAACCCAATGTCTACAGGTGTCTCAAGCGTCTCTTCAATTTCCCGAATTAGGGGAAAATCGCGGTAATGCTTTGTGATATGATCCTGCAAACTTCTCGTACCGAATAATACAAACTGATTATGATTGGATAAAACTGAACTATCTGTTTTCCGTCCAAATTTTAATAACATATGATGAAGCTTGAGTAAAAGTTCATTTGCTGCAGATGCTCCTTTTTCCTTGGTTATGGCTTCTAAATGTTGAATCCGTACATGGCCTGAAACAATTTGGGGGCTCTTACTTTGGTTCAGTCTGACGGTCGATGCCGCTTGATCGATAGCATGCTCCAGATTTAAATTGGGAATGGTCATACAACTTGCTGGTATTTCAAGCTTACTTAGTCGCTGCTCTACTTCATCCATGGAGGTCAGGGCATGATCAATTTTTCCTTCATTCCAGAGATCATGATGATGTTTTACGATTTTATCAATTGTTATGTCACTCTCTTTTCCAAATTCGAACGTATAAATTTCTTTCTCATCCATTTCCAATTCACCAACCACTTTATTTACATGTACATGATCGGACACATCAATGGAAAAGCGCTTAAGGTCATTTTTAAGACGGTATAAAGATGTTAAGATCATGTATTCGTCGAAAATCACTTGAACAAAAGGTAGTCTTTTTTTGTTGATTTTTTCATATGCATATAAATAGGGAAGGGCGCCTGCAAATAAATAAATGTCACACATCAAAGCTTTATCGATTAATGCGTTTAAATCTTTTACATTTACATATGTGAATGGAATAATTTCTAAATCATTCCGTTCATCTACTAACTCTATTATTCGATCCATTATCTCTTTTCTACCAAATACTGCTATTTTCACTCGCATAAAATACACTCCTATTTGTTTAGTTAAACGTAAAGAAAGTAACGCCATTTTGACTGAATTCTACTGCTGGCAGTACTTTCTTCTTACCGCACCTGTATATATTACTATTATGATAGTGAATTTTCTCAAAATTGTCAAGACACATAAGGCAATAGTTAAATAGTACTATTCATAAAGACTTGACATATTCATGAAAACGGTTAAAATCTAATTAGTATTATAGTTTTATAAATTACAAGGGGGAGTTTCATGAAACAGAATAAACTGTTGTTGTTTGGTATGTTGCTATTTGCAGTCCTGATGCTATTAGCAGCATGTGGCGGAGAAAGTGAAGACACTGGCGGAGAAGCTGAAGGTGATGATGGTGGTGGAAGTGAAGAAGCACCTGAATTCTTGAGTATGCTTACTGGTGGTACTAGCGGTACATATTATCCGCTGGGTGGTGAGATGGCGCAAAATATCGGTGATGATACTGGGATTCAAACAGATGCGTTATCATCGAATGCTTCAGCCGATAATGTGGTAGCACTTCAAAACGGGGAAGCTGAACTAGCCATGGTACAAACGGACGTTATGTCCAATGCGGTGGAAGGTGTCAACTCGTTTGAGGGAGAGCCGGTAGATAACGTATTAGCCATCGGATCCCTTTATCCGGAAACCATTCAAATTGTAAGTAGCGCTGATTCAGGCATTGAAACTGTAGAAGACTTAGAAGGGATGGCCGTATCTGTAGGGGCACCAGGTTCGGGGACTTATGTGAACGCTGAGCAGATCCTGGAGGTGCATGGACTTTCCATGGATGATATTAATGCACAGAATCTTGACTTCGATGAATCAACATCGGGAATACAGGATGGCAACATTGATGCAGCATTTATTACATCCGGTACGCCAACCGGGGCAGTAGAAGGTTTGGGGGCTACTGTAGATATTTCCATTGTTTCTATGGAAGAAGATAAAATAGCTGAATTGATTGAACAATATCCTTATTATGCAGAAGATACCATTGAGGCAGGAACTTATGGTTCGGTGGATGAAGATATAACTACAGCTGCTGTTATGGCAATGATGGTTGTAACTGAAGATATTCCTGAGGATACAGTCTATGAAATCACCAAATCCATGTATGAAAATGCGAGCGAAATGGCACATGACAAAGCTGAACTAATCACAACTGAAACTGGACTTGACGGGGTTGGTATTGATTTACATCCCGGTGCACAGCGTTACTTTGATGAAGAAGGAGTAAGTGCAGACTAATTGGACTTCGTATAAATGGAATGGCCGGCAACCATTCTTCTGAGGGGGTGGCTGCCGGTTATTTTCAATTTGCTGTACTTTTTGATAGGACAAGAGAATTTTTTTAATGGGTGAATGATCAATGAGACATCGAAAAGCTATATTATTTGTCAGTTTTTTCATTATTGTAATTGTCGTTGTTCTATTCATTCCTTATCGGACAGCTTTGGTATTTTATGAAGAAAATACAGACCATATTGAAGCGTTTCTTCCGATAAAATCCGGGGAAACATTTCAAATTATATTTAAACATTCTATCCATTTAACAGATGTTGTGGAAAAATACATAGTGACTGCGGACCACGACATAAAGCAATATGAGATGGTTTATGAAGAATTTGGAATCGGCATGCCATCCAATGCAGGCCCCGGGGAAACATTTGCTTATGAGGACGGAAAGTATCATTTAAAGGATTTGGATAATTACTTTTCTTCTATGAATATACGAAATGGAAAAACGGTTTCAGAGCATCGCCTCATATGGGAGTCAAGCAACGATGACAGTTCTTCAGAGAAAGAGTATATGGCCTGGTTTAATAGGTATTTTGAACCTGGCGCATGGTTTACTGTTCAGGTGGAACGGCTGTCTCTTTGGGAACGCTTGAAAGGAGTGAAAATTCATGAAGGAAAACAATAGTAATCAAATGACAGAAGAACAACAAGAAGAATTAATGGCGAAATATGATGCTGAGGCCAATACGAGGACATCAAAAGGCTGGATTGGTTATGTGGTCTTTTTTGGATTAATCGCTTTTTCTCTATTCCACATTTATACCGGGATATTTGGTCAATTTACAGCGTATATCCAGCGAACGGTACACTTGGGTTTTGCATTATCACTTATATTTCTTTTATTTCCGGCAAGGCGTAAAACGAAGAGAACATCCATACCGTGGTATGATTACATATTAGTGCTGCTGTCAATAATTGTTACCGCATATTGGCCGTTGTTCTATGAGACGTTGGTACAACAGATCGGCGGGGTAGACACGGCTCAAATGATTATAGGTGGTATAGCTATTTTACTTGTTTTGGAAGCGTCCAGAAGAGCTGTCGGACTTCCAATTACGATTATTGCATCAGCCTTCTTAGTTTATGCTTATTTCGGCCAACAAATGCCTGGCATGCTGGCACACCGAGGCCTCAGTCTGGAACAATTAATCGACTCGATGTACTTTACAACAGAAGGGATTCTTGGTACACCGTTGCAGGTATCATCTACCTATATTTTCCTCTTCTTGCTATTTGGAGCATTTCTTGTACAGACAGGTGTCGGGACGTACTTTAATGACCTGGCTATTTCATTGGCAGGCAGGCGTACTGGCGGGCCTGCGAAAGTTGCGATTTTCTCCAGTGCCTTGAATGGGACGATTTCCGGTAGTTCTGTCGCAAACACCGTAACAACAGGCTCCTACACGATCCCTATGATGAAAAGATTGGGTTATCGAAAGAACTTTGCTGGGGCAGTAGAAGCGGCGGCTTCCACTGGTGGGCAAATTATGCCGCCGATAATGGGTGCTGCAGCGTTCCTGATGATCGAATTTGCAGGTGAAAGCTACTGGAATATTGCTAAGGCAGCAACTATTCCTGCTATATTATACTTTACCGGGATCTGGGTTATGACACATCTTGAAGCAAAGCGTACAGGTCTGCATGGTTTACCGGAAGAAGTAATCCCAAAAAAGAGAACTGTATTGAAAAAAATACATTTGTTACTACCGATTCTGTTAATTGTATATCTCTTATTTGCCGGATTTAGTATTGAGCGGACAGCCATCTATGGTATTGGTGCAACGATACTTGTCAGTTTGTTTAGGAAAGATACGAGAATCAACTTTAGCAGGTTTATTGTGGCATTGCAGTCCGGTGCAAAAACAGCATTGGGAGTTGCGGCGGCTACTGCCTGTGCCGGTATTATCGTTGGTGTTGTGACGAAAACCGGATTAGGGTTGAAAATGGGGAATAGTCTTGTAAGCATTGCTGGAACATTAGCAACCTCGCCGGAAGTCCAATTACTGCTGACACTGGTGTTTACTATGATTGCTTCAATTATACTAGGAATGGGATCGCCAACAACAGCTAATTATATTATTACATCAACCATTGCTCTACCAGCAATTCTGGCATTGAATGATCAGCTGGAGGTAGCTATCCCGGTATTAGCTGGACATATGTTTGTATTTTACTTTGGTATTGTTGCGGATATCACGCCACCTGTTGCTCTGGCAGCATTTGCGGCGACAGGGATTTCCGGCGGGGAGCCGATTCGTACCGGCTTTAATGCGTCAAAATTAGCTATTGCTGCGTTTATTATTCCGTACATGTTTGTGTTGAATCCACAGTTGTTAATGATTGATGCAAATTTCATCGAGATTACCTGGTCGCTCTTTACTGCACTTATTGGGATGATAGCGATCGGGGCAGCAATCATCGGATTCTGGTATCGAAAACTACACTGGGCCGAGAGAATCCTTGTAGCAGTAACAGGTCTGATGTTAATGTATCCAGAAGGAAATTCAGATATCATAGGATTTTCAGCCTTTATTGTACTACTTATCATCCAGCTATTTACAAGGCAGGATAAAAAGATCGATGATGAAGTCCAAAAAACGGGTAGTGAGGGATAGTAAAAGTAGACATTGAGCTAACTGTTAAAATACTTTTTAAGCGTTTATTGTACTGTTTGCTATAATCTCCGTTCGGGTGAGCGAAGGGCGGATGCGCACCCTTAGGGCAAGGCCTCAGCCTTCGACGCACAGGACGTGCTAGTGCAGGTGTTGCGACAGGACGTCGCGAACTTAACCTGCCTCGAGAAAACCACTCTGCGGGGTCTTCGGACACGTGCTGGGACTGCGCGTAAATGCTCGCCCCACCGAAGACATTTGTTCCCGCAGGAGTCACCTCCCTTCGCTCACCCGAACTAATGAGGCGGTTCGATGTTTTGAATATTGATTATTAATGTATTAAGCGGCAGTAAACACAACACCAGCGTAGTGTATTTCCGTAGCGGGTAAATGCACCCATCATCTATTACTATGTCGTAGTTTTATATCAACTACGAAGGTTTAAAAGCAACAACTCTTACGAAAAAAGCCAAATAAAATAAGTAAAAGCGCTCCAGCTACGTGGCTCGGAGCGCTTTTGGTATTGCTTTATCTAGTTGGCTGATGCTCGCCTGATTCAATTTCTTCCATATAGTGACAAGCAGCTAGGTGACCGCCTTCCATATAATCCGCATTGCGAAGTTTAGGTACTTCATTGACACATTTTTCTGTTGCAAATGGACAACGCGTATGGAATCTGCATCCTGTTGGTGGATCTATTGGTGACGGTACATCACCTTTCAAGACAATCCGTTCCTTTTTCGTTTCCATCTTTGTACTCGGAATAGCAGACAATAGTGCCTTTGTATACGGATGCTGTGCACCTGAGAAAAGTGATTTCTTGTCCGCGATCTCGACAATTTTGCCTACATACATGACGATAATACGATCTGATATGTGCCGCACAACGCCGAGATCATGTGAAATAAATAAATAGGTTAAATCAAAATCTCGCTGCAATTTTTTCAATAGATTGATAACCTGTGCCTGGATAGATACATCTAATGCTGATACTGCTTCATCAGCAACAATAAGTTGTGGATTAACAGATAGGGCACGGGCTATACCAATTCTTTGCCGCTGCCCGCCACTGAATTCATGTGGCATTCGATCTACTTGATGCTCACCAAGGCCAACTGTTTTCAAAAGCTCTATAATTCTATCATTACGTTCTTTTTTGGGTACAACATTTTGTATTTCCATGGCTTCGTTCAATATCTGGCGAACGGTTTGCCGCGGGTTTATTGATGCGTATGGATCCTGGAAAATCACTTGCATATTTTTACGTGTTTTGTTCATTTTCTTTTTGCTGAATGATAGCAAGTCTTCTCCGTCGAATTCCACTTGTCCGCCTGATGGCTCATCAAGCCGGAGAATTGCACGGCCAGTCGTGGACTTTCCACAACCGGATTCACCTACAATACTTAGTGTTTCTCCCTCATAAATAGAAAATGATACACCATCAACTGCTTTTACATGGTTAACTGTTCGACCTAGTATTCCGCCTTTAATCGGAAAATGTTGCTTTAGATCAGTAACTTTTAGAAGTTCTTTCGTCATTAACATTCACCTCCGGATCGCCATCCCATTCATCTGTATAAATCCAACAGCGAATTTGATTTCCGTATTCGTCTGTTTCTAATTCTGGAAGTTTATTCTTACAAAGCTCTGTTGCAAATGGACAGCGTGGTGCAAAGCGGCAGCCTGTTGGCATTTCCGCCGGGCTTGGTACGGTTCCTTTAATAACAGGCAAATCGCCTTCTATATCATGATCATTTGGAGGTATAGAGTTAAGCAGGCCAACTGTATATGGATGTTTCGGATCATTGAAAAGTGTATTCACATCTTCATATTCGACGATTTGGCCACCATACATAACAGCGACATAATCGCATGTTTCAGCAACGACCCCCAGATCATGGGTGATTAAGAGCATACCCATTCCTAATCTCTCTTGCAGATCATTTATTAATTCAAGAATCTGGGCTTGTATGGTTACATCAAGTGCTGTTGTAGGTTCATCTGCAATCAGAAGCTCTGGATTACATGCAAGCGCGATTGCAATCATAACCCGCTGCCTCATCCCTCCTGAGAGTTCATGCGGATATTGATTAATTCTTTTTTTCGGGGAAGGGATCCCTACAAGTTCAAGCATCTCAATGGAACGCTGCTTTGCTTCTTTTTTTCCTAAACCTTCATGTGTTATATATGCTTCACTGATTTGCTGCCCAACCGTATACGTAGGATTTAAGGAAGTCATCGGTTCCTGAAAAATCATGGAAATTTCGTTACCGCGAATTTTTCTCATCTGGGCATCTTTCTTATCGAGAAGGTTTTCGCCTTTAAATTTTATTTCCCCACCAACAATTTTTCCTGGTTCATCGATTAGACGGAGAACAGAAAGCGCGGTAATACTCTTTCCGGAGCCGGATTCGCCTACAACTCCTAGTGTTTTCCCTTTTGGGAGGGAAAAAGTTACACCGTCAACTGCTTTCACCTCTAAATCTTTTGTAAAAAAAGAGGTTTGCAGCTCATTTATTTCTAGTATATTTTCATGAGAATTAGTCTCCATTGTCATATCACCTCAGCCTTTTCTAATTCTAGCAAGCCATTAATCCAGTTCGATTCGTTTATTTAAGAAGCGATACGCTATATCGACAAGTAGGTTTACCAATACGAACAAGAGTGCAACGACAAGTATAGCGCCTTGAACAATTGGGAAATCCCGGGCTGTGATTGAGTCGATAATTAATTTGCCCATTCCATTAATCGCAAAAACAGTTTCTGTTAGAACGGTACCACCCAGAAGTGACCCGAACTGTAGACCGACAATCGTAACTACGGGAATTAACGCATTCTTTAGTGCATGGCGATAGATGACAATGCGCTCTTTAACCCCTTTTGCCCTTGCTGTACGGATATAATCCTGATCAATAACATCCAGCATACTGGAACGGGTCATACGAGCGATGATTGCCGCACCACCAGTGCCAAGTGTAATGACAGGTAATATGACTTGTTCGAAACTACCCCAACCTGATGGTGAGAACCATGCCGTGTCGTTTAAGAATGGAACCCAGCTTGGTAAGTCAATTCCGATGGCAAACCATTGAATTAACATCAATCCCAGCCAGAAATTGGGCATGGATAGCCCGAACAGCGCAATGAGCATAAGGGAAGTATCTGCGAAGGAATTTCGTCTTGTAGCAGAAACAATCCCAGCTATTAATCCCATAAATACACTTAAAATGGTACTGTAAATGGCGAGTTCTACCGTTACCCAGAATCTGCCGCCAATTTCTTCTGTGACATCCCGCCCACTTCGAATAGAGCTTCCTAAATCACCTTGAACTGCATTTGAAACATAGTTAAAATATTGCACGGGTAATGGATCATTTAAGCCTAATCGTTCTTCCATAGCTTCAACTGTTTCCTTTGGTGCACTTTCACCTGCCATGATTTGAGCAGGATTACCGGGAACAAGGTGCATTAAGCTGAATACAAGTATAGAAACCCCTATTAATACAGGGATGGTTTGAATGAGACGTCTGATAATAAATTTAAACATGTTCCTCCACCTCTCTACTCTTTCATCTTCGGATCAAGTGCATCTCTTAATCCATCACCAAGAACATTAAATGCAAGTACAACAGCAACAATCATAATACCCGGGAAGAATGCAACGTGCCAGGCGTTATATAGATAATTACGTCCATCTGCCAGCATAGCGCCCCACTCCGGCATCGGCGGCTGTGCTCCAAGTCCAAGAAAGGATAGGCCACTAGCTGATATAACAGCTGTCGCAATATACATTGTAGCTTGTACAATGATTGGTGAGGTAATATTCGGAAATATATGTTTAAATATAATACGTGCATCACTGGCACCTAAAGCTTTCATCGCATCTATGTATTCAAGGTTTTTTACAGAAAGTGTTGAACCTCGTGTAATTCTGGCAAAAACCGGGAGTGATGAAATAGCTACAGCAATAATAACGTTGTTCAAGCTACTACCTAGTACTGTCACAATTGCGAGTGCTAATAGAATACCAGGGAAAGCTAATAGTACATCCATACATCTCATAATGAACGAATCTGTACGTTTGCCGTAATAACCGGAAATAATTCCAAGCAATACGCCAATGGTACCGCCTAATGCTACTGAGAAAAAGCCAATATATAATGTGATGGACATCCCATGCAGAATTCGACTAAAAATGTCACGTCCAAAACTATCCGTACCAAACCAATGGTCAGCGGATGGCGGAGCAAGTTTATTTACAAGGTCCTGCGCATACGGATCAAAAGGCGCCACAAACGGTCCAACTATTGCGACAATAATGAAAAAAAGTATTAGAATACCACCGACCATCGCCGGTTTGTTCCTCTTGAGTTTGTTATAGACAATCTTTAAATTCTTCAGGCGGGGGTTAGGTGGTTTAACAGCAGTTTTGGGATCGTCTATGATTGTCTCTCTTTCTACACTCATGGCTTGTTTACTCCCTTTCTCGACAAATTATTCAAACATTTAAAAACGCTATAATGATAGATTATACCACGAATAAAGTATTTGACAATATGGTAATTTTATAAAAAATCTATAAACCTATTGGAATCAGCGTTTAAGCCTGTAAGAATTTTTTTCCTTTTTAAATAGGAAGTTTATATTCTAACATTGAAAAAAATTAAAAAATTATCTTGTGTTTTTGCGTTACATAGGGTATATTATAGATTAGTAACAGAATTATTACATACTAGAAACAGGGGGGAAATAACACATGAAAATGTCCAAAAATTCATTGTTATTATTGGTTTTGGCATTAGTAATTACCATCTTTCTCGCAGCATGTGCTAGTGAACCGGATGAAACCGGTTCAACAAGTGACGGTGGCGGTGAAGATACATCAGAGGGCGGAGATGACGCTGGTAATGGTGAAGCAGAAGGCGGAGAAGGTCAGGGTGGCGATTTAGTGATCGCAAATATGTCTGACATCGTTTCGTTAGATCCAGCTGGTTCGAATGATGTTCCTTCCAGTGATGTTCAGGCAAACATCTATGAAACATTAGTGAAACAAGATATGAATATGGAGCTTCAGCCTGAACTTGCAGAAAGCTGGGAAGCTGTTGAAGATAATGTATGGGAATTTCAACTTCGTGAAGGTGTAACTTTCCATGACGGCTCAGAATTTAATGCTGAGGTTGTGAAGGCAAATATAGAGCGCGTGATGGATCCAGATGTGGCATCACCTCGTGCATTCTTATACGATATGATTACAGATATTGAGGTAGTTGATGATTATACGGTTCGGTTCACAACGGAATATCCGTTCTCTCCACTACCTGCACATCTAGCTCACAGCGGTGGAGCTATGGTTGCGTTAGAACAAATTGAAGCAGATTATGCTGCAATGGAAGAAGGAGAAGAGCCTGGAAGTGTCATCAACGAAAATCCGATTGGAACAGGTTACTTTCAGTTTGATGAATGGTCTCCAGGTGAGTATGTTCGCTTAACTAAAAATGAGGATTACTGGGATGAGCCAGCTTTACTTGATACTGTAACGTTTAAAGTTGTAGGTGAAGACTTAACGCGTGTTGCAGAGGTTACTACCGGTGATTCACATATCGGTAACCCGCTCAGCCCATCCGATGTTGAGCAAATTGAAACGACGGACGGTGTGCATGTACATGATCAAGGAAGTGTAAGTTTATCTTATATTGGGTTTAATATGGATAAAGAACCGTTCGATGATCCACTCGTACGTCAAGCTGTATCCATGGCTATTGATAAAAGCCAAATCATTGACGGTATTTATAATGGTGTTGGTATCCCTGCTATTGGCCCAATACCACCGGATGTGTTCGGTTATGATGAAAATGTATCCGGTCTCGAATATGATGTAGAACAAGCACAAGAACTGTTGGCTGAGGCCGGCTATGAAGATGGCTTCTCTACAACGATTTGGACGAATGATAGCCGCGAGCGTATCGATGCAGCGACAAACGTTCAAGCACAACTTGAAGAAATTGGAATTCAAGCAGAAGTAGAAATTCTAGAGTGGGGAGCTTATCTGGAGCAAACGGCGAACGGCGAGCATGAGATGTTCGTTCTTGGCTGGTCAGTTGCTACAGGTGATGCAGATTACGCGATGCATCCACTGTTCCACTCCGATAATGTAGGAGAGCCAGGTAACCGCACATTCACAGAAAATGATGAACTGGATGCCCTTTTAGAAGAAGGACGTCGGGAAGCGGATCCGGAAGCACGTCAAGAAATCTATAGTGAAGCACAAGAGCTCCTTGTAGATATTGCACCAATGCTTTATCTTCATCACCAGGAATATCTATTTAGTGTACGTGATGAAGTAAAAGGATTAGAAGTGTTACCAACACAAATCCTACAGCTAAAAGATGTTTATATTGAAGAGTAGAATTGAATAAAGAAACAGTCCTCATTATTCGTGGGGACTGTTTTTTTTATTTTTATTGAAAGGACCTATCCCTCACTGCTTTAGCACATTAGCGCAGCGAGGAACAGGCCCCTTATAAATAATAAATCACAAGCAAAATGACTAAAATAACGAATAATGCTACACCTTGAAACTGAACACCCCGGTAGAAAGTGTTGTTCATTTTTTCTGACGGGAGGGCCCTTTCTTTCCACTCTTCCATATGATCTTTATTCTTTGACATGATACCAAAAAATCTTCTGAAACCAAAAGTCACTCCGTCATAAAAGCCGTGATTTATGGTGTAAATAAATAATGTTAGCAACAAGTAAAAGAAATTTATATAAAATAGATAGTTAATATAATGTATAAGATTATAGGCCGGAGCAAAAAGTAAAAGAAGGACGAGCGCCAAAAAAAGATTGGTGAGCAGAAATAACCATTTATTTTTCAACATTGATTTTCACCTTTATTCTAGAGTAACACGTTGATTTAACGACATCAATAGAGGGAGAAAGTCCTATTGTTTGCGTTAATTTCTGAATCATAGGCTATTATAACACAATTGTGTGTGTAAGTAATCTTATTAATAGTGAAAAATATTCACCGGGAAATACTATTATCATAAGTCTTTATTGTAATCTAAATGATATAATGTAAAAAAATTATTCAATTCTCTTTACAACTTTAGTACAAAAGTAGTATACTCAAACTCATAGCTATTAAATATATTTAGCGTTAATTTTTAGAAAATAACATAAATGGGAGGTATTTTTGGATGAAAAAGTATTCATTACTTTTAGCACTTGTGCTTGTACTAAGTGCGATTTTAGTAGCCTGTGGCACCTTTGAGGAAGAGGGAGAATCAGAGGGCGCAGGAGACACGGGAAGTGAAGAGACAACAGAAGGAGAATCTTCTGGAGAAGGTGAGCAAGTACTTAATTTTATAAATGCGGATACGATCCCTACAATGGATGTGGCACAAGCAACTGACGAATTCGCATTCCAATTCCTTGGTGCTACGAAGGAAGGTTTATATAGATTAGATGAAAATGCAGAACCGGTTGAAGGGATAGCAACAGATCACGAAGTAAGTGAAGATGGTTTAACTTGGACGTTTAATTTACGTGAAGATGCGACTTGGTCGAATGGAGACCCTGTGACTGCACATGACTTTGTTTATTCCTGGCAGCGTTCGGTTGACCCGGATACAGCTTCTGAGTATGGCCCTTATATGATGGGCGGGGTTATTAAGAACGCTGAAGCTGTTAACACGGGCGATGTTCCTGTAGAAGATCTTGGTGTGACAGCAGAAGATGATTACACTTTGGTTGTTGAACTTGAGACCCCGACACCTTACTTTGAATCGTTAACAACATTCGGGACGTTCCTCCCATTGAATCAGGACTTTGTTGAAGAACAAGGAGATAGTTATGCAACAAGTTCGGATGCATTACTATCAAATGGACCATTTGTGTTAGAAGACTGGGAAAGCACAAGCAGCTCTTGGAGTTTGACGAAAAATGAAGATTACTGGGATGCTGAGACAGTACAACTCGACGCAATGAATTATGAAGTTGTAAAAGACCCACAAACTCAAGTGGATCTATATGAAAGTGGCGAAATTGACCGTGCAAATATTTCATCTGACCTAGTCGATCAATATCAATCCCATGAAGATTATCAAGTGACACCTGAAACTGGTGTGTTTTATATAAAAATGAATCAATCAAGAGAAGAACTTGCGAATGTAAATATACGTAAAGCAATCAGTAAAGCCTTTAATAAACAGGATTTGGTAGACGTCGTTCTTAACAATGGCTCGCTTGTTGCAAACGGTCTTGTTCCTGCAGAATTTGTGAATACACCGGATGGCACAGATTTCCGTGAAGCGAGTGGTGATTTAGTAACATATGATCCGGAAGAAGCTAAAGCCTTATGGGAAACTGGTCTGGAGGAATTAGGAACGGACTCCATAGAGCTTGAATTACTAGCAAGTGACAGTGAAACATCAACAATAATGAATGAATATATTGTCAATCAGCTGGAAACCAACTTGCCTGGACTTACAGTTAACTTAAGAACTGTTCCATTTGAGCAACAAATCGATGCAGATACGAATATGGATTATGATCTCCAAGTTCAGGGTTGGGGACCGGATTACCTTGATCCAAGTACTTTCCTAGGCCTATGGGTAACGGAAAGTGGAAATAACAAAATGGATTATTCCAATGAAGAGTACGATGCTTTAATGGAAGAAGCTCAGACTGAGCTTGCACAGGATCCAGAAGCTCGTTATGAAAACTTCCTGGAAGCAGAGCAAATTCTATTTGAAGATGCCGCTATCGCTCCAATATATCAAAGTTCAATGGCACAATTAGTTTCTCCAAAAATTGAAGGTGTATTTGTAAATCCATTTGGAGCTAAGTATGAATATAAATGGGCAAGTGTTGGCTCAGAAGAGTAATTTTATCGTAATTGACAATTTAATTAAGGAAACCTGACTAAACGGGAGAGTGTGCACCAATTCGGGATGCATACTCTCCTATTAGGTTTTAAACAAAAAAATCTTACAATAACGAAGATTAAAAGATTAAACTTAATAGGAGGTACTGGAATGGTACGATATATATTAAAGCGGATCATGTACATGGCTATTACCTTATTCCTAATCGCTTCTCTTTCATTCTTTCTTATGAAAATGTTGCCGGGAAGTCCGCTTAATGCAGATGATAAATTAAGTGAAGAGCAACAAGCTATCGTACTTGAACAATATGGATTAAATGACCCGGTACCGATTCAATATGTGAATTATCTTGGAGGTCTCGTGCAAGGTGATTTAGGCATTTCATTTGCTTTTGATAACACACCGGTAACTGATATTTTACTAGATAGAATGGGGCCCTCTATCCAATTAGGTTTCCAGGCACTGGTTATTGGTACAATTTTAGGGATCCTTTTTGGCTTAATCGCAGCTATATCCCACAATGGTGTGCTTGATTATACCTCAACAGTTATTGCTGTTTTAGGTACTTCGATTCCTTCCTTTGTTCTTGCGGGCCTTCTGCAATGGGTCTTTGCAGTTAATTTGGAGTGGCTCCCTGTGGCATTATGGCAAGGATGGGAGTATTCGATACTGCCGACGATTGCTCTGATGATATTCCCGATGGCGACCGCTGCCAGGTTTACCAGAACGGAGATGCTCGAAGTACTTGGTTCAAATTTTATAACGACCGCACGAGCAAAGGGTGTCAGTGAATATGGTATTATTTTCAAACACGGAATGCGTAACGCACTCATACCATTAGTTACAGTTATGGGCCCAATGGCCGTTAGTCTTATGACTGGAACATTAGTTATTGAAGAAATTTTTGCTGTTCCTGGGATAGGTGAACAATTTGTAAATTCGGTAATGGTAAATGATTACCCGACAATTATGGGGACAACATTACTCTTTGCCTTTTTATTTGTAGCTATCATTTTAGTCATCGATCTCCTGTATGGATTAATTGATCCTAGAATCAGAATTACGGGAGGAGATAGTTAATATGGATAACAATAATAATAATAAAAACGAAATTCCAAAAGAACTTCTCGTACCATTAAAAAGTGAAGAAGATACGAGTGAAGAGATTGCAAAGCCAAGTAGAACATTTATGCAAGATGCAAGAAGAACGCTATTTAAAAGTAAACCGGCAATGATAGCCTTAGTAGCTTTAGTACTGATTATACTGATGAGTATTGTTGGTCCTTTTCTAAATGATTACGGTTATGATGACCAGGATTTATCGCGAACAAAAATGCCGCCACGCATACCTGTCTTGGAGAACATCTCTTGGCTTGGATTTGATGGCACATTAAGTAGTTCATTTGAAGGAGAATCTGTTGAAGCGGCAACTCAAGATGCCGTGATGCAGTACGATAACAACGAGGAATACATTGACATTGAGGTCATTGATGAAGGTGACGGAAGTGAGAATTCTGCCGAAATCGATGCAACCTATCATGTATATCATGCACAGGATATGGCCGATACCTATTTCTGGGTTGGTACAGATTCATTAGGACGTGATCAATGGACACGCTTATGGGAAGGTACAAGAGTATCCCTTGTTATTGCATTTGTGGCCGCAGCGATTGACCTTCTAATCGGGGTTGCTTATGGTGGAATTTCTGCCTATTTTGGAGGCAGAGTGGATAATGTGATGCAGCGTATACTGGAAATTATGATCGGTATTCCGAACTTGGTGATTATTCTTCTGATGATGCTGGTCCTTCCTCCCGGTATTTTATCGATCATTATTGCATTATCGATAACCGGCTGGACGGGAATGGCCCGGATTGTAAGGGGCGAGGTATTGAAACTGAAAAACCAGGAATTTGTCCTTGCATCCAGGACGCTTGGTCAATCAAATAGCAAAGTAATCGTGAAACATTTGTTACCGAATATTAGTGGGATCATCATTATAAATACGATGTTTACCATTCCAAGTGCCATTTTCTTTGAAGCATTCTTGAGCTTTATCGGACTCGGAATTCCAGCTCCGGAGGCATCACTTGGTACACTGATTAACACTGGGTTTGACAATCTCAGACAATTCCCATTCTTGCTGTTGTATCCTGCGATTTTAATATCTGTTATTATGATTGCATTTAATATACTGGCTGATGGATTACGAGATGCATTTGACCCGAAAATGCATAAATAATAAGGTAGGTGTTTTTAAATGAGTAAATTATTGGAAGTCAAAGATTTAAATGTATCATTTAACACCTACAATGGTGAAGTACAGGCTGTACGAGGTGTTAGTTTTGATTTAAATAAAGGAGAAACGCTGGCCATTGTTGGTGAATCAGGTTCAGGGAAGTCTGTGACCTCACTTTCTTTAATGCAGCTGCTTCCCAAACCACATGGCGTCATAAAGTCAGGTGAGATGCTTCTTGAAGGAGAAGACTTAGTTAACAAGTCAAATCAGCAAATGCAAAAAATCCGTGGAAAGGACTTGTCCATGGTGTTTCAGGATCCTATGTCATCGCTAAACCCTACGATGAAGGTAGGGAACCAGGTTATGGAAGGTCTAATGAAACACCAAAACCTGAGTCGGGATAAAGCGAAAAAGCGAGCATTGGAACTTTTGGATTTAGTTGCAATTCCAGACCCAGCTACTCGTATGAAACAATATCCACACGAATTTTCAGGGGGGATGCGCCAACGTGTTGTTGTTGCTATTGCACTCGCATGTAATCCAAAGATTTTGATTGCAGATGAACCAACAACGGCACTGGATGTAACCATACAAGCGCAAATTTTAGAATTGATGAAGGATATTCAAAAAGAAATGAACAGTGGCACCATATTTATTACGCATGATTTAGGTGTAGTGGCCAATATTGCAGACAGAGTGGCTGTAATGTATGCAGGCAAAATTGTTGAAATTGGTACAACAGATGATATCTTTTATAATCCTAAACATCCGTATACATGGGGATTACTTGGGTCTATGCCTACGTTAGATGGTGGGGAGGAAGAGTTGTTTGCCATACCTGGTACACCTCCGGATATGCTAAACCCGCCAAAAGGGGACGCGTTCGCACCGAGAAACAGGTTTGCAATGGAAATTGATAAAGTAATGGAACCACCTATGTTCAAGGTGTCAGATAGTCACTATGCTGCTACGTGGTTGCTACACGAGGATGCGCCAAAGGTAGAGCCTCCTGAATCAGTGAAACGGCGTATGCAAGGATTCACGAATAATAGCTCTAAGGATGGTGAGCAGCAGTGACAGAAGAGAAACTATTGGAAGTAAAGGATTTAAAGAAACATTTCAAAGCAGGAAGAAACAAAACGACGAAAGCTGTAGATGGAATAACCTTTGATATTCATAAAGGAGAAACCTTTGGATTAGTTGGCGAGTCCGGCTGTGGCAAATCTACAACAGGCAGAACCATTATACGTTTGTATGAAGCTACCGATGGACAAGTTAAGTTCAATAATGAGAGTGTTCATGGCAAAAAGTCTAAGAATGAACTTGCAAAATTCAACCAAAAGATGCAAATGATTTTCCAGGATCCATCTTCTTCATTAAATCCAAGAATGACGGTAATGGACATTATTGCTGAAGGGTTGGATGTTCATAAATTAGTTAAAGGCCAAGATGAACGCAAGGCTAGGGTAGAAGAATTACTGGAAACAGTTGGCTTAAACAAGGAGCATGCTTCCCGTTTTCCACATGAATTTAGTGGGGGACAAAGGCAGCGAATTGGAATTGCGCGTGCACTTGCTGTGAAGCCTGAGTTCATTATTGCAGATGAGCCGATCTCTGCGTTGGATGTTTCCATTCAAGCGCAAGTAGTAAACCTACTTAAGAAATTACAGGACGAACAGGGCTTAACGTATTTGTTTATTGCCCATGATCTCTCGATGGTGAAATATATCAGCGATCGTATAGGTGTTATGTATTTTGGTAATATGGTAGAGCTTGCGGATAGTGATGAATTATATAAAAATCCGATCCATCCCTACACTAAATCTCTATTATCTGCCATACCGCTACCCGATCCGGCATATGAACGTACGCGTGAACGTTTCAGCTATGACCCCACCGTCCATGATTTATCGGAGCAACCGGAATTCAGAGAGGTCACACCAAGACACTGGGTACGTTGCACAGCAAAAGAATTTGAACAATACAAAGCAGAACAAGAGAGTAAATAATATGATGAGAGCGCCATGCTGGCTGGGGAAGGACAGTACGGCGCTCTTTGCGTGTTTGGAATCCATGCGAACAGTGGTACGAACAGTGCCTGTCACCACCCGAATTTTGTCGAATTGGGCTATAGTTGGTTGTTGCTTCTTAATTTGCATGACATGCCCCATAAATTATGTGATAATTATGATATATATCGAGGAGGGTTGCTTGTGAATTCTTTTTTGAGGATGGTTAATGTGGAGGTCCCGATCATTCAAGCTGGCATGGCGGGAGGGATAACGACACCCGAACTTGTGGCAGCTGTAGCGAATAAGGGTGCTTTAGGTACAATTGGTGCGGGATACATGAACGGTACTGCGTTGAAAACTCTGGTTCAACAGGTGAAGCAATTGACGAATAAGCCTTTTTCTGTAAATCTATTTACGGTTAGTCTGGAAGCTTCCTCGACGAATGCGCAGGATATGCAGGAGCTATTAGATAACTATAGAGGGGAGCTAGGAATAGAAAATAGTAGTAGGGCGGTAAAGGTATATGACTATTTACAGGAAAAGATAGACATTATCATAGAGGAAAAGATACCAATTGTTAGTACAGCATTTGGTGTATTATCCTCAGTCTTGGTTGAGCGGCTGAAATCGAAGCAGCTTGAACAGGCCGGTTATGACATTGTTGTTGCACAAGGATATGAAGCTGGTGGCCATCGAGGGACTTTTGATATGTTGGAATATCCAGATGGCTATGATATAGGACTTATCGTTCTAGTGCAATCCTTAGTAGAAAATCTTTCTGTACCTGTGATTGCGGCTGGCGGTATACATACATCGAATCAAACAGCAGCTTTATTCAAAATGGGTGTCTCGGGTGTCCAATTGGGCACAAGGTTTTTAATGGCAAAAGAAGCAGGGACGAACAAGTCTTATCGCCGAGCCTTGTTACAAGCGAACATGGAAGATACGGTTGTGACAAAAGTATTCTCGGGACGGCCAGCGCGGGCTATTACTAATCGGTTTGTTCGAGAAGTAGGAGCGAGTAATGTTGATTTACTGCCATTTCCGATCCAGAATGAGTTGACGAAGGATATACGAGCAGCAGGTAAGGAATTGGGTGTTGCGGGTTTTCAATCATTGTGGGCTGGGCAGGGTGTAGGTGCGATTAAGAAGGAAGAAACAGTTGAGGAGATTATTGATGATTTAGTTGGTGAGGGCATTGCTGATTAGGTCGATGTCGTTTGGGTGATGGTTACTTGTAGGGGGAGATAGCTTTCTGGCAGTGTGTTCTAGAGAGAATCAATGATACATGGGTGGACTTCCGTTAGACTAATCAGCTTTATGGCGAAGCTCCTCCCGCCCGAGTTTATGATGTCCACGCTCAAGTTCACGCTACTCCACAAAAAAAGGGTTTGTCAAATAAAGTGTGTAAATCAACTCTTACTCAAGATACTTTAAAACCCTATCCTTAAGATTTTCATGTAGGAGGAGTTGGTTCATAACCATTGGCCAGCTTTGGATATAGCCACCTTCCCATTTTTTCTCAAGTTCGGTCACGCGTAAATATAAGACTTTTAAAAGGGCGTTCTCGTTGGGGAATGCTCCTTTTTTGGTTACCTTTCTGAAGCTGGAGTGAATACTCTCAACCGCATTGGTTGTGTACATAACTTTACGGATAGCACTTCCATAATCATAGAGTTGCTCAACATGATGAAAGTTCCTTGTCCAAACATCAATCGCTCCTGGATAGGAAGCCCATTGTTGTTGGAACGATTCAAATGCACTATGACAAGCCTTAAGGCTTGGTGCACCATATACCTTTCTTAAGGCTTTGGTGAATGCTTTATAATCTTTGCTTGGTACATATTTAACGGAGTTACGAATCAAGTGAACCATACAACGTTGGACGGTCACATTAGGAAAAATAGAACGTGCACCTTCCTCTAAGCCACTCACACCATCCATGGAGATAAAGAAAATGTCTTCAACACCTCTCGCTTTGATTTCATCAAATATCTGCATCCATTTATGTTTGCTTTCCGTTTCATTTAACCATAATCCAAGTATTTCTTTAGTACCCTCTATGGTGTATCCTAAGATCGTGTAGACGGCATATTTCTTCGTCTCATATTGATTACGAACAGTTGTATACATGCAATCAACAAATACAAATGCATAACAACTACTTAACGGTCTAGATTGCCATTCTTCCAACTCAGAAAGAACATGATCTGTAATATCAGAAACCATTTCATGAGAGACAGAAAAACCGTAAATATCCTCAATCGTTGAAGAAATGTCTCGCTGCGACATTCCGCGGGCATACATGGAAATCACTTTATTCTCAATCGCAGAGACATCCTTTTTACGTTTGGGTATCAGTTCAGGATTAAAAGACCCATCACGATCACGTGGTACCTTAATACCTACTTCACCTGAACTGGTTTTTATGGATTTCTTCCCGTATCCATTACGTCTGTTTTCCGTAGCCTTTTCATCTTTATCATTCGATTCATAACCTAAATGGTGATTCATTTCACCCTTAAGCACCGTTTCAAACATCGGTCCGAAGATATCTCTAAGGGCATTTTGCATATCTTCTACAGACTCCGGTTGATATTCCTCAATTATTCGGTTCGCTAGATCAACAGACTTGGAATCTCGTTTTGGCTTATCCAATAGAATAACCTCCCGTTTGAATTATTTTAATTGTAACAATAAAAAACTGAACTGCGAAGTAAGAGCCGTACGCTCTCTCACTTACACAGTTCAGTTTACACTCCCCAAAAAAAGATCAGCAACACGAGGGGCCTCTCCACCCTTTTCAGCGAGCTGATCTTTTAACCCTACTAATCCTGCAAATTATATTCCGCCTTCACCTGTTCACGCAACTCACGCTTCAAAAACTTCCCTACAGACGTCTTTGGAGCCTCATCAAAAAACAGCACGTCATCCGGCAACCAGAATTTAGCAAATTGTGGACGCAGGAATTCGATTATTTCTTCCTTCATACCATCTACAGCGAGTCCTTCGTTTAATACAACACAGGCAATAGGGCATTCCTGCCACTCGGCGTCTGGGATTGCTACAACGCTTGCTTCAAAAATTGCATCATGCGCAATGAGGGCGTTTTCAATATCGACCGATGAAATCCACTCGCCACCGCTTTTGATCAGATCTTTTGTACGGTCAACGATTTTGATCGTTCCTTCCTCGTCCACGGTTACAACATCCCCGGTGTGGAGCCAGCCGTCGATGAAGGCGTTCTCGCTTCGGTCGTCTTTGTAATATTCATCAGCAATCCACGGTCCGCGCAAGAGAAGCTCACCCATTTCTTGGTCATCCCATTTGACCTCGCCGTTGTTACCGATGATTTTCATATCCAGCCCTGGTACTAGAATGCCTTGTCTGGCACGTTCCTCCAGCCTCTCTTCATCGCTTAAATCCTGCTGATAGCTTTTTAACCGGGAAAACGTTGCAACTGGTGTTGTCTCTGTTGCGCCATATGCATGATAAAACGGGATGTTATGTTTTTCCTCAAATGCTTTAATAACCCCGAGCGGCGCTGCTGAACCACCGCATAATACCATTCGCAAACTGGATGTGTCGTAGTTTTCCTGTTCCAATTCACGTAACAGTCCCAACCAGATCGTAGGGACACCTGCTGTTACGGTAACGCCAAATTTTTCAATGAACTGGGCGAGCCGTTTTGGTGTAAAACGCGGCCCTGGCATAACTTGTGTGCTGCCAAACCACGTACTGGCAAATGGGATTCCCCAGGCGTTAACATGGAACTGTGGCACAACAGGCATGGCTACATCTGATTCCGAAAGGCCGGCAGTATCGGCGATTCCGAGTGCAAAGCTATGCAGGACAATTCCGCGATGGGAGTAAGTGACGCCTTTTGGTTTGCCAGTTGTCGCAGATGTGTAACACATTCCCGCCGTGTCATTTTCATCGATTCCTTCAATAAATGGGTGTGTTGGATCACCGGATTGCAGTAATTCTTCATAGGAGTATAATGGATTCAGTCCAGATTCAGGAAGCTCGCTTTTATCTGTCATAACAACAAATGCTTCAACGGTCGTAAGCTGATCCTGTATCTTTTCAATAAGGGGCAAAACATCTTCATCAATAAATAGAATTTTATCTTCCGCATGGTTGATGATGTAAATAATGTGTTCAGGTGACAGGCGAATATTGATGGTGTGCAATACGGCGCCAATTCCAGGTGCACCAAAATAAATCTCCAGATGCCTGTGATGATTCCAGGCTAAGGTACCAACGCGGTCTCCTTTTTGTACGCCGAGCTCATGTAATACACTCATCAACCGGCGTGTCCGCTGTCCGATATCTGCATAGGTAAGGTAGTGCAGCTTGTCATGTGTTTGTGAGATGACTTGCTTTTTCGGGAAAAATTTCTCGGCTCGCTCAAGCATTGATCCTACGGTTAGTGGAGCTTCCATCATAAGTAAAACATCCCCTTTATTCTGATTTGTAAGTCATATATTCATAGTATCATAAAAATGTAAGCGTTTCACCATCGTTTCATGATTGTGAAAGTAATGATAAACTAAAAGAATGAGCGTCTCGTGAAAGGGTGGACAACAGTTGCCGAAACAACAGGATTTTACAGAAGGAAATATATTGAAACAATTAATCATTTTCTCAGGCCCAATTATGCTTACGAATCTCCTGCAGACGTCGTACCAATTTGCAGATAGTTTATGGGTTGGAAATTTGCTCGGGGCAGATGCATTAGGTGCTGTGTCCATATCGGGTGTTATTATTTTCACCGTCCTGTCATTTGTTATTGGCCTGAATAATGCAGCACTGGCGATACTGTCACAGCAAAAGGGGCAGGATAACGAAGCTGGCCTAAAACGATATCTTAATGCTTTTGTGGTGATTTTGACGATTATGGCTGTGACACTGGGAACGGCTGGATTTGTATTTGCGGAAGGGCTTCTTGGCTTGATGGGGACTCCGGAGGACATGATGGCAGAGGCGGCGGCTTATTTGCAGATTAATTTTCTCGGGATATTATTTCTGTTTGGATATAATTTTATCAGTACGGTGCTTCGTGCACTGGGCGACAGTAAAACGCCACTGCGATTTGTGACTATTGCCGTTGTGATGAATATCGTCATTAATCCACTGTTTATAGCTGGGTTTAATCTCGGGGTAGAGGGAGCAGCGTATGCAACGATTGTTTCACAGGGGGCTGCGTTTATATACGGAATCGTTTATGTATTGTACCGTAAGCTAGCACCATTCAGTTTCCCGACATTACCTTCCCGGCAGGAGGTTGGATTGATTTTAAATCTGGGAATTCCGTCCGGTCTGCAAATGGCCGTTATTTCTGCTGGTTCAGCGGCTATCATGAGTGTTGTGACAACATTTGGAGGGCCTGTGGTTGCGGGCTTCAGTGCCTCGCAACGATTGGATAGCCTGGTGATGCTGCCGGCTCAAGCTTTGGGAGTTGCTGTTAGTAGTATGGCAGGGCAAAACATTGGTGTACGGAATTGGTCAAGGGTGAGAAGTATTGCCAAATATGGCGTTCTGTATAATTTTTCTGTTATGCTTGTTATAGGAATTATCGTAGTCCTTTTTGCAGAATATGGAGTGCGACTTTTCATCCAGGAGGAAGATGCCGTCCAATTTGGCACAAGATACCTGCAAATTATTGCATTATGTTATCCATTTTTAGGGATTAACTTTATTTTAAATGGAATTGTCCGTGCAGCGGGAGCGATGTATCAGGTACTTGCGTTAAATATTATCTCTTTCTGGGTACTGCGCTATCCGTTGACAGCACTATTTTCAAGATTGTTCGGTGATACGGGCATTGCGATTGGAATGGGAGCAAGTTTTATTGTCAGCAGTATGGCTGCATATCTGTATTATCGATTCGGTAAATGGCGGGAGAAGGAATTGTTTGCGAAGAGTGGATAGTAGGGGAAAATCTATGAAAATTTTTCTTAATCTTGTTGTGATAGGGATTGTGTCCGGATTGGTTTTGGGAGGGGTCCTCAAGACTGTTGAACAATTAACGGGGAAGTTAGTATATACCCTTTTGTTAAATGTGGATTATTTTCCGGTTATACAAGATTGGCCTTTGAATGAGGTGCAAGACTTCCTTTTGCATATAGTTGTTTCGGTGGGACTCGTTATCGTTCTTTATTTTACGTTAGATAATGGGAAAATCCATCATTATATTGTAATGAGTGTACTGATAGGTGGCTTGCTGTATCTAACGACAGCGTTCTCCGGTCGAACGCCAGCGCTTACGGATGTCACGGCTTTGATGTATTGGCTGATGGGTCATCTTATATATGGTATAATCGTTGGTATATTAATAGTTTTGATGAAAAAAGGACTAGATGACAATGAAACTAAAGAAAAAGAATAAAAAAGCAATAAAAAAAACAGCTGTGATTGCCATTTTATTATGCAGCTTATTCGTAGTCATTTCCGTATTATCCAATGAAAACACACCTAGGCAGACGCATCCTGAGATTAGTGAAGAGGTAGAAAATTACAGGCCGATTGTTGAGGATTACGCCGATGAGTATGGGGTTTTGGAATATGTTGATGTGATTTTAGGGATGATGATGCAGGAATCCGGTGGTAGGGGAAATGACCCGATGCAATCCTCTGAGAGCTATTGCGGGGAACGGGGTTGTATCGATGATCCGAAGCTTTCTATTAAACAGGGAGTCTATTATTTTGCGGAAAATTTGAGTGATGCAAATGGCGATCTTGGATTAGCGGTTCAGTCCTATAATTTTGGTAGCGGGTTTATTGACTATGCACGCGAGACGTCAGGGGATTATTCACAAGAGACAGCGATTGCCTTTTCTCAGGAAATGTATGAAAATGTTCCGAATCAATCGGATTTTCGCTGTTTGCGTGAGGAAGCAGAGCAACTGGACGCGTGCTATGGCGATATCTATTATGTTCAGGCTGTGATGGAATATACGGATGTACTGGCTGCAAAATAGTTGATATAATCAAGAAAGACAAACGAAGGAGGAATTTATTATGGCAAAAGGGATTCATACAGATAATGCACCAGCGGCACTAGGACCGTATTCTCAAGCAATTCAGGCGGGTGATTTCATTTATGTTTCCGGACAAATTGGAATTGACCCAGCAACTGCCGATGTAGTAGAAGGAGGAATTGAAAACCAAACGGAGCAGGTGTTGAAAAATCTGCAAGCTATCTTTACAGAAGCGGGTACTGATTTTTCTCAAGTGGTTAAATTCACGATTTATTTAAGTTCGATGGATGACTTTGCAACAGTAAATGACATTTATGGGGCCTATTTAAGTGAGCCATACCCATCTCGTGCAACGGTTGAAGTAAGTCGGTTGCCGAAGAATGTACTTGTTGAAATGGACGCTGTTGTATACACGAAATAAGTAGGGGGCACTTTATTGTGGAAAATTTTACCTATTATAACCCAACGAAATTAATTTTTGGTAGAGGGCAACTGGAAGCCCTTCCGAAAGAAGTCCAAACGTACGGCAAAAAGGTACTTATCGTTTATGGTGGTGGAAGTATAAAGCGAAATGGCATATATGACAATGTACTGGCCAAGCTGGATGAAATCGATGCTGAAGTGTTTGAATTATCTGGTGTAGAGCCAAATCCACGCATATCCACTGTTCGCAAGGGTGTTGAGATTTGTAAAAGCGAAGACGTGGAGTTCCTGCTTGCAATCGGTGGAGGCAGTACGATTGATTGCACAAAAGCGATTGCTGCAGGTGCGAAAACGGATGTCGATATGTGGGATATTGTGACGAAAAAAGAAAAAGCAACAGATGCGCTGCCATTTGGGACGGTATTGACACATGCTGCAACCGGCTCTGAAATGAACCGTGGCTCTGTCATCACACATTGGGACAAAAATGAAAAACATGGATGGGGGTCACCTCATACAAGCCCGGCATTTTCGATTCTTGACCCGGCGCATACATTATCCGTTCCGCGTGATCAAACAGTTTATGGCATTGTGGATATGATGTCCCATGTGTTGGAGCACTATTTCCACGTGGCAACAAATACACCTATTCAAGACCGCTTTTGTGAATCTGTTTTAAAAACAGTGATGGAAACAGCACCAAAACTGCTGGATGATTTAGAGAATTATGAGCATCGTGAAACAATCATGCTGAGTGGTACGCTAGCACTAAATGATATGCTTAGCATGGGGCTTCGCGGAGATTGGGGATCACATAATTTAGAACATGCCGTCTCAGCAGTACATGATATCCCGCATGGTGGTGGACTGGCTATTTTAATGCCAAATTGGATGAAGCATATATTAAGTGATGAAAATGCAGCTCGTTTTAAGCAACTTGCCATCCGCGTATTTGATGTGGATGCTTCTGGGAAAACAGATCGTGAAGCGGCACTCGAAGGAATAGAAAAACTGCGCGAATTTTGGAATAGTATTGGCGCACCAGCAACATTGGCTGACTATAATATTGACGCGAGCACCATTGAAGCCATGGCAGAAAAGACAGTTATTGCGCGGCCAGAATTTGGTAATTTTAAAACTTTAACCAAAGCAGATTCCGTCGAAATTTTCCAAGCAAGTCTGTGATTTCGACAAAATATTTCCCGGGAAATAGAGTAGGTAATAAAAAGAAGAACTGGCTATTATTGATAAACAGCCAGTTCTTCTTTTATTGCGGTTCTTATTTTATCTAAACATTCTTCAGGTGTGTTACCGAAAATGCGTTTATTATTGACTAGTGCATATGGTTTTACCCGGCATAGGCCGCAAAATGATAGACATTCATTCATCAGTACGGCAACTTCCGGAAATTCTTCTTCTATTATTTCTTCTATATTAATTGTAGTGATTGCATTTCCGTCACAAACCTCAACAACGACTATTCCCACCTGAATCACTTTCTTTCTATTGCTTGAAGTTCAAATGCCTTTATAAAGACTCATTTATTTGTAACATATCCACAAGAACAATTCAATAGTTCTGCTTCCCTTAAGGGATAATTCGTTTTTGCTCTCAAAAATTTCTACCCTCGATGCGACTGTGTTGAAAGCTTTGAGGAATGTTTTGGACGTTTTGAATGCTTTGGTGCGTTTTCGCTTTTGTACCAGGTAACCAACATGAGCAACCCGCTTAATATGAGTAACGCGCTCGTTACAAAGAATACGGCTGAGAATCCGAGGAAACCTGCAATCATTCCACCCATTGCCGGGCCAATAATATTTCCCAGGAAACGCAGACTGGTATTATACCCAAGAACTTCACCCTGCATCGACAATGGAGCTTCTTGGCGGATATAAGCAATACGAACAGGAATAATTCCTCCAATAGCTACCCCAAGTAAAAATCGTAGGATGACAAGTTGCCAGATATTAGTAACAAAGGCTCCAGGGAAATAGACAATCCCTGCCATGAACAGCAAAATGATTAATATCCGAATATAGCCGGTCCGATCTCCTAATTTCCCCCAGTTTCGGGTCATTAATAAATTACCAAGTCCTGCTGCGGAAAATGCCAAACCGGAGAAGAAAGCAATATTGACAGGTCCATGTATTTCAGCAACAAATAAAGACAAAATTGGCTGTATGCTAAAATGGGCAATTTGAACAAGTGCAGAAATAAGCATAACGACAAGTAAAACTGGTCTTCTTGTAATATATCCTATAATCTCTTTACTGGAATAGGACTTATAATCACTGTCGCTACCAGTTGATTTTAATTTGATTTCTTTTATACCGAATAAAACAATGAGTGCGGAAAGAAATACGGTAATGGATACCCATTTAAATGTACTCCCGTAGCCAAATGTGTCTGCTAATACACCTCCAAGCAGCGGGCCCATTAATGTACCGGTAATGCTACCTGTTTGCAGTGTACCCAGCACTCTTCCAGCAATATGCTTTGGCGTTTGTGTGGAAATAAATGCTTGTGACATTGGAATAAATCCGGTTGCAACACCCATAATGAGTCGAAGGATAAACAATTCCCACACCGATGTGGCAAATCCCATTAATAATACAGATAAACCAATGCCAAAGGCTGAAAAAATCAGGATTTTCTTCCTGCCATATTTATCTCCAATCCTACCCCAAATCGGTGAGACGATAAAAGCTGTTACAAATGTAATCCCAAAAGTAAAGCCAGACCATGCCTGCACATAGCTATCCGAAAAATTTCCAAATGATTCAATGTATAAGGAAATAAATGGAATAACCATAGTCATACTTCCAGCAACAAAAAAATTAGCAAACCACATGATTGCTAAATTACGCTTTGCAATTTGTTCTTGACCGTTGATTGTAATGCCCTTCTTTCTTACAATTTATTTCGTTACCCTAAATATATCTGATTTCAAGGGGAAACGAAAGCTTAATGCTCATAACATTAATTCGAAAACTTTCAAAGAAAAATATGTTCACATGATAAGAAAAACGATATAATAATATATATAGAAATATAGGTTTCTTTTTTAAGTGGACTAGCATATGATGGGATTAAGTAAACATAAAGGAGAAATAAAACATGAAACATAAATTAAAAGCAATTGGCATTTTATTACTAATTGCAGTTTTGACTATAGGTTTAGCCGTACCTGTAAACGCAACTTCTGGTTCGATTGTGGTATACGGAGAGCAACTGACGGATGAGCAGCGTACTGAGGTGCGTGAAATCTTAGAGGTGAGCGATACAGGTGCCGTCCAAGAATATGATGTAACCGGAGAAGATTACGCGAACTATATTAATGGCAATCCGAATGCTAACATGTATTCATCTGCCAAAATCACATTAGAAGATAGCGGTGAAGGGTTAACTGTTAATATTGCTACACCTGACAATATTACGGAGGTCACCAATGAAATGTATGCAAATGCTCTGCTGACAGCAGGAGTAGAAAATGCGACAGTAGATGTTGCTTCCCCAGCTGCAGTAACCGGCCACTCTGCATTAACAGGAATTTATAAAGCGTATGATGCTGAAGGAGAAGAACTCGACAAAGAACGGATGGAACTGGCAAATGATGAGCTTAATGTAGCCACAGACCTTGCTGAAGAAGAAGGAATGTCCCAGGAAAAAGTCAGCGAACTGCTGACGGAAATTAAGCAAATGATTGCAGATCAAGACCCGGCAACAAGGGAAGACGTAGAACAAATCGTCCAGGAGCAGCTGGATAATCTAGAAGTATCGTTAAGTGAAGCTGACAGACAGATGCTTGTCGATCTTTTTGATAAAATGCGAGATTTAGAGATTGATTTTGATCAAGTGAGAAGCCAACTGGAAGATATCGCTTCTACAGTTAGAGATCAAATGGATGAATTAGGATTGGATGCGAGTTTTTGGGAGAAGGTCGGTAACTTTTTTGCGGATTTATTTGAGTCGATAAGTAATCTTTTTAGATGATAATGGCAAAAGCAAAAGCACATCCATCCATGTCGATGTGCTTTTTTTATTTCAAAACCTTGAATTCTATTACTATAGTAACAAAAATCAGAATGGCATAAGACTTTTGTATCAAAACTATTACACTATGTAATAAATTCTCCCCTTTTCGGTAATCCTTGTAATAGACATTTAAACTTCCTGTAACTGTATTGTCTGTAGACATGTGTTACGATGGATCTTGTCAGAAATTAAAGGGAGGGACTACTTAGTGAAAAAATTAGTAGCCACACTAGCAAGTGTCATCATGGTTGGCACAGTTGCAACAACCGTTTCAGCAGAAGAAATTGAGGTTCAAAAAGGAGATAACCTCTGGAATATAGCAAATGAACACGATACTACCATCGAAGAATTAGTAGATATAAATGAATTAAAATCAACCGTAATTCATCCAAAACAAACATTATCTATTACGAACAACAACGATGAAACAACATATACAGTAGAAAAAGGCGATACGCTAATTGGTATCGGCAATGAATTTGATGTAACAATAGATAATTTGAAAGAATGGAATGAACTTTCTTCCGACATTATCGGAGTTGGACAAGAGTTAAGCCTTAATGGTGCCAATGTTGAACAGGAAGAAGCTCCTGAGGCAACAGAAGCAACAACTGCTGAAACATCAAACGAAAGCGATCAATCAGAAAGTGCTGAATCAAGTGAACCAAATGTAGAAAATACTGCAGCAGAATCTGATTCAAACGAACAAGCAAATAATACAGAGCAAGAAGCAAATGGTGAAACAATTACTGTCTCCGCTACAGCATATACAGCTGAATGCGAGGGATGCTCTGGTGTCACTTCAACAGGAATTGATTTAAACGCAAACCCGAATAAAAAGGTGATTGCTGTTGACCCAAGTGTTATTCCACTAGGTACAGAAGTATATGTAGAAGGATATGGCCATGCAGTAGCTGGAGATGTTGGTAGTGCAATTAACGGTAATAAAATCGATGTTCATGTTCCAACAAAAGGTGAAGCTCTCGACTGGGGCGTTCGTACAGTTGATGTAACAATAGTAGAATAGTAGTTTACTAAAACAGAATAAAATAAAAAAGGAAAGTATCTTTTAGTAGGATGCTTTCCTTTTTAACATTTTTTCAAACCAATATATCTAAATCTCACGAGGTAATTCTCGTAGAATAGTCATTATCCTCAATAACTTCTGCTGGTTGGTCTATGGCCTGCACATAACCTATAATCCCAACCCCCAGTATAATTGTTATAAATAATGCAACTAATATTTTTTTCATTCCAATTCCTCCAAAAATCTCTTCTATTATTAGTATAGTAAATGAGACATGAAATAACCATAGATTTAAGTGACAATTATCGTGGTAAATCTTACAATTTTGTAAGATGCATGTGTAATAGCGAATTTTTACGATGATTCGTGTAAACATTACTGAGCAAATATGTTAAACTATAATTATAAAGCGCTTACATTATGGGAGGTTTTTAGTATGTCCAGTAACAAATTGGATGTATTTTTAAATGAAAACATTATGGAGTTAAAAGAACGCGGTTTCTATAATGAAATTGATCCGGTACAGGGTGCCAATGGACCAAAAATTAGAATCAATGATAAAGAGTTAATTAATCTCTCATCCAATAATTATTTAGGTCTTGCTACAGACGAACGCTTGAGGGAGGTAGCGAAAGATGCAGTAGATTCATATGGTGTAGGAGCAGGGGCGGTTCGTACGATAAATGGCATTGGATCTCCATCTTGATCTGGAAGAAAAGATTGCTAATTTTAAAGGTACGGAAGCCGCAATTTCATATCAGTCCGGCTTTAATTGCAATATGGCTGCTATTTCTGCTGTCATGGATAAAAACGATGCGATTCTATCCGATGAACTGAATCATGCGTCCATTATTGATGGCTGCCGTCTATCAAAAGCCAAAATCATTCGTGTCAATCATTCAGACATGGAAGACCTTCGCCAAAAAGCGAAAGAGGCGGTGGAATCAGGTCAGTACAATAAAGTAATGGTCATTACAGATGGTGTGTTTTCCATGGACGGAGATATTGCAAAGCTTCCTGACATCGTTGAAATTGCCGAGGAATTTGACCTGATCACCTATGTGGATGATGCACACGGGTCCGGTGTACTTGGAAAAGGTGCTGGTACTGTGAAACACTTTGGACTTCAAGATAAAGTTGATTTTCAAATGGGGACACTATCCAAGGCAATCGGCGTTGTTGGTGGATATGTTGCCGGCAAAGAAAATTTGATTGACTGGTTGAAAGTAAGCTCCCGTCCATTTCTGTTTTCAACAGCGGTTTCCCCAGCAGATGCTGCTGCAAGTACAAAGGCGATTGAACTTCTTATGGACAGCACAGATTTGAATGAAAAACTGTGGGAGAACAGCGATTACTTAAAATCGGGATTAAAAGAATTAGGTTTTGATATTGGAAAAAGTGAAACACCCATCACGCCATGTATTATTGGCGAAGAAAAAGAAGCCCAGAAATTTAGCAAACGTTTAATAGAAGAGGGCGCTTATGCGAAATCCATCGTCTTCCCAACTGTTCCACGTGGGACTGGGCGCGTACGTAATATGCCAACAGCAGCGCATACAAAAGAAATGCTTGATGAGGCAATTGGTATTTATGAAAAAATCGGGAAGGAAATGGGCTTGATTTAATTCACAAACAGATCAGAGAGGGTTTGGGAGATGAAAAAGATTCTTGTTACAGGAGCACTTGGACAAATTGGTTCAGAGCTTGTGGGGAAATTACGAGAAATCTATGGAACATCTAATGTGATTGGAACAGATATACGCGGGTCAAATGAAAAGGGGAAGAAGGCCCTTTTGAAGTAACGGATGTAATGGATCCCGATCAATTATTTTCTGTCGCTAAAAAATATAATGTGGACACGATGATGCATTTAGCTGCACTATTGTCAGCAAAGGCAGAGGCTTTTCCCAGAGTGGCATGGGACCTGAATTTGGGTGGCCTTTTTAATGCATTAGAGGTGGCCCGTGAACTTGATTTACAATTTTTTACACCAAGCTCAATCGGCGCATTCGGGCCGTCAACACCAAGAGATGATACGCCACAAAATACATTGCAACGGCCCACTACCATGTATGGTGTAAATAAAGTCGCCGGTGAATTGCTCTGTGACTATTATTACAGCCGTTTTGGTGTGGACACACGCGGCGTTCGTTACCCCGGGTTAATTTCGCATGTAACGCCTCCTGGTGGGGGTACAACGGATTACGCCGTCGAGATTTATTATGAAGCTATTAAAACACAAGCATATACGTCCTATATTGCAGAAGGAACGTATATGGATATGATGTATATGCCGGATGCCCTGGATGCCATTATCCAACTGATGGAGGCGGATCCAAATAAGCTTATACATCGTAACGCATTTAATATTACCGCCATATCCGCAACACCAGAGGAATTTGCAGCTTCCATCCAAAAGTATATCCCAGAATTTGAATTGTCCTATAACGTTGACCCAATCAGACAACAAATTGCAGACAGCTGGCCGAACAGCATTGATTCATCCGCCGCGAGAGAAGAGTGGGGCTTTAAGGCGGCATATGATATGGATAAGATGACGAAAGAGATGCTGGAAAAAGTGGCGGAGAAGATTAATGTGAAGGACGCTCTCTTTTAGTGGAAGGGGGCGTTTTTTGGTTTGAGATTCGGCGGCGGGAACGCTGATAAACCGGAGATAACTGCAGCTTTCGAATAGGTGATTCAGTCCTTATGCAAGAAAAAGAGTACGTATCTGTATCTAGGCAACTCTCCTAGTTTGTTGTAAAAATACTCACTATTAACTTTTCTATAAAATCGACGTTAATGGCGAAGAGCCCTTTTTATAGTATTATTACTCACTTTTTCAATTCCGTTCCTTTCCCTTCCAAAAACCCATCAATTTGCTGCTTATGATGATTGTCATGCCATATGAAGCCTGCTATATAATTAAAAATGGAATGAGGATAGCCTGAATACTGATCCACTTCTGCTCCGTTCAGTGAAAAAGTAGCAAAAAATTCTTCCTCCTTCTTTTTCCTTAATGCAGAGACAAGTTGCTTTCTTGCTTTTAATTGTTTTTCTAGCAGATGTTGCTGTGATACACCAGAAAGTGCATAATTCGCTGCCTGGTTGTTAAGTGTGTCAAAATCAATACTTTGGATGGCAGCATTTGACTTCATCTGTGGCAACGTTTCTACGCGGATATATGTATCCCAAAATGATATATGACTAATAATCTCAACTGTAGACCATTTCCCTTCAGCAATTGGCTCAAAGAAGAGAGGCTCCTCCATCGTTTTTAGGGAATTTACGTAGAGGTTGAAATTCTCGAAATCATTGATTAGAACTTCTGTCGTGTACATGATTATCCCTCCAATTCGTTATTATTGTCTCGATTATATACAATAATGGCAATACTCAATCTTTCGTATGTATATAGGCGCAGACCCTTACTCTGGAAATACGCCCATTTGAAAAAATTTCCTATCTAGCGTTTATAGAATACACCAGATTATCCGTCCACTCTCGAAACTCAAATATAAATTTCTTTCTGTTACATTCAAACTCCATCCCCACGCTTTCCGCTAATTTAATGGAGGGCATATTGTCAACATTTATATGAGATTCAATGCGATGGAAGTGGAGAGTCTTAAAGGCGATATTAAGTGCCTCTTGTACAGCCTCTTTACCATAACCTCTTCGCCAGTATTGGTTATGAATCGTATAACCCAAAAGTCCCCACTGGAACTCGTCTCGCATGATTGTACAAATCTCAACCTTGCCGATATGGTTTCCATCCGACTTCCGAAAAATGCCAAAGACATACGCTTTATCTTGTTCAGCTAATCGATGGTGTTTCGTGACTACATCATGGAACTTCTCTTGCGTCCATCCGCTCAAATCCATTTTCACGTCATCGTACTTGTGCTGTGAAGGAAGCCGCCTGCGAAATCCCTCCAGCCACTGTTCATAATCCCAGTTTTGCAGGGGCCTTAATACGAATCGTTTTGTTTCTGATTGAAGCTTGGTTTCTTCTGTTTTCAAGGTGACATCTCCTAAGCATAATTTTTTCTCGAAAAACAAGACCTTCTCTGTTAACGTGATTTTGTTTGTATGCCATAAGACATCACACCTTTCGTAAAATTATGTAAATATTATACCATTGTTTACCCATTGGATGAAGGGATTTTCTCTATATAAAAATCTTTTTTCGACTTATCGAAAACAACTAAGTTAATGATAAAACCTAGAATCAAAAAGGAAAAAGAACCTATAACATAAATTGGCCGAATCCCTAGCAATTCCGCAAACACTCCTACTGCAGCAGTAAATACAATTATTAGCAAAGCCTCCAAAATGCCTAAAACACTCGAAAATCGACCCATAATATTGACTGGTACATTATTTTGATAAAACGTCAAAAAGCCAGTATTTGCGAATGATAAGGCAAATGTTAATGTAAAAAAACCAATAGATGCCCAAATAAATTGGTGTGAGAATGCAAAGATTAAATATCCTACTGGTGTAAATAGTGCACCAAAACCAATAAGGACATTCAGTTTTAGACGATCAGCGAATAAAGCATTTGTTAATGATCCTGTTATAATCCCTATTCCAGCTATGCTCACAAGAAACCCATAAGCACTTTCAGATAACGAAAGAACATCTGTTGCAAATGCTGCTTCTAACGAATCTAACGCTGTCATAAACACAGTAATTCCACTAAAGAGGACATAAACCAAAGTTATATAAACATTCGATTTACTAAAACGAAGAATCTCTCCTAAATCATTTTTGATCATTCTAATGCTAACTTTTTCAGTAGTAACACGTTCGCTTCTTAATTCCAAATTAGGAAGTATAAGAATTATTATGGCTGATAGACATAATGCTAGAGCATTCAATTGAATAGCTAGATAAGGTGATCCAATCATAAATAGCAAACCCGCAATTGACGGCCCTAATATAAAGCCACTTGAATTAATGAAATTTCTTAAAGCATTAAATTTTTGCCGGTTCCCCTTAGGTATAAGCTTCGTCATATAGACTAAAGAAGTAGGCTCAAAAATAGAACTTGCCATATTAATGATAAAAACCATTATATAAATTAGAGTGAGCGAATCCATCAATGAAAGTGAAAATATGAATGATGCTCGAATTAAGTCTAAGAAAGTCATCAAATTTCTTTTATTCAATCTGTCAATAAAGCTTCCTGACCAAAGGTTTGTACATAAAGTGGCAACTGGTATAAGGACATAAAGAACGGACACTGCTAGTGGCGATCCCGTTATATCCAATACAATCAAATTTAGGGCAATTAAATAAACCCATGCGCCTAAATTTGATACACCAATACCTAGCAGAAGTAATAAGGGATTTTTCCACTTCATAAATTTCATTGTTTCATCAGCTCCTAAATTCAAGGTTTAAAGACAAAAAAGAATCCCACCCCCAAGTCATTAGACTTGAGGGCGAGACTCCCCTGAATTTAGAAGCTCACGGTGCCACCTCAGTTTGTTCTTATGTCGCCACAAAAACCTTTTCAAGTACGCCCACAATATATATAGCAGGATATACTTTATCTCGGGTAACGGGAGAAACCGGTACATCATCAATCCTCAAAAAGAAAATATCCTATGTACAGCTCCAAGACTTGATTCTATGCGCTCTTACATCCTCCATCACAGCTTACGGAGTTCTCTGTTATGTTGAAAGCACATGTACTCTTCTCTTCATCGCTTTTTAAGTAGAGATATTATAGCATAATGGAGTTAATTTTAGAATAGATAAATTCTACTGGTCGGCTATTTAATAAATTGCTGTGAAGGAAAGTTGTTAAGAAGAAGGCTCCTTTATCAAATTCAAAAAACTTCCTCCCTATGATCTTTAACCGTACGATAAAGGCTATGCAGCAATCCGTACATGCCTGCGAGCCATGCAGCAATCGCCACAAATACCATAATCTGAGGGATCACTTTTAGAAATGGCACGCCCAGCGCTTCGGACAATTGATACGTACTTGTCGTATACATCGCCAACGGGAAGATCATCCCCCAATATTGTGGATTGTATGTAATGGGATCGTTATTATAAACATGTTTCCAAATCATGAGTATAAAGAGCAATGGCATCCACCATGTGCCGGTTATCCAGAAAAATAGTGTGAAACCTTTCAAAAATGGCGTGATTTCCGTTATCAATCCCCAGTAATTGGCATGAAGAATCAAGGTTGAACCGGCGAGGGTTGTGATGGCAACAGCACCCATATTGATCCAGTACGGCGGTGTCAAAGCATCATGCTTTAAATTCACAAAAATAAACCTGTAAAAAATAAGCGTAATGATATTGAGGTATAACATGCAACCCAGGAAATACATACAGAGGGTAAAGAAGAGAATGATCTCACGCCCTTGTTCTATATGCGGTATTAAAAGTGTTCCGAGTATAGAGATCGACTGGGTGGCCACAGCGGCAATCAGCCAGGCGCCATTGATCCCTTCCTCAATGCTGGGTTTATCTTTTCTCACCGTCACGGCAGCAAAAAAGGAATACATAATAATAATCCATAAGACAATAGCAAGCCCCCATAAATAAACCGGTATCGTATAGTTTTCAGCGACGACTACAAGTTCGCTGCCAAATACACTTGTGCCTGCAACTAATGTAAAGAACCCCGGACCTAAAGAATGACTCGTCAAATCAGCGCTCACCCTAGGAAAATAATAAAATAGACGAATCGCGGTGAGCAGCCATAATGTTATGTATGCAATGATATTCACGTATAACAGCAATTGTGCGAAAATACTCATCCCGAGCAAGTGTGATCCGATAGACAGGGCCCCGGTAGCCATAACAAGCGCAAAATAACCCGGGAAAAGATCCTTCGCCTGCTTTTTTAGAAAGTTCATTATAAGCTTATCTCCTCGCAAACCGAATCGGGATACACTTTATAAAAGACAAATATTTTGTATAAACACCATAAATCGGTTTTTCCATCAATAAAAAATATCCATTTATCCTAATTGTTAAATAAAAAAATTAAAATTGCAAGAGAAATAAGCGTAAATGATTCTTCCATCCATAGATCACTGTTTCTTATTTCTATCTTTCTGTATAATGTGATGTAGAAAATGAAAAAGAGAGGAATTAGACCAAATGAGTTCTTTACTGACAAGAATTAAATCTAACCTTCAAACTTTATCTGAGGCCGAGAAAAAAATGGGAGTTTATGTCTTAGAAAATCCTGAGCTTATTCCCGATATGACTACAAAGGACTTGGCAAAGAAAGCCGGTACCAGTGAATCCAGTGTCATTCGCTTCTGTAAATCAATTGGGATAGGGAGTTTCAAATCATTTAAACTTGGACTTGCTAAAGAGTTAGCTACGAGCGATAAGAACATTACCGATTTAGATTTCCTGCAAAAAAAGAGCGAACCCTATGATATTTTCCATAAAGTAGCTCATGTTAACAAGTCAGCCATTGAGGAAATAGCTACATCATTGGATCGAAAAGAGTTTGAGCAAGCAGTTGAAACGATTAATAATGCAAATAGACTTATCTTGTACGGGGTTGGAGGGTCGGCAACAGCAGCAGTTGATGCCTACTATAAATTTACAAAATTAGGATATCCATGTACAGCTCACCAGGATTTCCACTTTTTATTATCTTCTATTCCTTATTTAACGAAACATGATGTGGTTATCGCAATCAGTATGTCAGGAAAGACAAAAGATGTGCTGGAATTATCCAGATTCACTCAAAAAGAGGGGGCGACGGTTATCGCCATTACGAATCTCGACAAATCTCCACTATACAAAGAAGCAGATATTCGTCTTTGTACACCAGTCGTTGAACATGATTATCGTATTGGAAGCATTCCTTCCAGAATGACACAGCTGACGATTATTGATGCATTATATCTTAGTGTCCTTAATAGAAAAGGAGAAGACGTACTCCCGCAATACCATGAAGCAAGAAATGAAGTCGTACGTTTAAGACGATAGGATCATGTTTTTTTGAATGAAATGAAATTTAATTTCATAATTTAATCTATTATTATTGACTTATAGTTTCATAATTTATAAACTATAAGTGTAAGCAACCTCGGGTGAAAGGATGAAAAAATGCTAAATCAATTAACAACAGAAACTAGAAACGCGCAAACGATAGATATAGATACAAAATCTATTAAAGAAATCCTGCAAACGATGAACCAGGAAGATCAAAAGGTTCCATTAGCTATTGCTAGTGAGATTCCACAAATTGAAAAGGCTGTCAATTCCGTTATCAATTCTTTTCATCAAGGTGGCAGGTTAATTTATCTTGGTGCTGGGACAAGCGGTCGTCTAGGTATTCTAGATGCATCTGAATGCCCCCCGACCTTTGGTGTATCAAAAGAAAAAGTTCAGGGTTTAATTGCGGGTGGTTTGAAAGCGATTACGGATGCAGTGGAAGGTGCTGAAGATAGTGAAGTTTTAGGAGGTGATGACCTGAAATCCATTTCATTAACGAAGAATGATACAGTCGTTGGGATAGCTGCAAGTGGCAGAACCCCCTATGTAATGGGTGGTCTCAAATACGCAAATCGGATTGGTGCCAGTACCGTCAGTATTAGCAACAACAAGGATTCAAAAATAGGAGAAGTCGCCAGTGTTGCCATTGAAGCGGTAACAGGCCCAGAAGTTCTCACCGGTTCTACTCGATTAAAAGCGGGAACTGCTCAAAAACTTGTTTTAAACATGATTACCACCACAGCTATGATAGGTATCGGCAAGGTTTATCAAAATTTAATGGTAGATGTACAGGCAACCAATCAGAAATTAACCGAACGATCCAAGCAAATTATCATGGAAGCAACAAATGCTGACTATGAAACAGCAGCAGATTATCTTGAAAAAGCGAATCATGAAGTGAAAGCAGCAATTGTTATGATTTTATTAGACTGCAACTTTGAACAAGCAACAGAAAAATTAAAAGAGTCAAAGGGACGTATTCGTAATACGAAATAATACAACTAGGAGGAGACCTGATGAAAAAAGAGGAGAAACTGGCCAGAGACATACTGGATCAAATTGGCGGTGAGGAAAATATTCGTTCCTTTACCCATTGTATGACCCGTCTGCGCCTTGATTTAAAAGATGATCAAAAAGCTGATGTGAAACAATTAAAACAAACAGATGGTGTCATGGGTGTCGTTGAAGATGATACCCTGCAACTTGTGATAGGTCCTGGAACGGTCAATAAGGTTGCAGACCATGTTTCCAATATCACGAACATAAAAATGGGTGAAGAATTGGATGTGGAAGAAGATGATCCTGCTAAAATGAAAAAAGCAGAAATCAAAAAGAAAAATAACACACCGATGAAAAATTTGCTGCGGAAAATTGGTAGCATTTTCATCCCATTAATCCCTGGTATTGTTGGTTCTGGTATCATTAATGGTATCGCAGGAGTGCTAGTCAATTCAGGCGTCGATACGACATTAACATGGATGCAAATACTTACTGTACTGGGCGGAAGTATTTTTGGTTATTTAGCTATTGTCGTCGGTTGGAATACAGCGAAGGAATTTGGCGGTACACCAGTGTTAGGTGCTATCGCAGGTATTATAACCATGAATCCGGCCCTGGCAGACATTACAGTGTTTGGAAACGAATTATCTCCTGGTTACGGCGGGTTAATTGGTGCAATGTTTGCTGCGTGGCTTATGGTAGTTTTTGAAAAGCTGTTTAGAAAAATCATCCCAAGTGTTGTCGATATTATTTTCACTCCGGCTCTTACTATATTAGTGGTTGGCATGTTGACCTTAGTTGTTGTACAGCCAGTTGCCGGTGTTCTCTCTACTGGAATTACATCCGGAATTAATATGATTTTAGATTTGGGCGGTATCTTTGGCAGTGCGGCTGCGGGGGCTGTCCTGGCAGGGTTCTTCCTGCCTTTAGTGATGGTAGGTCTGCACCACGGGTTAACGCCAATTCATTTGGAATTAATTAATACGTTTGGAGAGACTGCATTACTGCCAATTCTGGCTATGGCTGGAGCAAGTCAAGTTGGTGCAGCTATTGCCATTTATACGAGAACAAAAAATAATCGTCTTCGTAACGTAATTAAAGGCGGGCTTCCAACTGGGTTTCTGGGAATTGGTGAACCATTGATTTACGGTGTTACCCTACCACTCGGACGACCATTCTTAACAGCTTGTCTTGGTGCATCAGTTGGTGGGGCCTTTCAGGCGATTATGAATACAGCATCATCGGGTATTGGGATTTCCGGTATTCCATTAATTCCGCTGATTACCGATAATCAGTTCCTAGTATACTTTTTCGGCCTAGTTATCACGTATATAGCAGGATTTTTATTCACGTATTTCTTCGGATTTAAAGAGGAAATGGCGGATAACTTAGATTAAAGAATAAGGGTGCTTGAGCCTGTCGAAAAAAGGAGGGATTTATTTTATCCCTCTTTACTATATTGATTTGAAAGGTGTGGACATAAATGCTCGGAATTTCCATCTATTTATCCAATTTATCCATAGATCAACAAGAGACTTATATCAAGAAAATGAATCAACTGGGCTTCACCAGTATTTTTACATCCTTGCATATCCCTGAAGACAATCCAGAAACATATAAAGAAAGCTTGTCTAAATTAGGCAAACTCGCCATCAAATATAATATGGAATTGATTGCCGATATCTCGCCTGAATCATTAGACTATCTTGGATTTTCCTGGGATAATGCTGATCAATTGAAAGAATGGGGACTAACCGGCTTGCGTATTGATTATGGAATCTCCGATGAAACAATAGCACAGTTATCCCATAAAATGATCGTTGCCTTAAACGCAAGTACCATTACATCAGAAAACATAACCCATTTACGAAAATACGGTGCAAACTTCTCATCGCTTGAAGCATGGCATAATTACTACCCGCGACCTGAAACTGGCTTGGGTGTGGAAGATTTTAATGAAAAAAATCACTTTTTGAAATCAGAGGGAATCAAGGTCATGACATTTATTCCAGGAGATGGGGAACAACGAGGCCCCCTCTTTCAAGGACTGCCAACGATAGAAGCGCATCGAGGTCAATCAACGTTTTCATCTTTTATGGAGTTACAACATAATCCATGGGTAGACAAAATATTCATTGGTGATCCATCTGTCGGTGATATGTCTGAAGATAAATTTGCCAACTACACGGATCGTACGGTTTTAGTCAGAGCCAAAAGCTTTACCAGCAATCAACGTGTTAAAAAAAGCTTAGAAGTGAAACAGACAAATCGTCTCGATGCAGCAAGGGACGTCATTCGTTCCGCTGAATCCAGACAATACGGACTTATTGGTGACCTTCCCGTTGAGCCACATCATACCGTAGTGCGAAAAGAAGGATCCATTACTGTAGATAACGAAAACTATGGACGGTACCAAGGTGAGATTCAAATTACAAAACGCACACTTCCAGCCGATGAAAAGGTGAATGTCATTGGTCAAGTTATGGAGGAAGACAGGCCCCTATTGCCATTCATTAAAGGTGGAATGGCCTTTCAAATCGAATGGGTGGAATAAGTATTACTAGTGCACGAATTGAATATTGATAAATTAACTTCAGCGGCTTCATCCTGTAGGTAGGGAGGAGCCGTTTGTTGAATTAAGGACAATTTTGCGGTTATCTGTCGGATAGCTGTATACCTTAAAATTACTTTTAAAAATTTCAAAAATATGTTACTATTTTTGAAAAGGGGAGATGAGCGTATGATCCATTATCAAATGTGAAGCATCTAACTAAATGTGGCCTTTTTCTTATTCTTAAATTTGTATAATTAAAACCTGTAAAAGGGGCATTTAGGAGGATTTTAAATGAATAATAATGGTGCAATAAATAAAATACGCAAAATACAAGACAGCATCCAATTTTCTGGAACGTTTTACGCAAAATCAATGGAGCATATTTTAACAGGAAGTTATGGCTTTGCCAATCGCTCTGAAAAAATTAAAAATCAAACAAACACTCGATACGCAATTGCTTCGGGCTGTAAAATCTTCACATCCGTTGCGATTTGCCAACTGGTTGAGAAAGGAAAAATTTCTTTCGATACAAAGGTAAAAAATTGCCTGGATATCGACTTTCCTCATTTTGATGAAGGGGTGACGATTCACCACTTGCTCACCCATACATCAGGAATACCAGATTATTTTGATGAGGATGAGATGAACGATTACGAAGAACTATGGGTGTCCACGCCTATGTATCATATCCGTATGTTGCACGATTTCTTGCCATTGTTTGAAAACCGGAAAATGAAAGCAGACGTTGGTAGCTCTTTTCACTATAATAATGCAGGCTATATTGTCTTAGGTCTTATTGTTGAACATGTTAGTGGGCTTGCCTTTAGTGATTATATCGAGCAATTTATCTTTCAAAAGGCTGGGATGGCTGATTCCGGATATTTTGAAATGGATGAACTGCCGGAGAGAGTCGCTCTTGGTTATATTGAAAAGCCTAACGGCGGCTGGAAGACTAATGTCTATTCACTTCCAGCAAAACCTGCTTCCGATGGTGGAGCCTATGTGACGGCAAAAGATATGATTACGTTTTGGGATGCACTAATGAATCATCAGCTGCTAACGGAAGAAATGACTCGGACTTTATTGCGCTCCCGTGCAGAGGTTATAGAAGATATTTTTAACGGCTACGGAGGGTATATGGAGACGAATCAAAATGGTGTTGTGAAGTATATCTTAATGGGCTATGATCCTGGTGTAAACTTTCGAGCAGTGCATTATCCTGATATATATCTTACCATCGTGGTTTGCTCAAATGAATCTGAGGGTGCCTATGACATGATTAAGGGAATTGAAAACGCAATTTTATAATGTGAAACCGGAAAAGGGGTTAATAATAGCCCCTTTTCTTGCTATCATAAATAAATTACCCTTTATATTTACTGCTACCTGGTAGTTTACAAAAAAGTAAAGTGTTGATTGTACCATTCTCATACATAATATATAGCCCTAAACCGATGAACACGATGGGAACAATCCAACGTTCGTATTCTTCGATTTTTTCCGAGATATAATTCACAGAAGCAAGTCTATAACTGAAATAGCATAATACCCCCACCATGACAAAAAAGACTAGCATTACAACCGGTATTTCAATCGCGTTTAACGTAGTGAAATATGGTATATAAATGGAAAAGTCATCTGCGCTAGAAGCTAATACGATAAAGGTTACCGTTAAATAGAGTTGATTAAAACGATTGGAAGATAAAACAGATAGGAGATTATTTTCATCTGCGTCTTCCTCTCCTTTAATCCATATTTTCACACCTAAATATATTGGCAAAAGCCCAAGGAGGCCTACAACCCATTGTTGAGGGACGAAATTGACACCATAAGCTGCTAACAGACTTACTGACACGATAATTACAGTGCCTAAATATTGTCCAATCCAAATATGTTTCATTTGACCTTTTTTTAATTGCGAAAATAGAAGGATTAATATAATCAGGTAATCAATACCTGTGGCTATATAAACTGCAATAGCGGTGAATATCGTTGCAATCATTTTTTCATCTCCAATATATCTGGGTACAAACGTCTTTAATACTTTTTCTTCTCCATTCTATAATTACATATTGTCGTGTAATAGTAGCTTTGTCAACATACGAAGTTCCATAAAAGATAACGCGAAATAAAAGCAATAATTACTAGATTATATTATACTAATTTGTAGGAAAATCACAGTTACCTTTTTAAAAGAAAAGAGATATATTTATGGGGACGTTAGATAAACTACAAACTTTTATTATACTATTTGCTGTTGGTTTAGGTCTTTTAGTAGGACAGGCGGACATCACTGAAAACGATGCGGATACTTTCGTTGTTCCGTTTCTTTTCTTGATGCTATATGGATTATTTTTAACGATTCCACTGCAACAGTTGAAGGAGTCCTTTTTGAATAGTAAATTCCTAGGGTCCAGCACAATCATTAATTTTATATGGACTCCAATTCTAGCTTGGGGGTTAGGAGCTGTTTTCCTATCGGATTATCCTGCTTTATGGATTGGTTTTATCATGCTTATGGTGACACCTTGTACAGATTGGTACCTCGCGTTTACAGGAATTGCAAAAGGAAATGTATCTCTTTCAACATCAATTTTACCAATTAATTTAATTTTACAGGTCGTGCTTCTGCCTGTATATTTACTCTTATTTGCTGGAACTATTGAAACGATACCCATATCGACGCTTATAGAAAGTATAATGATTGTCTTGGTTATTCCTTTCATTCTTGCGCATCTAACGCGATTCTTATTAAGAAGAAGAGAATCAATTTTAAACAACAAGGTTATTCCTTTTTTCGCCAATGCCCAGATTTTCTTTTTAGCCTTGGCCATTATGGCAATGTTTGCTTCCCAAGGTTCTTATCTACTTGAAAACCTTGAAGTCATTTACATATTAATAATACCAATTTTGATGTTTTTTGTTATTAACTATGTGATAGGGCGCTTGGTCGGAAGGTTCTTAAACTTTTCCTATGAAGATTCGGTTAGCTTAAGTATGACGATTATAGCCAGAAACTCACCGGTTGCATTAGCTATAGCTGTCACAGCATTTCCAGACCAGCCACTCATATCCCTAGCTCTAGTGATTGGCCCTTTGATTGAGTTACCTGTACTTGCCGTTGTTTCTCAAGTTCTGCTTTTTACAAGGAAAGAGAGAAGGAAATGAGGATAACCCTTACTTTTTATTTCTTGATAGGGCCAGTTAAATGAAAAATGAAATGGAAATTATATTAACCTTGTTCAACAATATGATAAATCCGGCACGAACGCAGGTATTTATTCCGCGTGCAAGCCGGCTCGTCCCGCGGAGGTAGGTATTTGTTCCGCGGACAGAGCAGTTTGTCCAGCGTACGTGAGCATTCGTTCCGCGCACAAATCGGTTCATCCCGCGCACATGTCGAATTGTCCAGCCACTAGCATTTTTTCAACGCCGGCCCCCAACCGCCAGCACTAAAAGAGCGCTCTCCATTAGGAGTGCGCTCTTTTCATTAACTAGCATACATTTGTTCAATTTCTTCCTGCAACTTGCGATCTTGCACATAGTCATCGTAGCTCATTTCTTTATCTATAATGCCATTTGGCGTAATTTCGATAAGGCGGTTCGCTACACTTTGAACGAATTGATGGTCATGTGATGTAAACAGGATCGATCCTTTAAATCGGATTAAGCCATTATTTAAGGATTGAATCGACTCCAGGTCCAAGTGATTTGTAGGTTCATCCAATACGAGCACATTTGCACCGGATAGCATCATTTTTGATAGCATACAGCGAACCTTTTCGCCACCTGATAGCACATTTGCCTTTTTTAGTGCTTCTTCGCCGGAAAACAACATTCTTCCCAGGAAGCTGCGCAGGAATGTCTCCGTCTGATCTTCTGGAGAATATTGACGAAGCCACTCGACCAATGGCAGATCATTATTTTCAAAAAATGCAGTGTTATCTTTTGGAAAATAGGACTGCGATGTGGTTACGCCCCATTTATATGTGCCCGCATCCGGCTCCATCTCGCCCATTATAATTTGAAATAGGGTCGTTTTGGCAATATCATTTTTCCCGACAAACGCGATTTTATCATCCTTGTTCATGGTAAAACTCACATTATCCAGCACTTTTTTGCCATTGATGGTTTTCGTTAATCCGTCAACACGCAGCAAGTCATTACCGATTTCGCGATCTGGTGTAAAGGCGATATACGGGTATTTACGGGATGATGGTTTAATATCATCCAGTGTGATGCTGTCCAGTAATTTCTTGCGTGACGTTGCCTGCTTAGATTTCGATGCATTGGCACTAAATCTGGCAATAAAGGCCTGCAGATCTTTAATTTTTTCTTCTTTTTTCTTATTCTGTTCCTGAGCCATTCTGTTTGCCAGTTGGCTGGACTCATACCAGAAATCATAGTTTCCGATATAAATTTGAATTTTCCCATAGTCAACATCGGCAATATGTGTGCATACTTTATTTAAAAAGTGCCTGTCGTGTGACACGACGATTACCGTGTTTTCAAAGTTAATCAGAAACTCTTCCAGCCACTGAATGGCATGGATATCAAGTCCGTTTGTTGGCTCATCCAGTAGTAAAATATCGGGATTGCCGAATAAGGCTTGAGCAAGCAAGATTTTTACTTTTTGGCTTTCTGTTAATTCATTCATTTGTTTCATATGAAGGGATTCATCGATTCCGAGCCCTTTTAGTAGAACAGCAGCATCTGATTCTGCTTCCCAACCATTCATTTCAGCAAATTCGCCTTCCAGTTCAGCAGCACGCATGCCATCTTCTTCTGAAAAGTCGGGTTTCATATAAATAGCGTCTTTTTCCTGTTTCACTTCATATAATTTTTCATGGCCCATTAAAACAACTTCCAGCACCTGCTCATCTTCATAGGCGAAGTGGTCCTGTTTTAACACGGCAATTCTTTCTCCGGAGGACAAGGAAATACCACCGGATTGCGGTTCTATTTCGCCTGATAATACTTTAAGAAAAGTGGATTTACCGGCACCATTTGCACCAATTAATCCATAGCAGTTACCAGGGGTGAATTTTAAATTAACATCTTCAAATAACTTCTTACCACCATATTGTAAACTTACATTAGAAACATTAATCATCGATTATGATATTCCTCCAATAAAAAATAGTACACAAGATTAGCTTACGGCATTTCTTCGGTTTCGTCAACGTTTAGTGGTTGAATGGGGGGAGAGGAAGGCGAAAAGGGAGGGAGCTGTTTTAAAACGAGGTAGGGAACGGTAAAACGGGAGAGAGGCTTTTCAAACCGGGAGAGGGAAGCACTAAACCGGGAGAGAATCGTGCCCAAACGGGACACAACCAGTCCAAAACGGGGGTGAACCTCCAGTAAGAACACTGAATACATTTTAGTTGCCAATTTTTTAAATAATAGTAAAAAAGGGTGTATTTTTATGTGAAAATATGTAACAATAAGGTGTCATCAAATAAAAAACACTGCTCACGTACTAAGTAACGAGATTACCGAAAACCTGCCGTATTAAAAAATAAAAGGGCGATGAGGGGAGATTTGATGGGAGAAAGGACGATTTACTTTCTTTTTACGGATACAGGAACCTATTTATCCAAGGTGATTAATTTCTGTACAAATCAATCACTAAATCATGTATCAATCAGCTTTGATCCGAAATTAAAAGAGATATACAGCTTTGGGCGGAAACAGCCACGTAATCCATTTATTGGTGGATTTATACGGGAGGACCCCCACAGTGATTTTATGAAAAACTCGAATTCTGCTATTTACAGCTACACGGTTTCTGAAAACGACTGTGAAGTAATTATCCATCATATAAAAGAAATTGAAGCAAAGAAAGAAGCGTATAAATTTAATTTTATTGGTCTTCTTGGTGTCTTATTCCAATTTGAAATTAATCGCAGGAATGCCTTATTTTGTTCCCAGTTTGTGGCGACGGTATTACGGGATCTAGAGACATTTCAGTTTATGAAGCCTGCATGCTTTACGACGCCTGCTGATATTCGAACGCATGAGGGCATGCAACTGATTTATCAAGGAAAACTCAGCGATTACTTCATGGATACAGAGAGAAAATTAGTGAAGCGTAAGCAAAAATTGCAAAAGCAATCAGTAATCTTATTATTATCCGCAAAAGTGAAACGATTTGTTATCAGATGAGAAGAGCCATACACTAGGTGTAGCGGTTCTTTTTTTAATGAAAAAAGCTGAACCCATCAATTTTCGGTAGTGCTGGTTCAGCTTTTCCTATTATGGTTCTATCTGGTCAATGCCTAATGTCCGATATGGAATTCGAATATTAAATGCGATATTATTTGCCTCCAAATCAATATGTTCCACACTGACTTCAAAGTTACTACGCAGGTCCATGTCGGTAACCGCAACATAAATTTCCTCATCTTGTGGGTTGATCGTTACCCATTCAGGCATTGATAAATATTGTTCCATATATGACATAATTCTTTGATTCGGTAATTCCAATAATCCAAGCGAGATTGATCTTTGTTCTAAAATGAGATCCCCATTTTCTTGCACGAGTGGTTCTAAATGAACGGAAAGTGGCACAGTACTGGAAAATACCGGCAACTCGCCAATTAAATGGACATCTTCCTCAAGGGAGATGCTATACTCGTGACCTGTGTTCGATAATGCCTGATCTATATAGGCATTGATCAATTCATTCAAGTTATTTTTGGTCGTTCGAACCGTAAACTCGGAGCTTTCTTGTGCTTCCTGCTCCTCATTTGATGGAAAGGTGTTCTCGGAAACAGGCCAGAAAATGAGTGCGACGATGACCAGCAAAAAAAGGACATTCACACTTAATAAACCATAAAATAATCGTTTCCATTTATTTTTATTCGATTGATGGAGTTCTTTTCGTTGTGACATCGCGCTCATCCTTCTTCATTAGTTAAATAATCCATCACCCTTCTTGCCATTCGTTGATAGCCACGATCATTTGGATGAAAGTTATCGTCTGCGAATAAATCTGCGTCTGGATCATTGAATAAATCGACTGTTGGGATGAATGTGATAGCCGCGTCTTCCTCGGCAATGTCACTTCCGGTTCTATTCCATGACTCCACAATCATACCAAGTTCTTCAATATCCTGAAAGTATTGTTCGAAGGGGTTATAAAATCCTAATAAATATATATCGGTGTTCGGATTTATATTTTGAAGCTTGGTAAAAATTTGGTTGAGCCTTTCTTCATAATTGACCCGTTCCTCTCTAAACTCCTCGATCGTTAAGTTCGTAAAATTTTCCCTGAATACTTTCATGATATCATTTGCCCCGATCGTTATTAAAACAATATCCGCTTCTTCAATTGCGTTGGAAACTTCCGGATTATCCAAGCGTTCCAACAGCTGATCTGATCGATCGCCGCGTATGCCAAAATTATCAAATGACACAATTTGGTTTTCAGCATTGATAGCGCGATCCAGTATTTCAACATAACCGCCCTGGTCATCACTGCTTCCGACCCCTTGTGTTAGGGAGTCGCCAACAGCAACAATGTGTGTGTCTCGATTGGTAAAGAAATCAACTGTTTCCTGAAACGCCTCGAAAATTGTCGTTGAAAACTGCCTCTGATCAGTTTCATCACTTTGTTCGGTTTCTTCCTCTTCTTCCTGCGGTTCTTCATTAGCTTCTTCGTTTGTCTCGTTTTGAGTTGTTTCTGTCTCATCACCTGGCGGAGGCGTTATATTATCTAAAGTTGCGGTAGGTCGATTGATTAATGCAAAAATTCCTGCCCCAATGATAAGAACAAAAATCGCAATCATAAAATTTTTCTTCTTCATGTTTACCACACCCGGCTGTTATATTATACGTATGAATTAGTATATTGTCTCATGTCGCAAATAAATTCGAAAGTATTTTTAATATACCTTTGGATTGATCTTATCATACTAAAAAATCGCCTTCTGTGAAGGCGATTTTTAATGCTTTTTCCTTTATAGAGAGAAGTTAAACTTAAATTGGATGACTTCTTGTGGGGAGGAAGTTTCGCCCAGGGCGAAAGAATCAACCTCAGGGCAGAAATATCAACCCCAGAGAAAAACCTCACCCTAAGCATTTACAACAACTTACACTTCCAACGGATCCGCTACTTTACGGTTATTCCTCAGACGGACCGCTTCTTCATACGGATTTTTATTCGTAATCACGGTAATCCCTGCAGCACGTGCATTTTCTAATGTTTGATCATTCGTATCCGGTGCTTCCACTAACAATATTTTTCCCTGTTTATTGATAAATTGCTCAATGGTTGATTGCGGTAGCTGTTTGTTGTTCACCCATACGGCATCCACTTCTTCAGGAATGTCCTCCAGCTTCGACTCACCATTGATAGGGATAACGCTGAATCCGAGTTTTGCCAGTTGCTTGCCGCTTTTATCAAGTTTGTTATCAGAATCAGTCACAGTTGCAATTACTTTTTTACGAGCCCCTCCATCTTTACGATCAAATGGGGAAGTAAGCAGCCATTTTATAGCATCTTCTTCCGTAGCTTCAAAAAGTGGCGGCTGATCCACAGCTTTGGCAATGGCTTGATCTAGATCGACTAAAATATCTTTCGGTGACTCAATGCCAATCGATAGGCGGACTAATTCTTCCGTTGTTCCGCTTTTTTCTAAGTCCTCCGCGCTTAATTGTTGATGTGTGGTTGATGCTGGATGAATAATGAGTGATTTTGCATCACCGACATTAGCAACATGGGACCAGAGTGTAACATTATCAATTAACTTTCTGCCGGCATCTCGGCCGCCTTTGATACCAAACGTGATAACAGAACCGAATCCCTTAGCAAGATATTTTTTCGCAAGCTGATGGGATGGGTGCTCTTCTAGCCCTGGGAAATTAACCCATTCTACAGCTGGATGTTTTTGTAAATAAGCTGCGACCTCTTCGGCATTTTTATTATGACGCTCAATACGCAGATGCAATGTCTCCAACCCCTGAAGGAATAAGAACGCACTTTGTGGACTCAGGGACGCACCGATATCACGCAGGAGCTGCACACGTAATTTTGTCGCATAGGCTGCTGGCCCCAGATCAACATAGCGGAGGCCATTGTAGCTTGCGTCGGGCTCGGTAAAACCAGGGAAGCGTCCGTTGCCCCAATCAAATCGGCCACCATCCACAACGACACCGCCGATTGTTGTACCATGCCCACCAATCCATTTTGTCGCAGAGTGGACGACAATATCTGCACCCCATGTTAGTGGTTTTGTGCCATATGGCGTGGCAAACGTATTGTCAATGATTAAAGGAATATTGTTTTCATGTGCGATTTCGCCAACCGTTTCCACATCAAATATATTCAGACTTGGATTTGTAATAATTTCAGCGAAGACAGCCTTTGTTTTATCTGTAATAGCACCTCGAATTGCTTCAGGATCCGTGCCGTCAACGAATTTTACATCGATACCGTAACGAGGCAATGTATTTGCAAAAAGATTGTACGTTCCACCATATAAATTACTGTCAGCGATGATCTCATCACCTGAACCAGCAATATTAAGAATGGAAAGTGTAATTGCTGCCATCCCGGATGATGTTGCGACAGCCCCGATTCCATCCTCAAGTTGTGCCATCCGAGTCTCAAAAGCATCGACAGTCGGATTCATAATACGGCTGTAAATGTTTCCTGGTTCTGCTAGGCCAAATAAATTCTGCGCATGTTCCGTATCGCGAAATACATAGGATGTTGTTTGGTAGATTGGCACAGCCCTTGACCCAGTTGCAGGATCCGGTTCTTGGCCCCCGTGAAGTAATACTGTTTCCGGATTGTGAAATTGAAAGTTAGACATGAATAATTCCTCCTTGGATTTTTGGCAGTAGTGCCGCTTTTTAACGTATCTGGGAGGAAGAGGGGATAAATAAATAACCCCCTTCCTAAGAAGAGGGCGTATATGTAAACGATCCTCCTCTTATCTTCCAGACCAATGTTGATCTGTAGGATTTAGCACCGTAAAAGGCAAATTGTGTTGCCTTCAGGTTGCCGGGCATCAAAGGGCCTATCCCTCCGCCACTCTTGATAAGAGATTAATTTTTCTAAATTACTGAACAGTATAACGGTAATTTGGATGGAATGTCAACCGTTTTGGGGAATAAATTTTTATTTAATTGAATTCAATTAAACTTGATAAATTGGGTGTTTTTTCATACTATTAGTTTAAAAAGAATGAGAGGAAGTAGAAAATGACGGTTACCGAATCGAGAGAATTGCAGCTCCTCCGATATTTAGATATGCGCATGCATCTATCAGATACGGATAAGCAATACTATGTAATCCTTGAGAAGGGATATGAAGGTGAACAAAAATTTGCAGCACGATTGGAGGGATTGTCGGACAGGCTAATCATATTACATGATTTATTGCTTGAATGGAATAATACTTTTTTTCAAATTGATACACTGATCATTTATGAAAATTTCATCCATCTTATTGATGTGAAAAATTACGAAGGGGAATTCTTTATTGAAAATGAAAGATGGTACACAAAATCAAAAAAGGAAATTAAAGATCCCGTCTTGCAACTGACGCGATGCGAATCCTTACTCAGACAATTACTCCAACATCACGGTGTTAACCTTCCAGTCAAATCACACATCATTTTTATCAATCCCGAATTCACATTATTCCAAGCATCTATAGACGTGCCTATTATTTTACCCAGTCAACTCAATCGTTTCCTAAGACAATTAAGCAGAAGTTCATCAGGTGGAAATAAAAATATAAAAATTGCTGAAATGCTAGTAAAGCTTAGTGAAGATGAATCCCCATTCACTCGTATACCCAATTATGACTATGCTGAACTGAAAAAGGGAATAACCTGCCTTGCATGTAATTCCTTTTTGTTATCTGTAAAAGATAGATACATAGTTTGTGATAGCTGTGGCCATGAAGAGGACACGGATGCTTCTATATTAAGGAATGTAGGTCAATTTCAATTGCTATTTCCTAATGAAAAAATAACAACTACAGTGATTCATGATTGGTGTAACGAAATTAAATCAAAGAAAACGATTAGTAGAGTATTGAACAAAAATTTCATACGTATAGGTCATGGAAAATACTCCTACTATGCTGAATGCGGCGATTAGACCTTTTATGGCTACCGCTTTAGCTCCTTTTCTTAGATTTAAGGTAGCCATGAACGGTTCATGTTAACGTTAGGGAACATGTTCAGGATTACGGTAGCCATGAACGGGTTATGACGACGTCAAAGGGGATATTTTCGGGTTCGCGGTAGCCATGAACGGGTTATGACGACGTCAAAGGGGATATTTTCGGGTTCGCGGTAGTCATGAACGGGTTATGACGACGTCAAAGGGGATATTTTCGGGTTCGCGGTAGCCATGAACGGGTTATGACGACGTCAAAGGGGATATTTTCGGATTCACGGTAGCCATGAACGGGTTATGACGACGTCAAAGGGGATATTTTCGGGTTCGCGGTAGCCATGAACGGTTTATGACGACGTCAAAGGGGATATTTTCGGGTTCGCGGTAGTCATGAACGGGTTATGACGACGTCAAAGGGGATATTTTCGGGTTCGCGGTAGCCATGAACGGTTTATGACGACGTCAAAGGGGATATTTTCGGATTCACGGTAGCCATGAACAGCTCATGACAACGTTAAAGGTATCATTTTCGGATTCACGGTAGTCATGAAAGGTTCATGTCGACGTCAAATACATCTTTTCCTGATTTATTGTCGCCATGAACTTCTTATGACGCTCATTCCTGCCCCTTTTCCAACCCCAGTCATACAGATGACTTATTTTTCACGAGCCTCCCGCCTAGCACCACCCCGCTTATATCTTGAACTCATATAAATAAACAAAGCAGACCAAATAAATACAAATGCTACAGCATGCCCGCTGGTAAAGGGTTCTTCGTATAGAAATACGCCGAGAATTAACATGATCGTTGGGGCAATATATTGCAGAAAGCCGACCATCGCTAGCGGAATTAGCTTAGCTCCGCTTGCAAATAACAGCAATGGAACTGCGGTCACGATTCCTGCGCCGATTAACAGAAAATTCACAGGTGAGACCAGATTTTCCAGTGTAAAAGCACTGTCAGGAATGGCGAATAAATAAAGACAGGCAATCGGTGTGACGATCATGGTTTCAATGGTCAGGCCGAACATGGCGCTAACGTCAAGCCTCTTTTTCAATAAACCATAGAACCCGAAAGTAAGCGCTAGAATGATAGAAATCCATGGAAATACACCAAAACTGAATGTTAGGTAGATGACGCCGATACCCGCAAGAATAAAGGAGAGCGCTTGTTTTCTTGTGACTTTCTCTTTCAGCACAATAATCCCCAGTAAAATACTGATAAGTGGATTAATATAATATCCCAAACTTGCTTGAATGACGTGATCACTATTGACTGCCCATATAAATGTGAGCCAGTTCAAACTGATGAAAATAGATGCAAGGGTTATGCCGAGCAGTCTTTTCTTGTTTCTGATAATGACGTTCAATTCCTGTATAAAAGGAGTCCATTTTCGTAAAATCAATACAATGCCAAGCATGAAAATAAATGACCAGACAATACGATGTGCCAGTGTCTCCCCGGGAGGAACGTCCTCAACCAATTTCCAATAGATTGGCAGGAATCCCCATAGTACGTAAGCCAATGCTGTATATATAATTCCGAGATTGTTTTTCATATAGCGCCCTCCGTCATTATAGTAAACTAATTTTAAGAGGAAATATATCGTAAAGCAATTAATCAGATTAAGAAAACGCTTTCAAAAATGAGTTTTGTAGATTATGATAGTAGTAGCGTATCATTAATCATGAGGGGGAAATTTCATGTCAAAAAAACATAAACACTTTGAAACAGCGGTTATTCATGAAGGGTATGATTCAAAAGAAATGCTTGGGAGTTTGACCACACCATTATTTCAAACATCGACCTATACATTTGATTCGGCTCAGCAGGGGGAGCGCCGATTTGCCGGTGAGGAAGAGGGGTATGTCTATTCGCGAATAGGAAATCCAACCGTTACCGTGCTGGAAGAGCGTATTGCGAAACTTGAAAATGGAGAGCGGGGGCTTGCATTTGGTTCAGGGATGGCAGCAGTTTCTGCCGTCTTAATCGCCTTAACCAAAGCAGGTGATCATATTGTATGCTCATCCGGTTTATATGGCTGCACATTCGGATTACTGACCATGATGAAGGATAAATACAATATTTCCCATGACTTCTCCACTATGGAATCCAAGGAGGAAATTCGCTCTCTGATTAGGCCGGAGACGTCATTAATCTATGTTGAAACCCCGATTAACCCGACAATGAAGCTGATCGATTTGCAGCTGGTTGCAGAAGTTGCAAAAGAGTATGGTATTCCTGTCGTCGTTGATAATACATTTTCAACCCCATATCTACAGCGGCCGCTTGAGCTGGGAGCTGATGTTGTTGTCCATAGTGCGACGAAATATATTGGCGGGCACGGTGATGTCGTCGCAGGTTTAGTTGTGGGGAAAAAAGATTTCCTTGATTCGGTTGCTATGACAACCCAGAAGGACATTGGCGGCGTTATGTCTCCGTTTGATGCCTGGCTTTTGATTAGAGGACTCAAAACCTTGGCCATTCGTTTGGATCGTCATTGTGATAATGCAGAAAGGGTTTTTGAAAAATTACGCAAGCATCCGAAAGTTGCAAACGCCTACTACCCAGGTGATGGGCGTCATCCGGATTATCCGATAAAGGAAAAGCAAATGAAGCGTGGCGGTGGTCTGATCTCATTTGAAATCAAGGGGACAAAAGCGGATGCTCAAGCAATGTTAAATAAGCTGTCCTTTTTAAAACTTGCCGTGAGTCTTGGTGATGCAGAGACATTAATACAGCATCCTGCAACGATGACCCACGCAGTTGTTCCGGAAGAATCGCGCAATAAAATGGGGATAACGGATCAACTTATTCGCCTTTCTGTCGGGCTTGAGGCATGGGAGGATATTTGGGAGGATTTAGAACAGGCATTAGATCAAGTGTAAAATGAAGAATGGAAATCGGTCACCTCGCCGATTTCCAATCCGACCTCCAACTTCTATCCTCTTGTCTCCACTATAAAGACGTGTTTTCTTTTCCGATTTTTGGGGTAGTATAAAATACATTGGCGTGATTAATGAGTACGTTGCGAAAAAAATGTAACTTTATGCTATATTATAGGTAGACAAAAATTAATCATTCGCAAATAGGTGGGAGATTTGCTTGATGGGAATATGGGCATATTTATTAGGGTTTATTATCGTTTTTAATATAATGTTAGGACTTTCTATTGTCTTTTTGGAAAGAAAAGATGCCAGTTCCACTTGGGCATGGTTGATGGTGTTGCTTTTTCTCCCAATTGCAGGGTTTGTCCTTTATTTAATTTTTGGAAGACCAATTAGCAAAAAACGCATTTTTACATGGGATACCAAAAGCCGATTGGGCGTAAAAGCAGCAGTACAGTCGCAGTTGCGCGCGCTTGAAGATGGAAGTTTCCATTTTAAACAAGATGAATTAACGGAACATGAGGATTTAGTTTACCTGCACTTGAGGAATGATGATGCGATTTTTACGCATGATAATAAAGTTGATATTTATACAGATGGTGCCGCGAAATTTGATGCACTCATCCAGGACTTGGAAATGGCAACAGATCATATTCATTTGTTATACTACAGAATTCGGAGTGATCAGCTGGGCAAGCGCTTTGCAGATGTTTTAGTGAAAAAAGCAAACGAAGGTGTAGAGGTTCGCGTACTCTATGATGATATGGGATCAAGGAGCTTGGGACGTAAATATATTAAGCGTCTGCAACATGCGGGGGTCCTTGTAGAGGCATTTTTTCCGCCAAAAATTGCCAAATTAAACTTTAAAATCAATTACCGGAATCATCGTAAATTAGCAATAATTGACGGGAAAGTTGGCTATATTGGCGGGTTTAACATTGGTGATGAATATCTTGGGAAAGATAAAAAATTTGGCTACTGGCGTGACACGCATCTGCGAATATATGGTAATGCGGTCCAAAATATGCAAACAAGATTTATCCTGGACTGGAACCAGGCTTCACGTAATGATATTTTGTATGAAGATCGGTTTTATGATGCTGCAGGCGCTGGCGATGTTGGGGTGCAAATTGTATCAAGCGGGCCGGATCAGGATTGGGAACAGATCAAAAATGGTTATATCAAAATGATTATGGAAGCCAAAGAGTATATTTACATACAAACACCTTACTTTATTCCGGATGAAAGCCTGCGCGATGTACTCCGAGTTGCAGTTCTGTCAGGTGTGGATGTAAAAATAATGATCCCTAATAAACCGGATCACCCGTTTGTATATTGGGCAACACTATCTTCTGTAGGGGATTTGCTGAACGCGGGTGCTGAGGTTTATATGTATCAAAATGGCTTCCTGCATGCGAAGACAATTGTCGTAGATGGGAAAATTTCCTCCGTAGGTACAGCGAATATCGATGTCCGGAGTTTCCGATTGAATTTTGAAGTAAACGCATTTTTATATGACTTGGATCTGACACAGCGATTAGACGATGCGTTTAACCGTGATATTTTGTTATCAACACAACTAACGAAAAAATTATACGAGCAACGGTCATTGGGGATTCGATTCAAGGAATCCGTCTCTCGCTTAATTTCGCCAGTATTATAACACAAATGTTTGGCAAAACTTTTGACATAACGTAATGAATAGGAGAATTTGACATGGAAGAAAAACCTTGTTGGCAATCACTAGCAGTAAAAACATCACATGTCCTGCCACCGGATACCAATGCGCACGGGACATTATTTGGTGGTGCATTAATGGCACATATTGACGATGTGGCTGCAATTGCTGCTGTGAGGCATGCCAGAAAGCCAGTGGTAACGGCCTCCACAGATTCAGTCGATTTCCTGGCACCTGTGAAGGAAGGAGATTCCATTTGTTTGGAAGCTTTTGTCACATGGACGCACAACACATCGATGGAAGTATTTATCAAAGCTGTTACAGAAGACCTACTGACAGGTGACCGAAAAGTATGTACAACAGCTTTCACCACATTTGTTGCAGTAGATAACAAAGGAAGGCCATCTCCTGTTCCAGCCGTTTACCCGGAATCAGATCAGGAAAAGATGCTTCATGAACAAGCGCCTGAACGCGCAAAACAGCGAAAAGAACGAAGGAAGCAATCAAAAGAGTTAGCTGAAACATTCGGGACGGATTTTCCTTGGGATCGGGAAGGATGAAATATAACGGGTGCCGCTATCGCAAACATTAAAAATGTAAGCAAAATGACTATCAAGTTGTAGATAAATTTGGTAGTCATTTTTAATTTATTGGGGGAGAACTATTGTATGATTCCCTTTTTTTACCTGCAAATTTGTATGCAAATCATCATGGATAATTATGAAATTATAGTATTAAATTAAGAAGCAGTTTATCTCCTCTGATCACAATAAAAGAGACACCCTTTAATGGATGCCCTATGATTTTATTTTTTATCTAATTTTTCCTCAATTCTCGCTAACCTATTTAATACTTCGTCTTTCCATTGTTGATCTTCGCTATTGTTATTGTCGTTGTCGTTTTTGGAATTTGTATATTCGTTAATTTTATTCAACGCTTTATTAATATCAAATTTAGGCATTTTTTCACCTCCTATTCGTATTTTACAAAGTGAGCCCGCTACCCTGCAAATTTATGACTATTTTCTGCTTTTCCATAACTTATATTCTCTTTTAACCGGGTTCTAAATATTATAACATGACAATCCAGCAGTAGAATAAAGGAGACAATAAAACCTGTTGAACCGCCTTGTTTTTGACATCAAGCGTTTCTTTAAGTGGATGAAGAGCACTGCTTACATACAATTTAGTATGCAAATTAGAGTTTTGCAATAGGAAACAAACCCCGTTAACTTTTATAGGTGCTACTTTTTAAATGGAATACATGCTTTTGAACGGAATATATATTAATAAAGTGTTGAATTCTTTTTAGAAAACGCTTACAATAATGTATAGATAGTTGGTAATTACGTGATGCGCTGATAAAGTTGAGGATTGCACTGATAAACTGCCGGAGAACGCTGATAAAATTCCCCTAAGCGCTGATAATCTAATAAATACGTGAGGTGGTCACATGTTTTTCCATCAAAAATGGCGACATTCATTCACCAATAGGAAACATCAAGGAGGCATGGTTTCGGGACCATAGCCTCCTTTTACTTTGCCTGCTTTATTACGTTAAAGCAGTACTATGGAGGTGTGAAGGCGTGGTTATTTTAACTGGTAAAACGTTAACATTGGAAGAGGTGGAGCGGGTTGTTTTCAGAAATGAACCTGTCACATTAGCTGATCAGGCGCTAGCAGGCGTTCAAGCGAACAGAAAGACTATTGAGGCGATGCTTGATAATAAGCAAACCATGTACGGGATCAATACGGGATTTGGAAAGTTTAGTGATGTGATTATCGAGGATAAGGACTTAGATGATCTGCAGCTGAATCTGATTCATTCCCATGCGAGCGGGGTTGGCGAACCTTTTTCAGACAAAATCAGCCGGGCGATGCTGCTGCTCCGGGCTAATGCGCTCCTGCAGGGTTATTCAGGTGTTCGCCCGTCACTGATTCATCAATTAATATATTTTGTGAACACAGGAATTCATCCGGTCGTGCCAGAGCAAGGATCCCTCGGGGCAAGCGGGGATTTGGCACCACTTTCCCATTTGGCGTTAGCTCTATTGGGGGAGGGGGAGGTATTTTATAAAGGCAGCCGAGTAGATGCAATGGATGCGTTAACAGCGGAAAACATCGCACCACTAACGTTAAAGGCGAAGGAGGGTCTTGCTTTAATTAACGGGACACAGGCGATGACGGCGGTTGGTGTGATTACCTATTTGGAGATGGAAAAACTACTTCGCCAAAGTGAGCAAATAGCGGCCATGACGTTGGAAGGATTACACGGCATTATCGATGCATTTGACGGGGATTTGCACAAGGTACGCGGTCATCAGGAGCAAGTCGATGTGGCTGAACGTATTCGGTTGATGCTGGAAGATAGCCGGTTAACAACCAGGCAAGGCGAGCAGCGCATGCAGGATGCGTATTCATTAAGATGCATCCCGCAGGTTCTTGGGGCTAGCTGGCAAACTGTGCACTATGCATGTGAAAAGTTGGAAATAGAAATCAATGCAGTGACAGATAACCCGCTTATTTTTTCCGAGGAAAATAAAGTCATATCCGGCGGTAATTTTCACGGGCAGCCAATTGCTTTTGCAATGGATTTTCTGAAGCTGGGCATTGCAGAGGCGGCGAATATTGCAGAACGACGGATTGAGCGTCTAGTGAATCCACAGCTAAGCGACTTGCCGGCATTCTTGAGCCCGAATCCGGGACTGGAGTCGGGTGCGATGATCATGCAATACAGCGCAGCATCTCTTGTCTCTGAAAATAAAATACTAGCACATCCGGCAAGTGTGGATTCGATTCCATCATCAGCCAATCAGGAGGATCATGTCAGTATGGGCACCATTGCCGCGCGCCACGCATTGCAGATGCTCGGCAACGCACGGCGGGTCATTGCGATTGAGCTGATTTGTGCGATGCAGGCGGTGGAATATCGTGGGGTGGAGAAAATGGCTTCGGCTACAAGGACTTTGTATGAAGCTGCCAGGAAGGTAGTTCCAAGCATTACGAAGGATCGTGTTTTTGCGACAGATATTGAAAAGCTTACGGAATGGCTGAAATATAATGGGGAGGCTGAGCGTGCCAATGAAAGCGAAAACAGGAGTGGAACTGGAGTGTAAGGGCTGGGAACAGGAAGCGGTACTGAGGATGCTATACAATAATCTGGATCCGGATGTAGCGGAAAATCCGGAGACGCTGGTGGTATATGGCGGGATTGGGAAGGCGGCGAGAAATTGGGACTCCTTTCATGCGATTACAAGTACGTTACGCGAGCTGGAAAATGATGAAACGATGCTGATTCAATCAGGGAAGTCTGTTGGTGTATTTCAAACACATAGGCATGCGCCGCGCGTTTTGCTTTCGAATTCTGTTTTGGTTCCAAAATGGGCAACATGGGAGCATTTCCATGAACTTGATCAAAAAGGGCTCATGATGTATGGGCAAATGACGGCAGGAAGCTGGATTTACATTGGGACACAAGGCATTTTACAAGGAACGTATGAAACGTTTTCCGCGCTTGCCAAGAAACATTTCGGTGGTTCTCTGAAATCGACCATCACCTTAACTGCAGGGCTTGGTGGCATGGGTGGTGCACAACCGCTTGCGGTGACGATGAATGGAGGAGTCGTCATTGCGGTTGAAGTGGATAAAAGCCGTATTGAAAAGCGAATTCAGACGAGGTATTGTGACGTCATGACCTCGGATATCGACGAGGCTATCAACCTAGCGAAAGATGCGAAGAAGAACGGAGAAGCATTATCTATCGCACTTTTCGGAAATGCTGTAGAAATCCATCATGAGTTGCTTACGAAAGATATCCAGATTGATATCGTCACAGACCAAACATCTGCACATGATCCGCTAAATGGTTATGTTCCTGCAGGATATACAGTGGATCAGGCTAGCAAATTACGAAAAGCGGATCCGGAGGCATACACACAGATTTCCAAACGAAGTATGGTAAAACATGTAGAGGCCATGCTCCTACATGAGCAGAATGGCTCGATTGTTTTTGATTATGGAAATAACATTAGGCAGGTGGCTTATGACGAAGGAGTCGCGCAAGCTTTTGATTTTCCAGGGTTTGTCCCTGCCTATATTCGCCCATTATTTAGTGAAGGAAAGGGTCCGTTTCGCTGGGTGGCGCTCTCTGGAGACAAGCAAGATATTTACCGGACAGATCAGTTAATCAAGGAACTTTTTCCGGAAAATGAGGCATTAATTCGCTGGATCGATATGGCTCGGGATAAAGTTGTTTTTCAAGGCTTGCCATCGAGAATCTGCTGGCTGGGCTACGGCGAACGCGTGAAAATGGGGCTAGCCATCAATGAATTGGTTCAGAGTGGTGAATTAAAAGCGCCGATCGTCATTGGACGTGATCACTTGGATAGTGGCTCGGTCGCATCGCCAAACCGGGAAACAGAAGGCATGAAGGATGGCAGTGATGCTATAGCCGATTGGGCTGTATTAAATGCGTTAATCAATACGGCAGCTGGGGGTTCGTGGATCTCTTTTCACCACGGTGGCGGTGTTGGCATGGGTTATTCCCTGCATGCAGGAATGGTCGCCGTAGCGGACGGAACGGACTTGGCAAAAGAGAGACTAGAACGTGTATTAACAACCGACCCAGGCATGGGAGTGATCCGGCATGCCGATGCGGGCTACGAGGCTGCAGAAAAATTTGCAGCCGAAAATGCTATCACCATACCGACGAAAGGGCGAGATGGATGAGCGTAGATACACTGATTACAAATATTGGCCAGCTTTTGACGATGGATAAAAAAGGTCCAGTGAAAGGCAGCGCGATGAATGAATTACCTGTATTAGAGAATCAGGCAATTGGAATCAAAGACGGAAAAATAGAATGGATTGGAGCCTCAAAGGATGCGGGCGACCTAAAAGCAGAGAAGAAGATTGACGCAGGAGGGAAACTTGTCACACCAGGACTTGTCGAAGCACATACCCACCTTGTCTTCGGAGGATCCCGGGAAGAAGAAATGGCGCTTAAACAGCAGGGTATTCCTTATCTGGAAATTCTAAAGAGAGGCGGAGGAATTTTAGCCACTGTGAACGCGACACGAAAGGCATCTTTTGAGGAATTGCTCAAAAAGGCATTATTCCATCTTGACCGCATGGCGATGCACGGAATTACAACCGTTGAGGCAAAAAGTGGATACGGACTTGATAAGGAAACCGAGTTAAAACAGCTGAGAATCGCAAAAGCAGCCGGCGAGCAGCACCCGCTTGATCTTGTCTCCACTTTTCTAGGGGCGCATGCGATCCCCCCTGAATATAAACAGGATCCAGAAGCCTTTCTTGATCAGATGAGTGAACTATTTGAGGCCATAAAAGCAGAAAATCTCGCAGCATTCGTCGATATTTTTACGGAAACAGGGGTGTTTTCTGTGGAGCAATCAAGAAGGTATTTGCAAAAAGCGAAGGATAAAGGTTTTGGGGTCAAAATACATGCAGATGAAATCGATCCATTGGGTGGGACGGAGCTTGCGGTTGAAATGGGAGCAATTAGTGGCGATCATCTTGCAGTGGCGTCTGATGCGGGGATAAAGGCGTTGGCGGCATCTGATACGGTTGGCGTCATTTTACCGGGAACGAGCTTTTACCTTGGAAAAGATATGTATTCCAGGGCGCGGGGAATGGTTGATGCTGGTGCGGCGGTAGCTATTTCGACAGATTTTAATCCAGGCAGTTCAGTGACCGAAAATCTGCAGCTGATTATGTCGATTGCTGCGTTGAAATTAAAGTTGTCTCCTGCTGAAATTTGGCATGCAGTGACGGTGAATGCGGCGCATGCGATTGGAAAGGGAGACGTGGCAGGTTCGATTGCACGTGGCAGGAAAGCGGATGTTGTTATTTGGGACGCGGCAAATTATATGTATATTCCGTACCATTACGGGGTGAATCATGCAAAAACAGTTATCAAAAATGGTGTTGTTTTATATGAAAGGCAGATGATTCGATGAGCCGTGAGCTTCGCCATTTGAAACCAGCTGGAGAGGCCATTTTCAAGGACCGCCATACGACAAAGGCGAAAGAGCTGCTTAAAACTTGGAAGCCGGGGGAGAGAAGTACGTTCGCTTTAGTCGGTGTACCGCTGTCAAAGCCTTCGATTAGCCATTCTGGTGCTTCGTTTGCTCCGGGTACGATTCGGGCGGCATTGCAAAACTATACGACGTATTCCGGGGAATCGGGGTATGAGCTTATGGATCCTATCCTTGACTTGGGAGATATTTATATGGACCCTACCGATGTTATTGGAAATCAGGAGCGGATCGGGGAAGGGCTGTCGGATGTTTTTTCAACAGAAGCGGCAGAAAACTGGATGATTTTAGGTGGTGACCATTCGATAAGTTATTCCTCAATTAAAGCTTTTGCCGCTGGGAAACGCGTTGGAGTCATTCAGTTCGATGCCCATCATGATTTACGCAACACAGAAGATGGCGGTCCGACAAATGGTACACCATTTAGGCGTTTGCTGGAAGACGGGATTATCAATGGGGAAAATCTGGTGCAAATCGGGATTCGTGATTTTACAAACGCAGCTGCCTATGCGGATTATGCGAAGGAGCAGGGACTGGGCATCTATACAATGGGGGATGTAGATAATCTTGGCATAACGGAAATTTTGAGAAAAGAAATACAACGATTAGCGGGTGGAGTGGACCTCATTTATGTATCTGTGGACATGGATGTGCTTGACCAGGCATTTGCGCCTGGCTGTCCGGCAATTGGACCGGGTGGCATGGATAGTAAAACACTGTTGGAAGGAATAACACTAGCAGCCAAGCATGAAAAAGTTAAAGCCATGGATATCGTGGAAATTGATCCAACGATTGACTTTCGTAATATGACAAGCAGGGTTGCGGCATATGTCATGTTGCAGGTTATGAAAGCAAAAAAGGGCTGTAAGTAAGCGCAGCCCTGGGATTTCATCATACATTTTGTTCTTTTGTTTCTTCTGAGGTCACGTGGTGATCTGCCCAGCACTGAATTTCCTTGATAACAGGCTCTAAATCTCTACCTTTATCAGATAGCGAGTATTCGATACGGACAGGGAATTCGGAATATATATTTCGATTGACGATACCTTCTTTTTCGAGCAGTTTCAGTCGATCAGAGAGCAATCTTCCGCTAATAGGCAAATCGGCTTCCATCTCGGAAAAACGTTTCGTACCTTTTAGTAGATCAAACAAAATTAGCCCAACCCAGCGTGTACTAAGAAGTCCCATAGCTTTTTCAAAACGTGGACACAAGTTCTCCATGATCATCACCTCACTCTACTTAATTAGTATGTTTTACTTGAGACATAAATATTTTTTTATTGATTACCAAAAGTAACCTAATATTAGTTTAACATATGCTTTTTTCCACGTAAATAGGAAGGATTGCTTGACAGGACAAGAGGCTGATACTCCCTGCGCATAATAAGTAAAAGAATTTGGTAATTTGCCCGGTTTTGTGAAATAATAAGATGAATTAAACACATTTTGGAGGTAAAAATATGGTTAGTCAGAAAACGAAGGAAAAGTATGCAGAGCTAGCATTACGGACAGGGGTTAATTTGCAAAAAAACCAAGCATTAATGATTAATGCGCCAATTGAAGGATCGGATTTCACAAAGGTTGTTGCTCGAAAGGCATATGAACTCGGAGCAAAAAATGTACATATTAATTGGAGCGATGATGAGTTAACCCTTTTAAAATATGAAAATGCGCCGGACGACGTGATCACGGATTTCCCTGAATGGAAAGTATTGCTGAATGACAGTTTTGCGGAGGACGGAGCAGCCGTATTAAACATTCGATCAACAAATCCTGATTTATTAAAGGATATCGACCCAACGCGTGTGGCTAAGGCCAATAAAGCAGCAGCACAAGCGATGAAGAATTTCCGTAGCTACACCATGAATGACCGTATCGCCTGGTCCATCATCTCGATTCCCACCGGAGATTGGGCACAGAAGGTTTTCCCGGATAAATCGCGTGAAGACGCTGTCGAAAGCCTGTGGGATGCGATTGTAAAAATTGTACGTGTTGATCATGACGATCCAATCACGTCTTGGGATGAGCACAACGAAACACTGCGAAAAGCACGCGAGATTTTAAATGAGAAGAACTACAAAAAATTGGTGTTCAAAGCACCCGGAACCGAACTCGAAATGGAGTTGCCTGAAGGACATATCTGGAAGGGCGGATCGGCTCAAACAGAAGGCGGCGTTACCTTCAATCCAAACATGCCAACAGAAGAAGTGTTTTCCCTGCCGCATAAATACGGGGTAAACGGCACTGTTTCAAGTACTAAGCCTTTAAACTACAGCGGGAGCTTAATTGACAACTTCAGCTTGACGTTTAAAGATGGTGAGGTAGTTGATTATCAAGCTGAGCAAGGGGAAGATACCTTGAAACATTTGCTTGATTCCGACGAAGGCGCGCGCCGGCTCGGTGAGGTAGCACTTGTACCGGACGAATCACCTGTATCTCAATCAGGATTAATTTTTTATAATACACTGTTTGATGAAAATGCATCCTGCCATATCGCGCTAGGCAAAGCATATCCAACAAATCTAAAAGACGGCGCATCCATGGATGACGAGCAATTGGATAATCACGGCGTTAATGACAGCTTGTCACATGTTGACTTCATGATCGGATCAGCAGAACTGGACATCGACGGCGTGAAAGAAGATGGGTCAACAGAGGCAGTGTTTAGGAATGGGACCTGGGCATTGGATGTGAAATAAGACTGGGGAAGGAAGCATGGGGGCGGTTCTCGTGCTTCTTTTTTAAACGTATTACCCTTAGAGCGAGGCGTCAAGGCATAAGATTAATTATTTGGAATACCATCGTTGCCATATGTATTAGGAAGTGATAACCTAATTGTAGATAATATGAGTCTTTAATATCTTTAATGTTATGAATTAAGGAGGAAATCATGAAATACTCAAAAGCCACTAATTACGCATTGCACACAATGGTGTATTTAGTTACCTTACCTAAGGGAAGTACAATAGGTGTTCAACGCTTGGCAGAAATGCAAAATCTTTCACCAACCTATCTTTCAAAGATATTAACGAAACTTGCCAAAGGTGGGTTAATTGAATCAACACCAGGGGCTAAAGGGGGATATAAAGTTTCTAAACCGAAAGATGAAATCTCATTTCTAGATGTAATAAAAACAGTAGAGGGGGATTCCAATTTATTTCATTGCTCCATGGATCATAACGAAGGCTGCATGATTGAAAATGTGATGACAGAGGCTGAACAGAATATGAAAAACGACCTAGACCATAAATTTCTCATCGATATTGCCAATAACATGGAGGAAATGTTATTACCAATAGAAAGGGAAGAACAAATTAAAAAGGAGAATTAAAAAGAATATGAAAAAGAATAGCGAATCAAATCATATGGGCAATTTCAATAAAAAGGTAGAATACCTAGACAGCATGAAAAGAAGAGAGGAATTTTCCCCAGAAGATCTACTGAAACTACTCCCTATTAATAATAGCGATACTATTTTAGATATAGGTGCAGGGACAGGTTTTTTAACGATACCGGCTGCGAAAGTAACCGATGGAATGGTCTATGCACTTGATATAGACTCCAATATGTTGGAAATTGCATATGACAAGGTAACTAATGAGGGACTTGAAAATGTTCGAACAATTCAAGGAGAAATGCAGGATTTACCATTATCAGCCAATTCCATTGATATTGTGTTAGCTTCGTTAGTTCTTCATGAAATAAAATCTTTATCGGAGACATTACAGTTAATCAACCAAATGCTTAATGTAAAGGGCTACCTTGCATGTGTTGAATTAGAAGAGGACGAGAGCCCAAATCCTAATCACCCAAGAATATCCAGATCCAACATGGAACAAGAATTAAATAAAGCAGGATTTGATGTAATTAAGAAACGTTATCCAACAGATTCGATGTACGTTTTAATCTCCCAGAAGCAACAATAACTATATTGAATTGGTTTATCATATTTGAATGAACTTTAGAACAGATTATGATATGTTTATTTAAGAGATTATCAAAAAATAACACTTTTATTATATTAGGTGAATCTAGGAGCCTTAACCATTGTTAGAAGTAGATGAGTGACGATAAAAATGTTATACATTAACAGAATAATTAAGGGAGCATGTATCATGACAAAACATAAGATTTATACAATGAGTGTCGCAAAGGTCTATCCTCATTATATTTCGAAAGCAGAGAAAAAAGGCCGTACAAAAGCAGAAGTCGATGAAATCACCCGTTGGTTGACAGGATATAACCAGGAAGAGTTAGAAGTACAACTGGAAAAACAAACAGACTTTGAGACCTTTTTTGCGGAAGCTCCCCAATTGAATCCCGCGCGTGCTTTGATTAAAGGTGTAATCTGTGGTGTCCGAGTGGAAGATATCGAAGAACCAACGATGCAGGAAATTCGCTATTTGGATAAGCTAATCGATGAGTTAGCAAAGGGAAAAGCGATGGAGAAGATTTTGCGGAAATAATAATTAAAAACGGAAGCACTGATTCCATTTATATATACATTTTAGAGAATGCGATAGGGGCGGGTATATGGTGAAGAACTTACCATTACTATTTTTAATGATAATAGTTGGCAGCAGTGCCGCTCTAATAATAAATCAAACTATGCCGGGGATATTATTTTGGTCTTTGTTACTATTATCTTTGATTCTTAACATTTGGGGTGTAGTAGGTCTAATTCTGCACTTTTGGATTTATAATGTTGAAAATTGATAATTCTCATCTTTAACAATCGAGGCGCATTCCCAAAACAACCGTAGCAACGCTAGTGATATGTTCCGTTTGCACTGGCGCATACTTCTTAACTTCATTTGGATTGTTGGATAAAAAGCGGGCAGCAGCCATTATCAATCTGTCAATGATACTAAGACAGTGTTGTATATTTTATTTCAATTTGCTAAATCCATTTTTCATGGTATAATTAGATAACAATTAAATTTCTTTGACTTTTCGTCAAAGGGGAGTAGCGTTGAAATAGAATGTGATTCTTTTTCAAAATAAAGTCGTCATTACATGGTTAGCGATCCATCGGCTTTATTGGCAGTAATTGCTTAGCGAGACCTTTGCCTAGTATGGCAGAGGTCTCGCTTTTTTACGTTTTATATGTATTTATATCAATATGCCTGTACATGGTATGTTGTACATAAGGAGGTTGTTTTTTTGGTATTTATAGGTTTTATTTTGGCTGCAGCAGTCACCGTGTTTACGGCAATTAAATTATCCGAGTATGCGGATGTGCTGAGTGAGAAAACAGCAATGGGAGGCATGATTGTCGGAACCGTTCTTCTTGCGGGTGCCACATCGCTACCGGAAGTAACGACAAGTTTCTCAGCAGCAGTGATTGGAAATGTAGACATTGCTGTAGGCAATATGCTCGGTTCGAATGTATTTAATTTATTCATTTTGGCAGGATTTGATCTTTATTTCAGGAGAAAGCAAATATACCACAAGGCTAGCAGCAATCATAAATATACTGCTTATCTTGGGTTGTTTTTAATGCTTTTAGTGTCCTTGGCGCTGTTGCTGCAGATAGATTACACCATTCTTGGCATAGGTGTGGACGCCCTCTTGATTCTCATCATCTATATAGCAGGAATGGTTGTTATCAGTAAAATGCCAGCACCGCCTTCCAGCGATGATGATGAATCTTCAGAACCTGTGGCAAAAAAGAGATCCATGACAGTCAAACAGGCAATTATCGGTTTTATTATTGCATCGGTCTTTATCCTGGCTGCAGGTACGATGTTATCGATTACTGGCGACCAGATCGCAGTGATTACGGGGCTTGGCTCAAGCTTTGTGGGAAGTTTTCTTATTGCAGCAACAACTTCCCTGCCGGAAGCAGTGTCTGTATTTGCGGCGCTCCGTATCAAGAATGCCAATTTAGCTGTAGGTGCGATACTGGGAAGTAATGTGTTCAATATGACCATCCTGGCAATTTCTGACGCTGTTTATCAGGAAGGATCTATTTTAGCTGATGTGTCTATGTCGAATATATATACCGCACTTGGCGGTTCGATTCTAGGTGCCATTACCATCTGGGCATTTTTAAGAAAACGCACATCATCCGTATGGGTATACAGTATTCCGTCTATTTTGACGGTAGTCGGGTATTTTGTGATTACGTATTTGATCTATGTCGGTTCATAAGGTTTTTATGTTGTAAATATATAATAATGGAGGTAGATCGTGCAAAACTGGGTTACTGATTTTATGGAGCAATTCGGTTATCTCGGAATTTTTTTAATGATGGCATTGGAAAATGTGTTTCCGCCGATACCATCTGAAATTGTTTTGCCTTTTGGTGGATTCCTGACTACATATGCAGATTTAACTGTTTTAGGAGTTATTATTGCTGCTACAGCCGGATCCGTACTCGGGGCAATCATATTATATGGCATCGGTTTACTGTTGGATGTGGAACGATTGGAAATAATTGTGGACCGTTGGGGGCACATACTGCGTGTGAAAAAAAGCGATGTCCATAAGGCCGATGCATGGTTTGACCGTTATGGCTATTGGACTGTTCTTTTTTGCCGGATGATCCCGCTGATCAGAAGTCTGATTTCCATTCCGGCCGGGATGTCAAATATGAAGTTTTGGCTGTTCCTTCTGTTCACAACGATTGGTACAGTTATATGGAATATTATCCTCATTACTGCTGGAGTTGTACTTGGCGAGTCTTGGGAAAACATACTCGATTTTATGAGTATCTATTCAAACATTGTCTATGCGGTCATTGTAATCGGAATTATTTTGTTTGTCGTATGGTTTGTAAGGAAAATCAGAAAGCCAAGGTAAAGGGAAGGGTCCCAGTGGAAGAAGGGTCCTTTATTACAATAGAAAAGACTTGCCGCAAAAGGGCGCATTTCCTTAGTAAGGATTTGCGTCCTAATTTTTGCTTGGATACCGATTACAAAAAAATTTGAAATCATGTTCTAAAAATATTGAATAAATAATTCGATTAATATAGGATAATATATGGAGGTGTCCTCTATGGATATTTTAAGTGCAACGAGCAGGGAGAGAGAAACTTATCAAGTTGAGCTGCAATACAGTGTGTTATGGGAAGCGGCTTTGGGAATCGCAGCATTCACAAATACGTCTTTGCTCGATTCATTAGAAAGGCCAAAAAGCTATTGGGATGAAATAAGAGATTCTTTCGATAGGGAGATGCATGACCACCTGGACTACGTAGAAAAAAATAATACGTGGAAAGCATTACTTCAGTTATTACATCAAAAAGATTTTGCAGCGTTAGAGGAATTTTCGACATACATAGAAACGCTCTCGGTAAATGATTTGAAGTTTATTTGTATACCATTTGTTGGTGAATCATTTCAAACATTACGAGAAAGGGCAGCAGAAGGGGAAATGAAAGCAATCCAAACGCTTAAAGAACAAACGAAGAACAACCCTTTCTTCCCTGACTATATTGACTTTATTTGTAATTGTGAAGGCAACGAGTTGGAGGATCATTTAATTCGTGTCATGACAGGATGGTATGAAAAGGTGATCCAGCCGAACGAAGACCAGCTCAATAAAATTCTGCAAACAGATGTAGAGACAAAGGCGAAAATGAAAGAAAAAATGAAGCCAGAGGAATTTGTTGAGTGGGCGACAGCTGGTGTTGTTTATACGCCGGAACCAAGTGTCCATAAAGTGCTATTAATTCCGCATTACATTTATCGGCCATGGAATATTACCGCAGATATAGATAATACAAAAGTGTTTTATTATCCGATTTCAAACGAGAGTGTTTCACCGGAAGATAAATATCTGCCAAGCAACTTCCTGGTTTTGAAACATAAAGCGCTGGGTGACGAGGTAAGAATGCGAATCGTTAAACTATTATATGAAAGAAGTAGAACTCTTCAGGATATCACCGAACAATTGGGCATGGGGAAGTCCACCATTCATCACCATTTGAAACTATTGCGATCAGCACAGCTGGTTAATGTGGAAGATTCGAAGTATGTATTAAAGAAGAAAGCAATAGATTCATTGGCGAAGGAAATGGATTTGTATTTTCATCAAGGAATGTAAGAATTTGCGTTAAAGGCTTGGGGGCAAATGTCAAATGAGTGTTTTTAAAAATAGGTCTTTTACATCTATGTGGATTGGAAATGCTTCCTCTGAGTTAGGTGGAGCATTTGGGACGTTTTGCAATTCATTGCTTATTTATGAAATAACAGGTTCCACGGTGGCTTTAGGCAGTATGTGGCTATTATATTTCCTGCCATCACTCGTATTACAGTTGTTTAGTGGTCCATACATTGATAAATGGAGCAGAAAATGGATTATGATTATAGCGCTTTGGAGTCGTGGGCTGATTTTTCTTATTCCACTAATTGCATATATGATAGGAGTAGTGGCGCCATGGCATATATATGCTGTTCAGATCATTGTCGGTCTCATTACACCTTTATATGTACCGGCCAATCAGGCAATTCTCCCTACCATTGTTTCAAAAGAGCAATTACCCACTGCAAATGCCTATGTGGATGGGACAGCACGCTTAATGATGTTCACAGCTCCTTTTGTGGCAGGCTTGGTCATTGAATATGTTGGCATACAGATAACTTACATACTTGTTTGTTCATTACTTCTAATAAGTGGATGTTTGCTGCTGGCAGTCCGAGAAAAAAGAATTAATCAGGATGTTCGAAAAACGTGGGCAGAACAATTTGTTGAAGGAATAAGTTACTTTTTCAAGCAGCGTGTCATTGTATGGTTAGGAGTTTTTCTTGCCTTTGTTCAATTCGGAGTAGGGGTAACAATGGTCATTACGCTTCCCTATATTACCGACGAGTTAAATGGATCATATGCAATGTATGGTTACTTTATGGCGGGCTTTCCCCTCGGTTATGTCATTGGCTCTTTGCTCGTCGGGAAAATGAAAGTGCAGCGGCGCAGAATACTTATGCTAGGTGCTTTGGTAATAGGCGGTTCAACTTTTATTGCGTTAGGCCTTACGCAATCAATAGCATTAGCGATCACCACCGAAATAATCGGTGGAATAGCAATGGCCGTTTTTAATGTACATAATACAACGATTACCCAACAGATCGTGCCGAATCATTTAATGGGAAAAGTTTTCTCCGTTCGTATGTTAATTATTAGAGGAATGATGCCGCTTGGCGTGCTTGCTGGAGGTATATTAAGTGAACTGTGGGGTATCAGAACAATGTACATAATGATTGGAACGGTGATTTGTACGGTATCTTTATTGGGGTTAATACTTCCATACTTCAGATTCATTGACGGTTCCCTTGAGGAAAAAGAAGATGTGTTGAGAAGAGTGGGGAGTTAGACATATCTGGTATGAATTTTTTATTATGTATGGACAAATAAGAAGTTTCGCTTATTGAACTAGGGCGTAAAACTCTAAAAGCATGAGAGCAATTCTCATGCTTCTTTTTAACACTCTAAGGAAGCAAAAGAATCGTCCCCATGCTTCCCTTGCCAATCCACCTATCAAGGTTTAATATAAGTCTAAAAAGGCTACTCATGCCCGTTATCAGGAAAAGGAGCATTTTGTTTGATGGGTATTTATAAATTTGAAGATATGAGAAGGTGTAATCAAATCCTTCTTGTTGTTGGTATTATTAGCATTTCTTTTAATCTCCGCCCGGCAATTACTTCGGTAGGTCCGCTCGTAGGAATGATCCAAAATGATCTCGGACTTGCAAGCTGGAGCATTGGTATTCTGACAAGTCTCCCCTTAATCAGGTTTGCTGTCATGTCTCCTGTTGCGCCGTGGCTTGGAAATAAATATACGAATGAAATCGTACTGATTGGCGGTATGATTATACTTGCGATAGGGATAGTCCTGCGTTTGGTTCCAATGTCTATGTTCCTTTTTGGCGGGACGCTTTTGATTGGTCTGGGAATTGCTGTTGCCAATGTGCTTTTGCCTGGTGTGCTTAAAGAACGCTTCCCGAACCGGGTTCCACTTATGACAGGTGTTTATTCAACTGCAATGGGTCTGGTTGCTGCGGCATCATACTTAAAAAGATCCACAACATCAAAGGATGCTGTGGACCTTTTCCAAATTGCCCTGAAATGAATTATGTTGCTTCTGTTAGTTTCTTGGCAGTGTTATATAATACATCTACACCATTAGCCAGGTCCCTTGCATCCGTCCATTCTTCCGGGCTATGACTGATCCCGTCTTTACTCGGGACAAAAATCAAGCCGACATCTGTTACATCTGAAAAGACCATCGCATCGTGTCCAGCTCCACTATTCATGTTTAGATATGAAATATCCAACTGACTGCAAGCTGTTTTCAGAAGTGAATGGATATCTTGATTCAATGCTTTCGGCTGCATATATAGCGGTTGTTCGATTGATGTATGGATTCCTTGTCCTTCAAAGGACGTGATAACATCTTTTGTTTTCTGGATGGCATTTCGAATATGTTCTTCTTTTCCTGAACGTATATCCACGGAAAATACAACTTTTTCAGGAATGACATTGGCTCCATTCGGAAAAACCTCATGTCTTCCTACTGTAATAACAGTTCCTTCTCCCTCTTCTATTGCAATTGCTGGGAGCTTGGCAATAATATTTGCAGCAGTATCTAATGCATCCAGGCGGCGGTCCATTGGTGTCGTACCGGCATGGCCAGCTTGACCTTCTATGGTCACTTCTAATTGGGTGAGCCCAACAATGGATTCGACAACACCGATTGACATGTCTTTTTCTTCAAGAATCGGCCCTTGTTCAATATGCATTTCCAAAAAAGCCTTTATCGTCTGTGGATCTCTTTGTTTCGGAAGTGTTGGGTCTAATTCGATATCTCGCATCGCTTCGGCTACTGAGACACCATCTTTGTCCTTCGTATGATTTAGTTCTGCTTCTTCAGTGACGCCGACAATTCCCCTAGACCCCATTAGCCCGCCGCCGAAGCGTGTACCCTCTTCTTCAATCATGGCTATAATTTCTAACGGGTATGTGGGTGTAAGGTTATTTTCCTGAAAAAGGGCAGCCACCTCAAGTCCTGCTACAACACCACCAGATCCATCATAAGCCCCACCATGTGGCACACTATCGAAATGGGAACCGACAAGGACGCTTGGCGCATCTTTCTTGGTTCCTTCCAATTTCCCAAAAATATTACCGAGCCCATCTTCCCGAACATCAAGGTTGTATTCTTTCATTTTTTCTTTTATAAAATTGCGGGCTTGTAAGTCTTCCTTGCTATAGGTCAGCCTAGTAACACCTTGGCCTGGTGTGGCGGTAAATTCACTCAAGTCATGAATATGTTTTTCAATACGTTCATTGTTTGCTTTCACGTTAATCCCTCCGTGTATTTTAATGACGATGTGTGGATCTTATATAACACCACTTTCTAAAATCGAAAAAGTCTTCTTCTCGCAATTTATCTCTGCCATTGCACCATAAGGCAACACAAATCTCGGTTCGGCATGGCCAAAATTCAAGTTATAAAGAATCGGCAGGTCTTCTAAGTTATTCTCTTTCATCACTTGCTTGATCACTTCTTTGTATTCCTCGTAATACGTCTCGTCATATGGTTTACCAAAGATCATGCCATTCGCCTTCTGCAAAATGCCTTGAGCAGCATAATTCCTGATCCATCTTTGTAAGGTGCCTGGTTCTGGTTTTCCTTGCGCTGGTTCAAAGAAAAGGATGCTGTCTTCCCAAGCGTTTTGGTCCGGCCAAATATCCGTGCCTTTCACGACTTCCAATACATCCAAGCAGCCACCGATCAGCCTTCCCTGTACAACTCCTGAACCTTGAAGCACTTCATACCCGGAGTTCTCATACATCGTAGCGCCCTTGGTTTTATCCGCTTCATCCAATTCTAATGGCTCGCTCGCCCATTGTTTAGCCGGTTCGATTTCACCGATTTCTTCGTTGGAAAAGAGGGTTCGTTTCACTGATTCGATAACATACGGATCCATTTCCACGTTTTGGGCGAAGTCTGTCAAAATAGCTGGGCCATAAAAAGAGGAAATTCCTGCTTTATAGCAGAGTAAATGGGAGATGGTGATGTCAGAATATCCCATGAAAATTTTCGGGTTCACGCGAATTACATCAAAATCAATATATGGAATCAAACGATAACTATCTGTGCCGCCAACATTGGCAATAATTCCTTTGATACTAGGATCTTTGAATGCGGTCATCAAATCCTCCGCACGTGCCTTCGGATTCTCATATAGATAATCAGATCCTTTTAGGCTATTCGGCATTGGAACCACTTCAAGATCAAAAACTTCTTCCAAGCGTTTTACACCCTGCAAATAACGCCATCTGATTTCAGGGTCTCCTGCATCTCCTCCAGATGGACTTACCGTTGCAATTTTATCTCCAGGTTCCAATTTATTTGGTTTTACTAACAAATCGACCCCACCTTTTTTCTCCTTTTCCCTATGATATAATAAAGGAAATAAAAAAGGAAGCAATGGGGGAAGGGGGATCAGCAATGAAACAGGTAACATTCGATGATATTTATATACTTGGGTGTATAGTAGCTGAAAATGATCTATACAGACACTATCATTATCCTGAAATGCTAATCAGGTACGATAGTAATTTTATAGAATTTAAAAAGCAGCCTTCATTAACGGAATTGAAAGAGGCAGAAAACTACTTAAGGGAATTTCATTTGCGGCAAGGTCAAAAACATGTGAAATTTTGTTTCCCTGAGAACGTGCAACTTGAAAGGGAGTTAGTGGATTACTTGAATGGTTCGGGATATGAAAATGGTTTCTTGGAATTATACGCAATTCAACCTGACCAATTTCCGGAAGTGGAGGACCAGCCGGATATCGATATTCAGATTGTGACAGACAAGAACTTCGAAACCTATCTTGATCTTCAATACAAGCAAGATTTAGAATTTGGAAGTAAATTTGCAAGAGCAAAAATTGATCTGGCCAAACGTCAATTCACAGAGTCGAGCATTATAAAAATCATTGCATTTTATAAAGGAAACCCTGCAGGATATGTAGATGTCATTACAACGGACAAAACCGCGGAAATTGATAACCTAACTGTTGAGGAGTCATTTCAGAAAAAAGGCATCGGCAGCAGGTTGCAAAAGTTTGTGATGGATAACTATCCTGATAAAGCGGTGATTTTAGTTGCCGATGGGGAAGACACCGTCAGAGAAATGTACATGAAGCAAAACTATCAGTATGTTGGGTTTCAATATGAGGTGCAAAAGATTGAAGGGGATTAGCTGGCGTAGATTTTTATAAAAGGAGATTAGAGGTCAAAAAAATAGTCGAGAGGGGGATCAAATGTTTTGCTTTTGAAATTTATCGTGTTTTCAAGCAGTCAACGAAAATTGCTGTTATGTCGGAAATATCGTAGATACGCATTACCCTTTTTCAATTCTGAAAGTCTACACGTTGCTGTTACCTTGCCAATCAATGATTTTTTTAAGAGGGAATTCAATTTAGAAGTGAATGTATTACGCTGCTATTATCAGGATGAAGGTATAAGAATATATGAAATAGAGGCCTTAGACAATCCTATAGAGAATGAGAGGGTTGTCTGGTTTGATCTTCATTCCATTGAATTATTGGAAGCAATTCATCCTAATGAACGAAAAGAGATACTTGATTGGTTGTCTAAAGGTGGTAGTCGAAACTTTGCATGGTTTCAACTTGGATGGCGTCGAGAAATGGAAGCGTGGGTGGAGAAGAAATTGCCATGTAGTCCAATCGCATTTGAACAAATCAGAAGTTGGGAACGTTCAGCTTTGTTTAAAATAAAGACAACGAAAGATAATTACTATTTTAAAGCTGTACCAGGTGTATTTTCACATGAACCCAGTATTCACAACTATTTAGCAGAACATTATCCATCTTATGTTCCAGAAGTAATAGCTCTGGATCTCGAAAAAAATTGGTATATAATAGACGAACTACAAGGAGATCTTCTCGGTGAATCAACTAATATTAGCCATTGGGAAAAAGCCTTGCATCGAATGGTTACTATTCAAAAAGGATCCCTTATCCATAAAGATAAGCTGCAAAAATTAGGATGTCCTGTCAGACCGTTCATTGAGATATTAAACAACCATTTGGAAGAATCTCTGGGTGAATTAGCTTCCAATAATAATATGTCACTAGAAAAGCATATTGCATTGAAAAAGAAGATCCCGTCTGTATTGTCTCTTGTAAGACGATTACATGAATCAAGACTTCCTATCTCGTTAGAACACGGTGATTTGTTTGGGGGTAATATTATGGTTCAACAAGGACAACCGGTTATTTACGACTGGTCGGATAGTTCACTGAGCCATCCTTTCTTGAGTGTGATTGTATTATTAGAAGAAGTGAATGAATACTTTTCGAAACAAGTAAGTCAAGAATTATTAGATTCTTATCTGAAAGAATGGAAGATGTTTGACACGCTTGCCCGTTTGTATGAAGAATTTCGTCTTGTACGAGTTCTCGCTCCTCTATATTATCTTACGGTGCATCAACGCTTTATTTTTCCTGCATTTGAAGATAATTTTGATAAACAGCAAATAATCGATCAATACGTAGAGAAATGGCTGTCAGAGATAAATAAAATGGATTTATCCAATTAAAATTACTATAGGCTATTTGTTTCTCAATCTTGTATTTGCTGAATAAGCTGGGGGAAACAGATTTTTGAATATGATGTCAAGACTGAGTAATAAAATCAATAGAAAGTGGTGATCCAATGTTAAAAAAACCAAAGAAATTGCAACCGGGAGATAAAGTAGCAACCGTAAGCCCTTCCTGGGGAGGGGCCGGTGAGCCGGAAATTAAATGGCGATATGAACAAGGCGTAAAGAGGTTGGAAGAGGTGTTTGGCCTTGAAGTTGTGCCGATGCCAAACAGTTTGAAAGGTGCTGCCTATCTTTATGAGCATCCGGAAGCACGTGCAGCCGATCTGATGACGGCATTCAGGGATAAGGAAATTAAAGGGGTCTTCTCAAATATTGGAGGAGATGACAGTATTCGGCTACTTCCGTATATAGATTTTGATGTGATCCATGCGAATCCGAAAATTTTCGTGGGGTATTCCGATATAACTATTTCTCATCTGTTTTGCCTTAAAGCAGGGGTTTCTTCCTTTTATGGTCCCGCGGTTTTAAGTGATTTTGCTGAGAATGTGGAAATGGATCCCTATACGGTAGAAGCGGTGAAGCGGACGCTATTCTCCGGTAATGCGATTGGTGAGATTCAACCTGCTAAAGAATGGACGAGTGAGTATTTGGAATGGGATGAAGCGAATAAACACAAGCAGCGAACGATGCAGCAAAATACCGGATACGAAGTGATTCAAGGCGCGTCGAATGTCGTAAAAGGGCGTTTGATTGGTGGTTGTATCGATGTGCTGGAGTTTGCGAAAGGTACAGAACTTTGGCCTGATAATAAGCATTGGGACGATAGCATTCTTTTCTTTGAAACGTCGGAGGAAGAGGCAGAACCTGCATTTATGAAATATTGGCTTCGGAATTATGCTGCGCAAGGCATCCTGCACAAAGCGAATGCAATCATTTTTGGTAAGCCGCATGATGAGAAATATTACGAAGCATACAAAGAAGAAATTTTAAACGTTATGAAGGAATATAATTTAGAAGATTTGCCGATTCTTTATAACTTGAATTTCGGGCATACGGAACCGAAGTTTATTTTGCCATATGGTGTACTGGCAGAGGTTGATTGTGCGAAAGGGACCTTTTCGATATTGGAAAGTGGTGTGGAGTAGGAAGCACGGGGGCCGTCCCCGTGCTTCCCCTTTCTTCCACTTATGCAATATAGTCTTCTCTTGCAACATCGTTGTTTTTCTTTTTGATGTAATATTTTCCTTTGGTAGAAATGGCTAAAGTCACGGTGAGTACAGCTGCAAGTAATGCTGCGAAAAACGCGGCAGTGCTTTGCAAGAATGTTCCCATGTACCCTAATGCCGCAACGGTGCCTAACCCGCTTGCTACTACTAAAGCAACGACGCCTACCGGATTCCATTTATGCAGGTTTTGCTGTTTGGCCTCATAATAACCGGGGCCAATCTTCAATATTTTTTTGACGATAACGGCATCAGTGACTAGAATTGCTGCCCAGGTCATTAAGAAGACTCCCTGGAACGTCATAGCTGTCTCCAGATGATTGACGATACCGGCCAACATTAAAATCATCGCAGCAACACCTGTGATGACAACCCAAAAGCGGCGGCCTGGTTTGAATTTGAAAATATTTTCAAAGAAGCTGGACAGGGACAACGAGCCGCTATATATATTCGTAATATTAATTCTTACTTGCGTTATCATCGTAAACAGGACTCCAAAAATACCTAGGAGTAGCACAATATACACACCTGGATTTGGTTCTCCCAGACGAACGCCAAACCAGATTCCAAGGCCACCCATGACTCCAAAACAGAAAATCTGGGGGATGAATCCAATGGCAAATATTCCTAGCTTCGTATCTTTTGGTTTAAGAAAGCGAGCATAATCTGAAGCGAGCAGCGGTGTCAGCCCCATAATACCATGCTGCATTCCGATACAAAGCAATAAAGCCGTTCCTCCGACTTGTACGCCCTCTGGCATATACGACCAAAAACTATCACCATAAACGGAAGGCGTGTTTGCAGCCATAATAATTGCTGCAATTAAAAAAATGCCGAACAGCGGCAACGACCATTTTTGCAATTTATCCAACTGCTTGATCCCAAACCAGTTTAAAGGGATAACGATCGAACCAAAGAAGATAATTAGTATCCATTGGGGGATAACAGGAAAAAATTCGTGGACAGCAGCTACGAGTATTAAACCTTCCAGCGCACAATACATGATAAAATTCGTAGCATAAATAAATGAGGTTAACGAGGCGCCAATATAGCCAAACCCGCCGCCACGTGATAGTAAATTAACGTTCATTCCAGACTTTGCAGATAAGTAAGCAATGAATGTTCCCAGAATACCGGCAACAACAATCGCATAAATAGCTGATATAATAGCGTTAATTGCTCCAAATTGAAGTGCCATGACACTTCCCATTTGAAAGTAAAATATTGCCGTGGCAATACCAAATGTAATATTTGTAATACTAATCCAACCCATGTTCCTTTTTTCGCGAGGGACTCTATCTAATGAATAATCTTGATCCATTTCCTCGTTAACTTTTTGATCTGTAGCTTGAACAGATCTCATATCTATCATCTCCTTTTCTTGTTTAACATTTCACAATGTGGATCCCTCCAGATTTTGTGTGTGTTTATTCACAAACCGCTGCTACCGGTATTCAATATATCAATAGCGTTTAAAGGAATCAAACGGGATTATCCTGCTAGTTTTGCAATAAGAGCGCTAAAAAGTCTATCTATCTATTGAATGCTGCTTCTATCTTAGGGATGGTTGTCTAAGCTTTAAATGTGCATATTCAAAGAACATTAACACCTAAAAGAGGTTAATTAAATAAATCGCTTAAATCTTCATGTCTGAGTGACTATTAGTTATAATAAAAGAAAGGAAGCACGGGGACGGTTCTTTTGCTTCCGTGGGGGAGGTATTTCAATTGTTATTTGAAAAAGAAAGTTTACAAGTCCGTCAGCTACTCACAAAAGATAATCATTTACTGGCAAAGTGGCTTTCAAACCCATTGGTGCTTGAATTCTATGAGGGAAGAGACAATCCTTTTGATATAGAAATAGTTAATAAGAAATTTTATAATCAGAAAAATAATCGGCTTAGCTGTATAGTTATGTACAAAGAAGTAGAGATCGGATACATACAATATTATCAGCTAGATGAAAAAACCAGAGCAACTTACGGTTATGATGAAAGCGAAAACATCTATGGAATTGACCAATTTATTGGCGAAACAGAGTACTGGAATAGAGGAATTGGAACATTACTTGTAAAGTCAATGGTGGATTTTTTAATGCAACACAAACAAGTGGATCGGGTAGTGATGGATCCGCAAATTACGAATAAGAGGGCACTTAAATGTTACGAAAAGTGTGGCTTTACCAAGGTTAAGATACTTTCTAAACACGAATTTCACGAGGGAGAATACCGGGATTGTTGGTTGATGGAATTTAGGAGATTTATTCGGACTTAGCCTAGGCGCGCTTACCACGAAATAACCTTCTTCAAAATTGGACTATTTTGTGGAATAAAATGGAGTATTGAGAAATATGCAGAATTAACTTTTATAACGAAAAATAAGGAGTGCTTGAATTGACATACTTTGAAGTAGCAATAGACCAACAAAAAGGCTCATCGTATGAAATTGGCTATAATCAGGGAGAAAACATTCCTGCTTCACTGGTGGAAAAATTTGAGCCTATTATGAATGAAAACATTGATGTACTTGACACCGAGAATATCTTTCATCATTTTGCTCCACACCTCCTTGATGAAGTGAAAGGGTTAACAGAATCATTAAATATTCCTTATAAAAAAGCGTTGTCCCTATTTAGTGGATATGATATTCCAAAACTAAAGGGAATGGGTTGCTCTGCAGTAGTCACGCCAAAATATTATGTTCGAAATTATGATTTTTCACCTGACAGTTACGACAATCGTTTAGCGATAATTAACCCGCAGGAGGCTTATGCGAGTGTTGGCTATAGTTTACATATGTTGGGCAGGCATGAAGGGGTGAATGAAAAAGGGCTGGCTATAGGATTTCATTTTGTTAATCATACGCATTCGAGGAAGGGGCTAAGTGCAGGGAGTGTTCTAAGGATTGTGTTGGACACATGCAAAACAACCGATGAAGCTATCCAATTAATAAAAGAGTTGCCACATTCGTGGAGTTACAATTACTCAATTGGTGATGCAAACGGTCATGCAGCTGTTGTAGAAGCATCTCCTGTTGAAGTGAAAGTCCGTCATGATCAAAATGTGCTATATGTACGAATCATTTTCAACATGCCGGAATGGGTGCATACAACCGTACAGCTGGAAACACTTCTGAACGTTTGTATCATTTAGATCAAGCTAAAACGAATCACCGAACTGGAAAAGAGATGTTTGATTGGTTTCGAGACCAAAATTCACCAATGTTTTTTGATGACTATGATAACTTTTTTGGTACACTTCATACATTTGCGTATCTGTTTGACGAGCAAAAAGTATTAACTGCTATAGCGAATGGCCGGGTTCTCGAGATTGATATGAAGGACTGGAATGGTAAACGTAAGGATCTTGATGAAGTGGTGGAAGGGTGTTTTTTAAGTCCATAGAACATTACTAGAAAAGCAATTATTTTAATCGTTAAATAAAGTAATAAAATTAGCAAGAAACAGCTTCGCAAAGAAAAAGAAGATGATTCAGAAGACAAAAAATACAATTGAAAGGTCTAGGAAGAACGAAACAAGAAGCTATGGAAAGGTTAATAGACAGGCTGGAAGAAGGTTATAGAAACAGTTTAATAAATAGAAAACAAATAGAGGTGGTAATTCAAGTAAAAAAAGTTGTTTTGTAATCTGTAATTAGGGTATACTATTCGTAGGAAGACATATAATTAAAAAGACCGCCCATGCTAGTACATGGAACGGTCACAATAGACCGAACCCCATCAAGAGGGGTCAGGCGGCATTAGGAAAATAATCCCTCGCTAACCTGCTAAGTTGCATGAGGGGTTATTTTTTATGGTTTTTATCAGCCATAATGAACGCTATTAACATCCCAAAGGATATCATTAACGTCAAAGTGCTTTCAAAATCCATTGGCGTCACCTCTTCCCTAGGAAGTCTCCAACTTAAGACTACCGACAGGACGACAGTGCCACCTTAACCCCTCATGTGAAGCCAATCTATTGATACAAGTATTATAACATAAAATATAACTACACCTATGTTTTATTTTGAAAATTATTCCTCATACTGCAAAGACAAAAAAGCGAATAACGTTCGTAGCATGCTCCAACAGTTCTTTCGAAACGTATGAATTGAAGGATACAGTCGAAGGTCCTTCTCTTTTTGATTGAAAGCAACGAGTACACGCAGGAACTTCAATCTACATCAACCCATTCTTAACCAAAACTGCCTTAATCATCGTATAACTATATCCCTCAGGCAAAGCTTCCCTCAATGGCTTCAGCCGCGGCTCATCAATCTCCTCTCGTGCTGCTAATACAGTAGCTTCTTCTCCATCGTTAAAAAAGATCTCCCAGGCAATTGGATAACCGGCTTTAAATGCCTTAAAGATGTGATTTTCTATCGTCTGCTGGGAAAACTCCCGGATACCTGCAATATCCTTAATCGACTTTCCGCACTGAAACATTTGATAGCTCACCATATGACTTGGTCTATCGTCATCCGTTTTCTGTCTCTTAGGTTTAGGCGCCGGCTCTGGTGTGTCGGCGATTCGGATTTTCTTCTTCACATCCGGATGTTCCTCGCGCCATTCCTGGATGACAGCAAGGAATTCCGCCCCGTATTGTTCATATTTCTTCTCACCGACACCCTTGATCTCCAGCATATCCTCTTTTGTAACTGGAAAATAACGGCTTAATTCCTTCAATGTTGCATCGGAAAACAGCACATATGGCGGGACATTTTTCTCGGCAGCCATTTGTTTTCGCAGTGCGCGTAAAGATGAGAATAGGTCTTCATGATAATCAGCTTGTTCGCTAACAGGTATTGGCGCAGTAAACATCCAGACAGGGCGTGTTCCCTTCAATACATCAACTGAATTTTGATTCAATTTTAATGTCGGGAATTTCCCTTCTTCCGTCGCCAATAGCTGTTCTGCAATCAGGAAATGGATCCATTCTGTCAGCCCTTTTTCTGTATAAGCAGACAGCAAGCCATAAGTAGAAATTCGATCCAGGTGAAAATCTTTTATCTTTTTATCCTTTGAGCCCTTTAGAACTTTAGCGGTCATGCCTACACCGAAGCGTTCTCCCATGCGCTTGACGCAAGACAGAATCATCTGTGCCTCTTCGGTAATATCCCTTTTCTCCTGACGCTCCACACAATTGCTGCACCGCCCGCAAGTTTCAGTTGTCTCCGTGTCGTTAAAATAATCCAGAATTTGTGCGGTTAAACAGCCATGGGTATGACAGTAATTAATCATCGCCTGTAATTTACGGTATTCCTGTTGTTTAGAAGCATCATCCATCAGTGACTGTTCGATCAAAAATTTCTGTAATTGAATGTCTTGTGGGGAGAATAATAAAATACAATCACTCGGTTCCCCGTCACGTCCAGCTCTGCCGGCCTCCTGATAATAGGACTCAATATTCATCGGCATGGCATAATGGATGACGAACCGCACATTCGATTTATCGATCCCCATCCCGAATGCATTTGTCGCGATCATGATAGATTTTTCATCATGAATGAAGGCAGCCTGTGCTTGTTTACGTTCATCCTCTGATAATCCGGCATGATATTTGGCTACATCAATACCACGACGCGTTAGTTGGTCATGCAATGCATCTGCTTGTTTTCTAGTTGCTGTGTAAATAATTCCTGATTCATCTTGATGCTCTTCTAAAAAAGAACGGACATAGGATGATTTGTCCTTTCCTTTTGCAATATGAAAGGACAAATTTTTTCGTTCGAATCCGGTGTTGACGACATGATTTGTCTCAATATGCAGTAAATCGCTAATATCTGAAATAACATCCTCTGTAGCCGTTGCAGTCAATGCAACAAAAACCGGGATATTCGCTAATTTTTTCAAGTTGGGAACAATAGAACGATAGCTGGGCCTAAAATCATGTCCCCACTGTGAAATACAGTGCGCTTCATCGAAAGCTACAAGTGCCAGCGGGATATTTTTAATGGTGTTTACAAAATTCATCGATTCAAAACGTTCAGGAGCTACATAAACGAATTTATAGCGCTTAGCAGCTATGTCCTCGAGCCGCGTGTGCTGTTCACTCGCAGAAAGTGAACTGTTAATATATGTAGCGGGAATTCCGTATGAATGGAGAGCGTCAACCTGATCCTTCATAAGGGATATTAATGGGGAAATGATGATTGCTGTGCCATCTAGGGATAAACCCGGAATCTGGTAGCATAAGGATTTACCGCCGCCAGTTGGCATCACAGCAAGCGTGTTATTTAAGTTTAATATATGGTTAATCGTCTCTTTTTGCCCAGGGCGAAACGTTTCATAGCCAAAATAGGTTTGCAGGATTTTTTCTTCTTTTACTAGCATCTAGGGCAGCCTCCTTTTCATAGATTAATGGTAACATATTTTTTCCCGCGTGAGATAAATTGGTTGAAAATAGCATTTTAGTGATGGTTAGAGTATCTAATCATTTAATTTTTAACTTAAAATAACCTGCATTCTTCTATTATTACAATCGTTTTAAATGGAGACAAGGTGGCATTAATCTGAGAAACTTTTTATCTATAACCCCGTTTTCAAATTAATTTCGATTGTAGTGGAAAGAGGCTTATAAAAGTGTATTGACTAAATTATTAGAAAAATATATACTTATCTAAAAATGGTTATATTTTCAGGAGAAAAGTCAAACCAAATCTAATACAAGAGGGAGAATCTAAAATGTCTAATATAGGTAATGAAGTTCAATACAAAATTTATCAAACGATGGCCAATCCCGATCCGAATAGACTTCCGGTTATATATGAGGAGTGGGAAAAACGGGCGCGTGAAGTCTTAGAAGATGGCCCGTTTTATTATATAGCAGGAGGTGCGGGTGGTGAGGATACGATAAAGGCGAATCTGGAGGCATTCAATCGCTGGAAGATCACCCCGAGGATGCTTCGGAATGTGGAAGATCGTGATATTACTGTCGAACTGTTTGGCCAAACATATCCCTTTCCATTTCTACATGCACCTATTGGCGTACAGTCTATCATCCATCCGGAAGGAGAACTGGCTTCTGCTAAAGCAAGTGCTGAGTTGGGTGTACCATATATCGCGTCTTCTGCATCGACGAAACCGATGGAGGAAATTGCAGAGATAATGGGTGATGCACCAAAATGGTTCCAATTGTATTGGAGTAAGGATCCGGATATAACTGCAAGCTTTCTGCAAAGGGCAGAAAACGCAGGCTACTCAGCTATTGTTGTCACATTGGACACACCAATGCTGGCATGGCGCGAATATGATTTAAAAAATGTGTATTTACCATTCTTAATCGGGGAAGGTGTTGGCAATTATTTGAGTGATCCCGCTTTTCGCTCCAAACTGGAGAAATCACCAGAAGAGGACCCGACTGCGGCAATTATGCATTGGACGAAAATCTTTGGCAATGCCAGTTTAACCTGGGACGATATTTCTTTTATAAAAGAATATACAAGCCTGCCAATTATATTAAAAGGAGTCTTGCATCCGGATGACGCCCAAAAAGCATTAGAATACGAGGTTGATGGGATTATTGTCTCCAATCATGGCGGCCGCCAAGTGGACGGAGCACTGGGAGCACTCGAGGCTCTTCCGCTTATCTGTGATGTTATTCAAGATCAAATCCCAGTACTAATGGACAGTGGAATCAGAAGAGGGGCAGATGTTGTTAAGGCTATTGCACTTGGGGCAAAAGCCGTGCTTGTTGGAAGGCCGTGTATGTATGGGTTAGCTGTGGCAGGCGAACAAGGCGTTACAGAAGTTTTGCAAAATATGATCGCTGATATGGATATAACGATGGCACTAGCAGGGGAGAACTCGGTCAGTCAGTTAAATAAAACCGTTCTTACGGAGTCAGGTTAATAGAAAACCTAGGGGAGATAGATATGGAGCCTTCGGTCGATCTGCCGGAAGCCCCGGTCGGCATCTCTCCGACTTCCGCTCTAAGCCCCAACATCTGTATTTCGCTTACTCCCTGAAACTGAAATCATCCACCCAATCACCCCTCCAACAACAGCAGGTACAAGCCATCCCAGTCCAAGGTCAAAAAACGGCAATTTTTCCATAACACTTGCTAATCTAGGCATCTCAAAGCCAAATGCCACCAAACCATCGTATAAACTAACGATTGCTGTGAACAAAATTCCGCCACGATATACCTCAGTTGTACCGCCGAATAGTTTATGGATAAATGTAAGTAGGATCAGAACAATGGCGATCGGATAAATGAATGTAAGCACTGGAACAGAGATACTTATAATTGTATTCAGCCCTTGATTGGATATGAGAAAGCTTGCGATTGTCACGATTGAAATTAGCCATTTATAAGGGATAGGCGTGATTTTATGAAAAAATTGCCCTGCTGCTACAACAAGCCCCACAGATGTAGTGAGACAGGCCAATACAACAATTATACCTAGTAGTAACGCGCCAAAATTGCCAAATATCACATTTGCCGCAGCGGATAAAATTTCCCCGCCGTTCGTAAATGACCCCTGTCCTGCCATTTGCGTTCCGAGCCAACCAAGAAATGTATAAACAGCGGTTAAACCTATACCTGCAACGATTCCAGATTTTAAGGTGGATTTTACAAGATCTGATCTTGACGTAATCCCTCGTTCTTTAAATGCATTTACGACGATAATACCGAAAGCAAGCGCCGCTATAGCATCCATCGTTAAGTAACCTTCCACAAACCCTGTGAACAATGGAGTAATGGTATAATCCTCTGAGGGTGTAGCCAGTGGCACGTTCAATACCACAATCCCACCAATGCTTAAAGCCACAATAGCAACTAATAAAATCGGCGTAAGGTATTGTCCAATCCGATCAACCATTTTTGAAGGGTTTAAACTAACGATAAGAACAAGGCCAAAGAAAATTACTGTAAAAATAAATAGTGAAATAGAAGAAGTTCCATCCATAAATGGCTCCACACTCATTTCATATCCGACCGTTGCTGCACGTGGTATTCCGAAAAACGGCGCAATAGCAAGATAGACGATAGAAGTAAAAACAAGTCCAAATAATGGATGTACCCGATTCGCCAGCTCCCTGGCATCATTCTTCACAAATGAAGTAGCTGTGACTGCCAGTATAGGCAGCCCAACTCCCGTTAGGATGAACCCGCTGATTGCCGCCCAATACGAAGTTCCGGAATCGATTCCGAGCGTAGGTGGATAAATCAAGTTACCTGCCCCAAAAAATAAGGCAAACAGCGTAAATCCGATGATAAATATGTCTCTATTCATGATGCGTGAGCCTCCAGTGGTGTGGCCTCTGAGATTTACATTGCCAATTTCTATATCGTAAAGAAGTCCATGTAATTATTTTCTATTATCAGATAAAAATAGAAGCATTTGTCTAGTCGCTATTTTTTTCAAAAAGCAAAATAAATAATAACAACAACCACGTTTGTTGTCAAAGCAAGATCTAAACAGCAACCTCATCACTCAATGTAATACCATGCTAATTTTTTTCAAAAAAACTGTTTACAATCCCCTCAATCACCTATAGAATGTCTCTATATTTGAACAAAATAAAGGGGGCTGAAAAAAATGCCATCTCTATTATTTGAAATAACACTGATTGGTCTTTTGGGAATTGGTTCACAATGGTTGGCTTGGCAGTATCGTTTGCCTGCAATTGTTATTATGTCGGTCACAGGTCTGCTGGTTGGTCCAATCCTTGATTTAATAGATCCTGAAGAAAACTTTGGTTCCCTCTACAGTCCGATTATTTCGGCAGCTGTAGCAATTATTCTTTTTGAGGGTAGTTTGAATTTAAGTTTTAAAGAGCTTCGTGGACTCGGGAAGCCGGTTTTTCGGATCTCCACAGTCGGTGCATTTATTGCTTGGATCCTTGGTTCATTAACTGCTCACTATATAGCTGGCCTGTCTTGGGCAGTAGCGTTTGTTATCGGTGGTTTGTTTATCGTAACCGGCCCAACGGTTATTATGCCACTCCTTCGTCAGTCAAAGCTAAAACCCAGACCTGCAAAGATACTAAAATGGGAAGGCATTATTGTCGATCCTATTGGGGCTTTACTGGCAGTCTTTGCATTTGAAATTATCGTATTTATTACTGCTTCAAGTCCAGATGTTTCCGCACTTCTCCTGTTCTTTGCAGCATCTATTTTTGCCGCGATTTTCGGTTGGGCTTGTGGCAGGGGGCTTGGTTGGATGTTCGAAACCGGCCATATCCCGGAATTCCTGAAATCTCCCGCCGTTGTTGTGGTTGTCCTTTTCTGTTTTACAGGTGCAGATTTAATCATGCATGAAACCGGGCTTTTGTCTGTAACGGCAATGGGTATTACACTTGCAAACATGGGAATTAGTTCCATTTCCGATATGCGTCATTTTAAGGAGAACATTTCCATTCTGTTAATATCAACCATATTCATTATGCTGACAGCTTCATTGGAACGGGAGACATTGCTTCAGATATTCAGTCCGAACATTATCGGATATGTACTATTAATGATGTTTATCGTCCGGCCGTTATCGATATTCTTATCAACGATCGGAACAGGATTATCATTTAATGAAAAAGCATTGGTTGGCTGGATTGCTCCAAGAGGGATTGTTGCTTTAACGGTGGCTGGTTATTTCGCCACGGTATTACTGGATGCAGGTTATGAAGATGCATCGATTTTAACGACATTAACCTTCGCACTTGTATTTTTTACCGTTGTGGCACATGGTTTTTCTATCGGTTGGCTGGCGAAAAAGCTTAATCTATCGATGGAAGGAAAACCTGGTGCATTGATTGTTGGCAGTAATCCATTTACAGTTGAACTCGCCAAGTCTCTGTCTAAATCGAATTTTCCTGTAATTATTGTCGATTATTCATGGGAAAATTTGCGTAAAGCACGCACAGCGGGTGTTCCAGTTTATCATGGAGACATGCTCTCTGAACAGGCTGAATATAATCTTGATACGATCCCATATGAGTATTTGCTTGCTGCAACAGATGATAATGCATATAATTCACTCGTATGTACAACATTCATGCCTGAATACGGCAGGACAAATGTATTCAAAGTGAGCCCGCACACGCAATTGAATAATGGCTATTCCAGTGGGGTTGTCTCTAAAGTTGGCGGAAGAATTCTGTTTGATAAGAAATTTAATATGGATGATTTAAATGATAAACTAAAAGACGGATATGTATTCCGGCAAACAACGCTTACCGCACAGTATAATTATCAAAATTATGTTGCGGATAAAGATGTATCTACCGTATTCCTGTATTTAATTAAGCCGTCTGGAGTGCTTAAATTCTATTCAGAAGAGATGCGGACAGTCCCTGCAATCGGGGATAAAATTGTTAGTCTAACACCACCAACAAAAGAAAAAGAAAAAAACAGGTCGAGAGTGGAAAACCAACGAAAAACAAATGGAAATAATAAAGAAAAAGCGTGATGCTCATGAGCTTCACGCTTTTCTTTCTTCCAGTTGCTTATTGACAGCAGCAATTTCCTCTTCTAACCGGACCAATTGCCTCTCAGCAGAAGAAACCCTACCTTTAACATATTCTAATTTATCCATATCACCTTGAATACGAGCATAATCGGATTTCAATTCCTGTAATTTAGCTTCCAACTCTTTAGTTGTCACATTATCTCCCCCACTTTATAATAAAGCATCTTTTTTATTTTTCTTCGATTCTACATAGGTGTCATAAAAATGCACGATAATTGTTCGTACTACAGCATAGAATGGTACAGCAAACAGGATGCCGATAAAACCAGCAATACTTCCGGCAGCCAGAATTACAGTTATAATCGTTAATGGATGTAAATCCAGCGCTTGCCCCATGACGTTTGGTGAAATTAAGTTACTCTCAATCTGCTGGGCGACGATCATGATTAGGGAAACCCAAATAAGGTTCATCGGGTCCTGGAATGCTCCGACAATGAGTGCCGGCGTAACGGCGATAAATGGTCCGAGATATGGAATCACATTTGTTATCAATCCGAACAGAGCCAGTGCCAGTGCATATTCGAGACCAATAATAAGATAACCTATAAATAATAGGACACCAACGAAAGAGCTAACGATCAACTGTCCCTGGATAAAAGAAGTCAATACATTATCAACTTTGCTTAATAGACTTCGAATATTCTCGGCTTTTTCCTTTTCAAAAATCTGTGTAATAAAAGGAACCAACTTTTCCCCATCTTTCAGCATAAAGAAAAGGAAGAAAGGGATTAGTACTAAGCCCGCAATGATGGTGACTACCTGACCGATAAAACTTCCAATAAACCCGAAAAGATAGTTTAAAATATTTTCAATATGGGACGGGATGTTATTGCTAAAGTCGTTAATGGCAGTAAGTACCTGATCAGGGATGCTAGTGTAATTTTGCTGCCAGTAATCAATGAAGTTCTCAACCATCGATACCATAGATGGAATACCCTCAACCAGATTGGTGATCTGCCGTTGTGCAATCGGCCAAATATACAACACAAATAAGTATCCAAGTAAAATGATTAATAAAAACACGAGAATAATAGAGACGACACGATGGATTTTAAACCGTTCGAATAAATGCATAACCGGTTTGGTTAAGTAAAAAAGAATGCCGGCTCCAATAATAGGAAAGGCAACGGCCCCCACTAATTGAACCACTGGAATGAAAATAAAATCAGTAACGGAAATTAATAAGATTAATAGAAAAAACATAATAAAGAAAACCATTACTTGAAACCATCGTTTATGAACCAACAACATCACAACTTTCTGTCCGAATTAGATATATATTCTATTCTACCCGTTTTTTGGCAGATAAGAAAGTTTAAAACTTTCTTATCTGCATAAGTGCGGGCTTTCGCTTGCACGCAACGTATAAGGGTTTCTCACAAAGCGAAGTACGCTTTTTAAGAATTCCTTTAACAAAAGCCAAATTTTCTAAGAATAATAGGAAAGTGCGCGTAACACTTTTTATCCATTTTAACCTAAAAATTATTGGATTAAACTCCCACATAGAATATTAAAGAAAAGTATGCTAAAATTTTACCATCTATACATACATAATGGAGGAAACATTTATATGAGTAGTTGGGAGCAAGTTTATCAAAAATGGGATTCATATGAAGATCTTAATGCATCACTTAAATTGGAGCTGGATACATTAAAGGAAAATAAAACAGCACTTGAGGATGCTTTCTATAAAGAATTGACCTTTGGAACCGGTGGTATGCGTGGTGTCTTGGGGCCGGGACGAACCGGATGAACATCTATACCGTACGAAAGGCCGTCAATGGTCTGGCAAACTATTTACTTGCTAACCATGTAAATGTAAGAGATAGGGGCGTTGTCGTGTCTTATGATTCGAGATATATGTCCAGGGAATTTGCAGTGGAAGCGGCAAAAGTACTTGGTGCATATGGAATAAAGATAAGTGTGTTTGATTCCCCTCGTCCGACACCGCTCCTGTCGTTTGCTGTACGTCACTTGGGCAGCGCGTCAGGTATTATGATTACCGCAAGTCACAATCCACCTGAATATAATGGGTTTAAGGTATACAATGAAGATGGCGGACAAATCACACCGGACGAAGCAGGGGACATTATTGATGCGATTCAAGCAACTGAAAATGAGCTGACGGTACCGGTGTTGGAAGAGGAGATACTGGAAGAAAAGGAAATGCTTAACTGGGTAAATAATGAAATTGATAACGCCTACTTAGAACAATTAAAGTCTATCACCAAAATGGACCTTGAAGAACAGCAGAAGGAAAAAGAACTTCCAATTGTGTTTACACCATTGCATGGAGCGGCACATCAGCTTGTCATGAAAGGGCTGGAGCAATTACATTTCTCCAATGTGGATGTTGTTAAAGAACAAGCAGAGCCAGACCCGGAATTTTCTACCGTGGAATCACCCAATCCGGAAGAACATCAAGCCTTTACATTTGCGATTGAGCAAGGGAAAAAACGCGATGCATCTATTTTGCTTGCAACGGATCCTGATGGAGATCGTTTGGGTGTAGCGGTCAGGAATAAGGCAGGAGAATATCAGGTTTTAACCGGAAATCAATTGGGGTCCTTGTTCCTCGATTACATTTTATCCCATAGTGATCCAGTCATCTTAAAAACAGCTCGTATGATAAAAACAGTTGTAACGACAGAGTTGAGCCGCTCGATTGCCGATTCCTATAATGTGCAAACGATTGATACATTGACAGGTTTTAAATTTATCGGGGAAAAAATTAACCAATTTGATGCGACAGGAGAGACGTTTGTATTCGGTTTCGAGGAAAGCTACGGGTACCTGATCAGTAGCTTCGCTCGGGATAAAGATGCCGTACAAGCAGCTGTCATGGCTAGTGAGATGGCTTATTACTGGGATCGTCGAGGAAAAACATTGCTCGATGCATTACATGATTTATACGCAAAGCATGGCTATTATTTGGAAGGTATGTCTTCTCTGACTTTGAAAGGAAAAGAAGGATCAGACCAGATAGCTGCCATTATGAGTGAAATTAGGGATACGCCTTTAACCGAAATTGCTGGTGTTAAAGTGGAAAAGGCTGAGGACTATTTAGCAGGGGAACGTACTTTTATCGATTCCGGTGAAAAAGAAGTGATTGAGCTGCCAAACGAAAATATGATGAAATTTATTTTGGAACAAGATAGCTGGGTTTGCCTGCGTCCATCAGGAACAGAGCCTAAGATAAAATGCTATTATGGTGTGCGCGGGGAAAATTTTACAGATAGTGAGGTAAGATTAGCATCATTGAAGGAAAACATGGATGAAATTATTGAAAAAATACGAGTACCTTTGGAGAAATAGGTTTTGTTTAATGGGGTCTGTCTCTTACTGCGTTAAAGCGTTAGCGTGGTGCGGGACAGACCCTTTTTAAACTCTTCTTCTAAGGTGTTTCCATCATTGTATTTTGTTCTCATGATTCACGTTTTTGATTGATCGTTCCCATCAGTTGTAGCTGAATTGATATAGATATGGGAAAATGATATACTTATAATTAGTATATGGAAATTACGTATACTTTATAAAATATATGTATTTTTCATTTTAGAGTACAACTTGGAGGTGAATTGCGACGTGAAAGAATATTATGCCTGCCTGGCACTGGACGTGGTGAACTCACGGAAGATGGATCTTCGAGGGGTTGAAGAGACGCTGCTCTTTCTCAGGGATAAATTAAATAGTATGCTGTCATACAGTATGCTGATGCCTTTTCGTATCAGGAACGGAGATGAATTAGTCGGTGTATTTTACCGTTTTTCAGACAGTTACAAAGCAATCGACAAGATTAGCAACATTGTGGAAAAAAAGAAAGGTCTATCCTTTTATATTGGCTGTGGTCTTGGAAAAATTGACACAAAAATAAAAAATAATGAACACATTTCCAATGGAAGTGCAATTATCAATGCTGTAGAGGCAAGAGATACATTCATCAAGCAAAATAACGAAGAAGCAACTGTCTGGAATAAAGAATGGGACAATAAAATCTTTTATTATTCGGAAGACGTTCCCTATCAGGCGATCAATCAGTTGGTTTACACGATAAGGATGTACCGGAACAAAAGAAGTGATAAGCAGCGTGAAATCATAAAAAAGGTAAAACAACAGTCGAACCAAACTTTTGAGGAGATTGGTAAGTCCTTGGGATATAAAAATCCAAAAGCAAGCATTCACAACCATTTATCAGCTGCAAATTATGAACTGGTCAATGAAATGGAAAAAAGTCTTCGGGAATTACTGGATGCATTCCAGGAACTATTAGAAAAGAAAGGTTAGAGGAATAATGGCTTATTTCTTATTGTTATGCCTGGGGCATTTCACCGCAGATTTTTTGTTAGAGCCAGATTGGATGAACACCGGGAAAAATTTGAAGGCAACACGAATAAGAGCATTGTTGTTACACGTCGGAATCCACCTGACAACGTATGTGATTCTTGTTGTCCCCTGGCTTTTATGGCAGAAAGAAATCAGCGTTCATACAATAATTGCTTTTAGTAGTATGATTTTTATCATTGGTGTCACCCATTTTGGCATCGATTTCCTGAAGCTGCTTCTTAAAAGCAGATTGATATCACAAAAAAGAAAAGCATTGATATATAGTTTCGATCAGGTTTTACACATAATGACAATTGCTATTGTTCTTACTGTGTTCGATATCCTACCAGATTCATTAATTTTTTGGGCGGAAGGTCTCTATTTGTTATTGTTTGAAGGTTTATCCCTATCAGACTTTGAAAAACTTTTAGCCATGGTGATACTGGTTCTCATCAACACATTTGGCATTTCCTATCTTTTATCCATTCTTCTCAAAAATCTCACGCCACCTTCATCTACAACGGATATGAAGGTAGAGGAAAAGGAAGTAGAAGAGAATAATAGTACATCAAGTATGAAGACAACCACACGTATCACGATTGAATATCAACAAGAGCATAAGAACCTGGGAAGATATATTGGTATTCTCGAACGAATATTAATCATGATTTTTGTAGTCAACGAATCTTTAACCGGTATTGCACTACTTGTTGCTATTAAATCAATTACAAGATTTAAGCAATTTGATGATAAGCGATTTGCCGAATATTATTTAGTAGGCACGTTGCTGAGTATCGTATCAGCAGTTTGTATTGGTTATATTGGGCTGAGGATTATTTGAAGTCATTTGATATAAGGGGTCTGTGCTTTACCAGTGCAATAAAGGCCAGACCCCACAGTGTAATTTTTTCATAAACCGGGTAATGTATAAGAAGGGAGGTATTAAAATGCCAGTAAAAATAAAAAGAATTTATGATAAAGAATCGACGGAGAATGATGGTGTTCGCGTATTAGTTGATCGTGTGTGGCCTAGAGGTATTTCAAAAGAGGATGCAAAACTGGATCATTGGATGAAAGAAGTCGGGCCGTCCAATGACCTGCGAAAATGGTTTGGTCATGATCCAGATAAATATGAGGAGTTTAAGAAAAAATACAAAGAAGAGCTTGAAAACGGCGAACAGCAGGAAGAATTGGAGAAACTTAAAGAAATTACAAAAGAACATGATAAAAACGTGACCTTGTTATTTGCCGCCAAGGATGAGGAGTATAATCAGGCGAGGGTGTTGAAAGAGATATTGGACAGGCAATAAGTGGATGGAGAATATGCTATAAAACGATCCTAATTCAGGATAGTCCTTATAATTAGAGGAATTTGGTTAAAGAATACCATTTCCTAATTATAAGGATTTTTGGTATTAAAAGCAATGCTTATAGTGCTGGTATAACAACGTTTGAATGAAAAAAACATAATTTATATTAGTACGATAAAAACAAAGTGAGATTAAATATTGTCACCTCTTTAAAAGTAAACGGATTATAATTTCTATGTTAAAACACCTTCCAATACAAGCAGTTAATTTGTCTTTGCGCAAAAAGAGAGCGCATTTTAATGATTTTAGCCGGGTATTCTGAATATTTATGTTAAAATTAAGCTAAAGATTGTAACAAAGTGAAATTGAATTAAACATTCTGGGTTTTAAATTTTATGCAACAATACCAGCTAATAGTTGTCAACATTTAAAGGTAAAAAAGTTCAATGAAACATGTTACACTAAAATTGGACATGCCAAATAACCTTACCGTTGTATCGATAAGGTTTCGGAATATTGTTAATTTAAATCATTTTTAAGGTTGATCTACAAAGACTTCTTGATGTTTTAACATGGCATGAATCCAGTGAATGAGTTTATTAGCACAGGCAATCATAGCAACCTTGTGAGGTTTGCCCTCGTTTCTTTTGCGATCATAAAAGACTATCAGTTTTTTATTGCGATTTTTGGCCAGGCCGCATTGCACAGCCGTATAAAGGGCCTGACGTAATCTTGATGATCCCCTTTTCGTGATGCGGTTGATGGCAGCCTTATATTTACCTGATTCGAAGACTGCTGGGTCTACCCCAGCATAGGCAGCCAGTTGCTTAGGCCGTTCAAACTGACCAATTCCCCCAATTTCGGAGATGATTGTTGCCGCAATCTTTTCCCCGATCCCGGGAATAGATCGAGTCAATTCATAGTCTTCAAAGGATTGAGCCAGTGTATCTATCTCCTTTTTTAACTTGGATAGGTGCTCTTGGTATTGAAAAAGCATCTGGATATACAGTCGCAAGCTGATAAGCTGACCTTGATTAACAGGATGTTGAAAGGGATTACGTTCTGCGGCATCTTTTAATTGAGCTGCTTTATGCAAAAACCATGCATAGGAACGCCTTGCCCCAAATTGACGCATCTCCATGGCCAAAGCCTGTTGAGAAACGTTTTGAGTATCCAAAGAAGTCGGATACTGCAGTAAGGTGTTCAACGAGAGGTTGCCATAAAGGTCACTAAAAACACCATGATATTCTGGGAAAATCTGATCCACAACAGCCTGAAACTGAAGCTTGATATCAACATAACTATTCGTTAAAGCGCTGTGCTGCCTGGTTAATTGACGCAGATTCAAGTATTGCTCGGTTTTCCTCTGAAAAACTTCCAAATCTTCTTTATAGTAAAGCTCACCCAGATGGAATGCATCGATTTTGTCCGTTTTTACTTTGCGCAAACTGGTTTTTTTGGCTTCAGAGGAAACCACTGGGTTAATCAAATAATATGTTATGCCATGCTCTTCAAGAAATTGGAGCACAGGCTCATGATAGTGCCCCGTGGATTCAAAGATGACAGCCGGAGGTTGGCCAGAAACCCGTTCCACTTCCTGATAAAACTGATAAAAATCATGAAGTCCTTGTAAATCGTGTTTAAATTTAAAGCTTTGTTTATAAGCCTCTTTCCTTTGTAAAAAGGCTTGGACCTGGCTTTCTCCTTTTGCGATATCCAGGCCGATAACAGGGTCCATATGTGATCACAACTCCTTTAATAGATTCGCCGGTACGCCCCTATACCACTTGTAGTTTCATAGCTTCGCTTGTTATGCGGGATCATGTCCCAACCAGCCTCAAACATGTTTCTACAAGGAAGGGGTGGACAGTATTACGGACGGGATCAAGTCCCACGGGCCATTTCGTCCTACCCCGGCTTCCTCAATAATAAAACCTATTAAAAATAGGTCAACCAGTACAATGACTGGCTACCATATAATACGATAGGGCCATTTGGTGGAATAAAAGTTGTGTAAGAAGACCGAGGGACAGGTATTGGAAATAATTATGTTAAACAAATTGCTATAAGAGAAAACTTAAAAAAGGGTGTCGATTTGTTTATTCAAGTTGGTATATTTGTTGTGGTACTTTTAGGGATTTGGTTATTGTCACGTGTATTTAGTAAGAATAGAAAAAACTTGCTCGTTGGTTTAGGTATGGCTGCCTTGCTGTTCGCTCTTGTGACTAATTTAAATAACCTTGGAGATCGTAGCTTTTTAACTATGTTTATGCTTTGTAGTGCAGGTCTTATTTTTGTATATAGAAACGAACGAAAAAAATCAGCAAATTAAAATGAATTAGATGGTTATCTTATTCTTGTTCCTAACCTTTATTCCTTTAACGGGTGCCATTCTGGAATAAGAAGGTTCTTTCTGAGTAGGGCCAGATTGTAGTATAAGCTTTTAAAGGTGGAGTGCATAATGTATTGGTTTATTTTATTAGCTGTTTTTTTAATAGCGGGCTACTATTTTATATTAAAAAGAAAATCAAAGGCAATAGAGAAATGTTTTTCATTATTGTCTCTGGTCTTCTTTTTGTTGCTTACCTCCTTGTTTTGGAGTGATAAGGTAATAGACATAAGTCTGCTTTTACCTTTTGTGTTGGGGGCATTGGGAGTCATACTTGGATGGTTCGGAATTAAAGGCGATTTAAGAATAAGTTTGATTTTGTTAAACCTACTCGCGTTGATTATGTACTCTGTTTTGTTTTTTGTTGCAAAGGTAGGTTTTCAAGAACCATAAGAGTTTTTCAACGGGCGCGATTGCAGAACAATGAAAATAAATAAATGAAACAGCTCAGTAAAATGTGAACTGAGCTGTTTCATTTTTATATCAAAACCCTCACCATAAAGCAATGTTTTTAATGCGCTAATTTCATTGTTAATTAGCCTACTAATAATAATCTGAAAATATTGCTTTTTAATAAGTTTCCGCCTGTCAGTAAGTGAACTACTTAATTCATCCCCCAAAGGTTCTTCCCTCATTAACTGTTAAAATAATCCCCACGAAACTAATTTTAAAGTTATATTAACTTTATTAATTTAAATTTAACTTATTGTATGAAAACTGTAAATTTTAAATCTGAATGAATCAGATATGTTTTAATGTATGTGAAAAGGAGGTTATCGCATGCAGCAAATCGAACTGATTGATATTTCAAAGTCCTATGATAAGCAGAGCAAGGTCCTGGATGAAATCAATTTAGCCATTGAAAAGGGAGAATTCTTTGTTCTTGTTGGGCCTTCCGGTTCCGGAAAAAGTACGTTGCTTCGAATGATTGCAGGACTTGAGGAGATTTCAGGAGGGGTATTAAAAATAAGTGAACGGGTTGTGAATCATATCCCGCCAAAGGATAGAAATCTATCCATGGTCTTTCAAAATTATGCGTTATATCCGCATTTAACGGTAGAGCAAAATATTCTGTTCGGCTTACGCGCAAAGAAGGTTGATAAGCAGGAACAACAGCGAAAATTGAAAGAAACAGCGGATATGATGGGATTGAGTGAATTCCTGGAGCGCAAGCCGAAAGAACTTTCCGGTGGACAGCGGCAGCGTGTGGCACTGGCAAGATCTGTTGTAAGTGAAGCACCGCTTTGTTTGATGGATGAACCGCTTTCTAACCTCGACGCTAAACTGCGGTCACATATGCGAATTGAAATTAAACGGCTGCAAAAAAGGCTGGGGATGACTATGGTTTATGTCACACATGATCAGGTTGAAGCGATGACCATGGGCGACCGAATAATGGTTCTCAATGAAGGGAAAATTCAACAGGTTGGTGAACCAATTACGTTATATAATGAACCAGCCAATTTATTTGTTGCTTCTTTTATCGGATCTCCGAAGATGAATTTGGGAAAAGCTGTTTTTTCAAAAGACCGAAAGCAAATTATACTGGAAGATTTCATGAACATAAATGCAAATACGGATACATTAAAGAGCATACCGAGAGATAAAAATTTAACCGTTGGAATCAGAGCGGAGCATCTCCAGCCAGGAAGCAGTGAAAGTACGAACCATCACTTAGAAGTAGTGAATGTGGAACATTTGGGCAATGAAACATCGATTGCATTTGATGTTGGGTCTGAATTATGGACAGCAAAATGGCCGGGGCAATGGTCTGTTCAAGTAGGCGATATTGTGGGCGTACATATATCCATTGAAAATGTATGCTTCTTTGATTCAGATACAGGTTTATTGATCAAATCTGCATCAGCAAGGCAAGAACAAGAGGTAGTTGCGATATGAGCATGAGTCAGACAGCCCTTGCGTCAGATGAAGCGTTGCAAGATGATTTTGAACTGGTGAAGAAGAAACAACGGATGAAGAATTTTGTTAAAGGGATCCTGTTTCTACTGCCATCCATTATTTTATTTACAGTTTTTTTATTCTACCCCATGATTCGCACAATCTATTTAAGTTTTTTTCTAACGGATTCGAGCGGTGCACCAACTGTGTTTGCCGGATGGGAAAACTATATCAATCTTTTTACATCACCTATATTCCTGCAAAGCTTGCAGTCGACCTTATTATTTGTGCTGTATACAGTTCCGGTTACCGTTATTATCAGCTTATTTTTAGCCGTTATCGCAAATGAGAAGCTAAGAGGGATTGGGATCTTTCGCACCATGTACTCGTCGACAATGGGGATTTCCGTTGCAGCGGCATCTGTGTTTTGGTTGTATTTGTTTCACCCTTCCATTGGGTTCCTGAATCAAATCATAGGTCTACTTGGCTTTGAATCGATAGGCTGGTTGACGGATCCCGCTTGGGCACTGATTGCTGTTTCGATAACAACCATCTGGATGAATGTTGGGTTTACTTTTCTAATTTTATTAGGCGGCTTGCAGTCAATTGACAGTCATTTATATGAAAGTGCTGATATCGATGGGGCTGGATACTTTTATAAGCTTCGTCGTATTACAATTCCTATGTTGTCACCAACGCTGTTTTTTGTGGTTACAGTAACGATGATTAATGCCTTTCAAACATTTGGTCAAATTGACATTTTGACTCAAGGTGGGCCGCAGAATGAAACAAATTTAATCGTTTATTCGATTTACCGGGATGCTTTTATGAATTATCAATTCGGTTCAGCAAGTGTACAGGCAGTAGTCTTATTCATCATTATTTTGTTGATGACAATCGCACAGTTTAAAATCAGCGAAAGGAAGGTTCATTATCAATGACCATGCCAATCAGCAGAAAAGTCATTTTCTATATATTGCTTATCCTAGCAGGCATTGTCGTGTTTGCCCCAACATTCATGGCTTTTATGATGAGCTTTATGACGAATGCGGATATCATGACGGCAAGTATGCCTTCTACGCTTACATTTGATAATTACATAAAAGCATTTAATCAATTTCCTTTATTAAAATATTTATTTAATAGCTTCGTTATATCCATTGTCATTATGATCGGGCAATTGATTTTATCCAGCTTGGCTGCTTATGCATTTGTATTTCTTGAATTTAAAGGGAGGGATTTCCTGTTTTTCTGTTTTATTGCAACCATGATGATTCCCTTTGAAGCATCAGTAATTGCCAACTTTCATACCGTCCGTGATTTGGGCTGGATAGATACATACCCGGGATTAACGGTGCCGTTCTTTGCAATGGCATTTGGTACATTTTTGCTGCGGCAGAATTTTAAACAAATACCAAAAGAACTAAAAGAAGCAAGTCAAATCGCCGGAATGGGTGAATTCAAATTCTATTTAACTGTTGTATTGCCGGTGTCGAGGACCAGTATGCTAACACTTGCGGTATACGGATTTTTAACCTCATGGAATCAGTATTTATGGCCGTTGCTTACAACAACAAATGATACAGTCCGGACAGTACAAATCGGGTTAAAACAATTACAAACACAGGAACAGTTAAATGATTGGGGGGTGATCATGGCAGGAGCGATTATCGTCGTTGTCCCTACATTAATCTTGTTGTTCTTTGGGCAAAGGAAGTTGCAAAAAGGATTAACAGAAGGTGCTCTAAAATAAGGCATTTTGTTGGACCTGAGTAGCTATTATAAAAAAGGAGTGAACGATGAATGAAGAAATTATTTGTCATACTCGCACTTGGGCTTTTGTTATTTGTTGCAGGATGCGGTGGTGAAGGAGAAGCCTCAGAAGATGCATCAGGATCAGGAACGAATGTGTCAACAGAAGAAAATGGCTCAGACGAGAGCGGAGGGACACAAACGGTAACATTCTGGCATGCGATGGGAGGCTCTGGTCAGGAAGCATTGGATTCAATTGTGGAAGGATTCAATAATTCACAGGATGACATTCAAGTAAATGCTGAATATCAAGGCTCTTATGATGAAGCATTAACAAAGTTTCATAGTGTTGCTGGTACAGATAATGCACCAACGATGATGCAGGTTTTCGAAATTGGTACAATGTCCATGATCGAAAGCGGTAATGTCGTACCAATTCAGGAATTTATTGACGCGGACGGATATGACATGAGCGGTTTGGAAGAAAACATCGTAAACTATTATAAGATTGATGATCAGTTCTATTCTATGCCATTTAATTCATCTACTCCTGTTATGTATTATAATAAAGATGCATTTGAAGAAGCTGGACTGGATCCGGAAGCACCACCGGAAACGTTTGAAGAGGTTGAAGAAGCAAGTAAAACTATTATGGAGTCAAACCCGGATATGAGCGGTTTTGCATTGCAAGCCTACGGATGGCTATATGAAGAATTATTGGCTAATCAAGGCGCATTATACATGAACAATGATAATGGCCGTACAGATACACCAACGGAAATTGCATTTTCAGAAGAAGAAGGGAAATCTATCTTTGAATGGGTGAATCGTATGGTTGAAGAAGAAACATTTGCGAACTATGGTACGAACGGAGACAACATGGCTGCAGGCTTTCTAGCAGGTGATGTTGCTATGTTCTTACAATCCTCAGCCAATACAAAAGGGATGATCGAAAGTGCTCCTTTCGAAGTTGGTGTTGGCTTCCTTCCACATCCAGAAGGCAAAGAGCGTGAAGGCGTCGTTATTGGCGGTGCAAGCCTTTGGATGATTGATGGTAAACCAGAGGAAGAGCAACAAGCTGCATGGGAATTTATGAAATATTTGCAAACCCCTGAATTACAGGCTGAATGGCATGTTGGAACTGGTTATTTTGCGGTCAACCCAGCAGCATATGAAGAGCAAGTCGTTCAGGATGTGTATGCAGAATCACCTCAATTCCAAGTAACTGTAGACCAATTACAAGCAACAACACCATCTTATGCAACACAGGGTGCTGTCATGGATATGATACCGGAAGGACGTACAATTATCGAAACAGCACTTGAGACGGTATATAATGGCGGAGACGTGGATGAATCTTATAATACGATGGTGGAACAACTGAACACTGCAATTGAACAGGCGAATGCAGCCAGAGGAGAATAATAACTTTATAATATTATATAAAAAGAAAGGGAATAAAATTGAACTTTATTCTCTTTCTTGATAAAAAGTAGAGGAGCGTATTTAAATGACAGAGACGAAGATTTATGGGCACCGCGGCTGCATGGGGAGTTTTCCGGAAAATACCTTGCTTGGCTTCCGGAAGGCGATTGATCAGGGTGTGGATGGCTTGGAGATAGATGTACATATGACAAGTGATGGTGAAATTGTCGTCATCCATGATGAAACACTGGACAGAACAACAGATGGAGAAGGATATGTGAAGAATCTTTCTTTAGCGGAGATAAAGCAGTACAGTGCGGGTTCTCGTTTTAATCATTTTCAGTATTACGAAGATGCATGGCAGTTAGAGCAGGTACCCACATTGCAGGAAGTACTGGAGGCAATTGCGCCTTATGACATTGAACTAAACATTGAATTAAAGACATATATAATTGATTATGCAGGCATGGAACAGAAAGTACTGAATCTCGTCAAGAAATATGGGAACGGCAAAAAGGTGATCTACTCTTCCTTCTATTTGCCTTCACTACTGTACATGAAAAAAATTGATCCATCTGTAGAAATGGCCTGGCTGCTGGATCAACAGCTTCCGCGTCCCCTAGATTACATGCAAGCCCTGGGATTGGAAGCACTACATGTATCAGGAGACATCGTACTAGCTGCACCTCATCTTATGAAGGACGTTTACAAAAATCTGCGTGTATGGACAGTGAATAGCAGTAATGAACTAAAACAGCACTTAGATTTGAACGTCAAAGCGATAATAACTGATTTTCCGGAAAAAGCGGTTTTTTTCAGAAGTGAGCGGAGAGCATTTGCTTAAAAAAACAGTGTGGTTTGCAAGTGCTATCGTTGGTGTTTTAATCGTGATGTATAATTACGTAGGTCGTGAACCGGAGCCTCCTATCGTGAATGAGCCAAAAATCATTGCCCATCGGGGTGCGAATGATCGGTTCAATGAAAGCACGATCACTGCCTATGAAATTGCGGCAAATGATGGTGCTGATTCACTTGAAATAGATTTACGGATGACAGAGGATCAAACGCTTGTAGCCATGCATGATGAAAACATTGATCGTACAACGAATGGATTGGGAGAAGTGTCGGATTATTCGCTGGAAGAGCTAAAGGAATTTCAAACAGTTGAGGTATTTGGTAATGAAAGAGCAACGGAGCGGGTTCCCACCTTAAGGGAAATCATAGAAACATTTACCGACTCGCAGCATTATTATATTGAAACAAGACTTGAGGATGGGGAGCTAGTAATGGAAGAAGCCTTAATCGGGTTGCTGAATGAATATGATCTAATAGCTAAGGAATTAGTGACCATTCAGTCCTTCTCACAACAAAGTCTGGAAAAAGTGCATGAACTTGCACCTGATATTCCATTAACGCTTCTTTATAGTAAAGGGAACTTTGACCTGAGTGAGGCTAAATCAGTTGACTATCCTATTATCGGCATCGAATCATCAGATGTAAACATGAAAAATGTGAACGCACTGCATCGCCAGGGAAAAGAAGTACATGTTTATTTCAATGATGAAGCAACACAAAAAGAAGAACAGGAAAGAGTCAAAGCGTTACATGTAGATGGATTTTTTACGGATGACATTGAGTATACAAAGGAATTGCTGGATAGAAAGTGATATGGGGCCTGTCCGTCAGTTTAAATGATAGCAGTTTAGGGGAAATCTGTACTACAAGGAGGTATAAACATGGCACTAAATGAAAAGCAAATACAAGCAAATCTTAACCAGGTACCCGGTTGGGAGTACACGGATGGTTACCTGACAAAAACGTATAAACTTGCTGATTTTAAAGCATCACTGGCTTTTGTAAACAACGTGGGTGAGTTGGCAGAGGAAGCTAACCACCACCCTGATATTGTTATCCAGTACAATAAGGTGAATTTGTCACTTCGATCGCACGATGAAGACGGCATTACCAACAAGGATTTCGGGCTTGCAGAGAAGGTTGAGAATCTATAGGAAGAGATCGACAGGTTCCTTGACCCAGTATCAGCTTTCCCATTCATGCTATTGAAAGGACGGTGATGCCATGAATGTTTTAATCCTTGGAGCAAATGGCCAAATAGCACGATACGCTATTGATTTATTTTTAAAAGATACGAATGCGAAGTTAACCTTATATCTTCGTAAAGCTGATAGATTAAAAAGGTACAAATCTGACAACGTTGACGTTATTGAAGGAGATGTACTGGATTATGAAACGTTAAAACAAGCGATGGCAGGACAAGATATTGTATACGCAAACTTAGACGGAAGAATGGACGAGCATGCTGAAAACATTGTCAAAGCAATGAAAGAAACGAATGTTAAGCGCCTAATATTTGTTGGAGCTTATGCTATTTATGATGAAGTTCCTGGTGAATTTGGCAGGTGGAATAAGCAAGTAATTGGGGCGTTTTTAGGACCTTATCGCATGGCGGCTGATATAATTGAAGACTCGGATGTAGATTACACATTCATAAGGCCGCCTTGGTTAATAAATGACAATGAAATTGAGTATGAAACGACAGATAAAAGCGAACTTTTTCAAGGGACTGTGGTTTCAAGAAAAAGTGTTGCATCTTTAGTGGTAGATATCGCAGAAAATCCTGAACTTTATTTGAGAAAAAACATTGGTATCAATAAACCTGGTTCTGTCCCTCGCGACGTTAAAGGGTTTACGTAGTGAGGGACAGAAGTCATAGACAAAAATGACTATCAAAATGATTTGGTAGTCATTTTTTATGTGAAAGTCGCATTAAATCTGTATAACAAAAATCCCTTCCCAAATACTTCATGATATACTACATTTGTAATTAAATGATTTCTTGAACAGGAGCTTTGCTAATGGCACATTTTAAAATAGACAATGAAATGATAGATAGTGAACATCTCCCATCATTTTCCCTTACCATTGAAGATTCCCATGCAACGTCCATTTACAGTGATACGGACATGCAGGCTGAACTGGTCAAGGTCCTCCGAAATAACGGCAGGATTCCCATTTTTGACCTGCAGGATGGTTTATATGAACGCCTGACAGTGGAAGAGAATATCATCTTTTATCAAAAATGGTTCGGCTGCAAAATACCTATTCCCGAAATTCTCGTATTGTTTGAATTGCAGACTTGTGCGAAGATCCCGCTTTATAAATGCTCTGAATCTGAAGTCCGCCGGGTCCACTTTGCCAGGTATTATATGAGCGGCGGCTATCCAATGGTCTTCCTTGAGCCCATTCAAGGCGTTGATATCAAAACAACCAATACGTTTATTAATATGATTGAAAAGATCAAAGATAGTTCCATCCCGGTGCTTGTTTTGGTATCCAATATGGAACATGCGCTGTTACTTGGAGAGGTGGCATACAAACTGCAGGAAAAAGGCATCCAACAAATTGAAGTCGATGAGGCGGAGGAAGTAGCGAATACGGACAGTCCTGCCCCACCGGCGACCTCAAATTTGTTCAAGATTCCGGCGAAAATAGATGATAAAATGATTTTATTCGATCCTCCGGAAATTGACTATATCGAGAGTCAAGACGGAAAGGCTATGATTGTCATCAATGATCAATCCTATGCGATGGAGTCCACACTCGGAGAAATGGAAAAGAAATTGGGGGTTTATGGATTTTATCGCTGCCACAGGTCCTATATTGTGAATTTGCAAAAGGTACGTGAAATTATTACATGGTCAAAAAATACATATTCACTCCGGATTGACAACAAATCACAATCGACCATCCCACTGTCACGGGCCAAAATTCAGGATATTCAGGAGAAATTCAGCCTGTAATAAGTACAGTTTAACTTAAGCAGTGTAACCGTATGGCATTTACAGGCGTTTTTTCAACCTCAATCCAGTACATTTGAACCTTCTTATGGTACATTCCACTCTGATATGACTGCATCCATCAGCATTTTTCATTAGGATGAATGTAGAACTCATAAGGAGGTTTTCAGGTTGGAAAATGCAGTGGAAGTAACAGGAATGCGAAAAACTTTTGGTCAAAATCCGGCCATAAAAGATGTCAGTTTCAACGTGAAAAGAGGTGAAATATTCGGGCTGCTTGGACCAAGTGGATCAGGCAAAACAACAACCATTAAAATCCTAACCGGAGAACTCGGACAAACAGCCGGTTTAGTGACAGTTCTCGGTGTTGATTCAAAGCAATTTGGAACGGCTGATTTCAAATCCAAAATTGGAATATTATCGGATAACAGTTCGTTGTATGAGCGTCTGACCGTCTATGATAACTTAAAATTATTTTGTAAATTATACAATGCACCACTTAATCAAATCGATGTGATACTGCGTGAGGTTAATTTGCATGACGCGCGTTCCCAAACGGTTTCGAAGCTGTCAAAAGGGATGAAACAGCGCGTGCTACTGGCAAAAGCATTGATGCATAAACCTGATCTTGTCTTTCTGGACGAACCAACATCTGCGTTGGATCCGGGGAATATGGCGGATATCCATCGCGGGCTACAAAAACTCAATGAAGCAGGGACCACGATTTTCCTGTCCACACATAATATGGAGGAAGCAACGGCGTTATGTGACCGCGTCGCTTTTTTACACAATGGTGAACTGCAGGAACTGGACAGTCCGAATTCACTCCGCTATAAATATTCCACCCATGCTTTTCATGTGGAAACATTTAACGGTGAACGAATGGTTATTGAAAATGAACCGGAGAATGCGAATCAAATCAAGGAATTAATTGCAAATGGGAAAGTGAAAGCAATGCACACGGACAATCCAACCCTTGGCCAAATCTTTTTAAAAGTGACCGGAAAGGAGCTTGTATAATGCACATTCGACGTATATCTGCCATATTCGAAAAAGATATAAAAGATTTTATGAAAAATATGATGCTTTTGATGATGCCAGTGATTCCAATCGTATTGGCACTCCTATATGATCGGATGGGAGGAGATGAAGAGGTTCCTATTGTCCTGCTGTATATTATTATTGGAGTAACATATTCAGCGGTAACATCAAGTACCATAATGACCATGATGGCTGAAGAAAATGAAAAGAAGACACTGCGCGGACTCATTCAGTCACCTGCATCCATGATGGATATCATTATTGGAAAAAGTTTGGTTACCGGACTTATAACTTTCGTATCCTTAATTGTGTCGCTCGTGATTCTTGATATTGGGCCGTTTTTAAACTTCAAAGCTATTCTCGGATTACTATTGCTGTTTTTGTTCTTTCTATTTCTAGGAATCGGCGTTGGCCTTTTTACAAAGTCAATTGCTTCAACCTCATTCTATATCATGCCGATCATGTTCCTATTCGGTTTCACACCGATGATCCAGATGCTCAGACTGGATGAAGACAGTATTGCCATTCAAATTTTCGATACTTTCCCAATTATGCAGGGGATTGAAATACATGATACCACCTCCTGGCTTCCACTTTTGATAATTGCAATTTGGGTGGCTGCTGCAGCAGTGTTTATGTATGTTTGTTTTAGAAAGACGATGACGGATGACTAGATCATTAGAGCATTATGGGAACTGTCTCTCACCACATTAAAGCATTAGCGTGGTGAGGGACAGGACTCTCAAAAACCATTTGATATAAACCAAATTGGAGGTTCTGACAAGTGGCAACAAAAAATAAAAGCGCTGGTTCATTGGTCAAGGATATCTTTTTATCTATTGTAGCCGTTGTAATTGTCGTCGTTGTATTCTATCTTTTTGATGAGCCAAGTAGTCAAGAAGATGATACTGAGTTGGCAAGCCTATTCGGTCTATTGCCTGATGAGTTCTTCGCGGGTACGTTTGCTCCGTTTGACATGGTTATTTTTAACCTCGTTACAGCAGTACTCATCATCTACACAATTATTAGAATGCTGCATACACCTTTTAACAGCACTCCGAAAGAAGTCTCCCACCTCAAGGAATATGAAGAGCGATAGCCCAATGAGTAGGTGGGAGATGAATTTCGGTTGGCATCAGCCAAATGCCTTCTGCTCAAACTGCCAATTGTTGTTATGGCTGATTCGTGTCAGATCCTTGAGGCCAACCTGTTTATAGCTTTTATTGGGCATGGTGATATAATCCCCTTCTATAGACTTGACGTAAGCCCCACTTGTCCCTGTAAATCCTGTAATGTAGCCGGTTGTTTCATAGACCCTCACTTTGTCGTTCAAGTAAAATCCCTTGAGGTATTTCTTGTTCTTTGCATTTCGTTTACTCAGTGTGTTTTTCGTTTTACGTCCTTTTCTGGCCGTCGCCTCATGTAAGGAACGTTTCTTTTTCCGAAATTGCTTGACTTTGAAAATGTTCTTGGTATCTTCTTTGATGAATGGAATGCCACTAATGGCAATCGCATCATTCATATGGCTTTTTTCCAATTCCAGTTCTTTACGTTTCGGTGTAGTAACTGAACCATACGTGATTTTTGCCTGTGGATACGTGATAAATACCCTTCGGCGAAAGCTATTCATGAACGGCCCTTCTTTGTATTGTGGTAATCTTTTTCCTTCGATCATCCACTTCCAAGAATCTTCCCGCTCTGATGGTTCTCATGTGTGTGACAGTCCGTACAGACGGTAACCAGGTTATCTGCCCGGTTGGAACCTCCATGTGAACGGTATAGGAGGTGATGGGTGTTCAAAATTTTTCCTTTCTGTTTGCACACTTGACACGTATAGTTATCTCTCGCAAATACAAAGTAACGCACATCATGATAGCCATACGTCTGACCCTGTTGGTAGGCCACCCCAGCAATATCCGGGTCGATCATCTTTTGCACATCGAATTTGCCAACCTCTATGGTTAACGCAGGATGTGGCACAAGATCGTAAAACTTGTCGATCCAAAAGAAGGTATTTTCCACCCGACTTTGGATGCTTGGTGGCAGCCATCCGTTCTCCCGGCTGCGATTTTGAAAACGCGGTTTACGATAACGTGTTTTCCGGTTTCTTCTAGAGTGTCTATAGGTTCTTCTGGTCTCAATGGCAACTTTGACATCCTGACGCAGTTCTACTTTTCCTTTAGCTAGTACCTTGTCTTCACTTGTAATGGCGATGCCAACATGTTTCGCTCCCAGATCCACCCCGATATTCACTTCCTGTGTATAACTATTGGTCTCATATAGCAATTGAATGCCAAACGGGTTGCGGGATACGATTTTTGCTTTCTTTTCTTGGAGCAGCAGTCTTGCTTTTTTTGGTTTGCACGGCATTAAAGGTTCTCCATGCATATTGATAAGGAACACTACCATAGTGTTCCTCCTCTCAGAGTGGTTACCCTTCGCCAATGTTGGTATGGCTTTGCTAAAAAGTCAAGATCAGGTTGACCGTTCCTACCCATTTAGAACTATTACAGCGCCTGCACAGAGCCACGGACTTAGGGCATCATCCGGGGGTGTGATAACCAAACCAACGTAGTCAATGAAGACTTAGGCTAGACAACTAAAGGCTTTTTTCAAGCCCCCCACTTCAATCTGACTGAAAGTTCGATAAGTGGTGGGTAGTTGACTCCTTTGTCTCTGCCAGATTTAATGCTCTTAATCTCGGCATTTTTTTATATTGATGTTCCTGCATTTTTTCTAATATCTCATCCAGTGTGCGTATGACATCCAGTACATATTCTCCCTTGTTTAACATAATACATTCTGCCTTGGATCCTTGTGCCGCATCGGTAATCTCTGCTCTTGACGGGACGCCTGTTTTCATCATGTTCTCCATTACTTGCGTAGCCCAGATTACCGGAATATCTGCGGCTTCACAAATCCAGAGAATTTCTTCCTGGATTTCTGCCAATCGTAAATAGCCGATTTCAACAGCTAAATCTCCTCTTGCAACCATGACACATAACGGGTTTTGACTTGCTGCTGTCACAATTATCTCAGGTAAATTCTGAACACCTTGGGCCGTCTCCAGTTTCAGCATTAGTGCTACATTCGAAGCTTTTTTCTTACTCAGTCGCTTTCGTATTTCATCTTGTATTGCATGTATATCGTCTGGATTTCTTACAAATGAGCAGCCGATGATATCGGCGTTCCGGCAGACAAAATCCAGATCCTGTTTATCTTTATCCGTAAAAATTTCAACATCATAATTGGAATTTGGAAAATTTAAGCCTTTTTCTGCTTTGATTTTGACGCCTTTTTTGGTTTGCAGTTTTTTGACCTTTACGATAACCCCGTCATCCTTCACAGATTTAACTTCACCTTCTATTTTTCCATCATCAATCAGAACGGTTTCACCTTCCTCCAGGGAAGAAACAATCTCTGGAATACTGCAGCCTAAAACAATTTCGTTTCCATAGAAGTTTTGCAATGACTCTTCTCCGGTCAAGAAGAAAGAATCTCCCTTGTAGAGCAGGGGTTTCTTCAAAGTAGTATATAATCGGTCAATTCGAATTTTTGGGCCTGCAATATCCATCATAATTTTGCAGGTCTTGCCAAGCTTCTCTTCTGCCTTGCGAATATTTTGGATCATTTTTTCCCACGTTTTGGGATCATCGTGCGCACAATTAATCCTTGCAACACTCATCCCTTCCTTTAGAAGATTCTCCACTAGTTTTTTACTTCTTGCCGCTTCGGTTGGAAAAGTTACCATAATTCGGGAAGATTTGTTCTCAGGACTTTTTCCTAAGATGTTATCAGCGTTCTCCTCTAGATTTCGACTGCCCTGAAAGTAAGAATCCGGGGAAGGAAATTTTTTCTCATCTTCTTTCTCTCCATTTATTTTCGATAAACTCTCCACCACAGCATCCAGATTATCCATCGTGTGGGATTCGGATCTCCCCAAGGATGATAATCCCCATGGCATGAGTGCAGTCTGAAGCTCTCTTATATCCCTTCTCCTTAGTGCAAGATAAAATGCCAGATTTCTGGCACTATCCACAAACTCGGTATTTTTAATTCCTGGTTCCCATCTGTCAAATGTTTCTTTACCTTCGCGATACACATTTTCACGTAGTTGAATCATTTCCTCCATTAATTCAGCGGAGTCTTTAGAGTCTGTATACTGAGCCATCGGATTCACTCCTTCTCTATATTTTAAATAAATGATACGGAATCATACACTTATTTTCTATTATAAACGATATGTAAGAAGTTATAAATGATTCGGTACGCTTGTACTGCAAGTATATCTCCTATTTCTGATATAATATAAAGAGAATCACAAGGGAATAAGGAGCTATAACCATGCAAAATGACATACTGTATAAGAAGAGTTATCGTATTGATTTACGTGATGTTGATTTTAAACAGAAATTAAAACTAAGTACATTATTCAGCTATTTTCAGGAAGTAGCTAGTCTTGCTTCTGCACAGCTTGGTGCGGGTATCGATGTCTTAGCAAATAACTACGGTGTTGCTTGGATTCTCATGCGGATACGGGTGGAAATTGACCGCATGCCGGAATGGAAAGAGGAATTTACGATTGAAACATGGCCACAGGAACCTGGTAAATTAGAGTTCGAGCGTGATTACATTGTACGTGATCAGGACGGCGCTCCCATTATTCGAGCAGTTTCTGTTTGGGTGATTATGGACTTAGAGGAAAGAAAAGTAAAAAGGGCTTCACACATCCAACTTGAGTATCCATCCGTGCTCAAAGAACGTGCCATTGATTACAAGCTAAAAAAACTGAAAAGTCCGGGATCTCTGGAAACAGCATACCACAAAGTAATTGGCTATAGTGATATTGATTTTAATGGCCATTTAAACAACTCGAAATATGTGGATTATATGCTCGATTGTTTCCCGTTGGAAGATCATCAAACCCATGAAACAAAAGCCATTGAAGTGAACTTTAATCATGAGGCATTACCAGGAGAGACCATTATTTTAAAAAATGGAATTTCTGAAACGGATCCAGGATTAGTTCATATTGAGGGCATGAATGAAAATAATCAGAAGGTCGTTTTTAAGGCGCAAGTGGAGGTTGGGGGGATCGACGGGGAAAGTAAGGACTGAGTCAACTTTTTGGTTGGTTTGCAAATTTCTTTTTCGTATTATAATGTACATAGCAATAAAACCGAAGAGAGTGCAATATCTTCTCTCAGCCCCAAGATCTAAATCGTGAAAAAACATAAAAGTAAAGGTCGATATAATTAGACATGACTAATAGATATCGACCTTTTAATTGTTGTTCTCAATATAACTTCTACTCGGTGGTATTGTGCAGGATTGCATTAATGACTTCCCCGGATTTATTTTAGTTACAAATTTTTCGTAAATACGCTCTAATTTCTTTTTCAATGACGGGATTGTTGTATAAATTATCATAAATAACAGATTCAAATATTAAACCATGAATGAATATTGTTAATGAATTTGCACTATTACCAATATTAATTGAACCATTAATAAACCCATTGCTATCAAGCATTGTTAAAATGTCCTTTGCAAAATTATAGTTTACTTCTCGGAATCTATCCTTTGTTGCGTGGTATTCCGGGTTCATCGTTGCCATGATTGAAAATTTCATCCATATGTCATTCTCCATTTTTTCTTCTTCTGTATTAGCATGAACAATCTGTTTTATCATACGAACTGCGTTTTCAAATCCACCTTGATCTACCTGTATGACCTTTTGCATTCTATCCTCAAATCTTTGATAGATAACATCCATTGCAAACACATATATGTCTTTTTGTTTTGGAAAAAAGTATTGAACAGAACCTAAAGATATACCTGCTTCTTTGGCAATTTCGCGTAATGTCACTTTTTCGAAGCCTGAATGATGAATGATGCTAAACATTGCTTCTACAATTTGATTTTTTCTTTCAGCGTGATCTATTTTTTTAGGCATATGATAACTCCTTTGAACTTTTAAGTCACTTGTATTATAATATATTAAGTCGAATGACTTAGCAAAAGAAAGGCAGACATTTACATGGAAAATGCCTTACTCTATATATTATTATATTTTTTATAAATCGCAATCTTAAATGTAGCTCCTTGGAAAAGTAAGAGAAATGAAGGACTTCAGGCAATTATTAAAATGACAAAAGGGGAGGGATCACGATGAATGCTTATGTATTATTAGCAATATCCATTGTATGCGAAGTCTTTGGAAGTTCCATGCTCAAGGCCACCAACGGATTTAAAAAAGTGCTGCCTTCTCTTGGCGTAATAGTTGGATATGTTTTGGCATTCTATATTTTATCATTATCATTAAAAACATTGCCCCTTGGAATGGCATATGCGATTTGGGCAGGAGTAGGAACAGCACTAACAGCATTAGTTGGAGTTACCATATACAAAGAAAAGTTTAATTTCACAAAGGGCATCGGGTTAATTTTAATTATTGGTGGAGTTGTTTTATTAAATATTAGTTAAATACAATAATGTTGCAGAAAGAGGGAGTTATATGAGGGCTTATATTTATCTAACAATTGCTGTTATTTTTGAGGTTTTTGCTACTTCAATGCTTAAACTGTCAGAAGGATTTACCATTCTACTTCCGTCTATTGGAGTAGTTTTCGGTTATGTACTTTCGTTTTTTTGTTTAGGGTTGTGCCTTCGTGTAATTCCATTGAGTTTGGCTTATGCAATCTGGGCAGGAGCTGGAACAGCGATAACCGCTATAATAGGTGGAGTTGTATGGGGCGAAGTTTTTAGTAATTTAAAGATTCTGGGGATTATATTAATTATAGGCGGAGTTGTTTTATTGAACTCCAGTAAGAATACAGAGAAAGTAAAAGAACCTTCAAGCTAAGGCTCTTTTACTGGCAAACTTAAATCAAACGGTCCTTTTCTGACGTTAAGGGTCTCCTTGCAAATCAGTAAAACAGAGAAATTAGGTCAATAATTTCACAAAAATTAGGATATCCACAAGATAGGCTCCGATCGTATGAATATCGATAATCTCTGGCAGGTCTATTTTTTTCAGGCTATTTTCTTTTTGATTTTCTATTGCTACACTACAATAAACAAGAGGTGATCAAATTGGCAGAAGAGCATTTTCATTTAAAAGCATCATGGCCTGGTGGGAGAAACAGTGAGGGCTATATTGATGCGGGCAATTTGCAGACAAAAATATCTATTCCAACTGAAATGGACGGTCCCGGTGTCGGCACCAACCCGGATGAAATGTTGTTAGGTGCAGCAGCCACTTGTTATATTATTACATTGGCAGCCATGATTGAACGGGCTGATTTACCATTGAATGAGATGTCACTTGAGTCTGAGGGGATTGTCGATGTGACGAATGGTGTATTCACATATAAAAAAATTATTCATAAACCGACAGTGACTCTCAAGGATGGCTCCCAGGAAACAGATTATAAAAAACTTGAAAAACTCGTTGAGAAAGCAGAGAAAAGCTGTATGATTTCCCGTGCGATCCAAGGAAACGTGGAAATCGAACTGCAAGCGAATATTGGATAAAAGTTAGGGCTCTACACATGTATTGTGGTAGGGCCTATTTATTGTAAATTATTTCCTTGACACTTCCCTTAAACCATTATAATATCTTATATTAGTCATACTAATTTTATCGGAATTATATATTATAGAGGAACGATAAAATAGGCTTTGCATATAATAGGTCAATGTTATATGCAAAATATAGGGCTATCCAATTAATACGAGGGGGAAGGGAAATGGATGTCGTTTATATTTTATTGAATATCGCGGTTTTACTAGCAATCATCGGACTACTGATTTGGATGCAGAAACAGCATTTTACATTTACAAAACGCGTATTCACAGGTTTAGGATTGGGGATTGTGCTTGGGGCTGTATTACAGGCAATCTATGGCGCCGGCTCCGATGTACTGGCAGAAACAACAGAATGGTATAGTATTGTCGGCAGTGGCTATATTAGTCTGCTTATGATGATTGTCATTCCACTGGTCATGGTATCAATCATTCAATCTATCATTAATTTGGAAAAAACGGCGGAACTCGGGAAAATGTCTGCATGGATCATTGGTATACTTATAACAACAACCATGGTCGCAGCATTAATCGGTATTGGAACAGCAACAGTATTTGACCTGAGTGCAGAGGAAATTGAAGCAGGGCAACCGGAGGAAGAGCGAGCAACAATGCTTGAGACGACGCTTGGAGATGTGGAAGAGCAATCAACACCACAGCGCATTCTCAACTTCATTCCATCTAACATATTTTTAGATATGACAGGGGAACGCTCTACATCGGTCATTGCCGTTGTGATATTTTCCATGATCGTAGGGATTGCGGTTCTTGGGTTACGTAGAAAAAATCCAGAACAGGCAGAAACGTTCACGAAAATAGTCAATGCTTTTTATGGTGTTGTCATGCGGATTGTAACACTCGTGTTGCGCTTGGCACCATTCGGCATCTTAGCTTTAATGGCAAATACAGTTGCGACGACAGATGTAGCAGGAATCATGGAACTGGGTAAATTTGTAATTGCTTCTTATGTAGCCTTATTTATCATGTTTGTCATTCATTTAGTGCTCGTCGGTGTATTCGGTTTAAATCCAATGACCTATTTGAGAAAAGTAATGCCAATATTAGGATTTGCCTTTACGTCACGCTCAAGCGCTGGAACGATTCCTTTGAATATTCAAGCACAGAAAAGATCGCTTGGTGTTGATGAAGGTACTGCAAACATGTCAGCTTCCTTTGGCGCCACAATGGGTCAAAACGGTTGTGCAGGAATTTACCCGGCGATGCTGGCAGTAATGATTGCACCAACAGTAGGGATAGATCCGCTTTCACTAGAATTTATCATTCCATTGGTGTTAATCATTGGTATTAGTTCATTTGGTATTGCAGGTGTCGGTGGTGGCGCAACATTTGCTGCCTTGATCGTGCTCTCATCCATGAACTTGCCAGTAGCATTAGCGGGTCTGTTAATCTCCATTGAAGCACTCATCGACATGGGACGTACAGCGCTCAATGTTAATGGATCTATGCTTTCTGGAACATTAACATCGCGAATCTTAAAGAGAATTAACAGGAAAACATTTAATGATAAAAATAAAATAGAAGAAAGTGCTTCGTTGTAAGATGGATAGTCGCTCCTGATTGGTTGGGGCGGCTATTTTTAATACCCTCGCACAAGCGAAAGCACCCTTTCCAACCGCTGCTCCATGCCAACATCAAAGTACGTACCAAAAGGACAACCCAACCTCTTTACACGGTCGATCGCATTTTCAATTGTAAATTGCCCTGGATCTAGCCCTTCCTTGACCTCTTCCCAAAACAGCGGAGCAGCAATGGTTGCATCATCTGTCTTCCTGGGGGAATAGGGTGCTATTAGTGTTTTATCTTTTCCATGTTGAAGGTAGTCGATATACAGACGGCCATTTCTATTTTTCTTCATTCGTTCTGTTGTAAACAAGTTCGGATAAGCATTTTCAACCGTCCGGGCAATAGCCTCCGTAAATACACCTGTTTCTTCATATGTCATACTTCCTGTCGGGATTGGAATATGAATTTGCAGGCCTTTATTTCCGGAAGTTTTAACAAATGAAATGAGATCCAAATCATCAAGCAAGGCTTTAATAATCTTGGCTGCCTGTATAGCCAAATCAAATCTATCCCGGTCAGGAGGGTCTAAATCAAAGACAATTTCGCTAGGATCATCATGTTGTACCGTCTGAAACGGAATATGATATTCCACCGCACCGTGATTCGCGAACCACACCAGTGAATCCAGGCCATTACATATAATACGCCTTTCATCATCTATATTAAAACTATCTATAAAAGAAGGTGCATAATCCGGTAAATGTTTTTGAAAAAAATGCTCTTTCTTCACTCCATCAGGGGAACGAATGATAGTGAGAGCACGATCTTTTAAAAAGGGAATCATATATGGCGCGATTTCCCGTATGTAAATAAGCAAATCTCCCTTTGTTAGAGCATCATCCGGCCAAAAAATTTTATCCGTGTTTGTGAGGTCGACTGTAGGTGGAAGCATCGCCATATTGAGCTGCAGTCTTTCAAGTGTACAAGCCGCTGCTTCCATATTCGGCAATAGCTTATCAAATTCCGGCTCACGCAGTTCTTCCTTATATAAATCAAGTGTATGAATCGAGGCACAAATAGCTGGCGGAAGCGAGTAGCCTTCACGTTCTTTTTCTCCTTTTGTGGTAAAAATCTGTTGTAACGTTTGAAACGCTTCTGAATCGAGTCCATGTTTACATTTTCCTATTTCCTTTATAGCATCATTGTCGTAAATACTGACAGTGAAATAATCATTCTCCGGGTTAAAATGGGTAAGAAACCCATGAATCGTTCGCCAATTTTTTATCTTGAACCAATCGCGGTGATCTTTTTCGGATTGATAGGTGCTCGTTTGCCGCTTCGCAATCATCCCTTCCGCTTTGTAGTCAAAAATAATTTTGCCTAATTCATCGGCATCATCATGGGTTTGGATGAAATTGATTCGCCCCTTCACCTCTGTATTGGCCGAAAAATCAGAAATTAACGATTTACGCTTTACCAAGGGATCCTTCCTGCAATCTGATCCTTTATATTGCAATAGATCAAAGACGAGCAAGCTTGCAGGCCTGAATTCAGCTGCCTCCTGAATGGAAGCTTTGTTTTTGAGTCGTCCTCGTTTTTGAATCGAAGCAAAGTCTGCTTGAAAGGCGTTGTTTAAAACGACTAGTTCCCCGTCAAATTGAAGCGGAAGAAAAGGTTTGACCAGCGCTTCATTTTCCCGGCAAAATGCCACAATCTCTGGGAAATTCGCTGTTAAATCTTTATTATTTTTACTCGTAAGACGAATACTTCCATCTTCCCATTGCAAGACACAGCGAAAGCCGTCATATTTTACTTCATATAACCAGTCCTCGCCCCTTGGTTTTTCCGTGCTTGCTATCGGCTTCATCATATCCATGAAAACATCTCCCTTACTCTTTAACATGGCTCAATTTTTATCAAAATAATCGCTGCAGGATAAAAATAATCCATCTCGACAAACTATAGAAAAAAGGAGGTTTTATCACATGCATACGATGTGGAAGGGTACGATCAGCTTTGGGCTTGTCAATATTCCTGTAAAAATGCACGCTGCCACGGAAAATAAAGATGTCAAACTACGACAATTGCATAAAGAATGCGAAACGCCAATTAAATATGAAAAAACCTGTCCGAATTGTGATAAGGAAGTAGGAAATGACGATATCGTTAAAGCATATGAATATGCCAAAAATAAATTTGTGATTTTAGATGAAGAGGAATTGAAAGAATTACAAAAAGAGCAAAAGGATAAAGCAGTAGAGATTGTCGACTTTGTAAAATTAGAGGAAATTGACCCGATCTATTTTGAAAAAAGCTATTATCTGTCACCAAACGAAGGTGGCGGAAATGCCTATGGATTACTGCGGAATTCCCTGAAAGACACCGGGAAAATTGGTGTCGCAAAAATGATGATCCGGTCAAAGGAGCAGCTGGCTGTCATACGCGTTTATGAAAATACATTGGTTGCTGAAACGATTCATTATCCGGATGAAGTCCGTGACGCGGGCGATGTTCCGAATGTACCGGATGAAGTAACGACAGCACAGAAAGAACTCGATACAGCCAAAATGCTGATCGACCAATTGACAGCTGAATTCGACCCGGAAAAATATAAAGATGATTACCGCGCGTCCTTGCTGGAATTAATTGAGGAAAAGAAAAACAACGAAGAGACAACTACCGCAGACGACAAAAGTAAAGAAACGCCGGATAATGTAACCGACCTAATGGGAGCACTTGAAGCCTCATTGGATAAAGCGAAAAAAGACAAGCCAAAACCAAAACAGCCAAAGAAAAAGACAACTACAGCTAAAAAGAAGAAGAAGGCGTGACGAAGCCTGGGGGCGGTTCTTTTGCTTCCTGAAGGGGATGGAAAAGTGTTTCGTCCCGCGGTCGCAGCGGGTTGTTCCGCGTTCAGGGCGCCTCGTTCCGCGCAAGGATCCGTTCGTTCCGCGTTTAGGGCGTCTCATTCCGCGATCAGCACAATTCGTTCCGCGCACGAAACAGTTCGTCCCGCGTTCAGGGCGCCCCGTTCGGCAATAAGAGTTACTCTAGCGCCACCCCGACCTGGAGACAGCACCTAAACCCAATACCTGCAATTCCTTTTACAACACTGCCATAATCTTTTCATTCCATTTACAATCCCCTAACAACTGCCTTAAATCAAGGCGAATTATACGTATTTCCCATTAAAAACGGGTAGAATGGGAAGTACAGCAATGAACGTAAAGGGATGAGAAATAAATGAAAAGGAATCCATTTTTTGATAACGCACGGATATTATTGATTTTCCTCGTTGTATTCGGCCATATGATTCAGCCTTTTGTCGATGGCTCAAGGGGGATGAATACACTTTATATGTGGATTTACACATTCCACATGCCCGCATTTATTTTATTGGCAGGTTTTTTTGCGAAGGGTTTAGGGAACAAAGATTATATCATTAATTTAGCGAAGAAATTAATCATGCCATACATCATTTTTCAATTGTTGTATACGGGATATTATTTCTTAATTGGAAAAGCAGATTGGCAAGCGAGTCTGTTTTATCCGCAATGGGCCCTATGGTTCTTGATTAGCTTGTTCAGTTGGCATATGCTTCTGTATTGGTTTAAAAAAATTCCGGCTGGGCTAAGCGTGATGATTGCAGTGCAAATCGGATTAATAGTAGGTTATTTTGGAGAAATTGGACACACATTTAGCTTATCACGCACGTTTGTATTCTTTCCATTTTTCTTGGTTGGTTATTTTATTACCGAAAGGCAGATCATGCAGGTAAAACAAAAAGGGATAAAAATAGCCTCCGTTCTTGTGATGGTGACACTTGCTGTTGCTATCTATTACCTTCCTGCTATTGATACAGGATGGTTACTGGGTTCCTCGTCATATGCCGAGTTAGGGTTGCCCGCATATGGAGGGATAGCTCGTCTCGGGGTTTATGTGGTTGCAACACTCATGGTTATTAGTATCATGTCTTGGGTTCCTAAATCAAAAACTCGGCTTACCCATATTGGATCGCGAACACTGTATGTCTATTTGCTGCATGGATTTTTCATTCAGTATTTCCGGGAAGCAGATGTATTTGAGATTAATAATGCATTGGATGTAGTGGGTCTTGGTATCATCTCAGCTGTCCTTGTGCTTGTTTTATCAAGCAAACCTCTTCTTGGGATAACACAACCACTTATGGAAGGGAAAGCCACTATAATGAAAAATGCATATAGTGGGAAGACAAGTAAGGAATCAGCGCAAACAAAAGCTTAGGGAAAGGGTAGGTGTTAATGATGAAAGTAGTCGTATTTGGAGCTAGTGGTTATGTAGGAACATCCGTCTATAAATTGCTTGAAAATCAGTCTGATATCGAAGTCGTCGGAACCTATTTGGAAACGAAACCAGTGTTTGATGAGCTGCATAAACTGGATATCAACGAACCGGAATCTTTCTCTGATTTTTTTAAAAAGGAAAATCCGGATGTTGTGATTTGGTCTGTTATGAATGGGCCAAATGAATATGAATTGACCGACCAAGGGCTGCTGCATTTAATAACACATCTCACTCCGGCAACCAAGCTGATTTATATTTCATCTGACTTCGTCTATAGTGACGGAAAAGGGCCATACACGGAGGAGGATTCCTTATCCACATTGCCTGATGATCATATTTACAGTAATTATACGAATGCCAAAGTTAAGGCTGAGCGATTCATTAAAAATGAACTGTCAAACTATATGATTCTAAGAGCCGGACCTGTTTACGGGGAAAATCAAATTGGCAAACTGGACGCGCGAACAGATGAACTTTCTTATCATTTACGTTCCGGCCAACCGATTGCCTTTCGTGGTGATTTAATTAGAACCTTTGTCCACGTAGAAGATTTGGCAAATACCATCGCAGAGCTTGTGCCAAAAGACATTACAGGTATTTACAATACGGGACCTTCTACAAACAAGAGCTTTTACGAATTTATGAGTGGTATGGCAGAACAATTAGGTTATGATGCCAGTCTCGTTGAAAAAGCATCGGAATATGAAGAAGCAGATGAAGAGGTACCGAAAGACACATCGCTTGTTACGGAAAAAATAACGGATATTGTGAACCAGCGATTCAGATAAAACAATTTAACCCCCTTTTTAAAATCGCTGTCTCTTTGAGGCGGCGATTTTGCCTTGCAGATATAAATAGGAAATTTAATCCTCATGATGGGATTTTTCAATAAAAGTAGAAAAACCTTAAATAATGAAATTTTCAGTGGTACAATATGGATATGCAATAATCGTATTTTCTCAAGGAGGATCGGCGCATCCTCGTCGGTTGTAGTGCACGCAATATGCTATAACGGAGGGGTGTTGCCTATGTCTGTTTGAGGCATTGTTTTTTACTGTTTTGCCCCTTTGGATATGATGACTCCAAAGGGTACTTTTACATTAATGGAAAAGGAGTCGGATTTTGATAAAGGAAAATGTTATCGAATTCCTATTTAACGAAAATAAGTATAAAGTCGAGAAATTTGTTATTATGATTTGGTTTTGGCTGGCAGTCTTATATTTAGCTACCGCTTTTCGTGTTTCTCTAACGGTTTTATTTGCATCTGTGTTAATGCTTTTTTTGGCTACGTCTCTAATAAAAATAATGTGGTATAACAAGAAAAAGAATATTCAAACACTAGTTATAGATTGGATAGGGATTTTATTTATGGCTTTCGTATTAATTGCTTGTTTCTATGTTGATTTATAATTTTAAAGTAACGGGCGTAATTAATTTTGGGGCTAATGTTATTTTAAAATTCAAATGTTTTGTGAATTAAGGAGGGATCAAATATGTCCACAGATGTTATAACCATAGCAGCTATATTTTCTATTGTTATATGGATCGGGGTGTCCCGAGAGGCTGTTAAACCTTCAAAAAAGATAAACAGGCGAAGAATGATAACTTTATTGTCTGCAGGATCCTTATCAACGCTAATTATAACTATTTCACTTTTTCAAAACATCTCGTTTTTCCGTTAACACATAAAGAGTAATAATAAATATTGTAATTTGATCGTTAAAAACAAAAAATTGGTATCGGAGGAATTCAAATGTCTTGTACTATTATTTTAATCGGCCCAATTTGTTCTGGTAAAAGTACAGTGGCTGAAGTGCTTTCAAGTAAAACTGGAATTCCCCAACGACCAATGGATGATTTACGATTTGATTATTACAAAGAAATAGGCTTTAGTGAAATAAGGCAAAATGAAATACGCGAAACTTATGGTTATATGGCTATGTATACGTATTGGAAAACGTTTGAAGCACACGCGGTTACGCTGGAGGATTACCCAAATTGTACCCATGATTTCGGTGCCGGCCACTCTGTTTATGAAGACCAACGTTTATTCAAAGAAGTCAAGAGTGCTCTCATTGACTATGAAAATATATTTTTATTGCTGCCAAGTCAAAATGAACAGGAATCCATTAATGTCCTAAACGAAAGACTAAAAGGTGTGACCACTAACAATGATATGTACCAGTTAAATGAGCACTTTGTTAAACATAAGTCTAATAAGTTGCTAGCTAAATATATTGTTTACACAAATGGCAGTTCTCCAGAAGAAATTGCTGATAAAATAATTGAAAAATCTAATATAAACGCTTAGCTTTTGGTTCCAATTAGGCCAACCAGAAAAGACTGGCTGACCTCATAATACGAAGGGCGCAAATCTGGAATAAGACTTGCGCTCTTTTTTTTCGCTACCTTTATATCAAAAACAGATTGATTTTATCTGAATTATATATTGATTGGATTGATCTGAAAAACTATAATAATAATACACAGTAAATATGTGAAGTTTAAAGATTTATATTGACAAAAGTATAATTGCAGGAGTTCTCCGATACTGAGGGAACGAATATTATTAGAGGACTAAAAAAGTAAAATTAAAAATCTTTACCTGATAATACGAATTTATCATAAGACTAGACTAAGACGTTGCAATGACATTTAAATACTTACGGAATCTATCCATAAATAAAGGAGATGAATCTAATGATGGAATATGAAGTGTACCCAAGACGCTGGGGTTACGGACATATTATAACAAGCCCAGTTAAAGGAAGTGTGGAAAGTATTAAAGTCGAATTAGGTGAAAAAGTTCGCGGTCAGCAATTGTTAGCAATTATTCAAGATGAACAGAGAAATATAAAGCGAATTTTGTTTGGGACAACTGGAGTAATTGAGACAGTGGCTGTAAAAGCTGGTGACAAAGTAGTTCGTGGCGATGTTCTACTTTATATAAAGGAAGATGAATTAGTTTGGGAAGAACATTGATGGCTGATAATTTGTCCAAGTGAGAAAACTTTATATGCTTCCAATCAAGAATGCCGGTCTTTCTTTGGTTTGCATTAGCAACACTTCTTGTGATAATCATTAACCAATAAAAATAGACCTCACCTTCGTTTAACAGCTTGGTGAGGTCTATTCCTTATTTTCATCATGTATCTCTGTACTACCAATACCCGCCAATTAAAATATAATATGTGCAATCAATGTAATAATCGGCAATGTAATGATCGTCCGAAGCAAGAATACTACAACGAGATCCTTAAACGAGACAGGGACTTTCGATCCGAGCAACAGTCCACCGACTTCGGACATATAGATTAATTGTGTAACAGATAGGGTAGCGATGATGAATCGTGTGATTTCCGCTTCAATCGATGCGGCGAAAATGGCTGGTAAGAACATATCAGCGAACCCGATTAAAATCGTCTCTGATGCTGCGGCAGCTTCCGGAACCTGCATCAATTCAAGCAGTGGTACGAAAGGCATTCCAAGCCACTGGAACACCGGTGTAAATTCCGCGATAATTAATGCAACTAAACCAAAAGCCATAACAATCGGGGCTACACCCATCCACATATCGAGAATATTTTGTCCGCCTTCTTTAAAGAACTTATAAACACTCGTTTCTTTTCTACCGCGTTCCAGTGCTTTTTCGTAGCCAAATGAAAGTCTCGTATGCTCCTCAGGAATTTCTTCTGAGATCCCATCGGCAGCTTCATTGATATACGTATCAGCCTTCCTAGACAGTGGCGGGATACGAGGCATGATTAATGCAGCCACAAAACCTGCAATCAGAACAGTTAAATAAAACGGAACGAACATATGCGCAAGTCCCACTTCAGAAATAATGACCAGTGAAAATGTGATCGACACGACAGAAAACGTTGTACCAATAACAGCGGCTTCCCGTTTCGTATAATAACCTGTCTCATATTGCTTACTTGACAGTAGCACCCCAATTGTCCCATCACCGATCCATGAAGCTAAGGAATCAATCGATGCACGGCCTGGAAGTTTAAATAAAGGACGCATAATCTTCGTCATCAATGTTCCGAATAATTCCAGCAAACCGAAATTCATTAATAAGGGTAAAAACAGGCCCGCAAATAAAAAGACAGCGAATAATACATGCAGCAAGTCATCCAGTAGCATTTGCCCGGTGTCCGGACCATGAACTGCTTCCGGCCCTAATCGGAAGAAGACCATAATGGCAAATATCCCTGCAAGGACTCTTGTAATGGTCCAAAACCAGCCTGTATAAAAAAGACTTTGGAAAAATGGTGTTTTAGCAAACGCGTTAGGTCCTATAAATTTGGCAATCATTGTCATCACTGCTGTAAAAACGATAATAATCATCATAATGGCAGATAGCTGACCGGCTAAAAGCTCTTGCACCCAAGTTGCTAAAACGGCGATTGGTATCGTAAATCCATCATCTGTTGGTACAGGTGTCATAAACAAGAAGATACCAAGTAATGATGGGATGATAAATTTTAAATGATCGATTAATTTGTATTTATTTTCCCCCATAAAAATAGCCACCTTATAAAATAATTCTTTTTCTCATTATAAGTGAATATATGCAAATGTCCAGGGGTAAATGAATAATTATACATAGCAGAGTCGAGTTCGCATAGAATAACAGAGTGTAGTAAACTGTGATTAACCTAATACATATTTGGGTATAGTTTAGATGAGGTGTTAATCTTGAAAGGCTCCCTTAAATATAATTTTATCTATCGCTATACCGTCATCGTTTGGATGGTTATTAAATTTATCTTTAAAATTTACTTCTTCCTTTTTCGCCATAGTGTATGGGATAGTAAAACGCAAAAAAAATGGAATGATCTATTAGTAAATATGGCAAAGGAATATCGGATTAAAGCAGTAAGTCTTGGTGGTGTATTGGTAAAGGTTGGTCAGTTTCTAACTACAAGAACGGACATTATGCCAGATGTTTTTATCAAAGAGCTTTCTGGTTTAGTTGACCAGGTAAAACCAATGTCATTCGATTATGCCAAATCACTCATGGAAGAAGAGTGGGGGGCGGCCATTGATGAACATCTACTGGAAATTAATGAATCTTCCATCGCTTCTGCCTCGATTGGAGAAGTTTATCAGGGAAAATTAAAAGATGGAACTCCAGTTGCTGTAAAAGTGCAACGGTACCGTATACAGGAAATTTTTCGAAAAGATTTCATTGCATTACGAATGGTATTTTGGATTATAGCTAAGTTTACTTCATTTGGTAAAAATGCAGATATGAAAGCACTTTTTCACGAAATTGTCCGTGTCATGGATCGTGAGTTGGATTTTGAGCAGGAGCTGGAATTCGGAAAGTATTTCAGGGAACGCTATCAAGATGATGACTATGTACATATCCCTGCTTTTCATGAAGATTTAACCACAACGAAAGTACTCGTAATGGAATGGATGGATGGAGCAAAAATAACAGATCTGGAATATATTAAGGAACATGATATTAATGTAGAGGAAACAACGAAGACGCTGTTTGATTTTTATATCGATCAATTTCTGAACCCGGGTAATTTTCATGCGGATCCACATAGCGGGAATATTTTAGTACAGCAGGATGGAACAATTGCAATTATTGATTTTGGTATGGTGGGTGAATTAAGTAAACAAGATACACATAATTTTAAAATGTTTGTTCAGGGTTTTATCATAGATGATTATGATATCATCATCGATGCACTGGAAGAGATGAATTTCCTGCTGCCGGATGCAGATAGGAAGCAACTTAAAAAAAACCTGAAACAAGCGGTTGAAATGTATGAGAGCGGATCTTTTAAGGACTTAGACGCTGATGCAATGGCAAAAATTAAAAATGAGGTTCGTCATTTCGTCAAAGAAGAGCCCATTCAATTGCCTGCAGATTATGCCTATTACGGCAGGGCAGTTTCCATTGTGGTTGGGATATTATTCACGGTTTATCCGGACATGGATATTGAAGAATGGGCAAAACCAAAGATTAAGCAATGGTTTGGTACGCGAAACATCCTTGAATCGATCTATAAACAGAAAGCAAAAGACTTGGCAAAGCCTATTTTATCCATGCCAAATGCATTGCTTTCTTTCCTGGAAAGCGGGGAAAAGGATAGGCAGTGGGATAAAGAGAAGCATCATACTCAACTGAAGCATCACTTTTATTTACTTTTAGAGGTCATTAGTTTTATCATGATAGTAGTAGGAATTGGATTAGCGGTTTATGCTAGCATCTTCAATTCAATGACCATTAGCATAATCGCAATTGTGCTCATAGCTTTATTTACAACTACAACAAGTATACTCTTGTTTAAACATTTTCGAATGATCCGATCCAGAAAGTGAGGGAGGTGTTAGGATGGCTGATACATTAAAAAAAGGATTTCTACTCGGAATTGGTGCTGCAGTTAGCGGGAAAGAAAAACTGGATAGTAAGCTCAGTGAACTAGTTGAAAAAAATGAATTAACATCAGAGCAGGCAAGAACAGTGATGAATAATTTTATTGAAAAAGGCGAAATGAAGAAAGACGAATGGAGCACCAAGCAATTTGAGCAAACACAAGGAATGGCGAAAGATTTCGGGCTAGCGACAAAAGAAGATATCAATGAACTAAGAGCCAGAATTACCGAGCTTGAAGCAAAACTTGAGGATCAATAAATAGATGAAAAGCGGAGGACCCCGTTGATGGGTTTTTCGCTTTTTTTGCTTTTCTATGTAAGAGAAATGATGGAAGTTTGTCACATCAGGCAAAGTTTGTTTGTCAAATAAAGTATTTTTCTGTAAATTCTTATTAATTTCACATTTAATATTGATTCTTCTAATGAATCACGGTATAATAATGCTAGAAATATCCAATTACGTCAGTTTAAGGGGGTTCTCAGGCGCTATGAAGAGCTTTTTGGAGGTATGTGAGGATACAAGAGAGAAACTCAATCGGCAATTGCAAGAAAACGAGGTAGAATTTTTGCGATGGATGTATGACCGTTATACGAAGGAACAAGAGAAAAAGCTTGAGTTTACAAGACAATAGCGTAAGAGACGTAATGAAAAATAAATGATACATAGGGGGGTCTTGGAAATTTCCAAGGCTTTTTGCATGTGTAGAATGATGGTATAATAATGTGAGAGTATGTGAAATAGGGAGCGATCGTACATGGAGGTAGGAAATAATACTGTAATTCAGAAGATGATCACTGAATTAAATCACGCAAAGGAGCAGCATAATCAGGATAAAATGATCAAGCATATTGAAAATGTTCGTTTATTATGCGATCTTTTTTTAGAGGAAGACTCTCCTTCTACAGGTAATAAAGAGGCTATATCAGCTGAAGAAATGAAGGCAATGCTTGGCAAACAATCAAGCGAAAATAAACAAAGGACATCAACGAAAATGGACCATGACGTGGCAAATGGAGACTCAATTTTTGATTTTTAGGAGTGTATGTAAATGACAAAGGTTTTTCTGATACTTGGTGTAATAAATGGATTTTTAGCTGTGGCACTCGGTGCATTCGGCGCACATGGTTTAGAGGGAAGGGTGTCTGCGAATGCATTAAAAACATGGGATAAAGCTGTGAATTATCAAATGTTTCACACCATGGCACTTCTCATAACAGGCCTCCTTTTAGCGAAATTCACCAGTGGAGGAGCTGTTTGGGCAGGTTGGATGTTCTTTGCGGGGATTATTTTATTCTCAGGAAGTCTCTATATCTATTCCACGACTGCGATCAAGACATTTGCTATGATTACCCCAATTGGTGGTTTAGCATTTTTAATCGGGTGGGTTTTACTTGGAATAGCTTTGTTAAGACATCTATAGCTGGAAAAATAGGACAGTGGTAAACATGATGACCATTACCCCGCGAATAAGCTGTTTTGCGGCTTGCGCTGTTCGGTGTGAATACCACGCTATGAGCGCATCACAAAATAGGCTGAGTGAAAGCACAAAGAAGCACATCAATATAACCAGCGCAGCGCCTTGAAAGAGAGCAAATACACCGACTAAGATGACAAATGTAAGGCAGATGATTTCGATGCGGATGAATTTTTCATAAGGATGTCGCATGTAATCGCCCTTTCTAAGATGGTGAAAAAGGATGACACAGTAATTTTTGTGTCATCCTTATTTGCTATTATCTTGGTGGGAAATTCGCCAACTGGCCGTTTCCGCCATATGGGTAGGCATAATTAATTTCGCCATCAAATACGACATAGTCAAGGTAGACCATTAGAAGCAGGTAACGCCTGCCTGATTGTGGATCACTTAATATGAGGTGATCTCTTCCTGCCGCTTCAATAACCCCTTCAAAAATTTGCGCATTCCACTGGTCATTATTTTCAAACGTCATGTAAACCGTAACATGCTCACCTTGGTTTAGTCGCAAAATGTTTTCAATGTAAGATTGCTGAATTGGAAGCATGCCGCCTTCCCCAGCTTGTTGTTGTGCTTGTTGTGCCTGCTGCGCTTGTTGCATTTGTTGTTGCTGTTGCTGTTGTGGTGGTGCGGTTTCCTGTCTATAGTACGCCGGGTACGGATAGTACGCGGGTGATGCTTGAGGGTAATAATAGTAAGGGTAAGGCTGGTAGGGATTTTGAAACTGTTGATTTGAATTGTTTTCATCTTGACTCATGAAAAAACCTCCTTCATATAATTCATTAATATACGGAAAGGGCATTCCGGTAAATTCGGTGAGAAAAAGCATTATGATTTATATCTGCCGGTGTTCACCTGACCAAATCACTGCGCTCATTTCTGCTTGAATCTCAAGTGCTAATGCTCACTAATTATACGTATGCGAATGCCCAGTAAATAATGACAAATAAAAAAAGGACTTTCTGCATTAATTTATACAGAAAGCCCTTAGGAAGCACACGGGCGGTTCTCTTGCTCCCTTGATAAAATTGAGGGGGCGCGATAAGTTCAACGAATCGCTGATAAATGGCCTGTGACCGCAGGACAAAACGTCGCGAACGCGGAATGAAGCACTTCGACAGCGGGACAAAGCGTCCTGAGCGCTGGACGAGGCTACTCCACCGCGGAACAAATCCACCCGACCGCGGGACAAAACCTCCGGTCAAACCCCTGCTCAGGCACTACACGCTCAAATAATCTGCTACATCTTCCCTCGGCAACCTATTCCCAACGAAGAATTCTCCAAATTCACCATAGCGAGAGCTCACTTCATCAAAACGCATTTCATAAACGATTTTCTTAAATTGCAATGGGTCATGGGCAAATAATGTAACGCCCCATTCCCAGTCATCCAGGCCAATGGATCCGGTAATAATTTGTTTTACCTTCCCAGCATATTTACGGCCGGTTTTGCTATGTTCATAAAGCAGTTTCCCGCGATCTCCTTTTTCCAATGTATACCAATTTTCATCACCAGTGCGGCGCCTGTCCATTGGGTAGAAGCAAATATGCTCCCATTTTGGAAGAATTGGTTTCAACCGTTCTTGTGTTTCCGGCAATGTCTCCGGATCAACCCCGTCTTTTTGCGGACGGTACTTGGCAAGCTCCACCACAGATACATAGGAATGCGTGGGGATTAGAAACTCCGCAAGTTTTGATTTATTGAATTCTGTTTCAATGTCTGTTAACTCGTCCATCGTCGGGCGCAGGAACATGAAGATTAAGTCAGCTTTCTGCCCCACGATCTTATAAAGCACATGGCTTCCTTTCTTCTCTTCTTCAACTGCGTCCCACTTCGCAAGCAGTTTGTCAAAGCCATCAATTGCTTCCTTGCGTTCTTCTTCTGATGCTAATTTCCATGAATTCCAATCTATACTACGCAGATCATGCAGGCTATACCAGCCGTCCATGGTTTCTACTGCTTCAACCATTATAAATCGCTCCTTTTTAATTAAAAATACTTCTCCCATCGTTAGTCTATCATAAATGGGGCAACCTAATCTTATACAATGTTTCCAATAAACTTATGAAAACGCTATTTGTCATTAGACTGTCAAAAATGCCAGTCTGACAAAGGGCATTGCTTTAAATCGCGTATGAAATCAGCTATTATTTAAGTATAGACAAGCAGGAGGTTTTTTAAAAATGAGTACATTATTTGATCAATTAAAAGACAAAGTAGCAACAGAAAATAAATCGATTGTTTTTCCAGAAGGATTGGATGAGCGTATTTTAACTGCAGCAAGCCAATTAAGCGCAGCAGGGATTTTAACACCTATTTTAATTGGGGAGAAAGCGAGCATAAAACAAAAAGCCGGGGAGATTGCTGTGGACGTGTCTTCCTGTAAGATATTGGATCCTAAGGAATTTGCAGAATTTGACTTGATGGTTGAGACGTTTGTGGAAAGACGCAAAGGGAAAGCGACAGAAGAAGATGCTAGAAAAATGTTGCTTGACGGGAATTATTTCGGTACTATGCTCGTTTATATGAATCAGGCAGACGGCTTGGTGAGCGGTGCAACACATTCTACAGCTGACACGGTCCGCCCGGCACTCCAAATCATTAAAACGAAAGAAGGCATCAAGAAAACATCCGGTGTATTCGTGATGGTTCGTGACGATGAAAAATATGTCTTTGCTGATTGTGCCATCAATATGGCGCCGGAAGCTCAAGATCTTGCTGAAATAGCGGTAGAGAGCGCCGTAACCGCTGATTTATTTGATGTCGATCCACGCATCGCCATGCTAAGCTTTTCAACAAAAGGCTCTGCAAAATCAGAGGAAACGGAAAAAGTTACGGAAGCATTACAAATTGCCAAGGAAAAAAATCCATCCCTTGTGATTGATGGAGAATTCCAATTTGATGCCGCAATTGTCCCAAGCGTCGCAGAAAAGAAAGCCCCGGATTCTGTACTGAATGGGGATGCAAATACGTTTATTTTTCCTAGTCTAGAAGCTGGAAATATTGGCTATAAAATTGCACAACGTTTAGGTGGATTTGAAGCGGTTGGCCCGGTCCTGCAGGGATTGAACAAACCGGTGAATGATCTCTCACGTGGCTGCAGTGCAGATGATGTGTTTAAATTGGCGCTGATAACAGCGGCTCAAGCTTAAGTAATGCATATATGAAAAGTCTGCAAAGGAGTTGGAACGGCTCTTTGCAGGCTTTTTTATGTGGCAGAAATATCTTTATCCGGTTTTCGATCTGCTTCTGTTAACCTCTAGCCCGACTTCTATTCTTTTCGTCCTGCTCCTGGGTGTAATCATTTTCCTCTTCACTTTCATTCGTCTCTTCATGATCTGATTCAGGCCTTGTATGATCCCTGCGTTCCTGTTGATCTTTATCCCGACTCTTAATTGTTTCTTCTTGTTCCTCCGTATAGCCTTTTTTTACACTTCCAAGAGGCTCTTCCTCCATTTCTTCTTTAATAAAGTCCGTTCGTTCTCCATACCTAATCAGGTCAAATATCGCTCTTCCGTTTGTCGGTTGTCCATCCGGCAAGTAAACAGGGATCAAATCAAAAAAGATGTAGTAAAATATATAATACATGAATGTGTCCCAGAACATATTGCTTGGAAGGATGTCTTGTGCCAATAGTGTATTAATAAATGCACCGAGAAGTAACGGACCTAAAATAGGGGAGATATAAATAATACCATGCCAAAATCGATTGCTTGGGTGCAATTCATCATATTTCATCCAGCTATACATAAAGAAATAGCGGCGAACTTCTATCGTGGGCAACGTAAAAAGTACAGGGCCACTCCCTACAGTAAGCTTTTTATTCTTTGCCCCAAGCAGGGTGGCTGCAAAGTAGTATCCGCCTTCACGAATCACAGCTGTAATCGGCAAAATAATTAGGGCTGCCATCACTAACCGCACTACGTCAAATAATCCAAACAATATGATCCCTTCTTTCTTTTGGGCTCGTATTTTCGTTTCGCTACTTAGCGTTAAGAAACTTGTCCGAAAAGAAAAGCATGACTCTATTGATACGCATAATTAAACTCCTTACTACTGGAATATATATCCTTTATCATGCTGGCTTAAACGTCCTTAATTCATTTTTTTAGTGTGCATGATTGAGGTTACGCTTTTGACGGCTTAGCAAGATCCCTTATGTATCATCCAGATTTTTTTAGCTCGGATAGCTGTTGTTCTTCAACCTTTCCACCCTCCATGTGACATGAAAGACCTCCGCTTTCTTAAGATATAACGTCACCCGATCCGCACCAATGGTACTATTGCATCCCCGCAATACGCTCATTCCGCTTCTTCATTTGCTCCAGCCGCTTTTCAAATACGATAAGCTCCTCCACCGAAAAATCTGTCGTAACAAGCTCATCACTAAAATCCTCCAAAGCATGATATACACGATTTTTCATATCTTTCACCGTCATTGGTTCTCCCAATAATTCCGATAGGGAAGCCATGACTTCCGGCTTCACGGTTGGATAATCAAATTTTGTCTCTTCATCTCGCTTACTTACAGCATAAAATTCTCGAATTAAGGCAGCGCGCTCGAAGCTGTTGCCTTCCACATCCAAATAGATTTGGATCGCGGCACCGTCTTTGACACGACGCTGAGAGATGCCGGCAAATTTTCTTCCGTGAATACTTAAATCATAATCCCCCGGGCAATAGGAGCCGACGATTTCATAGGCTTCAATCTCATTCGTTACGTCACGCAGCATGTATTTTACGAAGCTGACCATCGCTTCATAACAGTCATAAATGGAAATATGTTTAACGCCTGGTAAAATAAGTGAAATATTTAATACACCACCGTCCAGCGCAACTGCAAGACCGCCGGAATTCCGTACCACCACATGATATCCCCGCTCGCTTAGCAATTTGACACCATCTTCAATATAGGGAAGGCGCGCGTCAGGTATCCCAAGGACAATGGTGTCAGGGTGGACCCACAGGCGGATGGCAGGTGGAGTCTTTTCATCACTAACCGACAGTGACAAAGCGTCATCTATCGCAAAAGATGTTAACGCCGTGTAGGGCTCGTGATGAAATGTATGTTTATCTGCGTGATCAAGGTATCGAAATGTTGTATGGCTAATGATTTCTTTCCAGTTTTTCATAATTTACTCCTTGCATTTCCTTTTTTCATTCGCCCATCTATTATATACTAAACATAAAGGTATAGTAAGGGGTCTGTCCCTCGCTACACTAAAGTAATAAAGCGTTGAGGGACAGGCCCCCGAGGCGGGAGAGAGATTATGGCATATAAAGATGAACAATTACATGAGGAAAAGGTGTTTAAGGATCCTGTACATAGATATGTGCACGTCAATGATAGGGTCATTTGGGATCTGATTGCTACACCTGAATTTCAGCGGCTGCGCCGGATTAAGCAGCTTGGGACAACGAATTATACCTTTCACGGTGCGGAGCATAGCCGTTTCAATCACTCCCTTGGCGTTTATGAAATTGTAAGGCGGATTATTTACAATTTTAAAGGGAGGAAGCATTGGAATGAGGATGAGCGCTTGCTTAGCTTATGTGCGGCGCTGCTTCATGATTTAGGGCATGGGCCGTTTTCCCATTCTTTTGAGAAGGTTTTTAAACTGGATCATGAACATTTTACACAAAAAATAATTCTCGGCAATACCCATATTAATCAAATTTTAGAGCGTGTTAGTACAGGTTTTGCGCAAAAGACCGCTGATGTGATTGCAAAAACATATGAAGATAAATTAGTTGTCAGCCTCATTTCAAGTCAGATTGATGCGGATCGAATGGATTACCTGCAGCGTGACGCTTATTTTACCGGGGTGAGCTACGGACACTTTGATATGGAGCGAATCCTCAGGGTAATGCGCCCGATTGATGACCAGGTTGTCATTAAGTCAACGGGGATGCATGCGGTTGAGGACTATATTATGAGTCGCTACCAAATGTACTGGCAGGTATATTTTCATCCTGTGACGAGAAGTGCGGAAGTCATTTTGTCGAAAATCCTGCAACGCGTGAAATATTTATTTGAATCGCATGCCTTCACATTTAAGCTCGAACCAACACATTTCCTGTCTTTTTTTGAGGGGGATGTTGCGCTGGATGAGTATTTGAAGCTGGATGAGGCTGTTGTGCAATATTATTTTCAAATGTGGCAGGAAGAAGATGATGCGATTTTAAGCGATTTATGCGAACGGTTCATGAATCGCCGCCTGTTTAAATATATCGAATTCAATCCGAATGTACAGCGCGAGGCATGGCTGGAGCTACAAGCGTTGTTTCAGGACTCAGGACTTGACCCGGATTATTATTTGGTTGTAGATTCGTCCTCGGATTTGCCGTACGATTTCTATCGCCCAGGGGAGGATGAGGGGCGTCTGCCTATCCATTTACGCATGCCGAATGAGGAATTAAAAGAGCTTTCCAGCCAATCCGATATTGTCGAAGCGATTTCCGGAAAAAAACGCACAGATCACAAGCTTTATTTTCCAAAGGATTTATTGGATGAGCTGACTGATGAAGATAAGAAACAACGTATCAATGAAATCTTATACGGCCAGGGAGAGATCAAGGATGTTGACTAATCACGCGCGATTGATGCAGTTTTTTTCAGTAGCAAAAGAAATTACAGGCAGGAAAAAAATGCAAAAAATGATCTATATTCTTCAAAAAAGCAATGTGCCTTTTGAGGAAAAATTCCATTTTCATTTTTACGGTCCATACTCGGAGGAGCTGACGTTAAGGGTAGAGGAGCTTTACAACCTGGGATTTCTGAATGAAACAAAAGAAGATAAGGGAAATTACTCCAGGTACCATTATACAATCACGTCTGAAGGGGAGACGTTTTTGGAACAATTCTCTGTCGAAATGCCTGCTATCTCAGGTCGGGTGGAAATGTTGCAACACTTTAGTTCCCGGTTTCTTGAGCTTGTTGCGACAATGCTTTATTTTGACGATTTGTCCTTCGATCAAATGGTAGAAAAAATTCATCGCGTTAAGGGGAAGCAAAATTATACAGATGAAGAAATGCAGACCGCACTAAGTGTTATCGATGGGATGAAACACTAGATACAAATAGTGAAATCACCGTATCACCTGTGCTACAATTAAAAAACAATAGAAATATGAAGGAGGTTCCTGCGATGAGTTCAGAGCAAGATCAGCCGAAGAAGAAAAATGCGTTTACCATTATTAAGGATGATTCAACAGACGGCCATGGGGGTTATGGTGCAGGTACAGTTAGTTTGGAAAATATGTCACCGGTTATCGTTGACCCGGCGGAAGCGCAAGCGTATGTGGATATGGACGTCATGCATGCCCGCAGTAAAGTAGAACGACGTGTAAAAATAATACCGAACCGTGATGAAGTGCCAAATGGCAAATTATACTGGTTTGTTTGGGTGAATGTTGAACGTAACGAAAACGGCCCATTTTATGCTGGTGTAGCCGGAAGCGAATTCATCGTTGATCGTTCGATAAAACGCGCCTATAAATCCATGCCTCAGCATGTTACACATATGGAAAAGTCTTTAAAAGGAAAAATTGTTGTAGAACACATGGATGAGCCTTCGAAAAAAGTACTTAAGGATTTTCTGGTCGACTTTGACGAGGACATGTGGAAGAATTCAACCGATGAATTAAAACAGGCGTTACCAGAATAAAATTATTGAACATTTTGTGTCCGAATCATGAACATTTACTTAAAATCTTGTACTTTGCAACAAAACTTTGTAAAATATGAATACATGGGCTAACTCATGTTTACTAGGACACAAAAGAAGCCGACACGTCAGGTGAAACGGACATACACTGATGTGTTGGCTTTTTTTATTTAATGGGCAAACATGAGAAGTGCCCCCGCGCTTCTTTAAGAAAAACGCTTTTTGTAAGTAATGTTGCTTTTAAATCACCGCAGTTGATATAAAATGCGACGTAAGTGCTGTTTGCTATAATCGCCGTTCGGGTCAGCGAAGGGCGGATGCGCCTCCTTAGGGCACGGCTTCAGCCTCCTTGCCCCGGCAAGGGGTATGCCGACGTTGTCCGCAAAGGACGGTTTTAGTCGGCCTTCCTTAGAATAATCCCGCGGGGTCTTCAGACACGTGCTTTTCCCGCAGGAGTCACCGCCCTTCGCTCACCCGAACTAGTGAGATGGTTCGATGTCTAGACATTGATTACTAATACAATTTAGCGGTAGTAACCGGAACACTAAGCGGAGGAAATACACGGAGACTCCTGCGGGAGCAGAGGCCTAGGTGAGACCCCGCAGTGCGTCAGCACGAGGAGGCTCATCAGCCGCCCGCGGAAAGCGAAGTGTATTTCCGGAGCGGTGGATTAACAATCATATCAAGATACGTCGCAGTTTATATCTTTTGCGTCAAAAGCAACAAATGTTTTCGGTGGGACGAACCTTTGGTGCAGTCCCAATCTTTTAGAAAATAGCCTTAAGAAAACAAATCAAACCATCTTTCAAAAATTCCCCGGTCGTCACTTTCGCTGTCGTCCCCGTGATAATGCTCCGAACAATGACCTTGAGGCTCTGTGCCTTCTTCAAAGAACATGACACGGCTTGCATCACAATAGGGTGTGGCTCGCTCGCCGGTTTCAGGGTCAATGGGAACACCCACGACACCTTCAGGGATATCAAAATTTTCCTGTTCCATTCCTTGATGAGCAGCCTCCATGAAGCCAGACCATATATCTTTTGCATAGGCGGATTCTGCAACGAATTCCATGGAACGGTTATCGTCATATCCCGTCCAGATCCCTGATACAAGGGAAGGTGAATAGCCAATCATCCAGCTGTCAGAATTTGTCGTCCCGGATTTCCCGGCATATATCCGGGTAAGTTTACTTGCAATAGATGAGCCGGTCACAGCCATATACCCATCGAGTTCACTGTCGAACATGCCTGTAAGCAGATGGGTTAAAACAAACGCATTTTGCGGATCAAGTACCTGCTCCCCCGCTTCGTCATCTCGCTTAAAGACTGTTTCACCATGACGATCAATAATTTCTTCAATCGTATAACCGGAAACACGTCTACCGCCATTTGCGATCATGCTATAGCCACTGACCATCTCCTCCATGGAAACAGCAGCAGTCCCGAGAGCGAGCGACGGCACTGCCGGGAGTTCGCTTGTAAATCCAAATTCCTCCTCTGCTGTATCTGCCAGCGTCTGGGTACCTAAAAACATATTCGTTTTCACAGCATAGACATTGTCAGATAGCGACAACGCTTGTGCCAGGGTTATTGGTTCATTGGCATAGTAATCATTAAAATTACTTGGCTGATATACCTCCCCGTTCTCCAGTTCAAAAGCGGTCGGTTTGCTCATCAGCATCGTGCTAGGCGTGTACCCATGTTCAAGTGCGGCATAATATAAAAATGGCTTGAACGTAGACCCAGGCATCCGTTTAGCCTCTATCGTGCGGTTAAAAGTACTCTTTTCATAATCCCGTCCCCCGACCAAAGCTTGAATTCCGCCCGTTTGTGGATCCATTGCCATAGCGCCAACTTCAATATCGCTGGTCGGATTGATGGTCTCCTCGATTTGATTCTCTAGCTTTTCCTGCTGTTCCGTGTTCAATGTTGTATGGATTTGAAACCCACCGGATCTCACGTCTTCTTGATCAAGTTGCAAAATGTCAGCAGCCTCATTTAGTGCCGCATCTTGAAAATATGGCCCGATTTTATCCTCTTGTCTTTCCTCCTGCTCTGCATACACTAATTCTTCCTGCATCGCCCCATTATAATCCTGACTTGTAATTCTACTTTCTTCCTGCATAAGGTTTAAAATCTGTGTCTGCCGATTGCTTGCATTGGTTTCATTATTAAATGGAGAATAATAGGTCGGCCCATTTGGAACAGCAGCTAACATGGCCGATTCAGCTAATGTTAAATCTTCAGCAGATTTATCGAAAAAGTAATTACTTGCAGCCTCGATCCCGTACGCCCCATGCCCATAATAAATCGTATTGAGATAACCTTCCAAAATCTCTTCCTTGGAATAAAACATTTCCAGTCGAATGGTGTAAAACGCTTCCTTGATTTTTCTAGTCCATGTTTTCTCATGGGACAAGTATAAATTACGCGCATACTGCTGGGTTAGTGTACTTGCACCTTCTTTTAGTGACATGCTCCTGATATTTTTTAAAATAGCCCCAGCAATCCGTTTGAAGTCAAATCCATTATGTTCGTGAAAATGTTGATCTTCGATGACCAACGTGGCATCGATAATTTCCGGAGCCATTTCATCCAAATCTATCCAGTGGCGGTTTTCAGTGCCTTGCTCTTCACCAATGACATTACCACTTGCACTATAATAAATCGTATTTTGTTCATTCATTAGGGGTGGTGGACCTAAAAGAAAACTGATAAGATATATACCAAACACAAAACTAAAGGCTAAGGCGAGTGTACCTAGTCCTAATTTTAATATGATTCGATTCTTTCGTTTATGTAATTTTTTTCTCATAATGATTAGCTCCAATGTATGTCTGCATTAGTCACATTATGGGGAAAGATGAAGATAAATAAACTTATTTATAAAAAATGTAGCGCGCCTATCCCGGTAAACGCTATAATAAGACAATATAAGCTATAATTCACTTCGGGAGCTGAGAGAGATTGATGGATGCATTACAAAAACAGGTTCAGATCGAACTCCGCACAACCATTGATGACAATGGGCAGATGGAGTATAATACGCTGAGTCGCCCTGGAACGTTTTTTCGGAAAGATAAACTTGATGTGATTACATATGAGGAAGAGACGGAAGAAGACGTGACCACAAAAAATCTGATCACCATTCAAGACGGAAAAGTCAGCATTAAACGGACAGGCGGGCTTGCGATGAACCAGCAGTTCCGCAGCCGACAAACAACGGAAAATGTATTAAAGCATCCGTATGGAACCATCCATATGGAAACATACACCAATAATATTACATACCAGCCCTTTGATGATAGGGAAATGGGTAAATTAACTATTTCCTATACGGTTAAATTAAATGGGCAGGAAGAACGAAAGCATGAACTTGCGCTAACATTTAAGGAGGAGGGTTTAGTGTGAACATCCTAACGCAAACAGAGGATACATTAAAACAGCAAATTGCCGATGCGGTTATTCAGGCAGAACTTGCTTTGAGGGAAGAATTACCTGAAATTATATTGGAAAAACCGAAAGAAAAAGCGCATGGTGATTTTGCGACAAACATTGCCATGCAGCTTGCGCGTATTGTAAAGAAAGCGCCACGTGAAATTGCAGGTGACATTACAGCAAACCTGGACCAATCCAAGGCACAGGTTGAAAAGGTGGAAATCGCTGGCCCTGGGTTCATTAACTTTTTTATGAAAAATGATTTTCTCAGGAACGCCATTCCCGGAATTTTACAGGCTGGTGATACCTATGGACAAACAAATACAGGTAACGGCGCGCGAGTGCAGGTTGAGTTTGTTTCTGTAAATCCGACTGGTAACTTACACCTGGGGCATGCTCGCGGAGCCGCTTATGGTGATGTGCTGTGCAATGTGCTTGCAGCTGCAGGCTACGACGTCGAACGTGAATATTATATTAATGACGCCGGCAATCAAATTGATAATCTTGCTCTATCTGTTGAGGCACGCTACTTGCAGGCACTGGGAAAAGATGCAGAAATGCCGGAGAGCGGCTACCAAGGGGCAGATATTGTTGAAATTGGCAAAACCTTAGCGAGTGAATATGGGACGGAATGGGTAGATGCTAAATCATCAGACCGATTGGCATTTTTTAAAGAGTACGGATTAAAACATGCGCTTGGAAATATTGAACATGACTTGAGCGACTTCGGCGTTCATTTTGATAATTGGTTCTCGGAAATGTCACTATATGAGAATGACAAAATTACAGAGGCATTGCAGACATTGGATGCGGGTAATTACGTCTACGAACAAGACGGAGCAACCTGGTTTAGCTCAAGTGAGTTTGGTGATGATAAAGATCGCGTATTGATTAAACAGGACGGTAATTATACGTATTTGACACCGGACATCGCTTACCATAAGAACAAGCTAGACCGGGGGTTTAATAAAATTATCAACGTATGGGGCGCGGATCATCATGGCTATGTTCCAAGAATGCGTGCAGCGATTCAGGCCCTTGGGTACGAGGCGGAAAAATTTGATGTTAAAATTATTCAAATGGTAAACCTGTTTGAAAAAGGCGAAAAACAGAAAATGAGTAAACGCGCAGGGACTGCAGTGTCCTTACGGGAATTGATGAATGAAGTCGGAGTGGATGCTACCCGCTACTTTTTCATGGCACGTTCCAATGATTCCCAGCTTGACTTTGATATGGATTTAGCTCGTTCGGAGTCAAATGATAACCCGGTCTATTATGTGCAATACGCACATGCCCGTATTTGCACGATGCTCAAGCAAGCGGAGAACAAGGGATTTCAAGTAGATGCGGAATTTGACGGGGGACTTTTAACATCCGAGAAAGAAGTTGACCTACTTAAAAAACTTGGTGAATTCCCGCAAACGGTGGCAGAAGCAGCCGAGAAACATATGCCACATAAAGTGACGCAATATGTATTTGACTTGAGCTCATTGCTGCACAGCTTCTATAATGCGGAGAAAGTACTCGATGATTCTAATAAAGAACTTACCCATGCACGGATTGCCCTGATGAAAGCAGTGCGGATCACAATTGCAAATGGACTTGGCTTAATCGGTGTGACGGCTCCGGAAAGAATGTAATGCTACTAGGGTGCTGTCTTCCTAAAGGAGAGGGCAGTGCTCATAATAATTATAAAATTTTCAGGAAAATAGGTTGACTGAATGATCATTCACCGTTAAAGTAGAGATAAGTATTAAAGGCTGTTTTTTAAAAGATTGTTGCTTATAGCATAAAAGATATAAAAGAAGACGTAACTTAAAATTAAGGGTGATGCTTTTTTTTTACCCGCTGCGTAAATACACTTCGCTTTCCGCGGGCGGCTGGTGAGCCCCCTCGTGCTATTGCACTACGGGGTCTCACCTATGCCTTTCCTCCCGCCGGAGTCTCAGTGTATTTCCTCCGCTAGTGTTGTGCATTTTAAAATCAAACAACAAATATCCACATTTGATAGTTGATTGGAGCGGAGGACCGTTGACTCCTGCGGGAAAAGCACGAGTCTGAAGACCCCGCAGGATTATTCTAAGGAAGGCCGACTAAAACCGTCCTTTGCGGACAACGTCGGCATACCCCTTGCCGGGGCAAGGAGGCTGAAGCCGTGCCCGCGGAAAGCAACGGTCCGCAGCGGAAATCAACAGGCACTTACGTCGCATTTCTATATCAACTGCAAAGATTTAAAAGCAACAATATTTACGAAAAGAGGCCTTGGAAAGGAAGCCAATATTTCCGAAAAATGCAATCGTTATCATTTTTCGGTATGATAGAATAAAAGGGGGAGCGAGATGGATACATTTTTGTTGATTAACTTATTGGCGTTCATAGCAATAACACTATACGGATTATACTTATTTGTTAAAGTTGTAGCAACAAGAGTCTCCTATATTAAACTTGGTCAAAAAACAGAGTTTGATTGGGCAATCAAAGAGCGATTGCGCCGAATTGGTAAGATTGTTTTTGGACAATCCAAGCTCCTGAAGGATAAAAAATCCGGCACCATCCATGTTATGATGTTCTATGGCTTTATTCTTGTCCAATTTGGTGCTATTGATTTTTTCGTAAAAGGATTATCACCGGGTAATCATCTACCATTCGGTGCATTCTACCCAGGTTTTGTATTTTTTCAGGAATTGGTAACATTAATGATTCTAGTAGCAGTAGGTTGGGCATTTTATCGCCGCTATATGGAAAAAATTGTTCGCCTGAAGCGAGGATTCAAAGCAGGTTTAGTATTAATATTTATTGGAACCTTGATGGTATCCGTACTCGTTGGAAATGGCATGGCGCAAATTTGGCACGGGGAACCGATGACATGGACGGAACCTGTTGCTAGTTTAATAGCTGGAGCATTTGGTTGGATGTCACCAACAGCCGCAATGGTTGCCTTCTTTATCGCTTGGTGGATACATACGATTACGATTCTGACATTCTTGGTCTATGTACCACAATCCAAGCACGCACACTTGATTGCAGCACCTATTAATGTGTTTATCAGCAAGCGTGTACCGGGTAAATTAAAGAAAATCGATTTCGATATGGATGAAGTTGACGAAGAAAGTGAAGAAGAGATTTCATTTGGTGTTGGGAAAGTAGAAGATTTTGACCAGCGTCAAATGCTCGATTTCTACGCATGTGTGGAATGCGGGCGTTGTACGGATGTCTGTCCGGCTTCCGGTACTGGTAAGATGTTGTCACCAATGGATATTATGGTTAAGGTTCGCGATCATTTAACCGAAAAAGGTGCAGCAATCACCGGAAACACGCCTTGGGTTCCTGCCTATGCATTCGCCGGCTCTCAGGGAAATCAGGCAAGCGGCTCACAAGAGGCAGCAGCGACCGTTCAAAGTGCAAGCTTAATTGGTGACGTGATTACAGAAGAAGAACTCAGCGGATGTACTACTTGCCGTGCTTGTGAAGATGCTTGTCCGGTAAGCAATGAACATGTTGGTCAAATTATTGACATGCGTCGTTACCTCGTCATGACAGAAGGGAAAATGGATCCAGATGCACAACGCGCTGTCATGAACATTGAGCGCCAAGGAAATCCTTGGGGACTTTCTAAAAAAGATCGCATCAAATGGCGTGACATTGACGATTCTGTCTATATTCCAACAGTAAAAGAACTGCAAAAAGAAGGAAAAGATTTCGAATATCTTTTCTGGGTAAGTTCCATGGGAGCATATGATAGCCGCAGTCAAAAGATTGCTATTGCTTTTGCAAAACTAATGAATAAAGCTGGCGTTAGCTTTGCTATTCTAGGAAATAAAGAAGCGAATTCAGGTGATACAGCTCGCCGAATTGGGAATGAATTTTTATTCCAGGAAATCGCTGAGAAAAATATAAAAGAATTTGAGAAAAATAATGTGAAGAAGATCGTAACCATTGATCCGCACGCATATAATATTTTCAAAAATGAATACCCTGATTTCGGGTATGAAGCTCAAATTTTTCATCATACACAGCTCATGTTTGACCTTGTTACGGGCGGGAAGCTAAAGCCTCAACGTAAAATCAACCAGCGATTGACCTATCATGACTCTTGCTACTTAGGCAGGTATAATGGGGTATATGATCCACCAAGGGAAATCTTAAAATCTATTCCCGGACTGGAATTGGTAGAAATGAAACGCAACAAGGAAAACGGTATGTGCTGTGGTGCTGGCGGGGGCTTAATGTGGTCCGAGGATACGACTGGTAACCGCATTAATGTTGCCCGAACAGAGCAAGCAATGAATGTTGAACCAACGATGATATCCAGTGCCTGCCCATTCTGTTTAACAATGTTAAGTGATGGAACAAAGGCGAAAGATGTGGATGAAGATATTAGCACCATGGACGTTGCAGAAATTCTAGCATTATCCGTGTTTGTGGAAGAAGAGGCAAAAACAGCATAAGAGGGGGGAAGTCCCCTCTTATTTTCAAAGGTTAATCTGAGCGAGCGTTCAATCGCCATCATATTACAAAGAGAGGATGATTTTTAATGAGAAAAACAGTGATTGTTTCCGGAGCAAGAACGCCATTCGGAAAATTTGGGGGAGGTCTAAAGCCATTTACTGCCTCACAACTTGGCGGTAAAGCAATGGAAGAGGCCTTACGTCGTGCCGGAATGGAAGGTGGAGAAAACGTTGATGAAGTGATTATGGGTACTGTCTTACAAGGCGGACAGGGGCAAATACCTTCACGCCAAGCAGCTCGAGAAGCCGGTATACCTTGGGATGTTAAGACAGAAACTATTAATAAAGTTTGCGCATCCGGCCTGCGCAGTGTGACCCTTGCTGATCAGTTGATTCGCCTTGGTGATGAAGACGTCATCGTTGCCGGTGGAATGGAAAGCATGAGCAACGCACCTTATTTCTTGCCTGATGCAAGGTGGGGGAATCGCATGGGTGATAAAACGGTGAAAGATATGATGGTACATGACGGCCTAACCTGTTCGTTCCATGGTGTCCATATGGGCAACTACGGAAACTCCACAGCAGAAGAATACGGGTTAACGAGAGAAGCACAGGATGAATGGTCATACCGTAGTCATCAACGTGCAGTGAAAGCAATCGAAGACGGCAAATTTGCAGAAGAGATCGTATCCCTGGAAGTTCCCCAGCGTAAAGGCGATCCGATTGTCGTTGATACAGATGAAGCACCACGAAAAGACACGACGGCGGAAAAACTTGCGAAATTACGTCCTGCCTTTGATAAGGATGGAACAATCACTGCGGGTAATGCACCTGGTGTGAACGACGGTGCAGCTGCATTTGTGGTTATGGCTGATGAAAAAGCTCGGGGCTTAGGCAAAACACCAATGGCTACTGTACTGGGCGATGCGGAAGTAGCAGTAGAAGCCAAAGATTTCCCGCAAACACCGGGACTTGTCATCAATAAATTATTGGATAAAACAGGGCACTCTAAAGAAGAAATTGACTTATATGAAATTAACGAAGCATTTGCTGCCGTTTCACTGGCCAGTGGCAAAATTGCCGACATCGATCAAGAAAAAATAAATGTCAACGGAGGAGCAGTCGCATTAGGACATCCTATCGGCGCAAGTGGTGCCCGCATTATTTTAACATTGATCCATGAACTAAAACGCCGAGGCGGAGGACTTGGAATCGCAGCAATCTGCAGTGGCGGCGGCCAGGGAGATGCGATGTTGATTGAAGTGCCAAAGGGGTAAGGATCGATTGTGGGGCGATTATTTCGAGTACCTTATCGCCCCACATTTAAAAAAGGAGGAACTTTAGCAATGACAATTCAAAACGTTATGGTAATTGGTGCAGGACAAATGGGAGCAGGGATTGCTCAAGTTTGTGCCCAAGCAGGATTTGATGTGCTATTAAATGACATGAATGAAGAAGCCCTCGATAAAGGACTGAAAAATATTGAAAAACTGCTCTCCCGTTCCGTTGACAAAGAGAGAATAACAGAAGAAGATAAATCAGCAGCATTAAACCGCCTACAGCCCTCTTCAACATTAAAGGATGCAGTTTCACGAGATTTCGTGATTGAAGCAGTTGTGGAAAATATGGATGTGAAAAAGCAGGTATTTGGTGAGCTTGACGTTGTTGCGCCAAAACATACTATTTTGGCATCGAATACATCTTCACTTCCAATTACGGAAATCGCTGCTGCAACGAATCGCCCTGACCAGGTTATTGGCATGCATTTTATGAATCCGGTTCCAGTCATGAAACTTGTAGAAATCATCCGCGGATTGCAAACAAGTGATGAAACCTATCAAGCTATCGAAACAATGGCAAAACAATTAAGCAAAACACCTGTAGAGGTAAAAGATTTCCCGGGATTTGTTTCTAATCGTGTGCTTATGCCGATGATCAATGAGGCCATTTTCACAGTCTATGAAGGAGTCGCCTCCCCGGAAGATATCGATACTGTCATGAAAATGGGTACAAATCATCCGATGGGTCCACTAACATTGGCTGACTTTATTGGTCTGGATACATGCCTCTATATTATGGAAGTACTGCATGACGGGTTCGGGGACAGCAAATATCGTCCTTGTCCATTACTCAGAAAATATGTGAAAGCAGGGTGGCTAGGGAAAAAATCCGGGCGTGGCTTTTATCAGTACGACTAACAAGCACGACATACAAAGAAGGGGGCAGCCCAGATGAACATGCAATTTTCAGAGGAACAGGAAATGATGCGCAAAATGGTTCGCGATTTTGCTCAAAATGAAGTTACAAAGGAAATCGAGCGAATGGAGCAGGAGGATCGCTTTCCACAAGAAATCATTCAAAAGATGGGCGAACTTGGATTAATGGGGATCCCGATTCCGCAAAAATATGGTGGAAGCGGGATGGATTACAGTTCGTATATTATCGGGATCAATGAGCTATCCAAGGTGAGCGCTACACTAGGTGTGATTTTATCTGTACACACATCTGTTGGTACCAATCCAATCCTTAAATTTGGAAACGAGGATCAAAAGAAACATTACTTACCAAAACTTGCTTCAGGCGTATATTTAGGTGCTTTTGCAGTGACCGAGCCTGGTGCCGGATCTGACGTTTCCAGCATGAAGACAACCGCTAAAAAGCAAGGCGATCATTATATTTTAAATGGCTCCAAAGTCTTTATCACCAATGGTGGAGCGGCGGATACATACATTACATTTGCCCGGACTGGTGAAGGACCCAATGGTATTAGCGGGTTTATTGTGGAAAAAGATACGCCTGGACTACATATCGGGAAAAAAGAAAAGAAGATGGGCTTGCATGGCTCAAGCACTGTTCAATTAAATTTTGACCAATGTGCTCTTCATGAGGAACAGCTTCTCGGCAGGGAGGGAGATGGATTCCAGATTGCGATGGCAAATTTGAATGTTGGGCGGATTGGTATTGCGGCACAAGCACTCGGAATAGGAGAAGCAGCATTGGACCATGCAGTAAGCTATGCAAAAGAAAGGGAACAATTTGGAAAATCAATTGCTGCCAATCAAGGGATTTCTTTTAAACTGGCCGATATGGCGACAGAAGTGGAAGCAGCTAAACTATTAGTCTATAACGTGGCGTCTATGGTCGAGCGTAATCTCCCGTGTAGCAAAGAGGCGTCGATGGCTAAAATGTATGCATCAAAAACAGCGATGAATGCAGCCATTGAAGCCGTGCAGGTTCATGGTGGCTATGGGTACACAGAAGATTACGCGGTAGAGCGATTATTTCGTGACGCAAAAGTTACCGAGATTTATGAAGGTACAAATGAAATTCAACATATGGTAATCGCAAAAAATCTACTAAAGGATTAAGGAGGAAAATACAAATGAATTTTCAAGCATCAGAAGAACAGGAAATGTTGCGTAAAATGGTTCGTGATTTTGCCAAAAAAGATGTTGAACCAACGGCGGCAGAACGTGATGAAGAGGAGCGCTTTGACCGCGGAATTTTTGATAAAATGGCCGAACTCGGTTTGACTGGAATCCCGTGGCCGGAGGAATATGGCGGTATAGGATCCGATTTTGTCAGCTATTGTATTGCGGTGGAAGAATTATCAAGGGTGTGCGCATCGACTGGTGTAACGCTTTCCGCCCATATTTCCTTAGCAAGCTGGCCTATCTACACATATGGAAATGAGGAACAAAAGAAAACCTTCCTAAATCGCTTAGCAATAGGTGAGGCGCTGGGAGCGTATGCGTTGTCGGAGCCAGGTGCAGGCAGTGATGTTGTTTCGATGAAAACAGCCGCAAAAGAAGACGGGAATCACTATGTATTAAATGGCAGCAAAGTTTGGATTACCAATGGCGGCGTTGCCGATATTTATATCGTATTCGCAAAAACGGATGCAGATGCGAAACATAAAGGAATATCAGCATTCATCGTGGAAAAAGGTACAGAAGGATTCACATTTGGAAAAAAAGAAAGGAAACTCGGAATTCGCTCATCTCCTACGACAGAGCTGATCTTTGAAAATTGCCGCATACCTAAGGAAAATATGCTGGGAGCAGAAGGTGATGGCTTTAAAATAGCAATGACTACACTTGATGGCGGCCGTAATGGTATCGCTGCACAGGCGTTAGGAATTGCTCAAGGTGCACTTGATGCATCCGTTGATTATGCAAAGGAAAGGGAACAATTCGGGAAGCCGATTGCTGTTAATCAGGGAATTTCATTCAAACTCGCAGACATGGCAACAGAAGTCGAGGCTGCACGCCTATTAACATATCAAGCGGCATGGCTGGAATCAGAAGGAAAGCCATATGGAAAAGCATCCGCCATGTCGAAACTATATGCCGGTGACGCAGCTATGAGGGCAACAGTGGAAGCCGTTCAAGTATTCGGCGGCTACGGCTACACGAAGGACTACCCGGTGGAGCGCTACATGCGTGATGCAAAAATTACACAAATTTATGAGGGAACGAATGAGATACAGCGTGTTGTTATTGGGAAGATGTTGACGAAGTAAGGTTGGGGAGTGTGCGTCTGAATCAGATAGCGTGTTGTCAAAAAACGGTAGAGCGCTGCGAAATCGGGAGAGAAAATGACTAAAACGGGAGAGCGTACACCTGAAACGGGAGACAGCACGCACAAACCGGGAGACGGCGTCCCTGAAACGGGAGAGAGTCTCTCCGAAATGGGAGAGAACGCGTCCAAACCGGGAGACAACGCGCCGAAACGGGAGAGCGCCACACAAATCCAGGAGAGCATCACCCCACCTCAACGCACAGCGCCAGAAAGGATGTACGTCATGCACGAAATCGTTGAACGGATGCAGAACAAAGAGATACGCGCGTTAGCCAGAGCCATTACGATGGTTGAAAATGACCATCCGGAGAAGCTCACATTACTCAGTGATGTTTTTTCCCTGAAAAAAACTGCTCACTATGTCGGAATTACGGGATCTCCGGGAGCTGGGAAAAGCTCACTGGTAAATCGCTTGGTCAGCCATATTCGCGAAGAAGGAAAAACAGTTGCGATCATTGCGGTGGATCCGACGAGTCCGTTCAGTGGTGGGGCGCTGCTCGGTGACCGGGTCCGTATGAATCAGCATTTTACCGATGATGGTGTATACATTCGCAGTATGGCGACACGGGGAAGTTTGGGTGGTCTTGCAAGGGCCACAAAGGATGCGATTCGGATATGTGATGCCTATGGTTTTGATGTTGTGATTGTGGAGACGGTTGGTGTCGGACAGTCAGAGCTTGATATTATGAAAATCGTTGATACGACAGCCGTTATGATGACACCGAATAGTGGAGATGTTTTGCAGATATTCAAAGCTGGCATTATGGAAATTGCTGATTTATTTATTATTAATAAAGCAGATCTTCCAGGCTTCGGTAAATTAAAATCACTTTTAAAAGAGCTGGTTATGATGACATCAACAGATGCTCATGAAACAGCCATCGTCAAAACGATCACAACAGAGAATAAGGGAATTGATAAGTTATGGGAAAAAATCAACGAACATCACGCCTTTTTATACAGCACTACTGAAGGCGAAAACCGCCGTATCAAGCAGCAGGAGCTCGAAGTATATGAGCTGATTCGGGAAGAAATCTGGCGTGATGTGAAAGATTTTATTGAAAAGAATGAAGCGTTACCAGCCATTGAAGCAAATAGCGATCCATATCAGTTAGCGATTAAATGGTTTGAAAAATGGAAAAGGGAAGGGGTGCGTTAAATGAACCAGGACAAAATCCTCTCCTCTGTAAAAGATCAGGAATTAGTTGAAAAGCGGCGAAATCAAATGATTCAAGGAGCGGTTACCCTTTTTAAGGAAAAAGGCTTTCACCGCACAACAACAAGGGAAATCGCTAAAGAGTCGGGATTTAGCATCGGAACATTATATGAATACATTCGTACGAAAGAAGATATTTTATTTCTTGTTGTTGATTCCATTCATCGTCGGGTTCGTGACAGTCTAGAGGCAAAAATAGATTTAAAACATCCGTCTACAGAAAATTTGGTTGCTTTACTTGAATCCTACTTTCGGCTAATGGACGACATGCAGGAGGAAGTGCTTATTCTCTATCAGGAAGTGAAGTCACTGAAAAAAGAAGCCAGAGCATATGTGCTCCGAAAAGAACGTGACATGGTCGGTATGCTGGAACACGCCATTGTAACTTGCTTGCCGAATGAAATTTCCAAGCAGGACGCAGAACTCCTGGCCAATAATATTTTTGTACATGGGCAGATGTGGGGATTCAGACGGTGGATACTGCAAAAGCAATTCACTCTTGATGAATATATTGATAGACAAATACATTATATTTTTAGTGGATTGGCTATGACGACTTAAAAAATGGGGAGGAGTTTGATGATGGAACAAGTAGAGATTTATAAACCGAAAAATCCTGTTCGTTTTATAACCGCTTCCAGTTTATTTGACGGGCATGATGCATCAATTAATATTATGCGCAGAATCATGCAGGCAAGTGGGGCAGAAGTCATTCATTTGGGGCATAATCGCTCCGTGGAAGAAGTGGTTCATGCGGCAATCCAGGAAGATGCGCAAGGCATTGCGATCTCTTCCTATCAAGGAGGTCATGTTGAATATTTCAAATACATGGTCGATTTACTCAACGAATTGGGTGCAGATCATATTAAGGTTGTAGGTGGCGGTGGTGGTACGATTATTACCCGCGAGATTAAGGAGCTTCATGACTACGGGGTGACATGGATATTTTCCCCAGAAGATGGAAGGAAATACGGATTGCAGGGCATGATTAACAAGATACTGCAAGCATGTGATTTCATCCCACCGATTGATGTAAAAAAAGATCAGGAGCAGCTTGTAAAAGGCGAACGGAAGGCGATGGCGAGATTTATCACCTATATGGAAAACAATGAGATCGATCCGGATGAAAAGCACGAGGTCCTTGAAGCCCTACGCGAAAAAACGGATAACCACACACCGGTACTCGGTATTACGGGAACGGGCGGCTCCGGAAAAAGCTCACTAACCGATGAGTTGATTCGCCGGTTTATGAATGAAATTCCGGACAAAAAAGTTGCGATCATTTCGATTGACCCAACGAAGAAGAAGACAGGTGGCGCGCTGCTTGGTGACCGTATTCGCATGAACGCGATTTTTACAGATCGTGTGTATATGCGTTCCTTGGCAACACGTGATTCGAGGGATGAGCTCTCAAAGGCCATTCAGGATGTGCTTGATGTTGTTCGTGCTTCAGGCTATGACTTTATAATTATCGAAACAAGCGGCATTGGCCAGGGTGATGCGGCAATTGCGGATATAACCGATCTTTCCATGTATGTGATGACAGCTGAATTCGGAGCCCCATCCCAGCTTGAGAAAATCGATATGATTGATTATGCCGATTTTATCGTCATTAATAAATTTGAACAAAAAGGTTCCGAGGATTCCTTAACACAGGTGCGTAAACAGTATGAACGCAGCCATATGCTGTTCAAACAGGATAAAGAAAAATTTCCGGTGTTTGGAACGATTGCCAGTCAATTTAACGACGCGGGGACAAATGCGTTGTTTGCATCACTGGTAGATACATTGAATGAAAAATTCAGTTGGGGCGACGCTATTGATTTCGACCGTCATACGATTGCACAAAAGCAAAACATGATTATCACGAATGAGCGGCGTCACTATCTGCGCGAGATCGCAACACATGTGCGAAATTATCATGACTATACGGAAAAACAGAGTAATATAGCACGCAAACTTTATCAGCTTGAAGGTACGAAGGAAATCGTTGACGTGGAAAATGCGAAAACAGCAATTGATCAAACGATTGATCAATATCAAGAAGACCTTGATCCAAAGGCAAAAAAGCTGCTTGATTCATGGGATGAGACACAAGAACGTTACGGTCAGGAAAAAATGACTTTCTCCATCCGAGGCAAGGACATTGAGATGAATACTGTCACAGAGTCCATATCTGGAACGAAAATACCGAAAGTAGCTTTTCCAAAATTCCATGACTGGGGCGAGCGCTTGACCTGGTTACTGAAAGAAAATGTTCCGGGAGCTTTTCCGTTTACGGCAGGCGTTTTTCCATTTAAGCGGGAAGGAGAAGACCCGACACGACAGTTTGCCGGGGAGGGGACGCCGGAGAGAACGAATCGCCGCTTCCATTATTTATCAAAGGAAGACGATGCTAAGCGGTTGTCTACTGCGTTTGATTCTGTGACATTATACGGGGAGGACCCGGCCCCACGCCCGGATATTTACGGAAAAGTCGGGGAGAGTGGCGTGAATATATGCACACTGGATGATATGAAAAAGCTGTATGACGGCTTTGATTTAACAAGTCCACAAACTTCTGTATCCATGACGATTAATGGACCGGCACCAATTATTTTAGCGATGTTTTTCAATACAGCAATCGATAAGGAACTGGTGAAATTCAAAGAGGAAAATGGCCGCGAACCAAGTCAGGAAGAATACGAAAAGGTTAGAGATAATACGGTAGCAGTTGTCCGTGGAACAGTGCAGGCAGATATTTTAAAAGAAGATCAGGGGCAAAATACATGCATCTTCTCAACCGAATTTGCACTGCGTATGATGGGCGATATTCAGCAGTATTTCATCGATAAAAATGTGCGCAATTACTACTCTGTATCCATTTCCGGCTATCATATTGCGGAAGCGGGAGCGAATCCGATTACCCAGCTTGCCTTCACGCTGGCAAATGGATTCACCTATGTGGAATATTATTTAAGCAGAGGAATGGATGTGAATAAATTTGCACAGAATTTGTCGTTCTTCTTCTCCAATGGGCTGGACCCGGAGTATACGGTCATTGGTCGCGTAGCCCGCCGTATATGGGCAACGACAATGCGTGATAAATACGGGGCAAATGAACGCAGCCAGAAGCTAAAATATCATGTGCAAACATCCGGACGTTCCCTGCATGCGCAGGAAATTCAGTTTAATGATATTCGTACAACACTGCAGGCGCTCCTGGCCATTCAGGACAACACAAATTCTCTGCATACGAACTCCTATGATGAAGCTATTACAACACCGACAGAGGAGTCAGTCCGTCGTGCGATGGCGATTCAAATGATTATTAACAAGGAATTTGGATTGATGAAGAACGAAAACGCCTTGCAAGGATCCTTCATTGTAGAGGAATTAACCGATTTAGTGGAAGAGGCCGTGCTTCAGGAATTTGAAAAAATGAATGATCGCGGCGGTGTGCTTGGGGCGATGGAACGACAATACCAACGTGGGAAAATCCAGGAAGAATCCCTTTACTATGAAGGGAAAAAACATTCCGGAGAATTGCCAATTGTCGGTGTGAATACGTACTTAAATCCAACACCTCCATCTGAAGATCAAACAGATACCATGGAGCTGGCGAGAGCGTCAACAGAGGAAAAAGAACATCAGATCAAGGAACTGCACAAGTTCCAGGATGTGCACAAAGAGCACACGGAAGAAGCATTACACCGTCTGAAGAAAGTAGCAGCATCTGGCGGAAATATTTTCGAAGAGCTAATGGAAACAGTCAAAACAGCCAGCCTCGGTCAAATCACCAACGCACTATATGAAGTAGGGGGACAGTATAGGAGAAACATGTAGGGAACGTTCCTATGCCACCGAAATGCGTGTTGATTTTATTGGTGGTCGCTAGGTTCGGCATTCGGCGTTCGCGGCATCCAGTTCGGCTTTCAGCGCACTTGGTTCGGCATTCGCGGCGCCCGGTTCGGCTTTTAGTGCACTTGGTTCGGCATTCGTGTCGCCCGCTTTGGCTTTCAGCGCACTTGGTTCGGCATTCGGCGTTCTTACTTCGGTTTTCGTCCAAGTTCTGCATTGAACGCACGCGCTTTATTCACATCCACGGATAAAATTTCAGCACTCCGCGTGTTTTATCGAGGAAGCATGAGAACCTTCCCTGTGCTTCCCCCTAAAAAAAGTTGAGAAAACATTTTGGTTTTCTCAACTTTTTTGCTAGCATATTCAGGTAAGATTTGTTTATAATGAAAGATATGGTTTTATTTTCAGTTTTGTAGCATAAAGTTAAAAAATTACGAGTATCAACGAGGCCGATGAGCCTTATTATATATGTAAAGGGAGTGCGTTACCGTGAGCTTAAAGGAATATAGCCACGAAGATGTGAAACAAATAGCAATGATCGAATTGGCTAATTCTGTGTTAGTCGATGAAAAAAAGTCGATTCATTTTAAAGATATTTTTGATCAAGTTGCTAAGATGAAGGATTTGTCTGAAGAAGAAAAAACAGCGAATATTGCACAGTTCTATACGGAGTTAAATGTGGATGGGCGCTTTATTACGCTCGGTGAAAATACGTGGGGACTAAAACGCTGGTATCCAGTGGAGAAGATGGACGAAGAAGGCGGAGCTCCAAAGAAAAAGAAGAAAGCAAAAGTAACAAAAGAAAAGCCAAAAGCAAAACCGAAGAAAGAAAAGAAAGAGGAAGACGAGGAACTTCATCTGGATGAAGAAGAACTTGATATCGTTGATGAGGATATCGATGAAATGGTCGATGAATTAGGTGATGAAGGCAAGATGTTTGATGAAGATGAAGAAATTTCCGGAATTGAAGAAGAGGCTGTGAATGAGGAAGAGTCGATTGATGAGGATGAAGAAGAAAAAACATAAAATCCGGCTTGACTTATCTATGCTTTATGATTACAATTCTTATTGGGCTCTTTAAATTTAGATACGTTATAAGCGTTTCCCCAGATTTGTGGGGAGGCGCTTTTATTATTTTCAGATGTTTTTGCACACAATAACGAAAAAGCATATAGAGAAGAAAGAGGGATTATAGTGACGAAGTATATTTTTGTTACAGGAGGCGTTGTTTCCTCCTTGGGAAAAGGGATAACAGCTGCTTCGCTTGGCCGTTTATTGAAAAATCGAGGATTGAAGGTAACGATTCAAAAGTTCGATCCATACCTCAATGTGGATCCCGGGACAATGAGCCCGTATCAACATGGAGAAGTTTTTGTGACAGAGGATGGTGCAGAAACGGATCTGGATTTAGGGCATTATGAGCGGTTTATCGATAATAATTTAAATAAATACAGCAATATAACTACAGGGAAAGTCTATTCCAGTGTTATCCGCAAAGAACGCCGTGGAGACTATTTGGGTGGAACGGTTCAAGTTATCCCTCATATTACGAATGAAATTAAAGAACAGGTCTTTCGTGCCGGTGCTGCTACGAAAGCGGATGTCGTTATTACCGAAATCGGCGGGACAGTCGGCGATATTGAGTCACTTCCTTTCCTTGAAGCCATCCGTCAGATTAAAAGTGGTGTTGGCAGGGACAGTGTCATGTATATTCATTGTACACTTGTTCCATATATTAGTGCGGCAGGTGAAATGAAGACAAAACCTACCCAGCACAGTGTGAAGGAGTTACGTTCACTTGGCATCCAGCCAGATACGATTGTTTTGCGCACAGAGCAGGAGATTAGTAAGGGCATGAAGGAAAAAATTGCGTTATTTTGTGATATTAACGAACAAGCAGTTATTGAGATGCGTGACGCAAACACCCTTTACCAAGTTCCGATTTCTTTGCAGGAACAGCAATTGGATCAGTTGACCTGTGATCATTTTGGACTGGATTGCGGTGAAGCTGATATGGATGAATGGAGAGAACTTGTAGATAAAGTACAAAACCTTTCCAAAAAAGTCGACATCGGTCTTGTTGGGAAATATGTGGAATTGCCGGATGCTTATCTCTCTGTAACGGAGGCATTGAAACATGCAGGATATCCATATGATGCAGATATTTCGATTCACTGGATTAATTCAGAGCAACTGGATAAAGCGTCCATCCAAAAAGAATTAGCGCACGTGGATGGAATTCTTGTGCCAGGTGGATTTGGTGATCGTGGGATCGAAGGAAAAATCGAAGCCATTCGTTACGCGCGTGAAAATAAAGTTCCATACCTTGGTATATGTCTTGGTATGCAGCTTGCGACCGTTGAATTCGCTCGAAATGTACTCGGCCTGACAGATGCGCACTCAGCAGAAATTAATCCAACGACACCGCATCCTGTGATTGATTTATTGCCGGAGCAAAAGCATATCTCTGACATGGGAGGTACACTGCGACTTGGCTTATATCCAGCCAGTTTAAAAGATGGTACAAAAATAAAAGAAGTATACGATAATGCAGACATGATTGAGGAACGTCATCGTCATCGCTATGAATTTAATAATGACTACCGGGATCAAATGACAGAGAATGGTTTTATATTCTCAGGTACAAGCCCTGATGGAAGATTAGTGGAAACGATTGAGATCCAGGATCATCCCTGGTTTGTAGCAAGTCAATTTCATCCGGAATTCACGTCAAGACCAACAAAAGCACAACCGCTGTTTAAAGGCTTTATCGGTGCTGCTATTGATCACCAGACGAATAAATAAAACGGAGAAAGCCCCCGAATGAAGTGTGAACACATCATTCGGGGATTTTTATATTAGGGTTTTCTAAAAGATTATTGCTTTTGACGCAAAAGATATAAAATACGACGTTATGTGCAATACACGCCGCCGTCCGGGGTCGTTCCGGGCAGTAGCGGACCTTAGGGCCTCAGCCTCCTCGCGGAAGACCGGTCTTCGGGCACGTGCTAGGACTGCGCGTAAATGCTCGTCCCACCGAAGACATTTGTTCCCGCAGGAGTCGACTACCGTCCTCTCACCCGGACTAGTGATAGCAAAGAAACTGTTTCGTTTTATCACACAAATAATATATAGTAGCCAACACCAGCGGAGAAAATACACGGAGACTCCTGTGGGAGCTAAAGGCTACGGTGAGACCCCGCAGAGCGGAGCTCGAGGAGGCTCAGGCAGCCGCCCACGGAAAGCGTAGTGTATTTCCGCAGCGGTTAAATACACACCAACCATCATTTCCTGCTACGTCGCATTTTATATCAACTGCGAAGATTTAAAAACAACAATACTTACGAAAAGAACATTTATATAAAAATAGCTCCCCTAAATCCCAACAAACGCTTTTTCACGCCATTTTTATTAATTACGCTCATCTCAAAAAACAGACTAAATTGAGATAATTCTGTTACATAGCAGGTTTTTCCATCTCGAATATAGAAATTAGTACATGGGCTATTAGATTAAAAAGGGGGAGGGGGAAGTATTGATTTGCAGAAGAAAATCTTGGTAGTTGATGATCAAGCAGGCATCCGTTTATTATTAACAGATCTTTTTACAAGTAAAGGATATCATGTAACTACTGCTACAACAGGAAAAGAAGCTTTAGATATTATAAATACAAATCCTTTTCATCTAATTATAGTGGATTACAGACTTCCAATTTTCAACGGGACTGAAATATTAGATCAATTACATCAAAATGAACGAGAGATTCCAGCATTTTTAATGAGCGGTTTTGAAGAGTCTATAAGGGAGGAAGCTGCCCAGTATAGTCAAGTAAAAGCTGTCTTAACAAAGCCATTTGATGTTGAGGAAATGGTAGAACTTGTAAAATCAGTGATAGGCTAAATCAATCAAATGTTGCGACATGAGACGCAAATTGGTATTCTTGTACTGTAGATGAAATAATTTTTAAAAGAAACAAACACAGAGTGGGGGAGATACAGATATGAAATTTTTTATTGATTCGGCAAATATTGATGACATACGTTCAGCAAACGCATTGGGTATTTTAGCGGGTGTAACAACAAACCCAAGCCTAGTAGCGAAAGAAGGCGTGTCTTTTCATGAGCGTTTAGGTGAAATTACAGAAGAAGTATCAGGCTCTGTTAGTGCAGAAGTTATCTCAGAAGATGCGGAGGGGATGATCGAAGAAGGAAAGGAACTTGCTGCAATCGCGGAGAATATCACTGTGAAAGTTCCAATGACGCTCGAGGGTCTGAAGGCAGTGAAGGCATTGGCTGACTTGAATATCAAAACAAACGTCACACTCATTTTCAATGCCAATCAGGCACTACTGGCAGCTCGTTCCGGTGCTTCCTATGTATCTCCATTTTTAGGACGCTTGGATGATATAGGTCAAGATGGTATGGATTTAGTTGCAACCATTTCAGCTATTTTCGACGTGCATAATATCGATACAGAAATCATCGCTGCATCGATCAGGCATCCACTGCATGTAACAGATGCTGCACTGAACGGCGCTGATATTGCAACAATTCCAATGAAAGTCATTGATCAGCTTGTCAAACACCCATTAACAGACCAAGGAATAGAAAAATTCCTTTCAGACTGGAAAAAGCAAAATTAATTGCATGAAATTGGAAATAATGCACAAACTAAGAGCAAAAAGAAAGACTTATACTCGCACGTGAATATACCGAGTCGCTTTCTTTTATTCTGTACGAAAGAAAGGTGAGGGTTTCCAGATGCAAAAAATGGTAATTGAAGGTGGCCATCTTTTAAATGGTCAGGTTCGGGTCAGCGGTGCAAAAAACAGTGCTGTTGCTTTATTGCCCGCCTCCATATTAGCAGATTCCGATGTAACGATAGAAGGGCTGCCAGAGATTTCTGATGTGTATACACTTGGTGATTTACTTGAAGAAATTGGCGGATCCGTCTCATGGGAGGATAATCAGACCATAAATATAAGCCCGCAAAATATGGTATCCATGCCATTACCGAATGGAAAAGTAAAAAAGCTTCGTGCTTCCTACTATTTCATGGGTGCGATGCTGGGTAAATTTAATAAAGCAGTAATCGGTCTTCCTGGAGGATGCTATTTGGGGCCACGCCCGATTGATCAGCATATTAAAGGTTTTGAAGCGCTTGGTGCTGAGGTTACAAATGAACAAGGAGCCATTTACCTGCGTGCAGAAGAGCTTAGAGGCGCTCGGATTTACCTTGATGTCGTCAGTGTTGGTGCAACGATTAATATCATGCTCGCTGCAGTAAAGGCAAAAGGAAAAACTACGATTGAAAACGCCGCCAAGGAGCCGGAAATTATTGATGTAGCCACATTGTTAACAAACATGGGGGCAAAAATAAAAGGTGTCGGCACAGATGTTATTCGGATTGAAGGTGTACCTGAACTGCATGGCTGCACACATACGATTATTCCGGACCGCATCGAAGCCGGAACGTATGCCATTGCAGCTGCTGCACAGGGGGAAAAAGTTCTCATTGATAACGTCATTTCCCAACATATCGAATCCGTATTAGCAAAATTGCGCGAGATGGGTGTAACGATAGAGGAAAAGGATGAACAACTTTTAATCACACCGAAAGCACCGTTAAAAAGTGTGGATATAAAAACATTGGTTTATCCGGGATTCCCGACAGATCTCCAGCAGCCTTTTACATCTTTATTAACCAAGGCAGTAAACACAGGCGTAATTACAGATACCATATACTCGGCACGTTTAAAGCATATTGACGAATTAAGACGTATGAATGCTACAATAAAGGTTGAAGGCGGTTCGGCAATCGTATCAGGCCCTGTCCAGCTAGAAGGCGCAAAAGTAAAAGCCACCGATCTTCGTGCGGGTGCTGCTCTGATTGTCGCTGGGTTAATGGCTGAAGGATTAACGGAAATAACAGGTCTTGAGCATATTGACAGAGGTTATGAAAAAATTACAGAGAAATTACTTAACCTCGGTGCAAATGTGTGGCGCGAAGAAATGACGGAGGAGGAAGTTGTCCACTTTCAAAATTCATAAAGTAGGTTGCTTTTTTGACGAACGCGCCGGATTCTAGTTAGTCGTAATACCTTTCATACATAAATGGTCCTTTGAGATGAGGATAGTTTAATGAAAAGGGAGAGGGAATACATGGAAAGAAGTTTAACAATGGAATTAGTACGTGTAACAGAGGCTGCTGCACAAAAATCAGCTCGCTGGATGGGAAGAGGTAAAAAGGAAGAAGCAGATGATGCTGCAACGACAGCAATGCGCGATGTTTTTGATACCATTCCAATGCAGGGGACAGTAGTCATCGGGGAAGGTGAGAGAGACGAAGCGCCAATGCTTTATATCGGCGAAGAACTTGGCACCGGAACTGGGCCGGGAGTAGATGTAGCTGTTGATCCACTGGAAGGTACCGACATTGTTGCGCAAGGTTCTTGGAATGCACTCGCTGTTATTGCGATTGCAGATAAAGGAGCACTCCTCCATGCACCGGATATGTACATGCAAAAGATTGCAGTCGGTCCGGAGTCGGTAGGTAAGATTGATATAAATGCTCCTGTCTATGACAATTTAAAAGCAGTGGCGGGGGCAAAGAATAAAAATATAGAAGACGTGGTTGCAACGGTTCTGGATCGTCCGCGCCACGCAAAATTGATTGAGGAAATCCGTGAAACGGGTGCCCGGATTAAACTAATTCCAGCTGGTGATGTAGCAGCGGCAATCAATACAGCTTTTGATGATACAGGTGTGGATATTTTGCTCGGAATCGGCGGCGCCCCTGAAGGTGTACTTGCTGCGGCGGCACTAAAATGTTTAGGCGGCGAAATTCAGGGGAAACTAGCACCGTCAAATGATGAGGAAAAGGCTCGCTGCAGTAAAATGGGAATTACAGATTTAAATAAAGTATTCTACATGGATGATTTTTGCAGTGGTGATGACGCCATTTTCGCTGCAACAGGCGTAACAGATGGTGAATTATTACAAGGTGTTCAGTTTAAAGGATCGAAGGCGACAACGGAAACGGTTGTAATGCGTGCAAAAAGTGGCACAGTCCGCTTCATTGATGGCAAACACAGTCTGCAGAAAAAACCTGATCTTGTCATGAAGTCTTGATATAATAATGAATGTCCCTTCCAATCATACTTTATGAGTTGATTGAAGAAGGGGCATGCTTTTTCTATAAAAATCTAGTAAATTTAAAAATAGAGTTGAATATTGTTCTGCAAACGTGTAACATAGTCATATGTTTAAGTGTGACATGAGTTGGCTACGATATGTAGACAAGTAATTTATCCAGGGTAAGAACTTCTATCAGCTTCTGATCATTCTTCATCTCTTTCAGGGACTACCTTCCGTAAAAGATCAAATACATCTTTTATCAATATAGTAGTATGCGTTCAAAAAGTTGCCGAATTAGAAGCAAGAAGGTCGAGGCGGCGTAGTTTTGAGCAACGGAACGTATGTTTTTAAATACGTGAGTAGCGGAAAAACAAGCCAACGAAGAGATTCGCCGCTTATCATTCGGTGACTTTTGAACAACCTCTAGTAGTACAAAATTAAAAATGAGTAGGCGTGGTGATTTTATGGCTACATTAACAATCTCTCAATTAGAGACATTAACATTAAAAGAAATTTATGCGTTAGCGAAGGAATATAAAATATCCTATTACGCTAAATTAACGAAAAAAGAACTTATATTTGCTATTTTAAAAGGACAAGCAGAACAAGATGGCTACTTATTCATGGATGGAGTATTGGAAATTATTCCCTCAGAAGGATTTGGCTTTTTAAGACCGATTAATTATTCACCGAGCGCAGAAGATATTTATATTTCCGCCTCGCAAATTCGCAGGTTTGACCTCAGGAATGGGGACAAAGTATCCGGAAAAGTTCGTCCACCAAAAGAAAATGAGCGCTATTATGGTCTGTTGCATGTTGATGCTGTAAACGGCATGGATCCGGACACATCCAAAGAGCGTGTTCATTTTCCGGCATTGACACCCCTGTATCCGGATCGGCTAATGAGTTTGGAAACGGAATCAAGAAGGCTTTCCTCACGAATTATTGATTTAATGACACCCGTTGGATTTGGACAGCGTGGTCTAATTGTTGCACCACCAAAAGCTGGTAAAACAATGCTGTTAAAAGAGATTGCAAACAGCATCTCAAAAAATCACCCGGACTCAAAATTAATTATTTTATTAGTGGATGAGCGCCCGGAGGAAGTAACAGATATCGAGCGATCTGTAGCTCCAGATGTAGATGTCGTAAGTTCAACCTTTGATGAGGTTCCGGAAAGTCATATTAAAGTATCGGAGCTTGTATTAGAGAGAGCCATGCGCTTAGTTGAGCATAAACGTGACGTTATCGTGTTGATGGATAGTATTACAAGACTAGCACGTGCATACAATCTGGTGATCCCACCAAGTGGTCGTACACTATCCGGTGGTATCGACCCAGCAGCATTTCACCGTCCGAAGCGATTTTTCGGTGCAGCAAGAAACATCGAGGAAGGCGGAAGCTTCACCGTCCTTGCTACAGCGTTAGTCGACACAGGTTCTCGTATGGATGATGTTATATACGAAGAATTCAAGGGTACGGGAAATATGGAACTTCATCTGGACCGCAATCTGGCAGAACGCAGAATTTTTCCTGCCATCGATATTTTACGTTCCAGTACGCGAAAAGAAGAATTGCTTGTTGATAAAGGACAGCTTGATAAGATGTGGGCCATCCGTAAAACCATGCAGGATTCCCATAGCTTCCTCGAACGCTTCTTAAAACGATTAAAAGCGTCTAAGACGAATGAGGAATTTTTCCAGATGATGGATGAAGAAATGAAACGTAAAGGAACGGCTAAATAGTAGCTGGAAATATTTTTGCATGGATATGCTATTGCAATCAAAGCATGAGACTGTTATAATTTTTTTATGTGAGTTTAGATAAGGTATTTACCTGTGACGTCTCTTACAATAACTCTGTTTCCAATCGATTCAGGGCAAAAAGGAGTGGAAAGACATGAAAAAGGATATTCATCCGGAGTACAGAAAAGTAGTTTTTCTAGATACTAGCTCAGACTATAAATTCTTAACCGGTTCAACACAAAATTCAGACGAAACAATTGAATGGGAAGATGGCAACACGTACCCATTAATCCGTGTTGAAATCAGCTCAGATTCACACCCATTCTACACAGGCAAACAAAAAGCTGACAAAGTCGGCGGACGTGTAGACCGATTCAAGAAGAAATATAATATGAAATAAAAAGTGGAGCGCCCGGTTATGGGTGACCATCGCTTCATCAAACTGATAAGAAAAACAGGCAAAACGTCTATATTTTGTCTGTTTTTTACTTTTAAAAATAAATAGGTTATAAATACGATTGTAGCGGAAACTAAATAAGTACATAAGAACAATGTTGAAGAGAGGGGGTCCCTTATCATGTACCAATGGAAGCAAAGTGGTTGGGTGGAAGTAATTTGTGGCAGTATGTTTTCAGGAAAATCAGAGGAGTTAATCCGTCGCGTTCGTCGTGCAACATACGGAAATTTATCTGTACGTGTTTTTAAACCGATGATCGATACAAGATATAAGAATAAATCTGTTGTATCACATGATGGATCCTCCACAGTAGCGCGGCCTGTAAACAGCGCAGATGAAATTTTGGAGAATGTAAATGGGAATCTGGATATCGTCGGAATTGATGAGGCACAATTTTTTGATGAAAATCTTATCGAAGTGGCAGACCAACTGGCTTGTCTTGGTATCCGTGTCATCATTGCAGGTTTGGATACCAATTTTCGCGGAGAGCCGTTTGGCGTAATGCCCAAATTAATGGCACTAAGCGAATCGGTAACAAAATTGAATGCCATTTGCCCAATATGTGGATCACCTGCCAGCCGCACCCAGCGCCTAATTGATGGCAGGCCAGCATCATATGATGACCCAACTATCTTAGTGGGTGCTTCTGAATCCTATGAACCAAGATGCCGCCACCACCACGAAGTCCCAAACAAACCAAGTGAAAAAACGCCAAGTGATCTATCCAAGGTTACCGAGTAAAGAGCGCCAGTGGTGCTCTTTTTTTAGTGGGATAGTTGTGGCTGAGGAGGTGCATTTTGGGGAATGCCGAACAGGATGATGCGAAAGCCGAAGTCAGTGCGCTGAAAGCCGAACCGGGTGACGCGAAAGCCGAACGGAGTGCAGTGAAACCCGAAGCGGAGGCCGAATGCCGAACTCAATGCCGTGAAAGCCGAAGCAGTTGAATTGAATGCCGAAGTAAATGCTCCGAAAGCTGAACTAAGTTGCGTGAAAGCCGAAGAAAATACATCGAATGCCGAACTGAAAGAGCGAATCCTCAGAGCAATTGCTAACCCGAACTGACTAACATAATCCTGAATCAATCCCCTCCGATTACTATTTATGTTCTATTACGTCTTCAAAATTTAATTTTCAAGTAAAATTTTTATCAAAAATGCTATTTTAAAAATAAAAAAGGAATATGAATAGATACTGTCGAATCTAGTAGCGAAACAAAATCAATGTAAAAGGGAGTGAAGCTATGATTGTAAAGAAATATGAAAAATCACTGGAATTGTGGCAGCTGGAAGCACTGGATCGAAGGTTGATCCCAATGCATCCGGAGAAAGGTAGTGTACAAAAAAGTTTAAAAAATAAGCGAACGGGGGTAAAAGGTGAAAAAGAAATCGCATACCCTTTACGATTTTTAGATGAACAGAAATACTTCATATTGCATAACCTCCGGATAGCGGATGAGCAAGGGTATTTTCAAATTGATACACTTATTTTGTCTACAACGTACATTCTTATTTTGGAGGTAAAAAATTGGTATGGCACTGTTATATTCGGTGAAAATGGACAGGTAACGCGTATCGGTGATGAAAACAATGAAGAAGGCTTTGATAACCCTATCCCGCAAGCAAAGCTTCAAAGACATCGTTTGCAAAGATGGCTCCGCCTGCAATATGATATTGAAATCCCCATCAATTTTTTCGTCGTAATCAGTTTTCCCAGCACGATCATCAAATCTACAACTTCTCAAAACCTTATCCCAAAAGAAGTTATTCATAAAAATGACCTATACTTTAAAATAGAGGCTTTAAGCAAAAAATCCGCTGTGACTTATATGGAAAAAGAGCCGCTTATGAATCTGGCCAAACGTTTGGTGGCGGCACATAAACCAAAAGATAAAAGTATATTGGATCGATTTCGCATAACCAAAAATGAATTGATGAAGGGAGTTTTCTGTCCGAAATGTGGTGCGGTGCCAATGGTCAGAGATAAAAGAAAATGGCTTTGCTGTACATGTAAATATGGATCAATAAAAGCACACATGCCGACATTGATTGATTATAAACTATTAATTGGTGATAGAATATCCAACGGAGACGCAAGGGAATTTTTGCAGGTGGAATCACCATATGTTGTCAAAGGGCTTTTAAAAAAGGAAGATTTTATTAGAATAGGAGAAAAAAGTACCCGGTTGTATGAGTTGAAATTTAACAGCAACTGGAATAATTAAAATGTGAAAGCTGAACCGGACTGGGTTGGATGCCAAAGCAAGAGCGCTGAAAGCCGAACGGAGTGCCGTGAAAGCTGAAGTAAGTGCAACGAAAGCCGAACCGTGTGGCGTGAAGGCTGAAGCAAGCGCAACGAAAGCCGAACCGGGTGACGCGAAAGCCGAAGCCAGTACATCGAAAGCGGAACCGAATGCCGTGAAAGCCGAACTAAGCGCACCCAGTGTCGAACCACCCCGCCATCCCAGCAACCCAATTAACTTTGACCTCCACCCTCGAGTATATTATAATTATACTGTTAATCGAAAAAGAGGTGTTCGTTATGTTAGAACGTTTACAAACATTGGAAGATCGTTATGATAAATTAAATGAAATGCTTAGTGATCCTGACATTATAAGTGATACAACAAAACTACGTGAATATTCGAAGGAACAGTCGGGCCTTGAGGATGTTGTGCAGGCCTATCGTGAATATAAAGATGTAAATTCTCAGTTAAAAGATGCGAAAGAGATGCAGGAAGACAGCTTGGATGATGAGATGGAAGAGATGGTGAAGGCTGAGATCACTGAACTCACACAATCCAAGGAAGATCTTGAAGAGAAGATGAAAGTATTAATGCTTCCGAAAGATCCGAATGATGATAAAAACGTGTTTATGGAAATCCGCGGTGCAGCGGGCGGCGATGAGGCTGCGTTATTTGCCGGGGATCTGTTTCGCATGTATTCCCGCTTTGCGGAGCATCATGGTTGGAAGACGGAAGTAATGGAAGCTAGCTCGACAGGCGTCGGCGGCTATAAAGAGATTGTTTTTATGATCAGCGGAACTGGTGCTTATTCCAAATTAAAATACGAAAATGGAGCGCATCGTGTTCAACGCGTTCCTGAGACAGAATCCGGTGGTAGAATCCATACATCAACAGCGACAGTCGCTATTTTGCCTGAAGCGGAAGATGTAGAGGTCGATATCCATGAAAAAGATATTCGTGTTGACACATTTGCCTCAAGTGGCCCTGGTGGACAAAGTGTAAATACGACGATGTCAGCAGTGCGCCTAACCCATGAGCCGACCGGAGTTGTTGTGTCCATCCAGGATGAAAAATCACAAATTAAAAACAAAGAAAAAGCGATGAAGGTGCTTCGGGCCCGTATTTATGACATGTATCAACAGGAAGCACAGGCGGAATATGATGAAAACAGAAAATCAGCCGTTGGCACAGGCGACCGCTCTGAGCGGATTCGCACCTATAATTTTCCGCAAAATCGTGTGACAGACCACCGTATTGGGTTAACCATTCAAAGGCTTGATCAAATCCTGCAGGGGAAACTGGAAGAATTTATTGATGCCTTGTTGCTGGAAGAACAAACAAAGAAATTGGAACAAATAGGTGAATAAAATGAGTCTCAAACAATATGAAGTCCTCAACCGGGCTTCTCTTTTTTTAGAAAAACATAACCGTGAAACAAAAGTGGCTGAGATATTGCTACAGCATCACTTACATGTTTCCCGTTCCAAATTTTTCACGATGATGCAGGAATTGATCCCGCAAGCTGTGATTGAAACGTTCCAAGCTGATATCCACAAGCATGCTTTGACTGGTGTCCCGGTTCAGCATCTCACGGGGCAGGAATCGTTTTACGGGCGGCCATTTTCTATTAATGAAAATGTACTCATCCCTAGGCCGGAAACGGAAGAGCTGGTCCAGCACGTGATAAATCTAGCGGGGCAAAAAGACAAGCAATCGGTCATCGTTGATATCGGCACAGGGAGCGGCATTATAGCAATCACACTTGCGCTTGAGGTCCCAGACGCAACCGTGTACGCAACAGATATTTCAAAAGAAGCGCTGGAAATTGCTTCCCAAAACGCCAATCAGCTTGATGCAGAAGTAACTTTTTTGCATGGTGATTTCCTGCAACCATTAATCGATCAACATATACAAGCTGACATCATCGTATCGAATCCACCGTACATTGCAAAAAGGGACGCGGCAAATCTCTCGGACACGGTAAAAAACTTCGATCCGGGACTTGCCTTATTCGCAGATGAGAATGGGTTAGCTGCCTATAAAAAGATTATCGAACAATCACAGCAGGTAATCAAAAAACATGGTTACCTTGCATTTGAGATAGGTTATCAGCAGAGCGCTTCTGTTTCAGCGCTTATGAAAAAGGCTTTTCCAGCGGCAGAAGTCCAGACCATTCAGGATATAAATAAGAAAGATCGTATTATAACAGTACGAAACCGTTGAAAACACACCTTGGCTTGTTTCGTAAAGATTGCTGCTTTTAAATCTTCGCAGTTGATATAAAAGACGACATAGTTACTGTTTACCGTAAGTATTGCTATAATCGCCGTTCTGGTGAGGAGGTTCGATTTTTTCAATATTGATTATTAATAGGTTAGCGGCAGTAAGCACAACATCAGCGGAATGTATTTCCGTAGCGAATCCCTGCTCTCAACCTTTTATATCTTTTGTGTCAAAAGCAACAATCTTTTAGTAAGCAGCCAAAAATTAATTACTAGAATACTAGTTTAAAATCATCGCCTCCTGCCCATACTGATTATTAAATCAGATCGAGGAAGATTGAGGAGGAACCAACATGATGAAAAAACTAGTATTTTTTGCATTTATATTTTTAATATTCTTTTTTACATTTCCGAATACTGGGGTCAGTGAGCAGTCTGATTCCGATTCCAATTCCAATTCCGAATACGATGTTCAAGTCATTCCAGATGATGCGATCCGGCTCCGTATTCTGGCAAATAGTGATAGTGAGGAAGATCAAGCGATAAAACGAACTGTTCGTGATCATGTAAATGCGGAAATTACGGAGTGGGTTGCGCATATTACCGATATTGAGGAAGCGAGAACATTAATAGAATCGCGTATCCCGGAGATAGAGGATATCATTGAAGACGTGTTACAGGAAGAAAATGCAGATTATAATTTTGACGTGGAATATGGTTCGAATGTATCTTTTCCCATGAAATTATATGGATCTTATTTATATCCGGCAGGTGAATATGAAGCAGTATTAATTACGATCGGCGAGGGACAAGGTGATAATTGGTGGTGCGTACTATTCCCACCTCTATGCTTCCTGGATTTCGAAGGTGGGACGAGTGTTGCTGCAGAAGAGACGGATGAAGTAGAGGAAGAGGAAGCGGAAGCCGAAGAAGCAGAGGTAAAATTTTTTCTATTTGAATGGTTTGACTGGTCATAGAGTAGTGCGTCCGTGCATAGGATGATAGAAAGATAAGGAAACTATCAAAAATAATAGAGGTGAAAAGCATGAATTTAATCTCAGCACATCGTGCACCAGCGGAAAAATTGGGCCATTTTTTGGAAAATAATCAGAATGTAAATAAAGAAGGGTTGATCGAGTCGGGCTATGTCGTAGAAATAGAGGAGCAAATACAAGGATGTTTTTCTTTAGAGCGGGTAGATGAAGGTGTCTACTGGCTAAAACAACTTTATATTACGAAGGCGGAAGCTGCCAAATTACCGGTTCTGCTTGAATCTATCTTGAATTTGGCAAAAGAACAGCATGCAAAAAAGGTATATGTGCAGAGTCACCAACCTGTTGTGGATATGTTGCTGGAAGCTTTACAATTTCATCCACAGAAAGAGAAAGTATCTGTTGGCAAGCCTAATCAGAAGGAAGGAAATTGGTGGACATACAATGTTTCATAATAGATATGCACATTATTAACAGGAGCTTGTTGGTAACTTGTTAGTAAACTAGATGATTTGTGTATAAGTATATGAATGATCGGATGAAATCCAGTACTTATGAAGGGTTAGCCTGTGGATAAAATGTCACAGGCTATTTTTTTTAATAAGTTTTTGCGAAAAAACCCCTGATCGACTAAAATATAGAGTAGAAAAGAGGGAACATGGAATGGAAACGATACGTTGGAATTTAAAAAATAACTATTTATATAATCAAAAAGCAATTAAAGGGGCTGCTGAACTACTAAAAAGCGGTTCTACCGTGGCCTTTCCCACAGAAACGGTATACGGATTAGGGGCAGATGCAACAAACGCGGCTGCAGTCTCTAAAATTTTCGAGGCAAAAGGCCGACCGCAAGATAATCCACTAATTGCCCATGTTGCAACCAAAAATCAATTAACAAGGGTTGTGGATACTTATCCACCATTTGTGGATAAGTTGATTGGTGTGTTTGCGCCAGGGCCTTTAACGTTTGTACTGCCTAGCAATGGAACTTGCGTGGAAAATGTAACAGCAGGTTTATCCACAATTGGAGTGAGAATTCCTGATCATCCCGTTGCATGTCAGTTACTAACAGAAAGTGATATACCAATTGCTGCCCCAAGCGCAAATATTTCCGGAAAACCCAGCCCGACGACAGGTAATCATGTCTGGGCAGATTTGCAAGGGAAAATTGCTGGTATACTCGACGCGGGTCCTACAGGGGTTGGGGTAGAATCAACCGTCATAGATTGTACAAATGAAATACCCATTATTCTCAGGCCAGGTGGTATAACGAAGGAACAACTGGAAACTGTTGTCGGTAGTATCATGATAGATCCGACAATCGCAGGTGATCAGCCGGCCTCACCCGGAATGAAGTACAAGCATTATTCACCGGAAGTCCCGTTATGGTTGGTGGAAGGTGGCTACGCAAAAATGCAGCAAATTATTGATGAGGAGCAGAAGAACGACCGCCGGATTGGTGTGATTGCCAGTACGAGGACCACGCAGCTCCTAAAAGTGGATAACATAATTGCACTAGGTTGGGGTTTGCCCGAAATTGCTTCCCATTTATACGAAGCATTGCGGACGTTTAAGGAAGGCGATGTGGATATTATTTTATGTGAGGCTTTCCCGGAAGAGGGGATTGGCCAAGCCATTATGAACCGGTTGAAAAAAGCCGCAAGCGTCTATATATGATAACGTGTACGCATTCATATTCCGCGCTGGACATGCATATAGTTTAGAAGCATGTCACAAGGAGGATGTTGGATGCCGGATTATTACATCGCTGAATTAATTTCCCTATTATTTATGGCGTTTGCACTAGGGATGGATGCATTTTCCGTAAGTCTCGGGCTCGGCATGCAACGGCTGCGCCTGAAACGAATTGCATTTATCGGCCTCATCATCGGATTATTCCACATTATCATGCCGTTTGCAGGGATCATTCTTGGACAAGTAATCTCTACTCAAATCGGCAACTTTACCACCGTAGCAGGGGGCCTTTTACTGTTCGGTATTGGTGCCCAAATGCTCTTTTCCGCGTTTAATCATAATGCAAAAAAAATTATTCAGCCTATTGGCATTGGACTTTTTTTCTTAGCATTCAGTGTCAGTATAGACAGCTTTTCTGTTGGATTAAGCCTTGGTATATCAGGTGTCAAAACTGCGCTTGCATTATTTCTGTTTGGCGCTTTGAGCACCGCCCTCTCATGGGCAGGAATGCTGCTGGGCAGAAAAGTGCATGGATTACTAGGTGCATATAGTGAAATATTGGGTGGCAGTATTTTATGCGGATTCGGCTTGCTGTTGTTGTTTGGGTGAATTGAAATAGTGGGTTGATTTCTTGTTTAGACATGGGATCAGCTTTTTTGTTGGTGGTTGAGTTTAACGCGCTTGCCTAAACGGTGCGCAATTCGCTATTTAAAATTGCCACATGAAACCACCTCCATTTTTTCTGACAATGTACACGTATCTATGGTATATTTAAGCTAGAGTTATTTAACGGAGGTTCACATATGAAGATTTTGTTTGTCTGTACAGGGAATACGTGCCGGAGTCCGATGGCTGAGGCTCTTGTAAGGGATAAAATGCCTGAAGCAGAGGTGCAGTCTGCGGGTATTTTTGCCGGGGAAAATCAGCGTGCCAATCAAAATGCAATACAAGCATTGCAGGAAAAAGATATCAAAATGAATCACTTTTCCCAACCTGTAACCAACAAGCTGTTGCATTGGGCAGATATTATTTTAACAATGACCACTCAGCATAAGCAATCACTTATCATGGAATATCCGAATTTTCAGGATAAGTATTTTACCTTAAAGGAATACGTTTCCGAAGCTGATAAAAAGATATGGAATGAATTAAAGCAAGCCTATTCTGATTATGAGGAAAAGCGATCCATATTTATCCAAAAGAATCAGCACAAGCTTGATAATACACTGCTGGATCAGAAATTAGAAGAACATCTAAGTGATGATTTAGCCCGTATTAAGCGATTGGAAGCGAGCCTTATTAATTATGATATTTCCGATCCGTTCGGTGGCGATTTAAGAATTTATCAGGAAACCCTGAGAGAGATGGACAAATATACGGACTTATTAAAGAAAAAATTGGAGCAGTGAAGGAAGACAAATACCCCTATAAAATTTGGACGATTTAATGCATAATAGGATTAAGCGCTTTTACGAAATTTGGGGGTGAGGACTTATGGTAGATGCTAACCGGAATGCACGTCAGGATATAGAGAGGGTCGTGGACGAATGGGTCAGCGGTGACTATTTAAAGGTGGGCGACCTTTTTGTTATTGGTTGTTCTACAAGCGAGGTTATCGGCAAAAACATTGGAACGTCAGGTAGTGAAGAAGTTGCTTCTATACTATTTGACGCTATGAAAAAGTTGCAGCAACAAACAGGTGTGAACCTCGTCTTCCAAGCTTGCGAACACATAAACCGGGCTTTAGTGATGGAAAAAGAAATCAGCCAGAAATACCAGCTTGAAGAAGTTTCCGTCATTCCAGTACCAAAGGCAGGAGGATCAATGGCTTCTTATGCCTACAAGAATATGGAAAACCCGGTTGTTGTGGAAACTGTAAAAGCAGATGCAGGTATTGATATTGGGGAAACTATGATTGGGATGCAACTCAAACATGTTGCCGTTCCATTGCGTTTCAACCAGCGATTTATTGGCAATGCCCGCGTCGCGTCAGCCCGTACACGTCCAAAACTAATCGGGGGCGTTCGTGCAAACTATGAAAATAGTAATTCATGATAGCTTAGGAGGAGGCTCCGGTCTCCTTTCGGCTGATAAAATTTTAAATACATAGGAGGTTACAAAATGGAACATGTAAAGCAAACAGATCCGGAAATTTTCAAGGCAATCGAAGCAGAAAGAACACGCCAGCAAGAGAAAATTGAGCTAATCGCATCCGAAAATTTTGTATCAGAAGCGGTAATGGAAGCAATGGGTTCTGTCTTAACAAATAAATATGCAGAAGGATATCCTGGAAAAAGATATTACGGCGGGTGTGAACATGTGGATGTTGTTGAGAATATAGCACGTGATCGCGCGAGGGAACTTTTCGGTGCGGACCATGCTAACGTACAACCCCATTCCGGTGCTCAGGCGAATATGGCAGTCTATGCTGCCGCATTGGAATATGGTGATACAGTTCTAGGGATGAACCTGAATCATGGTGGACACTTGACACATGGAAGCCCTGTGAATTTTAGTGGAAAACTTTATAATTTTGAGGATTATGGTGTTGATAAAGAAACCGAGCAGCTGGACTATGATGCCGTTTTGGAAAAAGCAAAAGAAGTGAAGCCAAAATTAATTGTCGCAGGGGCAACCGCATACCCTCGTGAAATTGATTTCGCGAAATTCCGTAAAATCGCCGATGAAGTTGGAGCCTATCTGATGGTTGATATGGCACATATTGCCGGGCTCGTAGCAACAGGCTTGCATCAAAATCCGGTACCACAAGCTGATTTCGTTACGACAACCACACATAAAACATTGCGCGGTCCCCGTGGTGGTGTGATTTTATGTAAAGAAGAACACGCAAAGAAAGTTGATAAATCCGTATTTCCGGGGATCCAAGGCGGCCCATTGATGCATGTTATCGCTGCCAAAGCAACAGCCTTCAAGGAAGCTTTATCAGATGACTTCAAAGCATATGCGAAGCAAATCATCGAAAATGCACATGTACTTAGTGAGGCATTGGACAATGAAGGTGTACGAGTCGTCTCAGGTGGAACGGACAATCATTTAATCCTAGTTGATGTAACGCCACTGGAACTCACAGGCAAAGTGGCTGAGAACGTATTGGATGATATTGGTATTACTGCCAATAAAAATACAATCCCGTTTGATACAGAAAGTCCATTTGTAACAAGCGGTGTCCGGATAGGAACAGCAGCTGTCACGTCACGAGGGTTTGGCGAAGCGGAAATGAAGGAAATCGCGGGCATTATTTCGTTAACACTGAAAAATCATGAAGATGAAGGGAAATTAAAAGAAGCAGCAGAGCGTGTGAAGGCATTGACAGATAGATTTCCGTTGTATGCATAAGGAAGAAGGACACCTGTCGCTCCGATTAAGGGGTAGGTGTCCTTCTTGTGGGTTACAGGGGTTGGTCGGTGTTGCATATCTGTGAATTATCAGCTCTCGGGGGCAATTTATCGGCGGATGCGGGTCGTTTATCATCGCAAAAGGGCTTGTTATCGGCGTTTGGGCACGATCTATCTGCGTTATTCGCATTTTATCATCGAACGCGCGAAATCAATTAGCCCCATTCACAACCGCCCACAGCAATTTTTCCACTGGCTCATGCGAACAATGAAAAAAATTTATCCAACTTTAGCTTGAAAGCCGCTTATATTATTAGTACAATTTTAGGGATATAACAATTTAAAGGAGTGATCAGCAAAATGGGAAAAGTTTTCGTTCTGGATCATCCGTTGATTCAACATAAATTAACGTACATAAGAGATAAAAACACGGGAACAAAAGAATTCCGTGAGCTTGTTGATGAAGTTGCCATGTTAATGGCATTTGAAATTACCAGAAACCTCCCGCTGCAGGAAACAACAACAGAGACACCAGTGATGGAAGCAACAACAAAAGTGTTGGCGGGTAAAAAAATCGGGCTTATCCCAATTTTACGTGCAGGGCTTGGTATGGTTGATGGTATGTTAAACCTTCTTCCAGCAGCAAAAGTAGGGCATGTGGGACTCTATCGTGATCCGGAAACGTTAACGCCTCATGAATACTATATAAAATTACCATCCGATATCGCTGAGCGGGAATTGATTGTTATTGACCCAATGCTTGCTACAGGAGGATCCGCAAATGACGCGATCCATTCCCTGAAAAAGCGCGGTGCAGAAAATATTCGCCTCATGTGCTTAGTTGCAGCACCTGAAGGAGTTGAAGTGATTAAAGAAGATCATCCGGATGTTGATATTTACTTAGGCGCTATGGACGAAAAAATAGATGAAAAAGGTTATATTGTCCCGGGACTTGGCGACGCTGGTGACCGCTTGTTTGGTACAAAATAGGAAGTAAAAGAAGCAGGGAGCAAAAACTGTACCCTGCTCCTTCTTTCTTTAAGCTGAAACAAGTCTGAGTCCTACAACAGCCACTATCACCATACCCATGAACATCAGACGCAGGCGATCGGTTGATTCATTATAGAAAATCATACCTACAATCGCGCTACCAACGGTTCCCATTCCTGTCCAGACACCATATGCAATACCAAGTGGAATAGTTTCCATAGCAATGGACAGTAATGTAAAACTAATAAGGAACCCTACAATAAGAATAGGAAAACCACTACCCTTTTCACCTTTTGCAATCTTTTGCATGCCAGTAACACCAACAACTTCAAAGAGACCTGCAATAATCAGTATGAACCAATTCATGAGTGCTCTCTCCTTTCTGTTGTTTCACCCGTTACAGTCTTCAATCCGATAACTCCTACAAGTAGAAGTACAATAAATATGATCATCCACATGTTAATAGCAGCATTGAAAAAGAAGATATCCACAATCACTGTGCCAACGGTCCCGAGTCCTGCAAAAACAGCATAAGCCGTACTTGTAGGTAGTGAGGTCGCAGCTTTAAGAAGCAGCCAAAAACTGATAATAACAGCGATTCCTGTTAAGGTCCATGTTAGTGTATTATTCGCATATTTAAGTCCTGTTGCCCAACCTACTTCAAAAGCGGCGGCAATAACAACTAGTAGCCACTTCATATTCATTTGCAAACACCTCTTCTTTTGGTAAAATATAAAATAAGACGATACTAACTAACGGTAGTTAGTACACAATGATTATATCATATGGTAATTTTATAGGCAATCTGTTTTTAAGTATCTATTTCTCTAAAGCTTTCCTGAAGGAGGATATTGCCAATGTCAAAAACTCGTGACAAAATCATCCAAGCAGCACTTTTGTCATTTGCAGCGCGTGGCTATGATGGAACAACACTTGCATATATAGCAGCAACTGTTGGTATTCAGAAGCCATCACTCTATAATCACTTTTCCGGTAAAGACGAATTATATTGGACAGTAGCTAACAAGGTTATGGAAGAGTCAACAGAAGTAATGATGAACAGTGCGAACGTGCATCAGGACAAGGCAGTCGAAGATCGAATATATTTTATTTTAACTGATAGCACGAATTTTATTCGTCAAAAACATAAGGGAGTGATGTATAAACGATTTATGTTATTTCCACCCGAATCACTTAGGGAAGATTTACGGAATCTTGGACAATCAGGTGATGGGAAAATTGACCAAATATTGATGGATTTATATGAACAGGGAAGAAGTGAAGGGGTATTTCATGAAGATTCATTTTCTGTATTTCGAGCAGGTTTCTATATTTTGATGGATGGTTTATTTACGGAAAGCTTTTATTATCATGAGGAAGATTTTCAGGAGCGTTTTGAAGGGGCATGGATCGTGTTTTGGCGTGGAGTGTCTAAGTAGCTTGAGATAAAAGAGTCTGCACGCAATCTAAGATGATATTTTTCACGTTGACACATTGTAGCTGCATATTCTCCCACATCTTCCAAAAGCTAAGAAGAAAAAAGGAGCACCCCTCGCCATGCGCTATTTTCTTTTCACTCTGACATTTTTCATAGTACTATTTCTCCCGATACCAACACAGGCTTCTGGGGAGGAAGATATGCAATCGATCATCGTCGAAGTGGAAGGAGACGCTCACGACCATAAGGCATACCTTGAGGATTATCACCCATTTGTTGACGTGGTGGCTACGTTTGATAAATTATTCAATGGCCTTGCATTACAGGGAGAGCCTGAGAAGTTAGAGGAAATGGAATCACTGAAATTCATCAAGGGTATTCATGCTGTCCAAACGTATGAAACGAATACAAATACAGTTAAAAGCTTAAGCGACGAGCAATCGGATGCAGTGATCCCATCTGATCTAAATAATACTGACTATACAGGCAAAGGTGTTAAGGTTGGTGTGATTGATACTGGAATTGATTATACCCACGCAGATTTAGCGGGAAACTTTCAAGGTGGATATGATCTGGTAGACCTGGATGATGATCCGATGGAAACGATGCCAGAACAGGGTATACCAACACTCCATGGTACACATGTGGCTGGGATAATTGCTGCTAATGGGGAGTTGCAGGGAGTCGCACCGGATGCGCAAGTTTATGCATATCGTGCACTCGGTCCTGGTGGTGCTGGCACCTCCATTCAGGTTATTGCGGCGATGGAGCAGGCAGTTGAGGACGGCATGGATGTGATGAATCTGTCACTAGGCAATGCGGTTAACGGGCCGGATTACCCGACAAGCGTGGCAGTCAATCGTGCTGCAGAACTTGGTGTGTCTGTCGTACTTGCCAATGGGAATGCCGGGCCGGATAATTGGACGGTCGGTTCACCGGCAACTGCATCAAAGGCGCTTTCCGTAGGTGCATCCAGTCCACCGCAGCGAATACCTTATTTATATGAACCATCAGCTGAAAAACAGGTTCCGCTGGTAACCATGGTAGGATCTCCCACTTGGGATTTAGAGAAGGACTACCCGGTTGTAAGCGAGTCCGAGCAAGCAGGAGGAAAAATAGCGCTATTAAAGCGTGATGACATCCCGCTTTATGAGAAAGCAAAGGAAGCGGAAGATAATGGAGCGATTGCTGTCTTGATCGCCAACAATACTGATGGCATGTTTCAAGGAATGGTTGAAAACGATCAGGAGCCTCTCACAATTCCGGTAGCGGCTATTTCAAAAAAAGATGGCGAGTGGTTATCTCAGCAAGCTCAAGCGGATTCGTTGTATCTGGAAACAGCCTATCAAGAAGCAAAAAGCTCGATTGCTGATTTTAGCTCACGTGGCCCTGTGACGGTGAATTGGGATATTAAGCCAGACCTCCTTGCTCCAGGGACAAACATTTTAAGTACTGTTCCTGACGGCTACCAGCTATTGCAGGGCACCAGTATGGCGGCACCACATGTCGCAGGTGCTGTTGCACTCGTAAAAGAGGCAAAACCGAACTGGAGCAATGAGCAGATTTTCGGTGCATTAAAGACAACCGCGAACCGGATGGAGACTGACGGGGATGGGGCACCTATTGAACCAATCATGCAGGGAATGGGGGAAATCAGGCCAAAACAAGCGATCGAAACAGATACGATCATCAGTGATCCATTGCTGGCGTTTGGAAAGGTGAATTCCTATAAAGAAACAGAAACCATCGAGATAGAAGTTGAGAACACAACGAATCAGGAGCAAACCTATTCCTTTGATATTCCGAAAAAGGAAAAGGGCTTAACCTGGAATCTGCCGCAAACCTTTACATTGGATGCAAAGGAAAACAAAACAATACCAATTGAAGTAAGTATTAACACAACACAACTCAATGAAGGTGTCCATCAAGGATGGCTTACATTAAGCGAGAACGGTGAGTACTATTATTTACCTTATTTATTCGTCAATCAAACAGCTGATAATCCGAAAGCAATGGGCTTTGAATTCGCTCTAAAACCCTTTTCCGAAGATACATTTCTATACCGTTTGTATGTAACCGAGCCAACGAAATGTGTAACCGTGGATTTATACGATCCGGATACATTAGTACGTGAAAGGACATTAGTAGAAATGGAAGATGTCGAAATTGGGATGAATGAAGGGGAACTGGATAAATCGGACATCGGGAATCCCGGCAATTATCTCGCGCTGATAACCGTTCAGTTGGAAGACGGGAAGTATGAGAGTTATCAAACACCTGTATATATAGAGGGCTAGCCCTAAAATTATGGCATTTTTGTAAACGTCAGGCAATGTTCACAAAAATGTCATTTAATTGCCTTGTTTTTCACGTTATAATGAATGATACGCGGTTGTTTACTATGGGTGTGATGGATGTCACAAGAGAGCTAATAAAGGGTGTGAAAACGATCATTTTCAAATGGGTATTTTCCACTAGGAAAACTCATTCATACATCCGCATCTCAATTGACAATAAAGGTTCAACTATTGTAAACTAACTTTGTGTGGAATGGTAAGGTTTTCAGCTGTATACACTGTATTATTTGTGCTTATTTCCCGAAAGTTGTCATACATACGTATACGGTTTCCTTACTACGGTACTCATTTGCTTTTTAATTACAGATGGGTAAGCAGTTTTATAAGCAATACATGAAGTCGTTTGTTATTCTGGGTCAACTGCGAGTGTAACTTTGAGCTACAACCGGATAAGACTTTTTGGCAGATTATTTATTATACGAATCTATGTTAAACGTATAATAGAAATGTTTTGTCATGGCACTAGGTTGATATAAGTTGCCTGCGTTTTAAGGAGATAGTGAAACATGGAGAATTATGATGCAATGGTAACACGTCAACGAAAGTGGATGCTCTATCTTCTCGCAATATTGGTACTTGGAGTTGGTTTCGCACCATATCCGCAAATCTTTCAAGGCCTTTTATTAGGGGCTGCGGCAAGCTTATATAATCTTTGGTTGATGCAGCGCAAGATAAAGCAGGTTTCAGAGGCTGTGGTAGATGGCAAAACAAAGTATGGCATCGGAACACTTTCCAGACTCACCATGGCGATATTGGTCACCGTGGTCGCGCTCCGCTTTGATGAACACTTTCATATTATTGCTGCAGTTGTTGGATTGGTATCTTCTTATATCGTGCTGATGGCAGATTTCTTCATTCAAACGTTTATACGCGATAAGAAGGCTTAATTCAGCTAGATTATAGTAAAAATGATGTACAAGTGAGGTGATTATTTGGAACATGGATCCCCGATAGTTGAAGATGTATTTGGCATTTCCTGGCTTGATTTCAATTTGTCTAATGTCATGATGATTACTGTAGTGTCAACGATTGTGTTTTTGTTGTCTGTATGGGGATGCAGAAAGCTGCAAATGAAACCAACCGGTGTTCAGAATTTTATGGAATGGCTTCTCGATTTCGTCAAAGGTATTATTAACGACTCCATGGATTGGAAAAAAGGGAAGGAATTCCTGCCACTGGGGCTTACTTTAATCACCTATATAACTTTCAGTAACCTTATGGGTGTGGCAGCACTCGGATTCGTTGACCATGATCTATGGTGGAAATCACCAACTGCTGATGCAACCTTAACATTAACATTAGCTGCAACGGTGATCGTATTGACACATTATTATGGTGTAAAAACAAGAGGAACGAAGGCATATTTAAAAGATTATATCAGTCCTGTGCCAATTATGTTGCCATTCAAAATTGTTGAGGAATTCACAAACACGTTAACGTTAGGCTTACGTCTATTCGGGAATATCTATGCAGGCGAAGTCTTACTGATGCTTCTCGTAGGACTAGGAACCTCAGGTGCACTTGGTTTCTTTGTCGCACCACTCCCATTGATGGCATGGCAAGGATTTAGTTTATTTATTGGTGGTATCCAGGCATTTATTTTTACGATGTTAACAATGGTATATATGTCTCATAAAGTGAGCGATGACCATTAATTAAAAACATGGAATGGAAATTTAAGGTTTACTTATAAAAGGAGGAAATTTGAATGGAAGCTTTAGCAGCAGCAATCGCAATTGGACTAGCAGCATTAGGTGCGAGTTTTGGTAACGGAATGATCGTTAGTAAAGCATTAGAGGGTATGGCACGTCAACCGGAATTACGCGGTGCGCTCCAACAAACAATGCTTATCGGGGTAGCACTTGTTGAGGCGATTCCAATTATCGCAGCGGTTATCGCATTTATGGTTATGTAAATAACGTCTTTATGTAAGATCATATGGCGGAGTTCATTTACTGGAATCTTCGCCATTGCTTTATGTAGTTTTAAAAGAAATTACGAATAACACATGAGCGAGATTACCGTGAAAGGAGTGAAAACTGTGCATTCAGCTATGGACTTTATGGTCATTGGCGCAATAGGCGGCTTGCGGATAGGAGATATTCTTTATCAGTTATTCTTCTTCCTGTTATTGCTTTTCCTGGTTAAAAAATTCGCCTGGGGTCCGTTAATGAACGTCATGCAAAAGCGTGAGGAATACGTCGCTGGTGAAATTGAATCTGCTGAAAAAAGCCGTGAGGAAGCTGAGGTAGCGGCAAAAGAAGCACAAGCACAATTAAATCAAACAAAACAAGAAGCACAAACAATGATAGAAAACGCAAAAAATGCAGGTGAGAAACAAGAGAAGGATATTATTGAATCAGCTCGCCAAGAGGCAGATCGTATTAAACAAGCAGCTCAAGATGATATCCAAAATGAAAAAGAACAAGCATTGCAAGCACTGCAGGATAAGGTTGCATCATTATCCGTACTTATAGCAACAAAGGTTATTGAAAAAGAAATCAGTGCACAGGATCAAGAGGAATTGATTAATGAATACATTAAAGAGATAGGAGAAGAGCGATGAGTGAAGTAGTAGCCAGCCGTTACGCAGATGCTCTTTTTCAACTCGGCGAAGATAAAGCTAATTTAGAAAAACTAGTTGAAGATTTTCAGATTGTTCATGAAGTTTTTCTGGGACATGAACAACTTAATACATTCCTAAAGCATCCTCGTATTAATAATGAGAAAAAGAAACAGCTGTTAGTCGAAGCGTTTCAAGGTTTGTCTACAGACGCCTTAAATACAATAAAGTTACTTGTAGACCGGAGGCGTACGGAGATCATCCCATCCATTATTGATCATTTTATCCAATTGGTGAACGATGCAAAGGAAATTGCAGAAGCAACCGTATATTCTGTTCGCGAATTATCAGATGAAGAACGATCTCAGCTTGAGGCTACCTTCGCTAAACGCTTGAACAAAAAAGGGATTAAGCTGAATAATGTTGTAGATCCTTCGATTATCGGTGGAATTAAGATCCGTATCGGGAACACGATTTTCGATGGCTCCGTTAATGGAAAACTTAAACGCATCGAACGGAATATAGGAATTGCAAACTAATGATGATAGGGGTGAAATGGTATGAGCATCAAAGCTGAAGAAATCAGCACACTGATAAAACAGCAAATCGAAAATTTTGATACAGATATTGAAGTAACGGATGTTGGAACAGTTATTGAAGTCGGTGACGGTATCGCACGTGCGCATGGTTTAGATAATGTTATGGCCCAGGAACTGGTTGAATTTTCAAATGGTGTCATGGGTTTGGCGCAGAACCTGGAAGAAAGTAATGTTGGTATCGTTATTTTAGGCCCATATACAGATATTAAAGAAGGCGATGAAGTTCGTCGTACAGGCCGTATCATGCAAGTACCAGTCGGAGAGGATTTACTTGGACGCGTGGTTAACCCGCTTGGACAAGCAATTGACGGGAAAGGTCCGGTTGCAACAACGGGTACACGTCCAATAGAAGGTGCAGCACCAAGCGTTATGGACCGTCAAGAGGTTAGTGAACCCTTACAAACTGGTATAAAAGCAATTGACGCCCTTGTACCAATTGGCCGTGGTCAGCGTGAGCTTATCATTGGAGACCGTCAGACAGGAAAAACAACTTTAGCCGTTGACACCATCATAAACCAGAAAGATGAGGATATGTATTGTGTCTATGTAGCCATTGGTCAAAAGGAATCAACGGTTAGAAGCACGGTGGAAACCTTCCGTCGCTACGGCGTATTGGATAAGACAATTATTGTCTCAGCAGGGGCCTCAGATCCGGCACCATTATTATACCTGTCACCATATGCAGGTACAGCAATGGCTGAAGAGTTCATGTATAACGGCAAACATGCTGTCGTCGTATTTGATGATTTATCGAAGCAGGCAGCGGCGTACCGTGAACTTTCCTTGCTCTTGCGTCGTCCTCCAGGCCGTGAAGCATTCCCTGGGGATGTGTTCTATATTCACTCCCGTTTGCTGGAACGTGCTGCGAAATTAAATGATACATTAGGTGGCGGTTCATTAACTGCACTGCCATTCGTTGAGACACAAGCAGGTGATATTTCTGCCTATATCCCAACAAACGTTATCTCGATAACCGATGGACAGATCTTCCTGCAGTCAGACTTATTCTTCTCAGGGGTTCGTCCAGCGATTAATCCAGGACTTTCTGTATCGCGTGTTGGTGGCTCTGCACAAATTAAGGCAATGAAAAAAGTTGCCGGTACACTAAGGCTTGACCTGGCATCCTTCCGCGAGCTTGAATCCTTCTCGCAATTCGGTTCAGACTTGGATAAATCAACCCTTGCAAAACTGGGTCGTGGTCAACGTACAGTTGAAATCCTAAAACAAGGGCTGCATAAACCGTTAGTTGTTGAAAAACAGGTCATGATTATCTATGCACTAACAAAAGGACATATTGATGATATACCAGTTGAAGACATTACTCGTTTTGAATCTGAATTCCATACATGGTTGGACAGCAATCGTCAAGAGTTACTAGCATCCATCCGTGAGACCGGGCAATTACCGGAAGCAAGCGATATGGACGGAGCAGTAGAAACATTTAAGAAAACTTTTCTACCAAGTAATAATGAATCATAGATAACAAATCGTCATGAGTAGAAATATAAGAGCCAGGGTAATCCGACTTCTGACTTCTAACCTCTGGCATCTGTTCCAGGAAGGACGGTGAAAAGCTTGGCGTCAATTAGAGATATTAAAACTAGAATGGATTCGACGAAGAAGACAAAACAAATCACAGCCGCAATGGAAATGGTTTCTGCCTCTAAAATGTCTAAGGCAGAACAAAATGCCAAAGGGTTTGTACCATATAGTGCTAAAATACAGGAAGTTGTTGCGAGTATTGCAGCAGGGGATTCGGAGGCGACTCATCCTATGTTGGAGCATCGCGATGTTAAAAAGACAGGATATATTGTTATCACGTCTGATCGTGGACTAGCGGGTGCGTATAACAGCAGTGTGTTAAGGCATCTATATGAAACGGTTCAACAGCGGCATAATTCAAAAGATGAATACACGGTAATTGCAATAGGGCGCATGGCATATGAATTTTGCCAAAAGCAAAATATGCCGATGGCCAGAAGTTTAGTTGGTGTCTCAGATCAGCCGAATTTTACAGATATTAAAGAACTTACTTCGGACACGGTACGTATGTACGGTGATGAAGAAATTGATGAATTGAATATCTTCTATAATCACTATGTAAGTGCTATTTCCCAGCAGGTGACTAGTACAAAGATACTGCCAATTACAGATATAGAAGGAAATGACTCAAATAATGAGTATGAATATGAGCCAGATCAGCAACAAATTCTGGAAGTGCTTCTGCCGCAATACGCTGAAAGTTTAATCTTCGGTGCGTTGTTAGACGGTAAGGCCAGTGAACATGCTGCACGTAGGACGGCGATGAACAGTGCAACAGATAATGCCAATGAAATTATCGATGACTTGGAATTATCCTATAATCGTGCCCGCCAAGGTGCTATTACACAGGAAATCACTGAAATTACTGGTGGAGTTGCAGCACTGGAATAGGATTCATGGATCATTTTCGAAAGTTAGTTAGGAGGGAAATCATTGAGCAAAGGACATGTAACACAAGTGACGGGGCCTGTCGTTGATATAAGATTCGATGACGGACAGCTCCCGGCTATTAATAACGCCTTAACTGTTCAGGCGCAAGCAAGTGAAGGACAGGAAGAAATTGATCTTACACTGGAAGTTGCCCTGCATCTGGGTGATAATAGTGTACGTACAATTGCGATGTCTTCCACAGACGGTGTCACACGTGGAATGGCAGTAGTAAATACAGGTAATCCGATTTCCGTACCAGTTGGAGACGCGACGTTAGGCCGGGTTTTCAATCTGCTTGGTGACAATATCGACCTTGATGAGCCACTTCCAGCTGACGTGCGCCGGGATCCAATTCACCGGGAAGCACCTGAATTTGAGGATCTGTCCACAGAGACAGAAATTCTCGAAACTGGCATTAAGGTTGTCGACTTACTGGCACCCTACATTAAGGGTGGTAAAATTGGATTATTTGGTGGAGCCGGTGTTGGAAAAACCGTTTTAATCCAGGAACTAATCAATAATATTGCATTGGAGCATGGAGGGCTTTCCGTGTTCGCAGGTGTTGGTGAGCGTACACGTGAGGGAATGACCTTTACTATGAAATGAAAGATTCCGGTGTTATTAACAAAACAGCTATGGTATTCGGGCAGATGAATGAACCACCAGGTGCACGTTTTCGTGTCGCACTAACAGGACTGACAATGGCTGAGTATTTCCGTGATGAAAAGGGAGCGGACGTGCTTCTCTTTATCGATAATATTTATCGTTTCACACAAGCAGGTACTGAAGTTTCCGCACTTCTTGGTCGTATGCCTTCTGCCGTTGGTTATCAGCCAACCCTTGCAACAGAGATGGGACAATTACAAGAGCGAATTACATCAACAGATAAAGGTTCTGTAACATCGATTCAGGCGATTTATGTGCCTGCCGATGACTACACAGACCCGGCACCAGCAACAACATTCGCTCACCTTGACGCTACAACAAACTTGGATCGTAGCTTATCAGAGGAAGGTATCTATCCTGCGGTGGATCCACTAGCATCCACATCACGTGCACTGGATCCTGAATCTGTAGGTGACGAACATTATCAAGTAGCAGAAGAAGTTCAGCAAACGTTGCAAAAGTATAAAGAACTGCAAGATATTATTGCAATACTAGGTATGGATGAGTTAGGTGACGAGGATAAACTTACTGTATCCCGTGCACGTCGTCTGAGATTCTTCTTATCGCAAAACTTCCATGTTGCAGAACAGTTTACTGGACAAAAGGGATCTTATGTACCAGTAGCCGAAACGATAAAAGGATTTAGAGAAATTTTGGATGGTAAATATGATGACTTACCAGAAGATGCATTTCGCTTGGTAGGCCCAATTGAGGATGTAATCGAAAAAGCAAAAGGTATGGAATAATAACGGGTGGTAGAAGCAATATTCGCTAAAGTTGCAGGTAGTGACTTAAGGCTGGATATATTCACGTACATGGAACCTTCATACCAGTCCGAGGAGGGGTTACATTGAAAACACTAACGGTGATTGTTGTTACTCCTGATGGCCCAATATTGGAAGAAGATTTTGATATGGTTAGCTGTAAATCAGAAACCGGCGAACTCGGTATTTTACCAGGACATATTCCGTTGGTCGCTCCATTATCAATTAGCGCGGTCCGCTTAAAAGGCGATAGCGATACGAAACGTCTGTCTGTAAACGGCGGGTTCATGGAGGTAAGGCCAGATAAAGTAACAATTCTTGCCCAAACTGCAGAAAAACCTTCAGAAATTAATGTCGAGCGTGCAGAAGAAGCAAAAGCTCGTGCCGAACGCCGTCTTCAATCTAACCAGGACGATATCGACTTCCAAAGGGCAGAATTAGCACTCAAACGAGCATTGAACCGTTTAGATGTCGGTCGGTAAAAAACAAAAATATCTCTCGTGACTAAGGTTGCGAGAGACTTTTTATGTAATAATCTTGTCGATATTTCCCGGGAAATGAAAGGCGCTTAGTCGAATTTTTAGTTCAGGCTGCAATCCGTTGACATTTTCATGCGCAAATGGCAAAGTAACTAGTAGTATTAAAAAGTTAGGTGGTTCCCATGTTTGATATAGGACAATTAGCAGTTATTAGTATAATCTCACATATTATTTTTATTTCTATCACTTGGCGGTTGGTAGTAGCAATAAATTTTGACCCGCTTATACGAAAAAGTCGTGTAACAGAGGCAAGAATTTTATTGCTTTTTATTACGATTGTCATCGGTTCTGGTGTCAGCAGATTTTTTCTTGAGGTCTTGCAATGGTCCAGAGACTTATTATATCTCTTCTAAACTGGCAATCTAGTAATTTGTCACAATTTGAGAAGTTTATTTAATGCGATCCCTGCTCATACTATAGGTATCTATAGTAATATGAGGGGGATTTTTTCATGAGGAAACTGGTATTTATAAGTTTATTATTTTTATTTATCACATCTGAAGCAACGGCAGGTCATATGCAGAATGATGAGATGATGGAATTGGCTTCAGTTGTTACCGATAGTTATGGAAGCATCGGTGATTGGGAAGTTATATTAAAAGAAAAAATGGATAAAAATGACTTCCAGGATAGAATAATAGAATTGAAAAATAGGCATTTGGTCACTGTCAATGAGGATGAAAACAGTATACAATATTCTTTTGAGCACGTTCATGAATCCAGCTCTATTTCCGTAATCTATAATGGTATACTTCCTAAGAACGGGACACATGATGCAGAGTTAATTGCAGTAATTAAAGGTACCCATTGGAATACTTCTATTGAAGAAAATTACCAATCCATACTAGATACAATACGTGCGGAATATTTCACAAAGTTTGTAGAAGTATTTGCTTGTCTGACAACAGACAATGGTGATATAATGAATAATGAGGTTTTTTTAAATGAATTAATGGATCGCCTTAAACTTCAACATATGGAGACACAATTCGACACGGTCGAAAAATCGAGGCATGAAAAAATTATTTACGGGTATACACCACTATGGGAACAAAAAATAACTATAGGGGATATACCTATGAACGTGCAAATAGCTGCAGAAGAAAGTGGAAATGGAGATCCTACATACACGATAGGAACACCTATCCTAATAAATGAATATTAATATAGTGAAATTGTATCTGGAGGAGAATTATGATATGGAAAAAATCATCGTAAGAGGTGGACAGCAGCTGAATGGTACCGTAAAAGTGGAGGGCGCGAAGAATGCAGTACTCCCTGTCATTGCAGCAAGCCTTATGGCAAGTGAAGGAAAAAGTGTAATCACAGATGTTCCTGTCCTGGCAGATGTATATACAATCAATGAAGTTTTGCGAAATATGAATGCTGATGTACATTTCGAAAATAATGAAGTCGTTATTGACGCTTCTAAAAAAATTAAAACAGAAGCTCCTGTTGAATACGTCCGTAAAATGCGTGCTTCCGTGTTAGTATTAGGACCATTACTGGCGCGCTATGGTCATGCGAAAGTTGCAATGCCGGGCGGATGTGCAATCGGATCAAGACCAATTGATTTGCATCTGAAAGGATTTGAAGCAATGGGTGCCCACGTCCATGTTGGCAATGGTTTTGTAGAAGCCAATGTAGATGGACGTCTTAAGGGTGCGAAAATTTATTTAGATATGCCTAGTGTCGGCGCAACGGAAAATATTATGATGGCAGCATCTTTAGCAGAAGGTACAACGACCATCGAAAATGTTGCAAAGGAACCTGAGATTGTTGACTTGGCAAACTTTTTGAATAAAATGGGTGCGAAGATCGTAGGTGCCGGTACAGAAACAATTCGCATTGAAGGTGTGGAGGAACTGAGCGGTACAGAACATCCAATTATTCCCGACCGTGTTGAGGCTGGAACCTTTATGGTGGCGGCAGCAATTACGGGTGGAAATGTATTAATCGAAAATGTGGAAAGCGAACATTTACGCTCTGTAATCTCCAAGCTTGAGGAAATGAATGTGACGATTACCGAAGAGGGAGAGGGGATTCGTGTCATCGGGCCGAAAGAACTGAAGGCGACGGATGTTAAAACACTCCCGCATCCAGGTTTTCCTACCGATATGCAATCACAAATGATGTCATTAATGTTAAATGCAGAGGGTACTAGTGTCATTACAGAAACTGTTTTTGAAAACCGTTTTATGCATGTCGAAGAGTTCCGCCGAATGAACGCGAAAATGAAAATCGAAGGACGCAGTGTCATCGTTGAAGGGCCAAGTGAATTACAAGGAGCTGAAGTAGCAGCAACCGACCTTCGAGCAGCGGCAGCCCTGATTTTAGCTGGTTTGAGTGCAGAAGGTTATACACGTGTTACAGAACTCAAACATCTTGACCGTGGCTATGTTGATTTAGCAGGAAAATTAGCTTCATTAGGTGCAGATATCGAACGCGTTGATGAAAATGGCGATGTTGTTAACCCATTTGTACAAGTCGAAGAAAAGCCACCCGAATTTGTAGCTAAGTTATCGTAATAATTATTAATAGGTATGATCGAAAACAGATGGTGCTCATCAATGGAGCCCATCTGTTTTTTGTTTGGGCGAGGTCAACTTGGAGGGTGCTGAAGCATCGACTAATCGACTGGGACATCATTTGTATTCCCGACAATGCCACCCCGAATCCCCGAAGACCATCGTCTAAATCCACAACAAGATTACAAGACAATTAATTCACATTAAAAATTGTCTTTTTATTTTAAATAATATATGTTAGAATTAAAACAAAATTACTAACACTTACAAATTAAAGGAAGTGTGCATCATGAAATTATATGTTTCTGTCGACATGGAAGGGATTACGGGATTGCCGGATTATACATATGTTATTGCTGGTGAACATAATTATGAACAAGGACGTAAAATCATGACAACGGAAACGAATTACGTGGTTGACGCAGCATTTAAATTTGGCTGTGAATCTATTTTAATCAATGACAGCCATTCGAAAATGAATAATATTTTAATAGATGAGCTGCATCCGGAAGCGGAATTAATAACAGGAAATGTGAAACCGCTATCAATGATGCAGGGAATTGACGAGACTTGTGACGCAGCAATGTTTGTAGGTTATCATGCGCGTGCGGGGGAATTTGGTGTCATGTCACATGCGATGATTCATGCGGTTCGGAATTTTTACATCGATGATAAACCGATTGGTGAAATGGGCTTTAATGCATATGTTGCCGGACATTTTGGTGTACCGATTTTGCTCGTTGCGGGTGACGACCAAGCCGCTAAAGAAGCAGAAAAGCTCATCCCGAATGTAACCACAGTAGCCGTAAAAGAGGCGATTTCAAGGTCTGCGGTTAAAAGTTTAACACCGAAAAAGGCTGGCGTGCTTTTAACGGAAAAAGTTGCACAAGCATTGGAGAATCGTGATGAAATCCAGCCACTCAAACCACCTGAAAATCCGACATTAAAGATCGAATTTAATAATTACGGGCAGGCGGAATGGGCCAATCTAATGCCAAATACAGAGATAGTACCTGGTACAACGATGGTTACATATCAGGCAAAAGACATCCTGGAAGCATATCAAGCCATGTTAGTCATGACAGAGCTTGCGATGAATACAACATTTTCAACGAATTAAGGAATTATGCGTCTACTATAGCATTTTTCAAAATCATCTATAGAAAAAGCTATTATCGCAAGTATTGCTGCTTTTAAATCTTCGCAGTTGATATAAAACGCGACGTAAGTGCTGTTTGCTATAATCGCCGTTCGGGTCAGCGAAGGGCGAATGCGCATCCTTAGGGCACGGCTTCAGCCTCCTTGCCTCGGCAAGGGGTATGCCGACGTTGTCCGCAAAGGACGGTTTTAGTCGGCCTTCCTTAGAATAATCCTGCGGGGTCTTCAGACACGTGCTTTTCCCGCAGGAGTCACTGCCCTTCGCTCACCCGAACTAGTGAGATGGTTCGATGTCTAGACATTGATTACTAATACAATTTAGCGGTAGTAACCGGAACACTAAGCGGAATGTATTTCCGTAGCGGAGGGATTCACCATCCTTCAAGTTACGTCGTATTTTATATCTTTTGTGTCAAGAGCAACAATACTCGCGAAAACAGCCATAGAAAACATATAATGCTTTAACGGGGGTGGGAAATCATGCTGCGCTATATTTTAAAAAGATTGCTGATTATGATTGTGACATTATGGATCATTGTAACATTAACCTTTGTCCTGATGGTGACAATTCCGGGTTCACCTTTTAATAGTGAACGAGCAACGAATGAAACGGTGCAGGCTAACTTAGAGGCACATTATAACCTTGATGAGCCATATCATGTGCAGTATTTGCTTTATATAAAATCCATTGTAACCTTTGATTTCGGGCCGTCGATTAAGCAGCCGAATCAGTCGGTGAATGATTTATTGGAACGTGGGTTTCCTATTTCCTTTGAATTAGGCGTTCTTACCATTGGGGTGGCAGTCATTTCTGGGATTATTTTAGGAATCATTGCTGCACTCAGGCACAATGGATTTGTCGATTATTTAGCTATGAGCTTTGCCGTGTTAGGGATATCCATTCCAAACTTTGTGTTAGCAACATTACTGATTCAGCAATTGGCCGTTAATTTGGAAATTCTTCCGCCGGCAACATGGTCAAGTCCCGCTCATATGATCTTGCCGATTATTGCGCTTGCTACAAGTCCAATGGCGATCATAGCAAGGCTTACGAGATCAACCATGCTGGAGGTTTTAACACAGGATTACATAAAGATGGCTCGGGCCAAAGGGCTTTCCCCATGGAAAATTGTCATCAAGCATGCACTCCGAAACGCCTTGATGCCTGTGGTTACCATTATGGGTACGCTACTTGCAGGTATTTTAACAGGAACGTTTGTTATTGAAGAGATATTCGCTATTCCGGGGATGGGAAAATACTTTGTGGAAAGTATCAACCAACGGGATTTTCCGGTAATCATGGGGACGACTGTATTTTATAGTGCATTCCTGATTATCACACTGTTCTTGGTAGATCTGGCATATGGGATTCTCGATCCCCGCATAAAAATGAATAAAAAGGGAGGAGAATAGGATGAAATCAACACATGAACGTGATGCAACCCATTCTCCGACCGAAGTCCCAGATGATTGGTTCACGTGGAAGGAAAAAGAAAAGCGAGCCTCTGAGTCGGTTTCCAGGCCTTCATTATCCTATTGGGAGGATGCATGGAAGCGGCTTGTGAAAAATAAATTGGCAATGGCTGGATTAGTGTTTCTTGTTTTGCTAATATTCATGGCTATTTTTGGACCTGTGTTGTCACCACATCAAGTGAATGAGCAGGATTTGCCCAACCAGTATCAGCCACCATCTGCTGAGCATTGGTTTGGTACAGATAACGCAGGGCGTGATGTATTTACAAGGACCTGGTTTGGTGCACGTATATCCTTATTTGTAGGTTTCATGGCAGCCTTGATTGATGTCACCATCGGGATTATCTATGGGGGGATTGCCGGTTATAAAGGCGGTCGTACAGACGGTATCATGATGCGTATTATTGAAATTTTATATGGTCTGCCATATTTATTGGTTGTCATCTTACTATTAGTCGTTCTGGGCCCGAGTTTAACTACGATCATTATTGCGCTAACCGTAACAGGTTGGGTAGGTATGGCACGAATTGTGCGGGGACAGGTACTGCAGATTAAAAACTATGAATTTGTCCTCGCTTCCAAATCATTTGGCACGAAAACACCACGGATTATCCGGAAAAATTTACTGCCCAATACAATGGGCCCAATTATTGTACAAATGACACTAACGGTGCCTACTGCAATTTTTGCTGAAGCGTTCTTAAGTTTTTTGGGACTTGGAATACAATCACCACACGCCAGTTGGGGTGTCATGGCAAATGATTCACTAGGAGCAATCCTATCTGGAAATTGGTGGACATTATTCTTTCCGGCATTTTTTATTTCTTTTACCATGTTTGCGTTTAATGTACTGGGTGACGGTCTTCAAGATGCCCTTGATCCTAAATTAAGGAAGTAGGTGACACCATGGAAAAAATTCTCGAAGTAAATGATCTTCACGTCACGTTTACGACATATGGAGGAACTGTAAAAGCAGTACGAGGCGTCAACTTTCATTTAAACAAAGGGGAGACGCTCGCCATTGTCGGCGAGTCCGGCTGTGGGAAAAGCGTTACAGCTAATGCGATTATGCGCCTGATCCCTGAGCCACCGGGCAAAATTTCAAATGGAACTATTTTGTTTCATGGAAAAGATGTAACAACAAACACTGAAAAAGAGATGCGCTCTATTCGTGGTGTGGACATTTCGATGATTTTTCAGGATCCGATGACAGCATTGAATCCGACCCTGACAATAGGTACCCAGCTCATGGAAGGTCTGAGACAACATCAAGCTATTTCTGCAAGTGGCGCGAAGCAACGGGCGATTGAGATTCTGGAGCTTGTTGGTATACCGAATCCAAAAGAGCGCTTGAAGCATTATCCGCATCAATTCAGTGGAGGAATGCGTCAGCGTGTGGTCATTGCCATAGCCTTAATCTGTGAGCCGGAACTTTTGATTGCTGATGAACCGACAACAGCCCTTGATGTAACGATTCAAGCGCAAATACTGGAACTTTTTGAAAAGATTCAAGCGGCTACAGGTGTATCTATCATTCTTATTACACATGATTTAGGCGTTGTAGCTAAAATTGCTGATCGAATTGCCGTTATGTACGCTGGAAAAATCATCGAGGAAGGAACAAAACGTGAAATTTTTTATGAATCTGAGCACCCTTATACGCAAGGGTTATTGAATTCAGTACCAAGACTTGATGTGAAGGGGGAAAAATTAACGCCGATTGAAGGAACGCCACCAGATTTATTTGCCCCTCCTAGGGGGTGCCCATTTACAGCTAGATGTCCATTTGCGATGAAGGTGTGCGCAAATGTTTATCCTGAAAATACGCATTTGAGTGATACACATAACGTGGATTGCTGGCTGCAGGATAAGCGGGCTAAACAACTTTTAGCAGCAACAACTGTTAGATAAACTGGGCATTTCGCAGGTGTGAAGCGAAAAGTCTATGTTTCTCATATACTTTCAAATTGAAAGTACAAACTTAATCAAAGGGGGAAAATGGATGAAGAAGTTTCTGTTGCTTTTACTAGCTTTGTTGACGGTGATTGTTCTAGCGGCATGTACCGCCAATGAAAGTGCAGGGGAAGACCCGGAAGAGGAAAGTGATACAGAAGAAACAGAAGATGGTACCTCAGATACAGATGAAGAAGCGGAAGAAGGGGAAGGGGAAAATGTGCTCCGCCTTAACAACTGGGAGGAGCCGACATCGTTTAATCCGTCTATTGGATTTGACGAGAATTCCTGGAAACCATTAAACAACCTAATGGAAGGGCTGACCCGTTTAGGTGAGGATAGCACGCCGGAACCAGCAATGGCAGAAGATTGGGACGTCTCTGATGATGGAACAGTCTACACCTTTCATCTGCGGGAAGATGCAAACTGGTCAAATGGTGACCCTGTCACTGCGGAAGATTTTGTCTTTGCATGGCAACAGCTACTCGATCCAGAAACTGGTTCTCCAGCAGCATTCCTGGCCTATTTCGTAAAAGGCGGCGAAGCATTTAATAGTGGAGAGGGATCGGTGGAGGATGTTGGTGTAACAGCTGTTGACGAGAAAACGTTTGAGGTTGAATTGGAGGATCCAACTGGTTTCTTCCTGCATGTTGTAACAAATCCTGCGTTCTTTCCGATTAACCAGGAGGTAGCAGAGGAAAATCCGGATTGGCATGCGGAAGCAGAATCCTTTGTTTCCAATGGTCCTTTTATGCTCGAGTCCTGGGAGCATGATAGTGAAATGATTTTCGCTAAAAATGAGGAGTATTGGGACGTGGATACCGTTAGTCTAGACAAGGTTCATTGGGCCATGGTTAATGATCAAAATACACAATACCAAATGTTCGAAACCGGCGGTCTTGATGTTGCAGAAATCCCTGCTGAGATGTCAGATGAATTAATTGACGGTGATAATGTAGCTATCGATGAAATGGGGGGATTGGAATTCTTTCGTTTTAACGTAGAAGAAGAGCCTTTCCAGAATCAGAAAATCCGACAAGCATTTGCATTAGCAGTAGATCGCCAGGAGATTACAGATTTTGTGGTGAAAAATGAAGTGGAACCTGCCTATGGCTTTGTTTCTCCAGGATTCACCAACCCTTCAGGAGAGGATTTCCGTGATATGAATGGGGATCTTGTCACATTTGATCCGGAAGAGGCCGTGCAGCTTCTTGAAGAAGGTATGGAGGAAGAAGGTTATGATGAGCTTCCGCCGGTAACATTGTCCTATAACACAGCAGATCTTAATAAATCGATTGCTGAAACAATGCAAAGTATGCTCAGTGAGAATTTAGGTATTGATGTTACATTGGAAAATACAGAATGGAATGTATTCTTGGAAGATCAGCAAAATTTAGAGCATCAATTTTCACGCAGTTCATTCCTGTTTGACTATGGTGATCCGGTAAACTTCCTGGAAAGCTTTATCACAGATTCATCGATGAACCGTACCGGCTGGTCAAATGAAGAGTATGACCAATTAATCGCCGATGCAAAATCTGAAGAAGATGAAGAACTTCGTTGGGAGCATATGTATAACGCAGAGCAGATATTAGCCGAGGAGATGCCGATACTTCCACTTCGCTATTATAATCAAGTGTTTATTGAAGCAGACGGTGTATCAGGTATCGTGCGCCACCCCGTAGGCTATTTTGATCTAAAATATGCGGAGAAAGAATAGCTTTTAATGGATCGGCCCATTACATGGTGTATGTGGGCCGGTTCTTTTTACATAGATTCATAAGTCCACACAACTTAGAAGGAGGACGACAAATGATACGCCCAGCTAGATTACACCTGGGGGATACGATCGGTGTTATAGCACCAGCCGGTCCACCCAATCTGGAAAAATTAAAACAAGCAATTCCTTTTTTTGAAAGAATGGGTTTACATGTGAAGTTGGGCAAGCATATCGATAAAGTCCATGGCTATTTAGCCGGCACAGACGAGGAGCGGCTTGAAGATATGCATGAGATGATTGCAGACACACTCGTTAAAGCAATTATTTTTGCCCGTGGTGGTTATGGTACAGCTCGGATCGCGGCTGACCTTGATTATGCGTTACTCGAAAATAATCCGAAAATCATCTGGGGTTATAGTGATATCACGTATCTACATACAGCCATTCGGCAAAAATGCGGACTTGTAACCTTCCATGGTCCGATGCTTGCTTCTGATATTGCCAAGGAGGATTTTGACGCGCTTTCTGCTGTGATGTTTAAACAGCTTTTTGAACCGACGAGACTCATTTATTCAGAAAAAATCTCTTCTTTACAAGTACTTGTTGGCGGTAGGGCTGAGGGGGAACTGGTCGGTGGAAATCTATCATTACTCGTCAGTTCTATTGGAACACCAAACGCGATTGAGACAAAGGGGAAAATCCTAATGCTTGAGGATATCGGGGAGGAGCCGTATCGTGTTGACGGGATGCTGAATCAATTGAGACGTGCAGGAAAACTATCGGACGCTGCTGGTATTGTCATTGGTGATTTTGCCGAAGCTCAAGCCACGTTAGAGGAATCACTTACGCTTGAGCAAGTGTTTAGGGATTATTTTTGTCCATTGGAGATCCCGGTCATGAGCGGATTTAAAATCGGTCATTGTTTCCCGCATTTTGCCGTTCCGTTAGGCGCCAGAGCAACATTAACGACTGCTGATAAAACATTAATGATAGAACCCGGTGTTGATTAGCAATTGGGTATAGAACAGAAAGGGGCTACCAAAATGACTAAACAAACGTTTGATCAATTTCCTGGAAGTATGTGGGTGATCTCTGTTCCAGTCGCAACTGTATGGACATCTCCGGAGTCACCGAGGGAAGTTGACGAACCTGGAGTGAGCACGCAGGCGGATATCGACCAATGGATCCATGATTTAACCCATGAAGAAAGCCTTGCCCTTTGCGATGAGAATCTGATCCAATCGCAGGTCTTATATGGAGAGCCAGTACTTGTTACAGAAAAACAACAAACTTTTGCACATGTTGTCATTCCTTCCCAACCCTCGAAAAAGGATAAGCGCGGCTATCCTGGCTGGATACCACTCGAACAGCTAAAACAAGTAAACAAAACAGAGTGGATAAGTAAACAATTTGCAGTCATTACACGTGATAAAGCAGTTTTGGAAAATAATATAAGTGAACATAAAATGAAACTTAGCTATATGACCATGCTTCCAGTTGAATCTATCCACCACTATGTAGAAGTAAAGACCCCACACGGAAAGGGTTATTTACCAAAAAAAGCGGTACATATTTTCCCCGGAGAACGAGGCATTGAGCTGGGAAGTGGGCAGGACATCGTCCGAGCTGGTGAGCAGTTTGTACATCTTTCTTATTTCTGGGGTGGTATGAGTGCCTTTGGCTATGATTGTTCGGGTTTAGCATACACGGCGCATAAAGCAAACGGCTACCAGATAGCGCGTGATGCCAGTGATCAGGCAGTAGGAGGGGAGAAAATAGCCTTTGATGAACTTTTACCGGGAGATTTAATTTTTTTCGCCTATGAAGAAGGAAAGGGCAAGCTTCACCATGTGGGGATTTATTATGGTGATGGGAAAATGGTTCACGCTCCGCAGACAGGAAAAGGGGTTGAAATTGTGACACTGGAAGGAACGATATACGAGAAAGAGTTGTGCGTGGCCAGACGATACTGGAATAACGGGGAGGGGAAATAATGTTAGATGAGAAAATTTTACAAGTAAGCAATTTGAAAAAGTACTTTCACATGGGAAGAGGGAAAGAATTGCAAGCTGTAAATGATGTGACATTTCACGTTTTTAGGGGCGAGACATTTGGGCTTGTTGGTGAATCCGGTTGCGGGAAATCAACAATCGGAAGGACAATTATGGGGCTTTATGAAAAAACAGATGGGGATGTTTTCTATGACGGGGGAAATGTCCATGAATTCGATGACAAGGAAAAATTTATATTCTACCGTAACATGCAAATGATTTTTCAGGATCCATACGCATCCTTGAACCCACGGTCGACGGTAAAGGAAGTTATCGCAGAGCCGATGGAAGTGCATAATATCTACAAAACGAAAAAAGAGCTGCATGACCGCATTTTTCAGCTACTGGAAGAGGTTGGTCTAAGTCGCGATCATGTGAATCGTTATCCCCATGAGTTCAGTGGTGGCCAGCGCCAGCGAATTGGTATCGCTAGGGCATTGGCATTGAATCCTGACTTTATCATTGCTGATGAACCTATCTCTGCACTGGATGTATCGGTTCAAGCCCAAGTTGTAAATCTGCTAAAAGAGTTGCAAATGGAAAAAGAATTAACCTTTTTATTCATTGCCCATGACCTATCCATGGTGCGGCAAATCTCTGATCGTATTGGGGTGATGTATTTAGGGAATATGGTTGAACTTGCGGGCAGTGACCGCCTCTATGAAAATCCACTACATCCATATACAAAAGCCCTGCTATCTGCAATCCCCATTCCTGATCCCGACGTTGAAGATAAGCGGGAGCGGATCATACTGGAAGGAGAGCTCCCAAGCCCGGTTAACCCGCCGAGTGGCTGTGTGTTCCGGACGCGTTGCCCAGTGGCCATGGAGGTTTGTTCGGTGAAAACCCCTGTATGGCAGGAAGTGGAACAGGATCATTACGTTGCTTGTCATTTGTATGATAGTACATTAGAAAATAAAGAAGGCTTACACAGATAATGAAGCGCCTATGCAGTTGCTAATCGATAGCAACTGCATATTTTTTAGAAGACTGTTCTCTAAAAAATTGGTTGCTTATGATACAAAAAATAGAAAAGATCCTTTCCGAAATTATTTGTTCTATTGTTTTCGATTTTTGTATACGTTTAATAGTAGGGAAGCTAGGTAAACAATCACGAATTGTAAAGGGGGAAGCCATGAATAATCGTAAATACGCAACTAAATCGGTTCCTAAAGCGTGGAAAAAGAAGAAGTCATCACTTTCCAAACGAATGAAACTAAAGCAGCAGCAACAATCAAAAAACTCAGGGCTGCAGAAGAGTAAAATAAAAAATCTCGCATCCTTGAAATCGAAGAAACCGAAGTACTTGAATAAGCCATCTGCAACGTGGAAGCTTCCTACTTTTGTTGTACTATCGTGTTTAATCACTATTATTTTAGTAATACCAACAATGATTGTGATTCCATTTGGAGGAGATAATCAAGCTGCGGAGGAGTCCAATGTCGAAGAAGAAATGCCGGAACAGGAAGCAGAAACGGTGTTTGCTGCCTCGCCATTTTCAGTAGAAGTGATGCGGGATACATCGGACAGCATAGAAGATGTACCACTGGAAGAATATGTGTCACGCGTGGTAGCTTCCGAGATGCCTGGAGAATTTGAAGTGGAGGCGTTAAAAGCACAGGCGCTGGCAGCTAGAACCTATATCGTGAACCATATACTTTTTCAGGATGGAAGCGAAAATAATTTTGATGTAACAGATACGACGGCACATCAGGTTTATAAAAGTGAACATGAGTTGAGAAGGGATCTAGGCAGTGATTACGATTGGAAAATGGATAAAATAAATAAGGCAGTGGCTGCGACAGAAGGGGAAATTCTAACCTATGAGGACGCGCCGATCACGCCAGCATATTTTTCAACAAGTAATGGGTATACCGAAAACTCGGAAGATTACTGGGACAATGAGCTTCCTTACCTACGAAGTGTTGAAAGCCCATGGGATGAAAACTCGCCGGAATATCTGCATCAGGAAGTATTTTCAATGAGCGAGGTAGAAGATACGCTGGAAGTTAGTCTGAACGGGGCAGATACTGTTCCTATAGAAGTAACACGAACCGAAAGTCAGCGTGTGAATGAATTAGCAATTGCCGGAAGCACATTCTCTGGTAGGGAAATACGAGAACAATTTGAGTTACAGTCAAGTGATTTCACCATCGAGCAAAAAAATGACCATTTTATTTTCACAACGAAAGGCTTCGGCCATGGCATCGGAATGAGCCAATATGGCGCAAACGGGATGGCTAAGGAAGGAGAAACCTACCAGGACATTGTAAAGCATTATTATCAAGATGTGGAGATCAGCACCGTCAACGATACAGCACCAACCCTCGTGGCAAGATAGCGAGGGTTTTTTGATGTGTGTGATGAACTCGTAGGAGCTTGTGCATCTCCATGGGGCCCGAAAACTTGAAAAAACAGCTCACCCGGTAATCAACAGCGCTCCTAGGCTCTAGAAGCTTAGAAAAAGCACTCCTTACATATCCATAACCTCTTACTCTCCCCCACTTTTTTCAAAAAATCCATAAAATCGGGAAATTTTTTTCTTGCTATGTATATATTTTCTTTTTTCTGATCAGAATGGTTGTTGAGGTGATGTTCTTATGAAAGAAGAAAACAACGGTGCTTCAAAAAATAAGTGGAGCCGTATTTTCCGGAAGAAATGGTTTTTTCCAGCAGTTTATTTGACTGTTGCTGCCCTCCTTTTATCGGTTGTGGTGTGGTATCAAAATGTGGATAACCAAGTTCCGGATGTTGCAGATGAGCAGGAAGAACAGGAAAGTGACGAGTATATCCCAACTCAGAATGATGAGGACGCCGAGACAGTTTTGGACCAGCAAGAAGTTATCCAAATGCCGGTAGTGGATCAAGATCAAGCAGAAATCGTAACTAAATTTTATGATTACAACGCAGAACAAGAGGATCAGGAGAATGGCTTGGTTCTTTATAACAACCGCTATTACCAAAGTACTGGTATTGATATTGCATCCGCTAGTGACGAGACGTTCGATGTCGTAGCATCATTAACCGGGACCGTTACAGAGGTAAAAGAAGATCCGCTCCTTGGGAATGTTGTCGTTATGGAACATGGTGATAACGTAACAACCTATTATGCAAGCTTGGATGAGGTCAGTGTGTCAGCTGATACCGATGTAGAACAAGGCGATCCGATAGGCACAGCAGGGAGTAATATATTTGGAAAAGATAATGGAACTCATGTCCACTTTGAACTTAGAAAAGATGGCAATGAAGTCAATCCGGAATCCTTTTTCAACCAATCTGTAGCTAGTTTAGATAGTGTTACAGAAGAAGCGGAAGAATCCGAAGCAAGCGAGGAAACTGCGGAAGACGCGGAAGAGCCAAGTGGCACGGAAGAAGACGCTGATGCACCAGCAGAAGAAGAAGAAGAAACTGGTGAAGATACAGAAACAGACGCACCAGAAGAAGATTCAGGTGCAGAAGATGAAGAGTCGAATGATGATACAACCGATTCAGAAGACTCAGATGATGCATAAAAAAATACCTCCAGCAATTTAAGCTGGAGGTATTTTTATGTGTAATCCTAAAACTTCATACGAAATTTGTCGAAAAAATAGTCCTTTTTAACCACAGAAAATATGTTAGAATAAGGGTAATTGTTGAAATATGATGAAAAAATCAATGTGGAAATCGCCATATATATTTTACCGAAAGGAGGCCTCAGCCAATATATGTTTAACTCTTCTATCATCACATTAAATGAGCACGAACCCTCTTTGAAAGAGGTTATGGAATCATTCGCACAAGATTATGACGCAAAAGCCGCATTGCAATTAACACGGAAATTCCTTATGAACACATCTTCAGATAATATCAGAAAAAAAGGCATGGAATTTTTGTATGTGAATGGATTCTATGAGGACTTGGAGCTATTAATCCAAAAGAATCGGGAATCCGAAAATAGCTCTAACAGAGAGTGGGCACAAGTTTATCAATTAACGATCGACCGAAAACTTAACCGGTGTCACCCAAGCGAAATAGTAATAAAAGCAGAAAACATGAAAACAGGTGAACCTGAGCTAAATTGTTTGCTTGAATTTGTTAAAGTCACGGCTTACTACAGCATGAATCAATATAGTAAAATAGGAAATTTCCTTGAAAACTATCAGTATTTATTTCAGAAAATAGAAGATAGGATGATGATATCTTTTTTTACCATTAGACTTTATCAAATCTTTTTGACCTATTATCTATTGCGAAATGAATTAATTATGGCAAGAAAGTATGCCTATCGCATACTAAATCAAACATCGAATGATCTGGCAAAAATAGATGTACACATAAAATTAGGATTATCCTACACGTTTGATACGTATTTTCAAGGAATGCATCATTTGACAGAAGCTTTGAAACTAGCTAAGAAACATCATCTAACAAATCAAATTCGTGTCATCGAACACCAAAATATTCCCTTTTTGTCTGCACATTTTAAAAAAGTGGATAATATAAAAACAGATGATAAGAGTGAACAAGCACATATTGAAATTGCAAAAGGAAATTATGCTAAAGCGATCAGGATTCTTAATGAACTGCCAACGGACAGTGCATTTAAACTTTATTATATGGGTAAAGCGAAGCAAGACAAAAAGATGTTACTCCAGTCCTACAATTACTTCATTGAAAAAAGGAGCGACTTCTTTTTCTGCAGATTACCACTTAGAGCGCTCATGCACATGAATGTGTGAATCATGCGCCTTGTTCATACATATCGAACTCAAAAGATAAGGAGGTGTAAGAATGAAAAAATGGAAAGTAATTCTTGTGGTAGCAATTACAGCCATCCTTTTTCTCGTAAGTCCGGAGCTAGGGGATCAGATAGCGTATAGTGATCCGAATCTAGGGGATATCGATTAATATCAATGTAAGTTCGTTTGTCGTTTCGCTTTCGAATCATGCTTTATTTGGAAAAGCTGAACCTTTTTTAGATGGAACGGGTGACTATATCCCCGTTCCACCCGAGTTTTACAGCTAAATTTAAAAATACTTCCTGTCCACATTTTCTAAAGATCCAATTTTAATCATAAACCTCCCACTTCATTAATAAAATATTACAAACCAAGCAATCAGAAATGTCTGAGGTGAGAGCTTGTGTGGCTTTTCAAAATATACGCCAAATGACCCCCTCACATGGAACGTTTACATATAAATTACAGAACTTTCCGTTAACTTTGGAATATAGGTAGATTATCATAGAAGGTATGTTCAAAAAATTTTAAGGATCATTTGAACAGCCTTAATTAAACCTATTTGAAAAAATACATATCCGACATCATCGCGCAGCAGAGCTATTACAGGAAAAATCAGCCACAACAAAATTAACACCTTGTCTCAAACCACACCTCGGAAATATTCAACTTAGGGAGGCGAATGGTGTGCATGATTACATCAAAGAAAGAACTATCAGGATAGGAAAATACGTCGTTGAAGAACGAAAAACTGTCCGAATGATAGCAAAAGAATTTGGTGTTTCCAAGAGCACAGTCCACAAAGATTTGACAGAACGCTTACCAGAAATAAATGCTGAGCTGGCAAATCAGGTAAAAGAAATTCTCGAACATCACAAATCAATCCGTCATCTCCGCGGAGGAGAAGCCACAAGAAAGAAATATAGCTTGCATCCGAAAAGTGAGGAGGAAGCAAAACCGGTGGGGTGAAATTTACTCCTTTAGGGAATGCCGCGATATTGGTAAGCGAGCTACGCTATAGGGGGGTGGTATCTGGAGATCTTTTGGAACTACAGTAGCACATAGCAAAGTAAGGCCAAAACGCAGCGGATTGGAGGATGCTGCGTTTTTGGTTTGGATTCTGAGGCGTGCTCGGAAGGAGATGTTTCATAGAGCATGGCCGCAAATATGTCGAATGTACCCGAAAAAATATAATAATTTTTATACAATAGTACTAGCAAATAATAAGTGTTATTACTTGAATGCGCTCATATCACCCAACTCGCACGGCAGTCTACCCTTCCTCCCTTTATCACTTTAGCGTAGCGGGGGACAGACCCCGATACCAAATTTTTTTGCGAAATATGCAGTTAATTGTTGAATTTTGTGGTAAAATATTATATTAGTAGCATTGTGTTCTCGTTTAACATATGCCAGCTACATATTTACGCTAGGAGGATCAGATTCATGTTTTCTAGGGATATTGGAATCGACCTTGGAACTGCTAATGTTTTAATTCATGTAAAAGGTAAAGGAATAGTTTTAAATGAACCATCTGTTGTGGCAATGGATCGCACAACAGGTAAAGTGCTTGAAGTTGGTGAATCTGCACATCGAATGGTTGGTCGAACACCGGGAAATATTGAAGCGATTCGACCATTGAAGGATGGAGTAATTGCTGATTTTGATGTAACAGAAGCGATGTTAAGACATTTTATAAATAAAATCAATGTTCGTGGTTTTCTCTCCAAACCGAGAATGCTTATTTGCTGTCCAACGAATGTGACGAAGGTAGAGCAGAAAGCGATTAAGGAGGCCGCGGAAAAATCCGGTGGTAAAAAAGTCTACCTGGAAGAAGAGCCGAAAGTAGCGGCGATTGGTGCCGGGATGGAAATTTTCCAGCCAAGCGGGAATATGGTCATCGATATCGGCGGGGGTACAACAGATGTAGCGGTCCTTTCCATGGGCGATATTGTCACATCAGAGTCTATTAAAATGGCCGGGGATAAATTTGATGTGGAAATCCTTAACTATATCAAGAAAAATTACAAACTGCTTATTGGTGAGCGTACTGCTGAGCAAATTAAGGTAAATGTAGCTACCGTTTTTAAAGATTCACGGAAGGAAGAAATGGAAATCCGCGGGCGTGATATGGTGAACGGACTTCCACGTACGATTACGGTTTATTCCGATGAAATAGGGGAAGCCTTACAGGAGTCAGCGACCTTAATTATTCAAGCTGCAAAAACCGTGCTGGAACGTACGCCGCCGGAATTATCTGCAGATATTATTGATCGGGGCGTTATCCTGACAGGTGGCGGAGCTTTAATTCACGGTATTGACCAGTTACTGGCAGAGGAATTGAAAGTCCCTGTATTTACGTCTGAAGAACCGATGAACTGTGTTGCTAAAGGAACAGGAATGATGCTTGAAAATATTGATAAAATTGAAAGTAAAAAGATCATTTAACCTTGTGAGAGGTGAAAAATCATGTTAAGAGGTTTTTATACGGCTGCTAGTGGAATGATTTCACAGCAGCGGCAGCAGGAGGCTTTTTCAAATAATATTGCCAATGTGAATACGCCGGGATATAAAGCGGATCAAACTGCTTTACGCGCATTCCCTGAAATGTTGTTGCAACAAATAGGATCTGAAAATATTCCTACAACACACGGGCTAAATAGAACTGTGCAACAGCCGGTGGGCTCACTGAATACGGGTGTATATGTACAGGAAACTATCCCAAATCATGAGCAGGGTGACATTCGGGAGACGGGTATAACCACAGATTTGGCAATTGTAAATGGGAATCTGCCAAATGATACAGGTAATTTATTTTTTACAGTGCAAAATGAGGACGGAGAAGCAAGACTAACAAGAAACGGAAATTTCACCGTTGATGGAGAAGGGTTTCTAGTCACGAATCAGGGTTATTATGTGCTGGATGCGTCCGGGGATCCTATCCAAACAGATGGAATGGAATTTACCGTTACGGAAGATGGAGATCTCCTTCAAGCTGAAGGGGTAGACATTCCACTAGGGATTACATATACAGAAAACGCGAATGAATTAACAAAAGAAGGAAATGGACTATTTGCTGGAGAAGCTGGTGCCGTGCCAGCGGACGTTACTTTCACGGTCGAGCAAGGTTCGCTTGAGGCATCCAATGTTGATTCCTTACAATCGATGACACAAATGATGGAATCCGTACGCAAGTTTGAAACGAATCAAAAAGTACTTCGCGCATATGATGAAAGTATGGGAAAAGCAGTTAGCGAAATCGGCCGATTAGGTTAGGAGGGCTTTTATGTCAACGCCAATGATACAAGCGGCGGTAACCATGAATCAACTGCAAAACAAGATGGATTTAATTGGAAATAATATGGCAAATAGCCAAACAACCGGATATAAAGGTCGTCAAGCTGAATTTTCCTCACTGTTAATTCAAAACGTTAATAATATGACTGATCCTGCCAATATGCAAGGCCGCCTGACCCCAGACGGGATACGGGTTGGATCGGGAGCTATGCTTGGTTCAACAAACATTGATTTAACACCAGGCTCTATCAAGGAAACAGATCGCGCATTGGACATGGCTTTACTTGCGGATAATCATTTTTTCCAAATACAAGTGACAGAAAATGATATCGAGGAAACGCGCTATACACGGGACGGGACCTTTTACTTAAGCCCTGTAAATGATAATCAAGATGTGATGCTGACAACAGGCGATGGAAATCCTGTGATGGGGCAGAATGGGCCGATTGTGATTGCGGAAGGCTTTGATTCGATTGAGGTTCAGCCGAATGGACAAATTGCTGTTAGCCTTGGTGCCCAAACGGAAATTGCCGGTGAACTAGCCGTGGTTGAAATGATGCGCCCGCGCTTGCTTGAGGTCTCAGGGGAAAATGCGCTCCGGATGCCGGATGTAGCGGAACTTGGATTTAATCCAGAAGAAATCATTCAAGACGTAGTACCAAATACAGACCTTATGAGAAGCGGTGTACTGGAGAATTCGAATGTGGATATTTCCAAGCAAATGACAGACTTGATTACAGCCCAACGCGCGTACCAACTTAATGCACAAACGATTTCAACGGGCGATCAGATGATGGGTTTAATTAACCAGCTAAGGTAGATCACCGGAATGCTCTGTGGTAAAATTGGGCTTAGGATTAGAAATGAGCTTCATGTATATTGCCAGGGAATAAGGAGAAGCGAGACATGCCTACTAACCAATCGGAAGAACAGTCAAGAAAAGCTTTTAAACAAGCTAAAAAAAGAAAAAAACAGCAGCCTGCCGAAACAGAAAAAACAACATCAGAAAAGCATACACGAAAACAACATAAGCAGCATCAAAAGGCTGAAAAAAAGAAACAAATAAAGCCGAGACGTCGTGTATTTCCAATTTGGCTTCGTCTCATTGTTATAATTCTTCTTGCTGCAGCTGCACTAATGGCTGGACTCATGATTGGTTATGGTTTACTTGGTGATGGCAATCCCATGGACGCATTACGAATAGAAACATGGCAGCATATTATTGATATTGTGATGCAAGAGTAAATATAAAATGGGGAGCGTTTCCTTTCAAAAGAGGCGCTTTTTTGTTATTCCTATTGAAAGACGGAAGCGGAAGTTCGGTGTGCTCAGTTGAATAGGACAAACTAAAGGACACACTATAACGATGTTGGTGTGTCCTTTGTGGTTATTTTATATCAGAGGTTTGAAATGTGATGTCTAGGGTATTCTTCTTCCAGTTACCAAACGATATATTAAAAGAACTAACGCAATTACAATTAAGAGGTGTATGAAATCGCCACCAATTTCAAAATTAATGCCAAGTGCCCATAAGAGTACGATCACAATTAAAACGGTTAAAAGCATCGTTTCCCTCCTCCCTGAGCAATTCTCCTTTATCAGAGAAAATCATATTATTATATATACGTATGCCCAGCTTTACCTTTTCATGAAGAAATATTTTGCTATAATGAAATAAAGACAAGCATGGGAGAGATTATATGTTGGATAGTGAACAAATCAAAGAAATTATTCCACATCGTTACCCTTTTTTACTGGTTGATAAAGTAACGGAGATGGAAGAAGGTAAACGCGTTACCGGGATTAAAAATGTCACGGTTAATGAGCCATTTTTTCAAGGGCATTTTCCAAAGTATGCGGTGATGCCAGGTGTATTAATTGTTGAGGCAATGGCTCAAGTTGGAGCAATTGCCGTACTTGGCATCGAAGAGAACAAAGGTAAGCTGGGCTTTCTGGCAGGTGTGGATAAATGTCGTTTCAAACGCCAAGTAAAACCAGGTGATCAGCTTAAATTGGAAGTTGAAATCACGCGTCTAAAAGGACCGATTGGCAAAGGAAAAGGCGTTGCTACAGTAGACGGGGAATTAGCCTGTGAGGCAGAAATAACCTTTGCGATAAAATAACAATGATTTTGTAAACACTCTCAAAAAGTAGAAAAAATAAGTATTACTTCTTTGAATATGGTTAAGCTAATGGCGATAGCAACTAACAAAGGAGGAAACTTGTTATGGAAAAAAAGATATTAATGAAATTTGGTGCACCGATTTTAGCTATATCATTACTAGCTGCATGTGGAACAAATGATGGGCAGGATCCTGCAGAGAATGAGGAAGAGGCTCCATTAAACCAAGAAGATGATAACGGTAACCAGAATCCTACTGAGGAAGAAAACGGCGGGATGAATGGTAATGATAATGGCAACAATGGAACAAATAATGGCAATGACAACAATGGTAATGGCACAGGTGTTAACGACACAGGCGAAGAAGATAACATGCAGCAAGAAGAACCAAATGATAACCTTGAAGACGATGAAGATAACCAAGGCGGACAAGGTGATCAATAAGGGTATAATTGAACATAAAGCAGAACGGCTTCTAATATAGTTAGTGAGCCGTTCTTTTTTGTTATGTTAAATTTTCGATGTTTTTTACAATATGATGAACTAATCGTTAAAAAACCTCCTAATTCGACAGTTAATATTTGGAATTATTCGTTACACAGGATAAAATAAGCTTAAAACGGCAGGGGGAAAAGGGATGGGAAAGGGAGGAGCACCGGTATACATCATTGGGAAACAGACAAAAGCGATTATGAGAAAGGACGCAACCTATTATCGTACACAAATTTTAGAAGAAGGTAGAAAGAGGCATTCCAGCTATACACTGGAATACATCCTTGATCAGAGCTGTAAAGCGTTTGCTTCAAGTCTAAAAGGAAGAAAGGATGCTGTAAAGGAGATCTTGAATTCTGCAAGTAAGTTACCAATTCCTATTGATACGGATAGCAACATATATATGATGCCAACAACTTCGCTTAAAAATAAGGACTGTGTATTTTTGGCATTTCATCAGATCAAATTCTATGTGGAACGTGATGACAAAACATTTATCGGTTTTCATGATGGTTCAGGAATTTATGTAAATGCTTCATACAATACCGTTGATATGCAACATAAGCGGGCAAGCCAACTTATTTTATATTTCAACCGTAGCAACATCTTTGGAGAAGGTATTTGGACATGATTATCCAAATACACAAACAATTAGTTGCTTGTAGTTAATCAGCTATGTATAATGGAAAGGTAGTTAATTTACAAAAAAATGACTGACCGGTAAGTCATTTCATGTCATACTATTTTTTACAGAAATTCGGATAACGAAATTGGGTGTACAGAACTATGAATGAAAAGAAAATGAAGTTAATTGAGGCTGGCGTAAGGTTAGTTGCCACGCAAGGCTACCACAATACATCTATCCAGGAAATTGCTAGTGAAGCTGGGGTATCGAAGGGCGCATTTTATTTATATTTTCAATCGAAAGAGGAATTTATCGAAACAGCTTACCGTTTTTTCCATACAGAAATTACCCAGAGGTTCAATCGAGTAAAGCAGGAGAACCATTCTCCCCGGGAAATTCTGGAGAAACAGCTCACCATCCTAATCGACTATATCTATCATTATAAAGAATTTATTATTATGCACCTGCGTGAAAATATCTCCGTTGGGCAGCATACGGATAAACTGATGAGACAGATGAAAATGGAAAATTTCCATTGGTTAAGCGAGTCGATACAAAACATCTATGCTGATAAAGTTGAGGAATTAATCGTTGATGCAGTTATTCAGTTTGAAGGGTTAATAAATGGTTATTTTAAATGGATTGTCATTGATAATATACATATCGAACGCGATAAATTGAGCGCGTTCCTTATTCGCAGGCTGGATGATATTGTCCACGGCATGCTCACCGCGAAGGAAGAAGCGCTGACCACCATTGGTCGTATTCCGCGTGAATATCTCACAGAAAATAAAACATCGGAACAGATGATCTCGAATAGTTTGATAAAATTAAGTGAGAAAATCAAGAAATTGGACGAAAATCCGGCAAAAATCAAACAGCTCCAGGAAGTGGTTGACGCGATTGAAAAAGAAGCAGATAAAAATAAAACGCGTCCTGTAGTGATACAAGGGTTGCTCGCACATTTCAGGGGGTTCAAAGAGATGCAGGATGAATGCGAACAACTGGCTAGCGTTCTGCAGGTGGAGCTTTTACATTAAATTATTAAGGTGAGGAGAACGAATGATGAAGCGAATACTTTTTGGCATGATTGCAATTGTACTCATTATGCTGTTAGCCGCATGTACCGAAGAAGATGATACAAATGAAAATGAAGAAGAAGAGGAAGAGATTCCAACACAGGTGGAAACGGTTGAGGCGACAGAAGGTGATTTAGTTATTGACAGATTGGTGTATGGACGCACGTCCCCATCAAGCACAGCACCAGTTGGGCTTCAAAACCCAGGTGAAGTTGATACATTAGAGGTGGAAAATGGTGATCAGGTAGAAGAAGATGATCTGATTGCGACCATAGCTACGCCTGCTGGAAATCAGGATATAACAGCATCAGCTGCAGGGGAAATCACAAATTTAGAAGCCTCAGAAGGGGACAGGGTAAGCACAGAAGAGCCATTAGCCGTTGTTGCTGATCTGGATAGCATGATTTTGACATTTAGCGTAACAGCCGATGTTCAAAAGCTTTTTTCAACGGAAGATACATTGGATGTTGTGATTGATGATAATGAATATGAAGCAGAAATTACTGAAATTGGTAAGATGCCTGACGATACAGGGTTATATCCGGTAGAAGCAACAGTTGAGAATGAAGATGGAGATATCCTGCCTGGAATGATTGGAGAGATGAGCGTTCCTGAGAACAGGGTAGAAGAATCCATTATCGTTCCGACAGAGGCGATTACTCGTGTTGATGATGAGGCTTTTGTCTATGTTATCGATGGTGATCAGATTGCAAACCAAATAGCTGTAACCGTTCAGGAAACACAATCCGATGAAACGGCCATCGAAGGCGAAGTTCAAGCAGGAGATGAGATCGTTGTCGATGGGCAATTGACTCTAAATGATGGCAGCGCAGTAAACGTTGTGGAAGGGGAATAAACTTTGAAGCTAGTAAATACATCCGTTAAACGTCCTGTTGGCGTCATAATGATTGTACTTGCAATCATTGCGCTCGGCATTGTAAGTGTACGTAATTTGTCGGTAGATCTTTTTCCGGATATTGAATTGCCGGTAGCAGTTGTAGCAACAACTTATGAAGATGCGGCACCACAGGATGTAGAAAATGTCATTAGTCAGCCACTCGAAGCTGCTGTTAGTTCCGTTGAAGGGATTGATACCGTACAATCCCAATCTCAATCCGGTTCATCCCTCGTTATGATGATGTTCACCAGTGGAACAGACTTGGATCAGGCCTTACTCGATGTACGTGAAAGTGTTGACCAAGTTAGTGGTTCCCTTCCGGAGGGAGCAGGAGAACCAAATATCATGCGCTTTAGTCCGGATCAAATGCCAATTGTAACCATGGGGTTAACCGGTGGGGATCCGGAAGAATTAACACAGATTGCCAATAATGATATCGTGCCATTCTTTGAACGTCAGGAGGGGGTTGCTTCTGTAACGGTGGAAGGTGGCGAGGAGCGCGAAATTCAACTAGTGCTTGATCAGGAGAAATTGCAGCAATATGGTATGAGCCCGCAAACTATTGCTACTGCGCTGAACAGCTCGAATCAATCAGCATCTGTCGGCAATGTTGAACAAGGGAATAAAGATCTTCAGCTGCGTGTAACCGGTGAATTTGAGTCATTAGAGGATATTGAACAAACGATTGTTCAATCCGAGTCCGGGGCCACTGTTCACGTAGAAGACATTGCTGAAGTAAATGATACGACGAAGGAATCTTCAACAACACTTGTAAATGGAGAGCCTTCCATTGTCCTAAACATGATGAAGAAAACGGACGCCAACACAGTTGATGTTGCAACAACCATTCAGGAGAGAATGGATGAATTAAGTGGGGACCTGCCTGAGGATGTAAATATGGAGACAATCATTGATACATCCGAATTTACGCAGATGTCCATTGATTCTGTTGTACAAAATATCTTAATCGCTGGGGCTATAGCCGTTTTTATTTTACTCCTATTTTTAAAAAGTGTACGCGCAACGCTTGTAATTGGTTTTTCGATTCCGATTGCGCTTATCTCGACATTTGCTCTATTATATTTCACGGGTCAAACACTTAATGTATTAACGCTAGGTGGATTAGCATTAGGAATAGGGATGATGGTCGATAGTTCGATTGTTATTTTAGAACATATCTACTCCTACAGGCAGAGAGGTTACAGTTTAGTTGAATCTGCAACGAAAGGAGCATCAGAGCTTGCGCCGGCAGTGATTGCATCCACCACTACAACATTGGTCGTCTTTTTGCCAATGATCTTTGTGGAAGGTATTGCAGCCGATCTGTTTACACCACTCGGGTTAGCCGTAGCATTTGCGTTAGTCACATCCCTTATCGTAGCCATCACGCTCGTACCGATGCTTTCATCGAAAATGTTATCCAAAGCAATGGCAGAAAGTGGCCGCCGTTATTGGTTTGACCGTTTTCTACATTGGCTTGGGGGCAAGTATCGCAGTGCACTGGAATGGGTGCTCCACCACCGTAAAACAACGATTGCAGGGACGCTTATTGCAATTGTAGCCAGCCTTGCATTAATACCATTTGTTGGTGCAGCGTTTATCCCGGCATCCGATCAGGGTCAAATGCAAATCCAGGTGGAAACAGAAACCGGAAGTTCAGCGGATTATACCGAGGAAAAAGTTATTCAAGTAAATGAGGAATTAGCAAATCACCAGGATCTCATTGACTCTAGTTATGTTTCTGTTGGTGGGGGCGGCATGATGGGGGCAAGTGCAAATACAGCCACCTATACCGTGCAGTTAATACCAGCTGGAGAGAGAGAGACGTCTACAGATTCCTTAGTCCAGGAACTCGACGGAGAACTGCAATCGGTCACTGGAGCAGAAATCACTGTTAGTTCAATTAGTGACATGAGTACAGGAGACCCGATTCAGATCCAGTTAAATGGTCCGGAACATGAAGTCCTGCGTGAATTATCGGATGATGTTGTGAATACTATTTCATCCATCGATGGTGTCTTTAATCCCTCATCCGCTGCAGATGAGGCCGTCCCCCAGATGAACATCGACATTAATGATGATCAAGCAGCGATGTATGGGTTAAACCAAGAACAAATCCTAGGCCAAGTTCAAATGCAGTTTAATGGTCAGGTTGTCACTAGGTACAGTGAAGCCGGGGAAGAGATGGATGTTTCCATGATCTATCCGGAAGACACGCGCAGTACAATTAATGATTTAGAGGATATGAAAATTCAGTCCCAAACCGGATCTCAGGTCCCACTCCAGGAAGTTGCTTCGTTTGAGCAAATACAAGGACCTGTAGCATTACTACGGGAGAACCAACAGCCGCAAATGAACGTAACAAGCGCTATTAGCGGTCGTGATCTGGGAAGTGTTGTTGGAGATATAGAATCAGCACTTGAAGACATGAACTTGCCTGAAGGGTATAGCTATAATATGGGTGGCCAGGCCGAGGATATGGCGGATGCATTTTCACAACTGGCCTTAGCGCTCGTTTTCTCGATATTCCTGGTATATGCCGTCATGGCAATCCAATTTGAGAATTTCCTGTATCCGTTAATTATTATGTTCGCACTGCCAACAACCGTAGTCGGCGTAATGCTCGGATTCCTTGTAACGGGGCTGCCACTGAGCACTGTCGCATTCATTGGGCTCATCATGCTTGCCGGTATCGTTGTCAATAATTCGATCGTACTTGTCGATTACATGAATATACTAAGGCGAAAAGGCATGGAAAAACATGAAGCCATTATTGAAGCGGGTCGCAGCAGATTGCGCCCGATCCTGATGACAACATTAACAACTGTGTTAGCCATGGTGCCAATTGCACTGGCAATAGGCGAAGGTGCAGAATTACAGCAGCCATTAGCCGTAACCATTATATTCGGACTCAGCGTCTCGAGTATGTTCACATTGCTGCTTGTACCAGTGGTTTATTCTATGTTCGATGATTTAACCAAGAAAATTACAGAACGGAAGAAGAAAAAGGAAGTATAAGTTAATGAGAAAGCTCCTCGCGTAGCCGGCCGGGGGGCTTTTTGTGTGGAATCGGGTGTGTGTTTGTTGTGGATGTTCGGAGGCGGCTTTGAATTGGTAGAAGGTCCAAAAGTATCTCCAGAAAATCAGCATACATATTGAGTGCCCTATTTCAACATTTTCCTTTATACAAACAGGGAATAATGATGTGTGATTTCTAGTTTAATTGGGAACATTAATATATAACTTTTTTCATTGGAGGAAAAACGATGTCTTTATCACGAATTATGCGATGGATAACTGGAATATTGGAGGCTCTGCTAGGGATACCGATTTTAGGTGGCATTTATATACTTAGCCAGGCCTGGACGCCGCTTATTGTCATGCTATTCCTGCATATAATTACATGGGTGCTAACCCATAGAGATAGAGGAATGACCGCTGGTAGTATATTAGGTGTCATAACATCACTTATAGCTTGGATTCCATTTGTTGGTATGATAATGCATATTATAACTGCCATCGTCTTGATGTTTACCGCCGCACGACCTGATCCTGAACGGGGAGATTGATGTTGAATTGGGGGAGGCGAGATTAAGTCCATATAATTGTGTAAAAAGAAAATAAAAAAGGGTCACATTAATTCCTATGATACAATGTTTAACAACCACGAAAAACAAGGAGGAATTAATGATGACCCAGATACAGTTTAACCTAGATATGGACTTTTTAAAAGAGTCATTAATGAATTCGAACATTGATAACGTTGTTAAATCAACTATTGTTCTAGTTTTGAACGAGTACATGGAAAAAGAACGTGATGCGTATTTAAAAGCCGGTGCTTATGAACGTTCAGATGAACGTCAAGATTATCGAAATGGCTACTATGATCGAGATTATATGTTGAGTATTGGAAAGGTTAAGTTATGTGTGCCTCGTACTCGCAGTGGGGAATTTTCAACCACTGCATTTGAAAAATATAGACGTTGTGATCAGGCATTTGCTTTATCTATGCTTGAAATGGTCGTCAACGGTGTGTCCACTCGAAAGGTAAAAAATGTTGTAGAACAATTGTGTGGTGAATATGTCTCTAAGTCCTTTGTATCCTCACTCACTGAGAAACTGGACCCAATTGTGAATGAATGGGCAAATCGTTCTTTAGGCACCGAATATTATCGGTATATATACGTAGACGCTATGTATATCAAAGTTCGTGAGCATCATAAAGTGGTATCTAAAGCAGTTTATATTGCCACTGGACTTAACGAGGGAAATAAAAGAGAAGTACTAGGCTTAAAAGTAAGTCATGAAGAAAGCTACGAAGCCTGGAATGAATTTTTAAGGGAACTCATCGCACGTGGTTTACAATCACCAAAACTGGTTATTTCAGATGCTCATTCCGGACTAAAAAAAGCTATTCCAAAGGTGTTTATCGGAACTTCATGGCAGCGTTGTACCGTTCATTTTAAGAAGAATCTGATTGATGAGCTACCAAAGAAAAGCATGAATGATGTAAAGGAAGAATTAAAACAAATTTTTGATGTATCTACACCTGAGATGGCAAGAAAACGAAAAGATGAATTCGTAAGTCGTTATCAAGATAATTCTAAGCTGAATAAAGTTATTGATAACCTGGAGAATGGGTTTGATGATGCCATTCAGTATCTAAATGAACCAGAAGAATATCAAAAGTTTATTCGTAGTACAAATTCCCTCGAACGCCTTAATCAAGAGGTAAGACGCAGGGAAAGAGTGATACGTATCTTTCCTAATACGCAATCAGCATTCCGCCTGATTGGAGCTGTATTAATGGATTATGAGGAAGAAGAGCAAAAGAAAAGACCCATATTCAAAAGGGACTAGCATGGCCTGATCGCGCGCGAAAATTTGTTTTGGAAAGGAGTGGTACCCCTCCTTTCCAAAACAGATTCAACTAAATACTATAAAGTGGCTATAAACTTGTAAATAGGATTTTACACAATAAAATGTACTTGACTGGAGGCGAGGTGGAACGGGAGAGAAGGCCACCTAAACGGGAGGGTGGCGCTTTGAATCGGGAGAGAAAACATCTAAAACGGGAGAGAGCGTATCCAAATCGGGAGAGCACTGCTTCAAAACGGGAGACAGACCCTTCGAATCAGGATAGACCCGCCCCACTCGCGAATCCACCTCCCAATAAAAATAAAGAAGGGCGCCGCAATCCAGCGGCACCCTTCTTTATTTTTATAAACAGGCATTCCTTCAAAAAGATCCTCTTATTGTACTACATCTCTTATCGGCCACCAATGAAAGCCATCTTTGGCAAGCAGATCATCCGCTTCTTTTGGCCCCATGGATCCTGAAGTGTAATTTGGAAAGTCAGGCGTTCGTCTGGACCATGCATTTAAAATAGCGTCAATGTACGCCCAAGAGAATGCTACCTCATCCCAATGTGTAAAGTTTGTTGCATCCCCAAGCATACAGTCATAGAGCAGTTTTTCGTACGCTTCGGGTGTATTGATCCCATGCACACCATTATTATTATAGGAAAGCTGAATAGGCTGTGCGGCAGAGCCGTGGCCTGCTTTCTTCGCATTTAAAAACAGCGTAATCCCCTCATTTGGCTGGATATTAATGACAAGTAAATTCGGGTTTTTGTTCCCGTCATCCTCCGAATACAGATTCATCGGAATGTCCTTAAATTCAACAACGATATTGGTTGATTTTTCGGCCATACGCTTGCCTGTCCGAATATAAAAAGGGACCCCGGCCCAGCGATAATTATCAATCATAACTTTACCTGCCACATATGTTTCCGTATGCGAATCTTTTAATTCATCCGTTTCCCCGCGATAACTCTGCACATCCTTTCCATGCAAATGACCACTGCCATACTGTCCGCGGACGAAATTCTCATCCACTTCACTATCGTCAATGGGGCGGAGTGCCCTTAGTACCTTGATTTTTTCCGAACGAATTTCATCGGTTGTTAGTTTAATGGGCGGCTCCATAGCGAGTAATGCCACCATCTGTAACATATGATTTTGAACCATGTCCCGGGTAGCTCCGGAATGATCATAATAACGTGCGCGTTCCTCGACACCCAGTGATTCACTGGAGGTGATTTGAATGTTTGAAATGAACCGATTGTTCCATAGATGCTCGAATATTCCATTGGCAAAACGGATCACTTCAATGTTTTGAACCATTTCCTTGCCTAAATAATGGTCAATTCGATAAATCTGATCCTCATCAAACGCCTCACGAATTTGGCTGTTCAACGCTCTCGCAGATGGCAGGTCATGGCCAAATGGCTTCTCGATTACAAGGCGTGACCAGCCGGAGCTCATCTCTAAGCAGTAATCCTTCAAGTTAACTGCAATTGTTCCGAAAAATTCCGGTGCCATCGCCAAGTAGAATATTCGGTTGCCATTTGTATTATACATCCCTTCCAGTTCCTGCATTAAATCATTTAACCCCTGATAAGAAGAGGCTTCCGTAACATCAAAGGACTGGTAATAAAAATGTGATGTAAATTTATCTACATCCGATTTGGAAGCATTTGTTTCCTTAATCGATTGTTCTACATTGTCACGCAATATTTCATTGGTCCACGGCCTCCGTGCAAGACCAATCACTGCAAAGTCATCATCAATTTTCCCATTTTGATAAAGCCTATAAATAGATGGAAATAATTTTCGTTTCGCTAAATCGCCTGTTGCCCCAAAAATAACAATAATTGCCTTTGGGTTTTGTTGATTATTCAATAGAAATTCCCTCATTTCTACGTGAGTCCATAATTATTCATTTTAAAGGGGAAAAAGTTTTAAATCAACTAAAGCAGGTTGGAGGGGATTTCAGTGCCTGTCACCACCCGGTTTTTGTTGATTATTGTCGAATTCAATAATATAGATGAAAACAGCCCTCAATGAGTCGATCGAGGACTGCTTGATCAGTCAAATAAAATAATAATTAAGGCGCCATCATAAACAGAGCAACTAGCGCTACGATCGGTATAGCATTGACAAGCGCGGCGCTAATTGCGGCAAAGGAGTTTATCGTATCCTTTGTTTCCGGATTTACATCCACTTTCCTCTGCAGAAAAATAAAGAAAGCTGCAAATCCCATCAATAAAAGTATAATTAATCCAGGTATGTATAATTCGCTCATGCTATCTACTTGATTCGTCCCCATAAATCCAAAAACCAGCAGTATAAGCGGAATGACCTCACTCACAGCGACCCCGATCATAAAATGACTTTGAACCTTATTTCGCTGTCCAGGATCTTCCTTCAACTTTTCCATATTCACTTTAAAAAGAACTAAGATCGGAATAACAGCCAACACCGCCGCAGCAACAAAAATATACGCCATCATCACACCTCCTCAGGTCTTATCTGATTATTATTAAAAAACCATAATCATTTTACCACATGTAACAGTGACAGGCACGCCCCGGATTTTGTCGAATCATGTCATCAAGCTTGTACTGTCTCCATTACGTATTTTTTCCATTCTAGAAATTCGGAGGTGAGTAAAATGTCTTCATTTCTCGGTCTGGAAAAGGGGATGATGATCTCTTTTTTTACATGCGCCGGATTAGTAGAAAGGATAATGATTTTATCTGACAAAAACAATGCTTCTTCAATGTTATGTGTCACAAATAGAACAGATTGCTGGTCTTCCTCCCAAATATAGAGCAGCCATTTTTGCATATCCAGACGTGTAAACTCGTCCAGCGCAGAGAAAGGCTCATCCAAGCACATGAAAGATTGTGGACTTAAGAGAGCCCGAATAAAGGCGACGCGCTGCTTCATGCCACCGGATAGTTCGTGTGGGTAGGCAAGAGCAACGTCGCCAAGTCCTGCTTTTTCTAGCATCTTCATTGCGCGGTCTTTTTCTTTTATGCCCTGCAGCTCCTGGCCAAGCAATACGTTTTGCATGACCGAGCGCCATGGGAAGAGGGAGGCTTGCTGTGGCATATAGCCAATATGGCCGCTCCTCCTTGTAATCTCTTTTTCATTCATAAATATTTCACCACTGTCAGGTGCAAATAACCCACCAATTAAGTTGAATAATGTACTTTTGCCACTCCCGGAAGGCCCAATCAATGAGACGAATTCACCATCTTGAACATCGAATGAAATGCTATCCAGTATTTGTTTATCTCCAAAGGATTTGCTGATATTCCGTAATGCGAGCTTCATCATTGTTCTCCTTTCTTTTACCACCGTATCAATCTTCGCTCCAGCAAGGTAATCAGACCAATAACTGTTAGGCTAAGCAGCATAACAACAATAATTGCAACGAATACACGTGGTGTCTGATAAGATGAAGAAGCGAGTGTCATAAACACACCAATTCCTTCTTGAGCTCCCAGCCATTCAGCGATAACTGCAGCCATCACGCTGTAAGTTCCCGCTATTTTCAAACCGGAAAAAATCGCAGGCAACGCATGAGGCAACTCCAGTTTCCAAAACAATTGTAATTTGCTGGCACCCATCATTTTCATGTAGTAGGTCAACTCCCGGTTGGTTTGCTGAAATCCACCTAAGGCAGATACTGCAATCGGGAAAAAACATCCGATTGTAATGACAATCAATTTTGGCAAGGAACCAAATCCAAACCAAATGACAAGCAATGGTGCAAGTACAATAACGGGCAGGTTTTGCGAGAGAATTAAAAACGGATAAAATGTCTCCCGCATGCGTGGCGACAGATGCAAGAGCGTGGCACTCAACAAGCCGACCGACGTCCCGATGATAAATCCTGTAATGGATAACTGTGTTGTTGCCAGAAGATGTGTCAGGAAGCCAGGAAACACATCTATCCCTTCACGAACAATATCTGTTGGGGCAGGGAGTAACCATGTTTCAATCGAAAAAACCTGTGTTGCCAGCTGCCATAAACCAATCAGGATAAAGATGGCAGCAACCGGCCGCCATCCTATCTGCAATAATTTTTTCATTGGTATTTCTCCGTTAACGCATCCATAGCAATCCCTGCCGGCTGATGGAGTATCTTCACCTGTGAGATGACATTGCCCGCCCCCATTGCAATCATTTTGTCATTCATTTTCTTAATCACTTGCAGCAATTCGGATAGTTCACCTTCCATCGTTGTTTCAAGCGGATGAACGTGATACGTTACATTTGCATCATCGATCACAGCAATTGCCGCGTCTACATAAGAATAGGCGTTTTCACCCGCCTCTACTTTCGGGATAATTTGAATACTTATGATTGAATTCGCCACCTGAAAATCACTCCTCACTTGGTAAAAATTCATTTGTAAATGCTTGGTCCACCTCAAGTTCGTTCTCAATTATTCCATTTTCGAACATCCAATTAGTAAAACTCTCCCATCTTTCATGTTCTTGAATACCCCAACGCTTTGCATCATCCTGGTATCTTGGTGATATCCACTCCTGACTTGCCCTCACCAAATCCGGATCCAGCTCCTGCTCACTATCTATTAAAATAGAAGCGGCGTCTTCCGGGTTTTCGATTGCAAATTCATAGCCTTTTGCTGCTGCATGTACAAATGCTTCAACTGTTTCTGAATCGGTTTCAATCATTTCTTCACTTGTTGCTAGAATCGGCGTATAGTAATCGAGCTCCTCGGAAAAATCAGTAAGATATACCATATTTAATGGTTCGTCTCTTAATTCGGCTTCAACACCTGTCCAGCCGTAATAAACAAGCGAGAAGTCGACATCACGCTCAACCGCTGTGAAAAAGTCGGCGTCACCAATAGGCAGGAATTCGACCTCATCAATATTCGCATTATTTTCTTCCATGATGGTTTGCATCATAGCTTGTTCCAGCGTGCTGCCGGTTCCACCATATATTTTTCCTTCAAAATCCGTTGGTTCTGTAATGTTTTTGTCTACAGGTGACGCATAGCCAGCCGTATTATGCTGCAGGACCGCTGCAATCGAAACGAGCGGAAGCCCCTCCACGCGAGCCTGCGTTAGTCCTTCCTGATAACTAACACCAAAATCTGCCTGTCCTGAAGCGAGTAATTGATTTGCGCCAGCTTCCCCTGGTAACATAATTTCGACATCAAGCCCTTCCTCTTCAAAATAACCATTTTCCTTTGCGACATATATTCCGGTATGATTTGTATTCGGCGTCCAGTCCAGGACAAAGGAAACCGGTGTTAGGTCATTTTCACCCCCTTCTGTAGCTGCTTCATCCTGCCCACACCCTACTGTAAAAAATAGAACGATAGATAAAAATAACAAAAAGTATGTTCTACTCATTTTTCTCCTCCTTTAAAATAAAAAATGCGCTAAAGGTTAGCCCTTTAGCGCATAGGATAAACATTCATCATGTTTTAAAATATGACTATGTTCCCTCCGCTGGTACCAACCAGATCAGGTTCCAAGGGTCAGTATCATACGGATACAATCTCAGCCAGCTTAAACCAGCCCCCCCACATTAAAATATAAAATTTTCAGGAATCGAATACAAAAACAGTATGCCACAGAATAACCCAAGATGTAAAGCCCGAACAGTGACAGGCACGCCCCGAAATTTGTCGAATCATGTTACGTTTGCATATGTAGTAATGTATTCGATATAATCAAAGGCAGACGATACGCTACCTCAGATGAATAGAAATCATGAATTTTAGGAGATTCCTATGTATAATTATGTCGATTTATTTATCGCATTTATGATTGCACTTGTTGCGACTTTTTTAGTAACCTATCCCGTGAAAAAATTGGCGATTAAGATAGGGACGGTTGATCTGCCAAATAGAAGGAAAATACATACGCAAATAACACCGAGACTTGGTGGAATAGCCATCTTTATTGGTGCTTTTTTTGGTGCGCTTTACCTGCAGCCGACTCACGAGCACCTGCCGGAAATTTTACTTGGAGCGATTGTCATCGTCCTAACTGGTGCACTCGATGACCGCTTCAGCATCAGACCTGTTATCAAGCTTACGGGACAACTTATTGCAGCGTCATTTCTTATTTCGTCGGGACTTATCATTGAACGCGTAACCCTGCCAATCATCGGCATGGTAGATCTTGGCTTTTTCAGTGTGTTTATCACAGTGCTCTGGGTTGTTGGCATCACCAACGCGATCAATCTAATCGATGGGCTGGATGGCCTTGCTACAGGGGTGGCGACAATTGCCCTGACAAGTATATTCATCATGGCACTAATTGACGTGCAAATCATCGTCGCATATTTATGTATTGTATTGATCGGTGCCAATCTCGGATTTCTGTATCACAATTTTTATCCTGCAAAAATATATATGGGTGATACAGGTTCCAATTTTCTCGGCTACATGATCGCAGTAGTTTCCATGCTCGGGTTGTTTAAAAATATCGCGTTATTCGGTTTCATCATCCCTGTTGTGGTGTTAGCGGTGCCGATATTTGATACATTGTTAGCCATTGTCCGAAGAGCCTACAATAAGGAAAACATCATGATGCCGGATAACAAGCATCTCCATTATCAGCTGATTGCCGGAGGATACAGTCACCGGAAAACAGTCATGATTATGTACGCGTTCAGTGCCTTATTCGGTGCACTGGCCATCCTGTTTTCTTTTGCATCCATCTCAACGGCATTTATTGTCACGTTTTTTGTACTCGCGCTCCTACATATTTTTGCAGAATTGTCAGGAGTCGTCATGGGAGGAAGGCGACCTGTTGTGGACAGGCTAAGAAGATTACTTAGAAAAATGGAGAGGAATAGATGAGGATTCTCTGCTTAGGTAGGGGATCCTTTTTTTGGTTTGGGATGGGAATATTGTTATGAGTTTAGGTTATGCTAAACTGAAGTTTTCACGTGATGCTAAATTCTCTTTCTATGTTGTCTCTTATAAGCATTCTTTGTGAAAGTACCCTCCATAGCCATTCATATGGCAGAAAAAGGGCGGGTCCCCGCTCCCGCCCGATTAAACTAACTTACGAGAGTACCTCCCGATAAACCCGCAGCATATTCTCACCATAAATTTTCAAAATATCATCCTTTTCAAAACCGCGCTCCAGCAGTGACTCTGTTAAATCCTCAAGCGCTCCGTGATTGCGGACAACATCAAATGCGGTGCGATTTTTTACATATTTATTTAGCATGTCACATAAATCCAGGCCAATCCCAATATGATCGATGCCAACAATAGAAACCATATGTTCGATATGATCCACCAAAGTTTCGATCGTGGCATCTTTGGGTGGCTTGGATGCAATTTTGCTAACTGCATTAATTCCGGCAACCCCGCCTGAGGTCGCAATTTCTCGTAGCTGTTCATCTGTTAAGTTCCTTGGCGTGTTGGCGATCACCCGCGTATTAGAATGAGAAGCGATTACTGGTTGATGTGAATCCCTGATAATATCTGAAAATCCCTGATCATTAATGTGTGTGACATCCATTATCATGCCTAATTTTTCTGCTTCCTCAATCACAGCAAGTCCAAAATCGGACAAACCGCCAGTCATTTGGTGCTCAGCGAAGTCAAATGCACATCCATCACCGGCAGCATTTCTTCTGCTCCATGTAAGCCCGATCATCCGGACTCCAAGTTCATAAAACACACGTAAAAGTGTTATATCTGTCCCCAGGGGTTCAACGCCTTCAAAGGAGAGCATAATCCCCACTTTTCCGCTGTCTTTCGCCTGCATGATATCCTGGATGTTTTTGCAAAGCATTATCTTATCCGGAGACTCCTCGATCTCCGTATACAGACAGCTTACTTGGTTCAATGCCTTACGAAGCGCCATTTCCGGCAAATCACCATCACCTAGGTAAATGGAAGACACAATAATATTCCAGCCCCCTTTATGGAAAAAGGGGAGATGATCTGACTCAATCACCCGCTTCCGCCCTAATTCACGCTGTGCCGCCACATCAAAAAGAAGGTCAAAATGCGCATCAATCGTAATAGATTCATCGTGGATTTCATTTATTAATTGCTTAAATTTTTCCATGACCACTGATTAGCCTCCTAAAAGTGTCAATTTCACTTTATTGAATCATATTCAGGGTAAAAAAAGAAGTGAAAAGGATCAATTGCGAGTTCGACAAGTGCCTGTCACGCCCCGAAATATGTCGAATGGATTTGGGTTACTATACATCAAAATTATACGACTGGGATGCTTGTCTATGTTTTTTACAAATAAATGTCTTTATTTCAAAAAATAGGTCATTTTTCATGGGAGTATTACAATTTTCGTTAAAATTGAGGTTTATTATCTATATATGAAGGGTGAAAACGAGGAAATTAGACACTATTTTCCAATAATCAGAAAGTTATTTTGTAATATTGATTTTGTTGGTAGGTCTATATAACTAGTAATGTATCGTTGGAAATAAAGTAAGATGACAGAAATTCTATTTAACCAAGCTTTAAAAAGGGTCTATTTAAAAACAAGGACTTTAACCTATGTAATAAATGAGGAAAATGCATTACTATTTCATCAATTTTCAAAATATTATATCTTTCTACTAAAAAATCTATTATACTTATATTTACAACGAAGAAATACGGCAACTGACCACTGGATTTCACACAAATTAGTGAATCTAGCTGCCAAAAATCTTAATAGGAGGTGAAACGATTTCTGCTCAAATTTTACTGCGTATTTCACTAGATTCATCAAAGTTAAATCGATTTCGTAAACCATCTAAATTTTAAGGAGGATATTATGAAAAGAAAAAGTTGGCCAAGAATTTTATCTCAAGTCCTTATTTTAGTGTTGTTTATGACCATGGTTCCAATGACAGGGCTAGCGACTCAGCAAAATGATAGCGCTTCACAACCGCCGACAACGGGATTTGAGGAGCGTGAGGGAGATGGGTGGACAACCCATGAAGAGGAATTGGAATTCTTAGAAGAGGTATCGGAGTCGTCGGATCGGGTTACTTATTCACAAGTTGGTACGACGGAAGAAGGTAGGCCACTGCACTTGGTGCGCGTGGGTTTTCCGGAACCCCCTTCCGATGAGGACATTGCCGAGGGACGGAATATGCTAGTCATTGGAACACAGCATGGTAATGAAAACGCACCAAGGGAGATGGCCTTGCAGTTATTGAGGGATCTTGCGTTTACGGATGATCCGCAAGTTTTAGAACAACTTAGTGATGCGACGATACTGTTCATTCCGACAGCGAACCCAGATGGCAGGGAAGCAAATACACGCAGTAATGCGGCAGGGATAGATATTAATCGCCAGCATCTAAGTTTGAGTACGCTTGAGGTGCAGACGATAGCAGAAGTCCTGGATCAGTTCAATCCTGATATTACGGTGGATGGGCATGAGCGCCCTCGCGCTACTGGAAATCCGGATATAGAATTGCTCTGGCCACGTAACCTTAATGTAGATGATGAACTGCAGGCATTAAATCAAGAGATGGTTGAGGATTACTTGTTTCCAGCTGTAGAGGATGCTGGCTTTTCCACAGGATTGTATGGATCCCCAGGTGGAGCAGGTGGTGGTGACGAACGTATTATGCGTAACATGCTGGGATTACGCAATGGTATGGGCGTACTAACCGAAACTGCTGGCGAGCAAGAGCCAACATACCGGGTTGAAGCTCAAAAACGCGCTGTCGAATCGGTGCTAACATTTTACCGTGATCGATTTGAAGACGTCACAGCAGTCATGACCGGTGCACCGGAGCGTCAAGCAGAGGCGGGAGCAGATCAATCCCAGCCGTTCTATTTAGACGGGGCAGATAATTGGGACCCGACGACAGTACTGGAAAAGAAACCGAGTGGATATTTGCTTAGCGAAACACAGGCTGAGGAAATGAGCCAACATATGGCTTTATTCTCACTGCAAACCGAAGAGGTAGATGGTAATGGTGTATTTGCTTCGATGAGCCAACCGATGATGACGGTCTTGCCATTTTTGCTTGACGAGCGCGCTACCTACAATGAGGTTGAAGGTTTAGCTTTATATGATAGTACGGATGTGGGAACTGCAACGAATATGAAATCATTGGTTGAGCATTTTGAAGACGAGGAAGCATTCTCAGATGCTAGTGATGCTCGTGCCTTGAAAATGCATTTGACTGCAGTAGATCGTTTCGAAAAGCAGGAAGAAAGCGAGAAAGTTTTAAAACACATGAATAGTTTTAACACATTGCTCGACCATCAGAAAGATAATGACGTAATTTCTGAAAAGGCCTATGAAGATCTTGGCACCTATGCTGATTATTTGCTTGATAAGTGGGAGGTTGGCTTAGATTCTAGCAGGGTGATGGATGATGCTAGCTAATTACGTGGAGATTAGACATTTAAATAGGATTTTTCATTCATGAAACAGTTATTCAGATAAAAAATGAGGAGGAATTTAAATGGGTTTAAAAAAACAAGTAGGTATGGGGATTGCCTCGGCTGCACTTGGTCTAACGTTAATAGGTGGAGGAACGTTTGCATATTTCAGCGATAGTGAGACAACGAACAACACGTTTGCGGCTGGAACGCTTGATTTAGGTGTTGAACCGACGGAGGTGATTAATGTTGAAAACATTCAACCCGGTGATTCCATGACTCGCGATTTTGAACTGCAAAATAACGGTACCGTGGATATGAACAAGGTTCTCCTGGAAACGGATTATTCCGTAACGGATGCAGAAAGTGACAATGTGGATGATTTCGGAAACCATATTCAAGTAGAGTTTTTATACAATGCGGATCAGCTGAATGAAGTAATTTACGAAACAACATTGGCTGATCTGAGAGACATGTCACCTGAAGCTGTTAATGAAGAAGTATTTATTCCTACGCTTGGTGAAGATGGACTTGAAGCCGGTACCAGCGATGACCTTGTTGTCGAATTTACCTTCGTTGATAACGGAGAAGATCAGAATGAATTCCAGGGAGATTCTTTAAATCTGGAATGGACATTTACTGCACAACAAGTTACTGATGATGAAAGCTAAAGGAGTGACCTAGAAGAAAGATTGAGAGATTGATAGAAGTGTTGCAACTTCAACGTGGGATATTCTCTTTTTCTGATCTCATGAGTTTATAAGCAATGTGCACCCCCTGTGGCAGTATAATGACTGCCATGGGGCAATGGCAATAAGACTTATGTCATTCAGATGATAAAGAATAACGCAAAGGTAAAACGAGCGTTAAGCTTTGGTCAGAATAACAACGAAACGAGATGCATAAAAGTAACCCTTATTAATCATAAGTAGGTAATTCCAAAGGAGTGGAAAAATGTTAAAAAAACGACTATTCTTACTTGCAGCATCGATCTTTTTTGCTTTTTCCTTTGCTGGGATGGTCAACGCGGCACCCACTGACACTTCAGATGTCATTGGGTATGATGAAATGATTGGTACACTTGAGAACCTGGAAGAACAAGGTGACGGTAAGCTTGATGTATTTACACTAAGAGAGATCGGTATTGAAGAAGGAAGAAGTGAGGCAGGGCGCGATCTTTATGTTGCAAAGATAGGCAACGGTGACAAGAAGATCTGGGTTCAAGGACGTATTCATGGTGATGAGCCTTATGGAACGAATGCAACGTTGCGCATTATCGAAAATTTAATAGAGGAAAAAGACAACTCTTATAAAGAGATGATGGAAGAGTTAACAATATATTTTATTCCAATGTATAATCCGGATGGCGCTGAAAGGTATGAAAGAGGAACGAGAATCATTGACCCGGAAACAGGGGAGCCCGGGGAGTCTGTCGATTTAAACAGAGACTGGGTTGAAGGTAATTTTGAAGCAATTGAGACACTTGGTTATTACACATTTTGGGCTGAACTTAAGCCTGATTTTGCACTTGATATCCACCATCAAGGGGATAAAGAGTTTTATGATACAGATATTCCCGTAACGATGTCACTTGGTATCACGTTAGCACCAGAGGGCCCTACCCTTTCCGATATTGAAGGAGGGGAGTACGCAGATCTGGGCCGCCAAGCGATGGTTAATGTATACGATGCTGTAGACCCCTATCACCAATTTACAGTTAACCAGTATAGAGTGGGTCCAAATGATACGCATGAAGTTGATTACCGAGGCGCGGTAATGTCTGGTATGATGCTTGGGCTAAATTATCAAGGTATTAATCCTGAGGGGCATAGCAATCCTGCTGCTTTCTTGGAAACCTCGGGTGAATTTTTGAATGGTGAGCGGGAACCTTTGATTCAGCAGAATGTCATTGCTACTCATGCCTTTTTGTCGGGGCTTGCTTCAGAAGAAATGTACAACATTGATCCTGATCGCTGGGATGAAATACCAAGTCCCCCGCTAACAGGTTATAGCACAGATTATGATGGCACAATCTCAATTCCCGAGCAGCCAGCAGTACTATTTGAAACATCTGCAGAAGATATCAATGGGCTTGTCAATTTTTATGAGGATGAGGGAAAAGTAGACAATAATGCCGCTCAGGACTTGGGTGTACATTCAACTGCTGTAAGTCACTTCGAGGAAAATGGATTAATGGAAAAGGCTGCTAAACATATGAACAGCTTTATACCATTACTGGACTATCAGAATGAAAATGAGCTGATAGCTGATGAGCCGTACCAAACCCTTAACGCATATGCTGATTATTTGGTTGAAAGGTGGCAATAGTTTCATAACCTTGATGTACTAGAATCCATTGAGAGGTGAATATCATGAAAGATAATATTTGGAGAAAAATTCTGCCCTTTGCGATCTTATTATTGGCACTGACTATAAACCCACTTACTGGTTTAGCAAGTCAAGACGGAGATAATAAGAAAAGCTCGGATGACCATTTTATGACCTATGAGGAACTAGGCCAAAAACTGAATGAAATTGAGGAGGCCAGTGCCGGAAAGGTTGAAGTCGAGGTTATCGGTCATTCACGCGAAGGACGTGAAATCTACACTGCTCGTGTGGGGACGGGCGACCAAGTGTTGCTGATCAACTCTAATATACACGGTAATGAGAAGAGTGGCCCTGAAGCACTTATGCAAATGTTCGAGACTCTTGGAACTAGCGATAGCTCCTTTGCCCAAGCAGTTCGTGATGGGGTTACAATAGTTGCTATTCCTCGGCTTAATGTTGATGGTGCCGAGATAACTCAACGGCAAAACATTTTCTCTTGGGATGATGTCATAGCGACTTACCCACAACTCGAAGGTGCTGATCCCGCCTGGTACTATAGTGAAAGGAACGGCGGTTTTGACATCAACCGGGATTTTAACCCGGATTTGAACTACGAACCTGTGCTGGAGGATTTACCTGGTACGGGTGCTGACCCTGGTTTTTTTCTAACAAATGAATCCCAAATCCTTAGAGATCTTTATCTGGATTTGAAGGATGAGTTCGGGGAAGTGGAAGCTTTTGTCGACCTTCATCACATGGGAACTCCTGAGCTCAATGAAACTGGTGAGGATGTCACAATTGCAATAGACTATCCCCCACTGGGACCAGATGATAGCTCCAAATACGATGATTGGCCAAAATTGGATCAAGACAAATCCAAACGCTACTCGTTGGCTGCTGCCCTTGGTGTAAAGGAATTTTCAGACAGTGAGGAGACCGGTGTGGCTCGTTATTTACACCCAGAGGAGCGCGATTTGCCTGGTCAGGCTAGGTCTTCATTTGCTCTCAATGGAACCGCAACGGTTCTTTTTGAAATGCCTGGACAACAACCTGAATATGGATATGATCAGCAATTGATAGATCGCGTGGAGAACGGGTTATGGGGTATTGTCACCCGTATGGCGGATAACTCGATTGATGACCTTAACGGTGATGATTTCTTGAACCTGCCTAAGTATTGGACTTCAAATCTATCTGATACGGAAACACTCATTGATCGTTTCTTCAAAGAAGGAGAGTTCGAAACTGAGGATGCCGTTCGTTCCTTAAAGGTACATTTAGCCGCAATAAGCCATTACGCAGAAAATGAAAAAGCTGACAAAGTAGTTAAACATATTAGGAGCTTTAAGTCTTTACTTGATCACCAGGAAAATGAAGAATTAATTTCGGAAAAGGCGTATGACAGGCTAACGGATGACGCTGATTATTTAATTGGAAGGTGGCAGTAAAGGCCACCTATAAATTGGGGAGATCGAATAGATGGATCAAGAAGTCACTTGTCCTATCTGACTCGGAGAATACCGAGAATCTATTAATCTATGATGAGGGGGAATTTATATGGGTATTAAAAAGCAATTAGGCATGGGCGTTATGACGGCTGCACTTGGTCTAACGTTAATAGGTGGAGGAACATTTGCATATTTCAGTGATAGTGAGACAACGAACAACACGTTTGCGGCTGGAACGCTTGATTTAGGTGTTGAACCGACGGAGGTGATTAATGTTGAAAACATTCAACCCGGTGATTCCATGACTCGCGATTTTGAACTGCAAAATAACGGTACCGTGGATATGAACAAGGTTCTCCTGGAAACGGATTATTCCGTAACGGATGCAGAAAGTGACAATGTGGATGATTTCGGAAACCATATTCAAGTAGAGTTTTTATACAATGCGGATCAGCTGAATGAAGTAATTTACGAAACAACATTGGCTGATCTGAGAGACATGTCACCTGAAGCTGTTAATGAAGAAGTATTTATTCCTACGCTTGGTGAAGATGGACTTGAAGCCGGTACCAGCGATGACCTTGTTGTCGAATTTACCTTCGTTGATAACGGAGAAGATCAGAATGAATTCCAGGGAGATTCTTTAAATCTGGAATGGACATTTACTGCACAACAAGTTACTGATGATGAAGAATAATAAATTTTAATCTAGGAGAGCTGTGCCATCAATGATGAAAGTCAGTTATGGGCAGCTCTTTGTTTCTCTAAAAATTCATAACGAGGGGAGAGGTTTGAAATGAAGAAACGGGTTCAGCTACTAAGTTACATGTTCGTGTTCGTTCTTCTCCTTACAACGCCAATTACAGCTCTTACACCATCAGCATTTGCCGGGCAAAACATGAAACCAGATGAAGAGCGGGAGAATAACGCGAATCAAGAGATGATCCAGCAAATGATCACACAAATGGACACGGAAGAAAAAATTGGGCAGCTCGTGATGCCATCCACCCATGATAACGAACAAAACATGCCAAATGAAGACACCAAAGAACTTATTCAAGAATACAAAGCCGGATCGGTCATTATTTACGGAAATCGCGATGCTAGCACGACAGCCGCATACAATAATCAACTTCAGGAATGGGCAGCCGAAACAAATATGGGTATTCCATTATTTTCAACGGCTGACCTTGAATATGGTGTCAACCAGCATGTGACCGATGCAACTGCATTTCCTCGTCAGATGGGAATCGCTGCGACGAGAGACTTAGAGGCAGCAGAGGATATGGCAAGTGTCACTGCAAGGGAAATGAAAGCAACAGGTTTTAACTGGAATTATTCCCCCCTTGCTGATGTGAACACCAACCCGAATAACCCGGTGATCGGTGTACGATCATTTGGCGAAGATACAGAGCTTGTCTCAGACATGACGGTTGCACAAGTAGAAGGGTATCAAGAAAATGGCGTATTATCGACACCAAAACATTTTCCGGGGCATGGTGATACGAGTGACGATTCACACTACGATCTCCCTTCTGTCGGTTATGACCGAGAGACATTGGAAGAGGTTCATCTTCCACCGTTTCAAGCTGCCATCGATGCTGGAGCCGACTCGATTATGACGTCTCATGTCATCATTGAAGCTATTGATCCGGAACTTCCAGCAACATTGTCAGAAGACGTTTTAACTGGACTGCTTCGTGAAGAGATGGGTTTTAACGGACTTATTGTAACAGACGCCATGTCGATGCAAGCGATAAAAGATAATTGGGGAGCAGGGGAAGCAGCCGTGATGACCATTCAGGCTGGTGCCGATATTGTCATGGCTACCGGCTCACTTGATGAACAGAAAGAATCATTTGAAGCGCTTCTATCAGCCTATGAGTCTGGTGAACTCACGCAAGAACGCGTTGACGAATCTCTTGAGCGGATTTTAGCCAAAAAAGTCATGTATGGACTTTTTGATAATCGTTATGTTGATCCGGAAGAAGCTACAGACGTTGTGAATACGGAATCCCATAAAGAATTGGCTAAAAATATGGCACAGGACTCGATGACACTGGTGAAAAATGATGATGTATTGCCTTTTGATCCAGAATCCAATGAATCTACTTTTGTCGTTGGTCCGGAGATATACAACCAAAGTTATTATATTGAAGATATAGCTGAGGATGTTCAAAGGAAAACAAACGGGAACGTGGATTACGATGTAACATCTGAAAATCCTTCTGCTGAAGAAATTAATGAAGTTGTCCAGCAAGCTGAACAGGCAGATCGCGTCATTGTTTCAACTTTCTCGGCCGATGAACTCGATCAAGGGCAAAGTCAATTAGTAAACGCACTTGAGGAAACAGAGAAACCGGTGGTATCGATATCTTTAGGCCTTCCATATGACATCAAGGAATACCCGGATGTGGATGCACACATCGCAACATATGCGATAGAAAGATGGGGATCGGCAGTACCGGTTTCATGGGAAGCTGCTGTCGATGTCATTTATGGAGCAAACCCGGGTGGCAAACTACCGGTAACCATTGAAGGCCATTATGAATTTGGCCATGGGGAAAATTATGAAGCTGAAATACCTGAAAATGCAGAAGACATTAAAACACTTGTCGATCAGCTTAAGGACGAAGGAGAGTTCGAAAGTGATACTGCTCCACGTGCGCTGAATCGTCATTTGACCGCTGTAAACCATTATGAAGTACAAGAAGCAGTGGAAAAAGTCATCAAGCATATGCAAGGATTTAATGATTTATTAGATCATCAGCAAAATAATGAGCTGATCTCAGTTGAAGCTTATAATCTGCTGCAATCCCAAGCTGATATGTTAATTGAGAAATGGGAAGCATTTGCTTTTGATTCAGACAGGGCAATGGCCCATATTCGGCATTTGAGTGAAGACATCGGACCACGTGCTCCCGGAAGTGAGGGAGAAGAGGAAGCTTCCGAGTATATAAAAGCTGAATTTGAAAAGCTTGGGTACAACGCGTCTACACAAACATTTGATATTCCTAATGGTGCTCAATCGCAAAACGTGATAGCAGTCAAAGAAGCTGAGGGCATTGAGGACCCTGAAATTGTGTATGTCACTGCCCACTATGATAGTGTGCCGGGATCACCGGGAGCAAATGACAATGGATCGGGAACCGCCGCTCTTCTGGAACTGGCCAAGGTAACGCGGGACGAGCCGGCGAACAAAGAGATCCGTTTTGTGGCCTTTGGTGCGGAAGAGGCAGGTCTCTTAGGTTCCGAGCACTATGTCAGTCAATTATCAGATGAAGAGATTAATAGAAGTGCTGCTAATTTTAATCTGGATATGGTTGGAACAGATTGGGAGCCGGCATCCCAGCTCCATGTCAGTACGGTTGACGGGGAATCGAATACAGTTTGGGAGTCCGTCGATTTAGCCGCCGAAAGATTAGGACTCGATGACAACAGATTGACACGTCATCAATTAGGCAGATCTGATCACGTTCACTTCCATAACGCAGGAATCGATGCTGCACTCTTCATCTGGATGGAACGAGGGACAGAACCGGGCCAAGCTGGTATAGAACCTTGGTATCACTCCCCCGAAGATACCATTGACCGGGTAAGTCCTGAAAAAGTTCAAATGGTTGGTGACTTGATAGATTCTGCCATCTCTGACATTGCCTTTGAACAAGAGCAGGAGACAGAAGCTACCGCCAGTTAATGTCACAATGGGCAGCCGTTCTTTCCGTATAAAAATCCGTAAGAACGGCTGCTTCTTAACTACCGATGGATGTTAGGTATCTTCATTTGATAGATTCATTGTTTTCGTGGTTATAAGACTATCTTGAGGCAATTAGCTATTCTGATTCTGTTTCGTTTCCGTTCGTTTGAAGTGAAGGGATTGCAGGTCAGACACTCAAGTCTAGGGTGTAATTTATGATTGAACAGTGGGCATAGTTCTGCAATTGAACAACCAAAGTGCTTTTTGCGGCGGGATAATGAATTCCTTAGAGAGGAGAAACAAGGATGAAATACAGGCTCATTTCAGTAACGTTGACTTGTCTACTATTCGCTTCGTTGTTCCAGGCAGGCGCTGGAAAAGCTGGGGCTGCCACGCCCTTAGTACAGCCCGGACCGGCAAGCAGCGTGCAAATGTTGCAGCAGCCATTAGATGAAATCGATGGAGTTATTGAGCAGGGGATCACTGATAGATACATGCCGGGGGCTGTCACTTTGGTAGCCCGCTCCGGAACAATTGTTAAAGAAGATGCCTACGGATATGCGGCGCGCTATTTGGACGATGATTTTACAGAAATGGAAAACCCGGTGGAAATGCAAACCGATACGATATTTGATTTAGCTTCTATTACCAAAGTGTTTACAGCAACAGCTGCGATGCATTTATACGAACAGGGTGCATTTAATCTAGATGATCCAGTAGCGGAATACATTCCTGAATTTGCCCAAAATGGGAAATCTGATGTCACAATCAGACAATTGCTGACACACACATCCGGCTTTCCGGCGTGGATTCCGCTTTATCAAACAACGGATTCACGTGAGGAAGCTTATGCAGAAGTATTCTCGACTGCATTAGAGCACGAGCCCGGCACACATTACGGGTACAGCGACTTGAACATGATCACAATTGGGGCATTAATCGAGCAAATCTCCGGCAAACGGCTTGACCAATATATTCAAACGTATATTACCGAACCGCTTGGAATGGCCAATACGATGTTCAATCCGCCCGAATCATTAAAGAACCGTATTGCTGCAACCGAGTATCAGCCACAGACGGAGCGAGAGATTGTTTGGGGTGAGGTGCATGATGAAAACGCCTGGGCGATGGACGGAATTGCTGGTCACGCCGGTCTGTTTTCAACAGCCCAAGATTTAGCGGTATTTGTACAAATGATTCTCAATGATGGTCAATATGATGGCACACGCATTTTGAAGACGGAGACCGTGGAAAAAATGGAAACGAATCAGCTGCCTGATTTTCCTGGTAATGCGCATAGTTTAGCTTGGGAACTGAACCAGGATTGGTATATGGGGGCTTTATCTGAACCATCAACACTAGGCCATACCGGTTTTACTGGCACATCGATCGTAATTAGTCCAAGCAAAGATGCAGTAGCGATTTTACTGACAAACAAAGTCCACCCTACAAGGGAAGCACCGTCCACCAATCCGTTACGTCAGGCAGTGGCCCAGAAGACGGCTGATGCCATTAACGCATGGAGTGCTCATGCGATGAATGAACTTGTAGATGATTTTGCAGCCGAGGACGAATTTTTAAGCGATGAAGATGTCCGAACATTGCAGGTGCATCTAACCGCTATCAGTCATTATGAGGGTACGGGCTCTGCAGAAAAGATCGTGAAACATATGGAAGGCTTTCAAAGATTGCTGGATTATCAGCGGGAAAATGAATTCATTTCTGAAGAGGCCTATGAAACACTCCAAAAAAATGCGGATTATTTGATCGGAAAATGGGATAGTTAATAGGTTTAAACACGCTTTCAAAAAAAGGAAGGAAGTGACGGTAAAATGCGGGCAAAACGACTAATTCCCTTTCTGCTGATCGCTGTGATGCTTTTGATCCTGCCACTGATGCAGCAGGGAAACAACGTGTTGGTAAAAGCCTCCCAGGAGGAAACTGGCAATCTAGAGGAGAAGATTGATGAGGTGTTGGATGACGCGCGGCTGGACGGTGCGGTTACTGGTGTCAGTGTGCGGAGTGCGGAAACGGGCGAGGTGATTTATGAAGAAAATGGCGACATTCGGCTGCACCCGGCCTCCAATATGAAACTGTTGAGTGGAGCGGCTGCAATGGAAACCCTTGGTCCGGATTATCGGTTTTCCACAGAGGTATGGACTGATGGCAATGTGCAGGGATCGGCACTACACGGCGACCTTTATCTGAAAGGGAAAGGCGACCCGACGCTGATGAAAGAAGACCTTGATCAGTTTGCCCAAGATCTGAAGGAGCAGGGAATTGATCAGATTAGAGGGGATCTCGTGGGAGACGACACCTGGTATGACGATGTCCGTCTTTCGCAGGATCTCAACTGGTCGGATGAGCCGTTCTACACTGGCGCACAAATCTCCGCCCTCACCCTTGCCCCAGACACCGATTATGATGCCGGCACTGTCGTAGTAGAGGTCATGGCATCAGAAGAAGCGGGCGGACAAGCAGAGGTGAAAGTCACACCGGAGACGGATTATGTCAATATCATAAACAACACGGAAATGGTGGTATCCTCAGAGGATAAAGATATTTCCATCCAACGGCAGCATGGAAACAACGAAATTGTAATTGAAGGAGAGATGCCAGTTGATGGATCGAACTCCAAATCATGGGTATCCATATGGGAGCCAACCGGGTATGCGATGGATGTGTTTAAAAAATCCCTGGAGGAACAGGGTATCCAAATGATTGGTGATTCATCCGTCACATTTGGCCCGACACCGGAGGATGCAGACCTGTTAGTAGAAAAACAGTCCCAGCCAATCGAGGACATCTACACCCGGTTTATGAAACTGAGCAATAACGGGCATGGTGAAGTGCTAGTAAAAGAAATGGGCAAAGTGCTGGAAGGGGAAGGAAGCTGGGATGCTGGGCTGGACGTGCTTGAGGAAACGGTGGCAGACTTTGGTATGAACACCGATACGATGCTCCTCCGCGATGGTTCTGGCATGTCGCATAAAAACATGATCCCGGCCAACGAGTTTACCGAAATGCTGTACGGGATTCAAGACGAGAGCTGGTACCCGGCATTTGAAGAATCCCTGCCAGTCGCCGGCCATCCAGAACGTTTCGTCGGCGGTACACTAAGATACCGGATGACCGAAGCCCCTGCTAAAGATAACGTATTGGCGAAAACAGGCTCGCTGACCGGCGTATCCGCTTTGTCCGGCTATGTCACTACAGCGGATGAAGAAAAGCTGACCTTCTCAATTATGTTTAATAATTACCTGGCATCATCGGTGAAGGGTATTGAGGATGAGATTGCGACAGTACTGGCAAAGCATGGAGAGGAAGATTCACAGCCGGAGGAGCCAGAAGAGCCAACAGTTGCGGATTTGCAAAATCTTGTTGGTGAATTGGCTGAAGGGGAAGAATTCGTCGACGAGCGAGCAGTACGCCAGGCAGAAATGCATTTAAATGCACTTGTTCAATATGAAAACACCATGGACAAAGCGATTAAACATCTAAACGGATTTAGGACACTGATTGAACATCAGAAGGATAACGACATGATTTCTGAGATGGCTCACGAAGCATTAATGGCTGCATCTGATAATTTATTGGAGCAATGGCAGTAGTGTGTTAGTCTAATAGATTTGATCATGGAAACGCACTGGGAGCAACTATATTTTACCAGGGGGAAATATCCCTCTGCAGTAAGCCATTAAGAAGACAAGACTTAGGGGGAAAAGACGTCCAAACATAGCAAGCTTTAAAAAAGTGCTGGATGTTCAGCAGAAAAAAGCATTAATTCAGAAGAAGCCTATGAAACACTCATAACAGATGCAGATTATTTGATAAGGAAATAGTGATAGGTTAAAAAATTTCAATCCTATAAACACAGAAAGGGGTTTTATTGTGAAGAATAAATCTATAATATTATCAATCTTTATGTCACTGTTACTAATCATCAATATTTTGACACCAGCAGGATTAACTGCTAGTGCACAGGGCATAAAAGATGAACAAACGGCAGAGGGCGACTACGGTATGGTCGTGACCTCACATCCATTAGCCTCTGAGGTTGGAGCAGATGTGTTAAAGGAAGGCGGCAATGCCGTTGATGCGGCTGTTGCGATTCAATTTGCCTTAAATGTTAATGAACCAATGATGTCTGGAATCGGCGGTGGTGGCTTTCTGATGTACTATGATGCCGAGACGGAAGAAGTGTCGGCCATTAACAGCAGGGAGCGGGCCCCAGCAGGCGCAACGCCCGATATGTTTCTTGATGAAGACGGTAATGTGATTCCTTTTCAGGAACGGGTCCGCAGTGGTAAATCAGTTGGTGTACCAGGAACACTAAAAGGCCTTGAAACCGCTCTTGATCAATGGGGCACACGTTCCATGGACGAGCTACTGGAACCTTCCATTGAAATGGCGGAAGAAGGAGTTGAAGTGAACTGGGTGCTTGCTGACGACATTGCTAGTAATGAGGAAAAACTGTCAAATACGGCAGCAAGTGAAGTTTTCCTGCCTGATGGCGACCCATTAGAAGAGGGTGAACTGCTTGTTCAAGAGGATTTGGCTGATACGTTCAGGCTGATTAGCGAGCAGGGGACCGATGCGTTTTACGATGGAGAAATTGGTGAAGCGCTTGCCGAAGAGGTCGAAAAACGTGATGGCAGTATGACAGCGGATGATCTCAGCAACTATGATGTGACCCATGAAGCTCCGGTATGGGGTGATTACAGGGGATATGATATCGCATCCATGGCCCCGCCAAGTTCCGGCGGTCTGACCTTGCTGCAAATGCTGGAAATGTTTGAACAAATGGACCTGACACAATATGGCGTTCAATCAGCTGAAAAATATCATCATATGGCCGAAGTGATGCACCTCGCCTATGCGGATAGAGGTGCCTATATGGGCGATCCTGAATTTGTCGATGTACCAGCTGAAGGGCTGCTTCATCCTGATTATATTGATAGCAGGGTTGAATTGATTGATCCAAATCAGGCAAATGATAATGTTCAGCCAGGAAACCCTTGGGATTACCAGGAAGGAGAGCCATCTGAGGTAAGTGAAAAAGTTAATGACAAAACAGATGGCGAAACAACACATTTTACTGTTGCTGATAGTGAAGGGAATCTTGTTTCCTATACAACAACGATTGAACAAGTATTCGGATCAGGGATAATGGTACCAGATTACGGCATTATGCTGAATAATGAATTAACGGATTTTGACGCGGTTCCAGGCGGGGCAAATGAAGTTCAGCCAAACAAGCGTCCGTTAAGCAGCATGACACCGACGATTGTTTTAGAAGATGGTGAACCTTTCATGACAGTTGGCTCACCGGGTGGAACTACCATTATCACATCCGTCTTGCAAACGATTGTCAATGTGATTGGGTATGATATGGAGCTTAAGGATGCCATTGAAGAACCAAGAATCTATAGCAATGAATATCCGAGTATCCGCTGGGAGTCAGGCATACCGACAGATGTTAGGGAGCAACTCGAGCAAATGGGGCATGAATGGGAATCAAACCCAGGTGAAATCGGAAACGTCAACAGTTTATTACTCGACCTTGAAAGTGGGCATTACATGGGTGCCGCAGATTCGAGTAGAGAAGGAAAAGCTATAGGTATTTCATCCGGTGATTTGCCACCGAACGAGTCAACCGTTGCCTATTTGCAATATCTAGTGGATGAATTAAAAGATGACGGCGAATTTAATGATGAAGGCGCCATCCGTCATGTGGAAACTCACTTAGCGGCGCTAGAACACTATGAAAATACAGATAACATGGATAAAGCAATAGAACATCTGGATGGATTTAAGTTGCTGGTTGAGTATCAGAACGATAATGGATTGATTTCGGATGATGCTTATGAGGAGTTGATGGCGGCTGCTGATGTTTTATTGGAGGAATGGGAGTAGAATGGACTGTAGGAATAGGGCGTGAGTAGAAGCAATCTATTGAAAGGTACCTATAAATGGGCAGGGCAGGTGAAAGGCTGCTCTGCTATATAGCAGACAACGAATCAGTCCTGATAATGAGAAGGAGGAATGATCATGTTTAGGCTACGTCAAACGTTGATAATGGCGGTAATGGTTGTATTACTATTAGGTACGTTTTTACAGGCTTCCGTTGGAAATGCTGCGCAGTCTCAGGGTGATATGGGTTTTGACAAAATTATCAGAAATGGGACGGTCATTGATGGTTCTGGTCTCCCGAAATATGATGCAGACATCGGAATACGAGATGGAATTATCGCTCGTATCGGCAATTTGGAGAATTATGCTGCTGAAAAAGAAGTGGATGCAAATGGGCTGTTTGTAGCACCCGGATTTATTGATCTGCACAGTCACGCATCAACGTCAGCTCTTCAAGAAGCGCAAAGTTCCCTTACGCAAGGTGTTACGACGGAGCTGTTAAATGTTGATGGAGGAGGGCCTACAGATCTTCAGGAGCGTTTTGCGCTTGAAGAAGATGGCCTGGGAATAAACATTGGGGCTTATATTGGATTTAATTCCGTCTGGGAAGAAGTAGTTGGTGAAGAGGATCGACGGGCAACGGAAGCAGAAATCAGTGAAATGCAAGGGTTAGTTACAGAGGCAATGGAAGATGGAGCTTATGGTGTTTCTGCCGGGCTATTCTACAGACCAGCTTATTATTCAACAACGGAGGAAGTAATTGATGTCGTAAGTGCTGCAAGCGAATGGCGCACAAATTTCCCGCATCACATTCGTAATGAAAACAATGAAGTTGTAGAAGCAACAGCTGAAACAATTGAAATTGGAGAAGAAGCAGGGCTCGCTCCTCATATTACACATATGAAGGTAATGGGGCCGGATAACTGGGGTAAATCCGCTGAAACAGTTGGGCTGATCGAAGAAGCAAATGCACGTGGAACCTATGCTACAGCTGACGTTTACCCATACCTTCGCAGTCAGACAGGCCTAACGGCAATTGTTCCCCCATGGGTAGAAGATGGAGGATGGGATGCGATGCTGGAACGATTTGCTGATCCAGAGCTTCGTCCGCAAATTGCAGAGGAAATTGAGGAAATTATGCATAGCCGGGTAGAAGGACCGGAAGATGTATATTTTCCTACCAGGCAAATGACACTTGCTGATTATATGGAAGAAGGTTTCAATTATGACAGAAATGGACAAGCACTGTTAGGTTTTCTCAACTTTGACTATGACAGTGACATAACTTTTGATATTGATGAATTAAACATTCAGGATTTAGATGGAAATACGGCGTTTGACTATGATTTTACCAGTAGTGAGGAATGGGAATCCGAATCATTCGAACAATTATTTTCCTATCCATCCAATGCGGTAAGCTATCTTGTAGAAGAAGATGTCGGAAAAATTGAAATCGATGAAAGAATGCAAGGTAACGCGAGTGCTTATGGAAAAGTCACACCTGTAATGGATGAATTGGAGAACAATAGTGAAGCGTACATGCGCTTTAAAGTCAGTGAAACAGGAAACAACCAGCGAATCAGATTCTGGCTACAAGCTGATGATTTTAGTTCAGGAAGTTCTTTCCCTGTAAATGGTTATGGTATTGAATTACATCTTGGAAATGACAATCTTGTTTTATATGGAAGAGAGGATGGGAGTTCAACGAATTATGGCAGTGTGGACGCCAATATGACAAACGATTGGCAATCATTGAGAATTCGTGTTGAAGATGATCAGCTGATGGTACGCCTATGGAATGATGAGAACGAAGAACCAGAGGAGTGGGACATGGTACAGGAAATACCTGCGCCACAAGACGATGGAGAGGAAGAAGAATTGACGCCAGGTGAAACAACCATGAGGATTTTAGAGACAGAAGGAAGTTTGAGATCCATTTATAATTTCGGTCACGAGGATGATTTTAAACGGATTCTTGATAACCCGACGACGGCAATTGCATCAGATGGAGGTGCTACGACATCAAACAGTACCCATCCAAGAAGATACGGAACACAGCCGCGAGCACTTGGTCAGTATGTAAGAGAAGAGGGACTTACAGATTGGGAAACGATGGTTCAAAAAATGACCGGATTACCGGCAACCATTATTGGAATGACGGATCGAGGATTTATTGCTGAAGGGATGGCAGCTGATATAACGATTTTTGATCCGGAAACCGTCATTGACAATGCAACATTCGATGAACCGAAACAATATGCAGATGGAATCGAATATGTTTTGGTCAATGGCGAATTTGCCCTGGAAGATGGAGAATTAACCGGTTTGCATCCTGGTAAGGCGTTGAAGCGAGCTGCAAACATGCCAAGTCGTCCTATGACCACGGAATCTGTTGACATAGAGGAAGAAGGTGAACTCTATGATATGGATGAACCGGATTCTTTGGCAGAAGCGGAAATGGCATTTGCACTTCAACAGGATGAAGCGGATATAAAAGCTGATGGATCATTCACTGTTCAAGATGAAAGTTCAGACTTAAATTTTGCTGCAACCGGATTTGGAAAAATTCAAGTTGCAGATGGTTGGACGAGCTTTACCGGCCGTGGCCTGCTAAATGAAAGTGAAGAGCGGACATTCATGGTGATAATCGATGAAAATGAGACGATGATAACAGATCAGCGTCCAACCGTCACAATTCAAATCGAAGGGGAGGATGAAATAAGAGGATTTTTGGGTGAGTCAGCAGAGCCTAGAAGTATTGAAGACATGAAGACGCTCGTAGATGAATTCAGGAGTGATGGCGATATAGAAAGTGATGAAACAGTCAGAAACTTGCAAACGCACTTAACTTCTGTTGGTCACTATGAATCTACCGGTTCCATGAATAAAGCTATTCGACACTTAAATAGCTTTAAGCAATTACTCGATTTCCTGGGGACAAATGGAGAGATTTCTGAAGAAGTGGCCACTGTGCTTACGGACCATGCTGAGGCACTTCTTGAGATCTGGGAGTAAGTGTCAATACTTTCCTAAAATTAATAGTAGAAAACAACTTTGATGTAAGGGTAACTCCCTGTAACAGATAAAAATGATTTGTTACAGGGGGATTTTTTTAAAGTAAAGGAGAATCATTATGCCAAAAAGATCGATGAGACAGTTAACTTCTGTATTTCTAATCATTCTTTTGATCACAACTGTTCCCGTAACCGGTTTTGCCGGGGATACTGGAGATCCAAGACAAACCCCAAATTACGGAACAGGCTTCTAGCAATTTGAACATGCATGCTGATCGTTTGCTTGAGGAATGGCGATAGAATATTAGATTTTATAACGATTATATCAATAGATTACCACTGAGCTGATCTTCAATAGATATTAGAAAAATTTTAAGGGAGGGGAACGGTAATGCAAAAGCTCAATTGGAAAAAAAGCATTTCTTTGATGTTGATTTTATTCCTTTTTGTGATGATGGAGACCTTAACGGGAATGACAGTGTCCGGGGAGGGAGGTGATAGTGACAGAGAGGGATATGTATCTGAAATTGCAAGCGGTCCATTAGCTGGTACATCTTTTGACTATTTCTGGTCAGAGCATACGCCGCGAATTGAGGAAGTCGGCCCTATTGATGGACGGGTTGTTTACGTTGGTGCAGCTTGTAATAACAGCGATCCAGTACCCGAAGCTACGGATGAGGGTAATGTGGCTTTAGTAGAACGTGGTGACTGTCTTTTCGTTGAGAAGATGGACAATATAGAGGGCAAGAATTACTCGGCGGTACTGATATTTAACGATCAGCGTACGGACAACGACGGTTGTGATGCTTTTCCGTCTTCCATGTCTACATCTGCTTCAATCCCGATGTTAGCCATTTCGCGTACAGCCGGATTACAATTACTGGGTGAAGCTGGAGAAGAATCAGTGTCATGTCCGGATGGACCTCAGACACAAGCAGAAGTGGGAGATACCGGTGAGAAGGTATTTATTCAAAATGAGTTTGACCCGAATTCAAGGGAGACGGGTTTTGAGCAGAGAAACGGAAATGGGTGGACAGTACCTTCTGAAGAAGCGGCTTTCCTAGAAACAGTTGCGGCAGAATCAGATAGGGTCACATACACTGAGGAGGGAACTTCAGTAGAGGGACGGCCAATATATTTGGTACGTGTTGGTTATCCGGAACCCCCATCAGATGAAGAAATTGCAAGCGGGCGAAATATATTAATACAAGGAACACCACATGGTAATGAGCCTGCTGGACAAGAAATGGCATTGCAAATGCTGCGGGACCTCGCCTTTACTGATGATCCGGAATTGTTGGAGCAGATGAGTGAAACAACAATCCTTTTCATGCCTACACCAAACCCGGATGGGCGTGAAGCTAATCAAAGAGGAAACGGCTGGGGCGTCGATAACAATCGTGACCATCTCAACCTGGCTACACCTGAAATACAGGTAGTAGCAGAAGTCATGAACCAATTCCAACCGGATATTACAATTGATGCGCATGAACGTCCAAGTGGAGCTAATCCGGAAATGGAGATGGTATGGCCTCGTAACTTAAATATTGACCAACCATTACGGGAATTAAGTAAAGAAATGGTACAGGATTATTTGATGCCGGATGTTGAGGAAGCAGGTTTTACCACGGGTATATATGGTTCCCCTAATTCAAGCACAAATGGGAACGAGCGCGTGCTGTCAAATATGCTCGGCTTACGGCACGGGATAGGTTTGATTACGGAATCGGCAGGCAGAGCAAAACCGGAAGCCCGGGTAGAGATGCAGATGGAAACAGCATTATCAGTAATGCGGTTTTATCGGGAACGGTTTGATGATGTGGTACAGGCTGTGACTGAAGCTCCAGATCGCAGGGCAGCTGATGGTGCAAATCAGGAGCCATTCTATCTCGATGGAGCAGACAACCGTGAGCCGCCTGAATGGGCAGTATTAGACCCTGCTGCATGCGGCTATCTCATAAATACTTCACAAGCAGAAGGAATAAGCCGGCATATTGATTTATTTTCACTGCAAACCGAACAGGTCAGTGAGAACGGCATATTTGTTACGATGAATCAGCCGATGATGACGGTGATCCCGTTCCTGCTTGATGAACAGGCAAGATATAACGAGTTGGCCGGCCTGCCGCTGGATAACTGTACAGACTCAGGTGAAGTGGAACCTCCACTTGGAGCACCAAGTTTGGCTAATTTGAAAATACTCGTTGATCGTTTTGAGGAAGAAGGAGAATTTACAAATGATGAAACCGCTCGTTCCGTAAAACTTCACTTGACTGCAATAAGTCAATTTGAAGAACAGGACGAGACAGAGAAGGTTATCAAACATCTGGATGGTTTATTGGATTTGCTTCACCATCAATCAGAAAGCGGTCTGATCTCAGAGGAAGCCTATAACCTTATTGAACCACAAGCTGACAGCTATATGAAAGAGCTAGATTATGCCTTTTATCAAGGATTCATTGGTGAAGACGGAAGTAGCTGGGATTCATCTGATTTTGTGAATCTTCATTCCTGGCCGACGGACCCTGATGGTGTAGTATATACGATACAGGACAACGCCGGACAAATTGAACTGGATAACCGTCAACAGGGTAATGGCAGTGCTTACGGGCGTATCACTCCAGATATGGAAGAGACGGAAAATAGTGAATTGCTGATTCGTTTCCGAGCTAATGAGACAGGCAATAATCAAAGGTTGAGACTATGGCTTCAGTCTGATGCCTTCTCATCAGGCAGTTCGATGCCTGTCAACGGTTTTGGTATTGAGTTGAATCTCAACACGGATGAATTGATTCTTAGAGGTAGATATGACAGCAGTTCCAATAACTTTAATCGAATTGATACGAATATGACCGATGAGTGGCATTGGATACGATTGCGTAAACAGGATAATGAGTTAATGGTTCGTCTTTGGAAAGATGATGTGGAGGAACCTAAAACATGGGATATAGTTCATAGACTCTCCGCAGATGAACAATTGGAAAATCAAACAGGCAGAGCGCTAATGAGTGTTATCAACTTTGATTACGACAGCAGTAATGTATTCACCTTTGATGAGATAATAGTTAGTGATTTGGATCAATGACGTGGATCCTTTTAGCCCCCTCCATTTTATAATAGGGGGCTTGGTTTTTTACTATCTCTGGTCATTATTTTATGAAATTCATTTTACTCAGAAATATAGTAGTGTAATTTTACCCTTTCAGTGACAACTCCTTTTTACACGAGTGGATCTTTGAATAGGGGATAAAAGAGAAAAGATAATAAGGCAGGTCTATTTAAAAATAAACCTGCCTGCCTTATCAATGCATCAATACTCTTATTATGAAGTAAGTACAACCGGTTGCCAGAAATAGACAAATCCAACAATGACAAGTATTGCTATCACATTCATCCAAAAACCAGCTTTGACCATGTCGTCGATTGTTAAATACTCAGAACTGAAAACTGCGGCGTTTGGTGGTGTAGAAATTGGCAGCATGAACGCACAAGAAGCGGAAAGTGCAACAACTGCCATAATGCTATAAGGTTCTATACCAATGCCGAGTGCGAGTCCGATACTGATTGGGATCAACATGTTAGCGACTGCCGTGTTTGACATGATCTCAGTCATAAATAGAACGATAGCTGCAAGTACAATTAACAGCAGTACGTATGGAAGTGCTTCGAGTGCACCAAGTATTTCCCCAAACCATTCCGTTAATCCAGATTCCTCAAAAGCGGCCGCAAGTGACAAGCCCCCGCCAAAAAGCAACAGTAACCCCCACGGGAGTTCTTTCATATCTTTCCATTGCATTAAATTGCCTTCTTGTTGTCGGCTTGGCAGCAAAAACATAGCAGAGGCTCCGATAATAGAAATACTAGTATCACTTAACCGCAGTCCCTCTGGTAAAAATCCAGAAGATATCCATAGTGTTCCAGTTATACTAAATATAGTCAGTACGGATTTTTCTTCAAAGGACATTGCCCCAAGTTTGTTCAGTTGGTTGCGCGCAAAGTCGTCTGAGATTTTTCCTTTTTGTGTTACCTTGAATTGAATTCTAGTAATATAAAAATACAAAACTACTAATAAGAGAATTGTAATAGGAAACCCAAATAGGAACCAATCCGTGAAGGTAACCGTCTGATCAAGGACACTGGAGGCGACCCCAGCAAATACAGCATTCGGCACAGAGCCAATCAATGTTGCTAGCCCACCAATGGAAGCTGAATATGCAACCGTTAGCAAAAGTCCTTTAGCAAAATTGTTCAGCGACGCTTCATCCATAAATTTATTATTTTTCACTTCCGTAATCAAAGCCAAAGCAATTGGAAGCATCATAAGTGCTGTAGCAGCGTTGGAAATCCACATCGATAATAAAGCTGTGGCGATGATAACGCCTAATATAATCTGTTGACTGCTTGTACCCACCATGGAAATAATTGTCATGGCAATACGCTTATGAAGATCCCACTTTTCAATCGCCAGCGCAATGGTGAAACCACCCATATACATGAATACAATTGGATCACCATATGCCATTGTAGCTGTACTCTCCTCCGCTCCGCCGGTGATAGGCAGCAAAAAGATAGGTAATAGCGAAGTGGCAGGGATAGGGATTGCTTCTGTTACCCACCAGGATGCTACCCAAGCGGTAACTGCCAGAACTGCCCGTGGTGAATCATCAAGGCCTGTTAACATAGGGAAAAAATAAATGATTAAAAATAAAAGCGGTCCTAGTATGAGACCGATTTTTTGTCGTAATTTCATGTCTACTGCTCCCTCTCTGTAATTCTAACGATGATTTTCAGTTGGTAAGATTGTTATTCGTTTACAAATTTAACCGGTTTCAACGATGAAAGGGTTATCCCTTTTGAATCAAATAAGAACTTTTCATGTACGACTTTATTTACAAATAATATAATTTTTAAACATTTAATAGCTTATCAATTGATGAAAAAACTGTCAACTGGAAAAATGAAAAAGTGCCTGTCACGCCCCGGAATTTATCGAATTTTGCAATAGATTTTAAAGGAATCATTGATTTCAGATACTTTATTGGGATATAATAGTTAGCATTACTTTAATAGGTTAGTATGTAAAAGCGTACTAACCTATTAAAAAATAGAGAGATAGGGGATATACATCATGAGAATAAGTCCAAAATTATTTCTGTTCGTTGTACTATTACTTACTATTGGACTTGCAGCATGTGCAAGTGAACCAGGAGAAGATGAAGATTCTGCTGGTGGGGAAAGTCAGGAAAAAGGCGGGGATCTTGTTATTGCAACGCAGTCAGATGTTGTGTCATTAGACCCAGCTGCTTCCAATGATACGCCGTCCAGTGATGTGCAGGCAAATGTTTTCGAAACACTTGTAACACAGGATGAAAATATGGAAATCCAGCCTGGTCTTGCAACAAGCTGGGAACAGGTGGACGATACGACATGGGAATTTGAACTTCGTGAAGGGATAACTTTTCATGATGGCTCAGATTTCAATGCGGAAGTTGTGAAAGCAAATATGGAACGGACGCTGGATCCAGATATTGGTTCACCCCGCGCAATGATGTACAATATGATTACAGATATTGAGGTGGTCGATACGCACACCGTTCGTTTTATTACGGCGTACCCGTTTGCACCACTCCCAGCACATCTTGCGCACCCTGGAGGTGTCATGATTTCCATGGAGCAAATTGAAGCCGATTATGCGGCAATGGAAGAGGGAGAAGAGCCTGGCAGTGTAATTAGTGCAAACCCTCAAGGTACGGGGCCATTTACATTCGAGGAATGGGAACCAGGCCAATATACGAAACTAGTAAAAAACGAAGATTACTGGGATGATAACGCACTACTTGATTCCGTTACTTTTAAAGTTGTATCGGAAGATTTGACACGTATCGCGGAGCTTGAAACAGGGGATTCACATATTGCAAATCCGCTTAGCCCTTCTGATCTGGAGCAGGTAGAAGAAAGGGAAGGAATGTCCGTACAAAGGCAGGAAAGCTCAGCTTTATCCTATATCGGATTTAATATGGAAAAAGAACCATTCGATGATGAACGACTGCGGCAAGCTGTATCGATGGCAATTGACAAGGATCAAATTATACAAGGCATACATAATGGAGTCGGGATACCAGCTACCGGACCTTTGGCACCGAATGTATTTGGCTATGATGAGGAAGTTTCTGGTCTTGGTTATGACGTTGATGAAGCCCGGAGTTTGCTGGCTGAAGCAGGTTATGAAGATGGCTTTTCCACAACGATTTGGACAAATGATGAGCGAGGACGGATGGATACCGCAACAAATGTACAGGAACAGCTTTCAGAGATCGGAATTGAGGCAAGCATAGAAACACTGGAATGGGGTGCTATGTTAGATCAAACCGCCAACGGGGAGCATGATATGTTCGTATTTGGATGGACTACCGTGACAGGAGATGCTGATAATGGACTCTATCCACTGTTCCATTCTGACAATCTCGGATCTGCCGGTAACCGGACCTTTACAGAGAACGAAGAACTAGATGAACTACTAGATGCAGCACGTCAAACCGGAGATGAACAAGAACGACTGGAACTATATAGTCAAGCACAGGAATTGCTTGTAGAAGTTGCTCCAATCGTTCCCATCCACCATGAAGAATATTTATTAGGAGTTAGTGACAAGGTAAAAGGGCTATCACAGCTGCCGACTCAAATTTTGCAGCTGGAAGATGTTTATATAGAGGAATAAAATCCGGGGGTGCCAGTACAGGCACTCCCCGGATTTTTCGCATTATATTGAGCTGCTTCGACCACAGAACGTGGCGCACTGCCCGCGGAACGGCCACCCTTAATCGCGGAATCAAATTTTAATTTGCCAACCGCACCAAGCTTTCGTAAAGAACTGCTACAAAGTTATTTTGTAGTCTCGCTTTCATACACAAGCTCACCGTCTACGAATGTAGCCATAACTTGAATATCTTTAATTTTCATCGGATGAATCGTTGTTGGATCGGCATCGAGAATTGCAAAGTCTGCTAGTTTTCCAACTTCAATAATGCCAAGATTGTCTTCATCAAAATTTAATTTAGCACCATCAATCGTCATTGTTCGTAAGGCTTCTTCCGCGCTTATACGCTGGTCTTCTCCTAATACGTCACCCTCCATGGTCAGTCGATTTACAGCTGCCCAAACGGAAAATAATGGGGATATTGGCGTGATTGGGCAATCGGAATGTAATGTATAGAGAATACCTCGTTTAGAAGCATCAGCTAATGGATTGATACGTTTTGCCCTATCCGGACCTAAGAACAAACGTTTATGCCTATCCCCCCAGTAATAAACATGATTGATAAAGAAAGAACCTTTAACATCCAACGCACGCATCCGGTCTAAATCGTTGGAAGTTGCTGTTTGTATGTGTTCAATCCGGTGACGATGATCAGCCCTTGGATTAGTAGCTAAGATATATTCGTATCCATCTAAAATAGATTCTATTGCCCTGTCTCCATTTCCATGTATAGCGATGCGAAATCCTCTATTGTGTAAATGGAGTAGTTCATCATTAAAATCTTCCTGGTCGTTTAACAGTTCACCATAGGTTTCTTGCTCCGTGTAATACGGTTCTCTGAGTGCCGCAGTTAAGCCCTGAATGGAACCATCCTGAAATAGTTTAGCACTATCTAACGTAGCGCGGTTATTCGACCGGTCTCGAATTTCCTTATCAAGCTGTTTGGCTGAGTAATGCTGAAAAGGCCCATTCTCGTTTAATAGATGATGAAGAACCATAAATCGCATGCGTAATGGATTATTTCCATTTTCCAGTGCTTTAAGATGTGCATCAAATTCAGTTATTCCAAAATCCAGTCCCACACCAGCATCTGAACTTGTAGTAATTCCTTGAGCCAGGTAATCCTTGGTCGCTTCTCCAATTAATGACGCCATTTCGTTAACCGATGAAGTAGGTATAGAGGCTTGTACAAGTGATAGGGCCGGGAATTCATATAAAACTCCATTTAATTTTCCATGATCATCACGTCCAAACCTACCTCCTGGTGGATCTTGAATATCCTCATGAATACCAGCGATCTCGAGGGCTTTGGAATTGGCCACAGCAAAATGAGAAGAAGTATGCCGAATTAAAATGGGGATATCGGTTGATACTTCATCCAATTCCATGCGTGTTGGATGTCTATTTTCTTCTAATAGGGTATTATCGTAACCCCAACCTAGCACCCATTCTCCACTTGGGGTGATAGTTGCTTGTTCTTTCACTTTTTCTAAAATATCTGGAATGTTTCGATTTGGCGGTGTGCTACAGTTTGCTTGCCTGCGAAATTGCGAATACATCAACAGATGGTTATGTGTATCAATAAATCCTGGCAGTAATGTAGCTCCTTTCAAATCGATCACCTTGGTATCTGAATTGATGTAAGTATCATCGATCGATGGCTCTGACTCCGTCCAAATTTTACATATTCGCCCATCTGACACCGCTACTGAACGAGCGCGGGAATGTTGATCATCAAGTGTTAAAATGTTTGCATTTTTGATTAATAAATCGATCGTTTTCATGAAACTTTCTCCCTTCAATTCTATTTTTCCGAACTTGCAGAATCTAAGTCTTCCCAATAAACAGCCCTAACTTGTTCCGTGTCATCATGAGAAGTCAGTAGACTTACTACGATTAACGTAATAATCGATGCTAGAAAGCCAAACACGGTGTGATCCAATTCGATTTCCAGGAATGGCCAGCCGATTGTTGCTATTAATGCGATAATCATGCTCCAAATGACGCCATGCTTTGTAACTTTCTTCCAAAACATTACTGCAAGAAATGGAAATACCAGTACGGCCGCTGTTAGGCGAAGGGCCCATTGATAAGCACTAGCTATATCGATAACAAAATAGGATACGATTAAACCTAACACGGAAATAATGACAACTGCTATCCGTGACGTTAACATGAGCTGTTTATTGTTAGCATCTGGCTTCATTAATCGTTGATATAGATCCCTTGTTAGATTGGAACTTCCCTGTAATATAAATGATGTAGCACCTGTCATTAATGCAGCTAACAGGCCGATGAAAACAATTCCACCTATTGCCGGGTGCAGGAGTTCTGCGGTTACATAAGAAAATAGTAAGTCTGGGTTCATGTCTAATGGAACATACTGACGAGCGATTACGCCAATCGTAAAAGGTAACACTGAAATCGCCCCAGCAATGACAAAGCCAGTAATACCGGCTTTCTTAGCGACTTTCTCACTTTTTGATGCAAAGATCCGTTGCCATGTTGATTGCCAGACAAGATAAAATGGACCAACAGATAAAGCATATAGCAACACTTCAGTTAACCCTTCTGGACCTAAAGGACTGATCATTTCAAAAGGTGTATTGGCAATAATTGTATCAAATCCGCCAGCATAAACAACGCTGGTTATAGCTAAAATAATTATCCCGATAACAATAATAATTGATTGCACAGCATCTGTAACAATGGTTGCCGGCAATCCGCCTAGTATCGTAAAACATAAAATCAATATAAATGAGAGCGTAATACCGACGTTTGGTTCTAATCCTAATGTGATATTAAAAATAGTCGACATGCCCACCATCTGCAAGGCTAAGGTTGGTACAGAATAAATAAATGCGGAAAGAACGGATGGGATGATTCCCGACCTTCCACCGAATCTCTCTCCGAATAAATCTGCCAGTGTATACAGCCTCTGTCTTCTTAGTGGTCCGGCAAAAGCAATGATTAATAATAGACAAAATAAAATACCCGGTAACGCGAATTTAAAAAAGCCTGACATGCCAACCGTAAAGCCCATGCCGACCCAGCCAATAAAGACCGCAGCCCCGCACCATGTACTAACAATTGTCCCCACAATTGGCCAGAATCCGGTGTTCCAACTTCCGATTAAGTATTCATCATAGGTTTTTATTTTGAAAAAGTAATAAACCCCCATTGCAAACATAAAAGCAAAATAAATTAATATGTAGCTCAAGTACCATGACATATGAAAGAAACGCTCCTCTTTGGTGATTGGATGAATTTGATGTGGTTTGTTTGATCTGGAGAAAACTATTGCATCTTTAAACCGCCCTTTTTCTATAACACTAATTTCGACATCATAACAGACGGTTTTATCTGCGTCTAACATTTTAATATATTCACCCTTAGAAGGAAATAACGTCATAATGTCCGTACCAGTTGTTTTCTATCGTCATTTTTAATTGATTATGTAGCGGGAGAGTGAGATTAATGCAATGATGATATAGTATTATTTGGTAAAAATTGGAATATAACAGAATAGATATTGCTAGTGTTGGTCAAAACATGGACAATTCAAGCAAAGTTAGTCATAATTTGACGGGAAGGTAGTTATAAAAAGCGATGCTTCATTTTAATCCCAGATAACGCCACATGCTAATTAAAATGAATTTTGCAAAAATATCTATATACTGGTATAAAGGGATAAACGTCTAAGTTAGTTAAGGGATGATGATATTTCTCAAGTTGATTAGGGAGATAGGAGTCTCAGACATATAAAAGGAGACAAAGTATGGAAGAACGCAAAACACTAAACAAATCACTCAAACCCCACTGGGTCTGGGCAATCGCCCTAGGATCCTCAATAGGTTGGGGCGCTTTTGTTCAGCCAACCACATGGATGTCCACAGCTGGTCCACTGGGTGTGATGATCGGTTTTGGTATTGGAGCATTACTGATGATGATCATCGCTGTAAGTTATGGGTTTCTGGTAAAAAGCTTTCCGGTATCAGGCGGAGAATTTGCCTATGCCTATGTAAGTTTGGGACGGACGCACGCGTTTATCAGCGGATGGTTTTTAACGCTTGGGTATATATGTATTGTGGCACTCAACGCATCTGCATTTGCATTGATGCTTAAATTCGTTTTCCCAGCACTTATTGAAAATCTACCATTATATCAAATTGCCGGCTGGGATGTTTACGGGATGGAAATCATCGCGGCATCTGTGGCACTGGGTATATTTGGTTATTTTAACACGAGAGGGACCGGGTTATCCGGTCGTATGCAATTCATATTTGTCAGTATTATGATTCTCGGAATTGTTGCACTTACCTTTATGGTGGGAGGCCAGCCGGGTGCGGGATTTTCGAATATAGAGCCGTTATTCACGACAGATAAAACAGCGATAGCAGCGATTATCTCCATTGTCGCGATCGCGCCATGGGCATTTGTTGGATTTGACAATGTACCGCAAGCCGCGGAGGAATTTAATTTTTCATCAAAAAAAGCATTTTCACTAATTATACTGGCGATCTTTTTTGCAGCAGTATTATATATTATGATGATTATCGCAACCGCAATGACAGGCCCATGGCAGGAACTCGTTGCCCAAGGTCATCAATGGGGTACAGGTGTCGCGATTCAGGAAACAGTCGGTACCATGGGGTTGATTGTATTGGTTGTCGCACTTACCATGGGTGTTTTCACAGGGCTTAATGGGTTCACCATTTCCACAAGCCGCCTGCTATTTGCCATGTCACGTGCGAAGATTTTACCGGAAGCATTTTCAAAGCTGCATCCAAAATATAAAACACCATATGTCGGCATCATCTTTACTGTGGTTGTTTCGATGGTGGCGCCATGGTTTGGCCGTGAAGCGTTATTATGGGTTGTCGATATGTCATCCGTCGGTGTGACCATCGCCTATTTCTATGCGTGTTACACAGCCTTTTCCTTATTTAAAACGAAAAAAGATAGCAAGTTCAATAAAGATAAACATACGATAGCACCATGGAAAAAGATTATCGCAGGAGCTGGTATGCTGGCAAGTGTCACATTTCTGGCGCTATTATTAATCCCAGGCTCACCAGCATTCTTAGGAATAGAGTCCAGAATTGCGCTATATGCATGGATCCTACTCGGACTCATCTTCTATCTAGCGAAAAGAAAGGAATTTAACAAGATTCCGGAGCGTGAGCTGAATTATCTGATTACAGGGGATGAGAAGATTGTGGCGAAGAATAGCGATTAGCTAATATGTATATGCGTTCAATACATCAATAGATTGTAGCAGACGTATATAAAAACCGGTCCTTTGTTGGCTCGGTTTTTTTAACCAAACGTTGTGAAGAAATCAAGAATTTTTCTGTACGGGATGGCTGATATCTCATGTATAATGAAAGAAATTGAATTGATGCGGGAGATGATTCCGATTACCGTGAATAAGGAAACACAAATTATAGATGATATGATGCAGGAAATTCAGGTAAAAAACATAGAGCCTGAAGATAAATTACCCTCTGAAAATGAGCTTGCTGAAATGTACCATGTACCAAGAATGACCGTACGGAATGCGCTAATCAAATTGGAGGAACAGGGGGTTATTTATTCTAAACAGGGAAAAGGACGTTACTTAAAGGAGAAATCACAAAAAGTTCAATTACATTTAACAGGGAAAACCAGTTTTACCGATAAAATGAATGAAGCTGGGCATTCATTGATCACCCGGAATGTATCCTGTGAAAAAATTAAATATGATGAAAAAATTTATCATATCCTTCATGCGGATGAAAGCGATGCGGTATATAAAATTGCACGGTTGCGAATAATCAATGATGAGCCAATTGCCATCCACAACTCCTATGTTTGTGAAGCGAATTTCCCTGAAATTGCAGAAGACGGCAGGAAGATTGAATCGATGTTTGCTTATTATAGAGGGCTGGGGTATACCGACTTTTCCAGTAGTAAAACATTGCTCAGTGTTACGTTTCCAACGTTTAATGAGCAGCAGCTGCTTTCAAGCAATCGGTTAGTGCCGCTTCTTGTCATTGAAAGTGATTGTATGGACACGAAATCTGGAAATGTGCTTGAGCATACGAAAATCGTATACCGAAGTGATAAGTTTAAATACGATATCACGATAGATTAAAGAAAACAGGAAAAACCTAAGCGTTTTTCCTGTTTTTTTGTGCAGAGATAAGAATCTATAACATTTTGACAGAAAGTAATTATAGTGGATTATCTGCCACGTCCAGCTCCAGCGTCTCCCCCCTCGGAGTCTTAAGTAAGAACTCCCTGGGACAAAAAACGTCACTGTGAGTTCTTACTTAAGCTTGCCGGGGTGTTCAAGGCGCTTGCGCTTTTGTGCATAAATTGTAAAGGAAATTTACAAATACTTAACAGTATCTTATCACACAACAACTTGGCAACAAGTTACGATGGATTTGTAAAGGAGGTTATGGCTCATGATGAAACGACGCAGGAGAACAGAAATCCTGATTCGGGGTGAATCCAGCCTGGCACATAAATTTGCTGCAGAGATTGTGCAAACTTATGACTGCCTGGAAATAATTGCACCACATTACGGGTTGACGATGGTCAAAATGCGGGAGTCCGCGAAGAATTCCTTATTTTATCTTGGTGAAGTACTTATTACGGAGGCAAAAGTTGAAATTCAGCAGCAAATCGGGATTGGCCTGGTTACCGGGATGGAGATGGAACTGGCGAAGAATCTTGCCATCATTGATGCGGCATATAAGGCTAGATTACCGGAAGTTAGCAAATGGGAAAAAGAGCTGCTTCGCGCCGAACAGTACATCAGGGAAGTGAAAGCGAAAGAGCAGGCGGAACTGTTTGAGACAAAGGTTAATTTTGAAACCATGGATGTTTAGCATATGAAAATGGAATATACAGGAGGGATTCTATGGCAGTTGAACAGATACACGAGGTGCAACAGGTTTATCGAAAAATAGTACATAGTATGTCCAGACCGGGAATCATTTCATCACTAGAAAACGTATCGGCAGATCTGGATTATCATATCCCTTGTTTTAAGGCAACTATACACAGCGCCATGACACTGCTGGATGCGGAGGTAACATTTCATTTGCTTACAGAAAATCACTCTGATATAAGCGGGAAAATTTCAGCCTATACGCTGGCAAGCGAGACATCGATTGCAGAAGCTGACTATATCATTGCTTTATCTGATGCAACAGATTATTCCATTCTTCGTGCAATAAGGGAGTGTAAAATCGGCAGCTTGATTAATCCTCAACTTTCAGCTACCTGGATTATAGAGAGCTCCAACCTTACAAATGCTGGTGGTATGACGTTATCAGGCCCTGGAATTAAAAATGAAATAAAAATGGAAACACGCTTCTCGCCATTTGTTTGGGAGGCAAGAAACGAAAGGGTAAAAGAATATCCGATGGGGATTGATTTGATTTTTACCGATGAAAAGGCGCAGATTGCCTGTGCTCCACGAACAACAGTAATTGAAAATTCGGGGGTGAGATAATGGGCTATGTTGCAGTGAAGGGTGGTACGATGGCCATCGACGCGTCCCTAAAACGGTTGAAGTATGAACGGTTAAAGGAAGAAGAGGTACTTGAAATCAAAACAATCCTGGCCTCGATGCGGACAATGGTAGATCAAGTCATGTCGGAAAGCAGTCTTTATTCCCCGTTTTTGGCCGCATTGGCTATCAAACAGGCGGAAGGAAGTATGGAAGAAGCGGTGTTTTTGATGCGTGCCCACCGCTCGACGTTACCGCGTCTTTATTATAGTCGGGCTGCGGAATCGGAATCAATGCTGGTGGAACGCAGGATTTCCGCAAGCTTTAAAGATATCCCGGGTGGACAACTGCTTGGTGCTACAACAGATTATACGCACAGGTTGCTTGATTTTCAGTTGGTTGAAGAAAGCACCATGGAAAATGAACAATGGCTTACAACGTATAAAGAAATTTTAAAAGAGGTTGAACCAATCGGTGATGTCCAGTACTTTCCAAAAGTAGTTGAATATTTGCGCAATGAGGGACTTTTTGAAATCTATACCCACGATGATACACCTCCCGTGGATATCACGAAGGAGAGCCTGCAATTTCCTGTTTCCAGAAGTGCAAGATTGCAAGTCCTCACCCGCGGTCAAACCGGTGCGGTAACATCACTGGGCTATGCATCGCTTCGTGGTTATGGTCAGGTGCATCCGACAGTTGGTGAGGTGAGAGTCGGTGCACTCCCGATTTATGTGGAGCACCCAAACGAAGGGACATATGACGTGGAAGATGATTTTTATATTGGTGATATTCGACTCACCGAAGTGGAATCCTTCGTGCCGGTGAATGTAAAAAATGAACAGAATAAAGATGAACTGGAGTTTGAAATCGGCTATGGCGCCTGTTATGGGAGAAATGAAACGAAGGCGATTGCCATGAGTATTCTGGATCAGTGCTTGGAACATCCGGAAGCTGATTTTCCGACACATGATGAGGAATTTGTTCTGCTGCACATTGATTCGGTTGAGTCGACAGGCTTCATATCACATCTGAAATTACCACACTATGTGACATTTCAATCGAAGCTGGACAGTGTCCGAAACGTAAAGAAAGGAGGAAAGAAAAATGAGGCTTGACACGCAATTTGCCTTTTTGGATGAAGGCTCGAAAAAGGAAATCCGCCGTACGATTTTAAAAGCTGTGGCGATCCCAGGATATCAGGTTCCATTTGCCTCAAGGGAAATGCCGATTGCCCGCGGTTGGGGAACAGGAGGCCTGCAAATCACATTGTCGCTTATCGGAAGACCAGACGTGCTTAAGGTGATTGACCAGGGAGCGGATGAGTCTGTAAATGCAGTCAGTATTAAGAAATTAGTAAAAGATACTACGGGTGTAAAGCTTACCGAAAGCACAAAGGATTCCACACTCATTCAGTCAAGACACAGGGTTCCGGAAATGCCGTTAACCAAGGATCAGATACTCATATTGCAGGTGCCAATGCCTGAGGCCCTTCGTTCAGTGGAAGCAAGGGAATATGTGACGAAGCGGCTTCATGCGGATGAGGAGTACAGTGGAGCTTGGCTGATGCTTTTTGAGCAAATAATGAAATACGGATCCACAGCAACGGATGCAGATCATCCGGTGGTTGTAAATAACCGTTATATTACAGCCCCAAGCCCGATTCCGAGATTTGATAATCCGAAATTGCATCAGTCGGAAGCATTAATTCTTCTAGGGGCAGGAAGGGAGAAAAAAATCTATGCTATCCCACCATATACGAATGTCGAGTCCCTTGCCTTTGAGGACTACCCATTTCAAGTGGAAGATTTTGAAGGAAAGTACTGTCATCTCTGCGGGTCAACGGGAGTTTTTATGGATGAAATCATTGATCCTGTAACGAACGAGCCTATTTATCAGTGCAATGACACGAGTTATTGCCTGGAGCGGCTAAATAAGAAGGAAAACGTGGAGGTGGAGAAGAGCTATGTATGAAGAACCGTTACTGCGTGTGCGAAATTTACATAAGCACTTCGGTCCGGGGTGTCACCAATGCAGGAAGGCAACAGATAGGAAGCTGGAGAAAAATTACTGTCCAGTTTGCGGAACGGTATATGCCTGTCAGGATGTTTCATTTGATTTATTTCCCGGGGAAATTCTCGGCATTGTCGGGGAAAGTGGCAGTGGAAAGTCAACGATGATGCAGTGTTTGTACTTTGATGCAGATGTCACCTCCGGGGAAGTGTATCTGAATGACCCGGTCTTTGCGGGGCAGAATGTGCTGGAATTGTCCTCCCAGAAAAAGCGATATATCCGGAATCATAAATACGGCATGGTCTACCAAAACCCAATACAGGGACTGAAAATGAATTTTTCATCAGTTGGTAATATTGCCGAAAAGCTGATTGCAGCGGGAAACCGGAATGTATCAGACATGGAAGCCACGAGTAAAAAACTATTGGAAAGTGTGCATATCCCGCTTTTTCGCATGAAGGATGAACCACGTAATTTCTCAGGCGGTATGCAGCAGCGTGTCCAGATTGCGAAGGCATTATCCAATAACCCGCCTGTTCTGTTTCTGGATGAGGTAACAACAGGCTTGGATTTATCGGTTCAGGCAAATGTGCTTGATTTAATTAAGAAAATCCAGCGTGAATCTGGTATTAGTATGATTGTGGTTTCCCACGATTTGGCGGTTATCCGGATGCTTTCAGACCGTACTGTTGTCATGTTAAATGGGACGGTTATCGAGGAGGGACTGACGGATCAAATTCTTGAAGATCCTCAAGCTGCATATACACAACAATTAGTTTATTCATTGATATAGGAGGCTTACACGCGGTGTACATTATTCATAATGGGAAAGTTATTACGGAAGAAGCGATCATGGAAGGCCATGCTGTCATCACAGAGGGAGAAACCATTCAGGGAATTATCCCCGAGGGTGAAATTTCGTCCTTCCAGGAGGCCAAGCTGATTGATGCAAACGGCGGCTATATTTCGCCAGGGTTCATTGACATTCATTCAGATTATATTGAGACAATCGCTTCACCAAGACCGACAAGTATGATGGATTTTGACATCAGTTTGCGGGAGGCAGAAAAGATCTTAATAAGCCATGGAATTACAACGATGTTCCATTCCCTTTCGTTCTACAGGGAGGATGTTTTCAACCACAAACCGATGAGAAGGCCGGAAAATGTCCAGCGGATGGTTGATGCGATAGATCGAACGCATCAGGACCTGCATCTGATCCGTCATCGGCTCCACGCTCGGTTTGAGATGGATAATCTCGATGAAGTACATCAGCTTATAAAAAATATTGAAGACGACAAAGTGCATCTATTGTCGTTTATGGATCATACTCCCGGCCAGGGGCAATACCGTGATTTGGAAGTCTACCGGGAAACATTACAGGGATATCGTGAATTAAGTGATAATGACGTCCAGACGATTATCAAGGAACGTCAGACATCAGAAGTAATAACAATGAAAAAAGTGAAAGAGATCGTAGCCTTGGCAATGAACAAAGGCATTGCAGTGGCTTCCCATGATGACGATAATATTCAAAAATTGGAACTGGTCAAATCCTTTGGCACAACTATCAGTGAATTCCCAATCACGCTGGAGGTTGCAAAGAAAGCCAGGGAGCTAGGGCTTGCAACCATTGTCGGTGCTCCGAATGTCCTGCTTGGTGGTTCCCATTCCGGAAATTTAGCAGCAGCCGAGGCTATTGCGCATAATTGTGCGGATATTCTATGCAGTGACTATTACCCCGCTGCCTTACTCCATGCGATATTTGACTTAAGTGAGAAACATGGAAATGATTTGCACCACATGTTTATGATGGTCACACAAAATCCGGCAAAAGCCATACAGATGGATGATGAGATTGGATCCATCAAGACGGGAAAAAAAGCAGATTTGCTAGTCATTGAACGAATGGAAGATGGTTACCCGATGCTGACAAAAACGATGGTGAACGGGTCACTCATTACAACGACAAATTACCGTATAAAATAAGGAGGGGAGTAGTTATGCCAATGCTTGACGTGAAGGATTTTGGCAAGCGGTTTACCATTCATCACCTAGGCAAAACCATCAAGGCAGCTGAACACATTGATTTTACCCTAAAGAAGGGGGAATTTATTGGGATTGTTGGAAAAAGCGGGAGTGGAAAATCAACGGTTCTTAAAAGCATTTACCGAACCTATTTGCCGGATAAGGGCCAGATTATCTATGATTCCGCACGTTTTGGCCAGATTGATTTGGCAAAAGCAACAGAAAGAGAGATGCTATATCTCCGTAAATATGAGATTGGCTATGTATCGCAATTTCTGAACGTTATGCCGAGAACGACATCAAGAAAGCTGGTGGAAAAGGCATTACTGGAAATGGGGGAGCATGAAGAGGTTGCACAGCTGGAAGCAGAGAAAGCATTAACGCATTTTGAACTGGATCCAAAATTATGGGATACCTATCCGAATACATTTTCCGGCGGGGAAAAACTGCGCCTGAATATTGCCATGGCGACAGTAAAAAAACCAAGGCTGCTATTGCTTGATGAGCCGACCGCAAGTCTTGATATGCAATCAAAACAAAAGGTCAGAGAAATCATTGAACGATTGAAAGAAGAGGGAACGACGCTTGTGGGCATTTTTCATGATATCGAATTTATGGATGGATTATGTGACAACATTTTTGATATGAAAGCCGCAAACACTACCGAAATCGAGGAGGGTGCTGTTAAGTGAAAACAGATTTACATGTACATAGCAACTATTCCGACGGCTCCGATTCGGTCGAGGAGGTGATCAAAAAAGCGCATCAGCAAGGAGTCACCCAACTTAGTTTTGTTGATCATGATACGGTTGCAGGCTGGCCTGAAGTACAAAGGATGGGGGAGAAATATAAGATAAAAACAATCCCCGGCATTGAACTATCGGCGTATGATTTTAAAAGAAACAGGAAAGTTCATATTCTTGGGTATTGCTATCATCCACTAGCTCCGAATATACAAGCTGTAGCGGAACCTGTACGAAAGCGGCGGCAGGCACATTCCCTCTGGCAAATCGAGCAATTGAATAAACATGGATACCGGCTGGATGCGGATAAGATAATGGAGATGGCCAAGCCAAGCAATATCATATATAAACAGCATATCATGAGGCAATTGACAGAAGCGGCCTATTCATCGAGGGAGTATAGACAGTTATACCAATCTTTATTTAAAAGAAGTGGCATTGCTTCCGGGGACATCCGCTATATGGATGTGTTTGACGCGGTTCAGGCAATTGTAGCAGATGGAGGAATTGCGGTAGTGGCGCATCCCGGACAGCTGGATTCCTATGAGCTCATCCCGGAGTTGATTGATGCAGGGTTGGGTGGGATTGAACGTAACCATCCGGATCACGGGCACCAGGACCATCAGAAAGTGGAAGCATTGGCGAATGATTATCAGCTGATGATGACTGGTGGTACGGATTACCATGGAATTTTTTCAGAGGTGATTGAGGTAGGGGAAGTTTTAAGTTCTGAATCATTTAAATCAAATGAGATAAGGGAAACCTAAAAGTCTTAAGAAAGAGTAAAGAAGGAGTTAAAAGTATGTAAATTTACGCTATTCTAATTTAAATTGTGTTTCAATGTAACTAGTTAAACAGAATGATAGAAAGTGAGGTGTTTCTCCTGGTGTAGATGTTGCAAATGACAGACAGGGTGGGATCAGGTCCATTGGTTATTAGAAAACTTGGCTTTTGTTAAAAGGAACCTTAAAAAGCGTACTTCACTTTGTTAGAAACCTTTATACTTTGGAATTCAATCCTTTGTGGAAAAAGGTTTAGCCCGCACTTATGCAGTAAAAAGTTTTTATACTTACTTAACTGCCAAAAAAATAGCTGAAGAGGTGCATGTTGATGAAAAGGAATTTAACGTTGATTGTAATGCTGTCTGTATTTATGTTATTTTTAGCTGCTTGTTCACAAGGCAGTGCCAGTGAGGGAGAAGGACCTGATGACGTGATTGATATCGTCTGGTACCCGAATGAATCCGGTAATGAATTGAAAGCTTCCCGGGACGCCATTGGCAGTACAGTTGCAGATGCTACCGGCAAGGAAGTGGAACATCATTTAACCACCGATTATGCAATTGCAATTGAAACATTGGTAAATAATAATGCAGATCTTGCATTCATGGGAGCGCAAGGATATATCGAGGCAAATGCGAGTAATGACGCTGTCCAGCCGCTAGCCGTACCAACAGGGCCATCAGGAACATTGGACGACGCTTTATATCACAGTTGGCTTGCATTGAACGTAGATGAGCAGGAAGATTATAAAGTTGATGGTGAATTTGAACTGGATACGATTGCAGACAAATCATTTTCCTTTGTATCAACAAGTTCAACATCCGGATTTAAGGTTCCAACTTCAACGATTCTTGGACATTTCAATGAGCAGGAAGAATACGCTGACCTGGCGGAAGAAGATTTGATGGAAGGCGGAGCGTTATTCTCTCAAGTGTTATTTGGAAACTCCCACCAGGGATCAGCGGTGAATCTGTTAACAGGAAATGCCGATGTAGCTGCATTCTGTGATACATGTGTTGAAAATTATGTGGAAATTGCAGAAGGGGAAGAAAATACGGCAGGTGCGGTTTATCGTGTGAAGGATGACGCAGAAGAGCCTTTTAACAACGTAACTGGCAGTGAGTTCACGTTAATGAGTGTTACTCCAGTGTTAAATGCTCCATTTGTTGCAAACATGGATGCACTGGGTCAGGAGGATTTTGACGCATTGTTGGAACTTTTCACTTCAGATGAAGTTGCAAACAATGAAGAGATTTTTACTCCGGAAGATTCTGAGGGATCCGCGTTATTTACAAAGTCTGGTGACGAACGATTTGCCCCGGTTGAAGATGAGTGGTTCGATCCAATCCGTGAGCTTTCAAACTAATCGCCTAATTTAAGGGGTCATCCCCTTATATGCGGTTTTTGAATGATTGTATAATTTTCGAATAAAGGAGCTTATATTCATGCCATTATTACAGGTTGAGGGACTTGGTAAATCATATGACTCAGAAACAAAGGTATTGAGGGACATAGATTTTGAGGTGGAAGCAGGAGAGTTCATTTCCGTTATAGGTCCTTCCGGTGCAGGTAAGTCGACGCTGTTGCGTTGTATCAATCGAATGGTAGACATTAATGAGGGTCATGTAACGTTTGATGATTTGGATATTGGAAGTCTGAAGAAGAAAGAACTACGTAAAATGCGGACAAATATTGGGATGATCTTTCAACATTATAATCTCGTCCCAAGGTTGACAGTCATTGAAAATGTGCTGCATGGGCGCTTTGGTTATAAGACAGTCATGCAAGGGGTTCTCGGCAGGTTTACGGAAGAGGAGAAGGAGGATGCTTTTTATCTTCTGGAAAAACTGGGGATTGAAGAACATGCATACAAACGATGTGATCAATTAAGCGGTGGGCAACAGCAGCGTGTTGGAATTTGCCGAGCCCTTATTCAAAAACCGAAGCTTGTTCTTTGTGATGAACCGATTGCTTCCCTTGATCCGAATGCATCAAAAGTGATTATGGATCATTTAAAATCCATTACATCGGAAATGAACATTACCTGTCTGGTAAACCTCCATCAGGTGGAAGTTGCTCAAAATTATTCGGATCGCATTATCGGCTTGAAAAAAGGAGAAATTGTTTTTGACGGCCCGAAACTGAAACTATCCGAGGAACAGATCAATCATATCTATGGCATTGCAACGAGAGAGTTAATTACGGTATAAGGAGACAGTTGACGTGGAAGCTAAATGGATGCGCAAACGCAAATGGCAGACAAGTCTGGTTTTTATTATCATTATTTTAATTACCTATTTGTCTGCTGTGATAACAAATTTTAATTTTCTGCAGGGTCTTGCCACATTACCTGCAGCAATTGGATGGATTCTTTCCAATCTCCTGATTACACAGGAATCCTTGGAAAGATTGCCGGATGTATTGGTGAAATTGAATGAAACGATTTTTATGTCGATTGCTGCCACAACGACAGCCGCCGTTGTTTCCTTGTTTTTGGGTCTAATGGGGTCCAAAACCACAAGAATAAATGGCTTCATCAGTACGTTTGCTCGGTTTATCGCATCGTTTTCCAGAAATATTCCAGTAGTGGCATGGGCACTAATTTTACTGCTCTCCTTTGGGCAAAATTCAGTGACTGGCTATTTGGCTCTTTTCGTCGGGAGTGTTGGATTTCTGACACGTGCGTTTATTGAATCCATCGATGAAGCAAGCTACAGTTCGGTGGAGGCATTAACAGCTACCGGAGCATCTTATTTCCATATTGTAAATAAAGCGGTCATCCCCCAATGTAAGCCACAGCTGATCAGCTGGATCTTATTTATGATCGAAACAAATATTCGGAGTGCAACACTTGTCGGTATTCTGACAGGTACAGGGATCGGGTTCATTTTTGATTTATATTATAAGACGATGGACTATAATATGGTCGCCCTTATTACTTTCACGATTGTTCTTGCCGTCATCTTGATAGAACTAATCTCAAACTATATACGGAAGGTGATTCTGTAATGGAAGTAATTCATACAAGACCGTACATTAAACGAAGAAGAGATGGCAGAATTAATCTGAAAGCAGGAAACAAATCCGATCGGGTGATGCGGGTAACACTTATTCTTTTTGTTGTGCTAACAGTAATGGCTTTTTTGTTTTTTGATTATACCGGATTGGAGCTTTCCAGTGCGATTTCAGAAACGTTTTATAATCTAAAGGTGATGTTTCTGCAGCCCGGATTAAGCCATTTTGGATTAGGAGAAGCTATTCATCAAATTGGAATCACACTCGGATTGGCAGTTTTATCGACAGTCCTTGGCGGAGTAATTGCACTGTTTTTGGCCTTGATGGCAGCAACCAATTTATCAAAGGACTGGCTCTCTAAAACAGTACGGATTGTAGTTGCTTTTATCCGGGCTGTGCCAACGGTATTATGGGTGCTCATCTTTGCGATAGCTGCTGGTCTGGGAAGCGAGGCTGCAATCCTTGGTATGCTATTTCATTCGATTGCCTATCTGGTTAAAGCATTTTCAGAGTCCTTTGAGGAAGTAGATCCTGGTATTATTGAAGCATTGCGGGCGACTGGCTCCAGTTGGTGGCATATTGTCACACATGCTGTACTTCCATCCACCTTTACCTATTTAATGTCCTGGACATTTTTAAGGTTTGAAATTAACTTCGGTGTAGCTGTCGCAATGGGCGCCGCAGCAGGGGCAGGCGGTATCGGCTTTGAGCTTTCCATGGCATCCGGATTCTACTTTGATCTTAGTGAAGTCGGATTCATTACCTATGCCATCTTGCTAATCGCCATTTTATTAGAAATACTTTCTACCAAAATGAAAAATCGTTACTTTCCGGCAACTGCAGGAAAGTAAGAATGAAAATGGGAAATAATCGTTTTAATGGGACCTTTCCTTTTTGCGGAAGGGTCCCATTAATTATGCCAATATGTGGCATTCAGGGATGCTGTTTTTTAGGAAATGAACAACTACTCTTTAGACAAAGTTTCAAGCGTTCTACAAACTCCAATAATGATAACCTCTCGATTCACATGTCTTTCTATCTAAAACACTCTTCACATCAACTAATACTTTTCGGTCATTCTTATACATGCCATCCAGCACATCTAAATCGAACGTATCCTTATATTCTTTGTGAGGAACTGCCAATACGACACAATCCAGTTCGCTTAATTCCTCCTGATTAGCCAGACGAATATTAAATTCATCATAAACCGCGTTTGCATCAGGGACCGGATCATGTACCACAACGTCTACGCCATATTCCTGTAATTCGTCGATGATATCGATAACCTTCGTATTGCGCACATCAGGAACATTTTCTTTAAACGTCAGCCCCATAATCGCAACTTTTGCCCCGTCAATTTCCTGTTTTGCCTTAATCATTTTTTTGATGACATTACTGGCAATATATTTCCCCATATCATCATTAATTTTTCGTCCTGAGAGAATGATTTGGGAGTGATATCCCAGCTGCTCTGCTTTATACGTAAAGTAATATGGATCCACACCGATGCAATGTCCGCCTACCAGGCCAGGGGTGAATTTTAGGAAGTTCCATTTCGTTCCAGCCGCTTCCAAGACGGCATTGGTACTAATATCCATTTTATTGAATACCATGGAAAGCTCGTTCATAAACGCGATATTAATATCGCGTTGTGAATTCTCGATGACTTTCGCCGCTTCTGCTACCTTGATGGACTCCGCTTTATGGACCCCAGCTTCGATAATCGAACCATACACTGCTGCGATTTCTTCAAGTGACTCCGCGTCTGATCCGGAAACAATTTTCATGATACGGGTTAAGGTGTTGACTTTATCACCTGGATTAATTCGTTCCGGGGAATAGCCAACTTTAAAATCCTCGCCGAATGTCAAGCCGGACTCCCTTTCAAGGATGGGAATGCAGATTTCCTCGGTAGTTCCCGGGTAAACCGTTGACTCATAAACAACGATAGAGCCCTTGGTTAAATTTCGTCCAACCGTTTCACTTGCGCCAATTACCGGATTCAAATTCGGCGTTTTATCCGTGTTAATAGGTGTAGGAACCGCCACCACATGGAATTTACTCGCTTGTAAGTCATTTTCATCACTTGAAAATTCCATGGTTGTATCACGTACCATCGCGTCCCCGACTTCATCGGTTACATCCACACCGCTCATATATTTATCCAATTTTTCCTTATTCACATCATATCCGACCACATTATATTTTTTGGCAAATTCGATCGCCAATGGTAGACCGACATATCCCAAACCGATGACAGCTATTTTTTCTTCTTTTGATTGTAATTTTTCAAACAAACTCATGGTATCGATGCCTTCTTCCTTTTATCAAGATATTAGTCATGTACACTAACATCCATTATACAATTTTTGCGTCTGTTTTGCACATCAATAAAAATTGGATAGAGATAAGCGATATGATAAACTTGCAAGTAAGTTTAGAAAATGTCGAGCGTTAAGAAGGAGATAGCAACGATGAAGGTAAGAAAAGCAATTATTCCGGCGGCTGGATTAGGCACACGCTTTTTGCCTGCTACAAAAGCACAGCCAAAGGAAATGCTCCCAATTGTAGATAAACCAACAATCCAATATATTGTCGAAGAAGCTGTTGAATCAGGGATAGAAGACATCATTATCATATCGGGAAGAGGCAAACGAGCAATCGAGGACCATTTCGATGTATCGTATGAACTTGAGGAAAAACTTTCCCAAAAAGGAAAAACAGAGCAGCTTGAGATGGTGCAGTCCATTTCTGATTTAGCAAACATTCACTACATCAGGCAGAAAGAACCCAAAGGACTGGGCCACGCGATTGCATGTGCGCATAGTTTTGTTGGGAGCGAGCCTTTTGCTGTGCTCCTCGGAGATGATATTGTAGAAGCGGAAGAGCCATGTTTGAACCAGTTAATTGAAGCATACAATGAACATCAATCATCTATTGTAGGCGTGCATGATGTGCCGATGGAGGATGTGTCGAAATATGGCATTATTAAACCATTGGAAGGGCAAAATTATGGACCTTCCATTCGAGCAATTGATTCGTTAGTAGAAAAGCCGAAACAAGAAGATGCGCCATCAAACTTAGCCATCATGGGCAGGTATGTGCTCTCACCTGAAATTTTTGATATTCTGGAAAATCAGGAACCTGGAAAAGGCGGCGAAATTCAATTAACCGACGCGATTGAAAAACTCAATAAGCAAGAACAGGTACTGGCATATAACTTTACCGGCCAGCGCTATGATATTGGCGGCAAATTAGGATTTGTTCAGGCCACGATTGATTTTGCCCTAAACCGCGGGGACCTGCATGATGACATAAAGGCTTACATGAAAAAGACATTAGCAAACTTAGAGAAGTAGGGGGCGGGACCCATGGAAATAGCAGTGATTGGAACCGGATATGTAGGATTGGTAACAGGCGTTTGCCTGGCCGACCTTGGTAATAAGGTTACATGTATAGACATCGATGAAGAAAAAGTCTCTACATTAAAACAGGGGATCAGCCCTATTTATGAAAAAGGACTAACAGAGCTTCTACAAAAAAATATCGAAAATGGTAATCTCACGTTTACCACAGATTATCAAGAGGGCCTGACGGGAAAAAGCATGGTTTATATTGCTGTAGGAACACCACAAGGGGAAGACGGCTCGGCAGATTTAACGTATATTAACGCAGCTTGTGAATCCATTGCCGCGAATTTAGTGGGTGATGTTGTTATCGTTACAAAAAGCACCGTACCTGTTGGCACAAATGAATATATAAAACATAAAATCGAATCGGATTTGGTGGAAAACGTCACCGTAAAAATCGCCTCAAACCCTGAATTCCTGCGCCAGGGTTCAGCAGTGTACGATACATTTAACGCAGATCGAATCGTTATCGGTTCAGATGACACGGATGCTTTGCAAGCTTTGGAAAAAGTAAACGCGGATTTCCATCTTCCAATTGTAAAAACAGATCTTAGAAGTGCAGAAATGATCAAATATGCATCGAACGCTTTTTTAGCGACGAAAATCAGTTTTATCAATGAAATGGCAAACCTATCAGAGAAGATTGGAGCCAATATTGATCATGTTGCCAAAGGCATGGGAATGGACGAACGGATAGGTAACGCCTTCTTGAATGCAGGCATCGGCTATGGCGGCTCCTGTTTCCCGAAAGACACCCGGGCTATCATCTCTATCGGAAAAGATGCAGCGTACGACATGCCGATACTGGAAAATGTCGTGGATTCGAATGACCGACAACGAGGCGTTTTAGTTGATAAACTCCTTGAACGCTTTGAAACGATAAAAGGGAAAAAAGTCGCAGTATTAGGATTGGCATTCAAGCCAAACACCGATGACATGCGCGAAGCCCCGTCTATTCTAGTTACAGACAAGCTTCTGGCTGAAGGTGCTATTGTAAATGCCTATGACCCTGTCGCAACAGACAATGCGAAAAGGATTTTACCCGAGCAAATAAACTACGCATCCAGTGTAGAGGAAGCAATTGAAGATGCAGACATCGCAATTATTCTCACAGAATGGAAGGAAATTAAAGCATTCCCGTTAGAGGATTATAAAAAACACATGACAAATGCGGTGATTTTTGACGGCAGGAACTGTTTTGAATTAGAAGACGCGGCGGGAAGTGGCGTGGAGTATCATTCGATTGGGCGGCCGACGGTCTATAATTAGAAAGTTGGCCTTGTTACCGACTTTTTTGTAGTAAAGAGTGGTTGTATGGCGGTCGAGCGCCATAGGTTGCAAGTCGAGCCCCAGAACCTGCAGCACGAGCGCCAATACTTCCTAGTCGAGCGAGCCCTATCCGAACTCGAGCGCCAGCCACCCAATTTCATATTCTCGCCCGAGTTAGTCGCTCGATTTGGAGGAGCAGTCGCTCGAGTAAGCCTCATCCCTGCACGAGCGCGCGCCAGAACCTGCAGCACGAGCGTCAATACTTTCTAGTCGAGCGAGCCCCAAACTCGTGTGACAACTTTCTCCATTTGAGCTGAATAATTTATGATATTCCTAATATTGCTCATACCCTATCCACATGCGCCCCACTTTTGTAACCATTTCGACAATTTATTTATTCAGTCTGCTATGGTATAATGCCCCTTAGTATTAATCGCTAAAGTTAGATAGGGGAAGGCTGCATACGATGGAAAAGAAAAGCGTGCTATTTTTCATATATCAGATGGGTGCTGGCGGTGCAGCAAGGACCCTGCTTAATATTATTAACAACTTAGACAGAACGAAATTCACACCCATTTTGGTGACATTAAACTATAATGGCTCGTATGAAGAATATATAAAATCAGATGTGACGTTTATTAAATTGGAAACAAAACGCCTGCGATCAGCTATTTTTCCTTTAGCGAAGGTGATAAGAGAAGAAAAAGCAGACATCGTATTTAGCACGATTCCGAATTATAATACGATCGCCATCTTGGCAAATTTATTTGCTTTTACAGGTGCAAAAAATATTGTGCGGGAGGCGGCCTTTTTAGGTGGCAGCCCTAAAGAAAATATAAAATTGCTAGCCTATGGAATGCTATATAAACTATCCAGCAAAGTCATTGCCTTATCTGAAGGTGTGAAAGAAAATATCATTAAGCAGTATAAAGTGAAGTCAGAAAAAATCAAGGTTATCTATAATCCAGTCGATTTAGACAGTATCGAAAACAATATAAAACACGGACAAGTAGCCGGAGCGCATCAAGCCATTTTCAACGCAAACGAAAAAATTATAATCACAGCTGGAAGGCTCGTAAAAGACAAAGACCACGAAACGTTACTCCGTGCTTTTGCAAAAGTAAATGAGCGCATCCATGCTAAATTAGTAATCCTGGGCGAGGGCGAATTAGAAGAAGATTTAAAGAGAACCGCGCATGAACATCACGTTCAGGACAAGGTTCATTTCATAGGCTTTCAGCAAAATCCGTATATTTATTTTAAGCAGGCGGATGTGTTTGTACTATCATCAAAGCGTGAAGGGTTTGGTCACGTGTTAGCTGAAGCGCTAGCCACAGGGACCCCTGTCGTTTCAACGAATGCCAAGCCAGGAGCCCGCGAAGTACTAAATTACGGAGAATTCGGCCGGATGTGTGAAGTTGGAAACGCAGAAGAAATGGCTGACAAAATATATGAGATCCTTACCTTAAATAAAGAACAAACAGCCCAAATCATTGACAAAGGCCTCACCCGTGCAAACGAATTTAACGCGAAAAAAATCGTGAAACAATACGAAGAAACATTCAATCAAACGATTGATCAAATCGAAAAATGAAGCAGGAGATGATGGAGTATGACGGCTCCTAAGCGTGTTGTACATATGACAACCGTACACCACCCGTATGACCCGCGGATTTATCATAAAGAATGCTTATCCCTTCACAATGCGGGGCACGACGTAACGCTGATCGCGCAAGCAGACACGGAAACTGCACAAGATAAGCCGATCAAACATGTACCTGTCAAGACATATACAAGCAGATTAAAACGCATGATTTTCGGGACGATTGAGGCGTATAAAAAGGCGAAGGACCTAGATGCTGATGTCTACCATTTTCATGATCCGGAGCTATTGCCGGCCGCATGGCTCCTGAAGAAGAAAAACAATGTCGTTATTTATGACATCCATGAAGATTATGTTACAAGCATCATGCAAAAAGAATATATGCGTACCCCCGTTAAAAAAGTGATAGCATCAACGTATAAGTATATGGAGAAATTTTTTTCCAGGAAAATGGAGCTTTGTCTCGCGGAGAAGTATTATAAAGACATCTATCCAAGGGGAAAATGTATATTAAACTACCCGACGATTAATGAAAATTTTATCAATCACAGTCGTAATGACGGCCCGTTAGCAGACGCGCTACTGTATACTGGTAATGTATCTTACGTGAGGGGTGCGCTTATTCATGCAAAAATTCCGCTCATCGACGAATCGGTTTCCGTCCATTTTGTCGGAAAATGTCCAAGTGACTTGGCGGATGAAATGTATGCAGTTTCCGGTGATAAACAGAATAATTTAGAAATAGAAGGAATCGACCGTTTTATTGAAAAAGAAGACATGGAAGCAAGATATCTCAGCCGTAATTGGCTGGCAGGTATTGCTTTATTCCCACCAACGGAGCATTACATGAAAAAGGAACTGACGAAGTTTTTCGAGTATATGAACGCAGGACTTCCTATTATATGTTCGAATTTTCCCGTATGGAAAGAATTTATGGAGACGTATGAATGCGGGATCGCTGTTGATCCGTATGACGAATCCGAAATTAAAGAAGCGATTTTCTACTTAAGAAATAATCAGGACGTGGCAAAACGTATGGGCGAAAATGGAAGAAAAGCTGTTATGGAAGAGTTAAATTGGCGTACCGAAGAAAACAAGCTGATTACATGGTACGGGCAATTGACAAATACAAGCATGCAAAAGGATCGGGCTGAGTAAATTGGAGAACAAACAAAATCCGTTAATTTCAATCATCACCCCTGCTTATAACGCAGAGAGATTCATAAGCCAAACCATTGAATCTGCTCTGAGGCAAACCTATACCAATTGGGAAATGATCCTTGTTGATGATCGTTCCACGGATAAAACAGTCGAATATATTAAAAACTACCAGCAACAAGACGATAGAATAAAACTGATAGAGCTTGAAGAAAACAGCGGATCAGCTGTTGCGCGTAATACAGCGATGGAGGCAGCGAAGGGACAATATTTCGCTTTTTTGGACAGTGATGATCTGTGGACACCGGAAAAGCTCGAGAAGCAGCTGCGATTCATGCAGAAAAAAGACATTGCCTTTTCATTTACGAAGTATGCGATTGTTCAGGAAGACGGTACGCTAACGAAGTCTGTTACATCCGCACCGCAATATGTCGATTATGACTCCCTAATGAAGCACTGTGTCATCGGCTGTTTGACAGTTATGTTGGATACGGCTAAAATCGGCAGGGTGGAAATGGTGAATATACGAACACGGCAGGATTATGCACTCTGGTTGACGCTTACAAAGCAGGGATTCCCTGCCTACGGACTGCCGGAAGTACTGGCGAAATACAGGCTGGTGGAGAATTCCATTTCCAGCAATAAACTTAAAGCAGCGAAACAAAACTGGTATGTGTATCGGCATGTGGAAAAACAGAGCTTATTAAAAAGCATCTGGTACTTCTCTCACTATGCATTAATTAATATAAGAAATTTATTTCTCCGTAAAATAAAACGATAGAAGCGTGGTTATTATTAATTAAATATAATTATATTGATAAAGGATTACCATAAACCTCTAGTGTCAATAGATAATAATCAATAGAAAGATGAACGAAATCTTTTATTAAACAGTCTCTTATTTAGAAACAGGCGGTGTCATTTGTAACTATGAAAACTTATTTGCAGGAAATGCTTAAACGAAAAGACTTATTATATTTTCTCGTGAAGTCCGGATTAAAAGCAGAACACCGAAACAGCTATTTGGGCTATTTCTGGTGGCTGCTGGATCCGCTTTTAAACGTGCTTGTATACTATTTTTTAGTTGTTGTTATATTAGGCAGAGGCGATGATGTGGAGAATTATCCATTATTCCTTGTTATCGGGCTCGTCGCATGGCGCATGATTAGTTCGACAGTCGGCTCATCTTCCAAATCGATTTTGCGATATAGTTCGATTATTAATCAGGTGTACATGCCTAAAGCGTTGTTTCCGCTCTCTTTCACGATTTCACAGATGTTTAACTTTGCATTTGGTTTAATCGTGGTCGCCATATTTTTGGCAATATATGGCGTTATGCCGGACTGGCAAATTATTTATCTGCCATTGATCATACTCGTTCAATTAGTATTCTTATTAGCAGTGGGTCTATTTTTAGGTTATATTACGGTGTTTGTTCGCGATATTGATAACGTGCTTACCTATGTAACACGGATATTTTTCTATGCGTCACCGATTATTTGGGTAGGTGGGCGTCTGCCGCCAGAGTACAGCTGGGTCGTGGATATTAACCCGATCGCCATTATCGTAACTGCTTATAGAGATGTGCTTATGTACCAAAACAGTCCGGATTTTACAGGGCTATTTACCATTTTAATTATTTCTGCAATCGCTGGAATTTTAATGCTGCGTCACTATAGTAAGAATGAACATAAAATCATCAAAGCATTATAAAGGAAGTTCAAAAAGTCCGGTAACAATGACACATCGAATTTCTTCGTTGGCTTGTTTCTCCGCTGCTCATGTATTTAAAAGCATACATTCCGCTGCTCGAAACTACGCCGCCTCGAACTTCTCGGTCCTTGTTATCCTCCTTTTTGAACAAGCATTATAAACCATCACCTATAAAAAGAGGGTTTTTAACGTGTCGAATCAAGAAGAACAAACAAAGAACAAGCCTACCAATACTGATACCGATGTGATCAAAGCGAAAAACATCGGGGTGTCCTTTGGGGCCAAGAAAGACGACTATAAATCACTTGTTTTCGATTTGTTTAAGAAAAAAGGAAAAAAAGATAAAGAAGAAAAGGTATGGCCGCTGAAAGATATTAATTTTACAGGGCATCAGGGTGAAATTCTCGGGATCATCGGCTCGAATGGGGCCGGGAAGACAACCCTTAGTAAGATCATCGCAGGCATTCTTCGTGAAGATCAAGGGGAAATGAAGGTAGACGGGAATGTAACTGCCTTATTTTCCTTAGGAATGGGCTTCAATAAGGAGCTAACAGGTCGTGATAATGTCTATTTAAATGGAATGATGCTCGGTATTGATAGAGAGTTGATTAACCGTTACATTGACAAAATCCATGAATTTTCCGATCTGGGCGCATTTATCGATCAGCCGATGAAGTATTATTCCAGTGGGATGAAAGCAAGACTGGGCTTCAGTGTTGCTGCCCACCTGCAACCGGAAATCTTGATTCTGGATGAAGCATTAAATACGGGGGATGCGAAATTCAGCAGGAAAGCATCCGAAAAAATGAAGGAACTTGTAAGCCAAGCGAAGATGGTTATTATCGTAACCCATAGTCTCAGGTACGCCCAGCGGAATTGTGATAGATTAATTTGGCTGGACGGTGGTGTTGTCCGAGAAGTTGGTGATCCGAAAGAGGTCATTGAGCATTATAAAGCAACGGTGCCTCCACTTCCGCCAAGAAAACAGCGTAATCTGCAATTGGAAAAAACAGAGGCAGTCGAAACGGGTAACACCGTCGTTAAAGCAGAAAATGTCGGGATTTCCTATAAATTAAATACCGGCACATTTTGGGCGCTGAAAGATGTTAATTTCGAGGTGAAAGAAGGCGAGGTGCTGGGGATAATCGGTCATAATGGTGCAGGTAAGAGTACATTATGCAAGGTGCTAACAAGAATCCTTGCACCTGACGAAGGACAAATCGAACTTAATGGAGAAACATCTGCATTGCTTGGCTATGGGACTGGGTTTAATGCACAGTTGACCGGGCATGACAATATTTATTTAAATGCACTGCTCTTAGGGATCCCCAAAAAGCGAATCGAAGAAAATTATGATGAAATCGTGGAATTTTCCGGATTGGCAAAATCAATGGATAAACCGGTGAAAGACTATTCCAGTGGGATGAAATCAAGGCTTGGTTTCAGTATTGCTGCCATTTTAAAACCGGATATATTTATCATTGATGAAGCATTATCCACCGGAGATATGGCCTTTAAGCAAAAAGCCAGTGAACGTATTCAGGATATGATGGAGCGCGCTAAAGCTGTCATTATCGTCACACACAGCATGAGCTTTGTCGAGCAGATATGCACGCGCGCCATTTGGATGGAACAAGGACAAGTTCGCTATGATGGAAGCGCCCAGGAAGCTGTTGATAAATACAGAGAGGCGCAGGGTGTTGCGAAAAAAGGGAAAGCTAAAAAATGAGTGGTCAAAAAGGAGGATAAAAATGACCGAGAAGTTCGAGGCGGCGTAGTTTCGAGCAGCGGAATGTATGCTTTTAAATACATGAGTAGCGGAGAAACAAGCCAACGAAGAAATTCGAAGTGTCATTTTTACCGGACTTTTTGAACAACCTATAAAAGAAAGTAAATGACAAGTAACGTGATTTTAAGCAGGTGGTGAGGGTATTGTTGCGTCTCATAAAGAAAATGATTACAGGATCAATGGATTGGTTCTTATATACCTTTCTGTCTGAAAAACAGAAAGCATCTCTTTCCAATTTATTCACAGACAAACAGAAGGAAAAAATAAAACGTTTCACGAAAGATGGCAAAAAACAAGCCCAACGGCGAAAACTAAAAACAGTAAAACACCACCTTTATAATCTCGGATTCACCGACAGAGGATTCACGGAGCTTGAGAAGCTTTATTCCACAAGTCGAGATCCATATATGAAGCGGCTTGCGGCATGGGAGCTCACTTTGTGGCATGCCAATAAATACACCAAGGACGGGGCACGTCAAGCGCTTGTTTATATCGGTGCTGCAATTGATGGGGAAAAAGACCAAAACCAATTAAGAAAAGCAGCCATCTTAAAAGCAGAATGCCATGAAATGCTAGATGAAATTGAAGCAGGGAAACGTGTGATCACAGAAGCTCTCGCAAATCAACAGCATCCAGACTTGTACATGGCAGCAGCTAACTTGGAAGGTAGTATAGATGAGCGTGTAAACTGGATCAACCAAGCATTAGGCGTCTATAACCTTCAACCAATTCTATTTTCAACAAACGCGGAAACGGTAACCTATGACGATTTAAAAACAGAGCCGCTGGATAGGAAAATAGAGGAAGGGCCAAAAGTATCTGTTATATTGCCAGCTTTTAATGCCGAAACAGGCGTCCGTATTGCCATCGAATCTATTTTAAATCAAACATGGCAGAATATCGAGTTGCTTGCAGTTGATGACTGCAGCCCTGATAACACAGCAGAAGTGATTAAAGAATACAGTCGCAAAGATCCCAGGGTCAAATTTTTATCCACCCCAACGAACAGCGGACCATATGTAGCGCGAAATATCGCATTAAAAGAAGCGACCGGAGAATATGTAACAGTTAATGACGCGGATGATTGGTCCCATGCAGAAAAAATTGAAAAACAAGTCACCCATTTAATCGAAAACAAAGAGACAATAGCAAACACCTCCGAACACGCACGCTTAACCGAAGACTTGAAATTATACCGCAGAGGAACACCGGGGATCTATATTTTCCCGAATATGTCCTCTTTAATGTTCCGGCGTGAACCTGTTGTGCGTGAGCTTGGATCCTGGGACAGTGTTCGTTTTGCTGCAGATGGCGAATTTAAGCGCCGTCTAATCAAGGTTTTTGGAAAAAATAATTATGTTGACTTAAAATCCGGACCATTATCCCTGCCAAGGCAATCCGTCGCATCCTTAACCGGCAGTTCGGCATTTGGCTATAATGGATTTTTCAAGGGCGTACGTAAGGAATATGTAGAAAGCCTTGAATTTCATCATGCGCGTACGGATACATTTTACTACCCATACCCCGGGGAGGCGCGGCCGTTTCCTGTGCCTGAACCAATGTGGCCAAAGAGAGAGGATAAGCCTTCAGGCAAACGCCAATTTGACGTTGTTATTGCTTCTGATTTTCGAATCGCAGGAGAAATGGTAATGGAAGAAATAAAAAGACGAAAAAATGCTGGCGTTCGTCTCGGCTTAATCCAAATGTACCAGTATGATTTAGACATCGAAAAGGATATTGACAAAGATGTGCGCAGTTTACTTGATGGTGATCAAATCCAAATGCTTGTCTATGGAGAGAAGATTACAACAGACGATATGCTTATTATAAATCCGGTTGTTCTGGAGGATTGGCAAAACTATATCCCTCAAGTGGATGCAGAGACTATTCATGTGATCGTAAATCAACTGCCAACACAAGGGGAGAAGAGATTTTACAACATGGAACATTGCCTCAGCCAGATGGAGGCATATTTTGACAAACCTGGAACCTGGTATCCATTACATGCAAACATCCGGGAATCGTTAATTACAGATCATAAAGATGAACTCACGGCTATCCATTTGGCGGATGAAGACTGGCAGAATAGAGCTGGTAGCAATGAATAATCAGGATGGAAAAAATAGAATCGCCGACTTGAAGGTTCAACTAACTAAATTAGACAACGAACTACAAGAAAAAGAAGCACAAAATGAAGCGTCCAAGCAAAAGTTAAAAGCCATGCAACGAGCGTTTCATGCAGTCAAACAAAGCAGACTATGGCACCTCCCAAAAAAATCTAAAGGCATCATAAGAGAGACTGCTGCTTATATGCTAGGCAGACGAAATAGGAAGCAACTCTATAGCAGGTCTTACAAACAAAATAAAGCAGCGAATCAATTAAAAAAATACAAATACCATTTATATGATCTAGGTTTTAGGGAGAGAGCTTTAGCTGATTTGGAAAATTTATATAACGAAACAGAAAATCGCTATTTAAAGCAAGCAATTGCCTGGGAACTCACCTTATGGCACGTGAATAAATACACCAAGGATGGTGCACGTCAGGCTCTCGAATATATTCCTGAAGCAATCATCGGCGAAAACAACCAAGATTATTTAAGGAAAGTAGCCATCATAAAAGCAGAATGCCTTGATCGATTACATGTAATAAAGGCTGGCAAACGCATTATACAAGCAGCTCTAGCACTGCAAGAACATCCGGATTTATATTTGGCAGCAGCTAATCTGGAGGAGACTTTGAATGAGCGTGTGAAATGGATCAATAAAGCCTTGGACGTATATGACATTCAACCGATTACTTTTGATGCAGGCGAAGAAGCAGCAACTTATGAAGATCTCACAACAAAGCCTACGGACAAAACAATCGAAGAAGGACCGATAGTATCTGTCATTATACCTGCATACAACGCGGAAAAAGGAATAGGTACAGCCATTGAATCCATGTTGTCACAAACATGGCAGCAGCTAGAGTTACTTATTGTTGATGACCACAGCACGGATAACACAGTAGATGTAATAAAAGCATACATGAAAAAAGATTCCAGAGTAAAACTAGTCACAACACCGGTTAACAGCGGGCCATATGTTGCTCGTAATATCGCGCTAAAAGAAGCGGCCGGTGAATTTGTAACGATCAATGATGCAGACGATTGGTCTCATGCAGAAAAAATCGAAACACAGGTCAAGCATTTAATAGATAACAGACAAGCCATTGCAAACACGTCAGAACAGGCAAGATTAACGGGTGAAATTAAAGTCCATCGCAGAGGAACACCGGGGAATTATATTTTTTCCAATATGTCTTCCCTTATGTTCCGGAGCATCCCTGTAATAGAAGAACTTGGGTACTGGGACAGTGTTCGATTTGCTGCAGATAGTGAATTCAAGCGTCGTATGGTAGCCGTTTTCGGCAAGAAAAGTGTGGTCGACCTTAAAACCGGACCATTATCATTCCCGAAACAGGCTGCGGGTTCCCTTACAGGTAGTTCAGCGTTTGGCTACAATGGATTTTTAATGGGCGTACGCAAAGAATATGCGGAAGTTCATAGGGACTATCATCAAAAGGCAGATACATTATATTATCCCTATCCGCAAGAGGAGCGGCCTTTTCCGGTACCTGAGCCGATGTGGCCGAACCGGGAAGATAAGCCATCCGGAAGTCGCCACTTTGATGTTGTGATTGTTTCTGATTTCAGATTCGCAGACGAAACGCATCGATCTACCATGGAAGAAATGAAAACACAAACAAAGATGGGCCTTCGTACAGGTCTTATCCAAATGGCAAGGTATGACTTTTCAATGCCAAAAGTGATAAATCAGCAATTACGAGAAGCGATGGATGCAAATAACGTCCCCCTACTAGTTTATGGCGAAAATATTACCTGTGATGTTCTCATTGTTAAACATCCGCAAATCTTGCAGGAAAAGCAAATGTATATTCCGGATGTAGAGCCGAATATGGTTCGGGTGGTCATCGATCAACCTCCAAATAATATAAGGCGGTGTGCACATCACCTCGATGATTATTTTGGAATGAGAGGAAAATGGTATCCGTTAAACCAACAGATACGTGAGGCGCTTACGAAAAATCATGCAAGGGATTTAAAATCCATTACATTAGCAAGTGACAATTGGGCAAATGTAGAAACGGATAGGGAAGCATACGCCATGCAGCTCGAAGATTGGTTCGTGGATGATAACCCATACTTACAAAGTGAAGCAAAAGGAGGCTTGCCATGACGACAAATAACGAAAAAAACACGCAGGAAAATAGGCAACAGGAACAGCATCCACACGGCGACAAAGAGCAGGAATTAATCAAATTACTCATCGAAAAGCAAGCCCAGGTAACGAAGGCAGAAAAAGAAAGAAAAACGAATGAAAAGAAAATCAAAAACATTGAAAACAGCAGTACATGGAAATATTCCAAGCCATGGCGAAAATTTTCAAAGACTGCAAAAACCGAAAGCTATATAAAAGAACTGGAAACAAACCTGCAGGAAACACAAAAAGAATTGTATAAAACGAGAGAACGATTAAACGAGGCCATGCTTGATGACCGCAAACTAAACAGCAATCAAGTACACGAGCTTATAAAAGATACAAAAGACGAAGCGAAGTTAATGGACTTTATAGATGAAGCGATTCAATCTAAGAAACAACACCAAACCAATTATACCCATGCATTACGTTACGCAGCCAGACTATTTATGAAGGAAAAAACAGACTATCGAAATCTGGTCTATTCAAACATCCTTTCAGGGTTAAACATCGAAGAAATCCCTGAATTCATGATACGTGCAGGGTTAGATGATGAAAGGATCCCGCTAAGACAGGCAGCATCTTTTAGGGCAAGCTTAAATATGCGGATAAGACAAAAGCAACTAACGGGATCTCTGCCGGAATGGGTATTGGATGAAAAGCAAGACGCCTATACATTCATGGACAGGCTTGGTGTAAGAAAACCGTGGACGTCAGAGGCGAAATACAAACACACGGACATTCCGAAAGAAGAAGGTATTGTCATAAAACCAGCGGATGGCGCTGGTTCTCGTGGCGTGTATCTTGTCTATTCATTCCATGATATAATAGATATAAAGCGATCGAAAGCCATTGACAGCTGGGATGGTCTTATTGAAACGATGAAGGAAGACCTCACCTCAGGCTGGGTCACGGATGACGAATGGTTTATGGAAGAGCTTATTTTTGAAGATAAACAAAGAAAAGTTCCTGCAAGTGATATAAAATTCTACTGTTTCTATGGAAAAGTCGGACTCATACTAGAGATCACCCGCGTTCCGGAAATGAAATATTGCTGGTGGACCACTACGGGTGAGCATGTTCGAACAGGCAAGTATGACGAGGATCTATTTAAAGGCAGGGGCGTCTCAACAGACGAGATCGAGCTCGCTTCATCCATTAGTGCAAAAATACCAGCCCCATTTATACGAATTGATTTTCTCAGATCCACGAATGGTTTGGTATTTGGCGAATTCACACCAAAGCCGGGAAACTACGATGACTTTGATGAACTTACCGATCAGTGGATGGGAGATTATTTCATAGAGGCAGAGGGGCGCCTTGCGAATGATTTATTGAATGGCAAAGCGTTTAATGAATATAAAGCGTTAAGAGAAAGTCTTGATAAATAAAGAATGAAATGGACCAGTGTATTAGGAGGAAAAATCCGATGGTAGAGAATAACACAGAATGGCTGCCGCATCTATCCAGTGAAATTGTTTCAGATGCTCATGGAAATTTGCTTGATGCTTATGCCGTTTCCCTTGAAGGTTGGAGAAGGGGTCTTAAACTTAGGTGGCATGTGAAGGATTCCGAAAAATTTAGTGAAATGTATACATGGTTTGTCGATCGACCCGGCCAGCTTTTTTCCCTTAGCTCAAAAGACAAAACACATTACTTCTTTAGAACAAGAGGAGATAAAGTAAGTAATGAAGCAGTGGAAATTGGTAAGGATAAGGAAAGAACGAAGCAGGCGCTCGGCAAGGCAGCTGTGCCTGTTCCGGAGGGGAAGCAGTTTGACGGGGAAGAAACGAATGAAACAATTATTGAATATGCCTCCGCTATAGGATTTCCTGTTGTATTAAAACCAACAGACGGCAGCTTCGGAAGAGGGGTAATTTCCAATATTACAAGTGCCGGAGAATTCGAGCATTCCCTTGCATATCTAAGAACAGAACTTAGTGAATCTAATGTTATTGTGGAAAGATATATTCCCGGGAATGAATATCGCATCTATGTTGTCGGTGATCAAGTTGTAGGTGCTATAAATCGTATTCCTCCTAATGTGGTTGGCGATGGTATAAATAATATTAAGACATTAATTGAGCAAAAGAATGAAGAAAGAGGTCTTAACCCTCGTCTTGTCAGCTGTCCAGTCAGTTTAAATCAGGAAAGTCTCGATTTTATTGGACGAAAAGACTACACAGCAAATACGGTTCCAGAAAGAGGAGAACAGGTGTTTCTCAGTGATAAAACGAATATTTCCTTAGGTGGCGATCCTGTCGATGTCTTAGATGAACTGCCATTAGAAGTAAAAGATATCGCAGTAAACGCATTAAGAGCAGTTCCCGGTTTGGATCACGGAGCAGTAGATTTGATTATGCCACCAGCGCATCTTAACAAAGAAGCTGGATACGTCATTGAATTAAACCCGACATCACAAATTGGCGGTATTCTATATCCAATGAAAGGGAAGCCGCGTGATGTTCCAGCAGCAATTATTGATTATTATTTTCCGGAAACAAAAGACATTACATTTAATAAAACAAAAACATATTTTGACTTTCATGATGTCTTAGATCCATTACGCTCCAGAGATGTGGATATAACAACGGTAACCCCATCACCTTCTGGAGAGATATATGCAAAAAAATATACCGTAATCGGAAATGTCCAAGAATTAGGTTATCATCGTGGATTGCGTAAACAAGCATTTGAGAGATATTTACATGGCTTTGTCATGAATCTTGAAAATGGTGATATTGATGTAGTTGTAGCCGGGACGGACCCGGAAATGGTCGACGACTTTAAAAATGCCCTGTGGGAAGATGAAGAAAGAGCACAGGTCGTTGAGGTGCAAGAAAGCATTTATGAAGAACCTATAAAAGTCGGATTTGAGGTAAAAGCAGACCTAAAAACGCAAATTGAAGAGCTGAAGAAATACAAACAGGAATTGGAAGTTACAGAATATGATCTTAAAAAGGCAGAGAAAGAGAACAGGAAGTATCATAAAAGCTTATCCTGGAAGGCCACAATGCCTATTCGAATGATGGGAGCTATTTTTAAACGGTTTAAATAAATGGAAAAGGGATTGCTATAGGAGGAAACACGTATGAAGGAAAATCAGTCAATTAGCTTGCCTCAACTTCCAAGTGAAATAGTTGTAAATGCAAGGAAAACAAGATTATGTTCATTTGCTATAGCGCTCGAAGGCTGGCGCAGAGGGTTGAAGTTAAAATGGTATACAAGGGATTCTGAGCATTTTCAGGATATGATTATTTTCGGAGTCAATCCACCCGGCAGGCTATATTCACTTAGTTCTGATGAACGAACGCATTATTTTTTCAGAACCAGAGGAGATAAAGTAACCAATCATGCTGTTGAAATCGGCTCCGAAAAAGATGATACGAAGGAATGGATGAAAAAAGCAGGGGTACCTGTCCCTCTAGGCAGGGGATTCGGAGAAGAAGCAACAGATGAAGAAATTATTGCGTACAGTAAAACAATTGATTTTCCGCTTGTATTAAAGCCAACAAATGCAAGTCTCGGTAATGGCGTTGTTACCAATATTAATAGTGATCAGGAATTTCATAAGGCAGTTAACTATGTAAGACATGAGCTGGGATATAGAGAAGTAGTGATAGAACAGCATGTACAAGGGGAGGAATACCGTGTATATGTTATTGAGGACCAAGTGGTTGCAGCTTATAACAGAGTGCCTGCAAATATAATTGGCGATGGCACACACAACATTGAAGAATTAATCGACTTAAAAAATCGTGAACGAAAGAAAAATGCAAGATTGAATAGCTGTCTAATTGAAATTGATAAAGAAATTCTTGAATTCATCCAATCAGCTGGTTACTCCTTTGAAAGTATCCCTAAAAAGGGTGAACAAATATTTCTGAGACAAAAAACAAATGTATCTTCGGGTGGCGATCCCATTGACGTTACAGACGATATGCCTGAAGAATATAAAACCATTGCCATTAATGCATTGAAAGCTGTCCCAGGCTTGTACCATGGTGGTGTTGACATTATAATTAATAACAATAGAACACAAAATGCACCAGCAGTAGTTATTGAATTAAATCCAACCGCACAAATTGGAGGCATATTATATCCATTAAAAGGGAAAGCACGTAATATCCCTGGCGCTATCATTGATTATTATTTTCCGGAAACCAAGGGGATGGATACGACAGATTCGAAAATCTATTTTGACTTAACAACTGTTTTAGAACCACTTGAAAATCGCTCCGCACTTGAAGTTGAAGTAAAGGCAGCCCCGATGGGTGAATTATATGCAAAGAAATATATTGTATCCGGCACCGTTCAACGCCAAAGTTATCATCGTTGGTTAAAGAAACAGGCGCTCGACAGAAACTTGCATGGGTATGTTAAAAATATGGTTTTTGATGAAATTGAAATCATTGTGGCTGGAACAGATAAAGCCGCTGTTAATGATTTCAAAGAAGTAATTCGTCAATATCCACAGAGCTCCAACGTGTCTAATATTGAAGAAGAGGTTTGGACAGACCCAGTTACAGTTGGATTTGAAATTCAGGAAAGATATGATACCTCAAGTCTAAAATCTGTACAATCAACATTGAAAAGAATGGAAAAAGACTTGAAAGTTATGACGAAACAGAAGAATAGAAAAGAAAAAGATAATCGGCAAATCGTAGAGAGTACCTCATGGAAGTATACAGAGCCACTAAGAAAATTTGGGGCTCTTGTGAAGAATCGGAAGTAATTTCTCAAAATGGAGAGAAGGGATTGCATGAATGAGGCCTATCCTTATTGGTTGTCAGAGCAGATGCTTTCTGGTGTACGCAGGTTTAATATAGATGCCTATCTAGTGGCATTAGAAGGCTGGAGAAGAGGTCTTTCTCTGAAGTTTTATGGCGAACCCTCAGAAGAAACGGGCCTTCAGCTCATCGGGTTTGATCCAATTGGTAAAACCTTCTCATTGAGTTCGGAAAATAAAACGCATTTTTTTAATAGATCCAGAGGCGACAAAGTAGCTAATGAAGCAGTAGAAATTGGATCAAGTAAAATGGAAACGAAAAACTACCTAAATCAAGCTGGCGTTCCTGCCCCGGAGGGATTCGACTTTACCACAGAGAATGATTTGGAGGAAGTCATTCATTCAGCTTTGGAATTGGGATACCCTCTAGTGCTAAAGCCGACATTTGGCAGTCTTGGTAAAGGCGTCATAGCAAATATTCAAACAGAAGACGCCTTAAGAGACAGCATATCCTATGTTACTTCGGAGTTTGATTATACAGACTTTGTAATTGAACGCTTTATCGAAGGTGAAGATGTTCGTGTATATGTAGTAGAAGATCAGGTAGTTGGTGCAACAAAGCGAATTCCAGCCAATGTTACCGGAGACGGTATCAATACGATAGAAGAGCTAATTCATCTAAAGAATGAGAAACGAAAACTGAATCCACAGACATCCACTCGGCTAATAAAGATTGATAAGGAAGTTACGAACCACTTAGCATTGCAAAACCTGCAGCTCGACCATGTCCCTAAAAAAGATGTGGTAATCTATTTGAAGGGACAAAGCAATATATCGGCAGGTGGTGATTCGATCGATGCTACAAATGAACTGTCGGATGACGTTAAAAATACTGCAATTAAAGCAGTCAGAGCGATACCAGGATTAAGCCATGCAGGGCCGGATATCATAGTGAATGAAGACGGAGCCGTAGTTATTGAAATTAATATCACTGCAGGTATCTCACTCCATACGTTTCCATTATATGGAGAGCAACAGAATATCGCTGAAAAAATCATTGATCATTATTTTCCGGAAACCAAAGGAGCAGCAATCAAAAGTAATCAAATCTATTTTGACTATAAAACAATTCTTGAGCTGTTAAGAAGCAAGTCCATTAAGCAAATGGAAGTTGCAGACGCGCCAGTCGGAGAACTGTATGCGAAACGATATGTTATTTCTGGAAAGGTTCAGGGTGTGGGTTTCAGGAGATGGGCTCGCAAGCAGGCAATTGCAAAAGGTCTGCATGGATACACCAGGAATTTAAAAAATGGCAAAGTAGTGATTGTAGTAGCTGGAGTTGATAAAGTAGCAGTTAATGGATTCAAAGCTATTTGTCAGCAAGGACCGGAAAAGGCAGAAGTAGAGGATGTTCAAGTATATAATTGGGATAAACAGGTGAGGGTTGGGTTTGAGATTAGGAATGAAAAAGGAAAACCCAAGCAAAAGCGAAAGTAAGTATTAAAGTACTCTGTAATCACGGAGGTGCAAAAATGACAATGGAAAACACGGATAATACTGTAACTTTAACTGCTGTGGGAGATATTCTACTGCACGGAAGAGTATATGGAGGAACGAATAAAAAGAAAGGTTATAACTTCCTGAATCAATTTAAAAATGTCAGTGGTTTGTTGGGGAATTCTGACTTAACAGTAGCTAACTTGGAGACTATCATTGCAGGTAAAGAACTAGGATTGTCTTCTTTTCCAAAATTTAATGCTCCTGAGGATATCGGTTATGCTTTAAAGGAAATGGGAGTTGATTTAGTTTCTATCGCCAATAATCACGTGCTCGATAGGGGAGAAGAAGGACTACTGAGATCGATTGAAAATCTTGAAAAAATAGGTTTGGAATACGATGGAGCTTATAAGTCTGAAGATGATAAAGATAGGTTGCGTATATTCGAGAAAAATGGACTAAAAGTATGTTTTATATCCTACACAAGAGGCACCAATGGCATAAAGATACCTTCTGATAAGCTTTATTTAGTAAATTCCTTGAAAAAGACATCGGTTTTAAATATATCGAAAGAGATAAGAAAAATAAAAAGTGACAATTTAGCTGATGTCGTAATCGTTAATATGCATTTTGGCGAGGAGTATCATTTATCCCCTTCTTCGGAACAAAGAGAAATAGCAGCTTCTATAGCAGATGCCGGTGCAGATGTAATAATCGGACATCATTCCCATGTTTTACAGCCACCAGAATGGCTTGAGACTTCGTATGGAACAAAGTCATTAGTAGCTTATTCTTTGGGTAATTTTATTTCGGGTCAAAATGGCTTGCATAGACAAATAGGTGGAGCATTACATTTAAAGATATCCAAACCCGATCCGGATTACAAAGGAATAGTTGTAAGTAACCCAAAATACGATTTAACTTTTGTAGAGAGAGAAGAAAGATTAAGATATGGTATACATTTATTTAGGGATTGGGTAAAAGATAATGAATATATAATAACGGATCATGGTAAATTCCCTGCTAAAGAAGTATATACCGAGGTGCAAAATAGATTACGCAAGGAAATAAATGATTTGGAAATAAATTGATAACCAATTTTCCTAAACTTAGATTATTAACATCTAGAAAAATCGTACCGTTGAAAGGTGAGTAAAATGTCACAGAAAGTGATTGGGGTGCTAGGAGGAATGGGCCCAGCAGCAACCTCAGAATTATTCCATAGGATTGTTACTAATACTGCAGCTGAAATGGATCAGGAACATGTAAATATGGTAATCGTAAACGATCCTCAGATTCCGGATCGTACGGCTTATATCTTAGGTGAAGGTATTAGCCCTGTTCCAAAGCTGGTTGACAATTTATACAAATTATATAATGCGGGGGCAAATGTAGCCATTATGCCGTGCATGACTGCTCATAGCCTTATAAATGAGCTTGAAAAGAATTCCCCTATCCCAATTATTAATGCTGTGGAATTAGTGGAGAAACACCTTCAGATAAATTATCCGTATGTCGAAAAAATTGGATTGCTAGCCACGAACGGATCAGTTGCATCAGGAGTTTTTCAGAAATATATTTCGACGGAATTAGTTGTTCCAAATATAGATCAGCAACAAGATTTGATGCAGATTATTTATGGAAAAGATGGTATAAAAGCGGGGAACACAGGACAAGAAATCACTTCAGAGATCAAAAATATTACAAACCAACTGAAAGATCAAAATATACAGGGTGTAATTGCCGGTTGTACAGAACTAGGGTTAGTAATGAACGAGGATAACACTCATATGCCTGTTATTGATCCTATTATGCTACTAGCGAAAGAAGCTGTAAGGATTGGAAATAACTACTCTGTAACTATAAAATGATTATTACAGTTAAGTAAGAAGGTGTAGACATATGGCAATGAAAGAAGATAAAATGTGGCTGCCACATTTGGAAGGTACCATACCACAAGAAGCAAGAGGATATACATTATCTATGTATACCATCGCTCTTGAAGCATGGAGAAGGGGAATTAAAGTAAGGTTTTTTAATAATACCCATAAAAAATCACAAATGAGGTATTCTTTGTCATTTCAGGATAAAGAACATTTTTTTACTGTTTCAAGAGGTGATTTCGTGCCTCGAGAAGCCGTGAAAATTTGTATTAATAAACAACTGACGAAGGAATATCTTGAGAAAGCAGATGTACCAACGCCTGTTGGTGATGAATTTGGAGAAGAAACAGACGATGAAAAAATAATAGCATATGCCAAATCATTAGGATATCCATTAGTGATTAAGCCATCTAATGGTACTGGCGGACACGGTGTAATTGCAGATATAAAAGATGAAGCAGCGTTTAGAAATGCGTTGACATATGTAAGAAAGGATTTAAAATACACAGATGTGATTGTTGAAAGATTTTCAGTAGGCGTAGATCATCGAGTGTTTGTCATTGGTGGACAGGTTATAGGAGCGTTTAGACGCATTCCGGCAAATGTGGTAGGAGATGGGAATAACTCTATAAGACATTTACTTCGTGTTAAAAATAAAGAGCGCGATAAAAACCCTTCATTAGGTGGACTGCCCATCACCATTGATAAGGAAGTACACAATACATTGGCTCAAAGAGGATACAATCTTGATAGCATACCTGCAGAGGGAGAAAGAGTATTCTTAAAAACCAAAAATAATGTTTCATCAGGTGGAGATTCCACGGATGCAACAGATGAATTATCAGAAGAAATAAAGAACATTGCGGTAAGAACTTCAGAGGCGATTCCTGGTCTTGTTCAGTGTGGAATTGACATGGTGATTGATAGAGAAAGAAATACAGGAGAAATTCTAGAAATAAATTCAAGACCAGCAATTAGAAATCATTTATATCCGATGGTAGGAAAAGCAAGAGATATCCCTAAAGCTATCGTTGATTACTATTTTCCAGAGACAGAAAAAATTAATAGCCCTGTTGATTACTATTTTGACTTTGACATGGTAGCTGAAAATTTCCGAAAAAGGACTGCTCAGGAGTTTTTAATTCCGCCAATGCCAACAGGAAATATAGCAGCAAAGAGCTTTCTTATATCAGGAAAGCTTTATAATACAAATTATGATCAATGGGTTCAAAAACAGGCTAGAAAATTGAAATTAGACGGTTATATAAAACATCTAGAAAGTAATAATGCCTCTCTTGTGATATCTGGTAATGTAGAATCGATTGATCAAATCGAACATATCATTAGAGAAAAAACACCGAAAAGATTTAAGGTTACAAACATAACTGAAAAAAATTGGGAAGAACCAATAAAACAGGGCTTTGATATAAAAAGGCCACCGAAACAAAAGAAAAGAAATGTAAATACCTACAAAAAAGAATATGAAGATCTACAAAAAGACTTCCAAAAGCTTAAAAAAGAGAGAGATCATTATAAAAAAGAGATAAAAGAAATAGAAAAAAGCAGTTCTTGGAAACTTACCAAGCCAATACGTATTGCTGGAAGAATCGTGAAGAAGTAGTGTCGCACAATAAACTGAAAGATTCAGACCTGGTTTTAATGACCAGGTCTATATTGCTTCCTGAGAGATGCAATTGTTCAATAATCTATATAAGTTTATACGATCATTTTTATTTCGACAGCTTATCCAGCATGTACTTATAATAATCACATTTAACCAATGCAATTGCTCCTTCGCCAAATTCAGTGCCAGGTGCGTTGTTAGATTCAAATAAATAGAGCTTTCCTTCTTGATCAATACCAATATCTATTCCTAAAGAACCTAACTCTTGATTGAACAATTTCTCCAGCTTATAAGGGAAGGTTCTTCCAACTTCTATAATGGAATCTTTTATGGATTCCCATTTATCTCCATAATTGGCTTTTAAAAAAGGATCCAGTTCACTCACGCTACCACCTTGGGCAACATTGGAAACCACCTTTTGGCCTGAGCCGATTCTTATTAAATTAATAACCACTTCCCATTTCCCCTTACCGTTTTTCTCTAGACGAATACGACAGTCAAACGGGTCACCGAATTTTGTTTTTGAATGAATATATTTTTGATAAATATACGGGCGCTCACTCAATGTTTCTTCATAGAACTTTTTTAGATCTTTTTTTGAAAGAACCTCTTCCTTCTTATCATAGCTCAAAATATACTTATTCCTGTTCTTAGCTAACATAAATATACCTTCGCCTCTTTGCCCTCTTCTAGGTTTCATAACGATTTGTTGATGCTCTTTCAGAAATTTAGAGAAGTTTTTAAAGTCTGTGTGAGACATCGTAGGGATAATCAAATGTGCAAACTCCCCATCTTCTTTAATTTTTTCATTTGCCCCTTCTTTAGACGCCAGTCTGCCTGTTGTAAAGTGACTGTGTTCTCTTAGAAATTTAATCTGTTTTTTATATTTGAAACTATAGACAGAAACATCTATAAATAAGGGAACGGGTACTTCCTTTTTAAACCACTTATTATCGATAAGAATTTTTCCTTTAATTGTTTTCTGATTCATATCGATGTCTTCGGGGTGGAAAAAAACTAGATCAATTCCATGATATTTAGTTGTTTTCGCTAATAACTTTACGAACTTTGTCGGCTTGCGATGATTCCTCATATATCCTACGTTCAAACATATCTTCCTCTCAGTGTAGTTCCCAATCTTATTACTAGTTTACCATCATACATTTTATGATTATACCCTTGTTACACAGTTGTAAACGAATTACATTATATTTTTAACATGAATTATGATAAAATATAAGTTACATAAGACAAATTCATACAAAAATGAGCGATTTTTGGAGGTAACTATGGGTGTATTCACATTCTTTAAGAACAAGAAGAATAATGCAACGAGTGAAAATGATAATAACAAATTAGGTACAGAAGAAGACTTTGCATGGAATCGCAGTGAAAATGGCATCGGGTTAAAATCTTCTTTGACTGAATATGCAGCGCTTAAAAATGGTTTAGCGGTTGAAAGGTTATCAAAAGGAATTATATTAGTTATATCTGAATCAGGTATACAGCATTCGTTTATAAATATGAATGGAGATCGCTCGAGTAGGGTAGGTATGTATCTATGTGATAGAAAACACGATGCTCGACATATTCTAAAACAACAGGGATTATCAGTAATTGAGTCAGATATATTTGGATTAAAGGATCTTGAAAAAGCAAAAGAGTATGTTGATCATATAGGATTTCCTATAGTAGTTAAGCCAATTAATTTATCTCGCGCACGTGGCATTACAACGAATATTCAAACCTTTGAAGGGTTTGAAAAAGCCTGGGGAAAAGCATTTGATGCGTATCGTAAAAACAGAAGCTCTAATAAAATACTAATAGAAAGACATTTTACAGGAGAGGATTATCGGTTTTATGTCGTAGGTGATAGGCTTATTTCAGCAACTCACCGAAAACGTCCAAATGTAACAGGTGACGGAACTTCCACTGTTCTGGAGTTAATAAAAAGCAAAAACGTGGAGAGAGCTGAAAATCCCTATCTATCTAAAAATTTAATCCCAGAAGATATTTCAGAACTTGATGCTCTGACTGACAACAACATTGAGTTAGATTACATTCCGGATGATGGCCAGCTAATCACATTACGCAAACAGTCAAATATATGGGCTGGCGGCGATAACATTGATGTGACCGATACCGCGCATCAGGATTTTAAGGAACTAGCTATAAAGACAATTCAATCTATTCCGGGGATTGAGTACGGAGGAATGGATTTTATCGCACCAGATGTAACAGTGAAACCGAATGATAGCAATTATATAGTCAGTGAGGTAGAGTTTTCGCCAGCCCCTCTAGCACACTTCCCTTATATTGGGAAAAGAAGAGACATGGCAGGAGCAGTTATTGATCATTACTTTGGAAATGATCAATAACAATTAATGAATCCAATATTCAATATGGAATGGCAAAAAAGATGAGTCTGTTGTGCTCATCTTTTTTATATGCTTACAAAATTCGACTAAACATAACAAAAAAAGACAAGAGTTCTATTGATTCTTAAGATGAAATGTCCGATACTGTAATAGTATTCCAATTTATAGAAGGAGGTGAAACTAAAGTGAGGATAAAATACGTAATAACTCTATCAGTCTTATTATTTTCTCTATTCTACTTTAGTCCACTGGAAGCGGAGGCAACAGGAGAAGAGGGGCTAAATGAGACAGTAGACGAGGAAGTAGAAGAAGTATCGGATGAAGCAGAACAGGAAGTAGAAAAATCAACAGATCAAACAGAAAAAGAATTAGAGGACAACACAACAAATGATCCAGATGACCAAATAGAAGAGGCAGATCAAGCAGAAGCAATGCAAGAAGAAACAGAGCAAGAAGAGGAAACTGAGCAAGAAGAAACAACAGATGAGGAGTCAGAACAAGGCAAAAATCAAATCAAAGAGAATGACGTTGATAGTTCTGATGCAAACACATCTGATGATCAGAAAAAAGACGAAGAAATTGATAAAGGAAGTTCAATTTCAACATTTAATATACAAGTACAGGAAAGTGTATCTATCCCGTACGAGTTTGGTGATCGAAGCGAAGAAATCCAGGAAGTGAAAAGAGATTTAGTAGATTTAGGTTTTGCCGATTGGCCGACGCCAACCACATATTTTGGTTCAGAGACCGAAGAAGTTGTACGTAGTTTTCAAGATTACTATGGTTTAACGGTGGATGGTCTAGTAGGTAATGGGACACTGGCAAAAATTGAAGAATTGCTCTCCAGTCCATTCCAATATGGGAACAGTAGTACAGAAATCCAGGATATGAAAGAAGATCTGGTGAGACTAGGGTATGCAGATCACTGGACGAATCCGACTACATATTACGGATCTGATACAGAGAATGTCGTGCGAAACTTTCAATCATCGAATGAATTGGTCGTAAACGGGATAATAGATGAAGTAACGTTAGCTAAAATCAACGAATTAACTGCTCAGATCCCTGAGGATGAAGATAGTCAACCATTTCAATATGGAGATAGAAGTGAAGCAATCCAGCAGGTAAAAGAGAATTTAGTGGATTTAGGCTTTGCTGATTGGACAAGTCCAACTACATATTTTGGATCAGAGACTGAAGAAGTCGTACGAAATTTTCAAGCATATTATAGTCTAACCGAAAGTGAAGTAATGGACGAAGTAACACTTGCCAAAATAGATGAAGTATTATCAAGTCATTTCCAGTATGGAAACAGCAGTGTAGAAATTCAGGAAATAAAAGAGCAGCTGGTTACTTTAGGTTACGCAGATCACTGGACGAATCCGACAACATACTACGGCCCGGATACAGAGAATGTAGTACGAAACTTTCAATCGTCCAATGGATTAGCCGTAAGTGGGATAATAGATGAAGTAACCCAGGGCAGAATTGATGAACTCATGAACACATCCCTGGAATACGGGATGAGCCGTGCAGATGTTAAAGATTTTAAAGAAGATCTAGTGACATTGGGTTTTGCTGATTGGACAAGTCCTACAAACTATTTTGGTACGGAGACTGAAGAAGCCGTACTACATTTACAAGCGTATTATGGTTTACCCGTAAATGGAGTAATGGATGAAGCATCACTCGCCAAAATAGAAGAAGTGCTATCAAGTCCGTACCAATATGGAAATAGAAGTGAAGCAATTCAAGAGATGAAAGAGAATCTAGTTGAGTTAGGCTTTGCTGCACACTGGGATAACCCTACGACCTATTACGGCTCTGATACAGAGAGTGTAGTCCGTAATTTCCAAGCAACTTATGGATTAGTCGTAAGTGGCATAGTGGATGAAAAGACTTTTGAAGAAATCGAAGAACAACTAGATAATTCATCATTAAGATACGGCATGAGAAGTGAGGAAATAAAAGATTTTAAAGAGGATCTAGTAGAACTAGGATTTGCAGACTGGAATAATCCGACAAACTATTTTGGTTCAGAAACGAAAGCATCGGTTGAGCACTTCCAATCGTATTACGGCTTAACAGCAGACGGAATAATGGGTGAAGAATCACTAGCTAAGATTGATGATGTTTTAGACAATTCCTACCGATTTGGAAATCGTAGTGATGAAGTTCTGGAAGTGAAAGAAGACTTAGTTGCTCTAGGTTTTGCTGATTGGTCGAGTCCTAAAAATTACTTTGGCCCGGCAACAGTAGATGTAGTGCGTAATTTTCAAGAAAGCTATGGGTTGATAGTAAGCGGCATAGTTGATGAAGTAACTTTAAACATGATTAACGAAGCTATGACTAGTATCATGCAACTAGGTGATAGAAGTGATGAAGTGCAAGCGATGAAAGATGATCTGGTCAAACTTGGATTTGGGGCTCATTGGAATAACCCAACAACGTACTTCGGTTCTGATACAGCGAATGTCGTTCGTAATTTTCAATCATACTATGGCCTAGTAAAGAGTGGGACGGTTAATGCAGCAACATTAGCTAAAATAGAGGAAGAGCTGTCTAACTCGTTCCGATATGGAAACAGTAGTGTGGCTATCCAGGAAATAAAAGAAGATCTAGTGACATTGGGATTCGCAGATTGGCCAACCCCAACAACGTACTTTGGCCCAGCAACAGAAGAAGTCGTACGTGATTTTCAGGAAGCGAATAATCTTTCCGTTAGTGGTATTCTAAACGACATAACATTGGATAAATTGCAAGCAGAGATGAATAATGCGGTCAAGATATTCCTGGATCCAGGACATGGAGCTCATGACCCAGGCGGACAAGGATACGGCTTAAATGAAAAAAATGTTGTTCTTGATATTGCATTAGCAGCAGAAAATGTATTAAGACAGAAATATGTAGGTGTAGACGTAAAATTATCACGCACAACAGATACGTTTGTAGAGTTAGAGGAAAGAGCTCGAATGGCGAATGACTGGGGTGCTGATTATTTTGTGAGTATACACAATAATGCTTTTAATGGATCCGCACAAGGGTTTGAAAGCTACATCTACAATGGTGGTGTATCTGCTAACACCAGAGAAAAACAAAATCAAATGCATCAATATATAATCAATGCATTAAATGCAAGAAATGGGATCAGTGACAGAGGTGAAAAAGAGGCTAACTTTAGTGTGGTGCGAAACACTCATATGTCTGCCATTTTACTAGAGTTTTTGTTTATAGATAATTATGCAGAAAATCTTCTATTAAAACAAGCTAGTTATCGCGACTGGCTTGGACAAATTACAGCCGACGCTATTGCCCATTCGTTTGATTTAGAGAGAAGATAGATTAATAGAAAAGAAACAGAAGTGAGCTAGTTGAAATGACTAGCTCACTTTTTTTGAGTGAAGATAATTGCCAACTAAAATAATATTTCTCTTAATTATGTAGATAATGACACTAAAAATTAAAATAATGCAAAATACAACAAAATATATTGACAGGTAAACGATTTCAATAGATACTAGAATAGTACCAAAATTTTAAAATTAAAGGAGGAGAATTCTAAAGTGAAAATTAAACATCTTATGATCTTGTTTGTGCTCTTATTTTCCCTTTTTCATTTTAGTCCACTAGTTTCAGAAGCAACGGAAAGTGGGGAGGATGAAGAAACATCTGCACAAGAGGGAGAAGATGGGGAGCAATTAACTGATCCAGAGGTTGAAGAAGAACCAGCTGGAGAAGGAAACGATGTCCCATCAAAATCAAGTGATACAGAAGAATCAGAGGAAATCTCAACAAACCAGTCAAATGAATCTCCAGAAGAAAAAGAACAAGTCGAGGAGAATAATGCCGGTAATTCTGGTGACGAGGAAAAGTCTGAAAGTGATGAAGGTGTCCAAGAGGGTGGGATAGGTATACAGAATGATGACAGTGAACCAACCATCCCTTATGAGCAGGGTGATAACGGTCAAGTGATCCTGGAAATAAAAGAGGATCTAGTAGATTTAGGATTTACGGATTGGTCTTCTCCATCATCTGAGTTTGATTCGGAAATGGAGGGAATAGTCAGTAGTTTTCAAGCGTACTATGGATTGGATGTTGACGGTTTAATTGGTGAAGGCACACTAGCGAAGATCGATGAAGTACTATCAAGCCAATACCAGTATGGAAATAGTAGCGAAGAAATTCAGGAGATGAAAGAAGATCTAGTAATACTGGGATATGCAGATCACTGGACAAATCCAACTACATACTACGGTAATGATACAGAGGATGTAGTGCGAAACTTTCAATCATCCAATGGATTAGTCGTAAACGGAATAATTGATGAAGTAACGCTAGCTAAAATCGAAGAATTAATGTCGGAGCAATCCCCGCAATTAGGAGACAGCAGTGATGAAATCCAACAAATAAAAGAGGATCTAGTAGAGTTAGGGTTTGCGAATTGGACCACTCCAAGTCGTTATTTTGGATCAGAGACCGAAGAAGCAGTATTACAATTTCAAGCATATTATAGTCTGACGGAAAATGGTGTAATGGACGACGCAACACTAGCAAAAATAAATGAAGTATTATCGAGTCATTTTCAATATGGCAATAGTAGCCAGGACATTCAGGAAATGAAAGAAGATTTGGTAGCATTGGGTTACGCAGGCCATTGGACAAACCCAACTACCTACTATGGCTCAGAAACAACAGCTGTTGTTCGTGATTTTCAGTCATCGAATGGATTAGCCGTAAATGGCATAGTGGATGAAGTAACTTCAGCTAAGATTGAGGCGTTAATCGATGAACCTCTGGAATTCGGTATGAGGAGACCAGCTGTCACAGATTTTAAAGAGGACTTAGTAGAATTAGGCTTTGCCGATTGGACAAATCCAACTAATTATTTTGGGTCGGAAACGGAAGAAGCAGTACTTGAATTTCAAGCATACTATAGCTTAACGGAAGACGGAATAATGGGTGAAAAATCACTAGCTAAAATAGATGAAGTATTAGCTAGTCACTATCAGTATGGAAACAGAAGTTCAGAAATTCAGGAAATGAAAATAGACCTGGTAGCGCTAGGGTTTGCCGATCACTGGACGAATCCAACCACATACTATGGCCCGGAAACGGAAGAAGTCGTACGTGATTTCCAGTCATCGAATGGATTAGCGGTCAGCGGCATAGCGGATGAGGTCACTTTGGCTAAAATGGAAGAATTATTGGATGGAGTTGAACCGCCTCAAGTTGGAGATCGCAGTGAAGAAATACGACAAATAAAAGAAGATTTGGTGGAGCTAGGTTTTGCAGATTGGGCGAATCCAACCACATATTTTGGCTCAGAGACTGAAGAGGCAGTACTTTATTTTCAATCGTACTATGGCCTCACTGAAAATGGTATCATGGACGAGCCAACGTTAACGAAAATAGAGGAAATTTTGTCTACTCCATTTCAGCATGGAAATAGTAGCGAGGAAATTCTGGCAATGAAAGAAGACTTGGTAGAACTGGGGTATGCAGACTGGAAAAACCCGACTCAATACTATGGTTCAGAAACAGAAGAAGCAGTACAGTTTTTTCAACGTGAAAATGAGCTGCCTGTGAGTGGTATTGCCGATGAAATAACCTTAGAAACTATTGAAGATAGTTTTAATACTAGAACTATTGATTATACACAATCTGATTTAACATTAAATGAAGCACTAACTATACAAATGGGAATAAACGCAAAGCCACAAACAGATAGTGAATATGATACGTATGTTTCAAAAGAATATATTGATGATAACGGCGATGTAATACCTGCTACGTTAAATGTAAGAGGAGGACCGGGTGAAAATTATTGGGTCGTTGGTGAACTTTCGGAGGGTGAGGCGGTTACAATAATAGGCGAACTCGATGATTGGTATCAAATTGAATATACAGAGCATCATCAATGGGTTAACGCTAGCCCGCAGGATGTATTAAGTTATTTGGACCCAAACAATAATGATGTGTTCCAGCACTTAAAATTATCATCCACCGTGGGAGTAACTGCATCTGAGTTAAACAATGTTTTAATAGGAGAAGGTATTTTAGAAGGAACCGGTCAAGCTTTCATCGATGGAGGCGATATATATTCGGTTAACGAGATATACTTGATTTCACACGCAATCCACGAAACTGGCGGAGGTACCTCACCATTATCTAATGGAAGTATAGATGTAGGGAAATTAGATGACAATACCTGGGTTTCATTTAAGCCAGGTCAAACAGATATCGCTGAATATAATGATGGTCAGTGGACAGTAGAAGAAGATGTTGACATTGACCGGAGTGAAGTCTCCGATATACAAACGACGTATAATATGTTTGGCATCGGTGCAGTGGATATCAATACAGATACACGTGGTTCTGTGCGCGCATATCAAGAAGAATGGTTAACACCAGAAGCTGCCATTATTGGTGGGGCTCAGTATATAGGTGAAGATTATATTCATAACGCTGATAATCAAAATACACTTTATAAAATGCGGTGGAATCCAGTAAATCCTGGTTCTCACCAATATGCGACAGATGTAGGCTGGGCAATTAAGCAGGTTACGGAAATTCAAAACATGTACAGCTTATTAGACAACCCGGTGTTACAATTCGATATCACACAGTATCAGTAAATCTAATAGTCTAGTTCCTGTTAAAGGAGCTAGGCTATTTTTAAATTCATTAAATCGACATAAATAGATAAATTTTTGGTAAATATATCAAATAAATGTTGAAAATCTGCCAAAAATATCCGATATTATATTAGTACTATAGTTTATAGAAGGAGGTGAAACTAAAGTGAGAATAAAATACGTAATGATTCTATCAGTCTTATTATTTTCTCTATTCTACTTTAGTCCACTGGAAGCGGAGGCAACAGGAGAAGAGGGGCTAAATGAGACAGTAGACGAGGAAGTAGAAGAAGTATCGGATGAAGCAGAACAGGAAATAGAAAAATCAACAGATCAAATAGAAAAGGAATCAGAGGACAACACAACAAATGACCCAGATGACCAAATAGAAGATGCTGATCAAGCAGAAGAAGCAGAGCAAGAAGAGGAAACAACAGATGAGGAGTCAGAACAAAACAAAGATCAATCCAAAGAGAATGATGTTGATAGTTCTGATGCAAACACATCTGATGATCAGGAAAAGGACGCAGAAATTGATGAAGGAAATTCAATTTCAACATTTATTATACAAGTGCAGGAAAGTGTATCTATCCCGTACCAGTTTGGCGATCGTAGCGAAGACATCCAGGAAATGAAAAAGGATTTGGTAGAATTAGGTTTTGCCGATTGGCCGACGCCAACCACATATTTTGGTTCAGAGACCGAAGAAGTTGTACGTAGTTTTCAAGATTACTATGGTTTAACGGTGGATGGCATAGTAGGTAACGGCACACTGGCAAAAATTGAAGAACTGCTCTCCAGTCCGTACCAATATGGGAACAGTAGTGCAGAAATTCAGGATATGAAAGAAGATCTGGTAAGACTGGGATATGCAGATCACTGGACTAGTCCGACTACGTATTACGGTCCTGATACAGAGAATGTCGTGCGAAACTTTCAGTCGTCCAATGGGTTAGCTGTAAACGGGATAGTAGATGAAGTAACGTTGGCTAAAATCAATGAATTAATCACTCAGATCCCTGAGAATGATGACAATCCCCCATTTCAACATGGAGATAAAAATGAAGTGATTCAGCAAGTAAAAGAGGATCTAGTAGATTTAGGCTTTGCCAACTGGACAAGTCCGACTACATATTTTGGATCAGAGACTGAAGAAGTCGTACAAAATTTTCAAGCATACTATAGTCTAACTGAAAGCGAAGTAATGGACGAAGCAACATTGGCAAAAATCGAAGAAGTGCTCTCCAGCCCATTCCAGTACGGAAACCGTAGTGCAGAAATACAGGAAATAAAAGAGCAATTGGTTACGTTAGGCTATGCCGATCACTGGACGAGTCCGACAACATACTACGGCCCGGATACAGAGAATATAGTACGAAACTTTCAATCGTCCAATGGATTAGCCGTAAGTGGGATAATAGATGAAGTAACCCAGGGCAAGATTAATGAACTCATCAATGGATCCTTGGAGTATGGGATGAGCCGTGCGGATGTAAAAGATTTTAAAGAGGACTTAGTAGAATTAGGCTTTGCCGATTGGACAAGTCCTACAAACTATTTTGGTAGGGAAACTGAAGAAGCCGTACTAAATTTCCAAGAATACTATGGTTTACCTGTGAATGGAGTAATGGATGAAGCATCACTTGCTAAAATAGATGAGGTAATATCGAGTCATTTCCAATACGGAAATAGCAGTGTGGAAATACAAGAAATAAAAGAGCAATTAGTTACGTTAGGCTATGCTGATCACTGGACCAATCCTACAACATACTACGGCCCTGACACAGAGAATGTAGTACGAAACTTTCAATCATCCAATGGATTAGCCGTAAGCGGGATAGCGGATGAAGTAACCCAAGGCAAGATTGATGAACTCATCAATGCACCCCTGGAATACGGGATAAGCCGTGGGGATGTAAAAGATTTTAAAGAGGATTTAGTAGAATTAGGCTTTGCCGATTGGACAAGCCCTACGACCTATTTTGGTACGGAGACTGAAGAGGCCGTATTAAATTTCCAAGCGTATTATGGTCTACCTGTGAATGGAGTAATGGATGAAGCAACATTTGCTAAAATAGATGAAATATTATCAAGTCATTTCCAACATGGAAACAGTAGTATATCCATACAGGAAATGAAAGAGGACTTGGTAGAACTTGGATTTGCAAACTGGAGCTCGCCAACTGATTATTATGGAACAGAAACCGGGGGAGCGGTACGTGATTTCCAGGAATATTATGGACTTACAGTAAATGGGATAGCAGATGAAATAACATTAGAGAAGATAAATGAATTGCTATCAGCCCATTTCCAGCATGGGAACAGTAGCGTATCAATACAGGAAATGAAAGAAGATCTAGTAAAACTTGGATTTGCAGACTGGAGTAGTCCAACTGATTACTATGGTTCGGAAACTGAGGAAGCGGTACGCAATTTTCAAGAACATTATGGTTTAGTAGTAAATGGGATAACGGATGAAATAACATTAGAGAAAATAAATGAAGTATCATTAGGTCATTTCCAGTATGGGAATAGTAGTGAATCAATACAGGAGATGAAAGATGATCTAGTGGCGTTGGGGTTTGCAGACTGGAGTAATCCCGCAAACTATTATGGTACGGAAACAGAAGCGGTTATTCGTGATTTTCAGCAGTATTTTAACTTGCCAGTCAGCGGTATAGCAGATGAACTGACATTAGCAAAACTCAAGGATGCGGCAGCTTCTAGTGAGGTAATAAACAATACAGAATATAATATCTCATTAGCGGAAGCATTAACAATGCAATTGGAAGCAAATCCGCAAACAGACAATAATTATGGGTATGTATCTGCTAGTTGGATCAATGGAAATAATATAGTAACTGCAAATGTTTTAAATGTAAGATCAGGCCCTAGTACAGTTAACAGTGTGGTTGGCCAACTTACGGAAGGAACAAAAGTGAACATAGAGGGAGAATTCAATGGCTGGTATCAAATTGAATACAATAGTAGTCAGTGGGTTAATGCTAGCCCTGATGATGTTTTGTATTATCTAGATCCAACGAATTTCTTGGAGGATGAGGTGCAAAGGTTTCAATTTCTTGACCTCTCAAGACCAAGTAATGCCTCTGTAAATATATTAAATAACTATTTAGAAAATAGAGGAACGTTAAATGGACAAGGCCAAGCCTTCATTGATGCCAGTAATTTATACGGTGTTAGTGATATTTATCTAATTTCCCATGCTATTTTAGAAACGGGGAACGGTGGTTCGAGATTAGCTCAAGGTATCGAATATAATGGTGAAACAGTGTACAATATGTATGGTGTTGGTGCCTATGATGACTGTGCTGTGGAATGCGGTGCTGAACGTGCATATGAACAGGGCTGGTTCACACCATATGACGCTATCGTTGGCGGTGCACAATTTATCGGCAATAATTATATAAAGGCCGGCCAAAACACATTATATGAAATGCGTTGGAATCCAGCAGGAATGGCTAGATACGGCTATGCAACACATCAGTACGCAACAGATATAGGATGGGCATCAAAACAAGTATCTACAATCTATAATTTATATGAGGAATTAGGAATCTTTAACCTAGTCTTAGATATACCAATGTATAAATAATGATTAGTGGCCCCTCAAAAACAATTCACTTTACACTCTAATAGTCTAGCTCTCTTTTAAAGAGACTAGGCTATTTTTACTATATAAAATTGCTATCCCAATTTTAAAGAGTATAATGAAGGTGCATACGTATCTGTTATACTATATAAGTACATAATTATATTAGATGAAGAATTAAATCACATTTAATGAGAAAAAGACTACTTTAGAATAGAGGAAAGTACAATGATTGTCGGCTTCATGAGAAACTTTAATAATCCGCCCATTATGGCTAAAATAACAGCTATGTTATGTCAGTCTCAGGATATTGATCTTATCTATTTAAGACCTTGGGACGTTGATATACATACCAATATAGTTAAAGGGAAAATGTTTATAAATAATAAATGGGAAGTAGTCAATACAAAATTACCGCTTTTAATTGACATTGCCCCCTATTGCTTTATCAGTAAACATAAAGAAATCATAGAACACCTGCGAGATAATACTGTTTTAACCTATGATCGGAAAAATTCTATAGACAAAGAACGACTGCAGCGGGAATTGTTGAAAGATAAGGACTTTAAACATCTTGTTATACCAACTTGTAAGATACGTGAGTTTAGTGATATTGAATATTTTTTAGATAAATATTCATCTATTGTAATGAAACCAATTGGTGGTGAACGCGGCAGAGGCATATATATTTTAAGAAAAGACGCAGATACCTATATACTCGGTCATCAAAAAGAAGAACAAAGGTTATCTAGAGAAGAGTTACTTACACACTATAAAAATTACATTGAAGGTAAGAGGTATATTTTACAGAAGTATATTTCTTCCAAAACAAAGGATGGGTACCCTTTTGATTGCAGGATTCATGTACAAAAAAGTCGAAAAGGAAAATGGGAAGTAGCCAGGAATTTCATTCGAATTGGTATTGGACAGAAAGTCATATCCAATGTGAATCAAGGTGGTGGCATCAGTGATCCGAAACCATTCCTAAAGGCTAATTTCGGGGAAAGCTGGAAAGATATTAATAAAAGATTAAATCAATTGGCCACAACACTGCCATATAAATTAGAAGAGATTAAAAAGACCCCTGTTATGGCATTAGGATTTGATGTAGCAATTGATACACAAGGAGATCTATATTTATTTGAATCGAATGGTGCTCCAACTACAGCTCCTCTAATAGCTCAGTCTGCTATGTTAAGAACGGAATATTATATGTACATGCTTGAAAATGAAATAGATGTGTTTTGCAAGCAAAAAGTCGAGAATAATGCAAAGAAAAGTTGAGAACTTTGCCAGCCCTTATTTCGGTTAGGAGTGATGATTCGATAATGCATGTTTTACACGGTAACTATCTCCAGTAAAACTCAAGATATGAGCGTGGTGAATGATACGATCTACCAAAGCAGCGGTTAACCGCGCATCCACAAATATTTTATTCCATTGGCTAAACTCTAAGTTAGATGTAATGACAAGGCTGCGCTGTTCATACCAATCAGAGATGAGCTGAAATAGTAATTCAGCACCATCCTTGCTAAACGGAACGTAGCCCATTTCATCTAAAATAATCATACTAACTTTATTAAACTTGTTGCGAAATTGTTGGTAGCGTCCTTCTCTCCACGATTTCTCAAGCAATTCTACCAAATCGGCCACTCGATAAAAACGAACATCATATCCATTTCTACAAGCTTTCCTGCCCAATGCAGTCACAAGATGCGACTTCCCGGTGCCTGGCGCTCCAGTCAATACTAAATTCTCTTTTCTATCTATAAAATGGAGCGATTCAAGTGCGCTTCTGTCAAGTTGTGGAGGGAATCGAACATGATCACTCCACTGATAATTTTCTAATTCCTTTTCATTCATAAACTTAGCCCTTTTGATTAATCGTTCTCCTTTTGCGGCTTCTCTTAAATCCAATTCTTCCTGTAATAGTGTTGTCAAGAACTGCTCTGGATTTTCAAAAGGTACTTTCTCATACACATCTGCCAGATGTGCTAATCGTAGTGCTTTACATTTTTCACGTATTGAATTAGACATGTGACACCTCCACCTTGGTTTTCCTATTTTCCGTAGGTTGAAGTGAGTCGTAAATGCTCCAATTCACATCATAAGGATGATCAATGGTGTTCTGGGATGATGCTCCTTCCACTTCCTCGATAGGTGCTAATTCATAGAATCTATCATTTATTTCCACCATGTCATACTTGGTTATGAAACTAAAAAGCCATTTAACCCGTTCTTTTCGCAGTTCCGTCGATTCAATATTTAAGTGATGGGCGATCCTTCCAGGTAAATAAGGGAAATACCGTGAATATACAATGGATCTTGGTTTTCGCATCCAATTATTTAGTATCGATTTCCATGGTATTTCTCTCGTTTTATTCATATAGGCTCGTGGCCCTTCGGAAAGCATTTCCCCATGCATCGAAACTACCTTATATCGGTCCCAATAGGTGATTAAATGTAATTTGTTATAGTGATAACTATTTGGGACATGCACCGCCTGTTTATCAATGATTACTTCACCATATTTATTAGCAGTAACCGTGGATTCTTTAAATACGGGATATTCATTCTCAGGTAATGCCAAGCCATATTTCTTTTCTTCTTCCATTAAATCAGCAATGATATACCCTTTCTTATAATGTTTTCGCTGATGATCTTTTTTACTATGTTCCAGCAATAAACAGCGCAAGTGCGTTAAATCTTCTATGACAGGTGACGGTGTGAAGAAATTATATCGAACATAGCCCACCTTATTTTCAACATGCCCTTTCTCATTGCCTTTTCTCGCATTGCAGGCTTGTGGCTCAAATCCATAATGGCTGCTGAAACGTTGAAAGGCATCTGTGAAAATAGTTTCCTGCCCTCGTCCTCTAGCTTGAACCACTGCAGCTGAAAGATTATCCAAGCGCAGCTTTCTTGGAACATATCCAGCCTGTACAAAAAGCATTTTAATGCCTTCTAAAAAACATTCCTGATTTTCTGCAGGTAAAGGAACTACTAATCCACCATTACTATATGGGAAACTCATAATTAAACAATGAACATCCTTCACTTTTCCCTCTTGCACAACCTCTGTGACGCCAAAGTCTACCTGGGCTTCCGCCGGTGGATGTGTTAGCCTTTCTGCTTCTTCTTTTATTTCATCAGACTCATCTAACACCTTATCTTTCCACTCTTTCACATAGACGCATACCGTCCGGTATGAACCTGGAAAACCCAACTTCTGTAGCTGTTCAAAAATGTTTTTATTATTTCTTCTTAATTTCTTTTTAAGCGCATAGTCCTCTGTTAACCAATCCGATACAATTTCGCCCCACTTTTCTTCATACATCATTCCTCTCTTTTTCGATTCTCTTTCCTTCGGTAACTGATCCTCATCCGCATACTTCTTCACCGTTTCCCAACAAAAACCAGTACGTTTTACAATTTCGTTGATCGATAGTGATTTAATATTCCTTAATTTTTTGATATGATTAATTTCAGGCATTGCCAGCATTCCTTTCATTACTCCCATCATTAACAGTTTAGTCGCTATTAACGATAGGGTTTTTTGATCGGGCTGGCAAGCCTTTTTTATTTGTGCAACCTTCTAAGATTTTAGTTGCAATACTCTCTACTTTTATTATGCACTAAACAATAGACAAGGATTTATTAGTTCAGTTCAAAAATGAGACGGATACCAAAGGAAAAAGTGATTTAGAAAATGAAAATAAAGCTCTTATGAGAGAAGTAGAAAAATTAAAACAAGAGAAAGAGTTATATGAGAAAAAATATACTGCTATCGAGCACAGCAGAGCATGGCGTGCTACTGCGCCTGTACGTAAAGTGGGGAGTTTTTTGAAGGATAAAGCTAGATTTAAATAGAAATGGCTAATGTTTACGTTACTCCATTCCCCATATTTTCTGATCTACTGCCTTACCTCATTTCATCCAATTTCGGCAGTTATAAATGGTAAAAACTTTATAAAATGGTTACTCAGATTGAGGCCAAAGCGGTCTACTTGGTTTGATAAATTCTTGTAAACAATAATGGTAATATTGAGGAGGTGAATGAATTGTCATCAACTCCGGACAATTCAAATTCAACATCTAAAAATGATGCATATCTTACGAAGGTAACGGTAGGAAATCGTAAAGTCCATAATGCGCCGATTACCCTTTCAGAGTATGATCCGCGCTGGCCAAAGTTGTTTGAACAAGAGGCCAGACGGATTCAATCCGTACTTAGAAATAAGGCATTACAAGTAGGACATGTTGGATCAACTTCAGTGCCTGAACTATGCGCCAAGCCAATTATTGATATTCTGCTGGTTGTGACGGACTCTTCCGATGAGGAGTCGTATATTTCCTCTCTGGAAGAAGCTGGGTATACGTTACATATCCGGGAACCCGAATGGTTTGAACATCGATTATTCAAGGGTCTCGACAAAGACGTCAATCTCCACGTATTTAGTAAAGGTGCATCTGAGATTGACCGAATGCTGCAATTCCGTGATCGGCTACGTTCCAACAATACGGATAGGGATGAATACGCACGAGTTAAACACAACTTGGCTCAGCGTAAATGGCGACATGTGCAAGACTACGCAGATGCGAAAAATTCGATAGTCCAGGAAATTATGGAGCGAGCAAATGCAGTCGATTAGAAAGTATGACTAATCCTGTTTCTGTTTATTCATCTTCGGCATTATCAAATATCAATATAAATGAGAAAGTAACCATTAAAAAAAAGAAAGTCTATTCATGTGTCGAATTCTTACTAAGGAACATACTTAAAGGAGTTGATATCGTATGAATCGAATTAATCTCATTACTTTAGGTGTAAAAGATATTGGAAATTCACTTAAATTTTACCGTGACATCGGTTTTGAAGCATCGGTCACAGGAGACGAGGAAAAACCTGCTATTGTGTTCTTTAAAAATGAAGGATCAAAGTTAGAGTTATTTCCACTTGAAGAATTGGCAAAGGATATTAATGAAGAAGATCCTCCCGAATTATCAAAAGGAGGTTTCCCGGGCATCACTCTTGCTTATAATGCGAAATCTGAAACTGAGGTTGATGATATTCTTCAATCAGTTAAGAAAGTAGGTGCCGAGGTTGTTAAGGAGCCGAAAAAATTATCATGGGGAGGATATGGAGGATATTTCATTGACCCTGATGGTTATTATTGGGAGGTTGCTTACGGCTCAAACTGGGAATTTGATGAATCAAACATGTTGATTATTAAAGATTAGAGTTACAAAACAACATATATCCAATCGATAATGGATGAAACTCGTTTAAAATAATACCGCTCTTCAATTAAAGGTGCAATAATTGAATATATATGTGTCGCAATAGGGCCAGATTGTAGCATAATACTTTAAAGAAAAAGGGGGGGTTGGATGTTAAATCGAGTCATTCAACAATTCGAATTGAATGTGTTATCAATTAACGAGTGTTGAAGATTCCCATAGTTCAACAGTTTATAAATGCCATTTGCTTAACGGGGATAATATTTATTTAAAAATACCTTATATAAAGTTGAAATGTCAGCGAGAGTTGGAAGCCTATGAAATCATAAAAGATAGAGTTTCCATTCCTAAAATGTTGGATTATTGGTCTGGTGATGAAGAGTGTCCCGGCGCGTTTTTATTATCTGAATTAAAAGGGCAACCGCTAACAAATAAAGCTTTACCAACAGTAGCATTTCAGGTTGGGGTCCTCCATGCTTCTATGCACCAAATTCAGCCGCCTACTACGTTACAGTTAACCGGCATACAAAATGAATTTCCGGACTGGTTTAATTTTGTAGAACGTCAATTTTATAGTTTTGCTGAAGATGTAAAGGAAATTTTGGATGGTAGTTTATACAAACAGTCTCTTGAAAGGTTTGAAAATATGAAACTACAGCTTCCTCCTTCAGACGGCCCGTGCTTTATACATATGGATTTTCGTCCAGCAAATATTATTGTTGATGGAGATAAAGTCTCAGGCATGATAGATTTTGAAAGTGTACGATTTGGCTCAACAGAAATCGATTTCACCAAACTGTATCGTGATTTTTTAAGCTTCGATTTTACCTTGTATCAATCCTATCAAGAAGGCTATAACACCATAAGACCATTAATTGATTTAGGAGTAGTGTTGCCTTTTTATCAATTTACAGATGCTTTTAATAGTATTGGCTGGTGTAAACGTCGTGGAATTGAAAAGAACGCTTCATTTCTTAGGAAGAATTTTTCAATCCTAAAAAAAGTGTTATTATAAGCCTCAATCGGACGCAAGAATGGAATTAGAATGTTGAGCTATATTATGGAACAACAGTTAATTTCGTTGGATACAAAGATTGTCATCTTACTGGATCAGTTTATATGAAAGGGTGAAAAAGGGAGGCTGGATATTGAAATGGGCTATTTACAATCTGGGCATGGTCTTGACGAGAATGGGTATATTCTAAGTGATGTTTCTGTAGATAAAATTACTGTTGATTACGATCGGTGCATAGGAAATGCTGTTGAACGGCTCTCTAAGTTATTTCCAAATGAATTACACAGTGTTTATCCCTTTCGGCAAGAAGACTCCATCTGAATTGTGTTTCGGGCGCCAGCCCAACAATTCAGGTGGAGATGAATTGTCGTCAGTCGATAGGCTGAACACGTTTCTTGTATTTTCTTACTTTTTTGGCGAACAAAAATTCGCATACCCCTTTGTCCAATGATATAATAGTCATAGATAAGAAGTGTATTATTATGATAAAGAAATTAGACAATAGGTGCCACGTCTATCAAAATAATCCCTATTTGACTCGCTGAGAAAGGTGGTGAACACAATGACTAGAAAGAAAGCCGTTAAAGTATTGCGTAAACAAAAGAAAACCGAAAACATTCAACGTTTTACACAGAAACAAAATATTGGACGTAGTAGTCTTACGGCTAAAGAGTTCCGTCTGCTTCAACGTATGTCGCATAGCTCAAAGGCATTGCGTAATGTTGGATTATACACGATTAAACAAAACTATTTAAACAACGGTAAGATCCCGGCCGCAAAGGAAGTTGACGCTGCAATGCGAGCTGATGTTAACTATTGGGCCGTTCAATCAAACTCCGTTCAAGCCATTCGCAGAACATTGTATGTAGAAGTGAAGAGCTTTTTTGAAGCTCTGAAAAAATGGAAAAAAGACCCAGAGGAGTTCACTGGTCACCCTAAATTTCCGAAATATTCATACGCTACAGATAAACGCATCATTGAAATCTACCAAATTCCAAAAGTGGATAAAGACGGATACTGGGCTATTCCGATGAACGTGGCATTTCGAAAACGTTTCGGTTCTATTAAAATTCGTATGCCTAAAAACTTGTTTAACAAGAAAATATCATACATTGAAATCGTACCAAAGCAAAAAGGTCGGTTCTTTGAGGTGCATTACATTTATGAAATGCAGATCTCTCAGATGAAGAAACAACCAACGACAACGACGAACGCTTTGAGTTGCGATTTAGGTGTAAACCTAATGATGAGTTGTGCAACAAACAATGGCGATACGTTCCTGATTGACGGCAAAAAATTAAAGTCCATCAACCAATACTTCAACAAAACGATAAGCAATCTGCAACAGAAAAATATCGAAAACGGTATTTCAAAACGTGTCGTAACGAACCGTATGGCGAAACTTTGGCACAAACGTGACAGTCAAATCAACGGTTATATTTCACAAGCTGTAGGACTCCTGTTCAAAAAAGTAAAAGCATTAAACATTGATACGATTGTTGTCGGCTACAACGCTGGTTGGAAGCAAGCATCCCGTATAGGGAAAAAGAGCAATCAGAAGTTTGTTCAAATTCCATTCTATAAGCTGATTTCTGCCATCGAAAATAAATGCTTGAAAGAGGGTGTTCGTTTCGTGAAGCAAGAAGAAAGCTATACATCAAAGGCTAGTTTCCTAGACAAAGATACGATTCCTGTTTGGTCGAAAAATGATAAATCGAACTACACCTTCAGTGGTAAACGTATCAATCGTGGTCTGTATCGAAGTAAAACAGGACAATGTATTCACGCTGACGTTAACGGGGCATTGAATATTTTGCATAAATCAAAAATGGTTGAATTGGACGAAGATCTTAAAGTTAAAACGCCAATCAAATTGGAAGTACAAAAACGTAAAGCTGTTGCTTAGCGCATAGCTTAGTGGGTGCGTCAACCATCCATGTGTACCCGACTTGTCGGGGCTTGTAGTACACGCCAGAGCAATCTGAGTGGTGGCTTTTTCCTAAAGGAAGAACGGCTCTTTTTTGAAAGGGGTGGTGCAAGTGGGAAAGCGATCGTTTGTCGTCAGTATCAACCAAAAACAGTGTTTGGGGAGTGCTTAACGGTGCTTGCTATTCAGAGCGTCAAATCGTCTAGAGCATGTAGCGAGGAGACCTGAGTGGCTAACCCAAGCCCCCACTGAAAGGGGAACCACAAGGTTTTCAGTGGGGGTACGTTGACGTATATGGAAGTGTTGCAAGAGGTGATGCGATCGCTATTAAGTCAGATCTGGACCTTTTAGTTGTTTTCAATAGTACGCTGAGTAATGAAGAGAGGGTGGAGTTAAAAGAAATCTCGAATGTATTATCTCAAAAATATCGTTATATAGTTCGCGATGTTGGGATAGCTGTAGCAAATTACGATTATGTAATGGATGCAATGAATTACTACGAACAGGCTTTTCTGAAGGAACTATGCGTTTGTGTATATGGAGAGGATCTTCGAGAACAGTTCGGCCCTTACAAGCTTACTTCTGAGATAGCAGTTAGTTTTAATGGTGACTTTAGCGAAGTTTTTGATCGAACAATTCACCGGTTAGAAACAGCGCCAATAGAGGAGTTTAAAATACTTTCACAAAACATTGCGCGTAAGCTCATTCGAACATATTATTCAATGGTGATGGCCCGATCTCAAATTTGGTCAACTAGACTTGATGAACAGTCTGATGTTTTTATTCGGTATTTTCCAGATAAGGCCCCAATTATTCGTACCTTGCAGAAATGGATAGAGCAGCCACCCACAAGCCGTAAACACGTCCATAAAGTATTGATGAGCGAGGATAAATGGCTCACTGCAAACTTCAAACGTGAAGCACGGATTACTTCCTAAACATGATAACGAAAATCTTCCGCAATACGAACGGGCGCACTTGCATAATAAAGGGCAGCATCCAAATCACCATTGTAGGACCATATTGTTTAATAAAAGAAGGAACTTACGTTTATGCGTTGCTGCATTGCTAAGTTTTTTTATGTACGAATTCTATGAAGACACGAACGAAAATGACTAGGGTAAAGACGCTTATAAACGTATACATCCATGTCCATGTATGGTATTCAATTACGTCAGTATACTTTTCCAATAAAATTTCAGCCAAGGTTAAAGCAGAGGTATATAATACACCTTGTAGGAAGATTCCGGTGCATGTTGAGTGATAAGTTGTTTGATAAAAATAGAGGCAAATGACTGGTAATGTAAGCATTTCAAATTGCAAGCTCGATTCGAAATGCTTTTCAAAAATTTTAACAGGGTAAGCGAGCATTTTTTCTTCTACAACAACTGTACCGGCAATTACTGAGAGATAACTAGTGAACAAAAAAATAATCAGCCAATCTATAAGTGGCAGCTTTCGTAAACTAAAAAAAAGCATTGCCACCCCAACGATAAATGAACTCCATAAAATTATTTTTTCCATAAGCAGCTCCTTCATGCTAATGAATACCTTATAGTTCTGCTTTAAGCCTTTAAGTGCGTGTTCAAAAAGGAGGATAAAAAGGACCGCGTCGGTTAAGTTCGCCACGTCCTGTGCGTCGAAAGTTCGAGGCGGTGTAGTTTCGAGCAAACGTTCTTGCACGCAGGAAAAGTGATTTCCTTTTCCAAGGAGCGGAGAAACAAGCCAACGAGCTTCTCGCGTGTTGTGGTGATTTCTGCGTTGCCCACAGGATGTGGACGGTTTTAGTAGAAGGTCCTCTGCCGAAGTGTTATTTTTACCGGACTTTTTGAACATCCTCTTTAAGTAATAAAACAAATTCTTCGATTAAACAACTCTTGCCTGTAATATGCATCAATTAACTCTTTGTTATGTAATCCTTTCATCAAACTCCTTTTTTTCTGGAGCAGCAAGGAAGTCAGTGGCTCTTTTTATTCCTCTTGAGAGCGGTTTAATCTGTTCCACAGCATTTCTCTTGCAAAGGTATACCCTCTGAAAAAGTAAAAAAAGGAGCTGCTTCGCATAGTATGGAAGCAGCTCCTTTTTGGGTTTATTTATTTTCACCTTGAGGATCTTCAACAAATCGGAATAAGTCACCGTAGATTATATCATCCGAGTAACCTAATTCTTTACTGACTTTGTCATTGATCGGTGCACAGCCTTTTGTTGCCTCAGATTCAGACTCGTTAGTGGATTGAGATTCAGATTCTGTACCGTCGTCCGTATTATTTTGTTCTATAGGTTCGCCTGTTTGGCGATTATAGCATGTTCCGCCAGCGTACACATATTCTTCGCTGACAAAATCACCATTTCTAAAGGCAATATAACCTTTTCGATCATCCACGAAGAGATCATTACCAAAGTGAATATCATTTTCGTTTTCAATACCCGCCATGCTAAGCAATGTTGGTTTCAGATCAATTTGCCCCGAAACTTCAGACTTCACTTCACCTTCCCCGTGACCAGGAATATGAATAAATAATGGTACACGCTGCAATTGGGCAGTATCATATGGCGTAATTTCCTCTTTATCCAGATATTGGGCCATTGCTTGATTGTGATTTTGACTAATTCCATCATGATCACCCATGATTACAATAATGGAATCTTCATATAACCCTGATTCTTTCAAGTGCCCAAAGAATTCTTCAATTGCTTCATCCGTATATCGGGATGTCTGAAAGTAGTTATTCAGTGTGGCCGAATTGGAATCATATTTACCAATGGAGGCATCCTCTTCTCCAATTTCAAACGGATGATGGTTGGTTAAAGTAATCATTTTCGAATAAAATGGTTGCTCCAGTGATTGCAGGTGATCCATGGACTGCTCAAAGAATGGCTTGTCTTTTAATCCCCAGCCAACGGCATTTTCTTGTGTTACGTTATAGGATTCTTCACCAAAGAACTTGTCATAGCCCAGACTTCCATACATCGAATTTCGATTCCAATAACTCTTATTATTTGCATGCATCGTTGCAGAAGTATAGCCATTTTCATTTAACGTTTCCGGTAGTGCATTGTATTCATTACCCGCGTGTGTAAAGAATACAGCGCCACTTGGCAGCGGATATAGTGAATTATCCACTAGAAACTCAGCATCGGAAGATTTCCCTTGTGCTGTCTGATGATAGAAGTTTTCGAAATAGTACGTATCCTCATCCTCGGTTAGACTATTCATAAATGGTGTAACCTCTTGCCCATCCATTTCGTTATTGATAAGAAAACTTTGGACGGATTCCGCATTAATCAGGATAATATTCTTATCCTCTGCCACTCCTTCAAGGTCAGAAACTTCATCGGTTTTCACATGTTCATTTACATAATCCTTGATTTCATTTAATCCATTACCATCCGCAAATACACGCTGGGATTCTGTTTTTGCCTGCTGAACCACATCATAGATATGGTAATTAAATATTCCCATATTCTTCACGAGAACTTCACGGTCAAAACCGCGTGTCAATAGCTGCGGTCTTTCCGTTTCAGCAAGGAAAAAATTACCTGCAAGTAATAATAAGGATATAGCAAGCGCAAAGGCTTTTCCGCTTTTTTGGAAGCTGACTGACACCTTATCCTGTTTCCTTTTGCTTAACAACCAGATGATTACAACATCAGCGATAAGCAGCAAGTCATAAGGCTGAATTAACGTTAAAATACTGGAGCCTAAATCGCTCATATTACTTGCCTGGAACAATTGTGGCAGCGTAATAAAATCATTGAATGACCGATAGAATACCAGATTTGCATAAATAATCAGCGTTCCTATCAGTGCAGTATATCTGATAAATTTCATTTGCCGTGATTGTTTGTTAAACCAGACACTTAATGCAAAGATCAGAAAAACAGATACAAATGGATTAATAAATAAAATAATCTCCTGCAGCTGGTTTTCTATTCCTAAATTAAACATAAACCGGTAAACAATATAAGTTTTAAGCCCCATTAATAAGGTGGCTATTATAAACAATGGTATTTTAGGTTGTTTAAATTTCATTTTCCTTTCCTCCTGATAAGTCTTTCTAAAAAAGTTAATTCGTCTAAGCAATGTTCATTATTTCTATTCTTGCTTGACTACAATCTATATAATTCTTAAATAATTGTATGAATGATTTCTTGTAAACTCTTATTATACACCATATGCCTTTCTAATACTAGTGAAATTTACATGAAATATTTACAACCTATATAAGTACGATGTCACCAGTCGATTTTTTATCAAAATATTCTTATTATTTAAATGCGCTAAATCGAATTCAACATCTTCCTCTGCTGTGTCAGCCGAATTGAAGGGACACACCATTTAAACTATTTAAGACAGTAAAAAACCTCTATGCTACGTTTAAAAACATGGAATTAGGCTTGATTTTTTAAAATTTTTTCTGCATCATAGGGATGTTACATTAATAGGTTAATGGAGTCAATAATTATACGAGAAGGAGATGTTTATTTGGATTTTTTAACTACTGTACCAATATTAATCGGAGTAGTTTTATTAGTAATATTAGGAGGTATTAGTTGGTTCATTTATATGAAGTTAAAATACAAGACCGTTCCGTCTAATATGGCTCTGATTATAACTGGTACGAAATTGGGAGATCCGGAAAAGGAATCAAATATTTTCCAAGATGATCAAGGAAGGTATATGAAGGTTATTCGTGGCGGCGGTCATCGTTTGAGAATGTTTCAAACACATACACCTGTTTCCCTAAATGCTTTCCAATTGAAGATTAAAACACCAAAAGTTTATACAAAACAAGGTGTAGGGATTTTTGGGGAAGCTGTAGCAACAATTAAGGTGGCAGATACACTTGAAGGAATCGTGAAATATGCCGAGCAATTTTTAGGAAGAGATCAGGACGACATTGAATCAGATATTTCTGAAGTTCTTGGTTCAAATTTAAGAGCAATTCTATCAAAAATGACAGTAGAACAAATTAATAGTGATAGAGAAAGTTTCAATGAACAAGTTAGAAAAATTGCGCAGAAACAACTGGATGATATGGGGTTCCGTATTACTTCCTTAGGACTAACTAATTTGGAAGATGATGAAAATTACCTGGAAAACCTGGGTAGACCTAAAATTGCACAAGTGAAAAAAGAAGCTGAAATTGCTGAATCAACGAACCTAAGAGAAACAAAAGTACATAGTGCCCAAATGAATGAGGAAGTAAAGAAAGAAGAATATGATCGAGAGATTGCTATAGCTGAATCACGTAAAGAAAAAGAAATTAACGATGCGCAAATAAAGGCAGAAACAGAAAAAGAAAAAGCAAGAACGGAAGCTGCATATGACTTAGAACGAGCAGAAAGGGAAATTGAGGTCGAAAAAGAACGGTTAAAAATTGTGAGTCAGGAAAAAGAAGAAGAATTGCGCCTGCAGTTATTAGAGCGGGAACGCCAAGTTAAGCTGGAAGAGGAAGAAGTTAAAGTTCGCCAAGCAAAAGCTCAAGCAGAGTATAACGAAAGAGTAAAAGCTGCACAAGCAGAAGCTGAAGCACAAGAAAAAGCAGGCCGGGCGGAAGCAGAAGTTATTAAAATGAAAAGTGAAGCAGAAGTAGAGGCCATTGAGAAACGAGCGAAGGCGCTAAACGAACATAAAGAAGTAATGATGACGGAGATGCTGATTGAAATGCTACCGGAATTTGCGAAGGCTGTGTCCGAACCATTGAGTAATGTGGATTCTATTCGTATTCTTGATGGAGGAAACGGTGACGGAGTTTCAAATTTACCGGGAAGTGTTACGGGTATGATGACGAACCTTCAGGAAAGTTTGTCGCAAATGACTGGTTTAGATCTAAATGAAATAGTGAATAACCTTTCTGGAAAGAATAATTTAAAAGGAAAAGTGAGCGACATTGCTGATTCGTTAAATAAAGAAGAAGGGCAACAGCTTCAAGAGGGATTAACCGAAGCCTCTGTTGCAGTGGAAGAAGACGATGAGGATAAAACAGATAATTCGGAGTCTCAATGAAATATAATCCGGGAAAAATGTTGATTACAGTATGAGCAACAAGCTAATTAGCAACACCTTTGTTACTCCACAGGTGGCTTGTATGGTAGAATGAAGAGAGGATTTTAAAGTAATATATATACTATTAATTAAGTAAATGGGAAAAGAGGGTTGAAAATGGATCTAAGATTTCCAATTGGAACATTACAAGTTCCTGAAAAAGTAACATTAGAAAATATTCAAGAATGGCTAAAGGAGATCGAAACTTACACAACTCGATTAAGAGAAACGGTTGACTCATTAAGTGATGAGGAATTAAGCAGAAAATATCGTGATGGCAGCTGGACAGTTCGCGAGCTTGTTCATCACATTGCAGATTCTCAGTTGAACATGTATCAACGTTTGAAGCTGGCTTTAACAGATGAGAATCCAACAGTACCAGCTTTTGATCAAGATAAATGGGCTGTTCTGCCGGATACAAAGCTTCCTATAGAAAGTTCCATTAAAATGCTAGAGGGTATAAATGAGCGCATCGTATCTTTAGGACATAGTTTATCTGAAGAGCAATTGACCCGAGCTTTTACCCACAGGGATAACGGGGAGATAACAGTTGCAACAAAAGTTGCGAAATTAGCTTGGCACGAAGAGCATCATTTAGCCCATATAAAGATCGCGTTATCAAAATAATACAATCTGTATGGAATTGGCTTATCGAACTTCGTTAAGCCAATTTTTTTATTAATTTCCCAACTCCCTATCCTCCCATGTTCACACGACACAAAAAAAGTAAAACTACTTCCAAAGCCTATACATTTCCTAAATATATGATAAAATAAACAAGAACAAAGAAACGAGATAATCATGAAGTAGGTGTGCCTATGTGGAATATAAGTGAGTTGGTTATTGCTTTTGTCATATCTTGTGCAACATCGCTACTTGTAACACCGCTGATTAGTAAACTAGCAAAAAAATTAAACGTGGTTGATAAACCGGATAATAATAGAAAGGCCCATAATGGGGCGCGTCCTAGTATGGGCGGGCTGGCAATTTTTATAGGTGCCGCAACCGGATTTATGTATTTGCAGCCGATGCATGAACAGATGAACGCGATAATTATTGGGGCATGCATCATGGTCATCACAGGAATGCTGGATGATATGTTTGAAATAAGGGCATTGTATAAGTTAGCCGGGCAGATTGCTGCAGCGCTTGTGGTTGTGTCTTCCGGGCTTGTTATTGAAAAGCTGACGTTACCTTTTGCGGGTACGGTGTATATGGATGATTTCGGGATTATCCTCACCATACTTTGGATTGTGGCAGCTTCGAATGCGATTAATTTGATTGATGGTTTGGACGGGCTGGCTGCTGGTGTATCGGCAATTGGACTATCTAGTATTCTCGTAATGGCGTTTATAGATTATCGACTTGTCGTCGTTTATTTGAGTGTTATTTTAATAGGCAGCTGTATTGGGTTTCTTTTTCATAATTTCCATCCAGCGAAGATTTTTATGGGGGATACAGGGGCATTGTTTCTCGGCTATTCGATAGCGATTGTGGCGATGCTTGGGCTGTTTAAAAATGTGGCGTTCTTTAGTTTTATTGTCCCGATTATCGTTATTGCTGTTCCTGTTTTTGATACGATACTTGCCATTATTCGCCGCGCGATCAATCATCAGGGAATTGCTACAGCGGACAAGCAGCATATTCATTATAAGTTGATGCATATGGGCTATTCGCATCGCGCCTCGGTCTTGATCATTTATGCATTTAGTGTATTCTTCGGACTTATGGCGATTATCTTTAACAGTGCAACGCTTTTGACATCGCTCTTCCTATTTGGTGTCATTATCATAGGCATTCAGTTAATCGCAGAAATTGCTGGTGTGACGATTTATAATCGTCAACCACTCTTGGACGGTTTTCGTAGATTAGTAGGGATTAGGAACTTAGATAAAATGAAATAGGAAATAAAAAGAAGCTGCTAGTCCCAATTTGGGATTAGCAGCTTCTTTTTTCTTAATAGGCGCCTGATGCTTTTTCGGTTTCGTTCTCATTTTCAACTGTTGTACTGTCTGCGATGTCTAGGTGCTCTTGTAATTTGGTTTGTGTCTCATCTAGTGCAACAGGATCCAGTTGCCAGTAATACGTACCTGCCGGCTGATAATCATAGCCTTCCAGTGTGGAAGTGTTAATAGCTAAGTCTTCGCTGTTGGTCGCATAAGAGATGAAGCTTCTCATTTCACCAAATGTCATGTTTGTAACCATATTATCCCCAACAGCTTCGATGACATCATCGAATTTTAATATAGAATTTGCAGATAATGCTTTATCTACAACGCCCTTTATAAGATCTTGCTGTCTTTTACCGCGTTCGATATCATTATCGAGCTTCCTGGTACGTGCTAAGGCGAGAGCTTCCTCTCCATTCAACTCCTGTTCGCCAGGATATAGGTGAATGGCGCCACGCTCATCCATGGAATTGGACTCTGTGAACTCGTATGGTACTTCAGCAGTTATTCCGCCTAAGGCATCAACAACGTCAACAAATGCATGGAAATTAACTTTTGCATAATAATCAACGGGAATTTCTAGCAAATTCTCAACCGTTTCTACCGTTGCTTCCGTTCCGCCATGTGCATGTGCGTGGTTAATTTTTGTTTCATAACCGACTTCCGGGACATACACATAGGAATCACGGGGGATGCTAACTAATTCGACGCTGTTGTCATCCTTATTAAGTGTTGCCAGCATGAGCGCATCCGTTCGCGCGCTCTCTGCATTATCCCGGTGATTATTTGAATCCACTCCCATAATCAGGATAGAAACATTATCTTCAGTAGGGTCAACTGCTACCTCTCGTAGATCTGACTTTTCTCTTCCGTCATCTACATGGGAATCTGATAAAACAGTATCAGCTTTAATATATAAATACGCTCCATAACTTAATACTGCTACAAAAGCAATAAGAGGTATGAGAATAAGATATGCTCTTTTACGTAATTTTCGTTTTCGTTTTCTTCCGCTTCTTGTTGGATCAGGATTATTTTTAACCATATAAATTCTCCTTTTAAGGCTTCTGACATTTTTCAGCAAGTAATGTCAAACTTCGCATGCAAAACCATCTACTATTTTACTATGAATTGCTTGATTAGTAAATTAAAATTAGATTACAATTTTGTAAGAATTATAGAATTAAATCGGAGCTCACTGTATATAGGGTGTTTGGAGTTTTAAAAAAGTTGTGCGTAACGAGGTTAATAGAGGTCATCTCGCAGGTGAATCATGTTATTTTTAATGCGAGTACTGGAAATCCCCCTCGTTCTTGGCAAATAAACAACGTCACAATATTCATGTAAGAAGTCAAATTCGCCTCTCCAATCGTCACCCATAACAAAAGTATCAATATCATGCTTTTTCACATCTGTGATTTTTTGATCCCATGTTTTCTCCGGGATTACCATGTCAACATAGCGAATAGCTTCCATAATCAATTTACGATCATCATAATTATAATATGCCTCTTTGCTTTTTTTCATGTTAAATTCATCAGTTGAGAGGCCCACAATTAAATAATCGCCCATCTCTTTGGCGCGGCGAAGAATATGAATATGACCACTATGAATTAAGTCAAATGTTCCATAGGTGATTATTTTCTTCATCGAAGGCACCTCCAGTTCATAGTATAACATGATATCGGTCTTCGTACATTAGCATTTTTAAAATAAGAAAAGACTAGTACAGTTGGAGGCGCTAGTCTTACTAGGGTGTTAATCTGCGGGAATTTGAATAAAAAGAAGGTGGTATGAAATATGTTCGATGCTGGTTGGCTTAACATCGGCAGTTTGGTACTTGGATTAGTAGCTTGGATAATTCCTATTATTAATCTTGTGGTAGGTAAAAAACAGATGAATAAGAAATGGATTGCTCTTACCATTATCAGTTTCAGCGCTTGCGCTATCGCAATATGTTTACAAATTTTTTATAACCTTTACTTGGTAAACATTAAAGACTGGTCTGCTCTGTCTGAAATGCGTGCTGTAGCTGTTGCTTCAACAGTGCTTGTCGTTGTTACCATTTTATTAAATGCACTTACGCTGTTTTTATATCGGAATAGGGGCGTATTGTAAAACAATCGGGTGCGAGTGTCCAATACGCTTTTTTATGTAAAAAAGCAGGGGTGGATATTTTGAAAGTTGCTTTTTTGATAGGGGCGGCACCATATTGAAGATTATCGTGATAGTAAACGGGCGTTTATAGATACTCCTGTATTTTTATCCGATTCAATACGGACGTTGAAGGATGTCAAAAAACATCGATCCGGCATTTGATTCTCTGTTCCGATGGGACGTTTAGGAGAAATAGATAAAGTAGTATTTGTTGAGTGATGCATCCAGTTATATCGCTGGAACTGTAATTCCTATTGATGGAGGAATTACTGCAGAGGATTAACATAGCAGAAGCAGGAGAAGTTCTTCTCCTGCTTCTGGCATATATTACTACCCCATTATTCTACCGGTTTTCTCCAAAGGCCAAGGACCAGGGAGGAGATGACCGCTCCGATGAGTAGGGCAACTAGGAAAAGAATCGCGTTATCTGCTAATGGAATCACAAAAATGCCTCCATGGGGAGCCGGTATAGTGCTGCTCCAAAGCTGTGTTAAACCACCAGCAGTTACTGCGCCCAGTACGGACGAGCCGATAACGCGAATCGGATCTGCCGCGGCAAATGGAATGGCTCCTTCTGTGATAAAAGAGAGACCCATGACATAGTTCGTGACGCCTGATTTCCGTTCATTTTCCGTAAACTTATTTTTAAAGAATGTGGTTGCTAATGCAATCGCGAGCGGCGGGACCATCCCGCCTACCATCGCAGCTGCCATAAGGCTTCCATCTCCAGTTTCAGTAAATATCCCGATGGAAAAGGCGTAAGCAGCCTTGTTAAAAGGGCCACCCATATCAATCGCCATCATACCGCCAAGCAATGCACCAAGAATCACCGCGTTCCCTGTACCGAGGTTTTCCAAGAAGGTAACCATTGCTGTATTGATCGTCGCAAACACAGGTCCGATGAGAAAGTACATAAAAATCCCGATAAGAAAAAGTCCTGCGACTGGATAAAGTAAGATTGATTTTAAACCATCCAGTGACTTCGGCAATCCACGAAAGGCTCTTTTCACTAAAAGAACGAGATAACCAGCAAGGAAACCTGCAACAAGTCCGCCGAGGAAGCCAGCATCACTGTTAACTGCCATCAAGCCACCGACAAGACCAGGCATCAACCCGGGTCTGTCTGCGATACTCATGGCAATATAACCGGCAAGTATCGGGATCAGGAAGTAGAATGCATTGCTGCCAACAACATTAAAGAACTCAAAAAGTTCATGATCGCTTCCCAGGAAGCCTTCAACTAAAAAGGAGATTGCCATCAGGATTCCGCCGCCGACGACAAATGGAAGCATATGAGAGATACCGTTCATCAAATCTTTATAAATTTTCCGCCAGATGGAAGATGATTTTTCTGCTTCACTATCCGCATCACTGACATTTTCCGCTTGAAGCGTAGGAGCATCTTGATTGATTGCCTTTGTAATTAATTCTTCTGCTTTATTAATTCCATCACTAACTGGTCTTTCCAGTACAGGTTTTCGATCAAAACGAGCCATTTCCACATTTTTATCTGCAGCAATAATGACACCGGCCGCTTTTTCAATTTCTTCATTCGTCAGTGCATTTTTGGCACCATCTGATCCGTTCGTCTCCACCCGGATATTTACATCCATCTCAGTGGCTTTTTTCTTTAGAGCATCTTCGGCCATATAGGTATGAGCAATTCCTGTTGGGCAGGCTGTAACCGCTACAACGAATGGCTTGTCGCTCTCCTGCTTAGAATAATCAGTCTCCTGATCGTCTGCTTCCGGCTGACTTTCTGTTTCTTCTTGCTGAAAAAGAGCATGGACATCATCCGGGGAGCTAGCTTGTTTTAATTGTTCAACAAAATCTTGATCGATTAGCATTTTGGAAAGTGCTGCTAAGGTTTGTAAATGTGTATCATTCGCACCATCCGGCACCGCAATCATGAAAAACAGATACGTCGGTTGCCCATCAAGTGCTTCATAATCTAGTCCGCCCCTGCTTTTGGCAAAAAGCACTGTTGGTTCATTGACAGCATTTGTTTTAGCATGTGGCATGGCAATCCCATCACCCAAGCCGGTGGATGTCTGCGCTTCCCTTTTTAAAATTGCTTCTTTAAATGCCTTGGAATCATTAATCACATGATTTTCCTGAAGACGCTGAACCATTTCATCAATTGCACCAGGCTTATCTGCAGCCTGCATATCCATGATCATGGTATCTTTACGCAATAAATCATTGATTCTCATGGTCTCAAATCCTTTCTTTTTTATCTATCAATACGGCTAATCTCTACTTTTTCCAGCAAGGGGAGAATATCCATACGTTTAGCCAAATCATCAGAAAAAGCAGTAGCACTTCCTGTCGCCAGACTCATTCGGAATGCTTCACTCGCATCATTTGTCTTCATATATTTACCGGTAAATCCTGCGATCATGGAGTCTCCTGAACCAACAGAGTTTTTGACTTCCCCTTTTGGACTCCATCCGTAATAAATTCCATTTGCTGTAAAAAGCAGTGCACCATCTCCAGCCATGGAAACGATGGCATGTTTCGCTCCTAAATCCAATAATTTTTCCCCGTAATATATGATGTCTTCCCGATTGTTCAAAACAACACCAAACATCTCCGCTAACTCTTCCACATTTGGTTTCACCAGTAGCGGTTTATAGGCCAAAGCTGATCGCAAGGCATTTCCTGTTGTGTCGATAATAAACGTGGCGTTTGCAGTTACAATTTGTTCCACCAGCTTTTGATAATAATTCCCAGGCAAAGAAGCAGGCTTGCTTCCTGATAAAACAACCGTGTCCTGACGAGTTATTTTTCCTAGTTGGCGCATGAGTTTGTCCGTCTCTGCGGGTGAAATATCTGGTCCGTGGCCATTAATTTCCGTTTCTTTATCTGATTTAAGTTTAATATTGGTTCTCGTTTCACCTTGAATAGGGATGAAATCTGTATTTATCCCATCGTTTTGCAATTGTTTTGCTACATAGTCACCGGTGTAACCGCCCAGAAAGCCCAATGCTGTATTTTCGTATTCCAATTCATGCAGGATACGGGAAACATTAATCCCTTTGCCACCCGGGAATTTCATCTCATTATCCATTCTGTTCAGCCCCCCAAGATTTAAATGGTTGACGTGAATGACATAGTCAATGGAAGGGTTGAGCGTTAACGTATAAATCATTGCTTCACCTCCAAAATGGTTGTTTCTTCTTTGTAGTGCTGCATATTACTTTCTATATAGTCTGTCACAATGGATATTTCCTCCATATCAAATACCTTTGCAAAACTTACTTTATCCCATTTCGAATGATCTGCTAAAACAAAGGTGGCAGCAGCTTGTTGATGCGCCATTTTCTTTAATGCTGCCTCCTCAGGATCGGGTGTCGTACATCCAAAACTTGCGTCAATCCCATTCATGCCTAAAAATGCTTTGTTAAAACGATAGTTATGCAATGTATTCAAACTGTCAGAACCTATAATGGCTTTTGTCGAATGTTTGATCATTCCGCCAATCAGATAAACTTGAACTTGTTGCTCGGCAAGGGCTGAAGCATGCTGGATGCCATTTGTCACAACAGTGATATTTTTATCTTTCAAATAGGGGGTTAATGCAAGGGTTGTCGTACCAGCATCCATGAATATGACATCATTTACTTCAATAAGAGACGCAGCCAATTTTCCAATCGATTCTTTTTCTTGAATGTTTTTGAATGATTTTTCAGAAGCAGTTAATTCCTCATCCAATTGATATGTCCGATTTGCACCACCATGGATGCGTTTTAATTTTCCTTCATTTTCAAGCTGTCCCAGATCTCTTCTAATCGTTGATTCTGAACAGCCAATCCGCTTCATTAAATCCTGTGACTTCACAATCCCGTCCTGTTTCAACATCCTTAAGATAAATGCATGCCGTTCTTCTGTTAACATCCCGTTACCCCTCCTTTACCATTATAATAACACCAAAAACAATCAAAAACAATCATAAACCGTTTTTTTTGTTTGTAATGACGGTGTGAGAATAATATTTTATTTAGTAATGAATAGTAAGGAGGTTAATTTTATGGAAAATGGAGAAGAAATAATTTTACTTGAGGAATTACTTTATAGTACAGACGAAGACTATGTAGTAAAACAGATAAGAAAATTAGATAATCCTTTAATTCTTCATTTTTTTTGCTGCTAATTATAATTGGAATAACGGGTTTAATATACCAGAAGCTATTTTGGAAAATAAGTTTTGTGATTTTGGTACAGGTTTGCTAATGTTTTATTATTCGGATGGCTACCGAAAGTTAGAAAAACCTGAAGAAGTTTTAAATTCTTCCTTAGAAGAGTGGAAAAATTATTTAAATAAAGTTTATAATAAACTAGTGAATAGAGAATTCAGTTCTCAAAATATATCTTTTGACCCTGGTTTATCTAAAATCGAAAAATTCAAACTTAAGAAAAAAGATTTCGACATTCCTGATATGCTTATAGAAAAATCACCAGGTGAAATAGTTGAAATACCTAAAATATAAAACTGTATTACTTCCTTGATTGGCAATTGCTTGTCAAGGTTTAATTTATTTAGGTGATTCATCGACATTAGGTGAACGGAATTTTTCCATCAGACTCAGGCGGGCAGGAAAAAGGTGAACATCACTCTGGAGAAATTACATAGGTTTGATTCCGAAAGCATCAAAGCGCTGGATAAATCCCAAAATGATCTGGATATCATGCAAACCTATATCAATGAACTTGGCGGAATGGTTTCCTGTGCCATTTTAAAGAAGGGGAAAGTATATGACTCGTTTAAAAGACTTATTAACCGAGGTTGAAAAATTTGAAAATAAATATGGAAGTAAACTAAGAAATCCAGTATCTGATCAGGAAATTCAAAGAATAAAAAATTTCAAGAAAAATATAAATACTATTATAATTCCTAAGCAATATATAAATTTTTTAAAAAATGTAAATGGGTTAGACTTTAATGGATTAGTGATTTATGGAGTTGATAAAGCTTTTTTAGATAAAGAAATAGAAGAAGAAATATATGGTTTTATTGAGACAAATGAACTTTGGCATGAGAATGAATGACAAAGAAAATATGTATTTTTTGGGGATTCAGATGTTGCTTGGTATTGCTATGATTTGGATGACAAGATGTATGTAGAACTTGATAAGCCGTCAGAAACATTAATAGAATCATACAAAGACTTTGATACTATGATAACCGATGCGCTTGAAACAATTATATAACTTAACAATTTAAAAAGCGAAATGGGAGTTTTTATGAAGTTTAATTCCATAGTATATCCATTACCAGAAGGAAACTTTATTGAGAAAGAAGAAAAAACGTGGGGAATTAGTCTTCCAATAGTATTTAGAGATCTGTTATCAAAATATAACGGCGGTACCAGAAAAAAATGAATTTAATACAGCAGATCATTCGTATGCAATAGACAGGTTTTTATGTGTTTTGGAAAACACTGAAGAAAATGACTACGGTGTTTATGATATTGATGTAACATTGACTCGTATTGAAGTGCGGCTTACCGATAATGAAGATTTAGTTGGGGTTGATTTATTACCTATAGCTATATTGTTTGCCGGGGATTATTTATGTTTAGATTATAGAGAATCTGATAACCACCCTACTGTTTGTGTATGGGACCATGAGGAATCAGGTGATTTAGATCCAGTAACTTATTACTGTTCTGAGAACTTTGATGAATTTCTAAGTATATTGTATAAAGGTAACTAGAAGTATAAAAGTGCTTGTTGATTCGTACATTTACAAACGCGCATGTAAATAGTGATGCTTGAATGGGTCAGTTCTAAACATATATCTTTTGAACTTGCTCCGGAGAATGTTCTACCTTTATAACCTGGACACGGTGTAACTATTGGTATATTTGATATAGAAAGAAGATCAGTTGTTTAAATATAAATTAAGTCTTGATTAGCAAATATAAAAAGTACCCTATAGGTAGCTTTTTTAAAGTGTCTGCTCTATAGGGTGCATTTTATTGTTCTATCAGGCTTTTTTGGCACGTAACATAGCAATGGCTTTGATGGAGCTATGACTTCCGTTCATCTATTAATTAAGACCGTCTAACCATTCCTCTACTAAATCCGGATTTTCATCCATAAATGCTTGTGCAGCAGCTTCCGGATCCATTCCTTCTTGAACGTCAAACATCATTTCCTGTGTATCTTCTTTCGTGATGCTAAATTGACTGATAAGCTGATGTGCCGCCGGTGCATCTTCTTCAAATCCTGTTCGTGATACTGATAATATATCGTCTGGGTCACCAAATGCATTTTGTGGATCTTCTAAGATTTTTAAATCATACTCATTGAAGGTCCAATGAGGTGTCCACAACGTGACAACGATGGGCTCTTCATTATTAATGGCATCTCCTAAGGAAGTGGACATGGCAGCACCTGAGCTTTCTACAAGTGTCCAATCATTCAGTTCATACCCCGGAATCACTGAATCTTCCATTAATTGCATTTGACCGGCTCCCGGGCTGATGCCGGTGATTTCCCATTCAAGCTGTTCACCAATATCATTTGTGTTGTCTCTCAGATCCTCAATAGAATTAATATCCTCCATGTAAGAGGGGACAACTAAGCCGAGTTCTACTTCTTCTGTAACGGTGCCGATTTCTACGAGGTCATCTTGATACTCTTCCCAATAACTGCCATGTGTATTTGGTAGCCATGCGCCAACAATTACATCTGTAGCTCCGTCAGCTAAGCCGGTATATTGTACACCAACATCCGTTTGGTTAACTTCGACCGTATAACCGATTTCTTCAAGTAAGAGTTTAGCCAAATATGTATTCACTAGGTTGGACACATAATCATCGCTTCCGAGCTGAAGTTCTGTCTGTCCGAGTTCGATTTCACTATTGGTGTTGTTATCTTCTGATCCTTCTGTTTCACTATTTTCGTTATTTTCATTACTGTTTCCACATGCTGCAAGCACTATAGTTAACGTAATAACAGCCAATAGTCCTAAGATTCTTTTTTGTTTCCACATTATGTAATTTAATCTCTCCTTTTTTTATTTATGATAGAGATAGTATACTGTAGGAATTCTCTTAAAACAAATACAATAATATTTTCTATTTGGGTAAATATAAGCGTTTGCGCATTTTAAACCAGTTGCAAATTGTCTTTTCGCATAATTTCTCTATTTTATTGAATGATACACTTGATTTGCTGGTTGAATATACCTATAGATGCTAGTGAATTTACCAGTAGAGGTGTAATTTATACTAGGAAAAAAGACTATTGACGCTCCCTACATTAGTCTTGGCAGAATGCAATATCGAGAGGATAAATCCAAAAAAGGCTTCAAAGCTAAACTCACTAGAGTGGATCCAATCTCTAGATAGAACTAAAATTTGTTTAGTCATATGCCGGAGTTCATTCTATATGGATGGATATTCAACATTTATCCTAAAAAAAATTAATGCTATGTTTTTTCAGTATTTACAATCCCTTAACCAACGCTATTCGTGATTAATAGGCTGATAAGGCCTATATATCAGGGGAAATAAGCAAAATCCTCTCTTCTATTTTCAATAATTATATGATAGCCACATCTTATTTGAGTAGGGAACGTGTCGCACCGGTTATCGCGCCCTTTTCTTTAATAAAGCAGTTAGGTAACTTTATGATGTAGCTTGTTTCTTGCCCTCATTAATTGGGGGAGGGGTGGATTTAGAATAGAAGAAAAACACAAATGAAAACTCTCTCCCTTACCGATCGTTTTATATGTTACAATCACTGTGAGACTTTAAATGAAGGGGGAACTGTACATATGTTCAAAAAGTTAGCTTCAGATGCTCTAGGTTTATCCGATATTGGTAAAATTATCGGGCCGGAAGACTATGATAAAACGGATGCAGATGATTATGTCAGGCATGAAGATGATGAACAAATTTACTTCTTGATCAAAACAAAAGCAGACGAGTATTGTTTCACCAACCTGGCGCTGATTCATGTGGACGGGGAAAATGCAACTTCCTCTAAACAGACCTTAAGGCGTTACCCTTATTCCCAGCATAAAATTTCTGATGTAGTCATGGAAACAGCAGGAAAAGTCGATATGGATATTGAAATTAAATTCCAGATTGGAAACCAAGTGCTTAGCATTGATGTGCATAAGGAGGAAATTGATAAACTAAAAGATCTGTACAAAGCACTGCTATATATATCCGAAATCACACACGCGAATGAGGTTATGCTGGATATGACCAGCCAAAGTCTTGATAAAGCTGTTTCTGTTCTACAAAATTCAAGAACCTCCGAAACAAACCTGGCTGGGCAATATAAAGAAATAACGGAATTTGGGTTTTCCTGGGTCCAGTCATCCCGTGAAAAGTATCATAAAAAAGATTTTGGTGAAGTTTTTGAGAAGTATATTAATAATTAATTTGTTAGTCGGTTTTGTCCTTGAGGCTGTTTCTCAAGGACTTTCCTGATTAAGAAAGTCTATTGAGCACCACATTTATATGTTTTTCAGTTTCAAAACGAATATCGATGACTATATATCAGAAACGGCAGCACCTTCATGGACCGAATACAATACGATGTTCATATTTGACCTGTCTATACATATTCGTGATATTCGTTGGGGTCCTGCCCTTCTACACGGCCGGCTTCCCCTTTATCCAATGAATCAATTGTTTCCATATCCTCAGGGGCTAATTCAAAGTTGGTACTATTGATATTATCTTTTTGATGCATTGGATTACTCGATTTTGGAATAGAAAATACGCCGGCCTGATAGTTCCAGTTTAAAATAATCTGTGCCGGAGTTTTATCGTATTTATCCGCAATTTCTTTAATTGTGGCATTGTTCAGCACGTCATTCAGATAACCCCGACCAAAAGAGCTCCAGGCTTCAGTAAGAATACCCCGTTTCGCGTCTTCTTCAACCATACGGTTATTATTAAAATACGGATGACGCTCCACTTGGTTTGTAGCAGGAGTCACACCTGTTTCTGCGATAATGTTGTCCAGATGTTCGGCTTCAAAGTTTGAAACGCCGATGGTTCGGATTAATCCTTGTTTTTGAGCATCCACTAAAGCCTTCCAAGCTTCTACATATTTGCCGTCTTTGGGATTCGGCCAATGAATTAAATACTTGTCAAAATATTTTAATCCAGTGCGGCGTAAAGATTCTTGAATAAAGATAAACGCCTTGTCGTATTCATGGTAAGAGCCGGGCAATTTCGTACTGATTAAAATTTCTTCTCTGGGCAGTGCGGACCTGCGCACAGCTTCACCGACAATACCTTCATTGTCATAGTTTGTTGAAGTATCGATTAAACGGTATCCTGCGTTTAAGGCGTTTAAAATTTCAAATGTACCCTGATCACCATTAATGCCGATCGTGCCTAATCCCACAAGGGGAAGCGAGCCGCCATCATTTAGAATAAAATTGTTATTATCAACAGTCAAAGTCTCATCTCCTTTAAAATCGTTGTAATGCGAGCCTGAGAATGATAGAAAAAGGTATTTCCTTCACCTCTGCCAATATGAAACCAACAGAAATCTTCACCAAACAGGGCTTCCGGTTAAAACAACTGCCGGTCAATTGTCAAGCTCAGGTCACATTACCAGTATTTCATGTTTTCAACTCTCTTCTTGAGTTGTCCATCATTACTATACCCAATTTAAAAAAATCCTACACCAATCGGAACTAATTGAGGAGTTGAGGACATTATGCTTTTCTAAAAAAGCTGAAGGAACTCGAAAGGAGGGATCGCTAAGCAGGGTTCGACTGGAAAGAGAATTTACAGCAATCCGTCATCCTAATATCGTTACACCAAATTGTTGACTTACCTGCATAATTATAATAACAAACACAACAAGTTCAATGGTTAGGGATGTTAAAAGACCGCAGGAACATGAAACCTAATTTGCAGACAATATGTCATCAACCATATTGAAAAGATAATAACTGGAATAATGATTTTGTAATTCTTATAGTTGCTACTGGAAAATCAGAAAATAATACTAAACAAAAGTCATTTGATTCCTCGTGTAGAATAGCCTAAATCTATCTTCTAGGTTGCTTTTCGAATTGATTTATTTTCTTGTATTGTATCTCTTATACTTTTTTCAAACTGCTTTGTTCCTTCTTAACGTCCAACAGTCCAGCCACCGTCAACCTTAATTTCAGCCCCCTGCATATAATCTGATTCATCAGAAGCTAAGAAAACTGCTACCGTTGCAATCTCCTCTGGTTTGCCGGCCCTACCTGCAGGAATATCGTTTAGTCTCTCATCTTGAATTCCTTCAGTCATAGGTGTCTCAATGAACCCTGGTGCGATTAAATTAGCTTTTACTCCCTTATCACCAAAATCATAAACCAATTGTTTTGTAAACCCATTTATAGCATGTTTGCTCGTTACGTAAGTGTTACCACCTGCACCGGCAACAAATGTAGATTGCGATCCGACGTTAATAATATTTCCTTTGCCTTTCTCTAAAAATATAGGCATAATGGCTTTCGTGGCAAGGTATGGCCCCTTAACATTTACATCCATTACTTTATCAAATGTTTCTTCGTCCGTTTCAACGACATTTTCATAGGCATCATGAATACCAGCTCCGTTATACAATACATCAATCGTGCCGTATTCTTCTACTGCTTTATTAACACCATCTTCGACTGATGTCCGATTCGTTATGTCAATTTTTACAAATATTGCTTCTCCATTATTCTGTTCAATATCGTTAACAATACGTTGACCTTGATCTTCTTCTAAACCAACAACGATCACCTTAGCCCCTTCTTTTGCAAACATTTTAGCTGTAGCTTCTCCAAGGCCTGATGTACCACCGACAATCACTCCAACTTTATCATCTAATTTTCCCATTCTTATTTCCTCCCTTATCATTCTATACACTATTTATTGTAGAACTACATCGCAAAAAGATAAACGTTATTGCTTAGTGATGGGTTAAAAAAAACTCGTATCTGAGATCTCTCCACACAAGGTTACAATATATTTTTATTTATTCAATATTTTGACCCTAACTAATACGCAAGACGGGCGCTCATTTATTCCGTTCTTGCGCCCAATTCTTTAAGTTCATTTTTTCACAACCTTATAATACGAATCTTCTTTGTTGGATATGTTCCTTTCAAGTAATTCACCATTAGCCGGTTGTTATCTTAATATTTTCTACGCTAATTTTTACGTTTTCTTTTTTAGAAACAATCTTAATAATATCTTCAACTATTTGTTGAATTGTCGCATCATCAATTTTTGTACCCTTCGGTAAACCTATTGATACGTCAATGTCAATATTCCCTTTAACAGAACTAGAACTAGTACTTACTATTATTCCTATCGACCCCTTTTCAAGTCCCGTTTGCTTTGGAATGGATACTATAAGTTCCTTTTTGATTTCGTTCAATAAATTTATTATTTCCTCATTTCCTCCATTTGTCGGAGTAGCTTCTACTTCCTGTGGCTCTTTCAGGCTATTGGTTAGTGCATATTTTAATGTATCACGTAATTCCGTATCAGCTTCACTTATCGTTTTTGCGTATGCTGGGATATTATAACTTACTAATAAAATAATTAAAATAAGACTAACAGCTAGCTTTTTCATACTCATCACCCCAGTTTAGTTTTTGGAACTAAACTGGTCTTATTCAAGATAATGGCCCTATTGTAGAACTAAGACCAAAAATCGCATTACTAAAATAGCTTTTTACACATATTGAGTACTCGTTCAAGATCATCGTTATGTAACTCGCCTATGTGACGCTTCAGTTCATTACCATGCACAGAAACAATTTTGGAAGTACGAGCCACAGACGGTTTTAATAAACCTGCTTCCTCCCAATACTCCAAAACAACATCAAATTGATTTCTAGGCTGTTGGTTTGTAACTGGCGCAATAATGACATCCATATCTAATGCCAATTCATTTCCAACAATAATAACAGGGCGCTGTTTGGTTTGACGACTTCCCTTAAAAAGGACATCTGCTAACCAAACATCACCCTGTTTCATTTTACTGCTCATTGTATATGTCGTCCTCCTCATTATCCCACCAGGAGTAATTTTCGCCTAGCAAAATGACATCCGTAGCCATATATTTTTCTTTAATTTTATCGAGTACTTTTTGTCTTTCTTGCTCACTCAACGTGTCAATTTCCTTTATAATTCTTTCAGGAACGGACATATAACACACCTCCATTAAGCTATACTTTCATTATACCTTATATTATCGGTAACATAAATGTTCAATTCCATTTTTTTAGTTAAGGAATGTATGTCAAAAATACTTGCTATAAAAGTCATGTCGCAATTTCCCGCTTAGATGCGCGTAAATCCTGGTTGTTTCACTCTTTTCATGTCCTAAAAGACTTTGAATTACTTCAAGGGGAGCCCCGTTGTCAACCATATGTGTTGCATAACTGTGGCGTAATTGGTGGGGATGAATTGTTTTTTTGATTCCAGCTCGATTGGAAATATGTTTAATAACATATCTTAGAGAATCTACACTCATACGTCTTTTAGGGTTGCGTTCTGTGACAAATAAACAAAGGTTGTCATCATCACGTTCATCTAGATACCTTTTTAACCAAATTGCACAACGTATATTAAAATAAACTTCCCTTTCCTTATCCCCTTTACCGTGTACAATTACAGAGTTTCCTACGAAATTAATATCATCTCCGTTTAACTTTGCGACCTCACCGATACGGCAGCCGGTTGAATAAAAAAACTCAGGATAAAGCATTTTCCATCGATGTATGGCAACCTTCACGGAGATGCTCAATTTCGTGTTTGGAAAGAAATTTGTGGATTCGCTGTCCTAATTTAGGTTCTTTTAACTTGGCAGCTGGATTTTTTATAATATAACCTTCCTCATGTGTCCACTTTAACAACGACTTAATGAATCGTATGCGATGTCCCAAACTAGATGGTTTTAAATGTCCACCTGCTACAACCAGATATTGTTTCAATTTTTCTGTTGTAAACTCACTCATTTTGATATCATCGAAATGACGCTTTAAAAGATTGTATTGAAAACCATACATCTTCAAAGTAAGAGAGGAATATACTGCAATCCCACTCACTATTACTAAAGGTAGTAAAACTCGCACAAATTCCAAAGCTAAGCCCATATTAGAATCCTCCTTTCCCACTTTTCAATTGATTCAATTTTGACATAATTTATTCCGCAAGGTGGGCAGATTCTGAAAAAATATTGTACTGCAAACGCGCCCTTTCGTATTCTGGAAGATTGATTTTCCGTGGGGTATTTAAATAAGGACACCTTCAATATGAAGTAGTTGCTTTTTCATTTCTATGCCTCCAACATATCCAGTCAGACTTTTACTTTTTCCAATAACCCGGTGACACGGAAATATAATCGGCAATGGATTCATACTGTTTGCATGTCCTACAGCACGAATAGCTTGCGGTCGATCAATAGAACGAGCAATTTCAGAATAAGATTTTGTTTCCCCATAAGGAATGGCTTGCAATGCTTTCCATGTTTGCTTTTGGAATGATGTCCCTTCAAGTTCAAATGGTAAATCAAAACCCTTACGTTCTCCACCAATATATTCATGAAACTGTTCTCGAATAGGTTTTCCCAGCTCAGAGCTCTTTTTAACAGTATGATTTTCAACAAAAGTTAACCAATGATGATCGGTTAAAAATACGCGTGCAATCGTTCCGTTTTCCTTTAGCACAAATCTTAAAAGCCCAATATCTGTTTGACATTCGTCATAAATCATAGCTAAAATCCTTTCTATATTGTTGGGGTGTATACTGAGTCTGTTTTTGAAAGGCATGATAAAAACTTGATGAGTTTTGAAATCCTACTTCATAACAAATATCAATAGTTGACATGTCTGTGTTTTTTAAAAGATGAACGGCCTTACGCACTCGTAGATTCTCTAAGTAGGTGCGTGGTGTTCTTGATGTGTGCTCTTTAAAAAGTCGTCCTAAATAATAAGGGCTTATACCAATGTTTTGCGCTATTTGTTTCAATGTAAGGTTTTCCGTATAATTCTCTTGAATATATGCCTTTGTGTCATTAATGAGATCCGTTTTGGGATCAAAATTCACGATATCCGGCTGGCACCTTTTGCAGGGGCGAAAACCTGCCTGTTTTGCCTCTTCTACTGTTTGAAAAAAGGTGATATTTTCTTTATTGGGACACCTGGACTTACAAGATGGGCGGCAGAAAATTCCTGTTGTTTTCACCGCGTAGAAAAACAGGCCGTCATAGGAATCATCACAGCTATTAGCAATTCTTACCATGTCATTTAAAGAAAGCTCTGTATTAACAACCATTTCATTCAACTCCTGTCTTTCATTACTTTAACACCTTTTACACCTTTTTGTTACAAAAAAACATGTAAATTCCATATATAGAAACAACCACAAATGGAACAATGATGTACGACCGAAAAAATGGAAGGACGAGGGCACATAAAACCATGGCGGTCAATGAACACAACCAAGGTAAAGTTCCTTTTTTAAACAGTTTAACACCAGCAGCCATTGAAAGAATATAAACAAGAATTCCTAACGATGTTGGAATAAATAAAATATCATTAAACGTAAGAGAAAGAGCTTTTGTAATGACAACTCCCGCCCCTGCAAATATAACCACAAACAAAACCATGCGCCTTGATACTTGGTTTTTTGGGTGTAACACAGAAAAATATGAAGGAAATGCCCCATCTCTACTTAATGAATAACCAAGCTGAGTAAGACTAGCGACAAATGCATTTGCTGTTCCAGTACAAATAATGAAGGCAAGAGTACCGGTAAGCATTTGAGCATTTACACCGAGGGTATTATTTATAATGACGGCAATAGGCGATAAATTACTCTCCTGATCACCGTACGTCCCTGTTCCAATGGTTATAAAACTTAGGGCAAGAAAAAGTACGCCGATAATTATGACACTAATAACGGTGCTTCTAACAATATTTTTACTTGGTTGCTTAAAATTATTTGCAAGATTGCTAATCGCCTCCCAACCAAAAAAGGCCCAAAAAATGGCGGTTATAGCAGATCCGATTGAACCACTTCCGTTAGGAAAAAAGGGAGTAAATTGATTCCAGCTTATACTAGGAATAGCCAATACAATCGTTATTACTAACAGAAGAAATAAACATCCACTTAACAATAATGCTATTTTGCCACTTACCTGAATGCCATAATAATTAGTGATTCCAGCAATAGCCAATATCAATATGGCAGAAAATGTTATTTGAATCTGGGAAAAATCAAAAGCATTCCCTAAATAATAAGCTCCTGTTAAGGCAACGATGGTCTGCCCAACTGCCGCTGTGACAAAGTAGAACCATCCAATAATATTTCCTAAGTGTTTCCCAAATGAATATCTGACAAAAGTTGCAGCCCCTCCAGCATCTGGGTAATCCCTTGCTAAACAAGCAAATGAATAGGCAAGAGGAAAGCTAATAATGATCACGAACACCCAAGATAATATGGATGCCGGCCCAGCTATGGACGCAGTAACACTGGATAAAAAAAGCACTCCTGATCCTAAAACTGCTGCAATATATAAAGCAATTCCTTGAAATAATCCAATAGATTTATTGGTCATGTAGTCACCTCATTTCTACATGTATTATACCAATGTAGAATTGAGGTACACTTCCGGATTTTTGCGGTTTAATTCTTTATAGCAGTTCTTATGGGGCTTGTTTTTCAATATTTGTGATTTATATAGGGACGGTCCATAAAAAATAGAAGATTGTAAGCAGTCATTTATTCCAGATAATGGCCCTATCGCGGCAATGTCACAATAGGTTTGTTAATGTAATTGTATCAAACTTTTTCCTACGACTAGTCAAGTATAAGTAATAAATTAAATCATTATTTTTGTGCATAGGAAATACACCTCAGTTGTTTATAAATCATCAAACTTTATTCTAAATTTTCCTGTGAATAATTCAGGTTGATAGATAAAAATATCGCCATTTTGACGTTGTTGTTAAATGCACAAAAAATGATCACTTCTTAATTGTACTTTACTAAGAATAGAGTTTGTCATAGTAGCAACCGCAACCTATTGATATGACACATATCATAAATAAAGAATAAAAATACATCCCTCTTTGCATTCAGTTATAATGGGATAGAATTGCAACGTGATTATTTTTATATAAAAAATATCAAGTTTTGCTTACTATCATTGATTTATACTATATATAGGTTAAAGAAAGGATTGATTTGGAGTGCTAAAAGATTTAAATGATGCCATTGATTTTATTGAAAAACACTTAATGGATGATATTTCGGTTCAAGACGTTGCTGAATATGTTGGGGAGTCTGATTTCCATTTTAGAAAGATTTTTCAAGCGATTGCTGGGATATCACTCAGTCATTATATTAAGCAACGTAAACTCTCCATGGCCAATCATGAACTGCTTCAAGGAGAAAGTGTTACAGATGTAGCTTTCAAGTATGGATACGAATCAGTAGAGGGATTTTCCAGAGCTTTTAAAAATTGGAGCAGTTACCTTCCCTCTGAGGTTAGAAAAACGAATACTATCCTTTCTTTTCCAAAATTATCTTTTTATATCAATGTTCAAGGAGGAAATACAATGGAAGCGAAAATAGTTACTTTACCTGCTTTTCGTTTTGCTGGAGTACAAAAAAGAGTGCCGATGCAGTTTGAAGGAGTCAATCAAGCGATTGTTGAATTAACAGAGAGTATTACAGATGAACAAATGGAAGAGATGCATCGATTACAGAATATGGATCCCAAAGAAATTGTTAACGTATCATACGACGCAGATGGAAAGTTTATCAAAGAAGAAGGCGACTTAACTCATATGATTGGTGTTTTAACGACAATGGAAGGGGTCAATGACAACTTAGATACGATTGCTGTTCCAGCACACACATGGGTTGTCTTTCCAAATGAAGGTCCGTTTCCTTCAACTTTGCAAAATACAATGGCGAGAACCGCTTCCGAATGGCTGCCGTCATCCAATTACGAACTCGTTCATTTACCTTCGTTTTCTTTAACAATAATGGATAGCGAGAAAGAAGACTATGCCTACAGCGAGATCTGGTTGCCCGTTCGAAGGAAACCGGAATAAGGAACGAAAATTGGTTAAAAACAATCCGGGTTTATTCTTATAAAAGCGAGAAACGTGATAATTCCGTTTCTCGCTTTTGATATGGTATTAAATTAAATAAAAAGTTAAACTTACTAGTAGAATGGTATTTTATATTAGCAAAAAAGGCTAGTGTCGCTCCGTGCACTAGCCTTGGCAGAATATTAACTAGTTACGAGCGTCTCCCGTCCATATACAGGTTTCCCATCAATAAATGTAGCTTTGATTGCGATGTCTTTAATAGTATCCGGATCAACGGTTGTTGGATCTTCTTCAAGTATTGCAAAATCCGCCTGTTTTCCGATTTCTAGACTTCCTGATGTTTTTTCGTCAAAATTCAACGCCGCACCGTAAATCGTCATCGCTTTTAGGGCGGTGACCACATCGATACGCTGCTCTGGCCCTAGAAGTTTTCCTTCTCTCGTTTTTCGGTTCACGGCAGCCCATACCGAAAATAATGGCGAGATTGGTGTAACCGGACAATCCGAATGAAGGGTAAACAATAAGTTATTCTTCACAGCATCAGCCAGTGGACTTATACGACGAGCCCGCTCTGGACCGAGAAAAATCCGTTCGTGTCTGTCTCCCCAATAATACACATGGTTAATGAAAAATGACCCGGCGACATCAATTGCAGCCATTTTAGCTAAGTCATCCGGAGTGCCTGTTTGCACATGCTCAATTCGATGTCGATGATCCGGACGGGGATGTTTCTCAATCGCGTGTTCATAGGCATCCAGGATAGATCCAATGGCATGATCACCATTCCCATGTGTTGTCACCCGGAATCCGCGTTTATGCAAATCCAGAACCTCTTCTTGAAAAGTTTCCTGGTCATGAATCAGGTCACCGTAAATATCCGGGTTTTGATGATAGGGCTGTCTTAATGCGCCGGTCAACCCCTGGATAGAGCCATCCTGAAACATTTTCGCACTGTCCAGTTCAGCAAGACCATTGGAACGTTCTCTGATTTCTTTATCTAATTGCGCGTGCGTATAGCCTGCGAAAGGTGCGTTATCTGCAAGCAGGTGGTGCATGATCATTAATTTTGTGCGCATCGGGTTGAGCCCGCGTTTTGCAGCTTCGAGATGGGCTTCTAATTCCTCTAGGTCATTTACCTTTGCATCAGAATTTGTGGTGATCCCTTGAGCGAGATATTCTTCGGATGCTTTTTCTAACGCATCTAGCCTTTGATCAAGATCCTCCTTTGGAACTTGACTCGAAACCGGAGTGATGGCGCCCGGTTCATATAAAACACCATTCAGATGTCCGGATTCATCCCTGCCGAAATGTCCCCCGGATTGTGGATCAGGAGCCATGTCCTCAAGCCCTCCATATTCCAGTGCTAGGGAGTTGGCCACAGCTAAGTGTCCGGAAATATGTTTAATGATGACAGGGTTATTTGGTGATACTTTATCGAGATCCTCTCTTGTTGGATGACGCTTCTCATATAAAAGGGTGTCATCATAACCATATCCCTGGATCCATTCGTGGCTAGGCGTTTCTTTTACTTTTGCCGCGATAGCTTCTGTTATATCTTGAATTGTTTCATTGGGTGGTGTGCTGCAATTTACCTGATCCTGCATTAATGCATACATCATGATGTGATTGTGCGTATCAATAAACCCTGGTAACAATGTCGCCCCTTTTACATCAACGACATTTGTCTTTTCCGTAATACGAATCGAATCTTTAGGAGGCTCGGGTTCAGCCCAAATACCGATGATGCTTCCATTTGCGACCGCGACAGAACCAGCCCGTCTATTTTGACGATCAAGTGTTAATACATTTGCATTTGTAAATAGTAGACTTGCTTCGCTCATAGTAATTCCCCTTTTCTGACGTGAAATTTATTTTGCTTTCTCAAGCTCCTGCGTTGGGTCATCCACCTTTTTCATGGAAAAGTAATAAGCCGTAACTTTTTCCTCTGAAGAATGCGTCGTACATAAGCTTACTACTACCAATAAAATAAATGACGTGATCAAACCTGGAATAATCACATGTAGTCCAAATGGATCACCTGCAAGGCTCCAGATGAAAGCAACGCCTAAGGAACCAATGACACTCGTAATCATTCCTGTTTTCGTAGCCCTTTTCCAAAACATGGCCGCAAGTACTGGCGCAACCATCGTTATGGCAGATAGCGATAATGCATAGGTGTAAATGGCGATGATGTCTGTAATTAGGAGGGCGACAACCAAACCTCCAATTGCCATACCTGCCACAGAGAGCCGCGATACGTTAAGTACCTGCTTGCTGCTGGCATTCGGGGCGATCCAACCTTGATAAACATCTTTTGAAATGTTCATAGCACCACTTAATAGAAATGACGTCGCACCTGTTAATACTGCCGCAAACAGAGATACCATAAAAAATCCACCAATAGCAGGAGGAAACACCGCTGTTAAAAATTCCGTGTATACGAGGTCAGGATGGGTGTCCGATGGTATGGACTGACGAGCAATAATGCCAATGCCAATCGAAAAAAGCGCGATACATAATGTGATCAAAAACCCAATCGAAACCCCTCTGACAGCAATTTTTTCCGTCTTAGCAGCTGAAATACGCTGCCATGACGTTTGCCATACTAAATAGAAAGGACCAAAAATGATCATATAATTAATCAGTTCCGTTGTATCCATGGCGAAAAGGTCAAAGTATTCGGGTGATGTGTTATTCACAACAACCTCAGCCCCACCAACATAGTTTAATGCCATAAAGAACATAATGATGAGCCCTGCAAGAATTAATACGGATTGTATCGCATCGGTCCAAGCAACACTCGGCAAACCGCCCATCAATGTAAAACTGACACAAATGACGAACCCGATCAGCATTGCTGAAACAAAAGAGATATCAACAATCGTTGTTAAAACAGAACCCATCCCGACAATTTGCATACCAAAGGTTGGTGTCATGTAAAGCAAACTAATAATCAGTGATGGTATAATCCCTGAAGCCTTCCCAAAACGACGAACAAATAGGTCAGGCAGTGTGTATAATTTCAGTTTGCGTATCGTTGCACCAAGGAGTACAGCAAGCAAAATGGAAAAGAATGCTGTAGGGAATTTTGTCATAAACCAGGTTAGCCCAACTTCAAATCCCTTACCAGCAGACCCGATGACAGCCGCAGACCCTAAGGAAGTAGCAATAATACTCCCTGCGATGGGGAAAAATCCCAAACTAAAATTAGCCATGGTATAATCATCGGCCGTTTTTATTTTCCGTGCGAAAAAACCCCCTACTGCTAAAATCCCGATTAAAAATGTTCCCAGCCAAACAATATACCAGCTCAATGATCTCACGCACCTTTCTCTATGTATAATCTAAGAAGCTATTATTTTAAATAGAATTATCATGTTATTTTGTTATTTTACTTTATAAGTTTATGGAAGAAAACATTGTTCTAATGTTCGTACCAGTTGGTGGGCGATATGCTCGTCAAATCGGGAGAGACGCGCGTCAAACCGGGAGAGAGCCTGTCCGAACCGGGCCAACCGGGAGAGATGCACGTCAAACCGGGAGAGAGCCTATCCGAACCGGGAGAGACGCGCTTCAAACCGGGAGGGGTGCCCGTCAAACCGGGAGACAGCCAGCACCTCGAAATCAAGAGAGAACGCTAAAGCACTGCACAATCGAGAAGATGCACATCAAATCGGGAGACTACACCCAAAAAAAATCCATTCTTATAACTATCATTCTCGCTTTTCGTGTTTAGTTTCATAAAAATGTTTGGGTTGGGTATACTGTAGTGTGATATAATAAGTGAAATTCTAGAAACAGAAAGGACATGTTATGAAGAAAAAAGAATCTTACAAAAATCCGGTATTTTTTATCTCTGCAATTATTCTTAGCTTGTTAGTTATCATTGGTGCTTTCATGCCAGAGCAATTTGGCACCGTAGCCCAGGCACTTTTTGATTTTACGACGGTTAATTTTGGGTGGTTTTATTTACTGGCAGTATTTGTTATTATTCTATTTCTCGTTGGAATTTCCATGAGTAAATATGGAAAAATGCGGTTAGGGCCTGCAGATTCACGCCCGGAATACCCATTCTTTACATGGGTTGGTATGCTGTTTTCGGCGGGATTTGGTGTATCGCTTGTTTTCTGGAGCGTCGCAGAACCGATGAGTCACTTTTTTGTGACACCGTTTCCTGGCCTTGAGCCTCAAACCGAGGAAGCGGCTAGGGTGGCGATGGGTTATTCTTTATTCCACTGGGGAATTAGTCAGTGGGCCGTATTTGCGATTGCAGGACTAGCAATTGCTTTTATTCAATTCAGAAAAAGAAGAAGTGGATTGGTTTCTGTTGCTATCGAACCCGTTATCGGGAAAAACAGGGGGGTAGCGAATACGATTAATATATTGGCTGTCATTGCTACAGTCATGGGTGTTGCGACAACTGTTGGGTTATCGTTTATCCAGCTTAATGGGGGATTGTCATCCGTATTTGGGATTCCGAATAATATCGGGGTTCAGGTCATCATAGCTCTAGTCATGATGGCTTGCTATTTAGTTTCTTCCGGTACAGGATTGGATCGAGGAATAAAATGGCTGAGTAATATAAATTTAGGGTTGGCTCTGCTTATCATGGTAATTGTATTTTTACTTGGTCCAACGGTATTTATTTTAAACTCGTTTGTATTGGGCTTAGGCGATTACATAACCAATTTTATTCAGTATAGTCTGCGCTTGACGCCATATGCAGGCGGCGAGTGGGTATATGATTGGACGATATTCTACTGGGCATGGGCCATCGCCTGGTCTCCATTTGTAGGAGCATTTGTAGCACGGGTATCAAGAGGCAGAACCATCCGTGAATTTGTAGCAGGTGTGATGGTAGTACCGCCCGCTATTGCCTGTGTCTGGATTGCCGTATTTGGCGGAACAGCACTCTACAGTGATTTAAATAATGGAACACAAATTGCAGAGGCGGTTAATGAAGATGTAACAGTGGCCTTATTTCAAGCATTGGAAGCTGTGCCTTTTACAGACATCTTATCGGTCATCTCGATATTGCTGATTTTTACATTCATGGTAACTTCCGCTGACTCAGCAACGTATATCTTAGGTACCATGACATCCAAAGGAAGTCTAAATCCAGCCCTGATCACCAAAATCATCTGGGGTGTTCTTATCACAGCAATCGCCCTTGTATTATTATTTACAGGCGGATTGAATGCACTGCAAACAGCATCATTAACAGCAGCATTGCCATTTACAGTCATCCTGCTGATTATGGTTGTATCGATATGGAAATCGATTAAAGGAGAATACAAGAAAGATAAATAAAAACGAAGCAGCTAAACGTTATGTGTTTAGCTGCTTTTTTTGAAATAACGCTCATAAAATGATTTTCACTTTCTTGACAGAAGACTTCGAAAACGGGAGAGGGTGTGTCCAAATCGGGAGACAGCAATGCCGTACCGGGAGAGAGCACCCCGAAAACGGGAGAGAACGTGTCCGAACCGGGAGAGAGCATTCCGAAAACGGGAAACTGCACCCAGGGGAAAACTTTCTGCAGGAGGGTTCTGTCCCATCGCTACGCTAACGCGGCAGAGCGGTAGGACAGACTCTTACACCCCATACAATATATAAGGAATGGCTGATTTGATAAATTCCGCCGGTGGTATCTCCTTATCATTTCTTCTCCATTCTACAGAAGCTCCGTAAATTCCCCAGCTTAACATGACAGCAGTCACCTTTAGAGCCTCAATCTCTTCCGCTTTATTTCGTTTTACTAACATGTTGTAAAAAATGAATTCGAGCTGTTCCCTAATAATACGGGCAATGGTATCTTCGTATCCTCTATGGCATCGATTTGATAACGACGTTTGGAAATTTGTGATCGCTATAAAGATGCTAACCAACGTTTCTTCATTTAGTTCGTTATTTTGATAGTAATCACAGTTCAAATTAACGAATAATACTTCTGATAATGCCTTGTCTAATAAATCATATATATCTTCAAAATGATAATAAAATGTGGCACGATTAATCATAGCCTCTGTTGTAATATCCTTGATCGTAATATTCTTGAATTCCTTTTTATCTGAAAGCTCAATAAAAGAATCCATGATTAACCTGCGTGTGCGTATAATTCGGGGATCTGTCTTTGTTTGAGCCAATCAAAAACGCCTCCTCATCTTTCAACACTTTCCTCAATATGTTGTATAAACAACAAGTTGAATGAATTATTGGTGTTTGTATTTTTCATTATGCACTAGAATTGAATTGTAAAGCAATAGATAGCACTCGCTTATTCTATAGAAATGAGGGGAATTAATTGCAAAACAATAATAATATGATTTGTGATGCAGAAACAGGTGTATGCGGCGTAACTGAAGAAGAGGAAATGGAGATGATTGATTTTAACCAACCCAAAAAGTCGATTAATCTTTATTATGTGACGGATCCTATTTGTTCTCATTGCTGGGCAATTGAACCAGTTCTTCGTCGATTTGTAGAGCAGTATGGAGATCATTTCAATTTTCATACGGTCATGGGTGGCTTGCTGGAAAAATGGCATGACGGCCCTATCGATCCTGCGAACGGAATTTATAAGCCAGCCGATGTTGCTGGTCACTGGAGAGAGGTTGGAGAACAATCAAGAATGCCAATTGATGGGACCTTAATGATTGATAATCCAGTAGCGTCCTCATTCCCGCCTTCTCGCGTGTTTAAGGTAATTCAAAAAAATCATAATGAAAGATTAGCATTTGAATATTTGCGCCGCGCAAGAGAAGCACTGTTCGCATTTAATCAGAATATTTCAGATAAATTCGTTATGATTGAAATTGTAAATAAACTTGGTCTTGATGGAGAAGCCATTATAAATGAAGCGGAACAACCAATCGGACAACAATTACTCGAGGAAGATTTTGGCCTCGCAGGAAGATTGGGCGCCAGGGGATTTCCTACCATCATTATGATTAATGAGGAAAATAAAGGCGTAAAAATTGTTGGTGGTCGCCCGTTTGAATACTATGTTGACGGGTTAAAACAAGTTCTAAATACGCAAAGATTGCAGCCAAAACAACAAGCTTCCCTTCCTAGTTTGCTTGAGGAGGAAAAGCTTCTATTCTCCAAAGAAATTGAAGTAATGTACGATGTTGAACAATCAGACCTTGACACTTTCATTGAAAAAGAACTCTCAGCCGATCAATATCAAAAGAAGGAAATTTTAGGGGAGTTTTATTTTGCAACAACGAAATAAGGAGAATGGTCAGACATACGTGCAAGATTGAACTCATCAATAGAAAGCGAGCAGCAATCAAAGCTGCTCGCTTTCTATTTGATGGAAATTAGAAATAAATTAATAGTAATCTATAGCGGTTCTGCAGCGTTATTCAACGTTTTCACTCCGTCTTCTTCCCTATAACTTTAATCCATTTGCGTTCCATGTAGGATAGAATCCGTTCTCAAGTAGGTGGTTAAGTCGAATTAGGCTCAACCATGTGTCAGAGAGTCGCTCTCAAGTTATTTCTTCCTCGACAGGTTTATTTTAAAGGAGTACATATCCGACCGGTAAAAGGCGTGCTCAAATTCTACAAAATTACCATCGACATCTACTAATTTTCGATCGGCAATTAACAGGCTTTCGTCGCTAGAGATTCCAAGTAAAGCTGCATCTTCCTCTTCTGCTTTCCCTGCAGTTATGACTTGCTCTGCTTCTAAGGTGTGTATGTCTAATTTTCGCTCAAGCAAATCATATATGGTGACTTTATTCAAATCATAGGTGGAAATCTTTTTTCCTAAGTGTATGGGATAATAGTGATTTTCAATGCCCATTGGCGTGTTGTCTGCGTATCGGACCCTTTTAAAATGATAAGCTTTCGCGAGTCCTGTAGCGTTTTGAAGGTGTTCAGGTAACTCAATCATTTCCGATTCAATCAGCTTTGCTCCTGGCTCCATTCCCATTCGTTGAATCGTCTCGGTTGTACTGCTTAAGCTGCCGAGCCAGTCGTTGATCGGTTTTAGCGAGATAAACGTGCCTTTCCCCGGAAGTTTCTTGAGAACACCTTCACTCACTAATTGGTCTATCGCCTGCCTGACCGTGCTGCGGCTGACATAATATGCGTCGATGATTTCGCGTTCACTTGGGATTTTATCCTCATACATCCCTTGTAAAATATTCTGTTCGAGTTTTAATTTTAATTGGATATATAATGGAATTGAATTATTGTAATCCAATGTCATATTTATTCACCCTTGTTCCATGGAATTTTGTAGCGACTGCGAGGCGACATAGGGATGGTGTTGCTAATAATATTCCTCATCATCCTCCGCAAAATCGCTATCCTCATCTACAACAGGCAAATCAAGGTGCTCCCTGAGTTCTGTTTGCATCTGGGCTCTGCTTTCTTCTTCTACCTGATAATACCAGCCCCCATTCGTATACCCGCCCGCGCCATCAAGGTTGACGGTTTCGATAGCGACTTGCTCATCCAGGCCATAAGATAGGAAGCTCCTGATTTCACTAAAATTTATATTTGTCGTCATGTTTGATCCGACAGCTGTGATTAATTCGTCTAGTTTGAAGACAGACGAAGGGGATGTTGCTTTGCTTGCAATTGCTGCGAGAATTTCCTGCTGCCGTTTTCCTCGTTCGACGTCGTTGTCCTGCTTTCGCGTTCGGGCCATGGCCAACGCTTCTTCACCATTTAAATTTTGCTCCCCGGGATATAAGTGAATCGAATCCCTGTCATCATTCGAGTCGGACTCTGTGAATTCATATGGCACATCATACTTGATCCCGTCTAATGCATCGACAACCTCAACAAATCCCTCAAAATTCATACGTACAAAGTAATCCACAGGTACGTGCAGGAAATTTTCCACCGTTTCAATCGTTGCTTCCGGGCCGCCGAATGCATGCGCATGATTTATTTTCGTGTTGTAATCGACTTCAGGAATGTAAACATAAGAATCCCTCGGTATGCTCAATATTTTAACCGTGCTATCCTCCTTATTGAAGGTCGCAAGCAGCAATGCATCTGAGCGGCTTTGATCTAAATTATCCCGGTGCTCGTTACTATCCACACCAATAAAAAGAACCGAAACATTATCCTCCACTGGATTGACATGCCCCTCCCTTAGTGGTGATGTTTCATTCTCACGACCTATTTCCTCATGTGAGTCATCTATCGTGCCAGCCGTCCTGTCAACTAAATACACAGCATAACCTGCACCAATCCCAATAAGGAAAATGAAAATGATTCCACTATATAGAAGCAATTTTTTCTTTGATAATTTCGTAAAACGCTTTTTGCTGGACATAGACTGACTCCTCATGGTTTCTTAGTCCCTATTTTACAGATTATATACGAAGATTGACAGGATAATGTATATTTACGTGAATTAATTTTCTAACGTAAGGTTCTTTTTTCTATAATCGATGTGATTTTCGTATTGGTGGCATGTAAAAATAAAAAAGTTTTTTCATCATATATGCCCCCAGATGTACGCTGCATTCGATTGTATGGGTGAAGGAGGTGGTAAACATGGCAGTAGCAGATAAAGTCAGTTCCTCGCTGCGTTTGGTTCTGTACGATGGTGATGACACCATGACAGGCGAGCCAATGTATAAGTACAAAAGCTTCAACAATGTAAAAACAGAAGCAGTCGCGGATCAACTGTTGCCGATTGCAGAAGCCGTTGCAGCATTGCAAGAGCGTCCCCTATACAACATCGAGCGCAGAGACAACTCCGAAATTAGAGAGGGCTAATTCGGAGGCAATCGGTAAATGGCGATTAATCTAGAAGTAATGTCAGCTTAGAGATTAGAGCCATTATCGGCACAGTAAAATTTAATGTAAGAAGGGGGGTTAAACCATGACCAAAAAGATTGAGCTTAAATTTCGCAACGAGGACGAAAAGATTGTCACATATTCATTAGACAACCCAATCGAGCCGGTGGACCCAGAAGCAGTCAACGCTGCAATGGACGAAATTATCACGCAAAATGCCTTCACTTCATCAGGCGGCGACGTAATAGTGAAAGACAGCGCCCGTATTGTTGAGCGTACCGTGGAGGACATTGAGTTGGGATAATGAAGTGATCGGGCGTGCTTGGAGGCACGTGCGACGTGAAATAGATGGAATAATGCAGAACATGACCAGCGGCTCGGCCACTGGTCTGTTTTGGTAGTAGGGAGAGTGGTGTGCGACGTTGAACGGGAGAGGGCCGTCCGGAATCGGGAGAGCGGGGCGTTGGAACGGGAGAGCGCGGTTCGAAATCGGGAGAGAGTCATGTCGGAACGGGAGAGAGTCGTCCGGAATCGGGAGAGCGCCGTCCCTCGGGTGAGCCACATTCTTGCTCGAGTAGAAGCTATTGTCGCTCGAGTGAAGCAATCCCCCGCTCGCTCGCGCCCCAGCACCCCAAGGTCGAGCGAGAGCCAGCTTTGGTCGAGCAGCGGTACTTCAAAGTCGCGCCCCAGCACCTCAAGGTCGAGCGAGAGCCATCCTTGGGCGAGCATCGTTACCCCAAAGTCGCGCGCCAGGTTATAAAATTTTTACTGTCGCTTGAGTGAGCGACATTCTCGCGCGAGTAGGAGCTATTCTTGCTCGAGTGAAGCAATTTCCCTCTCGCTCGCGCCCCAGCACCTCAAGGTCGAGCGAGAGCCGGCCTTGAACGAGCATCGTTACCCCAAAGTCGCGCGCCAGGTTATAAAATTTTTACTGTCGCTTGAGTGAGTCACATTCTCGCGCGAGTAGGAGCTATTGTCGCTCGAAATTGGTAGAGAAGCCCGTCAATCCGGGAGAGAGCATCCCAAAACCCAGGAGAGCGCGCCATGCCTCGCCTATTCGAGCATAAGAACACCATTCACCAGAAAGGAGGCGCCATCAATGGAAACTTGGGTATCGTTCGTAACAGAAGTTGGCTTTCCCATTGCGGTGACATTTTATTTGCTGCACCGCATTGAAGGAAAGCTCAAACCTGTTAATCGAATCGATTCATGCACTACCAGAGAAAATGAAATGATAAAAAAATCGGTTTTCTGTTTATGCAGAGAACCGATTTTTAAATCTAAAGGAAATAGTATAGTAAAAAATCATTAGAACTTTTAGCCTCAGCCATTATTATCTATTAGTTATAAATTATGATAAAATAAAGATAAAAATTGGGTGGGTAGGTGATATAATGAAAATACAGAATCCACATGATAAATTTTTTAAAGAAACATTTGGAAAAGTAGAAGTGGCCAAAGACTTTTTGAACAATTATTTACCAGAGCGTATAATGAATGTAATAAATTTAAATACAATTGAACCGCAAAAGGACAGTTTTATTAATGAGGAATTGCAAGAAGGCTTTTCGGATATGTTATTTCAGGTGGATATAAATCAAGAGGAAGGATATATTTATTTCCTTTTCGAACACAAAAGTTATAACAGCAAGGATATAGCTCTTCAGTTACTCAAATATATGTTGGAAATTTGGAATGTGAAAGTCAAAAAAGAACAAAATGCATTGCCTGTGATCATTCCTTTAGTTATTTATCATGGTAGTGAAACTTGGAATAGCAAGGGCTCATTAGCGGGAATGATAAAAGGGTATATAGGACTTCCACAGTATTTACAACGATTTATCCCAGAGTATGAATATTTACTGTATGACCTATCAGAATACACCAACGAGGAAATTAAAGGAGAGGCACAACTGCGAATTGTGCTCACTATTTTTAGAGATATATTTACCAAGAGCGATGAAGAACTCAAGGTTTCTATTTTAAAAGCGGCTGAATACCTGCAAGAACTAGAAGATAGAGAAACGGGGACCGAGTATTTTGAAACCTTAATGAGATATATTTACCACGCAAGAGATAGTTTTACGGTGAAAGATGCGAATGAAATCATTGATAAATTGGAAACGACCTATTCAGAAGGGAGTGAAGTGGTGATGACTTTAGCTGAAGTACTGCGAAAGGAAGTCAAAGAAGAAGTGGTTCGAAACGCCATGAATGAAGGGTTAGAACTAGGTCTTATTGCAAAACTCACAGGACTATCCGAATCTGAAGTGAAGGAAATAATAGATGAGATAGAGAACTAGCTGAGATAGTGTTCCTGTCTCTTTGTCCCACACAGAAGGGAGAGAGTGCCAATGACTTTAGTTGAAACATTGCGAAAAGAAGGGTCTAAACGTCGCGAAGAAGAAGTGGTTCGAAATGCCCTGAATGAAGGGTTAGAACCAGGTTTCATCGCAAAGCTTACAGGCTATCAGAAGCTGAAGTAAAGCAAATAACAAATGAGATAGAGAACTAGCTGGGATAGTGAGCTTTTCCCTCTGGATCCACGGTGACATTTTATTTGCACCACCGCATTGAAGGAAAACTCAACCTGTTAATCGAATCGATTCACGCGCTACCAGAGAAAATGAAATGATAAGAAATCGGTTTTCTGTTTGTGCAGAGAACCGATTTTATAAATCAGCTTCATTGTAAAATGAAATACAACAGCTAAATAAATAGAAAGAGGACAAATTGCTGCCTATTTGGATGAAGGCGTTTCGCTAATAGAAATTAGCATAGCGGGGGACAGGCCCCACATAAAGCCTAATCTGCCTGCATGCCGCCATCCACGTTATACAGTGCCCCGTTAACAAATGATGCCTTATCAGAAGCAAGGAACATCACAACTTGCGCTACTTCTTTTGGCATTCCAAAGCGACCTGCAGGAATCCCTTGTTTGATCGCTTCTGCTGCTGATTCAGGATCATCAGGAGATGTGTTCTGTTGAATACTCGTCAACATTTGCGTATCGATTGCTGCCGGAGCGACTGCATTTACACGGACACCATTTTCTGCTGCCTCAAGCGCTGCTGTTTTTGTTAACCCCGCTACGCTATGTTTGGAAGCAACATAACCAGCCATGCCCGCTGAGCCAATGTATGCCGCATTAGATGCTGCATTAATGATGCTGCCGTACTCTTGAGATTCCATTTAAGCGTAGCGAGGGACAGTCCCCCTAAAAAGTGACGATTTTATCACAAAAATATCACGAGGATATGAAAATTATATAAAAAAATGGTAAAATGCTTCGATAAATCTGCTTCAGTTGTTAACATTTCGGGTAATAGGTATAAGTAGCAAAACATATAAGCAGTTAATTTTGTCAATGCAGGGGTGTTTTTAATGAAGAAAAAACGGCATTCGTTTAAAAAAGGCTTTGCCCTTCTGCTGCTTGCCGTCGTAGCTTTATTTCTAAGCGGCTGTGGCGAATTGGCTGTGCTTGACCCAAAAGGTCCTGTAGCACAGAGCCAGAAGGATTTGATCTTGTATTCCCTTATTTTCATGGTTGGGATTATTGTTGTAGTATTTAGCTTATTTGCTTTTATGTTGTATAAATACCGTGATAACAAGCCTAATCGAAAAGAGGGAGATTATAAACCAAACCTTCATGGAAATTTGAAAATTGAAATTGTCTGGACAGTTATCCCGATACTTATTGTCACCGCCTTATCGATTCCGACGGTGGAAACGATATTTGATCTTGAAGAACCGCCGGAATCCAGTGCTGATAGGGAACCACTGGTCGTTTATGCGACTTCAGCAGACTGGAAATGGTTTTTCAGTTACCCGGAGCAGGGGATTGAGACTGTGGATTACTTAAATATCCCGACGGACAGAGCTATAGAATTCCGTCTATCTTCTGCTGAATCGATGGCATCTTTCTGGGTCCCGCAACTTGGCGGACAGAAGTATAACATGGCTGGTATGGAAAATATCCTTTACCTGCAGGCCGATGAGACCGGTGTCTTTCAAGGCCGTAATGCGAACTTCACGGGCGAAGGTTTTACCGGACAGACATTTGATGTCAATGCGCAGGAGGAAGAAGCATTTAACGAATGGGTGGAAGCGACTCAGAATCAGGCACCGGAATTGACGCAGCAAACATACGATGAGTTGTTGAAACCCGGATTATTAGAAGATGAGATGGAATTTTCTTCGACGCACCTGGCGTTTGTTGATCATGGAAGCAATGACGGCCGGGATTATGCAGTAGAGCGGCACTGGGACTTGTACGGGGAACAACTGCATCTGGAAAATAACTCCGAATGGAGCGAAGAGCTAGAACAGTAAGTAGAAAGCAGGTGAGGATTAATGCAATTGGATGAATTTTTTGTTACCGGTGAACCGTTGATTTATGCTGGGATGGTAGGCATCGTGCTCGTCTCATCAGCCATTATCTTTCTGTTAACGTATTTTAAAAAATGGAAATGGCTATGGCGGGAATGGTTGACTACTGTCGATCATAAAAAAATCGGTATCATGTATATATTAAGTGCGCTGGCAATGTTGTTCCGTGCAGGCGCAGATGCGCTAATGATGCGGACACAGCTGGCGTTTCCGGATATGAATTTTTTAAATGCACAGCACTATGATGAAGTTTTTACAACACATGGGACGATTATGATTATTTTTATGGCAATGCCGTTTTTAATCGGATTAATGAATATTGTCGTTCCACTACAAATTGGAGCACGGGATTTTGCTTTTCCGTTTTTGAACGCACTTAGTTTTTGGTCCTTTTTCTTTGGTGCGATGCTATTTAATCTTTCTTTCGTTATCGGAGGGGCACCGGATGCTGGTTGGACAAACTATGCCCCGCTTGCCGGATCTGCACTTAGCCCCGGGCCGGGAATTAATTTTTACCTGCTCGGTGTGCAATTAGCGGGGATCGGGACATTGGCTACAGGGATTAACCTGATGGTAACGATTTTAAGGATGCGTGCACCTGGCATGACATTATTTAAAATGCCGATATTCACGTGGTCCACGTTGATTACATCGTTTATTATCATTTTTGCATTCCCGATCTTAACGGTTGCACTTGGCTTGTTTACGATAGACCGTATTTTTGGATCACAGTTCTTTACACTGACAGGAGAAGGGCTGCCAATGATGTGGGCAAATCTGTTCTGGATGTGGGGACATCCAGAGGTTTACATTGTTATTTTGCCAGCGTTTGGTATCTTTTCGGAAATTATTGCGACCTTCGCACGAAAACGGCTATTCGGATATACGGCGATGGTCTGGGCGATTATTGTTATCGCGGGACTGAGTTTCGTCGTGTGGGTGCACCACTTCTTTACGATGGGTGCCGGCGCATTTGTCAACTCTATTTTCTCGATTACGACGATGATGATTGCCGTGCCGACAGGGGTGAAAATCTTCAATTGGCTGGCGACGCTGTATAAGTCACGAATTACTGCAAAGGTACCAATGTTGTGGTCCTTGGCATTTATACCGAGTTTCACGATGGGTGGGGTCACCGGTGTTATGCTCGGAATGGCAGCAACAGATTACCAGTATCATAACACATACTTCCTTGTTTCCCATTTCCACTATGTGTTGATTCCGGGTACTGTTTTTGCTTGTTTTGCCGGTCTCATCTTCTGGTATCCGAAAATGTTTGGACATAAATTAAATGAGCGAATTGGTAAATGGAGCTTCTGGTTATTCTTAATTGGATTCCATGTTTGTTTCTTCCCGCAGTACTTCTTGGGACTTGATGGCATGGCAAGAAGGATTTTTACCATTGGACCGGAATGGATGACGCTCAATCTGGTTTCAACACTTGGCGGATTTACCATGGGTCTGGCTTTCGCTATCTTCGTCTACGGTATCTATTACAGTTACCGGTACAGTGAACGCGAAGTCGGTGTAGACGACTGGGGCATTGGTAGGACGCTGGAATGGGCGACACCTACACCAATACCGAAATATAATTTTGCTACCATTCCACATGTTGAAAGTCATGATGCCTTTATTGATATGAAGGAAAAAGGACAGACAACCTTTGATGAGGAAAAATTAGCACCGATCCATATGCCAAGCAACACCGGGCAGCCGTTTATTATGATGGCTATTCTATTCTTTGCAAGTTTTGCCCTTGTGTTTGAGTGGATTACATTGGCAGTGATCGGACTGATTGGTGTCCTTGTGATGATGGTTATCCGTTCGTTCGATTATAATGAAGGCTACCATATCGATGTGGATGAAATTAAACGAACAGAGCGCGCGGCAAGGGGGTTATAGGATGAGTGAAAATGAAATGAAATCAGTTCCCTTGGAATACAGGACGAATGAAGGGCAGATGAAAATTGTTGGCTTCTGGATTTTCCTTGCTGCTGAAATATCATTATTTGCAACGTTATTTGCAACATATGCCGTATTATTTGGCAGAACGGCAGATGCGCCGACACCGGCAGAATTATTTCAGCCGGGAATCGTGTTATTCATGACCATCCTCCTCTTAACGAGTAGTTTTACCTGTGGGATAGCTATTCACAGGATGCGTGAAGGAACCTTGAAAGGCCTGATTACCTGGCTGGTTATTACAGTTGTACTTGGTCTTACGTTTCTGGGCTTTGAGGTTTATGAATTTGTCCATTATGTGAGTGAAGGGGCAACACTGCCTTCAAGTGCTTTCTGGTCGGCCTTCTATGTTCTGGCAGGTACGCATGGCATCCACGTGGCACTAGGAATCGGCTGGATAATCCTCCTTCTGATTCAGCTCAAACAGCGGGGGATCACTGCAGTCACTAGCAGGAAGGTGTTTATTATCGGGTTATATTGGCACTTCCTTGATGTCATCTGGATTTTCATATTTACCGGTGTTTATTTGATTGGGATGGTGATTTAATATGGAAAAACAATCCAGGAGATACCCTGTAAAACACATCATTGGATTTCTTGTATCGATTGCCTTGACCATCATAGCCGCTTGGACAGCGCTTGGTTCGGATCTGCCGGATATGTGGATTATCTTAAGCATTTTGGCTTTGGCTGTTATTCAGGCGGGGATCCAGTTGTTTATGTTTATGCACATCATTGAATCGGGTGCAACACATGCCCCGTGGAATATGATGTTTCACGCTGCTGTGGTGGCAAGTATTGTTGTAGCAGGATCGCTGTTCACGATGTCATTTGGATTTACACATGACCATGATGATGAAGGCGGACACCAAGAACATGAGCAAATGGAGCAGCATGAAGATCAAGGTGGTCATTGATTTTTTGATACGGAAAGGAATTCATGGAGAAAACCCGAAGTTAGATTGATTCTGTTTGTGTAGAAATGTTATAACCATAGAAAAACCCCACTTATTCTTAGGGAATGAGTGGGGCTTTTTGATTTACTGCAGGTTTCTTTTTCTATATGACATGAATTTGACTTCGTATATGATAAACATGACCCAAGCGACTTCAGCAACAATAAGACTCAAGTAAAACATAATCCATGAGATAGAGAATGGATCGGGCGGTGTCTGGAACATAACCGCGAAAAAGTAGAGCCACATTCCTACCAACAGTACAGATTGGATGAGGGCATATAACTTCTTATTTAAACGGAGGAACAAAAATGGTGTCAATGTTGCAAGCACCATAAACATAATCGTGATACTCATGTAAATCAACTCCTTATTGATATGATTTAATGAAAGGGGTTTCTCTTCTATTTATTATAAAGGAAATTCTTGAATTTGTCACAAAGATGACACATTTTATGTACAGAATGAACGGGCGGGAGGTTCATTCAGAGCACTAAAATCCTTTACTTGAGCGGGAGAGGATCACAATCGAGCACCAGCGGAATTTAGCAGTCTGTTGCTCGCCTTGGAGGAGTTATTGCTCGAATTGAATGAGTTGTCGCTCGTACCGGTGATGCTGTTGCTCGAGCGAGCGTGAGGGATGTTTATTCGAGCACTAAAAGCTTTTACTTGAGCGGGAAAGGGTCTCACTCGAGCACCAGCGGAATTTAGCAGTCTGTTGCTCGCCTTGGAGGAGTTATTGCTCGAATTGAATGAGTTGTCGCTCGTACCGGTGATGCTGTTGCTTGAGCGAGCGTGAGGGATGTTTATTCGAGCACTAAAAGCTTTTACTTGAGCGGGAAAGGATTACACTCGAGCACCAGCTACAATTTAGCGCTTTGATGCCCGCCCTGGAGGTATTGTTGCTCGAATTGAATGAGTTGTCGCTCGTACCGGTAATGCTGTTGCTTGAGCGAGCGTGAGTGATGTTCACTCGAGCACTATAGAAATTTCTATCGTTTAAGGGACAGCATCCCTTATGTTCTTAAGACGAGCAAATAGGAAGCAGAAGAACGGTCCCCATGCTTCCTGCGCATGCACCAGCCAAACCTTCTTTTCATACGTTATCCTGATTACTATTTTTCAGCAATCAGTCGATGGAACACAATCAAAGAGCTATAAAGGGGTTTTGTTTATGGGGAAGGTTAAAGCAGGTGTGATTTCGTTTTTTCTATTATTCCTGGTAGCTTGCGGGGCGAATATTAGCGACGAGGAACTGTACGATGAGGCAATCAGCATTCTGGAATCGGATTTTGCTGAGCCCAATGCGTTTACATTGGAATATTCCTCGCTTGAGATGACCGAGATTGAAGAGTTAGATGATAACCTGTATGAGGTAAGCGGTAATGTGTTTGATCAGTATCAAAATGGCGCGTCATTTACTGTGAAAATCAGCATAGACGGTGATGTGATGGACTATGAGTGGATGGTAGAGTAGTGTATTGAGGGGTCTGTCCCCATAGCCATCAAGCTAACAAAAGATAATAAAGTAGAAGTATTTAATTTTGTTAGCTCTTCTTATTTTCTCACGCCTAATTTAAAAAAGCGCATGACAAAATGAGCCTCTGGAGGAGACTTTTTTCAGAAAATAATTATATTTTTCCGTTCTTTTACGCTACTTCTGGAACATATTGCTTATGAACAATATGCAAGATGTCAAATACGGTTGGCTTTTGCTGTTTGCGACTCTTCCTTCCATTTGTTTTTATGCTTATATAAATCCGATTAAAAAATCTAGGTAATTTTCCTTTCTTAGTCATGGCAAATATTATAGACAAATGTTCTTTGACGATGTCTATAGATTTATATTCACTTACCTCCATTTGTTCCTCTTTATAAAGGATCCTGCGGCATTGAAAGGCCGCAGCCGAGCACACAATGATTTGTATCAATGTACCATATAAATGGCATTCGAATCGTTCCTGTTTCATCTCTTTTATTTCGTCGATCTTGAATAAGGATTTCCAGGTTTTAAATAAAATTTCAATTTGCCATCTCAACGAATAAAGAGAGTAAATTTCTTCACTTCCTACCATTTCCTGTGGTATATTGGTGGCAAACATGTTGATGGAAACATGTTTCTGTGCGGAAGGGGTGCTTTTCCCCTTCCTATTTTTTATGTTTAGTTGAGCTTGTCTCTGTTGTTCCTGTTCCTCCGTCAACTTGGTCATCACCACGCGTGCTATAAGTGGGTCTTCCTTTTTCGCTCCGATTCGCACATCCGTTAGTTCGATATCTTCACCTGGCTTTAATGGATCCATTATTTCCATCGTATTAAGTTTCTGCCAATTTCCTTGTTCATCTTTTTGATAAAGGTTTGTATCAGATTTTAATCTGCTTATAAAATAGCCGCCGTTCTTGGCAATGGTCAATAAATTTCTTTGTGAGAAATAACCCAAATCACGTAAAAATAAATCACCGGTCTCAATATCGTTCTGAATAGATGCTGGATATGTACTGTCATTATCTTTTCCATTTTGTACTTGAAGGTGGCGAAAAATGCCTTGATATAATTCATATTCCAGTTGAATTTTGATCCCGGATCCATTTGGGCCTTCAAACTTCTTATAATCGGAGGGTAAATCAAAGGCGGTAGAATCCATAATTCGAATGGTATTAAACAATCGTTTTTCAACGATAGGCAGAGCAGTCACCACCTGCGTCATTAATAAAGAATGAAAGATCTTTTTCAAAAAATCCACCGCCGTTTCATCAAAACGCTGATTTAATCCCTCTGTAGTAATTTGTAATCCAAAAAGGCCAGAAAACTGCGCACATAATTCAGTAAGTGATTTCGTTCCCATAGATTCACCTAAGAACGAGCAGAACTGCAGGAAATATTCCGGTTTAAGCTTTGATTTCCTTTGCGTAAAATCTACGCTTCTAGCTATCTGCTCAACTTGCTTTGGAGTAAAAAGATGTTCCAATTCTTTCTTAAAATTTCGAAGTTCTTTATCTTTGATCATGTCTGACATAAATAAAACTCCTCCCCAATAATTATTTTTGAGAGAAGTTTAGTAAAAAATTTCCTTTTTTTCCAAGTTATATGCTTAGCTTGATGGCTATGGGGACAGACCCCTCAATAGGTTTAAAACTAAAAAAGTAGGGTACCCCACTACTATATTATTTTTTAAATTAGGTGGTGGAGGCATGTCTCAACAGGAGGCAACGCAGAAAAAGGCATTCAAGGAAAAATTGAAGGTAATAGGCCCGGGTGCCATTATTTCTGCATCGTTTATTGGACCAGGGACAATTACGACAGCAACGCAAGCAGGTGCCTCGTATGGATATGCACTTTTATGGGCAGTGGTATTTTCCATCATTACGACGATGGTGTTGCAGGTAATGGTAGCCCGTCTGGGAATTATTGCACAAAAAGGGCTCGGGGCAGCGATACACGATCAATTTGCAAACCCAATTTTAAAATATACGGTCACTGGTTTCGTGCTCGCTTCCATATACATCGGATGTGCTGCTTATATGAGTGGCGATTTGAATGGAACGTCACTCGGTATTTCTACATTGACAGGATGGTCGATCAATATCATCGGTCCGGTTGTAGGAATTATCATATTGTTCCTCGGTTTAAGCGGCAGTTATAAATTAATTGAAAAAGTCATGATTATCCTTGTTGTCATTATGAGTATTGTATTTATCACAACCATGATTGTGGCAAAGCCGGATATTGGTGGAATATTATCAGGAGTGTTTGCTCCTTCCATGCCGACCGGTTCGATTATCACGATTGTTGCGCTGATTGGTACGACTGTTGTGCCATATAATTTATTTATTCATTCTACAACTGTGCAGGAAAAATGGAATAAACCCTCACATTTAAAGGATTCACGCTGGGATATTTTTATAACGATTGGGGTGGGTGGTTTAATCACAGCAGCCATCCTGATTACTTCCGGCACGTTAATGAGGGGTGTGGAGGTTGAAACGGTTGCGGATCTAGCCTTGCAATTGGAGCCGATTTTAGGTAGCTGGGCTGAGACGTTTCTAGCGATTGGTATATTTTCAGCTGGTTTCTCTTCCACAACTGCCTCCGCTCTTGGTGCGGCAATGGTAGCCAGCAGTATGTTGAAGTGGGAAAATGGAATGAAAAATTGGCGTTTTAAAGCCGTATTTGGCTCCGTTATTCTGATTGGTATCCTTTCCTTCATTTTAAATTTCGAGCCATTAGAAATACTCCTTTTCGCCCAGGCGCTAAATGGTATTCTTCTTCCAGGCATCGCCATTTTAATCATGATCATTATGAACAACAAAAAACTACTAGGCAACTATAGAAACTCGATAAAAATGAATGTGGTTGGCAGCATTATCGTAATTATTTGCTTAGCGCTCGGGGCGCATAGCTTAATTACAGCGATCGGCGACTTTCTTGGGTAATTCGGGTGGTGCCTGTCACCACCCGAAATTTGTCAAATTATGTCGAATGCGTGTGCATGTTTATGGGGCCGCTGTTCCTCACTACGTTAACGCTTTAGCGTGACGAAGGACGGGGCCCCATAAGCATAATCACAATTCCTCCAACAATCCTTGAGCTCCCTCCCATAGATGCGCACATCCTTGGGTGTACTCAATCGCTTCACTTTCGTCGCCAATGCCTATATAGGCGTAGCTAGTTTTCGGAATTGGTTTATTTCCAAGCAAGTAGTCTTTGACATACGGATTTTCCTTCGTTGCTTTTTTTAGAAAAGCTTTTGTCTCATGAGTGATTCCGCTTATAAGATAGTTTAATAACGCCTTATTAAAAAGGAAATTTGCTGACGTTTCATCTTCATATTGTTTGATTAAATTTTTGGCCGGTATATATTTTTCCTCTTCAATATATAAAGGTAGCAGCTCGTATCTGATTCCCTGGTTATCATTTGGATTTAATTCCAGTAATTCCTCGTATTGCTCCATCGCGGATTCTTTGTCACCCAGCTTGTACCGGATTGTTGCATAACTCTCTTTTGCCTGCATATAGGCCTTAGTTTCGGTCATCATCCAGAAATGGCCTTTATTTTCGTTGAAAAAATCTTTACCTAAATCTTTTTCTCCGGCAATGACCGCTTGATGGAAGAGGTGATGCTGTTCATTTATCGACTTTGCGTTTTGCGCCATCAGCAAGTAAGCATCCGGGCTGTTTGGATAAATGTCCAGTGCTTCTTGAATCAGCTTTCTTCGTTTTTCTCCTTTTTCCGCTTGAGCCTCATACAGCTTGTCCTGAGCCTGATCGCGTGGAGAGGATGGGACAGGATATGGAATATCCTGGCTTTTCATGAACTCATCCATAAATGCATCCAATTCCGCTTCCGATTCGATGTTTTGCTCTTCCAGTGCTTTTTGCATATCACGCATCATTTTTTCTATATCTATACGTTCATCGATAAACGACTCATACAAGTCACCTTCCTCGACCATGTCTTGGAGGGTCTCTTCCATTAGACTCATTGTTCTTCTGATATAACGAGATTTTTTCGATATGGAACTTGCATTTGTACGATATTCTTTGGCAAGTTCACTTTGAGATATATGCCCGATTAATTGGTTATAAATGAGGTGTTCAAGTGCCGCTGCATAGGCTCCGGGTTTTTTGAAAGATGGGTGGTGCATGTGACAATGTGCATTCCAAATTAAAACACCTGTAGCGATCACATCCTCATCATCTGTTTTTAATCGCATATGGCTCGTGAAAAGGTCAGCGACCATTTCATATAACGGGTTTTCCCATTCCAGTTCTTTCGTTGTTTCGGTTGATAGTGCCTCACCTATAAAATTAGGGAAGTCGTTAGCGAGACCAGTTTCCCCAGCCTCGTCTATATAACGTTTACCTAAATGAATTATATCTTCTTTCATCTGGCCGGGCAATTCCATCGTTGTGAAAAGAAACTGGTGATGATCTACATAAGGAAGTAGTATTCCAATGGCCACGTTACCTTCTTCAAAATCATTCCCTTCATCTTGCGGGACGTCATAGGTTTCATGTGTAAATACATCCTTTAAAGTTGCTATTTTCTTTGTTTGGTTGTCGACGGTTAGAATCTCGTAAACAGATGGCTTGCAGTTTCCCCATTCTTCAAACGTGTTCTTTATTCTTGTATGTTTGATTTTTGCCTTTTCCTTATGATAAAAGGCTTCATATATCGTCCTGCCTCCAGCGAGGAGGGGTACGTTCATGATTATCCAGGGCGTTATCCCAGTCATATACGTATCCATTGCTTCTCCGTCATCCTGCAAAGATGGCTGCGGATATTTTATAATGAGGTTCTTCATTTTAGATTCATGCTCGTCTATGGCAAAAGCGATAAGGTTGTTGTGCAGTGTATCCAATTCAACGTTATACCGTCCCATGCCAATCTCAACAACATTCGAAGCCCCACAGCATTTCTTATACTTTTTCCCACTTCCACATGAACAAGGATCATTTCTACCAAGTTTACTCATAAGGAGCCTCCTTATTAAACGTCTATTTATCCTTTATTATGTAGAAAAATGGCGATTTGTTCAAGGGAATTCGGGTGGTGCCTGTCACGCCCCGGTTTTTGTCAAATTATGTCGAATGCTTAAGAGGCCTCTCCCTCACCACGCTACACTTTAGTGTGGTGAGGGAGAGACCTGCTGTATTATAATGATAATAGACTTTCTTATTACATTGGAGGTTTTATCATGAGCTATAGTTACATTTCCCATCTTGATTGCCCGAAGTGTGGGGAAACGTATTCGGATCAGGAGGTACAGCAGTTATGCGAATGTGGGTCGCCGTTGCTTGTTCGATATCGACTGGATGAAGTAAAGTCCCAATTTAAAAAAGAACATTTACTTACACGCGAGAATAGTTTATGGCGCTATCATGAGGTCCTGCCGGTGAGAGATGATAAAAACCGCATGTCTTTAGGTGAGGGGATGACGCCTCTCGTAAAGATGAACGCGTTAGGTGAGAAGATGGATCTGTCTCACTTATATATGAAAGATGAGGGGATCATCCCGACAGGTTCCTTTAAAACGCGAGGCGCTAGTGTGGGGATCTCGAAAGCAAAGGAGCTTGGGGTTGAGCGACTGGCCATGCCAACAAATGGAAATGCGGGTGCGGCGTGGGCACTGTACGCGGCGCGAGCAGGGATGAAAGCAACGATTGTTATGCCTCTGGATGCGCCAAACATCACCAGAAAAGAAGTTGCCATCTCTGGAGCAGATCTCCATTTAGTCAACGGATTGATCAGTGATGCTGGAAAAATTGTCGGTAAAGTCGTCAAGGACCAAGGCATTTACGATGCTTCGACGCTCAAAGAGCCATACCGTATCGAGGGCAAAAAGACGATGGGCTATGAAATGTTGGAACAGTTGAATTGGAAAATACCTGATGTGATCTTGTATCCGACCGGGGGAGGCGTTGGGTTGATCGGCATCTATAAAGCACTTCTTGAGCTTCGGGAGCTGGGCTGGATTTCAGCGGAAAAATTCCCTCGACTTGTAGCCGTACAGGCAGAAGGCTGCGCGCCGATTGTCAAAGCATGGGAGGAGGGCAAGTCTGAATCAGCGTTCTGGGAAAATTCCAAGACGAGTGCTTTTGGTATCAATGTGCCAAAAGCGATTGGCGACTTCCTTGTCCTTGAAGGGTTATATAAGACAGAGGGCTGCGCTGTTGCTGTTTCTGAAGCTGAGATTTCCCGTGCGCAAAAAGAGGTTGCGGAGTCGGAAGGAAATTTCATTTGTCCAGAGGGAGCTGCCACATTTGCTACAGCAGAAATGTTGCGACGGCAGGACTGGATAAAGGCGGAAGAAAAGGTTGTCTGCTTGAATACTGGCCAGGGTGTGAAGTATCCGGAATCGGTTGATATGGAGGATGTGAGTGTATTGGAACCTGGGGAGGAGATATTTTAATGAATATCGAACGTTCATTCTTTTAAAGCTATTAATCTATCAGAAAATGTGGTAAAATAAATTTAGCAACTACATAGGTATAGTGGGCGGTTGGCCATGTCCTGTCCCCTAAGTCACATGAGAACTTAGGAAGGGAGGTGGTAGGATGACGACATATGAGGCACTAAGTTTGGTAGCACAATTCAGTATTACACTGATAGCTACTCTAACTTTAGTTTTTACCATTGTCGATTATCTAACAAAAAAGAAGTAACCGCCCCTACCATGGCCGCGATTACTTCCTAGATAATGCATATTAAACCGGCCAACTGCTCTTTATGCAGTTTGTAGTTGCCGGTGCCGGGTAGTTGACGCTACTCGGTACCTTATTTATAAGTATAGTATAAAATACATTTATTATACTGTCAATTCGAACGGTTATTGCAAAAACTAAAAAAGACAACAGGGACATCAGAAGCCCTAGATTGTAATTACAGCATTTTTTCTTTATCTATATTTACGCATTCCATTCGATTTTACTTGTATTATCCAGTCATCGATTTGTTTTTGTGTCCATCCTGCCCTTTTCCCGATCATAACCGCAGGCTAGGGCAATAACTCTCTGCTTTTATAGAGGGATAGCTCCCGTGTACTATATTCTATGCCTTCCTCTTTCCCAAAATCGGAAAAGTCTTTTAGGCCATAATACTGTACCGGTTTTTTAGAAGCCATATATGCTCACTCCATTTACGCGAATTTAGCTTTTTCTTCTTTTGGCTTTATAAATAATGGTTAATGTTGTACAACTGATGAAGATCGAAACAAGCGAAATAATAAGAGTAGCTGTTTGCATCAGTCCAACTCCTTGACAATTTTATTATAATCAGGGTATGATATGCATATAATAGTGGTAAGGAGAGGGAGTTTTAATCCCCCTCGTCCTTAGTTGTTGTCTTTAGAATCCTTTTCCGGTTGGGACGGAGAAGGATTCTTTTCTGTGCGACTATATAATTCTCGGTACGCTGTTACCATTGTTGTAACAAGCCCAACAATTGACGTAACAAGACTTACAATAGCCGTTAGAAGTATGGCCATATCCACTATTATCACCCCCTTTCATAAAGGGGTCGGGCATTTATCATACCCTCTATTTAAATATACCCCATTCCTTTGAATAGGTCATCATATTTGTTAAATTTTCCAAAAAATAAGCATGCAATTTATTTAAAACAAATTGCATGCTTATTTAGCTGTTTACTTTTACCTCACTATCCCCTTCATTTGACCTCTACAGCCAAGTGTCCCCTTGGATTTAAATGTTTTATCATTCCGCCTTCAAAAAGGTAGTGAATCATATTGCAAAAAGTAGGGGATTATTAAGCTTAGGTAGCTTCATATACAAACCCAATAAACAACTGTAACGCACTCGCCAATCTCCATCCACCAACTTATTAAATAATGTCAACATCGCCCATGACAAATTAGCATTTAAATTCAATTGAAAAGCCCGTTGTAAGCGCATATCATTAAAGGTAGGAAAACGACATCCATAAACTTTATCATATAAAAAAGGAGAATTTTAAAATGGCTGAAAAGAAAGGATTTCGTGCGAAGGCCCAAAAGTTTGGCAGCTATTTGAGTGGCATGATTATGCCGAACATTGGCGCGTTTATTGCCTGGGGGATTATCACGGCTTTGTTTATTCCTGATGGCTGGTTTCCTAATGAGCAATTGGCAGCATTGAACGATCCGATGATTACTTACTTACTGCCACTGTTAATTGGTTTTACCGGTGGACGAATGGTTCATGACCTGCGAGGCGGGGTTGTCGGTGCGACTGCTACGATGGGAGTTATCGTAGGTGCAGATATACCGATGTTTTTAGGTGCCATGATTATGGGGCCACTGGCCGGTTATATCATGAAAAAAATTGATCAGAAATTCCAGGATAAAGTTAAATCCGGATTTGAAATGCTTTATAATAACTTCTCAGCAGGTATTTTGGCAGCAATTTTAGCGGTTATTGCTGTGCTTGGCATTGGGCCATTAGTAGAAGGATTAAATAATGCACTAGCAGCAGGCGTAGACGCGATTATTGCTGCCGGATTGTTGCCACTTGCCAATATTATTATTGAACCAGCTAAGATTTTGTTTTTAAATAATGCAATCAATCACGGGATACTAGGTCCGATTGGGATTGAACAAGCTACAGAAACAGGGAAATCGATATTGTTCTTACTTGAGGCAAACCCTGGCCCGGGGCTTGGAATCTTGCTTGCATTTGCTATTTTTGGAACAGGCATGTCGAAAAGTTCGGCATCAGGTGCAGCGATTATTCAATTTTTCGGGGGTATTCATGAGATTTATTTCCCATACGTCTTAATGAAACCTACCTTGATTTTAGCGGCTATCGCTGGCGGTGTAAGCGGTGTGTTCACGTTCTCACTCTTTGATGTAGGGACAGTAGCTACGGTATCGCCAGGGAGTATTTTTGCTTTATTTGCATTAACGCCACAAGGGAATTATCTTGGTATGGCTCTTGGTGTAATCGTTGCTGCAGTCGTCTCATTCGTGATAGCTGCATTTATTTTAAAAACAAGTAAGACAGATGCGGATGATTTGGCTGAAGCAACCGGACAGATGGAAGAAATGAAAGGGAAGGAAAGTTCTGTATCCGCGAATTTAACACAGGATGCGGAAGAGGAAACATTTGAACAAGCAAATGAAGAAGTCGAGGAAAAAAGCGCAGAAGAAGTGGATAAAGTTATCTTTGCCTGCGATGCGGGTATGGGTTCCAGTGCAATGGGATCATCGTTGTTAAAAAATAAATTCAAAAAAGCGGATATTGATACTTATGTTACGAATACCGCGATTAATGAAATCCCGGATGATGCAGATATCGTTGTGACCCATAAAGATTTAACTGATCGTGCAAAAGCAAAATTACCAACTGCAGAGCATATTTCCGTGGAGAATTTCTTAAACAGTCCGAAGTATGATGAGCTGGTTGAACGTCTTAAAAAATAAGAGGTGAGCCGTTTGTATATTGCTGGTCGACAGCGGAAAGTGATCGAGCTTTTACTCAATCACTCGGAAGGCATAACGGTAAAAGAGATGGCGAACAAGCTAGGAGCAAGCAGCCGAACGATCCACCGTGACTTGAAAAACAGTGAAAAAGTCCTGTTTGATCACAATCTGATACTAGCGAAAAAGACAGGTGTGGGTGTTCGTGTTACGGGGAGCGAGCAAGACACAAACCAACTGAAGCTGGCACTTTCATCCACGGCTTCTTCGGATTTTACACCGGATGAACGACGGGCCGTTATTTTATCAACCTTGCTTGAAGCGAATGAACCAATCAAATTATTCGCTCTAACGCAAGATCTGCACGTAACGGTTGCGACGATTAGTCACGACCTGGATTCTTTGGAAGAAGCGCTTTTAAGCTACAACCTCTCCCTTATCCGAAGAAGAGGGTATGGCGTTAAAATCGAGGGAGATGAAAAAGATAAACGGGCTGCGATCAGTAATTTAATCACACAGTACATGGATCCATTCGAATTTGTCTCGGTTTTAAAAGAAAACATCCAGAAGAAATCGCAATTAAACACCATTTCAAATCGTCTACTCGGCTTAGTCAATCCGGAAAAATTAAGCCTGATTGAATCCCGGGTGGAACAAACAAGAGATGAATTACCATATACGCTGGCTGACAGTGCGCATATCGGATTAGTTGTTCACTTAGCTTTGGCCATAGAACGATTGCAAAAAGGCGATACGATAACCATTGATCCAGCGTACCTGCAGCAAATCGAAGGAACTAAAGAATACGCGATTGCAAAAAAGTTGATACGTGACCTGGAAATCTCATTTGATATGGAGATTCCTGATGATGAGATTGGCTATATCACGATGCATTTAATGGGGGCAAAACTACGCCGAGATCCGTCTTATCTCATGGAAGATTCCAGTATCAATATAGCGCATAAAGCAAAGGAATTGATCCAATTTGTCAGTATAAAATTGGATATCGACTTAACGGCAAATAGTGCTTTATTGAATGATTTGGTTACACATTTGAAACCAACGATTTATCGCATGAAACAGGGAATGAACATCAATAATCCGATGATTGATGAAATCACGCGAGATTACGGGGATCTTTTTCAATTGATCACGCAAGGTGCGGAGGAAATTTTTCCGGATGCCCCCTTTCCGAAAGACGAAATCGGCTATCTAGTGCTCCATTTCGCATCCGCTTTATTGCAAGATGAAAAAGAAGTGGCCGTGCAGGCATTAGTGATATGTTCCAGTGGCATTGGCACAGCAAAAATACTTGCCACGAAGCTTATGCAGCATGTTCCGGAAATTAAACGTGTTGAAAATAAATCCCTATTTGATTTGGATCGATCCCAAATAAAAGCATATGACCTTATTGTGTCGACCATTCCGCTAAAAGGGTTCGAGGGTGACTATATTCTAGCCTCACCAATGCTGACACAAGCAGAAGTTCATCGGATTAAAAAAGCAATCCGGCAAAAGACGCTTACACGTAGAGCAGCCCCTAAGCGGGTGGAAAAGATAAGCACGGATACTGTCTTGCAAATAGAAGCAATGCATAATTATTCCAAGGTGATTTTGGAACTTTTACATGCTTTTTATGTGAGCGAAATAGCGAAAAAGCGGACCATCGAAGAGATTTTACAATCCATTTGTATCGAATTAGAAAAAAGTCGAATGATAGATGATAAAGGGGCCGTTTTGGAGAAGTTGCTGAAAAGAGAAAAGGCAAGCGGACTCGGCATTCCGGGAACTACACTCGCCCTGTATCACACGCGATCCGGTGACGTGAATGCGCCGAATTTTACCATCTATTCCTTAAACCATCCCATCATGATAAAAGGGATGGATGGGGATACGATGAAGATGGAGCGAATGCTGTTAATGCTGTCGCCAGAGGATACGCATCAAGAAGTGCTGGAGATCTTAAGTTATGTAAGCAGTTTGATCATCCAAAGTCAGGAAAGCATGACATTGTTTCAGTCAGGAGACGAAGCACAAATTAGAAAATTCCTGACGAAGGAGTTTCAGGCGTTTTTAAAGGATGTTTTATAAAAGATTTTTTGATGAAAAAGAGATATAAAATACGACGCAGTGAAAATTCATTTGGAAACGCTGGTTGAGAGCAGGGATTCGCTCCGGAAACACACTTCGCTTTCCGCGGGCGGCTGGTGAGCCCCCTCGTGCTATCGCACTTCAGGGTCTCACCTATGCCTTTCCTCCCGCAGGAGTCTTCGTGTGTTTCCTCCGCTGAAGCTGTGCTTTGCAACTTCATTACATTTTACCTCTAGCTATCCACTTTTATGATCGTTGATTGGAGCGGAGCACAGTCGACTCCTGCGGGAATAGCATGTGTCCGAAGACCCCGCAGAGTGGTTTTCTCGAGTTATCATGAACGAAACTAGCTCCTTACTCGTAAATTCGTAGGTTAATCTGGTTAGAATGACTACTAGAAAGACAAAAACCAAATCAGAGCTACATTACGGAAGGAGCTAGTTATTATGAAGGATACCATTAAATACGTTGGATTAGACGTACACAAAGAAAAAATTTCAGTTGCTATTGCAGAGGAAGGCCGAGAAAAACCAAGATATTGGGGAATGGTCCCTCACAAGTATGAAAACGTTAGAAGGTTAGTAAAGAAATTAGGGGATCCTAAATTACTTCGAATATGTTATGAAGCGGGGCCAACAGGCTACAAACTGCACAGATTCTTTCTTAGTCTCGGAATTGAATGTGATGTAATTGCTCCATCTCTCATTCCCCAAAAGCCTGGTGAGAGAATCAAAACGGACAAAAGAGATGCTGTTAGACTCGCTCAACTTTTTCGTGCTGGTGAATTAACATCTATTTATGTACCAACCGAGGACGATGAAGCCCTTCGTGACTTAGTTCGGGCAAGGGAAGATGCGAAAGAAGATGAATTAAGAGCGAAACATCGGTTAACCAAATTTCTGTTACGATATAATATCTATCCTCCAGAAGGAGTAAGAAAAAGTGGACCTATAAGTATAGGGAATGGTTAAGTACTTTGAAATTCGAACGGTCTTCATCAAGCATTGTCTTTCAGGAATATTTTCATCAATTACAGGAGATTGAACAGCGAGTAAAAAGGTATGAAGAAGAGATAAAATTACAAGCAACTGAAGGTGTACATGCCCAAAAAATTCAGGCACTACAGTCTTTGAGAGGGGTGGCTCTAATTACGGCTACAAGCCTTGTAGCTGAGATTGGATCATTCAAAAGATTTACTACCCCTAAACACTTTATGGCTTATGTTGGATTAATTCCAAGTGAGGATTCAAGTGGTGACAGAAGAAATCAAGGGAATGTTACAAAAACAGGAAATCGACATGTACGTCGTCTATTAGTAGAATCAGCTTGGAGTTATCGTTATCAACCTGCCGTGAAAGGAAAGCTGAAGAAAAGACAAGAAGGTCAGAGTGCCAGTGTTCAAGCAATATCCTGGAAAGCACAAAACCGGTTACACAAAAAATATTATCGATTATTATCCAGAGGAAAGGAAAGTGGTAAAGCGATTACGGCAGTGGCAAGGGAATTAGCAGGTTTTATATGGGCGGTTACGCAAGAAATTGAGGATGTTCCAACAGTCTAATGTCTAATAAATGATGGAAGCAAGCATACAAATTTTATTAATAAAAATAGAAGAATGAGAATAGGGCTCGAAGGCAAAGAGAAAAACCGGAAAGGAAAACCCACGCGCCTCCTCTGTGCCATTTCTGTATAGAATAACGCACGTCTCGAGTTAGTGGAAAAGTCCTTTATACGGAAAGATAAAATGTGAAAACCCACGAATATCAGAATGCTAACCGCAGTAGAGATTTTTGCCTTCGTGCCGTGTTCTTATCCCATCTATATCCAAAAATGATGAAGGAGGTAAGATTATTTCTTCTTTAGCTTAAAAGAGTGTCTCACCTCTTCGAATGGTTGTAAAGGAGAGCACTTGACAACCATTCGAAGAGGTGAGAAGTGCTCAGTAAGCTAAAGAAGAAGCCACTCTAGCCAGTAGGCTACACATTTAACCAAGAAAGTAAAGAAGCCAAAAATCGCTTCTCTTCTTAGAGTTGTCAAAAATAGTTCAAAACCTGGCGCAGAGTGGGGGCCTTGACAGTTTCGTTCATATCAGGAGGCTGAGGCCGTGCCCGCGGAAAGCGACTGTCCGGAGTGGAAATCAACGTAGCAGTCATGTCGCATTTTTAATCAGCTGGATGAAAAGCAGCAAAACTTACGAAAAGAACCTTACTAAAGGAAAAGAAATTATTTTAAAGGAGTGCATGAATCATGGCAAAGGAAATTTTAAGCAAAGATAATATAGCGTTGAATGTAGAACTGGGAGGAAAAGAAGAGGCTATTCGTTATACTGGCGAACTTCTAGTAGATAACGGATACGTGGAAGCATCCTATGTTGATAAAATGTTGGAGAGAGAGGAAGTGACCTCCACATTTATGGGCAATAATGTCGCTATCCCGCATGGAACCGAAGACGCGAAGGAGGCTGTTCTAGAAACGGGACTTTCTATCGTGACAGTACCAGGTGGTGTTGATTTTGGTGATGGAAACATTGTAAAAGTGCTCATCGGTATTGCAGGAAAAGGGGACGAACACTTAGAGGTTCTGTCTAAAATCGCCATTGTTTGTTCTGAAGAAGAAAACATTGAAAAGATCGTAGGCGCAGAATCAAAAGAGGAAATCATAAGCTTATTTAGTGAGGTGGACTAAATGCTGGCTGTACATTTTGGGGCAGGGAATATCGGCCGTGGCTTTATCGGCTCCCTACTCTATCAAGCGAATTACCACACGACATTCGTGGATGTAAATGATAAAGTAGTTAAGCAGTTAAACGAGAAACAGCAATACAATGTCATACTAGCTGCTGAGAACAGTGAAACAATAACGGTAAAAGATGTCTCCGGGATTAACAGCATCAATGATCCCGGGGAAGTTATCGAGGCGATTACGAAAGCAGATATTGTGACAACTGCTGTTGGACCTAACGTGCTAGCGATTATTTCCGAACTTATTGCAAAAGGCTTGCGCGAGCGGTTGAAAACGAACCAGGAAGACCTAAATATCATTGCTTGTGAAAATATGGTAGGCGGAAGTTCCCTATTAAAGGAAAAAGTGTTTGAACATCTGGATGAAGCAGAAAAGCCAGCATTTGAAAAGGTCTATGGCTTCCCAAATGCTGCAGTAGATCGCATTGTTCCCAACCAGGTGAATGAGGACTTATTGGAAGTATCCGTTGAACCGTACTATGAGTGGGTAGTGGAAGAAGCTCACGTCAAGGGCCAAAAGCCTGCGATCGATGGCATTACGTATGTAAGTGACCTAACCCCCTATATCGAGCGGAAATTATTCACGGTCAATACAGGCCATGCGGCAGCTGCATATATTGGTAGTTACTTGGGACATGAGGCGATTGCCGATGCGATGAAGGATGAAAACGTGCAAGAAATCATCAATGGTGCCCTGTCCGAATCAGGCGAAGCATTGATCCAAACCTATCATTTTAATAGAGAAGAACATCAAACATATATCCGTAAAATCGTGCAGCGGTTTATGAATCCATACATTTCCGATGATGTAACCAGGGTAGGGCGAGGCCCGATCCGTAAGCTCGGAGCACGCGATCGTTTGATTCGTCCAGCCAGTATGTATATGGAAGTGACGGGTAAGAAGCCGCATTATCTTGCTAAAACAATCGCAGCCGCGTTGCAATTTAAAAATGAACAGGACCAAGAAGCTGTTGAATTGCAGCAAATGATTGATGAGCATGGGGTTGAAAAGACGTTGCAGTCAGTGTCTAGGTTGGATGTTGACGGCGAGTTGATGGCGGTTGTTTTGGAGGAAGTGGACGCGGTTCGGAATTTGCGAGGCTAGAGATTGTTCACCGTTTCCGATCGTAGTGGATAGGATGCAGCATAAGACTGGATGCCATTTTGGTGTCTGGTCTTTTTGCGTTATATTCCATATACCAACTAATATTTATCGAACAATTATTCTCTTTTTTGCTATTAATCTATGAAAGGTATGTTAAAATAAAAAACAGCAACTACATAGGTATAGTGAGCGGTTGGCCATTTCCTCATCTTTAAAGTCCTCATGAGAGGAGGTGGCAAGGAATGACGACGTATGAAACATTAAGTCTATTAGCTCAGTTTGGATTACTCCAAATTGCTAGTTTGACTTTGAATGTAACTATTGTCGTTTACCTGATAAAAAGAAGTAACCGCTCCTAACCCAAGGCTAGCGGTTACTTAATTTAGGTAAACACGGCCAACTGCTCTTTATGCAGTTTGTAGTTGCCGGTACCGAGTAGTTGACGCTACTCGGTACTTTCTTATTAAGTATAGTATAAATTTAATTATTTATACTGTCAATGAAAACATTGGCTTGACGTGTGATGTAAGTATAAGTAAATGGATTATCGAGATAATTCTCTGGATGGATAAAATTACTCCAAAACAACGCTGACTGTCTATCTACCCGTAAATTTAGCTGATGCATAATATTACCGAACCAGATCCATACCCATTATTTCAAAATAATAGTTAAACGCAAAAATGTTATGGATTTGCCTTTCCTTCGCATTATTTAATGGTGTGAATTATTACTTAAGACGTGTATAAGGTGAATAAATACCAAGAAATGTACGATTTATATCTCATCAGGATTATCATTGGTGACAAATGATTAAGATATTTCTAAAAAATGATTAGCACTGATACCAAAGGAGATGAATTTCAATGGAAAATCATAAAGGATGTATTAAATGCGGAAGTAGAGACGCGGATAAGAAAGATGTAGCAATGACCGGGACTGGTTTATCTAAAATGTTTGATGTTCAGAACAATCAATTCACAGTTGTTTTCTGTAAAAACTGTGGGTACTCGGAGTTTTATAATAAAAATAGTTCAAGTGGAAGTAACGTTTTTGACTTTTTCTTCGGTTAAGATAATCACTTCGTTTAAAGAAGCTTAACTTGAATTGGATCAGCATGCTATTCTTTTTAGAACCGTATTCTGCTAAGCGATGAGGCGATATTAGTAACGCCTTTGATCAAGCTATGATACCCCATGTGAATGATTTAGTTTGATCACACCGAACAATAAGCCAGCAGGCAAGTTTTTCTAGGTTATGTTAAGATTGGGCAATACGTGTTCAACGTTGAAATTGTTTACTGTGGAGCATCTGAGAATGAACGAAAAAAATACCAAACATGAAAAATTAATTATCTTAACCATTTCCTGAAAGAGGTAGATAGTATTTCGCCTCAAAAATCGATTGAAAACTTAGCCGATTCCTATCAACGCTATTACAAGAAACAAAATAAAAAACCTCGCTTTAAAAGCAAAAAGAACAAGGTCCAATCTTACAGTACCAAGCAAACAAATGGCAATATTCATGTGGCAGATAAACACATCAAACTACCAAAATTGGGTCATGTCCGTTTTGCCAAGAGCCGTGAAGCAGAAGGGCGTATCATAAGTGTCACCATCAGACGGAATGCCAGCGGGAATTATTTTGTGGCCATTCATACCGAAACGGAAGTTCAAGCATTGGCAAAAGTCAATTCGGCAGTTGGAGTGGATTTGGGGTTGAAGGATTTTGCGACACTTTCAGATGGAACCGTATTCCGTAATCCAAAGTGGCTCCGCACATTGGAGAAAAAATTAACAACGGCACAAGTTATTCTCTCACGACGTACAATTGGTGGATCCAATTGGAACAAACAACGGATCAAAGTCGCCCGTATTCATGAAGCGATAGCCAATGCTAGAAAGGATTACCTGGACAAGATTTCAACCTATCTCGTCAAAAACCACGATGTGATTGGCTTGGAAGACTTGTCTGTGAGCAATCTGCTTAAAAATGGAACCCTTTCCAAGGCAATTAGTGAAGCTTCCTGGTCCCAGTTCAGAACGATGTGTGAATACAAAGCAAAGTGGTACGGCAAAAAGGTCATCATTGTCGGCAAAAACTTTGCAAGCAGTCAGCTCTGCTCAGGTTGTGGCCATAAAAATAAAGACGTTAAAAATCTCGCTTTGCGTGAATGGACTTGTCCTTCTTGTGGATGTCATCACCAAAGAGATATTAACGCAGGATTAAACCTTCGAGACGAAGCCATTCGTCTCTTAACTGTCGGAATGGCAGGGATAGCCTAATAAAAAACTGGCGGGTACACCGGTGTTCTTAGGAATCCCCCACTTCAAGCGTAAGCTAGGTGGCGGTAGTTCAATTGACAAGGCATGAAAAGAAAAGGAAGATGGAAAGTCAGTGATGTTTATGACTTGGATTTCCATAACTAAGCCTTTTGCCGTACAGGCTTGGCAAAATCCAAGTTTTCTAAAAGTTATTGGAAAGTAACTCGTTGTGGTTAATAAAAAACGAAGCTCTAAGTAGAAATATTCTTAGGAGTTGAATACAATGAAAATGCATCAGTTTGGCTGCTTTTTTCTAGTTCATGCCCATTGTATTTTTTATGCGATGTATATCCACTTTGTTTTCCCATGTATCGTTACGTAGAAGCTCCAAGTTAGTAGATATATTTCCCCAACCTTCTTTGATCTCCCCAAACTCCCTAGCATTAGAAACTTTCATCCCGTCTAATTCCGCCTTGAGATGTTCTTGTCCAGACCTGAGCGCGGTAAGTATCTGGCCATGTTCTTGTAGTGTGGACTCGTGATTATCTAATTTCTGGCTGTGCTCGCCAAGGATAGCTGTGTGCTGATCAAGTATCTTCGTGTGCTCATCCAAGATTTGACTGTGCTCGTCCAATTTTTGACTATGTTCATCCTGCTTACTCATTACCTTTTCAAGCATTCCGATTATCTGATCTTCTTTTTGCATTAAAATCACCTCCCATTTGATGTATCTATTATAGCATAAGAACATGCGAACATAATGTGACATTTTACTTTACTGAAATAGCAAAAATTGCAGGAAGGCTTGGATAGTTTAATTTCTCTGTCATTAAATTTACTAAAATCGGTAAACGTAGATGCAAAATAGATTTTTAGGCATTAAATATCCATCGAAAATTTTTCATGATAAAAAGTACATAGAGATCATTTAGAAAGCGACAGTTGAATCGGGACAGAAGTGAGTTAAATCGGGAGAGAGCCAGGCCCAAGCGGGAGAGCACGCGTTCAAACCGGGAGAGATCCAGGCTGAACCGGGAGAGCGCGCCTTCAGATCGGGAGAGAGCGCTATCTCCGAAACCGGGACACACACCTACCCTGAATCGAAGTCTGTTTCCCAATAATATTCAGCAAACCCCACAGCCTTACATCACCTTCACATGAAACTTCCGACTCCGTGGTCCATCGAACTCACAAAAATAAACACCTTGCCATGTACCTAGCACAAGTTTGCCGCCGGATACTACCAAGTTCTGAGCATGTCCTACTGTACTTGTTTTCAGATGGGCGGCTGTGTTGCCTTCGCCGTGTTTATCTTGCTTGTGATGCCATGGATACACTTCGTCAAGCCGCATTAGCATGTCCGTCTTCACGTCGGGATCGGCATTTTCATTGACGGTAATTCCCGCAGTGGTGTGCAGGGAGGACACTATTAAAACGCCGTCCTTCACGCCTTGTTCTTTGATCCAATTTTCAATGGTTGATGTGATATCAGTCATTTCGGAGTGCTGGTTTGTTTTTACATTAAATAATTTTTCCAAATTAGCTCATCCTTTCTAATATGTCTTTTCCTCCATTTTACTAAAATGAAACCATAAATAAAATCTCCTGCTGGTTATCAGCGGGAGATCAAGTTCCTAATAATAAAAACCATCATATTCGCTGAATACATTTTCCAGGAATAGATTCATATCGAACACATCTAATTCCATGCCGTCGATGGCGACCGAAGACACTTCGAAATCTTCGCTATCTGCAAAGATTTGAAATTGAATGGCAACATCATCATTTTGGGAGTCGATGCCGGTGTATTCCACGATGTCATAGGTGTCGCTGTCTTCTACGTGATCCCACTCGCCATCATCGAAAACGGAATCGAACATGACACTGATTTCAACATCAGGGTATTCATAAAATGAGCTGTTTCTGACTTCATCAACCGCATTGACATTCATTGGTATGAACAGGCTTGGGATGACATAAACACCTATTATGATTAGGAATGCAAGAATTGGGCCATACCAGACCTTACCGCCCTTTATCTTTAATTGCAGCTCTTTTTCACCTGTCGTGGTTGTTGTATTTTGGATCGATTGAACGCGTTTTTCTGCTTCTTTTTTGTATAAATGATTGCCATAAAGTCCAAGCATTGTAGCTACACCTATGCCGATTCCTCGATCAATCGGGTCAATACCCGATACGTTGTATTCATATCCTATTAAATATAATACTAGATCAAAGGCTAAAAATAGGAGTGCAATATAAAGAACGAACTTATACATTTTTCTATAACCAAGCCAAAGCATTGATAAAAAGAATGCCGCAAAATTAAAGGAGACCCCATTTTTTTCTTCGGCTTTCTGCCATTTTCTATCGTAATAGTCACTATTATGGCCGACGAATAGCCGTATGTCTTCCTCGAAAATTACGTCGTCTGGGGTGTCGTCCGACTCCGTGGCTGCTGCTTGATTAATTTGTGTTGTATGTAATGGATGGCTGCAATGCGTGCAAAAGCGAGCATTTGGATCAACTTCTTTTCCACAATTGGAGCAGTACATTTTCAATCACCTCCTTCTACATCCATTATTATACAGTTATTTTTGGAAAAGTGAATAGGGGATTTTAAGCGGGGTGCTGAACCGGGAGAAAGGCACGCAGAGGGCATCGAAATGGGAGGGGAGAGGTCCAAATCGGGAGACAGCACGCTCGAATTGGGAGAGAATAGCGCCGAACCGGGAGAGAGCACCGGAAAGTTGGGAGAGAGGCACATCAAACCGGGAGAGGGCACCGCAAAGTCGGGAGAGCGACACATCAAACCGGGAGAGCGCGCCGCAAAGTCGGGAGAGAACCACACCGAACCGGGAGAGAACCACATTCAATCAACACCCTTCCAAACAGGGCCCAGCGCCACGAAAACAGGGGATCCCCTCGGCCCCACCTCCAAGTTCAGTTATCAAATTAAGCGGCTCCCTCCTTAAGTAATAGGGATTTAGAATTATAAAAATTAGTAAACTATTAACGTTATATTAATCTCACGTTAATATTCATTCGTTATACTTGTCCTGTAATAAAAATAGATAGGAGCGGTTGGATGTTTAAAAGAGTTGGAGCTGTTGCACTAAGTGCGGGGCTTTTATTTACAGCTGGTAGTAGCGGGGTTGCTGCGGCGCCGCCAGAATGGGCTGGCCCTCCGGATTGGGCTGGGCAACCAGGTGGCCCTGGGAACGGAAATGGCAACGGCAACGGGGATCAAAAGGTAGAAAACATAATTTATATGATTCCAGACGGCTTTAATGCCGATTACGCTACCAATTATCGCATGTACAAAGGCGAAGAGGCGGTGTGGGATGAGCATATGAAAGGAATGTTTACTACTTATTCCGCTGATTCCAGCATCACGGATTCTGCGGCTGCGGGGACGGCGATGGCTACCGGGAACAAAACGAATAATGGTGTGATCGGACTTGATCCAGAAGGCAATGAGCTGGAGACGATTTTGGAAGCATCCCAGGACGAAGGAATGGCATCTGGATTAGTTGCGACATCTACCATTACGCATGCAACGCCAGCATCTTTTGCCTCTCACGTGGAGGATCGCAATAATGAAACAGCCATCGCGCCACAACTACTTGCCAACGAAGTAGACGTACTTCTTGGCGGTGGAAAAAATAACTTCCTACCTGAATCAGAAGGTGGAAACCAAGAATCAGATAATTTGATCGAGCAAGCTGAAGATCAAAACTATGAATTTGTAGAAACCCGAGACGCGCTACTAGATTCAGAGATTGATATCGAAGACGGGGAAAAATTACTCGGCCTTTTTGCAGGTGACGCGCTTGCGCCTGAAATGCATCGTGCTGAGACCGAGGAGCCAAGCCTTGCTGAAATGACCGAAAGCGCAATTGGCAGTTTAGAAGAAGATGAAGATGGATTTTTCCTAATGGTGGAAGGCAGCCAGATCGACTGGGCCGGCCATGCCAATGATGCAGCATGGGCCATGCAGGACACTGCAGCCTTTGAAGCGGCTGTTGAAGAAGCCATCGCATTTGCGGAAGAAGATGGAGAGACCCTCGTCGTTGTCGGTGGAGATCATGAAACAGGCGGAATGACAGTTGGCACCGGAGAAAATCCTGATATGAGCACCAATCCATCCGTTCTTAAAAATGTTACGGCAACAGGTGATCATATGGCATCAGAATTAAATGAAGATCGCTCCAATATCAATGAAGTTATCGAAACATACACAGACTTTGAGCTATCCGAATCAGAAGTACAAGCGATTCAAGAAGCAGACAATGCTGCGATGGCGATTAACACAGTAATTAGCGACAGAGCACTCATCGGCTGGACAAGCACGAACCACACCGGTGTCGATATTCCCGTCTACGCGTACGGCCCGGAAGCTGATGAATTTTCAGGCTATCTGGATAACACCGATTTGCCGAAAATTATGGCTGATGCGCTGGGCGTTGAATTGGGAGAATGATTTAATAGATAGGGCTCGCCTTGAGGGGTGGGCTCTTTTTTAGTTGTTGAGGTTGGGGGTCGGGTCGAGCAGCGGTGGCTCGGTGGTTCAATCGCTAGCATTCTTAGGTCGAGCATCAGGACCATTAGGCCGAGCGCGAGCCCCTCCAAGCCGAGCAACGGCCGCCTCAGGTCGAGCGGCAGATTTCAAAATACCCCTCGCTGCTCGAGTAAGGCCCACTCTGGCGCGAGAAAAAGCGCCTGTTGCTCGAGTAGAAGCTCTTACTACTCGAGTGAAGCATTTTCCCGCTCGTTCGAGCAACACTACCTCTAGGACGAGCGCCAGTTCCGCAGAAAGTGCTTTACTATAGTAAAATTAATTTATCTGATGAAATTTTTAAATTTTGCTTATGCGATTATGTGTAAAATTCAATAAAATAGATTAAAAAGCCCCTTTCAGCCTGTTCTTTATCGTGATTTTTCATTTTTTGATAATTGCATAACTAATCGAATGCAAATATAATTTGAGTACTTAAAATCACGAAAAGGAGTTTAAAATTATGACAGGTCGAACGAAACCGCTTGTACTTAAAAAATATGAAATCCTCATGTTGTATCTGAAGCGGAGTTTTCCACGTTTTAAGGATGTGGAGAAGGAATATAAAAAAAGGAAGAAAGGATACGAGGGAGAATTGCAGGTTGATTATCATCTTGATCTTTTATCTCATCAATTTCTGATTCTTAGGGATATATGTCTAAGTGTCCAAGGCAGAACATTTCAGATAGATAATCTCATTATTACCCAGAACGCTATTTTCATAGTGGAAGTGAAAAATTATCAGGGCACGATTATTTTCGATACCATCCTTGATCAATTCACTCGCGACAATGGCAAATTGGAAACAGGATTTAGTCATCCGGTGTCACAGGCAGAACTCCAACGGCTTCATCTTCAGCAATGGTTTCAAGAGAGAAATTATCCTACCATCCCGATTTATTCCTTTATCGCAATCAGTGATCCAAGCACCATCATAAAAGTAGAAGGGGACAGAGAGGAGATTGCCAAGGTGGTTGCTCACGGGGCAAATATTCCACGAAAATTAGTGGAGATCAACAAGCAACTTCCGGCTCATGCTGCACTGCAAGATCGGAAAATTGGAACGGTGATACAAAAGGAATCCAAGGAATATGAAATTGACATCATGAAGCGTCATGATGTGAAAATGAGTGACCTGCTCCCGGGCGTGCAGTGTCCGGCTTGCAAGGTTTTGGGCATGGAACGGATTTATAATAATTGGCAATGCAGAAAATGTAATTACCGTTCGCCTAATGCGCATGAACAAGCACTCACTGATTATATGCTGATTGGTAACATGTGGATAACCAATTCGAACTGTAGGTGGTGGCTTCAGATTGATTCTAGAAACACTGTAACCAGGCTATTGAAAAAATCCAAATTAGTTTATAATGCAAAGCGACGGCGCTGGGAAAAGTGATTTCACAATAAAGCAGGAAATACGTTCATGCTCGAGTAGAATTCCTTATTGCTCGATTGAATCGATCCCCCGCTTACTCGCGCACCAGCACCACCATCGGGACGAGCGAGAGCACCCCGGGGACGAGCACCAACCCAACCAGGTCGAGCGTCACTCATGAAAATTCCCGATGTCGCTCGATTGAAATACGTTCATGCTCGAGTACAAGCCATTATTGCTCGATTGAATCGATCCCCCGCTTACTCGCGCACCAGCACCATCAGCTCGAGCGAGAGCACCCCAGGGACGAGCACCAGCACCACCAAATTTGAGCGTCTCGCAAACCTCTTAACCAAAAAAAGGAACCCCAGCCCCGCTGGAGTTCCTTCATCTTTCTTCTTATTGCAACGCTCGCTTTCTTCTCAAATAACCCACTATCCATACGGCAGCACCTGTCATAATCAACAGCGCTCCAATCAATAGATAGTTAAATAGATTTGTAGCAGTATCCGGTAATGGACTTCCGCTTTCATTTTCACTTCTATCACCGTTACCACTTGATGCATTTTCAAATAACGGGCTTTCGCCTTCTCCTTGATCACCCTGGTCATTGCCATTCACAGACACATTGTTCACATGATTCATACCAGGCTGCTCACCGTCATTCCCAGGCATCTCTGGATCAAGGGCGTCACCTGGAAATTCCTCATCTCCAGGCAATGATGGATTTAAAGGAGAATCGTCGCCTCCATTATTCCCGGGCGCCCCAGGATCAACAACCTCATCCTCACCCGGCGCACTAGGAGTACCATCCCCATCATCTCCAGGCACTTCCGGAACCTCAGGAGGCTCGACAACCTCGCCCTCTTCCGTCAAAAAGCTCCATATATCCGAACGCCGCTCACCGCCGTATTGATCAGTGGCCACGACATGCCAGAAGTACTCGCTATTAGGTGGGAGTTCATTCCATGTTACCGATGCTGTTTCGCCGCTTGGTACATTTTCGACCACGTCGATAACCTCATCCGTGTAGACATTGACCTCCACATGATCTGTTGCAACTTTTTTCACTTGTGGCGCTGTGTCAAAGTCCATTTGGAATTCGTCTTTGCCAGGGAATTCCGCGGGATCATAGTAATTATACTGATCCAGGTATGGAGAATAGGTTTGGACTTCAATTTGGTCTGTTAGCATATTAAAATGAAACAGACGCATGAAGCCTTGTCCACCCTCTGGACCGCCTTGGTAATCGGCCAGTAGCTGGTATACCGTACGATCGGACGAGCCATCCCCATCGTCGTCAATGTCATCGATCAGTGTTTGGCTATTATGGTAATGGCCGGAAAGAACCATAAACACGTTTTCGTTCGGGACGACTACTTTTTCGAAAAGTTCATCCCCAATCGGGCTTCTGTTTCCCGTGGCTAGTAGGTATTCATGAACATTAAGAACCGCTTTTCGATTCGGGTGCTCCGCGAGAACCTCATTCATCCATGCTATCCCTTCATCGTCAACGCCCCATCCCATGTATACCATGATAAAATCATTGCCATTTACGGAAATTAAATCATAATGCCCCCGGTTATCTTCGTAGGATCCGCCATAATAGGAGCGACCCTCAAATCGTTCTTCCCCGAAGTATTCCGAGTAATTTTCGTAATTATGGTCTTTGTTATGGACATCATGGTTTCCTGCCAGTACACCATAAGGGATTTCGGCATCGTCCAGGACTTTCATTGCATTGTCTGCAACTTCCCATTGGTCAAAATCATCATATACATTCACTAAATCCCCTGTGTGGAAGACGTATTCAATATTCAGTGCTTCCCGGGTTTCTTCAATCCATTCCACCTGTTGCCCATAGATGTGCGGATAGCTTTCGGAATAATATTGCGTGTCCGTCATCCAAACCATGGAGAAATTTTCGCCTTGACCCGCGATTTGATCCTGCACGATGACACTGATTTTCTGATCCTGGATGTATGCCGGTCCCGTAACAGACCCTACCAGTTCAAATGCCTCATCGCCGGCAATGGTGGTGACAAGCGCTTCCCAATTGCTTGTTTCATAATTCCATGCATACATCGTTACTTTTCGTCCTTCCAGGGAGGATCCGTTCCAGACAATCTCCACCTCATCGTCCGGTTCTACTGCCTCATCAACGGTTACGTCAAAACGATGGTATGGAAATTCTGTCGCTGATTCGGTAGAAAATTCATTCCCGTCAACCTGCATTAATTGATCGCGCTCATCATCTGTCAATCGTGTTTCGTTTTCCGGTAAATATTCCTCCGGCGGCTCGGTGCCAACTGCGTTATGCGATAGTGTTATATTTTCTTTGTCTTCTGCTGTGTATTGATAGGATTCATAGAAAGCAACATCCATCGCATCATTCGTCGGATCGTTCACCCGTACCGATAAGTCGGCACTTGTATGATCCGAGTTGCTATCAAGGAAATCCGGCAGTAGCGGATGTTCGTCCACAACGGTAAATTCAATTGTTTCCGTTGAAGTATTTCCTGCCGCATCTGTTGCCGTAAACACCACTTCATGTGCTCCCGGATCCAGCATGGCAGAAGAAGTTTCGTAAGGCATTGAGATATATTCCCCGTCGAGTTGGGCCGTGAGCTCCGTGACTTCACTTGTTGCATCATGCGCTCTCGCATCAATCACAAATTCACCTTTATATTCAGCCCCATCCGCGATGCTTGGTTCAATCACAGGGTTCGTGTTATCTGTCAAAACAGTTGCGGCAATTTCCTCATTACCTGAAACTGCTTGTATTTCATGGGCACCATCTTCAACTGTTGTTGTATCGAAAAGATAGGCGGTTGATGCAAAGGCCTCATCTTCCAGTGTGAAGGTGAAATCATAAATAGGATCCTTCCCAGGGCTGTCGCCGATGGGATGTTCTGTGTTCGGATCACTATATTCCGGATCGTAAATGATTGTTCCATCCGATAACACCAATCGAATATTTTTGATGGTAAAATCATCCCGATTTTCGTTGGATGTCTCATCAAATGGACCCACCTTATTTCCGGCACGGATCGTGATCGTATTGTCACCCGGCTCAAGGCGCTCTGCTGAGATAGGGACGGTCAATGTTGTGAAATTGGTATACGTATCGTCAAAAATCTCTAACGTTTCGTCTCCCATGGTGACACCATTTTTAAAATAGATATTGGTTTCACTCACGTCAAAGGCAAAATAAGCTTTTGTTTCCATTGCCATGAACGTATCCGTAACTTGCGCGTCATCCATATATAACTCGGTTTCTTCGGTATATTCATCATCTGTTGCTTTAATGATATGTTCACCGGAGAGCAGGTCATCATCTGCAACATTTAAGCGCAAGCCTTCTTCCATGTTCGGATGCTCAATCGGAAGGACTTTACTTTCTGTTGTGGCTTCATTCCTGCCGTCACTTGCTACAAAATAGTATTCCAGCTCATTTTGGCCGATTAATTCCGGTTCATAGATCACGTGCTGATAGGTATCATCCTCGGATCTTTCCAGGTTTACGTTTTTAAAATTTTCCCCTTCGATCGTGCGGTAGTATAGGGAAACAGCTTTTACCTGATTATTATCTGTAATGTTCGCTGTAATCGTAACCGGTTCTTCGGATGTAATATCCGTTTTATTTGTTGTATCCTCAATCACCGGGTCAACAGGGTCTGCAGGAAGTGATACTTTTTCCGCTGGCACTTGTTCTGGTAAAACAGACCCTGGTGTTGCGTCGGTTTCTCCAGCGCTGATTTTCGTAGAGATGTTACTGCCATCAATCGGATATTTGTAAAAAATCCCCTTATCAGCAACCGTATCATCTACACCTGCTTCATCATTATAGCTGGCATAGGAAAGTTCATAGCCGGATTTGGTTGCCATGACCAGTGTACGCTCACTGCCATTGGCCATCCCATTGTTGTGAATTTTGATCAGGTCGGTGCCTTCCGTTAGGTCTGAGCCGAAATTCGCATTAAAATCAGCACCTGTTTTGTCTGTATTGCCACCATTGATGACCCAAAAAACAACCGTCTCTCCAGATGGGATGACTATCTCCTGATCGCTAGGCGGTCCCCATAATAAGTCCCCAGCCGGTCCTGAATTTGGATAACGGTAGCGCATCGTATAATCACTAAAATCGATTGCCTCCGTTGTATTGTTGTAGACTTCAATAAACTCGTAGCCATCCGCACCGCCGGAATTTGTCGTATCCGGAACCACTTCTGTAACAAGCAGTGGTGGAATAGATTCATAATTTAAATCAGACTGCGGAACGTCCATTTCAGCTATATCCGTTGTTGTTTCGCCAGCTTGATTGGCTGCTTGAAAATAATACTGGACGCGATCACTCCAAATGGCTTCACGTGGAATCGTGATCGCATAGACGGATGGATCATCTGTTGCTTCCATTGGCAGTGTTTGAAAATCCAGTTCGCTGCTTTGTCTGACATACATATTCATACCAAGGAGATCCTGCCCGGATGTGACATCTACTTCCACGGTAATATCCGATTCTGTCGTAGAAAGGGATGGCTCTCCGATAACAGGAACCGCCGCGTCGGTATCCACCGCAACAGGTTCACTTGGAACTTGTCCGGGAATGATGGACAAAGGTGTAATCGTCTCACTCAATCCAACCTTATGCATGGATGTTCCTTCCCGAGGGTATTGATACTGAATACCCTGATCAACAAAAACATCATCAGCCCCGTCGTTATAAGAAGCTTGTACGATTTCATTGTTGAATGCATCAGCCAAAATCAGTGTGCGCTCACTGCCATTGGCCATCCCGCCGCTTTCAACAATCGTGACCTTATCTTCTGTTAAGTTCAACCCATACTGTGCATTAAAATCAGCAACTGTTTTATCCTGGTTGCCATCATTATGAATCCAGACAATAAAACTTTCCTGTGGTTCGATGACTTTATCATCTGTTAAATTCCAAATTTGATCCGCTGTACTCGTCGGATAACGGTAAATAATCTTGTAATCTTCCATATTGATCGGTTGATCGGAGTTGTTATAGATTTCAATAAATTCATAGCCATCTGCCCCGTTTAAATTTGCTGTATTCGGTGTGATTTCTGTAATTAATAGGGGAGGCAGGCTTTGCGTATCCGGCTGATTCGTGTAGCTTACTTCTGCTTCTATGTAGTCATTTTCCGGATAGGTAAACGTTTCTCCACTTTCATCTTCCGCAATGATTTGATAGTTGAAATCAGGTGACCAGAAAGCCGTACTCGGAATTTCTATCGCGTAATTGTCTGTTTCTTCTTGCTGTGTAAAGGCGAGCTCTTGGACTTCCATGTTACTACCTGATTGATAGTTTAATGTTACGTTCGCTGCATTGGGAACAACAGCTTCGAGGGTTAGGTTCGTTTCCCCGTCAATTTGTGTAGTAGGGCTGTGTTCGATAGCCGGTTGTTCTTGTTCGTTCGTGTTATTTTCGTTGTTTTCTTGGTTTGTTTCGTTTTCAGATGATTCTTCTTCGGTTCCTTCTTGCTCCGTTGAAGAAATTTCTTCTTCGGATGCTTCTTCTTCATTTGAAGGACCTTCGTCTGCGGGAGCGTCTTCTTCATTTGAAGCCGTTTCTTCATCAGTTACTTCTGTTTCTTCCTCGCTCGGAACATCTTCGCCCTCCACGTGTACAACTTCTGCTGGGGCTTGGCCTGCGATGAGCGTGCCAGGACGCGCATCAGCTGCAAAAGCCCCATGGCTCATTTCACGTTCCCCAGCGTAATATAAAATTTGGCTTGCGGCTGTTTCGGATTGGTTGTAAATAGCTGTTACTTCTGCTTCCTGCGCTTCTTTTTCCGTTAGCGTGATGCTTGAATCATTAGCCGCTGCAGGAAGTGCTTCGACCATATCCATCTGTTCTTCGGCAAGACTGCTATCGTAATGATTGTTAAAATCACTAGCAGTTGAATCGCTTATTACGATCGTTTCTTCCTTATTAATCGTCGCATCCGGAAGTGTAAAGTCTTCCCCTTGAATGTTTAAAATGTAATCTTCCAATTGGATCGGTTGATTTGTATTGTTATAGACTTCGATAAACGGATGTGCATCCTCGCTTAGATTTACTTCAGTCATTAATAGTTTTGGCGCCGCATCTGCTTCTGACTCCGTGTTCGTACCAAGCGTCACGGTATAAGCATCTGTTTCTACTTCTTCCTGCTCATTTTCCGCTACGAACCAGTATTCGATGTCCGCTGACCATAAAGCTGAACTTGGAATCGTAGCTGCATACGTTTCCTCGTTTTCTCTTTCCATTTCTACAGTTACTGGCTCCGCATTCGGTGTAGACTTGTAAAAAAGTGTCACTGTTTCTGCATGCGGACTAGTAACATGAACTAGGAAGTCTTCAGCAGGCGACAATTCTTGCGGTTGTTCATGCTGCACTTCCAACGCTGGCTTTTCCTCCGGTGACTCCGCATCTTCTGCTGGCTCTTGTTCTGGTTGCGATGGTGCTTGTTCATTCGCGTAGACCAGCGCAGGGCCCTGAAAAATAGTAGTAAATAAGATAAGCGCAATCATCAACGTCGACAAAAAAGCCCTATTTTTTCTCTTTCTCATCATTTCCCCTCCCATTTATTAAATTCTCTTTAAGTATATATGTTAACTATTAATAGAATGTAAAAATTGGAAATAGTTTTTGTAAAGATGTGTTGGACTAAGGTAGGGGGTTGGAAGGCCTAGTTGAGGTGTAGGGGAGGGGATTTGGAATGCACCTACAGGACGAGTAAAAGGACGGCCAGGTCGAGCGGCAATATTTCAAGGTCGAGCAGCAGTACCTTAAAGTCGAGCGCGAGGATTCAAAATAGTATCTGCCGCTCGTCTAGTACTCCTTCTTGCGCGAGTAGAAGTATGTGACGCGCGAGTGCGCCCTTCTTCCGCTCGCTCGAGCACCAGCGCTTCAAAGACGAGCGTCAAGCTATCAAGATCGAGCAGCAGCACCTCAAAGACGAGCGCGAGGATTCAAAATAGTATCTGCCGCTCGTCTAGTACTCCTTCTTGCGCGAGTAGAAGTATGTGACGCGCGAGTGCGCCCTTCTTCCGCTCGCTCGAGCACCAGTACTCCAAGGTCGAGCGGCAAGATATCAAGGTCGAGCACCAGCATCTCAAAGAAGAACGCCAGGACTCAAAATAGTGTCTGCCGCTCGTCTAGTACTCCTTCTTGCACGAATAGAATCATGTGACGCGCGAGTGCACCCTTCTTCCGCTCACTCGAGCACCAGTAGCCTAAGGTCGAGCGGCAAGATATCAAGGCCGAGCAGCAGCATCTCAAAGACGAGCACCAGGACTCAAAATAGTGTCTGCCGCTCGTCTAGTACTCCTTCTTGCGCGAATAGAATCATGTGACGCGCGAGTGCGTCTTTCTCCCGCTCGTTCGAGCACCAGTACTCCAAGGTCGAGCGGCAAGATATCAAGGTCGAGCACCAGCATCTCAAAGAAGAACGCCAGGACTCAAAATAGTCGCTTCCCATCGATTGGTATCCTATCCTGCTAGGGTAGAACTTCTGTTGAAAATTCAAGCACGTTTGCGCTTTTGTCCCGATAGCAGGGGGAGCGCTCTCCTAATTTAACGCTTCTCTTTTCAAGTCTTTTCCTATAACTGGATTTTAATTAACTAAGCACGAATTGGTAAAATCGAATTGAGTTGTAAGTGGTTCTGGAAAGGGGGAGAAGCGCGCCTCGAAACCGGAAAAGAAGCATACCAAGCCGGGAGACAGTCGCTGTGAATTGGAAAACGGGAGAGAGCCGCCCCATCACGAGACGACTCCACACAATCTCACACTTCCTTCACCGAAATAGCCGCCGAATAGCTGGTCATTCTGCATCCTTCCAGATCTTCTTCACGCAATAATCCCAGTTTAACAGCTGAATTTATTTTCTCACTATCCGGTTTTCGAACGACTTGAATCAGGTCATTCATCTTCATTTCTTCCAATCGGCTGACCGTTGTTTCTTCATTGAATTTTTCAGACTTGCGAATCTGGCGCTGCAGTTTGTACCCGCCATCGACCAATTCTCCTTTGTTGTTGGTGCCGACCTCTTTGTCAAAATAAGCATGAAAATCCTTCTTCAGCTGGTTTATTTCCTGCTCAATTTCCTTCTTTTTTCGATTCAGTGTATAATATCGCGCTAACTTGTCCGCGCTTATTGCATCATGACTCATCGTATCCCCCCAAATAGACGTGATAGTAAATTCTATTTTGGTGGAAGGTTAAATATGCCTCTACTTGATCCCTAATGTATTTTTAACAGCACTCCGAAAGAAGTCTCCCACCTCAAGGACTGTGAAGGGCAATAATCCAAGGACTAGGTGTGAGATGAATTTCGGTTGACCTCAGCCAAACGACTTCTGTTCAATTTGCCAATTGTTGTTATGGTTGACTCTTGTCAAATCCTTGAGACCAACCTGTTTATAGCTTTTATTGGGCATGGTGATATATTCCCCATCAATAGTCTTGACGTAAGCACCACTTGTCCCTGTAAATCCTGTAATGTAGCCGGTTGCTTCATATAGCCATACGTCTGACCCTGTTGGTAGGACACGCCGGCAATATCCGGGTCGATCATCTTTTGCACATCGAATTTGCCAACCTCTATGGCTAACGAAGGATTTGGCACAAGATTGTAAAACTTGTCGATCCAAAAGAAGGTGTTTTCCACCCGGCTTTGGATACTTGGCGGCAACCATCCTTTCTCCCGGCTGCGGTTTTGAAAGCGCGGCTTGCGATAACGCGTTTTCCGGTTTCTTCTGGATCGCCTGTAAGTTCTTCTGGTATCAATCGCAGCTTTGACATCCTGACGCAATTCCAGTTCCCCTTTAGCTAGCACCTTGTCGTCACTTGTAATAGCGATGCCAACATGTTTGGCTCCCAGATCCACCCCGATATTCACTTCTTGCGTATATCCACTGCTTCCATACAGTAATTGAATCGTAAAAGGGTTGTGAGATACAATCTTTGCTTTCTTTTCTTTCAGTAAAACCCGAGCTTTCCTTGGTTTACAAGGCATCAAAGGATTGCCGTGCTTGTTGATAACGAACACTATCATAGAGTGTTCCTCCTCTCAGAGTGGTTACCCTTCGCCAATGTTGGTAAGGCTTTGCTTCTATAAGCCAAATTCAGGTTGACCGTTCCTACCCATTCAGAACAATTACAGCGCCTGCACAGAGCAACGGACTAGGGTATCATCCGAGGGTGTGATAACCAAACCAACGTAGTCAATGAAGACTTAGGCTAGACAACCAAAGGCTTTTTCAAGCCCCCACTTCAATCGGAACGAAAGTTCGATAAGTGGTGGGTAGTTGACTTCGTTGGATATCTAATCTGTTTTGCCATACATCTTCATACAAAAGTTCTGTTTTTGTAGCTAAATCTTTTAAAACAGCAGACTCCGTATGACTATCTCCAGCGCTATGATTTTCAGCAGGTTCACTACGCTCGTCCAACTTACTCCGGATATCCTCCAGTATATTAATGATTTGATCTTCCCGTTGCATGATGACACCTCCGCTATTAGTAGTGCCTTAAGTATAGCAAAGGAGCATGCGAACATAGTGTGCCATTTTATTATACTCGAAAAATTAGTTGGATAGGCTGCAAATTTCCAATTTTACCAGGGCAATTATCCATAAAAATGAAAAAGGTAATCGAAAGCGTTTATTTTACCCATTTTTAAAATCGTAAAATTAATTTTTGGACTTTTGACAATAAAAATAGTGGGGATATACTGTTTTTACAAAGACATGAACAAAAAATAGTTTTGCATTTATGCTCTTATGGAATATAATAAAAGCATAAATGCAAAAAGGGAGGTTAACATTATGGATTATCGTTCGGAATTATTAAATGTGGTCAAAGAAAATAATGGATTAGTTCTTACTAAAGATGTAGAAGGTTCCGGGATTCCACGACATTATTTAACTACGCTGGTGAGGGAGAATGTACTGGATAGGGTTGGTCATGGCGTTTACATTTCCCGTGAGGCTTTTGAGGATGAGATGTACATTCTGCAAGCAAGGAATAAGAGTGTTATTTTTTCCCATGAAACGGCACTTTACCTCCATGATCTAACAGACAGGGATCCGCTTCAATTAGTTGTGACGATTCCAACTTCCAATAACGGGACTAAATTGAAAGAAGATGGGGGTAAGGTTTATAAAATAAAGAGGGAACTTCAGACCCTGGGGATGATGGAAGCAGAAACTGTCTACGGAAGGCCTGTTACGATTTACAATAAAGAAAGAACAATTTGTGATCTTGTAAGGAGTAGAAGCAGCATCGATATTGCTGTTTTAAATGAAGGCATCAAGCGATATTTGGAAAGCAATGATAGAAACATTCCCCTGTTATTGAGATACGCTGATAAATTTAATGTCCAACGAATTTTAAGAAATTACTTGGAGATATTGTTATGAAAAGTTCGAGACAGTTAAAGGACTTAATTAAAAATATGGCAAAGGAAAAGGATATCAATTCGCAGATTCTTCTAAGAAACTATATGCTCGAAAGGCTTCTTGAAAGAATCGCACTATCCGATTTCAGAAATAACTTCATTTTAAAGGGCGGTATGTTAGTTGCAGCAATTGTGGGTGTGGATATGCGATCAACAATAGATATGGATGCAACTATGAAAGGTTTTCCTTTAACGAAGGAATCTATTCAAAGAGCAATCAATATCATCCTTTCTGTACCAGTCAACGATGGTGTAACCATGATGCTCAAAAAAACGGATGAAATACGTGATGAAGGGCTATATGCGGGTTTTAGATTATCACTAGAATCTAGAATAGATAATGCAAGAATTCCAATTAAAGTAGATATAACAACAGGGGACCAAATAACGCCGAAAGAAACTATATATAAGTTTAAGCTGCTATTAGAGGATCGATATATTGATGTTCTTGCATATAATATTGAAACAGTAATGGCTGAGAAACTTGAAACAATGATATCAAGAGGTATTGCTAATACAAGAATGAGAGATTTTTACGATATCTATATTTTATTAAAACTTCAGGAAAGTAATATTACACCTGAATTATTAACAAAAGCAGTGTTAGATACGGCTGAAAGAAGAGAAACAATGTTTCAGCTAATGGAAGGCACTACTATTTTGGAAGAGGTCTTATCAAGTGAAGTATTATATAAATCATGGCAGCGATTTCGAAAAAAGTATATGTATGCGGATGACATTACGTGGGAAGCCATAACAGAATCAGTCTTCAAATTATGGAAGATGATAGATTTCGGGAGTGAAAAATAAATGATTACGAATAAAGTTATGAAAAAACGAACCAAACCACTCATACTTAAAAAATACAAAGCCCTCCTTCCGCGCTTGCACCCAAATTTCCCGCGTCTAGCTGATGTGCGGCATGAAGACAATAAAAGCAAGAAGGGCTACGAGGGCGAGTTAGAAGTTGATTATCATCTTGAACCGTTGTCTCGTGAATACACGATTCTACAGGATGTTTGTCTGCAGGTACAGGGGAAGACGTTTCAAATGCACAACCTTGTGATTACGCAGCAGGCAATCAACATTGTCGATGTGAAAAATTATAATGGGACGATTATTTTTGATACCCCGCTCGATCAATTTACCCGCGACGATGGCGCAGTTGAGACTGGCTTCAGTCACCCCATCACTCAGGTCCAACTCCAAAAATCTAACCTTCAACAATGGCTTCTAGAGAGGAACTTCCCTAACATTCCCATTAATTATTTCATTGCAATTAGCGACCCAAGCACGATTATAAAAGTCGAGGGCGATAAAGAAAAAATAGCTGAGGTGTCGGGCACGGAGCAAATATTCCTAAAAAAATTATCGATGTGAACAAGCAGATTGCAGGCCGTGCTACTTTGCACGATCGAAAAATTGGACAGGCAATATGGAAGAAGTCCACGGAATTTGATATGGATATCATGGAGGTGCATGGTATCAAAAGTAAGCATATATCGCCGGGTGTAAAATGTCCGGAGTGCGATGTGCTAGGGATCAAGCGCGTGCACAGTGGGTGGATTTGTTATAGATGTAAGAAGAAATATCGCGCTGCACATAAGCCTGCACTCGCAGATTATCTTCTATTGGTGAGGCCATGGATTACAAATTCGGAGTGTATGCGTTTTTTGAAATTTAATGGTAAAAATGTTGCGACAAGGCTGCCTGAGGGAGTATGGGTTGTTTTATGATGGGGCTCGGCGGCGGTGGGTTGAGAGATGGTGATTTGGGGGAGTGGGGTTGAAACGGGAGAGGATGTCGCCGAAACGGGAGGGAGCGCAGTCAAATCGGGAGAGAACGCGTTCGAAAAGGGAGAGCGCACGTTCAAACCAGGATACAGCATACTTTCCCCCATGGAAGAATATTACCAGAAAAGGATATCCATAAGAAGCGGCTGTGGCTATACCTGATCAGAAGCTTCCTCCTCTAATTTAAACAAAAAAGAGAGCATTTCCACTAAGGTGACCAAACCCGTGTGTGCTCTCTTTTAGACCTTAAATGGCGTTCGAACTAGAACTGTTTACTAAGTAGATTATCCTACTTTATCATTATTATATGGTATCCCTATAAAATTACAAGTAAAAAATTCAAGAATAGTGGCAGACTGGATTGTTTACTATAAACTCAACACTTGACTCTTCCGCAAAACCATTTAAAATAAAAGTGCAATAATGAATTTATTAAATATTGCCCTTGCAAATTGTATAATTTGTAGTGCGGCCATAAAAGCTTTATGACTGTATTAATAAGTCGAAAAAGGAAAAGTCACTCCATTACGGGGTGGCTTTTTACGTTATTTATTGAAAGTTGAAGACTCTATTGTTTGACAGGCCAAGGTACAGGATCTTTATCATATAAAGAGAACTCCAATCTCGCTGGAGTTCTCTTAAAATGAGTCTTATATTGGCCTTATCGATACATATCCTGTTGGATTTTAATAACATGATTTGTATCGATCCCTGTGGTCTCAGCAACGAATTCAACGTTTGATCCCTTCAATAAAAGTTCACGGGCAATTCGCTCTTTTGTCTTTTGCTGTGCTTCTGCAGCCGCTTTTGCAGCCTTTTCCTCTGCTTCCTGCACTCGAAGTTCCATTTCGCGTGGAAAAGCTGCTTCATCAAGGATCCACTTCAGACGTGCTAAGTAGGCAAAGTATTGATCTTGTGTAGCGGAATGGTCTTCTTCTTTATGGTTCTGGGCTAAAAGCTGAGCCATTTTTATCTCAAGTTCTCCTGCTTCATCGAGAGAAGTCATGGTAACTGCATCTTCCTTTTAATTTCAATGACTCGCTCTTTTTCAAGTTCTGTAGCAACAATAATGGTTTTGATGTCCGCACCACTCGCTAAAAGACGTCGGGCGGTTTCTTCTTTTTCATTTTGTTTCTCTTCCTGCACCCGCAACTCAGCTTCCCGCTGCGCAGCTTCTTCATCGAAAATATGTTTCAAACGTGCTTCATAAGCAAAGTATTCATCCTCTGAGCTACTTAGATGTTCCCAGTTTTGGAAGGCGGTACGTAATGTTTCGTCTTTCATGGCTATTTCCTCCAATTCCTTGAAAATGTCATCGTAGACTTTGCCATTTCGGCGGTCTACCATACCGAGCATCAACAACCATCTGGCCAAGACGTCATTCCATGGATTTAGTTTGTCTTGTTTCCAATCTCTTATTAGTTTTGACATTTCTATAAAATGAAATTCCATGACATTGGTTAATTTAAATTTTTCTTCATCCTCATATAAGTGATATGATGTGTGAAAGCGCTCCGTTTGATCCAATAAATCAAAATTCAGAATGTTAATGGCGATCGATGGTTGCAATTCGCTATAAGCCATCCCTTTTTTCAACGGCGATTGATATACTTTAGACCAGTAATAAATGGAGCGCTTAATCATATGGTGTTTATTAGTAAATTGAATTTCCACATTGATCCTTTCGTCAGCGTCTGTAACAACTAACAAATCTAATCTGGATTGCTTGTCATCGACATATTCAGCGCTGGATTCCGTATTGGAAAATGAGATGTCTTTGATGCGATCCCGCCCTGTCCTTTGTAAAATAGCATTTAGAAAAACAATCGTGATATTTTTATTTTTCTCATTGCCAAATAGCTGTTTGAAAGCATAGTCGATTTTCAAATCCATTAATCGTTCAAGCGGTATTCGTTTCAGTAATGTTGATCGCATGAGACTCACCCCATTATTAAGTTATCTTTAGTATATCATATTTTTGGGTAGTGCGGTATCGCATGGCGAGGGATAGTGGGAAAAGTTTTGTGGTATATTGCGCGTTGAGTGAGAGCATTCTTAGAGCTTAGAGTATACAAATAAAGGGAACTGCATAATATAAACTAATCAATTATTATATAGCTCATTTAGACGATGGGGGTTGCGCCTGTGAATAAAGAAGAATGGAGAAATGCATTTCTCAGTAACATTCATAATACGAATTGGAAAGAAAAGTCTTTTTCGGTCAAGAAAGTGGAATTTGGTGGCCCAGAAAGCACGCTGCGTCGATTAGCTCCAGAGATTCTACGCATATTAAAAAAACCCTATTTAATAGGGTTTTTTTACCTGTACATATACTTTTTTAGCTTAGAGATGATCGCATCATTTTTAAGTTCTTTTTTTTCTACTTTGAAATCCTTGAGCAGCTTCGCGATAAAACTTCATTAACGCTTCTCCATGCTCACTTCTGGATTTTTTAGTAACCGGTCGTTTCGGACGTTCTTTTAAAGTTTTTCCCATAAAATTCACGCTCCTCTTATTTAATTATATTATATAGTCGCTTTTGATGGAGGAAGAATGAAATAATATGAAGAATAGCATACCAATTTGCGTAATGGTTGGTATGCTATTTTATATATATCAATTTAGCAAATTAATAAAACCGCTTATACCCCTCAAAATGCTTACTCCAATAATAAGGATCATTAACATTCGAAATTGTTACACCGGTAGATGATCCTGCATGGATGAAGTCACCGTCGCCGAGGTAGATTCCCATGTGGGAGATGCCTGCTTTGTAGGTGCCTTCAAAGAATACGAGGTCGCCTACTTGTGGGTTGCTCACGTCGTATGAACGGTCATAGTATCCTTGGGTGTTTGTGCGGCTGATGTCCATGCCTGCTTGTTTGTATGCATAGTAGATGAAGCCACTGCAGTCGAATCCGCTTGTTGTGGAGCCGCCCCATACGTAGGGTGTGCCCATTTGAGCTTTCGCCGCGTTGATCAGTTGGTCGACATTGTAGTCGACGTCTGATGGTGCGCTTGATCCGCCGCCGTTGCTGCTGTCAGATCCCGAGCTTGAACCGGAGCTGCCACTAGAGCCACTGGAACTTCCATTGATGCTCAGTTGCTGTCCGATCACAATTAAACTTGAGCTCAAGTTGTTCCAGTCTCTCAAGTTGGAGACGCTGACGCCGTGTTGTACCGCGATTTCGGATAGTGTATCACCTGATTTAACGGTGTAAACACTGCTACCGGATGATGATCCGCCTGAACTCGATCCGGAGTCACCGCTAGAGGATCCACCAGAACTTGATCCTGAACTGCTACCGGAGGATCCACCGCTAGTCACTGTAAAAACATTCCCCGGATAAATCAGCGTTGTATCTAAGTTATTCCAGTCCATCAAGTCAGATATGGAAACATTGTGTTCTGATGCGATGCCGCTAAGGGTGTCACCACGTTTTACCGTGTATGTAGATGAATTGCTGCTACTATTATTGTTAGAGTTAGAGGACGATGATTGGGTACTTGTTTCGATTACCTGGTTCGGAAAAATCAGGTCTCCAGACAAGTTGTTGATCGATTTCAATTGGGAAACACTGGTGCTGTATTGCTGTGCGATCGCCCATAACGAGTCTCCGCTTTGGACCTTGTGCGACGCTGCTTCTGCTTCTTCTGCCGCGAAAATTGCCGATGCAATTGCTGCACTTGCAGTTACTGACATAAGTATCTTTTTGTTGGCCATTCTTAGTATCCCCCTAGTTTATTTAGATTTAATTGGAAAGTAGGATTTCTAATTCTGAAATTTTTAAGATTCGATTGGAAAGCACGATTTCTGTTTCTGAAATTTTTTCGTTTGAAGAAGTACGATTCCTGTATCAACATTTTTTCGATAAAAAATGCACCGCATCTGTTTCAGCGCTTCTCGATTGGGAAATGCCTCACTCACTCCGGTATCAACCAGGAAATCCACACCTCATCTTCATCAATTTTCACACTCCAGAAACCCACTCCCTACATTTCTACATTATTTTTCCAAGTACTATTAGTATATCTTTTTCCGCAAAAATTAGATAGACTAATAGAGCATTTGTAATACAACTGTAATGTTAAATATTTCCAGTTATCCAGCTTCATTCAAATTTAACAATTCCAGCAACCCTACAACGATGCTGTATCTCAGCATCAGATTGTAAATTCCCTGAAATTAAGTATTGATTTTTCGGTAAATGTGTTATAATTTCGTTGGTAATGTCGATATATAGTATAGGCAAGAAATTATGTAGAAATAAAAACTAGATTCACATCATGTCTGTTTCTGCTGAATCTGACGAAATGTCCATACAACTAGACTAGAATCAAATGGAGGCTTACACATGGAAGAAACGATTTCCCTCAAGGAAATATTTGAGGTCATTAAAAAACGCTTTTGGCTTATCGTCGCTTTTGTTTTAGGGGCGGCATTAATTGCGGCTGTTGTTAGTTATTTTGTTTTGACCCCAACCTATGAAAATAGTTCACAATTTCTTGTGAATCAAAGCAGTGACCAGAACGGCGAGGAACAATTTAATTCATCTGATATCCAGACGAATGTTGAACTCATAAATACGTATAATGTTATTATTAAAAGTCCGGCTATTTTAGATAACGTCATTGAAGCATTAGATTTAAATATGACAAGTGGGGCACTTTCAAACAAGATTGAAGTATCGAGCGCGGAACAATCGCAAGTCGTAACTGTTACTGCAACAGATCCCAGTCCAGAGCTGGCTACGAATATAGCGAATTCAACGGTAGAAATCTTCCAGGATGAAATTCCTGATATCATGAATGTTGATAATGTCACGATATTGACAGAGGCAGGATTGTCCGAGAATCCTTCGCCAGTTGCGCCTAATCCGCTTCTCAACATCGCGATTGCAATTGTATTAGGTGGCATGGTCGGCATAGGACTAGCATTCTTACTGGAATATCTGGATAACACGATTAAATCTGAAGATGATATTGAGAAAAATTTAGAAGTACCTGTGCTTGGAGTTATCTCACATATTGACGATGATGATATTCATGTGGAGCAATTGAAGCAGGCGCAATACAACACGAGAAGGGGTGGCTTTGATGGCTCGCAAAAAGAAAAAGAATCAGTCTAGACAAAATAAAATGCGGTATTTAATTACAAAATTAAGCCCTCGCTCGCCGGTGTCTGAGCAATATCGAACGGTTCGTACAAATTTACAGTTCTCAGCGGTGGACGCGGATCTGAAATCAATGGTTGTCACGTCAGCTGGACCGGGCGAAGGGAAATCGATGACCACAGCCAATTTAGCGGTTGTTTATGCACAACAAGGTAAAAGAGTTCTTTTAATAGATTCTGATCTGCGTAAGCCAACGGTTCATTACACATTTCGTGTAGACAATCTTAAAGGATTAAGCAACTACCTTGTGGGGGGCGATGCGCTAACAGACGTGGCTACACCAAGTGATGTAGATAATTTAGATATTATCTCTTGTGGGCCAATCCCACCGAATCCATCTGAGCTACTTGCATCGAAGCGAATGGAGAAACTGATGGAAGAAGCAAGGCAAGCCTATGACATCATTATATTTGATACACCCCCAGTGTTAGCTGTTGCAGATGCGCAAATTCTCTCTAGTATGTGTGATGGCGCGATTCTGGTTGTACGGAGTAAAGAAACGGAATATGAAGGAGCAAATAAGGCAATCGAATCACTGCAAGCAGTGAATGCGAAAATTTTAGGCACGATTCTAAATGATCGTACCAAACAAGATTCCAATTACTATTATTACTATGGTCAATAATGAACCCATTAAAAAACTTCTCATCTATCATGATGGGAAGTTTTTTAGTAATATGCTACTATCATTTGATAACTTGCTTACTGTAAGTATCCATCCAAATGCCCGCCTATTATAATATGACTTTTTCCCAAAAAAGTGATTAAATGATGACTCTCATAAACTTCGAATAATCACTAATTTTGATATACTAACATTCATTAGGTTTTTTTACCTATAGATACCGTGGAAAAATAGAGAGATTAATTAGAAGCTATTAAAGGGGTGGTCAAAATGATCGATATTCATTGTCACATTTTGCCGGGCGTAGATGATGGCGCTGTTTCATTACCAGAGAGTCTTGCAATGGCGCGGGAAGCTGCTAATGAGGGAATACAGAAAATAATTGCTACACCACATCATCAAAATGGATCGTATATGAACCCGGGAGCGAACATTATTGGAGCAACGGATTATTTGAATGGAAAGCTTCAAAAGGAGCAGATTCCAGTGCAGATACTCCCAGGTCAGGAAACGCGAATTTACGGGGATATAATTGAAGATATAAAAAGAGGCGACATACTTCCGTTAAACGGGGATAGTGGATATGTATTGGTGGAATTGCCGTCTAATCATGTTCCCGGGTATACGACGCAACTATTGTTTGATATGCAAATCGCAGGATACAAGCCGATCATTGCCCATCCAGAAAAGAATCATGAAATTCTGGAGAATCCTGATAAGCTGTATCGAATTGTAAAAAATGGTGCATTAACACAAATTAGCGCGTCTAGTTTGATTGGGAAAGCCGGGAGGAAAATTCAACGTTTTTCCCATCAGTTACTCGAAACAAATCAGGTTCACTTTATGGGGTCCGATGCACATAATAATAAACGGCGCGGGTTTTACTTGCGTCAAGCTTATTCGGAAGTTAGAAAGAGCCATGGAAATACACTTGAATATCAGTTGATGGAAAATAGCGAAGCACTTCTTATTGGCAATAAGATTCAAATGGATGCGCCTGAGCGAATCTCCTTAAAAAAGAAATGGGGTTTATTTAAGGTATAGACCAGAGCACCTTCTGAATGGGGTGTTCTATTTTTTTGAGCAATTATAATTCACTGAAGATACTAGAAAATCCATTTTATTTCGTGAGGTATATATCCATTTGGGCTGGATATATTGAATAATATATAGGAATAAAGTCATGCGATTATGTCCCACTAATTTTTATTGAGAGGGCGAGAGCGTTGATAGAAATTATGATTGTAGAAAATCAGCGACTGCTTCGGGAAGGGGTCGAGGCGATCATTGATCAAACAAATGATATCCGCGTAATGGAAACAGCAGAAAACGGTGAGACTGCTATTCAAAAAATAAAAGAAACCCAAATAGATGTTGTATTGATGGACAGCCATATGCCGGACATGGACGGGATCGTCACAATGGTATATTTAAAAGAGAAATACCCTTTGATAAAAGTTATCATGTTAACAGAGGATCTAGAGGAAGACTTTGTGATAACTGGTATAAATGCCGGCGTAGATGCATTTTTATATAAAAATTTATATGCGGATACACTGACCCAAACGATTAGAGCCACATATAGATGTGATATTGTCCTGTCTGGGAAGATTGCACAGATTATTACGGCTAAAATATGGGAGTTAACATTTGATAGAGAACAGTTACTTGCGAAAAGATTAGAAATCCGCGGATACAAGTTTACAAAGCGTGAGCTAGATATTATGTATTTACTTAAGAATAGATACACGAATCAGCAAATAGCCGAGGAAATTCTTTTAGGCGTTGGAACCATAAAGAATTATATTAGCGGAATATACGACAAGTTGAACGTACAAAATCGCAAAGAAGCCATCGACCTTCTCCGTTTATTAGAACGTAATAAGTGAACAAAAAACATCTAAGAATACAGGTAGGTAAAGAACAATGACGAAAATATGTTATGTAAGCAAGAAATTTTTCATGGAATCTATCTATGATATAATGAATGATCAATCTGATAGCCTATTTAAATGAAATCCTGCCATGCCGAGGGGGACTGTCCCCAGGTACATTAACGCGTTAAAGTACCGGTGCATTCTAAATGCAATCCAGTTATTGTAAAAAAATGGCCCACTCTGTTACACTACGTAATAATTGAACAATTTCGACGGCTATAACAATTAACAAAAATTATAGGGGTGATATAAAATGATCGATATTCATAGTCATATATTGCCTGGTGTCGATGATGGGGCGAAAACGGAAGCGGACAGTCTAGCGATGGCTAAAGCGGCTATCAATGAAGGAATTGATACCATCATCGCAACTCCTCATCATCGCAATGGACAATTTGAAAATGATCGTCAAATGATTTTAACGAATGTATCTATTTTAAATGATCTTTTCGTCGATGAGGATATCCCACTCACTGTACTACCTGGCCAGGAAGTGCGGATAAACGGGGACATGATTGAAGATATTAATAACGGAGAGCTTCTCGCATTAAACAACACAAAGTATCTATTTGTCGAATTCCCGTCTGATCATGTACCTAGATATGCGAAGCAGATGCTATTTGATATTCAAGTGACAGGCTTCACACCGATTATTGTGCATCCGGAACGGAATCGAGAACTTCTTGAACATCCTTCCAGATTGTATGAATTTGTGCGCAAAGGGGCACTAACTCAAGTTACCGCAGGAAGTGTTGTCGGCAAGTTCGGTAAAAGCATCCAGAAATTTTCTAATCAATTGATTGAAGCGAACCAAACGCATTTTATTGCTTCGGATGCGCATAATACGACTACGCGTGGATTTTTGATGGATGAAGCATTCCAGGATGTAAAGAAAACCCATGGCGCGGATTATTTTTATATGTTCTATGAAAATAGTCAACTCCTTGTTGGCAACATGAATGTAAATCGGATGGAGCCTGAGATGATTAGGAAGAAGAAATTTTTGGGATTGTTTTAGGAGTTCGGCTGAGTGGGAGCATGATTCTGGGAGGGTGCGGCTTCGAATCGGGAGAGCATGCGTCGAAAACGGTAGAGAATGGCTCCGAATCGGGAGAGCGCATCTTGAAATCGGGAGACAGCATCTCCAAACCGGGAGAGCGCACCTCCAAAACGGTAGAGAATGATTCTAAATCGGGAGAGCCCCACACCGAATGGAAAAATCAGCCAACTCGCTCAAGTAGAGAGCGAGTTCTTGTATTTCCTCTTCTCTATAACCGGCACTTCATTAACTAAGTTCCAATTGGTGAAATCGTTGAAGTTCGAATTTAGTGAGAGGTTTCGGGAGAGAGAAGCACTGAAGTGGGAGAGAGGCGCAGCAAAACGGGAGAGCGCCGCACCTAGACGGGAGACAGCACCTCTAATGCGTGAGAGCGCGTCTACAATAGAAATAGAAACAGAAACCAAAAAAGGGAAGTGAACAACGGCAAAATTAAAAGGGGCAGTTAGTTATGATTAGGATACTGTTAGCCGATGATCAGCGGCTATTCACGGAAGGGGTTCGTGCGTTAATTGAGCAAATTGATGATATGGAGGTAGTTGGAACAGCTTCTGATGGGGAGGAGGCTGTGAGGTTCATGGAACACTCGGAGGTTGACGTTATCCTAATGGATATTTATATGCCTCGGGTTAGTGGGATCATAGCGACCACGCACCTCAAAGATAATTACCCGGATGTCAAAATTATTTTGTTGACCTCATTTGCTGATGAGGATTTAGTTGTAGCGGGGCTTGTTTGGGGTGCTGATGGCTTCCTTCTGAAAAGTCTGGATGCAACAAGGTTGATTCAATCGATTCGAAACGCCTATGACGATCAGGTTGTCATATCCGGGGAAGCGGCAAGTATCCTGGCAAAAAAGATCCAGGGATTCAAATACAGCAAGAAGCAGCTGCTTGGCCGGGAACTCGACAAGCGGCATATTCACATGACCAGAAGAGAGCTTGATATTGCCTATCTCATCATGAAGGAAACAACAAATAAATATATCGCTCAGCAGCTTTTCCTTAGTGAAGGTACGATAAAAAATTATATCAGTGAAATTTATAATAAAATCGATATCCATCATCGCAAAGATGTTATCGTCTATTTACGTGGATTGCTTCCGGAAAATACGTAACCTATCCCTATCTTTGACCGTTCAAGCATAAAATATGACTAAATTCATCAAAAGTCACTAGAAATATGACTGGGTATTTAGTATTATAATAGTTGTGCGTTTTTTACTAGGTGCAGTAAAAGCATAAATGTGTCAACTTTACATGAATTTAACAATAAATAGTCGAAAAACCTCATTAGAAAATGAAATATGTATGTTATGATCAAACTAAACCAATCAAGAAAGGAGACGCATAAATGAGCTACAGCAAGCGGCTGACCTTATTAATCATTCTCGATTCCATCATCGTCAGTACCGCCATTTTCATCGCGTCATGGATTGTATATCCGTTCACAGAGGCGTTAAACATGAGCGCCATCGTTATTAGCGCTATTGCACTACTAATCTTTCATCATTTATTTGCGGCGCTGTACAAGCTCTATAATAAGGTTTGGGCCTATGCGAGTGTGGGAGAATTAGTCTCGATTGTTCAAGCTATTACATTATCGGTAGCAAGCGCCGCGGTCGTCATGTATTTCGTCAATGACTTTGCACTGTATCGTAGAGCACTCCTTGTAACCTGGATGTTACATATTATCCTGATTGGTGGATCACGCTTCATGTGGCGCATCTACCGTGATCGATACATAACGCCTAAAAATAAACAAAAACGCACGCTGATTGTCGGTGCAGGCTCTGCTGGTGCAATGATTGCCCGGCAATTGAAAAATGAAAATGATGCCGAATTGCTCCCGGTAGCGTTCGTCGACGATAACCAGAAAAAGCAGAAAATGCAATTATATAATTTATCCGTCTTAGGAAAAGTCAAGGACATTCCGGATATCGTCGAGGATATGAATATCGAGCATATCGTCATTGCCATTCCTTCCTTACGTAATGGCGCACTCGAGAAAATTGTCGTACAATGTAATAAGACAAACGCCAAGGTGCAAATGATCCCGAAAATTGAGGATCTCATGACAGGGAAGGTATCAGTTAGCCACCTGAAAAATGTAGAAGTCGAGGATTTACTCGGACGTGACCCAGTCGAACTCGATATCAACGCGATATCCGATTACGTCACAAATACGACCGTCATGGTAACCGGTGCAGGTGGATCGATTGGCTCGGAAATAACGCGTCAGCTCATGCGCTTCACACCGGCAAAAATCCTCCTCGTCGGCCACGGGGAATTCAGCATTTATACGATTAATATGGAACTCCGGGAAAAGTTCGGAGACACTGAAACGGAGATCATTCCCATCATCGCTGACGTGCAGGATCAACAACGGATTTTTGACATTGTCGAAGCGTATCAACCGGCCATCATTTACCATGCTGCGGCTCATAAGCATGTGCCGTTAATGGAAGCCAATGCACATGAAGCCGTAAAAAACAATATCATCGGCACGAAAAATGTCGCAGAAGCTGCTGATACATTCGGTGTAAGCAAGTTTGTGCTCGTATCGACAGACAAAGCAGTCAATCCGACAAACGTCATGGGTGCAACAAAACGTGTCGCGGAAATGGTTGTCCAAGACCTGGCAAGCCGCAGCAAAACAAAATTCGTTGCAGTGAGATTCGGCAATGTACTCGGAAGCCGGGGCAGCGTGATCCCGCTATTTAAGAAACAAATTGAAAAAGGCGGCCCCGTCACCGTAACCGATCCGAAAATGACACGGTACTTCATGACGATCCCGGAAGCATCCCGACTCGTCATCCAGGCAGGGACGCTAGCCAAAGGTGGCGAAATCTTTGTCCTGGATATGGGTGAGCCTGTGAAAATTGTTGATCTAGCTCGTAATCTTATTAAACTATCAGGCTATACCGAAGAAGAAATTCCAATCCAATACGCAGGGATCCGGCCTGGAGAGAAGCTGTATGAAGAGCTTCTCGGCGAAGATGAAGTCCTTCCTGGTGAAGTTTATGAAAAGATTTATGTTGGGAGAACGGTTGAGGTCGATCCGGATGTGTTGGTTGATCTGATCGCTCGCTTTAACCAGTACGCGCCTGAAGACCTAAAAGATGCATTAATGCAAATTGTATATATGGAACGGACAGAGTTGTCAGTGAAGGGCTCGTAAACTCACGGACGTGTACATAATAGATTTAACTTGGAGGTAATACACTTGAAAACAGTTAAAAAAGCCATTATCCCAGCAGCTGGCCTGGGCACCAGATTTCTGCCAGTAACGAAAGCCATGCCGAAAGAGATGTTACCAATTGTAGATAAGCCTACCATTCAATACATCGTCGAGGAAGCTATTGAATCCGGCATCGAAGACATCATCATTGTGACCGGAAAGGGTAAGCGTGCGATTGAAGACCACTTCGACCACAACTTAGAATTAGAAGAGAACCTAGTGAAAAAAGAGAAATTCGACCTATTAGATAAAGTAAACTACGCCTCTAATGTCGATCTTCACTTTATTAGGCAAAAAGAACCAAAAGGACTAGGTCATGCCGTATGGTGTGCCCGTAAATTCATTGGGGACGACCCTTTCGCCGTGTTATTAGGTGATGATATTGTCAAAGCAGAAACACCTGGACTCCGGCAGCTAATCAAGCAATATGAAGAAACAGAGAGTTCCGTTGTAGGTGTACAACAAGTACCAGACGACGAAACGCATCGTTATGGCATTGTGGATCCAAGCACCATCGAAGGCAGACGCTATCAAGTAAATGACTTTGTTGAAAAGCCAAAACAAGGAACAGCTCCTTCTAATCTAGCCATTATGGGACGTTATGTCTTCACGCCTGAAATCTTCTCCTATTTAGAGAAGCATCAAATTGGTGCAGGTGGCGAGATTCAACTTACAGACGCCATTCAACAATTGAACGAATTGCAAAAGGTATATGCGTATGACTTTGAAGGCAAACGCTATGACGTTGGGGAGAAACTTGGCTTCCTTCGCACGAACTTGGAATTTGCCTTAGATAATCCAGAATTCGCGGAAGACATAGAGAAAATGATGAAAGACATGTTACTGGAAAAAGCTAAGTTATAGTAAAAAAACATCCAAAGAGGTGGTGAGATCATGCGTATTTCTGTCGTTGGCACGGGTTATGTCGGACTTGTAACAGGGGTAAGCCTGTCTGAAATCGGCCATCATGTAACCTGTATTGATATTGACGAAGCAAAAGTTGAAAAAATGAAACAAGGACACTCTCCTATTTATGAGCCAGGCTTAGCCGAACTCATGACTAAAAATATAGAAGCAGGCCAGTTGTTTTTCACAATCGATCATGCAACGGGATTCCACCAAGCAGATGTCATCTATATTGCAGTTGGAACACCGGAAAAGGAAGATGGATCTGCGAATCTGGCATTTGTAAAACAGGTAGCTACACAAATTGCATCTCACGTTTCAAAAGACACCGTTGTTGTGACGAAGAGCACGGTACCAGTTGGCACAAATGACAAGGTAAAAGAAGTGATCAATCAAAACCTCGTCAACAACGTACACGTAGATGTCGTTTCCAATCCGGAGTTTCTAAAAGAAGGATCAGCCATTCATGATTCCTTCAACGGTGATCGTATCGTGATTGGCTCGGATAGTGAGCATGCGGCTAGTCTGATTGAAGAAGTGAATCAACCATTTGGTGTTCCTATTTATAGAACAGATGTCAGAAGTGCGGAAATGATTAAGTATGCTTCCAATGCTTTCTTAGCTACGAAAATCAGCTTCATTAATGAAATTGCGAATATCTGTGATCGTGTCAATGCCAATGTGGAAGACGTTGCCAAAGGCATGGGAATGGATAGGCGCATCGGGGATAAATTCCTGAATGCCGGTATCGGTTATGGCGGATCCTGTTTCCCTAAAGACACAAAAGCACTTATTCAAATTGCCGGGAATGCCGGTTATGATTTTGAATTACTAAAAGGTGTCGTAAAAGTAAATCAGAAACAGCAGGCATTATTATTAGATAAATTATATGAGCGTTTCACTTCATTAGATGGCAAACGAATTGCGGTACTAGGCTTAGCTTTCAAACCGAATACAGATGATATGCGAGAAGCAGCTTCAATTGTACTGACGGAAAAACTAATCGAACAAGGTGCGGAAGTGGTTGGCTATGATCCAATTGCCATGGACAATGCGAGAAATTGGTTAAGTGAAGATATGTTCTATGCGGAAAGCGTGGAAGATGCAGTTGAAGGTAGTGACGCCACATTAATTGTAACCGAGTGGGATGAGATTAAGCATGTTGATTTAGATGTGTTTAAGACGATGAAGTATCCACTCGTTGTTGATGGCAGGAATTGTTTTGGACTGGATGAGATGAAGGAAGTTGGGGTTGAGTATCATTCGGTTGGTAGGCCCGGAGCGAGCATAGAGGACAATGTGTTGTTGCAGGGCTAACCTTTAATCACTATAATCCTAGAATAATAACAGGGTGATGCCTCCATTTTACGGAGGCATTCAGCCGTGTTGTGGTAGTAATTAGTGGGTTCGTAGTTTGTTGGAAAAATTCCATTCCAATTAAGAAACAACTAACCTCCAAGGAGTGTTAAAGCATGTATTTGAAAATAAAAAGATTGATAGATATCGTTTTATCGTTAATTGGATTAATGATATTATCACCCATATTTCTTATATTAATCACAGCAATAAAGCTAGACTCCAAAGGTCCTGTACTGTTTAAACAAAAACGTATAGGCATTCATAAGCGTTATTTTAATATGCTGAAATTCCGTACCATGCGAATAGACACACCAAAAGACACACCAACACATCTTCTTAAAAATCCAGAACAATACATCACAAGGATGGGAAAATTCTTAAGAAAAACCAGCTTGGATGAACTTCCGCAAATCTGGAATATCTTTGTTGGGCAAATGAGTATCATTGGTCCAAGGCCAGCGCTTTGGAACCAGTATGATCTAATAGAAGAAAGAGATACCTATGGTGCAAATAATGTACCGCCTGGACTTACCGGTTGGGCGCAGATTAATGGTAGAGATGAACTTCCTATTAATGTGAAGGCGAAGCTTGATGGGGAATATGTTGAGAAGATGAGTCTCTTCATGGATGTTAAGTGCTTCTTTGGGACGTTGGTGAGCGTTGCTAAAAGTGACGGTGTTGCTGAAGGAGGCACTGGGAACCAGGAAGTTGCTTCTACTAAGGAACAGGCTAGTAAGGAGACCGTATCGAAATGAAAAATGCATATTTAACTATAGACGTAGAAGAGTGGTACGACTTAGATTATCTTAAGAAATTTGATCTCAATGAAGAGGTAGAAGTAATACCAGAAATAATTGACTTCTTAGATTTACTTGACGAATTACAGGTTAAAGCAACGTTTTTTGTACTAGCAAACGTTTTGGATAAGAATGCAGATATCATAAAAGATATTGTAAGAAGGGGACATGCTGTAGGTTGTCATGGTTATGATCACGAGTTGCTGTATAATAAAAATATTGAGGAGTTTGGAAATGAGATAGCGAAAGCCAAGGAAAAAATAGAAGAGGTCACAAATCAAGAAGTTAATGGATACCGTGCAGCTTGTTTTTCCATGGAGAGAGATAAACTGGATGTGACTTATGAGTCTGATTATAAGTATGATAGCAGTTATATAAAATTCGAGGAACATCCGTTGTACCGAAATCTTGATTTAACTGGATTCGAGAAAATTGATGATCTTGTATATAGAAAGAATAATTTATTTGAATATGAAATACCTACGTTAAAAATCGGTGGTTATAGCTTGCCAATCTCCGGTGGAGGATATTTGAGATTGTTTCCATTTTGGATGCTCAGGATTTTAATTAAAATGTATGAAAAACAACAAAAGAACTTTTTACTTTACCTTCACCCTTTTGAATTAACAGATTTAAAACTCCCATTTACCAAAGAGATTGGTTGGAAGGATCGTTTTCGTGCATCTGTTGGAAGAAAGTCTAATAAGAAAAAGATCACTAAAGTTATTAAACTTTTAAAGTCTATGGGAGCTGAGTTTCGTACTCTTGATCAAGATGTGTTAGAAAGAGTGAAGAATTGATGGGGAAAAAGAAAAGCATACTTGTTACGGGTTGCAATGGGATGCTTGGTCAGCGATTAGTTATTGATCTTTTGGACGCGGGTTATAATGTTACGGGTGTTTCCACAAGTAAAAATAGTGCATGCTATCATGAAAGATTTTCTTATATTTCTGCTGACTTAACTAGAATATCTGAGGTTGAGAGGATTTTTAATGAGAATAAATTCTCTCATGTAATTCACTTGGCTGCTATTGCTCATGTATTTAAAGGATTAAATATTTCATGGAGCAAATACTATCGAGTTAACACATTAATGAGTCGTTCAATATTCGAATATGCTTCATCTGCTAGTATTCCTGTTTTCTTTTCCAGTACAGTAGATATTTATGGCACAACTAAACAAATTATTAATGAGGAAAGCAATCCGCATCCAGTTGGTTCATATGCAAAATCAAAACTTCTGGCAGAAAAGAGTCTTTTAGAGGTAGCTAGTCAGCCTTTCCTGATCGCAAGGTTTGCACCAATTTATAGAGAAGATAACCAAAGGGATATTCGTAGACGGTACTATATTAAATATCCTAAATTGTGTTATTTAATCGGGGATGGAATGGAATATGAGTTTCTTTCAGTGCAAAACGCTATAAAAATGATTGTAGAATGGGTTAAGGCCCCGGATACTATTCAAGGAATATTAAATGTTTGCGATATTGAGAGGCATAACACTAAAACATTAATAGATCTAGATAAGAAGAATGGAGCAGCCAAAAAAGTTATATGGATTCCAGAGTGGATGAGAAAGATTATGCATGTTAGTGTAAACATATTATTTTATAAGAAGCCTTTTTTGAAGTTTACTGCATATAAAATCATATCTCCTATGAGATTTGAACGCCGCAAGTTAGTTACAAAAAAACTAGTAAAGGCTGAACAATGAAGTTAAAGTCTTTCAACTTAAGTTAATTAGAAAACTTTTAACAACCTAGAATGGATGGTATGGGAATGAATTACAATGAGATTAACGTACTTTTAACGGAAGGATATAGTCGTCAAACATTACCAATGGCTAAAGCCTTCAGAGAATTAGGTTGCCAAGTTACAACTTTAAATGCATCCTCTTTTGATGTAGGGTATACTTCTAAATACCCTACAAATAAGATTATTGGTTGCTGTACAGAGGAAGATTATATTGGAACTGTAAACACTATAAGACAAATACTTAAAGACGATAATTTCGATATTGTCGTACCAATGTCTGATTTCACAGCATCTCTTTTAGCTGAAAACAAAGAAGAATTTAGTCAATATGTTGAAGTTGCAACTAATGATTCGAAAGTGTTTAATAAGGCCTTTGATAAGCTCAATACGATGGAAATTTGTATGAACAATGATATCCCATGTCCACAGACTTTTATAGATGTTAAGTCCATAGAAGATTTGAAAGGTATAAAATATCCAGTTGTTATAAAACCTAGGAGTTCATGGGGATCGGTAGGTTTTAATGTTGTTAACAATGAGGATAAGTTAAAAGATATATTATCAACGGTAGATAAAAATCTGGGACCATTGTTTATTCAAGAGTACATACCTCATACTGGAAAGCAATTTAATGCACATATGTTTTTAAATTCCAACCATGAAGTCAAGTCAGCAGTCATAACGGAAAAATGTAGGTGGTTTCCTATAGACGGTGGGGCGAGCACACTGAGCGTTACTATTGAAAGTCCTGAGATAGTGAACATATGTAGTCGACTTCTAAAGGAAATGAAATGGGTTGGATACTGTGATATTGATTTGATGCTAGATCCCAGAGATCAAATCCCAAAAGTAATTGAGGTAAACGGAAGAATATCAGCTAATGTAAAAATATGTTATATGGCAGAAGTGAATATTGCAAAACAAATATTAGAGAATGCATTTAGTTACCATGTTACTAGTTATGAGTCATATAAAGAAGATTTAAGACTGAGGTATTTGCATACAGATATTTTATGGTTTTTAAGTTCTACAAAAAGGTTACAAAGTAAACCATCTTGGTTTAGTTTAAAAAATACGACGGATCAGATATTCTCTCTTGATGATCCATTACCATGGTTTACTTTTACATTTCAGGCATTAAAAAAGTATAAAAAAGAAATGCGTAAAAGAAAACGTAAGTAATTTCAGGGGGACGAATAGATGGGTAAAGATCTTAAGTATGTGAAAACTCTTGGAGTACATGATTATTATGAGTTCATCCCTAGTTTAACAAATCTTTTTTATAAAGATTTAGAAAAGTTGACTCTAAGAAAACGTATAAGATTCACTTTAGAGCTATTTAGCAGCTACAAAATATTCTATATGTGCGAAGATAATGAAATTATAGGGTATTGCTTAGTTTCTCGTGGCGGAGGTTTTCGTTTTAAATTTACAAGTCGTGAGGATATTATAGTTGGTCCTTACTATATTATAGGAAGTAGCAGAGGACAAGGGAAGTCTAAAGTTTTAGTTCAAGATGTACTCAATGGACTTAACCTCACTTATAAAAATGCTTATGACTATATTAGAAAAGATAATATTCCTAGTATAAAAGCAACTGAAAACGCAGGGTTCAAATTATTATCAAATGCAAAAATATCTAAAATCTTAAGAAGAGTTGAACTCTGTGAAAGTAACAATGGGGATTTTTTAGTTTACAAATATGTAAATAAAACGTAATTAATATCCAAGGAGAAAAATAATAGATGACAAAAAAAAGAAAAACACCTAAAATTTGCTTAATTTCATCTTCTGGAGGCCATTTTGAGCAGCTTAAAATGTTAGATGTATTATCCGAGAATTATGATGTTTTTTGGGTAACTGAGAATGCTGATTATGGGGTCTCAGCGGACTACTTAATGAGACAAACTCGTCCAAGCAGAATAGCAAATTTAATTATAATGATATTTAATTTTATGTTAGCTATTAAAATATGGATGAAAGAACGTCCTGATTATGTTATTACTACAGGCACATTGGTTGCTTTACCAATGGCAATTTTAGCAAAGGTCTTCAAAAAAAAGCTAGTATTTATAGAAACGTTTGCCCGAATATATGATGGTACAAGAGCAGGTAAACTAATGTATAAACATGCAGATTTATTTATCGTACAATGGGAAAGCCTTAAAGAGATATACCCTGAAGCAGTGTTTGGAGGGAGTATATATTGATATTTGTATGTGTCGGATCCAGGAAATTTCAATTTGATAGACTACTTAGAGAGTTAGACCAATTAGTGTCTAAAGGTTTACTGGAGGAAGAAGTGTTTGGGCAGATAGGACAATCAAACTTCGTTCCGGAAAATTTTGCTTGGAAACAATTCTTATCAGCTGAAGAATTTACAAAATACCAAAACAAAGCAGATATAATAATATCTCACGGGGGACAGGTGCTTTAGTTGGCGCTCTCAAGCAAGAAAAACAAGTAATCGTAGTGCCTCGTCTTGCAAAATTTGGGGAACATAGCGATGACCATCAAACGCAAATATCTAGCATGCTAGAGAATGATGGATATTTAAAACAAGTTCTCGAAATTAAAGATTTATTTGGTGCGATTACGTCAGTCAAATCAGATCCCATAATGAAGAAATTTAATAAACAATCGGAAATAGTTTCAATAATCGGAGAATTTATTGAGAGAACAAAAAGAATTCAATAAGAGGCTCGAGTCTTGCAAGGAATTATGGGATCGAAAAGGCGACTGGTGATTATCCTTATTTTAGGTTGATGTGCTAAATCTATCAGCTATATCAATACTAGTTGAAGCAATGGAATCTCAACAATGTGATATCAAGTTGCTATTGGTTTCAAAAGAGTGGATCAAAAAGGGAAATTGGCTAGTAGTATCAAACAATATGTAAATTGCTATACTTCGTAGGGAAAAGTTTGTAGAATATTCGGATGATCGCTAGTTACAGATTGTAGAATTTTTTTGAGCAGCGTTTTATGCGAAGAGTAGAAGAGATGGTAAATCTAAGTGCTGCTTTAAAAGGTATTTTAGAAAAACCTATAACTAAAAGATTTCAGAGTGAGGGTCGGATAATTGAGATTGTTGAAGAATTTATAGAGGGATATTAGATTAAAACAGCTCTTTTTATATTTAATATAGCACAGTAAGTATTATGCAATAAAAATTAAGAAAATTTGAGGGGAATGAATCTTGAAGGAAATTTGCGTGATTACAAATAAATATCCTAATCCAATAGAAAAGAATGTATTAGTGTTTGTGCAACAACTTGTCTGGACATTTGCTGATTTAGATGTTAGATGTACTGTGATTTGTCCTGTGCCTATTAATATTAATCCTAAATACATGCAAATCCCGTTTAAAACTTATGAAAAGACAGAAAATGGCGCTACTATAGAAGTTTACTTTCCAAAATATATAGGTTTTGGACAAAGTGATATATTAGGTTTCAATCCCGCTCGTATAACTACTAAAACATTTGAAGGCGCTGTTGATAAAGTTATAAAGGAAATCGATAAAACACCTGATGTAGTTTATGGTCACTTTGTAACCCCTGCTGGAATTGTTGCAGCAAGAATAGGTCGTAAATATAATATTCCTTCTTTTATGGCTTATGGCGAATCAACACCAAGAACAATAGAGCATTTTGGTTATAAACAAGTAAGGAAGGAATTATCATCACTCGATGGAGTTATTGCTGTTTCAACTCATAGTAAGGAAATACTTCAATCAGTAAATGCAGTTGAAGAAAAAAAGGTCAAAATTTTCCCGAATGGATACCGTAAAGAACGATTTTATCCTCGCAATACAGTTGAATCTCGAAAGAAATTTGGCCTTCCGGAGGATAAATTTATTGTAGGTTTTGTTGGCAGTTTTGATCACCGCAAAGGAATAAAAAGACTTCTTGATGCCGTTGAAGAAGTTGATGATGTATATGTTATATGTGCGGGAAAAGGTGAATTAACTCCAAGTAGTAATAGATGTCTATATAATGGACCAGTAAATAATGAGGAATTACCGTATTTTTATAGTGCTGCTGATATTTTTGTACTCCCTACCCTTAACGAAGGATGTTGTAATGCGATTATAGAAGCTATGGCCTGTGGGTTACCCATTATCTCTTCTGATTTACCTTTTAATGATGATATATTGGATGATACCTGCTCAATTAGGGTAGATCCATTAAGTATAAATGAAATCAAAGCTGGAATAGAGGAATTGAAAAATAATAAGCAAAAAACACAATGGCTTATTAATGGTAGTTTAGAGAAGGCAAAGTCACTTACAATAAAGGAAAGAGCACAAAAAATTATTAATTTTACAAGTCAAAAAGTCAAATCAAAATAAATTATGTTCGTGAAATATGACAGATATATAATATTATATTTATAAGGCTGATTGAAGAAAATAAGGATGTTACTTTATGACAAATGAAATGTGGAGTGGTTTACTTTTTTATGCTGCAATTGCAGCAGTTACAGCTGCATTTGCAGATTTATCTGTTAGAAGGTCGTCGAAACCGTTAAATATATTTTTTACGATACTAGCTATATTAACCCCTTCATTATTTGCAGGGCTACGGTATGGAATAGGGACTGACTATTCTAATTATTTAGAGGGTTTTTTTGAGATTAATAGCCCTATTTTTGATGTGGATACTGAATACTTATTTCTTGGAATTAATAAAATTGTAGGATATTTAGGTTTAGACTTTCAATTTGTTTTATTTATTACATCGTTTATAACAACTTTATTCATATATTTAGCGTTGAAAAGATATAAAGCATCATTAAATATAGGGATAGGGATGTTTGTTTATATGATGATGTATTATCAAATATCTTTTAATGCTATACAACAAATAGCTGCAATGGCTATATTGTTATTTTCAATTCACTATATAAATGAAAGGAAATTTATTAAATTTACTTTATTAGTTGTAATCGCTGTGGGATTTCATGAAACAGCTATATTATTTTATCCGTTATACTTTTTACATTTTTTATATGGTACTTCAAAACATACATTACTGAAAGTATTATCTTTTTCCGGATTAATTGTACTAATGATAAATTTCTCTGCAGTTTTATTTCCTATAGCAAGTAGTATCGATTCCCTTTCATATTATGCAAATAGTTATTTAGATTCTGATCGAGAATTTGAATTGGGGCTAGGGATACTTTTTCGAACTTTACCGTTTATAATAGCAGGCATTATTTTTCGAAAAGATATTAAATCAAATAAAGATATGATATTTATATTTAATGTAGTAATAATAGGTTGTATCTCTTTACTAACATCTTATGGGTCAGTCAATTTTACTGAAAGAATCTCTTATTACTTTTTAAGTTCATTAATAATTTTTGTGCCTTTTATTTATAGATTAAGCGCCATAAAGAAAAAAAGGTATATAGGATTTTTAGTTATCTTTTCGGTGATAGGTCTGTGGTTTATGGATTTTATATATTTGGGCAGAAACGAAACAATTCCATATGAGTGGATATTAAATAACTAGGTAATAAATGAAATCTTTATTTTAGAATTGAGGTATGAATATGTCAATGGCGATAAAGGTATTGAAATATATTAAAAATCCTTTAAATTTGGTAGGCCTCTTAGGGGCAAGAGGATTTTTAAATTGGGTTCCCGATAAATTGTATTTAAAAGTTATATTTAGAGCCAAAACAGGGAAAAAGCTTAATTTAGATAATCCTAGGTCGTATAATGAAAAGTTACAATGGTTTAAAGTGTATGACCGGAAAGAAGAATACTGTAAATATGTCGATAAATATGAGGTTAGATCTTATGTTAGTAGAAAATTAGGTCAAGATTATCTAATTCCTGTTATTGGAGTGTATGATAGTGTTGAGGAAATTGATTGGAACGCACTTCCCAATCAATTTGTACTAAAATGCACACACGGGTCGGGTACAAATATAATTTGTAATAATAAAGAGGAATTAGATATTAACGCTTCTAAAAAAATGTTAAATAGGTGGATGAAAAAAAATTGGTATTGGTATGGAAGAGAATGGCCATATAAAAATGTAAGACCTCGAATAATCTGTGAAAAATATATGGTTGATGAATCTGGAACCGAATTAAAGGATTACAAAATATTTTGCTTTAATGGTGAACCAAAATTAATTCAAGTGGATTTTGGTCGTTTTACTGAACACAAACGTCACCTTTACTCAACGGATTGGGAGTTTATTGATGCTGAAATAAATCACATCCCAAATAATCCTTCTATTATTCCTAAACCGAGAAGTCTAGATGAAATGCTACGGTGTGCAGGTATAATTTCTAAATATATACCACAAGTAAGAGTTGACTTTTATTCCATTAATAACCAAATTTATTTTGGTGAAATGACTTTTAGTCATCATTCTGGGTTTGCAAAATTCGAACCGGAAAGTTTAGAAATGCAAATGGGAGAATGGATAAAACTGCCAAATTAACATCGATATAATATCTTGAATGTTATATAATATGGACTTTTTAATTTGATCTATATTTAATGATTGTAAAAGATGATTAAATAGTTTTTTTCCTCTTATTGATTATAAGTAAATTGTAGAGAACGGACACGTCTTATAGCTATGAAAAGTATTAACTCTTGATTTAGTACTTTTAGCAAATAACTATATATATTAAATGTTCTATTAGAGTATATACATGTGTAGAAAACTCATGTGCCATGGTAAGTGAAAAATTCCAGAAACGTTTCCTATTGACCTACGGGAAAGGTTAGTTATGCAGAGAAATTAACGAATCAAGCTGTGACTATGACATAGTTTAATACCATGGATTGAACGAGCATTGTCTTTCCCCTTCTTACCTCCTTAGCTATTCTCAGTATCGGTGAGCATGAAAGACAAAGGGAAATGACTTTGCAAGACTTAATAAGTGAATAATTTAAAGCAATAATTAGTTGAGTGAATCCATTTTATATGAAAGAGGCTTTGAAATGAACTTTTCAGTTATTATCCCTTTATATAACAAAGAAAAACATATAAAAAGAGCTCTTGATTCATTATTGCAACAAACTCATCAGGAATTTGAAGTTATTGTTGTGGATGACGGATCAACAGATTCGAGTTATAAAGAAGCAATAAGTGTAAATGATCCAAGGATAAAGGTATTAAGAAAGAATAACGGTGGTGTATCAGCAGCTCGGAATTATGGTATAAAGCAATCAACATTTGACTTTATTGGTTTTTTAGATGCTGACGATGAGTGGAAACCCTCATTTTTAGAATCAGTATCTAAATTGATAAATAAATATCCAGAAGCAGGAGCTTATGCAACATCATATGAATTTAAAAAAGATAAAAAAATTAAACGTGCAAACATTAACATAGAACTAGCTGATGGAAAATCAGGTGTAGTGGATTATTTTAAAGGTACTTTAAAAGACCCCTTAATTTCAGCCTCTTCCGTGGTAATTAAGAAAAGTGTCTTTCATGATGTTGGTTTTTTTTCGAGAGAACTAACTAGAGGAGAAGATTTGGAAATGTGGTGTCGTATAGCCTTTAAATACCATATCGTATTTTTCAATGAGGTATTATCTACCTATTTTCAGGATGCCGATAATAAGATAACAAAAACTAAACAAATCTATTCGACATCCTTTATGAGTCGAGTTGAAAGTATATTGATTGAACAGAAAAACTTAGGGAATAACAATTTTTACTTTGAAGAGTATATGATAACTAGGATAATGAATAAGGTTAGTTATTTAATTGGAATCAGAAGAAATAAAGAAGCTAGAAAACTTTTATGGAAATACAAGCATACTAAATATAATAAAAAGAAATGGCTAAAAAATTATATATTAAGTTTTAGACCTTTTTACTTATTATACCAAAATATAAAGTAATAAAGCATGTTATTAATAACGAAAACACTTATGAACTCGGGGATAGTATATGGGAAATATAATCAAAAAACTAATGAAATCAAAATTTGTAAGAGATGTATTTATCATGGCTACGGGAACAGCTGGAGCTCAGGCTGTAACGGTGGCTCTATCTCCTATCATAACTAGGCTGTATGGCCCTGAAGCATTTGGTGTGATGGGGACTTTTACTGCCTTGACACAGATCATCATTCCAGTTGCGGCTTTGACATACCCTATAGCTATAGTCTTACCAAAGAGTGATAAAAATGCCAAGAGTTTAATAAAATTATCTTTATATATTACCTTGACTATAGCAACTATTACAACTTTAATTCTATTATTTTTTAATAATACTATTGTGAATGTTTTTCAGATAGAAGAGATTGCTCCTTTCTTATACTTAATACCATTGGTTATTATATTTGCTGGAGTCATGCAGGTAACTGAACAATGGCTTATTCGGACAAATCAATTTTCAATAAACGCGAAAGCAAACTTTATGCAGTCGGTTATTACAAATGGAAGTAAAGCAGGTATAGGTTTTATTTATCCAGTTGCTTCAGTTTTAGTTGTTCTACAAGCCGCTGGCAATGCAATAAAGGCGTTTATAATGATAATGTTTGTAAGAAAGTCTAGTTATAAGGGTGAAACAAAGCCACAGGAAGAGAACTATTCTGTAAAAGAGCTCGCTAAAAAATATAAGGACTTTCCAATATATAGAGCTCCACAGACCTTTTTGGGAGCTTTTTCAGAAAGTCTACCCATCCTTCTATTAACGACTTTTTTTGGCCCGGCATCAGCTGGTTATTATAGTATAGGAAGGACAGTATTAGGATTACCTTCAAGGCTTATTGGACAGTCAATAGGAGATGTGTTTTACCCTCGTATATCTAAAGCGGCCAACAATGGAGAAAATATAAGTGATTTGATAGTAAAAGCTACCTTATCGCTTGGGGCTATAGGAATTATTCCTTTTGGAATTGTAATTATTTTTGGCCCGTGGCTGTTTGAATTCGTATTTGGTTCTGGCTGGGATGTGGCAGGTGAATATGCAAGGTGGATTTCACTTACATCTTTTGCAGTGTTTATGAACAAACCTAGTGTTAGGTCAATGCCTGTTTTGAATGCACAACGATTACACTTGATATATACTATCATACTTGTTGCGACTCGCGGTTTAGCTCTTGTTGTAGGTTTCTACGTCTTTAAAAGTGACATTATGGCAATAGCACTATTTGGGATATCAAGTGTAATATTAAACATTTTTCTATTTATAATAACATTATATATAGGTAAAAGATTTGCTAAGATAGAATGATAGTAGCTAGATAGTATACTAAACATATGAAAGTATAAAATGCAATATATAAATTATTATTTTGGTAAAGGTGATTCAATGCGGAAAAGAGTAATGATATATGCTTATACAAATTTTAATTTAGGTGATGACTTATTTATTAAAATATTATGTGAAAGATATCCAGAAACCAATTTTATTCTGTATGCACCTAATGAATATAAATACAGTTTAGAAAGGTTGGAAAATGTTTCTGTCTGTCCAAGTGATAATTTCTTTATTAGATTATTTAATTTTGGGATGAGAATATTAAAAGTGAATTTTTCTCTCCGAAAATTAATTGCTCGTAAGTCTGATGCCATTGTTCATATTGGTGGTTCTATTTTTATACAAAAAGGCCCTTGGAATGGAATACCACGAGACAAACAAAATTTTGCTAATAAACCTTATTACGTTTTGGGAGCAAATTTCGGTCCATTTCATGATCAAGAGTATTATAAAGACCACTATGAATTATTTAAGCAGTATACTGACGTCTGTTTTCGTGATAGTTATTCCTATGAACTTTTTAAGGACTTAAGTAATATTCGATTGGCAGATGATATTGTTTTCCAACTAAATAAACTACAACCGGTTAAAGTGGAAAAAAAGATTATTATCTCTATCATAAAACCTTCATTTAGAAAAGAACTTTCTGGTTATGATGAAATTTATTATCAACGGATTAAAGATATAGCAGTATACTTTGTGGAAAAAGGATATCAAGTGACATTAATGTCCTTTTGTGAAAAAGAAGGTGACCAAGAAGCAGTAGAGGAAATATTACAGCTGATTCCTGATGACACTAAGAATAATGTGAATAAGTATTTTTATAGATTTAACCTAGAAGAAGCTTTAGATGTTATTGGGTCTTCATCATTTGTGATAGCCACAAGATTTCATGCAATGATATTAGGTTGGGTCTATAACAAGCCGGTCTTTCCAATTGCGTATAGTAAAAAGATGAATCATGTTATGAAAGACTTATCTTACAAGGGTTCATATATAGATTTAAAAGAAATAAATAATTTAAGACCTGCTGATGTTTATGAAAGTATGAACACAAATTATGTTAACATATCAGATCAGGCAAAAGATGCTGAAAACCATTTCAAAAAACTTGATGAGTATCTGTTAAATTCAAATGCATAGGAGATAAGAATATGGTTCAGAACACAATAAATACAAACAAAACCTACCTAGTAACTGGAGCAGCAGGTTTTATTGGTTACTATTTATCTAAGACACTATTAGAACAGGGATGCAAAGTCATAGGCATTGATAACATTAATAATTATTATGATGTAAATCTTAAACAAACTCGTTTGGAGCAACTTGAACCTTATGAGAAGTTCAAGTTTGTGAAAGGTGATATTTCGGATAAGGAAATGGTTACAAGCCTTTTTGAGGAGTACAAGCCCAATATTGTAATAAATCTAGCAGCACAAGCAGGAGTTCGGTATTCCATAGAGAATCCAGATGTATATATTCAAAGCAACATTATTGGATTTTACAATATCCTTGAAGCATGCAGGCATAACCCTGTAGATCACCTTGTATACGCTTCGTCAAGTTCTGTTTATGGTGCAAATAAAAAAGTCCCATTTGAAGAGTCTGATTTCGTGGACAATCCAGTTTCACTGTATGCATCCACTAAAAAGTCAAATGAATTAATGGCTCATACGTATAGCCATCTGTATAATATTCCAGCTACAGGACTTCGTTTCTTTACGGTCTACGGCCCAATGGGAAGACCGGATATGGCATATTTTGGATTTGCAAATAAATATTTTAATGATGAACCAATTAACATATTTAATAACGGAGATTTCGAGAATGATCTTTATCGGGATTTTACTTATATCGATGACATTGTAGAAGGAATTGAACGTTTATTAAATACTCCTCCTGTAGGTGAAGTGCAACATAAGGTATATAACATCGGAAATAATAGCCCAGAGAAATTAATGGTGTTTATTAATGCGTTGGAAAAAGCTTTGAGTAATGCTTTAGGAAGAGATGTGGAATTTGAGAAGGAGTTTGAATCTATTAAGCCAGGAGATGTGCCAGCAACATATGCATCGACTGAACTGTTGCAGGAGGCTGTAGGGTTTAAGCCGGAGACATCGATTGAGGGAGGACTCCAGCAATTTGCCGATTGGTATGTGGAGTATTATGAGATAGACTAACAATTGACTAAAGTCACTGTAATTAATGATAATTCACCTAAAGGTTGATAGACTACATTGATTTTTAATATAGGCATTAATGCGAAGTAGGATGATTGTTGGTTATATAAAACCCAATAGAATCGTCTAAACTTTTAATAGCAAAGGGAGCCCATTTGCATGAGCATAAGAAAAATGATTTCCTGGACAGCAGTAATACTTATGATGGTATTACTCTTCTCCCTATCCAACCAACCATCGATCAAGTCAAATGTACTTAGTGAAGGAATAACGGATAATATCGTACTAACTATCGAGACGATTATGCCTAATTTTAATATAGACAGATACAGTTTCAACATCATGTTAAGAAAGAGTGCCCACTTCTTTGCCTATTTAATACTTGGAATAATTGTGATATATGCTTTAAGGAGAAGTGGGGTACGTGGATACCGGAGCATTGTTTTGGCGCTAGGGATTTGTGTCCTCTTCGCCATAGTAGACGAAGTACATCAGTTATTTGTTCCCGGTAGAAGCGGACAAGTTAGGGATGTGGTCATTGATGGTGCTGGGGCGATTGTTGGGGTGGGGTTGTATTTGATTGTTGGTAGTGTGGTTAAACATATAAATTAACCAATCCATAGGATTGGACATAGAATTTGGTATTTGGATATTTTTTCTTGCGAACAAAGGGACCTGAAAGACTATGCTATCATAGAGTGAGTAGCCGAAGAAAACATAGAATGATGAACCAACAGGAAGCCGCCAGATGATCATTGAGAACTGGCTAATAAAATCAAATCTTTGGATGAATATTTCTGGATAACACAATCCCCCTATTACCATAAAGTGTCCCTTTTGCAATCGGTAACTGTGGTGATGATCACACATATTATTTCGTTGAACAATTACAATATATTTTACATTGTAATAAAAATTTTGCTCATAACAAGAGCAATAAAAAATTCACTTGATGATATTGTCAAAGACGTCCTAAAACAGTAGTTGCATCAACAAAGTCTGTCCCAGATACTGGATTTATATTTATTTTAGTGGCAACTGCGCCAGCTGCAGACGGATCATGGCAAGGGTCAGAATGTAACCGGTCATAATAAACAGGGTAAGTGAAATGAGGGAAGGAAGTTTTGAAAATAAGAAAAATAGATAAAGGTACGTTATACACAATTAATTGGATTTCACTAATCCTTCTTCTGGTGTTAATTGTAGGTATAATAGTTTATTGGACTCCATTTAGTCTTAATTCAAAAGCTTGGGGGCCCATTTCAACTTTTACGGGTGCACTATTTGGGGCATTAATTACAGGAATTGTAGCTATCTTCATTAATCGTAGTGAAAGCAGAAGGAGAAAAAAAGAGATAAGTGAGTCGATAGATAAAAAGGTCACAATACTTCACCTCTACAGTGAGGAAATTAATGAATGTCTAAGTATCCTTAAAAATGCAATAGAAAGTCTAGATGAAATTGGAGATCCCTTTGCAGATTATACAAATGAAGAGGGGCAGTTTATAGGTAATATACCATCACCTGATCAACGAGATGAACTTGAAATGCAGGTTTGGCCGCATAGAAATGCAATCTGCCGTTCGATCAATAGAATTATAGATATTTTAGAAGAAATAAAATTAGTTGATATAGAAGTTTTAAGACCAGGGCAATTTAAACGCATTTTGTGTATTAAAAATCATTTCAATAAGCATGTAGAGCCTCTACTCAAGAAAAATATAAATGAAAAAATATATTACTTAAATGAAAAGGAAGTTGAGACTTTAATTAAAGCTTTTGATGAATTTCATAAAATAGTTTCAGAATCTAGGCAATCCAACCACTGATTTAAAGGTTTTAAAGTGAATAGATTTTTTTCAAAGAATATAGAGATTTTCATACTGGCAGATAGATGGCGTGAAGTATTTAATTTACGTATCATCTAGTTCGATATATGGTGCAAACGTAAAAATGCCATTCTCAACTTCTGATGAAGTCAATCATCCGGTCAGTTTATATGCAACAACAAAGAAATCAAATGAATTAATGGCACATACATATAGTCATTTATATGATATCCCAACAACGGGACTGCGGTTCTTTACGGTTTATGGACCGCATGGTCGACCTGATATGGCGTATTATTCATTTACAAAGAATATTGTTGCAGGCAACACAATCAAGGTGTTTAACAACGGAGAAATGATGCGAGACCTTACCTATATAGATGATATCGTTGATGGTGTTGTTCGGTTATTAGACCATCCACCCAAAGTGAATGCATCCTGGGATAAAGAAAACCCGGCTCCAAGCTCAAGCTATGCACCGTATAAACTGTACAATATTGGTAACAACCAACCAGTCAAGCTGATGGACTTTATTCAAACGTTGGAGAAACACCTTGGTATCGAAGCAAAGAAAGAATTTTTGCCAATGCAACCAGGGGATGTACAAGCTACGTACGCAGATATTGATGAATTGACGGATGTAACTGGGTTTAAACCTACTACGACCATTGATGAGGGATTGAAGAAGTTTGTGGAGTGGTATAGGGAGTATTATGAGTTAAACTAGGTATTTGGAAGTAAGAGCTCTTATCATGGTTCTCTTGCTTCTTTTAACAGGTTAATAAAAAGGCTGGCATAAAATAGTTCAGTTGACTTTCTAAAAACGATGTTGTCACCTCTAAATTCTGGGGGCAACCGCTGGGCCAAGTTAAAAAAACGTATAGGTAAATAGACTATAAACACCATAAAGTGGATTAGAGGACCAGTATGCTAGATGAAAGATCTGATAAAAATGCAAGAGAGAATATAGTTCACATCTTATGGACAGGTGGGTGGGATTCAACATTAGTAGAGGTGTTGACAGAATGATGGCCAATTACTTTATTAAAGATTAAGGGGTAATGTTATTAAAAGAATTAAGCTTGAGTCAGTATGACCGAGCAAGGTTATAAGACACATTTGTTTACTTTAGTATCTAAGTTACAACGCTATCATGTGAAATATAATTATAAAGATTAGAATTTGTTATAGATAGAGTAGAGAACTGGTTTTTTAACAAAATACGATTTTGATTTAGGAGGGTGTAATCTTGTCAAATCAAAAAACAAAAACTGCAACCATAAAAGCTTATGAGTTTACAACTCCAAAGTTTTCAGGGGACATGCAGTATGAGCATACATTTGACAGTGAATTAATGATTCTTTTGTTTAGAACAATAATGAAACTAGATAAATCAAAAAGAAAATATACGAATGAAACAGTATCACTCAATTTAGGGAAATTTCAGCAATCTGATGATGCAAATTTTGTTGAGGGACATTTTATAACAGCCAGACATGGGGTACGACGCACACAAATTGATGTACATTCTCAAGAAGAAGTAGGGACGATAGAAAGTTATCATGGAGTAGAATATAATGTTAACTTCATGATAGATAGAAATACAGGGCTACTTCTAGTACAAGAGGATTTTAACAAAGTGTTTTCAAGAAAGTTACTACATACTTTCCTTCATTTACATAAAAACTTAATATATCCATATATAGATGAATTTAATAAGCTAAATAAATCTCATCCTTTCATAATACATAAAAGGTCATGTTATAGACTACAAACATTGCCACCTATTAATTTTATGGATAAACTACAGGAGTTTCAAAAGGTCAAAAGTGCAGTTCTTACTTTGGATGATACTACAGATAAAAGTGATGTAGACGTTAGTGAGACATTAGATGCTGAGTTGCAAAATAATGAAATAGAAGACTATGATATGGAAATAAAAATAAAAAACAAAACTGGAAGATCAATGGTAAAAGTGTTTGAAAGGTACTTCGAATCTATTATAGTGCAACAGAAATATGATTCTTATGCAATAGAAGGTGTACTTGAAAATGGAAAAACTAAAAAGATAACCCCCGATACGATAACCAGGGATTTCTATGCTCAAGTAAGTCACAATTCAAATGGAATACCATCAATAGATGATATCTTTAATAGGATGATTGATATAATTAAAAATGAAAACCCTCTTGCAGATAAAGGTGGAACACCAAATATAACTCCAGTAGGTGAGAACGTTAATGTTAAAGCCGAAATCGAAAAGAAAGTATCTGAGAGGAACCAAGATAAAGCCCATCAGGAACAAACAGTCTGATTTTGCTTTAATATGGAGGTCATACTCAGAAGGTTTTAATAAAAAAAGAATCCTTTTTGAATTTATACTCCCTAGCTTATTAGCTATATTAGGTATGAGCATATCCTATTTGTCTTATTCTACCAATATGGAAATATTAATGAATATTAAAGAAATAAATTCAGACTTTTTTACTGTTATTGCTGTTTTAGTGGGATTTAATATAACATCTGTTTCTTTAATATCTGTTTTTAATAAAGATACTTTGAGAAATGTTTTCTCCAAATTAAAAGGAGGTAAAGAAAAGGAAAAAGTATTAAAACAACTTATATCATCATTTATTTATTGTGTTTTTATACAAATTGGTATTATTGTGATGGGGTCCTTTTATAACATAATTGTAGAAGATTTAATTAAAATTGAATTCTTACAAGGGATTTATAATGTTATTAAGCGGTTAGTTATTCTCAGCCTATATGCGCTATGGATAGGAATTATATTTCATAGTTTTATAGTATCTATAAGAAATGTCTTTTTAATATATAAATTTATCTTGGCGGTATATAAGGAGTAAGGCAACCTGTGCTGGGACGTGGATATCGGAGCGTATTTTTTCACTTTGCCATAGTAAACGAAGTACATCAGTTATTACTCCCGGTAGAGGCGGACAAGTTAGGAATACGATAATTGATAGTGCTGGTACTAGTGTTGTTGAGTTGTATTTAATTTTAAAAATAATATCTTTTCTAAGTTACACCTGATTTATTAATTAAACAAAATTAGGAGTGAAAAAAGTGAAGGATAACAAGATTCAACAAGCGGCTTCCAATACTTATGGCGATGTATTGAATCATATACAAAAGTATCTGAATGTTAAAGATGACGTTCTTGATAGTGAGTTTGGCCAATTAGCAGGAGATGCATCTAGAGTTGTTTCGTTTATTAGAAAAACTAATGAGTTAATAATCAATAAAAAGTTTGAAAATTTTTTAAAGGGATTCTCTATGGATGAGCAACCTACTGAGAAACAAGTGCGAAAACTTATAAATTATATTGATGATGAATCAAAAGCAGAGTTTATTTCTGATACATTATCTAAACTCTTGCTTTCTAATTCAACCAAGGCCTGTACTGTACTAGGAAGTGTTGTCAACAGTATAGATAAAGAAGGTACATTAAGTTATGAAAAGTTAATTTGCGTAAATGCTTTAACATCTCTTTACGATTTTGACATTGATAATTTACTTATAATCAATAGATTTTTAGAATCAAAACCACGGTATAAAAGACATTTTGGATTAGGTGTATTACATAGTTACTGTAAGAAAAATAACTTGAATAAAGACAATCTATATTTAACAGTTGATAAGGCTGTGAACAATCAGCTATTTAATAGATCATTCGAGACAAATATAGATGTGGGAAATGTGGATGTGGAAAATGAACAAGTAGACATAGATAATGGGGATATTGATGAGTACTATATTATAAATTCTATAGGAATTAAGTTAATAGGATATTTAAAGCGAGTAGTTTGATTTTGAGACCCTATCATTTCACTTATTATTTATTGAATGCAGATGGTGAAGTGGTAAGTAAATTTATATCATACTCTATATTCTATAGCAAAGCAAGGGCGAATCTTCTTCTTCTCATCACCAACCATAGGAGCAGAATCGAATAGAAGTACATATGCTAAATGTAAAAAGAGAGGAATTATGAATGAATTTAGTAGGATTGATAAATCCAAACGGCTGGATTGTACCAATATTCACTTTAATTCTTGGGACATATTTAAATTCATTATTCGCAAAACGTAAAGAGAATATAATGAAGGTTGCTGATAAAAAGGGAGAATTTTATGCACAATATTTAAAGGTATTATACATGAATTTAACCCTCGTTTTATTCAAGAAGGTACAAATAAATGGCAAGCGGGCGAGGCGCAATTACAGACGCCGGCTGATACTACACTTCCGGGATTCCAGCTGTAGTCTATGGTCCCGGTGATATTAATCAGGCGCATGCCATCGATGAGTTAGTTTCCCTGGATGATCTTACCACCCACTGTAAGGCGATGACCCGTTTTCTATTACATTACTGTGGAGTGGCTGATTAGTAAAAAGCTGTTTCAGGAAGTCGATGAGAAGTTATTGACAACCACTATGACGTGAATTATAATTAAATTTATATTAATTAGATAATTACATATTTATAATACTAACTGCTGAGTCTAATAGACTTTACTGATGAAGTAAAGCATTCCTTAGATACAACCAGTTATATAAATAGGGATTGGTTTGTTGTTAACCTCCTATTCATATAACTGGTTTTTATTTTCTTGAAAGTTAGTAAGTAAAAATTATTATCTAGAGAGAAGTGAAAAAAGAAAGAATGCAACTTTTAATGTAAGCGGAAACATTTAGAAATAAGTTTGATTAGATTTACATTTATAAAACGTATAGGTGGGATTTTATGGGTAAAAGGAAACCAACATATGTCGAATCAATTTCAGCATTGTTACTAATAGTTGTATTTATTTTTGGGGGGTATTTTTTATTTAGTCTTAACGTTCAGATGATGATGGTGGCAGCTGCTGCCGGGGCAGGGCTTTTGGCTCTTAGACTAGGTTACACATGGGGAGAGCTAGAAACAGCGATAAGTAAAAGGATAGTAAGTGCTACCCCCGCCATTCTGATCATTTGGATAATTGGTGCCATTATAGCAACATTCATCTTTAGTGGTTCTATACCTATGTTGATTTATTATGGTATTCAGGTAGTGGATCCAAGATATATATATGCTTCAGCATTTGTTATTTGTATTATTTTTTCAACAATAACTGGAAGTTCGTATGCATCTGCTGGAACAGCGGGAATTGCATTAATGAGTATAGCTGCGGGTTTTGATGCTGCATTACATATAACAGCAGCTGCCGTTATATGTGGTGCAATTTTCGGCGATAAAATGTCACCATTATCAGAAACCACAAATTTGACAGCAGCAACTACTGGAGTGAATCTATATGAACACATTAAATCCATGATGTGGACTACTTTTCCAGCAGCTATTATTACATTTTTTGTTTTTATTATTGCTGGTCAAGGTCTGATGTGACTGATAAACTAAAGTATACAGTTTCCGCTAGATAAAAGTTTACACTTTTCCAGATGTTAGTGCAGTTTTTATATGGCTGCCCGAGGGCAGCCATATAAAAACTGTCCGGCGCGAAAATGGGCATAAAATAAAAGAACCATCACTGCTATAATGGTAGTTTGATAGACTACAACAGTGATGGAGGCAAAAAAGGTGGATAAGTGGGAAATGTATATGGAAATTAAGCAATTATTAAAACAAGGTTTTAGTAAAGTAAAGGTGGCTGAAAAACTTGGTATATCCAGGGTAACTATATACCGTTACTTAAAACGTAATCCCCAGGATATGGCGAAATGGGTTACACAAACAAAGACTAGAAAGAAGAAATTAGATGACTATCAAGAACTGATTCTTTCCTGGTTACGTGAACACCCTGACCTGACAGCTGCCCAAGTATTTGATTGGCTTATGGAGAAATATCAGGAGCTGCAGGTAGCTGAAAGTACGGTACGACTCTATGTAAGGGAACTACGCAGGGAATATGATATTAAAAAGGAATCGAACCCTCGATCTTATGAGGCTGTACCGGAGTTGCCGATGGGAAAACAAATGCAGGTCGATTTTGGGCAAACGGAGCAATTAACTCCCGATGGCAAAAAGGTAAAGCTTTATGCGATAGCGTTTGTCCTATCTAATTCACGGTATAAATATAAAGAGTGGTTGGATAGACCCTTTACTACCAGGGATGTGGTTCGTGCCCACGAGAATGCCTTTCACTATTTTGAGGGAGGAATTCCAGATGAGATTGTTTATGATCAGGATGCGCTGATCCTTGTCAGTGAAAATAGTGGGGACTTAATCCTGACGTATGAATTCCAGACTTATAAAGAAGATAGAGATTTGACGATAAGAATGTGTAGGAAAGCTGATCCGCAGAGCAAGGGAAAAATAGAAAATGTAATCAAGTATATCAAATATAACTTTGCGAAAAACCGAATATATTACGGACTTGAAGCCTGGAATGAAGCAGGTTGGGATTGGTTAGAGCGCACTGGTAATTACAAAATTCATCATACAACAAAAAAGAGACCGGTAGAAGTGTTCACCCTCGAAAAGCAACACTTGCGACCAATCTCCCAACGTATCGACGAATATGCCGATAACCACTATGAATCAAGTATAACAAGAAATGTTCGTAAGGACAATGTCATTTGGTATGATTCCAATCGATACAGCGTCCCTCTCGGGACATTTCATAAGACAAAAAAGGTTTATATTGAAACAACTGATGATGCATACCTTTGTATACGAGAATCAAAAGGCGGGCCGATCATCGCAAAGCATAAAATAGACCCTGGAAAAGGAGAACTGATTCAGAATAACAAGCATAAGCGTGATCGCACCAAAGGTATCGATACATTTATTGAAACAGTTATATCAGGATTCACAGATGAGGAAAAAGCAAGATTGTATTTGAACGAAATCTATAAGCGAAAGCAACGTTACATTCGTGATCAACTCCAGATGATAGCCAAACAAATTAAGAAATATGAACATCGATTATTAGACTTGGCTTTGGAAGAGTGTATGAAGAAACAACTATTTAGTGCAACAGATTTTAGCGATGTCATTCACTATCTTGAACGACAACGGGGAGTAACAGTTACTGAAGAAAAAATATATCCCCGAGGGAATGCGCCAAGGCCACTCCACCCTTTGGGTGATTCAATTGTTCAAACAAATACACAAATAAGGGATATAAATGAATACGTATCCGTTTTAGAGGGGGATAAACGATGAATCAGTTAACGACATTACAGAGTAAACTGAAGTCCCTTCGCCTTGCGGAAACGGCAGATCATTTACCAGTACTCTTACAGGAGGCTGAGTCAAATGATGAAACATATGCGAGCATGCTTATGAAAATGGTGAATTACGAACAACTAAGACGTGACGAAAAACAAGTAGAAAAACGACTGAAATGGGCAACATTTCCCTATCAGAAAACGTTGGATTCGTTCGATGTAAGTGAGCAACAGTCCATGAGCAAAAAGCAATTTAATAAATTGAAGGAGTTATTGTGGATTGAGCAGCTATTCAACATTATTCTGCTTGGACCGCCGGGTGTTGGCAAAACACACCTGGCGATTGGGCTGGGGATGCAGGCCATTAATCAAGGTTATAAGGTTATATTCACCTCCATGGGAGATCTGATTCATGCCTTGAAAACCGAGGAAATCACACGCAAATCGCAAACTAGAATGAAGCGTATACGAAACGCTGAGCTCGTTATTATTGATGATCTGATGTTTATGGCAATGGACCAACACGAAGCAAACTTATTCTTCCATTTAATTAATGATTTATATAATAACGCCAGTATTGTACTAACTTCCAATAAGGCTCCGAAGGAGTGGGGAGAGCTGTTAGGCGACCCGGCTATAACAACAGCTATATTGGATCGAATTATTCATCGAGCAGAGATCATTCACTTAAATGGGGATAGTTACCGGATGAAACATAGATCATCTATTTTTGAAGAAGAAAGTGTAACAAATTAATTAGCGAAAACTGTAACTTTTTACGTGACGGTTACATCTGAGTATTTCAGCGGAAAATGTTACTGTGAGTAATCTAGATTTTATAAGAGATTTAGAGAATATTTACTCTTGGAATCTATTATTATTAATTCCATTTATTATTATTTTGCTTGGGGCTATATTTAAAAAGCCACCTGTGCCAGTTATGCTTTTATCTTGCCTCACTGCACTAATTATTGGTGTGGCTTATCAAGGCTTTTCTCTTGAAGATGGCTTTACCGCAGCATTAAGTGGATTTGATTCCAGTATGTTACCAGGTATAAGTTCTGATCAATTGTCCGAAGAGACTCTTACATTGCTTAATCGTGGTGGCATTGTTTCAATGGTAGGTGTCATCGTTATTATATATTGTGGCTACGCATATACAGCTATTATCAGTGAGACGGGCTTTCTTGAAACTGCACTAAACCCGTTAACTAAAAGGGTTAAAAAACGTGGTCCTCTCATGTTGACGACCCTGTTTACGGAATTTTTGCTACTAGTATTTTCGGGAACTTCTTACACGATAGCAATCATTGTACCTGAGATGTTCAAAAAACCGTTCTTAAAAGCCGGAATGGCGGCTAAAACTCTCTCCAGGAGCATGGAGGACATAGGGACTATAATGGCATGTTTGGTCCCCTGGGGGCAATCGGGAATGTTTTATATCACTACTCTAGGTGTTTCTGTTTATGGTTCAGACGGCTATGCCTCCTGGGCTGTAATGGCTTATATAACTCCTGTTATAGCGATCTTCTTAGCCTTTTCTGGGATAGGGATTTATAAATTGGGTAAAAAAGATAAGGAAGAGGCATTAGCCGAATATGAATTGTCTAAAACATCTTAGAAAAAAATGTGCTGTAATAAAATTATATAAAAGTGAGGTATATTTATGGATGCGGAAATTGGAATAATAGGCTTGGGAACAATGGGAAGTATGGCTGCATGGCAGTTAGCAAAAAGCGGAACATCGGTTATAGGTTTTGAACAATTTGGGATTGGTCATGATCGATCAGCTGCTGGCGGGGAAACGCGAATATTTAGAACGATATATAAAGAAGGATCAGAGTATGTTCCATTATTAAAAAGGGCACACAAATTATGGAGGGATTTAGAAAACGAATCAGGGGAAAAATTATTGCATATAACTAAGGCATTAACTATTGGAATTCCTGATTCTTCTATGGATAATATTTGGAGAAGTATTGAAAGTCATAATTTAGATTATCAAAAATTAGACTATGGACAGGCTAAACAATTGTTTCCGCAACATAAATTAAGTCCTGAGGAAATAATAGTTGTTGATCCAAAAGGTGGTTATATTAGACCACAACAGGCTATTGTTGCAGCAATAGGCCTTGCTAAAGAACTGGGAACAAGAATAATGGATTATACTAACGTTGAAGATATAGAACAAAAGCATGATAAAATTATTATAAAGGCAAATGGACGAAATTATTCAGTTAAGAAGGTATTAATTGCCGCAGGCCCTTGGTCAAAAACAATTATTCCAGAGTTGAATAATCCTTTAGAGGTGCGTCGTCTAGTAAATGCGTGGTTCCTGCCTAAGAAAAAGGGTACCTTTGATCAAGAACAATTCCCTGTTTTTGCTAGAAACTCTAATCTAGGAAACTACTATGGAATACCAGCTGTAGATGCTAATATGATTAAGATTGGAATGTTTTCAACAACAAATGAGAAAATTAGACTAGCCGATGAACTAAACAAAAATATAACGAAAGACGAAACTAATATTTTTACCAAAATAGTAAAGAATCATTTACCTTTATTGCATGCATCTCCTTCTAGGATAAATGCCTATATGGAAGTCTATACAAATGACAAGCATCCAATTATAGGGAATATGCCAAATAATAAAAATATTGTAGCCCTAACAGGTTTTTCTGGACATGGATTTAAAATGGCGCCTGTAATCGGGGAAATTGGAGCAAGTTTGTTATTTAATGGAAAAACAGATTTTAAACTTGATCAATTTTCTCCATCTAGGTTTTTATAGGAGATGCTATATTTATGAAGTTCCGGAAAATGATCACCTATCACATTAAAAAATTCTAATTAACTGACTGAACAAGCCCAACAGCTTATCAAAGTTATAAGCTGTTGGGCTTGTTTTAGTCATTCGTAAAATGACTGATGAAGTAGTGGGTTATGGGGAAACAATGGGGGCGTGGTGATTTAGTGTTTATGTATGTTGTTTAAAAATTTTTTTAGCATACCATTCATACATGTAGCCGTGGTTATGGTTGTAGAATTGAGAGCAAGAGAATCTTATTAAGGTTCTCTTCTTTTTTTAGATAGAGAGTGTAGTAAGCTAGCGTATTACGGATGCTTGCGATCTTGTCTTTTATATTACAAGGTTCCATTAATTATTTAATCATAGTATGAAAGATTGTCGAAATATTTCTGCCAATATAAACATTAATTCCCTATTAAATATAGGATAGTTAAGGTGCAAAAAAAGCGATAATCATTTGCCAATAAAGTGACCATTATTTGAAGGGCATAAAGTCTATACCTATATCTTTATAAATTTCAAAATCAATATTGACTTAACATCATATATCATATATGATATATGATGTAAGCGATTCCTTTTATGAGAGGGGGTATTTAGCATTGAAGGAATACCAAACAAAGAAAGAGATGATTTATCAAATTTTAAAAGAAGAAATATTCGAGGGGAAATTCGAATTTGGGGAGAAACTGGTTATTAGTCATTTATCAAAGCGTTTTAATAGCAGCGAAATTCCTGTGAGAGAGGCTTTAAACCAATTGAACTCCGATAGTTTGATTGTATTTAAGCCTCACGTCGGTGCCGTTGTAAGCACTTTGTCATCAAAGGATATCCAGGAAATATTCGAATTGAGAGTTGAATTAGAAGGGCTCGCAACAAGGTTAGCTGTCGAACAATTTGACGAACAAAAATTAATAGAAGTTCGAGAAATTTTAGACGCTTCAAGTCTCGCATTTGAAGAAAAAGATTATAACAAATTTGAAAAGCTTAATACTGATTTTCATATGAAAATTTATTCTTATTGTGACAACAAGCTGTTAATTAAGACGATAAAGGATTTGTGGAGTAATACAAATCGCTATCCTTCTTTATTTAAAAAAAATGATGAACATATTAGACAATCTATGGAGGAACATAAGGATATTTATACTGCAATATTAAACAAAGATAGTCTCTTGGCAGAAAACTACATGTTAAAGCACAAGGCGCGTGCAGGTAAGGAAATGTTGAGGCTTACACAGCAGGATTTTTATAAAAACTTAGATAGATTATTTTCAAACCATACGAAAAAGTTACAAAAAAAATAATTTGCTATATGTGAAGGGGAGTAAGGAAATGAAGTACGTACGCTTTTATACGAATAACGAAGTAAACTATGGAGTATTGGAAGGAGAAAAGATAGCAAAATTAGAGGGGGATTTTATTGAAGAAAAAACCAAAAAGGTCGGTGAAATCTTTAATCTTTCAGATGTTAAGTTACTCTCGCCTGTGGAGCCCAGACAAATCATTGCAATTGGTTTAAATTACGCTTTGCATGCAAAAGAAAGCGGTAAACCAACTCCTGATGAGCCAATGATGTTCATGGTTTCACCAAGTGCAGTTATTGGTGAAGAGGATTCTATCAAATTGCCTAACCTCGAACACAGAATTGATTATGAAGCAGAATTGGCAGTTGTCATTGGGAAAAAAGCTACAAATGTGAAAAAGGAAGAGGCGTTATCGTATGTATTAGGCTATACATGCGGCAACGATGTTTCTGATCGAGTTCTTCAAAAGAAAGACGGACAATTTACTAGGGCCAAATCATACCCTACATTTAAGCCATTGGGGCCTGTAATAGAAACTGAGATTTATGATCCTAACAATGTAGAAATTAAATTGTCAGTAAACGGTGAAGTCAAACAGCATTCAAACACCAATGATTTAATACACAATGTTCAAAGTTTAATTGAAACAGTAACAGAAGTGATGACCTTACAACCTGGAGACGTGATCCTAACAGGAACACCTTCGGGGGTGGGAGCACTTAAACCTGGCGATGAAGTTGAGATGGAAGTCGAAGGCATTGGCACACTTAAGAACTCAGTTATTGGTTAATTCATTAGGAGGTGTTTAATTATGAAAGTTGTTTCTACATCCCCGTCTTTCGGGCATTATTCTTCCGAACCAAAGGAGTATTTATACGAATATGGCTTAGACCTTGTGGTTATTAATGATAATCTCCCTGAGGATGAACTCATTCAAGAACTCCAGAATACTGAAGCGGTGATTGTTGGTTATACAAACCTTACCGCAAATATTATGGAGCAGTGTAAAAAACTAAAAATTATTTGTAAAAATGGAGTTGGGGTAGATAACATCGATCTACAAGCAGCAGCAGAGCGGGGGATTGTTGTAACAAACGTGCCAGATGGTAACAAAATTGCTGTTGCTGAGCTCTCCATAGGTTTAATGCTCTCTTTGGCACGACAAATACCTCAAACTGTCGTAAACACAAAGGACGGGAAATGGCCAAAGGTAGTGGGATATGAGCTTTTCGGGAAAACACTTGGAGTCATCGGCCTTGGGAGAATTGGAAGAGAGACAGCACAAAGAGCAAAGGCGTTCGGTATGAATGTGATTGCTTACGATCCCTACCCTGACCAAGAATATGCCACTTATCAAAATATTGAATTGATTGATTTTAACGATCTGTTACAGGAAAGTGATTTCGTAACACTGCATATGCCCTGAATGAAACAACGTACAACTTGATAGGGGAAGAAGAATTAGACTCCATGAAAAATAATGCTTTTTTGATTAGTGCTTCTAGAGGAGGTATTGTCGATGAGTATGCCTTATATAAAACATTACGACAGAAGAAAATAGCTGGAGCTGCCCTAGACGTATTCAAAGATGAACCACCAAAAGGGAATCCGTTGCTTTTACTTGATAACTTTATCGCTACACCTCATATGGCCGGGTTCACGTACGAGGCAATTAATAGAATCGGTATGGTAGTAGCTGAAAATATAGTAAATGTCACCGTGAAAAGTGAAAAAGCAATTTGGCAAGTAGTTTAATCGGAAAGAGGAGGATGTTCAGTGTATATTAATCAGGATAAAATCAGAAAATTTTCTAATCAATGTTTTACGGAACTCGGCATGCCTGAGGAAGAGGCCAGGGTTATTACCGAGGTTTTGCTGGAAGCAGACTTACGCGAGATTCATAGCCACGGTTTTTTGAGATTACCGATTTATGTAGAAAGAATTAAAAAGGAATTAACCAAAACTAAAGCTGAAATCAGCTATGAAAAAGACACTGATACAATGACTTTGATAGATGGAAATAATTCTGCCGGACAAGTCGTGGCGTATCAGGCCATGGAAGCATCTATAAAGAAAGCAGAACATTTTGGAATTGGATTAGCCGCGGTAAGAAACAGTAATCATTTTGGGATTTCTGCTTACTATTCATTGATGGCAGCTAAAAAGAATATGATTGGCATCGTCATTAGCAATACTGCTCCCCTTATGCCAGCCATAGGCGGAGCCGAAAAGGTGATTGGGAACAACCCAATATCGATTGCTGCTCCTTTGAAAAACTATGAACCACTTGTGCTGGATATGGCCATGAGTAACACAGCCTTTGGGAAAATTCTCTATGCGAAAGAGAAGAATCAAGAAATCCCGGAAGGATGGGGTGTCGACGCAAAGGGAGCCCCTACAACAGATCCTAATAAAGTCGTGAATGGCGGATTTCTGGCACCTGTAGGCGGTCCAAAGGGATTTGGGCTGGCTCTAATGGCAGAGGTATTAACTGGTGTCCTTTCAGGAGGGGATTTTTCCAAAATGATTCCTTCTATGTATGACGTAAATAAGAAACAATCGATTTCCCATTTTATGCTATCAATTGATATCAATCAGCTTATTCCATTAGAGACTTACTACAATAATGTAGAACAATTGATCTCCTACGTAAAGGATTCTAAGAAAGCAACAGGAGCATCTGAAACTTATTTGCCTGGGGAAATAGAATTCCTTAAAGAAAAGAAAAACAAAACACAGGGTGTTCCTATGCAAGAGCAGACTTTCGATAAATTGAATGAACTTTCAAAAGAACTGAAAATAGACAGTTTGACTGAATAAAGGAGCAATAAAGTAGGTGTTAATCAAAAAGTTTCGCAAACAAGTGACAATAGAAGAACACAAAAGTAACCGATACAGGTGTTCATCATCAAACCCATTCTATTGATGTTTAGTTCCATGAAGCAATAGTCGCAACTGGATGGTTTGATCACAGTAGCAAGAGCGGGTTTCTAAAACGATTATACAATAGAACATTGACTTGGTATTGATAAACATTGAGTACTCTAGTGATGAAAGGTATAAAGATATTATAAAATTTAGAGTTTAAAGAGATGAAAAATTGAACTCGAATGGTACGGAAACTATTATTATTGGGAATAGAACCCTAGATATCATCACTTCTAAAAGGAAAAGAGACATAAGCACTGGGGAAAATCCGTTCTCATAGGGGTCCTGCATTTTTGTCAGATGATATTTTGGATGTGTTTATTAATTATCTGAATTAGTAGAATGCCCAATTGAAAGTCACTCGGAAAACTTAAAGTAACCATAGAATAGTTGTTAATTTGATACTAAAACTGAATGTTCATGTTTGATCCCAAAGGTGTACGAGCTTGCACTTATGAAGTGACTATTTGAGGAAATACCTATAGCACTAGTCGGAGAAGGTTCAATTACTTTGAAATAAGGAGAGAGAATAAATGTCGGAAAATAAATTGCCAAGTCTTAAATTTTCAATCCTAACTTTGCTTACAGCTACATTGATTATGGTTATTGGTCTCATAGTATTTGATGCAAGCTTACAGATCATGCTTTTTATTGGTTTCATTACAGTAATACCATTTGCTATGAAACTTGGGTTTAGTTTTTCGGAAGTGGAAGCGTTCGCATATGATATGGTTCGAAAGATTCTTCCAGCCGCTTTAATATTATTAGCTGTAGGTGCATTAATTGGTGCATGGATGTATTCTGGTACGGTGCCAACAATAATCTATGCAGGCCTGAAGGTTATTTCACCTGAATATTTTCTTTCAACCGCGGTTATTATGTGTATTTTTGTATCTCTTGCAACAGGAACATCTTGGGGTACAATTGGAACCGCTGGTGTAGCGCTTGTTGGTGTTGGTAGTGGTCTTGGAATTCCTGCAGGGATTACAGTTGGCGCAATCATTACTGGTGCCTGGTTTGGTGATAAAATGTCCCCATTGTCTGCTAGTACGAATATGGCACCTGCAATTTCAGGTGGGGTGGACCTTTTCAAGCACATTAAGCATATGATGTGGACGACTGTTCCAGCTGTTATATTATCGATTATTGTCTTTCAATTAATTGGGTTTAGATATAGGGGAGCAGATCTTGATTATGAACGAATTAACATGATAACAAGTTCGTTAGATGAGTTGTTTAAAATAGGATGGATAGCGCTTATCCCTGCAGCTGTAGTTCTGACTTTGCTAATTATGAAAAAGCCACCTGTCACTTCCATATTTTTAGGGGCGTTAATTGGAGCCGTAGTGGGAGTTTTACATCAGGGATTCTCAATAACAGATGGATTTTCTGCTTTGTATGGCGGTTTTTCGATAGAAGCTGGCAATTCTTTTATAAATGGTCTGTTAAATCGGGGTGGAGTCACAAGTATGTATGAAATTTTAGCCCTATTTATATTTGCTTTGGCATTCGGTGGAGTCCTATCAGGGGCTGGCTTCTTATCCTCAATTTTAAATTCCTTTTCAAAAAGGATAAAAACAAATCGTGGGCTACTGTTGTCAACAATTGCGGTGAGCTATACATCTAATATGATTGGTGCTACACATAGCTTTGCCTTAATCATGACTGCAACTTTAATGCGGCCATTATATGAAAAACGCAAAATCAAAAGGGAAAATCTATCACGCTTAATTGAGGATGTTGGAACACTGGGTGGGCCTATTATTCCGTGGAATACAAGTGCAGTTTTCATAGCAGGTACGTTAGGCGTAAGTCCAATGGAATTTATCCCGTTTTGTTTATTAACATTTTTCACACTATTGATCACCGTAATTTACTCTATAACAGGGTTTACAATTACATTGGAAAATGATAAAGATACATTAGATGATTCCTCAAAGCAGTTATCTGAACATATCGCTAAATAATTGTGGTTTTTGTCTCTTGTTTTTCGTGTTGTCGATTGCAAGTTAATTCGTTGAGTGAATATAGATGGTATTGGAATGGTTCGCCCCAGCAGTTATCAACTGTGCTGAGGTAGGGTTACAAAGGTAGTCATTTTTTAAAAATGCTATATGAAGTGTCAAATCTCAACAAATAATGAAGAGATGTGAATAAAAGGCGAACGAATGACGAATAAAAATGCCTAAAAAAGCAGTTAGATTATTAGTATCAGGAAGTTTATAACTTCCCATTAACTCTTTTCCTTTAAGGAAAGGAGTTTTTATTTCGGTAAGATAAGGAGGTGAAACTGAAACAATGGGTTGTCAGATTTTCGCTTCTGTGTTTAATTCTGTCAGGACAGTTTGTAGATGTTCTTTCTCGCGGGTTTTCCTTGCGTAGAAGATCAATCAGTCGGTTGAGGATCATGAAGTTGAAATAGGTCGCCATCAGCCCCTTATCGGGATCATACTGCTTATAGGCATTCCACATCGCACAGAGTCCTTCTTGAAAGTATTCCTGGTGGGGGTCATAGAGTTCAGGTAGTGGATCTGATAATAGATCCGTCGTTCGCTGCTTTCTTAATAGTCATGGTATTGCTTATTTGTGAAGTGGATAAAGAAGGGGGCCGGGGGTCATGCAAAGAATTAGAGTGTCAGCAGAAGTATTATACATACGTGGGATAAGAGGTCTTGTTGTCTAGATGTCATCCTCTTATGCAATTGAATCAATCATCGGATGAGGAAGATGTAACGCCTCAGATAGCTTATAGAGTGCTATATAGATAGGATTCTCTCTTCCATTTTCCAGTCCGGTTATATACTTCTCGTCTAAATTAGATCGTTCTGCCAATTCTGCCTGCGACATGTGATTTATTATTCGATGTTTACGGTAATTTTGCGCCAATCGATGCAGCAAAGTATGTATGTCCAACTTCCATCCCTCCTTCTCAAGGATTATTATCCTTAGGGAGGATGGTAATTGATACTACTTATATAGTATTTTGTTGTTTGTTGCATTTACATTAAGATTGTGGTAATAACTGGTTTGGTAAGGAAATTGTCGAATGTTAGCACTGATTTCTTGCTTTTATTCAAAACTATTTTTTCTGTTGAAAGCTTGGATAAAGTTGGTATAATGGATTATAGATATAATTTGTAATTTTTCAATTATAGATAGAATAGAGGATATATTATGAGCAATGTAGTAGATGGTGGATATTATGCAATTAAAGGTTTTAACTTTCAATATGATTATATACTTATGAAAATTATAGAGGAGAGTGATTATGAGAAGCTGATAGAAATAGAACAAACGGAAGATTACAGTGATAAAAATGTTATTGTCCAAGTGAAGTATAAAGAAAGAACGAGTTACACCAAATCCCAGATTAAAAAGCCAGTTTGTCAATTATTACAATTGTTTAAAACCGATAAAAGAACTCCGATTTTGTATGCTTTTTTCCAAAATAAGAAGGAAGAAGAAATATTAACTATAGATGTAAATTATTTAAATGAAATTATTGGTGATTGCAAAGTTGGTAATACTCAATATACATTTGATGAGAAGTTAAAAGTAGAATTTGTTGCTAAGTTTAACTTAATATTTACATCTGCATTTCAAAGTCAATTTGAGAATTTGATTTATAAAATAACTGAAGAATTCAGCTGCAGTGAAGAAGAAGCATGTATCTACTATGCTCAAATGTATAAATATATTGAACAAAAGGTTGTTAATAATCCTCCAGATCAAAAGAAAAACAGAATTTGTAATAAATACGAATTAATAGAGTTAATTAGAGGCAATAAAGAATTAATATTTTACTCGGCTTACAGTGATTTTTTAGGTAAGGAAAAGTATTATTCATTAATTTACAATAAATATTTCAGAGAAAGTAATATTAACTTTCATGAAAGGATTTTTATAATTGAGGTACATGGTAATACTGACAAGAATGAATTAAAAGAAATAATTTATAGACTTCGAGACAGATTCTTCAAAAAAGCGAGTTTGAAGAAGGGCACATTAATAAAGTCCCCAGCTCCCTATATTTGTTTTTACAATATCAGCGCTGAAGTATTAAAAATAATAAAGACTGAACTTTTAGAAGAAGGTTATTTTTTTAGAGATGGTTTTAGTTTTGAGAATGCGGATTTCAATTTACAAAATGTTATTGAAAAATGTAACCCGCAAAATAATATTGAACTCAAATTTATAAACAAGATAGATTATTTAGATGTAATTATTAATAGTATAAAAGGTATAAAAAAGGTATATAATTTATATACTGACAGCTCCATAGCTAGACAAGGGTTTACTGATTTTAACTATATACAAATAGAAAAACCAGATGATATTACAGGTTTTCTTTTTCAGAGGTGATTAAAGAATGGGTGAATTTAATGCAGAAGTAATAACGGTAAAGCCTGATAAAGTTAAAATATCTGTCGAAAGGTTAGAAGATTTTAAAATTGCAGAGGAAGATTTAAAAGTAGGCTCATACTTACAAATAGCAGATGATAAAGATGTTATATTAATAGCCATTGTCGAAAGTTTTTCAATAGATCTAATAGAAGTAGAAAAGATTGATGAGAGAAATAGTAGTTATTTTGATTTAGAAAGAAAATATATTATAGAAGCAAGTCCTTTAGGAGTGTTAAAGGACGAGAAATTCTACAGAGGTGGAGATACTTTATCAATTCCACCGAAATCTGTTAAACCAGCAGAGATTACATACATAAAGAAAATATTCGAGGACTCAATTGAAGAAGATAAAAAGTTTGCTTTTTCTACTTTATCTAATAACAATACGGTTGCAGTTCCAGTAGATGGTAATAAGTTTTTTAACAAACATTTAGCAATAGTAGGGGCAAGTGGATCAGGGAAGTCCCATACAACTGCTAAAATAATACAAAATGCGTCTTCTATTAAGAAAGGTCATTACGAGGGTTTGAATAATTCACATATTGTAATTTTCGATATTCACTCTGAGTATGGTAATGCATTTCCGAGGGCTAATAAAATAGATATAGATAACTTAATACTACCATATTGGCTATTAAATGCTGATGAATTAGAAGAATTGTTTTTGGAAGCGGGAGACTTTAATAATTATAACCAAGCATCTATTCTAAGAAAACTAATAACTATCAATAAAAAGAAAGAAAATAAGGATATAGGCGAAGTTTTTTTTGATAGCCCACTTAAATTTGACATCATAGAAATACTTAACGGTCTTAAAAATTTGAAAAATGAAACCAAAAATGCCAAATCACCAGATAGAATCACTTTTGTAGATGATTCCTACCAGCTTGAAAAAGAAGGGAAAACTAACATAGACACAGGTGTGTTATTGAGTGAAGAGGAAAAAATTATTAAATTTTTCGATGGTATTTTGGACTTTCATCCAACAAAAAGTCAGAATATAAAAAGCGGTAATTTTGCAGATCTCTAGATAAGTTTGTTTCGAGGTTCGAAAGTAAGATTAATGATAAAAGACTAAAATTCTTATTTGGTGAAGAATCAAGAAATATCTCATTTGCTGAAACTATTAAAAGTTTTATAGGTTACGAGAAAGATAAAAAGTCAAACGTAACTATTATTGATTTAAGTGGGGTACCGTTTGAAGTGCTAAGTATTACGGTATCCCTGATAACCCGTTTATTATTTGATTTTAGTTACTATAAAAAGAAGCTATATGGTAAAAATGAAACGCCATTACTATTAACTTTTGAGGAGGCTCATAAATACGCCCCTAAAAGCAACTTAGCAAAGTATAGAAGCTCTACCACGGCAATTGAGAGAATTGCAAAAGAAGGTAGAAAGTATGGCGAAACACTAGCTATAATTAGTCAAAGGCCATCTGAGATTTCTGAGACAATATTTTCACAATGTAATAACTTTGTGGCTATGAGGTTAACAAACCCCGAGGACCAAAATTATGTGAAAAAGCTCTTACCTGATAGTCAGATTGGTGTTACAGATAAATTACCCTCTTTACAAAGTGGAGAAGCGTTATTAATAGGGGATTCGGTAATAATGCCATCCGTTGTAAATATTGATAGATGTGATTTGGAGCCTTCTTCTAATGATGTTAAATATATTGAGGCTTGGAAAGAGAGGTGGAATGATATTATATTTAAAGATATTATTGATTCCTGGGTTTAATTTATAATATTAAAACTCTGTTAGTTAGGATACGTGCAATCCACATACGATATTGATAAAATAATAACAGTGTTCAACCTCGTTGTGGCTATTGATCAAGGCAGGGGCTGTATATAGCGTCTTCATATCTGTTTGCAATAAGGAAGGTTTCAATGGTTGATGTCGATGCCCTTTGGTTTAAACACATCCAGTGTTGTGAATTTTAGGTTTTGGATTGACTGAAAAGTAAGAGTATATTTAACCAATCTATTAAATCGTTAGATAACAATAATTGATGTGTAATTTAATGCTTATATGATCTTATATGGAAGGTTTCTAATGTTTGAAAAAATATTATTAAGTTCCGACAAAGCACGTAACTATAGATATAAATCTTAGCCGCTGCACTTATGGCAGTGGTTTTATTTTTGAAAGCCCCGAGACTAAGTTAAAAATAGGCCGAAGCACTCTTTCCCCACAGCAACATTATTTATCATGAAATGCAATGCCTACATGATTAATCACCCATAAACAATAATGGAGTTTCAGTCTGTCGATCTGATCATAGACCCATCACTTGTTTTGCTGTTTCCTTTAAACCTTATCCCCACATAAAAGCATTTTAGTAGAAACTTTTAATAAAAAGCGGTAATATTTATATGTAATTAAAATACATTTAATTACATATATTTGTCACTTTTAATAGTATCTTTATTAATGTGAAATACTGATTATGGAGAGCTGTTAAAAGCAATCACATCGTAGAAGGAGAGAGCGATCATGCAATTTGATGATAAAGTAGTATTAATTACAGGTGCTGCTGGAGGCATTGCTGTCGAAGCGGCAAAAGCATTTGCTAAAGAAGGGGCTAAGCTGGCTTTAGTTGATTTGAAAAAGGATGCATTAGAAAAAGCAGCGGAGTCTATTGAAGCAAAAGATAAATTATTGCTTACAGCAAATGTAGCGAAAGAAAATGAAGTGAAAGAATACGTAGAAAAAACAAAAGATCATTTTGGACATATTGATGTTTTTATTAATAACGCAGGGATTAATGGAGATTTTGCTCCGATCACAGAGCAAACGGAGGAGAATTTCAGAAATGTACTCGATGTTAATACGATGGGCGTATTCTTTGGGTTGAAATATGTGCTGGAAGTGATGAAGGAGCAGAAAAGCGGCGCTGTTGTTAACACAGCATCGAATGGCGGCTTATTAGGTGCACCGGGAATGAGTGCGTATGTTGCATCGAAACACGCAGTTATCGGATTAAATAAATCTGCTTCTATGGAGATGTCAGAATACGGCGTACGTGTGAATGCTGTGGCTCCATCAGGTGTAGATACAGAAATGATGAAATCGATTGAAAAGAATGCAACAGGTGAAAGTTCAGAGGAAGCAAGAGAACAATTTGCATCTACTGTCCCAATGAATCGCTATGCAACAGCAGAAGAGATTGCAGATTTAATGGTTTTCTTAGCGTCAGATAAGGCTTCATTTATAAGTGGATCCTACTATCGAATTGACGGAGGACAAGGCGCCCAGTCTGTTTAATTTTAAAGTAAGGCAGTGGGGCTTTGGAATTACGGTGAAAATAAGTTTGGAAAAAAGGGGTGGTAAAACTGCTCCTTTTTTCTGTTTCGAGCGGGAATAGGGACAGTGGACCTCACCCTATTCTCGTAATCTCTGTTCCACCGTCCATTCCAGGTTCTTTATCAAATATTTCAAGTCTTCCTTTGCTAATATCAAGGGGATATCCTTTCGCATAAGGATGGAAGTATCTATCTCATGTGTGTGAAAGGCATAAATCCAGTTGTTGAAGGCTTTCTGCTTATCCTGTTCTTCTTTATGTTGTTGAAATTCTTTGCCATAAGCAAGATAATCCAGCGAAACATGGTGAAATTCTGCCAGCTTCATCATGGTTTCGAAGGTAGGGATTCTCTCTCCTCTTTCCCATTTTCCGTATGCGTCTTCCGAAAATCCAATCTTCCTACTTATTTCCCTCATTGATAAATCCTTATTATCTCGGAGGTTTTCTAACCTATGGGGAAATCCTTCCATCATGCATCACGCCCCTTTTCGCGTAAAATTATCATGATTTCATCAGGAAAATAGAAAACCGGACAAAATGGGAGGTTTAATTTCACAAAAATAAATAACAGACAATTTGGGCGGTTTACCCATATACTGGAAATCGTAAATTAAAATAAAAGTAGTTCTTTATGACTAGGTCTAATGGAGGTGATTATTAAGAGAATCGTATAATCGGATGAAGCGCATATGTAGCAGCTGGGTAAGGATAAATACATATGGAATGTCTAATTAGTGGAGAATTTAGACTAGGAGGAGTACGAATAATGGCGAATGAAAAAATGACATTTGACGAAATCTACGCACAAAATGAGCGCAGAATGTATTATCAGATCTACAAAATGAACATCAGCAACCCTCAACAAGAGTTCTACCCCCATGGATTAGTTGCCATGTGGAAAGCCTACGAGAAATATCAGCCTGATAAAGGCCCGCTTGCAACTTATTTTACTTACACCATTCAGAGCCGTATCATTAATCAATGCTTTAAGCAAACGAGAGAAAAAGAAAAGCAAGAAATCTATTTACAGGAAAAAGAGATGAATGATAGCAATTACCAGCAAAATGATACCGCTATCTATTCAACCATCAAGCCCGAAGACCCCATATTTTTGATAAAGCATTTTGAAAGGGCATTTAATAAGCGCTCACGGAGACCCAGGGAAATGGGGGGCCTGTCACGTTATTCGACAGTTACGAAACTATTTTCTTATTGCATAAGTGCATCGCTGAAAGACTTGGTGACAATCAAGTTTTCTAAGAAATGCCTTTGAAGGAGAAGATTATTTTACGGGATAGCGTTACGATTGATGAGGGAAGCGCTTGGGGAGACAAACGAGTATTGCATTACAGATGAGGGAGCACACGAGTCTCATGCTCCTTTTTCAAGGAAATGGTTCACAAAAAATAGTGCGTGAAGGAGAAAATGGAAATGAATTATTTGAAGGAAATTATCACATTTTATGATCGTATCGAGCAAAGTCAACTCTCAGCCTCTGCTGTGTCGCTTTGGCATGGGCTGATGTATATCAATAATAAGGTGAGATGGAAAAAAGAGTTTACGGCACCTAGCACGTCGCTCACTTTAAGAGCCGGGGTGTCGATGAGTTCGTTTAAACGTGCGCGCAAGGAGTTGGTGGAGAAGGGGTATCTTCATTATGAGTCACGTGGCAGTAACCGTGCTCCGGTTTACCGGTTAGTGAAATTGTCTGAAATGTGGGATGAGGGATTGGATGTGACGGATGACAGGGGCGCGTCCGATGATAGTTTAGAGGCTATGGAGGTTAACGCGCTTGGGGAAAGCAGTCCGGCGGAGAATAGGATGGACCATATGGCAGGGAATGTGGCAGCAGCATCAACGGACAAATCGAATGCTGATGTACAGGTGGACCACAGTGTGGACCAGCAAGCGGTCCGCACGAAGAACGACACGACGACCAGCGCGACGAGCCACAGTATGGACCGCAGTACGGCCTCATTATATAAACATAAACAAAACCAAATGAAAATCAAACAAAATGAAAATCTATTATCTATGGACGTCCGTACCTATTACACGGAAAATTTTATCGGGAAATTAACAAAATCTATACGCACATCCATAGAAGAACAGGTGCGAGAGCTTGGTGAGCCTTTGGTGATGGAGGCAATGAAGCGGGCGGTAGAGCGTGATAAGCTGAGCTGGGGCTATGCGAATGCGATATGCAATGGCTGGAAAAAGAAGGGGATTTCAACACTGGAACAGGCGCATACCGATAAGGAAGCATTCAAAAGGAGGCACAGTTACCAAGGATCTTCTGCAGGTCATCAGGAGGTTGTTCCGGATTGGTTTAAGGATCGGCAGAAGAGGCCTAAGCCGAGCAAGCAGCCAGCGGAGGATGACGTGTCTGTGGAAGAGGTAGCAAGGATGTTGGCTAGGTTCAGTAGTAAGGAGGGAAAGTCTGGTGAGAGGTTGGTGTCTTATTAATGTAGTGCTGATTGTTGCTATCTAATCATCTACATGTCAATTGCTTCACTGGTTTATATTTTAGCGGAAACATTTGCAAATACGGAGAAAGGAGGAAATACTTTTGTATGTCGTCTTTCTCCTTATTTATAGAAATGGTAATTTTTATGGGGCTGAGTATCTGCCATCAACTACTAGCTCGGATTCTGCCTGAAAATCTAGATTTATCGGACCCCAAATAAACTGCTGCATGACCAATTATTTCAGGATCGCCAAATTCATTTATAGGATTCGTGACTAAAATCTACTTTTTATTCGGAACTAATTTCATCAATTCGGTATGGTGGTATCCAGGGTGAATGCTATCTTGGTTTTGTTTTTGGCCAGGTGTAGTGCCGCTTCTTTTGTTAATTGCTTAACTCCGTCTTTAGAAGCGGCATAAGCGAGAAGTTCGGAATCGTCAACAAGACCAGCGACGGAGGACATATTAATAATGGAACTGTCATTTTCATTTTTGATCATTGCTTGTGAACCATATTTCTTTCCTGGAAACGCACTGCCCGCTTCATATGTGGTAGTTTCAATGTTTCTGTGTGTACCAATCTCAGCATTGTTATTAATCGTATTTTCTACTTCTTTCATTCCTTCTTCGTTAATATCGGCTGGGACAACTTTTGCTCCTTCTTTCACGCAGGATAGGATAGTGCAATAGCTTTTCCTAAACCTTGTGCTTATCCTGTAATAATTGCTACCTTACCATCTAGACGTTCCATTTATTCATTCCTCCTGTTGTTTTTTGAGTAAAATAGTCTTCTACTTTTTTGTGTTTTATTGTATTAAATTTTGATATTTCCATGAAAATGATGATACAAAAAATGACGCCGTCTATGCCTTGTTATAAGTAGTAGCATTAATAAAGGAGATGACTTTCCTGCTTCCAATGGCTGAGCTGCAATAATGCGATTGTGTTAAAACAGTCTTCCTCACCACTACAATCGAAAAAAGGTAAGACGAAGGGGCATTTTTTAAAATATTTTTAGAGAACATATTAGAACATTAGTTCTAAAATATAATTATATTACTATTGTTAATAAACTCCCAGAAGGCAGTATGAAATTTTTTCACTTTCATGCCACCAAATCAACTTTCGATACGATAGTAATTAAAAAGAGATGTGTCTATAAAGCGGCAGTGCTTTTTAGACGAGGGGAGCTATTATAAATGAATAGAGATAACGTGACTTTCGAGGAGATTTTTAAGCAGAATGAAAGAAGGATTCACTATCAGATTCACAAACTGAACATCAGAGATCCACATCAGGAGTTTTATACAGAAGGACTGGTCGCGATGTGGAATGCTTATGAGAAATACCAGCCGGATAAGGGGCCGATGGCGACATACTTTAACTATACGATCCGGAACCGAATGATTGATTTGATGCGTAAACAGAATAGAGAACAGGATAATGGAGCGAGTTATAAGCAGGAGCATAAAACGCAGATTGATGACGGCAATTATTATCGGAGTGGAGCTTTTTCCTATCCGATGATGAAAGTCGCTGAAACAGGAGCTGCGCTGTATGATGCGGAGTTTTGGCAGGACGTGCGTGGACAGCTGACGGAAAATCAGTGGAAATGGGTGAGGTATTTTGTGATCGAGGACATGCCGGTGAAGGAGATTGCGGAGCAGGAGGGTGTTTCGGTGGAGGCTGTGAAGAGTTGGGGGAAGGAAGTGAGGCGGAAGTTGAGGGGGAGAGTGGGTGATGGATGATTTATTATTGCCTGACATTAGATAGCTGTTAATTTGGATGTTTGTTGTGGAGGATTATTTAATCTTTTAGATATTATAGCTGAATGCACAGGGGAGTACATTACTGGATGGCATCGTGTTATCAGATGAAAGTGCAGACAAGAACAGGAAGGCTCCCCTAGTAGTGAATTCATTTAGAATAGTAGTGGATAATATAACAGTGCTATTATTATTTTGCCTAAATAGCAAGACAAGACTTGAAAAGTTATGGATAATTGATAATAATGTATTAGAGGTGACAAAAATGCTCTTAAATGATACAGGAGTAAGAAGTCTATTAATCGAAGAACTTTATTCTCAGTATGATAATGATCCTGATACTCGAATAATCAATGAATTAGGTATTAATAATGGCAAGTCTAGAGTGGATGTAGCTGTTATTAATGGAATTATTCATGGTTATGAAATTAAAAGCGACGTTGATACGCTGGAAAGACTTCCAAGGCAAATGGCGTATTATAATAAATTGTTTCAACGTATGACGATTGTGTCATCTAGAAAATATTATAAATCAATCTGTGAAACAGTACCTAAGTGGTGGGGAATAAAAGTAATTAGTTCTGATGGAATGCGTTTGATTGAAAAAAGAAAAGGCAGAAAACAAGATTCCCAGGATAAAGATATTCTACTTAGTTTACTATGGAAAAAGGACCTAGAAGGATTAGTTGATGTATTGGAATACCCAAAGAAAATGAAAAAGTTAAAAAAACACCAGCTTCTTGAAATTTTTTCTAAAGAAGCTGATGTCAACATTATCAGGGAACATGTATATAGGTCATTAAAAACTCGGGAAAATTGGAGACCGGATCTATAATTGTCTTGCAGTCAATTCAATATGGTGGTTTATGCCGAATTCTATTGGCTTTGGATGATTCGTAATTTCTAGATTACCTTCAGCACAATCATAGATGGCTTTATCTCCAGCAGAAAACTCAGGATGTTTATATACATCACTATTTACTATCTCCTGACAAACATCTTGAATTGTTTTCACACCATCGTTTTCCAATAATGTAGACTTTCCAATATAGTAATCGTCTTCAGATGAATAGAATATCTTTAGATAAGTGTTGTAGTAGTTTATGTTGGAGCTTTCTAGAGGTGGCTTTAATCTTACTGTGTAATCTCCATATTCTAATTCAGGATAATCATCTCGTAATTTGAAATAAGTTTTTAGATCATCTCTACTGTTAACAAAGGAAAAGGTATTTGGTGACACTTTATCTGCATTTTCTGGACAAGAAGTAAGAAGTAATACCATTTTACTAACTTTGATCTGAGAGAAGTTATTTAGTGCACTCATTATTCTATTTTCATTGATTGGAGAATTGTAGAAGTCTAATAAAAGTATAAAGCTTTTATTAGTTGCTTGATGAATAATTTTATCTGTAATTCTTTCTACAATCATTTCTTCCAACGGACTGTTAAAGTCGTGACACCGTATTCTAATTGCAATTTCTGGTTGATCTGAACGAAGAACTGAATCAACTATCCAGGCTGGATCATCAAAATGTATACAAGGTATAAAATCCAGTTCTGCTTCAACTAATTTATCGATACAATGCTCTACTAGATTTTTACTGCTTTTAGAGTCTATTAACTCATGAACTTCACCGATTTTCTCAAAAGCTGAATGAAAGTCGTAGATGAAATTAGTTTCACCTATTTTACCTGAGATGTATGTTCCTAAAGTGCGAAAGGTTGATTGCCAATCTGTAACTTTCTTTGCAGGAATCATTTTAGATTCTATGATGGGAGTAATTAGCTCTTTTGTTTCCTCCTTCAAATTGGATAACGCTCCCATTTCTGCATTAGATAATTTTAAAACCGGGTAATAAGACATGTAATTCCTCCTAGAATTTTTATTTGCGATACATTATACCTAATTCGACAAAATTTTAGTTATTCCTGCAAAAAATGAAATAAATTTAAATTTTTATAAATCCTTTATTACATTGGAATTAGTAAGTAAAAGGGTTTTAGACTCGTAGGCTTAGTGTAGCCTTTTACCTTTTTTACTTTGATTAACGAAAGGGGCAGTCCATCGTGGATAAAGAACAAATTAAAATAAAATTGATGTTATACCATTAGTAAAGGAAGTAAAAGCAGATTATTGTTTTTGCTTCTTTTTTTGTGTGTTCGTATTCGTATCGTATAATCTATTTGATACGAGAGAACAGCCTTGATAGAGATCCTCCTGCACTTGACTTAATGAGGATCCTAATAGGCGATACCTATCTATGGGACCATGGGGAGGGTATGCTAACGGTAAATCAGTGGAAATGGATGAAATATCATATTTTAATGGACATGCCGATAAAGGAAATCGCTGCACGACGAAGGTGTCACGATTGATGCGGTGAAAGGCTGGCAAGACTGGCGAAGCGAAGATTCTTGTTCTAGAAAATATTTTTCTATAGTTATCGCCATTCTCAAAATCCTCATGCTTCTTTCACTAAAAAATGTTTTCAATAAAAAAATAAAAATAAAAATTATTTTTAAAAAGTATTGAAATATTTCTATTAAACAAGTAAGATGGTAATAAGAAAACGCTTTCCCAATTGTGATAGGGCGATTTCTAAAATGATAAGGGGGTAAGAAGATGAATAAAAGAGCAAAAAGGATGTTGTTAGCACTACTTACTATGGTTCTTTCAGTTGGATTAGTTGCTTGTGGGGGTGATGAAGATACTTCATCGACAGCGGATTCAGGGTCATCCTCTGATGAACTTTCAGGTGAAGTTACTATGTGGACTGCTTCATTATCGGGTGAGCCATTTGACTCGTATTTTGCTGACCTTGAGGCAGAGTTTGAAGAGCTTCACCCTGAAGTGGATGTAATTATGGAAGATATTCCACAAAATGAAATACAACAAAAGGTCTTGACTTCCCTTACTGGCGATGACGTTCCTGATGTTGTCAATTTGGCCCCTCGTTATATGGTTAACATTGCCGAACAAGGTGGGTTATTAGAGTTAAATGATTTGGTAAGTGATGAAACAAAAGAATCTTATTTGGAAGGTGCTTTTAATGCAGGGTTTTATGACGATAGTCTGTATGCATTACCTTGGTATTTAACGACAACGGTTAGCTGGTATAATGGTGACCATTTTGAACAAGCAGGTATTACCGAGACACCTAAAAGTATGCAAGAAATTTATGATACTGCGAAAGCTATAACGGAAGAAACAGGAAACCCTTCATTTTACCAGATTATCAACGAAGGGGACACGGTAATGGAAGAAATGATTACTATTGCTGACGGAGAACCGATTGTTAAAGATGGGAAGACAGTATTAGGAGAGAATGAGGAAATTGTTGAGTTTTTCACGTTGACGCAGCAAATGTATGAAGAAGGCATCATGCCTCAAGAAAATGCGGAAGGTAGTTTTGGAACTGCACAGGAGTTATTTATGGCGGGAAATCTTTCCCTTCTTGAAAGTGGAGTAACATTCTTAGGGCCAATTGAATCTGGCGCACCAGAAGTATATGACGTGTCAAGATCTGGAGAGCCTTTAAACAGTGCAGATGCACCTATGAATATTGCTGTTATGAATTTTTCGATTCCTGCAAAAACACAAAATCCAGATGCTGCTGTTGCATTAACTGAATTTGTTACAAATGCTGAAAATCAGCTTGAATTCGCGAAAGTTGCAGAAACAGTACTCCCTTCTACAAGTGAATCTTTAGAGGATGATTATTTCCAAGATCCTGGCGATTCACCAAAAGCAATGGGGATGCTTGAAGCATCTAAGACGCTGCAGCGCGCTGAATCATTAATTCCTCCACTAGAAAATAGTGCAGATCTTCATGAGGCAGTTAAAATCGCATATGTAGAAAACCTACAAGGCGAATTAACTCCAGAGGAAGCGTTACAACAAATTACAGAACAATGGAATGAGTCATTTGAAGAAATAGGAGAAGCGCCGACATTTTAATAAAAAAACTATGAGGCTAGCTTTTACTATGCTAGTCTCTAAAATTCAGGAGGGGATAATATGAGTAGAGATCCTTTCACATTATCGAAAAAGGGAATAAAGCGAAATATGACACCATGGTTATTCTTACTTCCATCGATTGTGATTTTAATGACATTTCTTGTTATTCCAATTATTGAAGCATTCCAATGGAGTTTTTTAGACTATGAATTGATTAGCAATACAAGTGAATTCGTTGGGTTTGAAAATTTCCAGGAAATATTTACGGACGACATGTTTTGGATGGCTTTTATAAATACGATTTTATATGTTGCAATTGTTCTTCCCTTGAATATTTTTCTGCCAATGATTTTAGCGTCCTTAGTTAATCAGAAGATAAGAGCGGTTGGTCTATTTCGTGTTTTATATTACATACCAGTTGTTACCCCGATCGTTGTTGGTGCAATCATGTGGAAAATGTTGTATTCCCAAGATGGCGCTTTATCCAGTTTCTTAGTGTCGATTGGCATTATTGATGATCCGATGAATTTCCTTACCAATTCAACCACTGCGTTAATAGCAGTTGCCTTTATCACGGTTTGGAAAGGGTTAGGTTATTATATGATTATTTACTTAGCAAACCTGCAATCGATTCAGAGTCAGTTATATGAATCAGCAAGTATTGATGGGGCTACTAGCATTCAACAATTTAGGAAAATTACTGTTCCAATGCTCGTACCATCTATGACATTGGTTTCTATTTTAACAATTGTTAATGGATTAAAAGTATTTGAAGAGATTGCATTGACAACAAATGGTGGTCCTGCTGGAGCAACAACCACTCTTGTTATGTATATCTATGATAAATTTATAGATTTGGATGTTAGTATTGCTTCTGCCGCCGGGTTAGTTTTATTGGCATTAGCAATCATAGGGTCCTTGATTCAAATGAAATTGACAAATCAACGTGAAGATGATTTGAGAGCATAGAGGAGTTGAATAAAATTGAAGTCAAATTCACGACAAAAGAAAATCTTGATTTATATATTGATGATTGGTATTACGTTCATCACGTTTGGGCCATTTTTATACACCCTATTCATCAGTTTGAAATCGCCAGGTCAAGGTATCTATGACGGGTTATTGCCAGACGATCCGACACTTGTAAATTTTATTGATGCGTTTAATCAAACAGATTTTTTGCTGTATCTATGGAATACAATAATTGTCACAGGTATTGCCGTTCCATTAAATATACTATTTAGTAGCCTTTCAGGTTATGCGCTTGCTCGAATTGACTTTAGAGGAAGAAGCATTGTGCTCACCCTAATAATTGCTACAATGACGGTACCTTTCCAACTCTATATGGCTCCACTATTTCAAATTGCTGGAGATTTGGGACTCAGAAATTCACATATCGGTTTAACGATCTTACAAATTTCAACTGCATTTGGAATATTTTTCATGCGTCAGGCATTTCTACATGTTCCAAAAGAATTAGAGGAATCTGCATATTTGGATGGTGCAAATAAATTTCAAGTGTGGTATAAAGTTGCAATGCCCCTTGTAAAACCCACTGTTATATCATTAGCGATCTATACCTTTACATTTACATGGGGAGATTATTTATGGCCGCTAATAAATACAACCGAAAGTAGTATGTACACATTATCTATTGGTCTTGCGCAAATGTCACAGAATTTTGATGGTGGTAATTTGAAATTAATAAGTGCTGCATCCATTTTGACAACCATTCCAAGTTTATTAATTTTTATTTGGCTACAAAAATATTTTATCTCTGGGACAGCAGATGGTGCAATAAAAGGATAATGATTTATTGTTAGCAAACAAGATGTTGAGGAGAGTTATTATGAGGAATTTTTTGGCATTTGATATTGGGGGTACGCTACTTAAATATGGTGTTCTAAATGAAACGGGAGGTATTATTGAAAAAAATGAAATGGTAACAGAGGCCCATTTGGGTGGGATAGAGGTGTTAAAGAAAGTAAAACACATTGGCGATGGATTGATGAAATCGTATAACATTAGTGGGATATGTATTAGTACTGCTGGGCAGGTAGATTCAAAGAACGGGGAAATTTTGTACGCCTCTTCTCTTGTCCCTCATTACACAGGGATGCATATAAAGAAAGAGTTAGAAGCTTATTTTAGTTTACCTGTTGCGGTCGAAAATGATGTGAATTGTGTTGGGATAGCAGAGTCGTGGATTGGTAAAGGAAAAGATGCAAAAAGCCTGTTTTGTTTAACCATCGGTACTGGTATTGGTGGAAGTTATATTATTGATAATAAGTTGCATACCGGTCACAGCTTTAGTGGTGGTGAAATTGGTTATATCCCAATTGAAGGAAGTCAATTAGAAGAACTTGCTTCAACAAGAACTTTAGTTAGAAATGTAGCAAGTGAAAAAGGGATTGAAGAGAATAAAATAACCGGTAAAGAGATTTTTGAATTAGCTCTTAAAGGCGATGACATTTGTATTCAAGAAATTGAAAGACTTGTGTACTACTTATCGAAAGGAATAGCTACCATTGCTTATATGATGAACCCAGAAATGATTGTTATTGGTGGGGGCATTACAAATCAAAAAGACTATTTATATCCGTTAATCATGGAACAGTTAGAGAAAGATATTATTCCGTCTCTTCTTCGTAAAACAAAAATAGAAATTGCGGATCATCTCAATGATGCGGGTATGATTGGTGCATTACGACATTTTCTAATACAGGAATCATTGCAACCCTATAATCGAATTACAACGATGATTGAATCGAATAATCATAAACTAACAAAAGGGGAAAGCATGATTGCAAAATATATTATGATGAATTTGAGTGATGTTCCAAGTAATACGATTTCAGAAATGGCTCAGAAAATAAATGTATCGGAATCGATGATAACAAGATTTTGTAAAAAGTTAGAAATTGGTTCATTTAACGAGCTGCGTCTAATGGCCAAAGAAGCGATTATTGGTACCCGTTTACATGATAAATCAGATACAAGCAGTTTGGTGAAAGTAAGGCAGGATTATATAAATATACTTAATAATATCGAAACATTAAACCAATCGAATGATATAAGATTGCTTAAGGAGCAATTTACTAAAGCAAAGCAGGTATTATTATATGGATCCGGAGATATGGCATTCATTATGAATTCCGTTAAATATAAATTGATGAAACTAGGTAAGCCAATCGATGCTTTTTCCAATCGTTATCAGATGGAAATGTCAACTGATTTATTAAACCCGGATATGATTGTCATTGGTCTAAGTCTATCAGGATATGACACGGAAGTTATTGATATGTTTCAGGTAGCTAAAGCGAAAGGCGCCATGACGGTTGGAATTACAAGCCAGCAAGATGCTCCATTATTAGAGGGAGCAGATATGTCATTCTTAATCCCAACGGCGGATGAAGTAGATAGTGAACTGAACTCAATAAGTGAAATTTCCTTGTATTATTTACTAGATATATTTTTTAAAGAAGAACAAACGATAAAAACAAAAGAAGTTATCTAGCTTATTGAGAGGTGTAATCATGAGAATTATCTATATTCCAATAGACGAACGGCCATGTAATACAGAGGTTGTTAAACGGATAGCAAACTCAACATCAGATATTGAATTACTATTGCCTCCTGCAGAATTGTTTGGATTGAAAAAGAGCCCTTCAAACACGGAGAGATTATGGGAATGGCTTCAAAAGGAAGCAGAAGATTCAGATGCTGTTATTCTAAGTATTGATATGATCATTTATGGTGGCATCATACCTTCACGTTTACATGAGATGTCTGAAGAGACCGGTTTGATGTGGATGGAACGATTGCGTTCATTTCACAAAGCTTTTCCAAATCTACCTATCTACGCATCGAATTTAATCATGCGTACACCAAAGTATAGTTCAGGTGATGAAGAGCCTTCGTATTATGAGTATTATGGTCGTGAAATATTCTTACAAGCCTATTTGAAGGATAAAAAAACACATGATATTCTATCTTCTGAAGAATTGGACCAGCTCCAGGACTTAGAGCGCGAGATACCTCAGGAATTTATCGAGGATTATGAAACAAGAAGATCGTTTAATGTAATGATTAATGAATGTGTCCTAGATCTTGTGAAGGAAGGAGTCTTGACCTTTTTAGCCATCCCACAAGATGACAGTGCGGAATACGGGTATACGGCAATGGATCAAAAAGTGATTAGTTTCAAACGCATTAAACTACGCTTATACAAACAGGTTCATATTTATCCTGGGGCAGATGAAGTTGGGGCAACACTACTTGCACGTGTTTATAATGGTTTAAAAGGTTTAAAACCAAAAATTTATCCAATTTGGAGTAGTACACTTGGGGCGCAACTCATCCCAATGTATGAGGATCGTCCTTTTGCAGAAAGCATGAAAGGACATATCTTGGCGGCAGGATGTCAACTGGTAGATCATCCTGATTCTGCGGATTTAATTTTAGCTTATAATACACCAGGTCGTGTTATGCAAGAGTCGTGGGATCAGTCTAAAAAGGACATCACCTATTCGACTTTTCGAAATATGATGTCTTTCACTGATCAAATAAAGCAGGCGATAGAGTCCGGTAAAAAGGTGATCGTTGCGGACTCTGCCTATGCAAATGGTGGTGATCTAGAACTTATTGCGTTATTGGATGAAGAGGAAATCCTTGATAAATTGCTATCGTATAAGGGATGGAATACAAATTGTAATACGTTAGGTACGACCATTTCCCAAGGTGTCATCGGACAGTTTGGGAATGCAGATAGGATAAAAGAAAATATTATGTATCATCTATTGGATGATTATTTCTATCAAGCGGAGATACGAATGGAAATGGTAAGTGATTTTCTGTTAACCCATAACCTTAGTTATTTTGATTTAAAGGACAAAGCTAAATTAGTAAATTTAGAACGAGATCAACGCTTGCTTAGTCGTTTTCAAGCGGAGATTAAAAATAGTTTTAAACATAGTGAAATTGAAGAATTACATACCTATGCTCCATGGAATCGGATGTTTGAGTGTGGAATCGAGTTGAAAGTTAAATTTAAGTAAAATAGGAGGAAATGGTAATTTGAGCAATCATAACGTTCTTTTTGACATAAACCAAAATCTCATTGTATCTTGTCAGGCGCTTGAGGATGAACCGTTGCACGGCTCAGAAACAATGGCAAAAATGGCGGAGGCTGCCAAAATAGGTGGTGCAAAAGCAATCCGATGTAACTCCGTAATAGACGCTTTAGCAATAAAGACACAAACCGATCTGCCAATCATTGCGATTATCAAACGTGATTATAGTGGAAGCGATGTCTATATCACTCCTACCATAAGGGAAATTAAAGAATTGCTTGCCGTTAAACCGGATGTGATTGCCTTGGATGCAACCATTCATACGAGACCAAATAATGAAAAACTAAACGATTTGGTTACCTTTATTCATGAGAACAGTGACACGTTGGTTATGGGCGATATTGCAACACTTGAAGACGCTGCCTATGCATATGAGTGTGAGGTAGATATTCTATCTTCTACTCTTGCTGGCTATACAAAAGAAACACGACATGTACAGGGCCCTGATTTTAATCTAGTAAAACAACTTAGTAAAATGTATGACATCCCTGTCATTGCAGAGGGGCAAATCCAAACCCCAGAACAAGCAAGAATTATGTTAGATATGGGCGCATGGTCCGTTGTCGTTGGTGGCGCCATCACGAGGCCACAGATGATCACTAAATCATTTGTTTCGGTTATGTCAGCGGGGCAGTAGTAATAGAACGAAGAGTTGGAGGAAATAGGAGGGATTGTATTGGTTAGGCAGGAAAAAGCACATGTTATTGTTATAGGAGGAAGTATTGGTGGGTGTATCGCATCTTTAGCTATAGCGAAAATGGGGCTAAACGTGATCATGACGGAAGAAACCGATTGGCTTGGCGGGCAACTTACCAGCCAAGCAGTTCCACCAGATGAGCATCAATGGATCGAAAAATTCGGATGCACTACGACCTATCGTGAATTTAGAAATCGCGTTCGCGCCTATTATAAAAAGAACTATCCTCTAACCAAAGAGGCAAAGGCAAACGACATTTTAAATCCTGGTAACGGATGGGTTAGCCGCTTGGCCCATGAACCAAGGGTTGCATTAAAGGTAATGGAGGATATGTTATCTCCCTATATAAATAGTGGCAAAATTCGTGTGCTATTAAACTATAAAGTAGAAGATGCTAGTACGAGTGGAGATCATGTCACTTCTATTGCGGTACAACATCTGTCCCATACTGAGAAAATTACATTGACAGGTGACTATTTCCTAGATGCAACGGAAACGGGAGATGTTCTTCCACTTGCAGGGGTAGACTATGTGGTTGGGGCGGAGTCTAAAAAAACTACGAGTGAACCGCATGCATTAGAACAAGAAAATCCATTAGATGTACAGTCTTTCACCTACGTTTTAGCGGTGGATTATGTGGCAGATGGAAATTTCACGATTAAAAAACCGGAACAGTATGATTTTTGGAAAGGATATATCCCAAGTTTTTCTGATTTACCTTTACTTAGTTGGTATGCAGCCAACTCAGCAGATACGACAACATTAAAGGAGTTCACATTATTCCCGAATGAGGAAAGGATCCCTTCGTTATTTACCTATCGCCGTGTGCTGGACGTGACGAACTTGGAGGAAGAGCTGTATGAAGGAGATATTTCGCTAATCAATTGGCCACAGAATGATTACTTTTTAGGTTCGATTATTGACGTACCGGAAGCAGAACGACAGAAAAACCTACATGCTGCGAAACAGCTTAGTTTATCGCTATTATACTGGCTACAAACCGAAGCGCCCCGTCTAGACGGTGGACAGGGATACCCAGGATTACGTTTAAGAAAAGATGTGCTTGATACAAAGGATGGGCTTGCAAAATATCCTTATATACGGGAATCAAGAAGGATAAAAGCACTCTATACCATTACCGAAAACGATGTAAGTAGAGACACTAAAGGCTATGGTGGGATTCGTACCTATTTTGATAGTGTTGGTGTTGGAAGCTATCATTTAGATTTACATCATACAACTATTTCGAACAGAACGTTTTATAATCCAAGCTACCCATATGAAATTCCACTTGGTGCGCTATTACCAATTCGAGTAAAAAACCTATTACCAGCTTGTAAGAATATAGGAACTACACAACTAACGAATGGGTGTTACCGCCTTCACCCGACCGAGTGGAATATTGGCGAGTCGGTTGGCTATCTAGCAGCTTATGCCATCTTGAATCAGATAGGTGTACATGAGGTACGAGAAAATGATACGCACTTAGAAGCCTACCAGAAATTAATAGAAGGAAAAGGGATACAAAGGCATTGGCCTGAAGATATGGATTTAAACTAATTGATGCAGAAAGGATTTAGGTATGTTGAATTTGATTAAAAAAGAATTCCATAGTGAGATCCAAAATAGAAATTATACCTACTACCTGTTAACATCAGCTGAAACTGTAGAAGATGCGTATGTGTTATACGTTCAAGATGGGAAGGACTATTTAGAATTAGGTGGGTTTGAAGAAACGTTTCAGAAATTAATCGAAACGGATTCAAATCTAGCTAGTAAAATCGTTTTTGTCCTTATCCACCCAGGAGATTCAATGGAAAGATGGCAGGCCTATCATCGTCAAGGGAACCAATTTGAAAACTATATGCAATTCATGACGGATGAATTTATTCCAACAGTTGAAAAAGAGTTAAATCGAAACATTGTGAAACGCGGTTTACTTGGTGATTCCTTAGCTGGCAATAGTTCTTTAAACCTAGCGATGCGCAATCCTGAGCAATGGACCCATCTGTTGCTACAGTCTGCAGCGATTGCTATCGAAGACATAGGTGCCTTAAGTAAAATGGACAAGCTAGATTGGAATATTTATCAAACGGTTGGTAGGTTTGAAGATGAGTTTATATCAGTGATTACGAATGAAAAATTATATATTTTGACAAGAAACCGCGAATTGCATGAAACTTTTATTCTTAAAAGAGCAAAAATTGAATATACGGAGCAGGAAGCATCGCATGAGTGGGTTTTTTGGAAAAAGGATTTGGTGAATGCATTGAATTATTTTATGACTACACCATAAAAGATAGGTGAAAGGTTTCTGGGGGAACGAAAAAAAGATTACACCCCATTGATTTAAAGGTAACGCTAATAAAGCGGGAATTACTTTTCATTAAGAAGGGAAGCAAATCGAGGTCTATCCACAGATTATCCGTGAAGTAACCCGTTTCATGAGGGGAATAAACGAGGACTTATGATGGATCAGTTGAAAAAATAAAATCAATTTATCTTAAAGGGGGTGAGACATTCTAGGTAGGGGTTAGGAACCTAATATAAAAAAAGAGAGAAAAGAAAAAAGACCATCGTAATAGGGTGTACTTGGAAAATGAATAGTTTAATAAATTTGGAGGGTTTTATCAATGAAAAAATGGATTAGTATCCTACTAATCAGCATTCTTATGATGTCCATTACAACTCCGATTCAGGCAGCATCAGACAAAGGACAGGAACAGGAGTTATCCGATCTGACAGACAGTGATAATATGAAAGGTAGAGTTCTTTGGTATGATTTATCTGCAAATATTCATAATCTAGATACACCTGAGAAAGTAGCAGATATAGTAGAGAAAACAGCAAACGTGAATATTGATACCATTGTGCTGGATGTTAAAAATTACACAGGGTTTGTCGGCTATGACAGTGATATTGCACCACATATGAGTACTGCAGAGATAGCCAATTACAGCGATTTTCCGGAGGGGTATGATCTGCTGGCAACCGTTTTGGAGGAAGCGGACAAGTATGGCTTGGAAGTTTTGGCAAATGTCAACGTTTTCTCGGAAGGAAACAACACCTATAAAGACGGTCCCGCTTTTGATAATCCGGAGTGGCAGTCGCAATTTTATACAGCAGTAAATATTGTTGAAGCCGCCAATGGTGAAACAATGGAAATCGATGACTTCAATACAGAGAGAGGAAATGATCAGCTCATTCTTTACACACCAGAAGAACATGAGGTATCCCCTTCGAATCGCTGGGGTATCGAAGTTCAGGTAGACGAAGGTATTATTACCAACATCGAGGATCGAGCTACGACAGGGTCAGATCCTTTAACAGTTCCGGAAAATGGTGTTGTTTTATCCGCTCATGGAGATGCGCGTACATGGGTGCTGGAAAATCTGGAGGTTGGAGATGAAGTGAGCTATGATCAGACAGAATCAACGTTCATTCCAGCATCTGAGTACCCATCTTCCTCGGTATTCACTAACCCGATTCGAGAAGATGTCAAAAATTATGAGATGCGTATTATAGAAGAAATTGTCACCAACTATGATGTAGATGGGATAGTTTTGGATCGGGCTAGATATGCTAATCAATATGCGGATTTTAGTGATCTAAGCCGGGAAAAATTTGAGGAATATATTGGAGATACGGTCGCAAACTGGCCAGAGGATATTTATGAAATTCAAATGGACGGCACGGAAGAAACAATCGTGGAAGGTCCGTTATACAAAGACTGGATTGAGTTCCGTGCACACAATATTCAAAGTTTCTTTAAAGAAGCCGAAGATTTCATTCATTCCTATGATGAAGACTTGATGTTCAGTACGTATGTCGGTTCCTGGTACCCGCTATATTACCATGAAGGTGTCAACTGGGCCAGCCAGACCTATCAACCGGATTATGATTGGGCAACCGATAGTTATCATGAAACCGGATATGCAGAGTACCTCGACTTTCTCATGACAGGAAACTATTATTACGAGGTTTCCATTGATGAATCGGATGCTTTGGACTTGCCGTATTGGTACAGTGTAGAAGGATCCGCCAATTTGGCAATGGAGGTGGTTAATTATGCCACTCCATTATATGGATCCCTCTATCTCGAGCAATATAATGGGGATCCGGAACAATTCAGAAGAGCCGTACGCACTGCAGAAAGTAATACAAATGGGATAATGTTGTTTGATCTGGTTCATTTGGAAGACTATGACTGGTGGTACATTCTGGAAGAGGAATTTTCCAAAGATACGAAGGCACCCCATCAAATGTCAACGTTTGCATATTTGCAATTTCTTGTTGATGAAATGAAAGATGGAGGCGAATTTAATGAAGAAGATGCAATCCGCCATGTTGAAACCCATTTAAAAACGCTTGCTCATTATGAAAACACAGACTCGATGGACAAAGCGGTAAAACATTTGAATGGATTTAAATCGCTGCTTGAGCATCAAAACAACAATGAATTGATTTCAGAGACAGCCTACAACAAGTTAATATCGGTATCAGATACGCTACTGGAAGAATGGCAATAGGCCAGATTAAAATGACTGAAGGTGTACCAGTAGTTTGATCTCTTATAATAAGCAGGGCAGGTGAAGAGCTGTCCTGCTTATTTTACGTAAAGATGTATTAGTCCTCGAAAACGGATAAAAGGGGCAAACTCTCCTGTGATACAGCCTCGACGTACATTTAATCCATTGGAAATGTAAAATAAATGTATTTTTGCCACCAGACAGGATTATTTTTCGATTGTAGGAATGACTATAGTACTATTCGAAAAACCGGTTTTTCAGAAAAGAGATAGGATATGAATCAAACAGGGGAGGAATCATTTGAAGTTTTTTTCAAGCAGCATCAACACCGTATTCATTATCATATCCACGATTTGGATATAAAGGACCCGCAAAATGAATTTTATGTGGAGGGGATTTGTGCGCTGTTTTATTATTGGAAGATGCAGCAGGCTGAAGCGGGCATGGATCTAGCGTATTTCGACATCGATTCTATTATTCGTGTTCGTTTGATAGCGTTATGGGATAGAAGATTGGATTGAAGATTTATAGCTGGGCGTCTTTCCCCGGGAAAAGGCGCTTTTTAAAAGAGGGCATTTGACGCATGGAATTTAGGAGAAGGAAAGGATTGGGGAAAATGAATTACATAAAAGAATTGAATGCATTTCACAATCAACAGGAAACAAATCCACTGTCAGCAACAGCAGCAAATCTATGGCATGTGCTCATGCATGTTAATAACAGGGCCGGTTGGCTGGAAACATTCACGCTAGCGGTATCGGTTCTATGCGTGAAAGCGTCGTTAACAGAAAGTACATTTAATCGAGCGCGAGCAGAACTCCGGGATAAGGGATATATCCGTTTTCACTCGCGGGGTGGAAAACAGGCAGCACGTTATGAAATGATTGCCTTGATTTTAGATGGGGAGACGTCTGGTTTCAGGGGGCATGTGGACGACAGCGTGAGCGACACGGAAGCGGCGGCTTGCGGTATTGAGGAGAGTACGATTAACAATGTGAGTGGCAGTAGGAGCGGCACTTCGGACTGCAGTGCTGACCCATTATCTAAACGAAGTAAAAGGAAACAAAGTCATACAACAACAGACGTGATTGCATTTTACCAGGAGAATTTCGGTTTGATTAGCCCTTATGTTGCTGATGAGCTAATCAACTGGGTGAATGATTTAGGCGAACCGCTTATTTTGGATGCCATGAAACGTGTGCTTGGGCGAGGAAGAGCAAATTGGGGATACGTTAAAGGAACTCTGCAAGCTTGGGGCAAAAAAGACATCACAACCGTTGAAGAAGCAGCGTGGCGAGGGTGCTTCTTTTTGGGAAGGAGTCGCGGGAGATTGTGCCTGAGTGGTTTAAGGACCAGAAGCGGAGGCGAGAGCAGGGAATGTGAAGAAATCGGGACGTGATATTGAAGCTGATGTTGAGGAGGTGGAGAGGTTGTTGGTGAAGTATTCGAGTAGGGGGGGTTGATAGTGTGGGGGAGTAGTTGGATACTGGACTTAAGAGGGTGATTCAGTATGGTAGCTTTAGGCTCCACTGTAAAGGGTTTGTCAAATAAAGTGTGTAAGTTAACTTTAACTCAAGATATTTTAAAACCTGTCTTTAAGATTTTCATGTAGGAGTAGTTGGTTCATAACCATTGACCAGTTTTGGACATGGCCACCTTCCCACTTGGGAGTTTAAACTCCCTTGTCACATGTACAGAAGATATTCATGCACTGTCTAAAACGATATTTTAAGATACTAAAAACCGAATGAATAAATGACATGTACTTTGACACCCTTAACTGCTATCTCTTGAACTTTTTGATAATGTCAATTGGTACAATAATATCCGAACGCACAGCACTCTTGGTTACTTAAGTCCTGTAACATATCGAAACTTGACCCTTAAAAAATGTTTGATTTAGTGTTGACATACCAAAAATAAAGCGAACGAAATCCAGGGGGACGCGCCCTCTGGATATTCGCCTTATACATTTGATTTACAAATTGAAAACTTTCTCTTCTGTAGAATCTTTCTTCCATATATCTTCCAGTTGTTCCAATGATTTCCCTTTTGTTTCTGGAATCATTTTCCATACGAAAATAATAGATAGTACACTCATTAAACCATAGAATCCATATGTCATGGATCCGCTAAATTCCATCATTGGAGGGTAGGTTGAAGAAATCAGGAAATTTGCTGCCCATTGTCCAGCAACTGCAATAGCCATTGCTTGTCCACGAATTTTATTCGGGAAGATTTCACTAAGTAATACCCAGCAAATTGGTCCCCAAGACATCATATAGGAAGCCGTATAGAATATGATAAATACCAGTGTCCATATTCCAATAATTTCATTTTGAGCAAGAATCGAAACACCAAACATACCAATTGCCATACCTATAGAACCCACTATTAACAGCGGTTTTCTTCCCCATTTGTCTACGGTTTGAATCGCAATCACTGTAAATATAACATTCACAATTCCCATAACAACGGTTTGCAGCATTGAAGCATTGGCTCCTGCTCCCATACTTTCAAAGATACGCGGTGCATAGTACAGTGCTACATTAATTCCAACAAATTGTTGGAACACAGACAAGAGAATACCAACGACGATAACCGTTTTTCCATAAGAAAATAGTTTTCCAGTTGTATCTTTGGCATTTAACGATGTACGAATATCAGATAACACAAGTTTTGCTCTGTCTTTCGAACCATTAATTTTTTCTAATATACTAAGTGCTTTATCTTCATTATTTTGCGATGCTAAATACCTTGGGGTTTCCGGAACATAGAATAGCAAAATAAAAAATAAAAGTGCTGGAATCGTTTCAGAAGCAAACATGTATCTCCAGCCAATATCATTTACCCATTCAGATGACTGTCCATTCACAATTCCCCAGTTAACGAAATAGACAACGAGCTGACCGAAAATAATAGCAAATTGATACCAGGATACTAATTTACCACGAACTTCTTGCGGAGCAATTTCCCCGATATACGTTGGAGAAATAGCCGATGCCATCCCTACACCAATCCCACCAATGATTCGATATAAATTAAACATAATTAATAAGCTGACACTCGGTTCACCAACATTAAAGAATAAAAATTCGGGGTAAGCAGAACCCAAAGCAGAAACAAAGAACAATGACGCTGCTATAATTAGAGAATTTTTTCTTCCTATATTATTGGAGAACAACCCAGAAATCAGACCACCAATGATACACCCAATCAATGCACTGGACACCGTTAATCCATGTACCCATGATCCTAATCCCAAGCTATCAATTAAGTACAGTTGTACTGACTGTTCAGCACCGGATATAACGGCTGTATCATAGCCAAATAGCAGTCCACCTAGAGTTGCAATTAACGTAATAGAAATGACGTATGAGGTTGTCGTTTTAGATTTCATGTTTTCCAAAGAGTAAACTTTCAAAAACGCTTACCCTTTTTCTCTCCCTTCGTTTAAAATTATTATAAAACGCTTTCTTTTTGAGGGATATTTATCTCAGGTAAAAACACGAATGGAGTTAATCTCTAAACTCCATTAACTTCATGCTCAATTCTTTGGTAGATGGGTATACCATTTGATAAATTTTATACAGTTTTTGGTATGTTTTCACATTACTTGGGATCGGCTCATATATTTGATCCACTTTCAAAAATTCATCCGCACAATCCTGTAGGGAAGAAAACCAGCCGTTTCCGTATGCTGCTAGCATTGCCGCTCCCATACCTGGGCCTTGCTCACTTTTTAATTTTATAACTTTCGCATTAACAATATCTGCCTGCATTTGCAGCCATGATTCATTTTTAGCTCCTCCACCAATTGAGATAACCTCATCGATCTTTTTCCCGTTTTTACGGAAAATTTCAACAGAATCATTTAAAGAAAACGTAATTCCTTCCAAAACCGCACGCGCAAAATGTTTTACTTCATGAGAAGCATCCATTCCAATAAAACTACCCCGAATTGTCGAATCAACATGTGGCGTTCGCTCTCCAACGATGTATGGTGTGAAGATCAATCCATTCGACCCTGCAGAGACGGAATCCACATCAGCTAACAATTCATTAAAATCTCTATCCTTGGCAAATGTATCTTTAAACCATGACAAACTATATCCGGCAGCGAGAGTGACGCCCATTGTATAGTAAACGTCAGGTACTGCATGATTAAAATAGTGCACTTTTCCTCCGAAATCCTTGTTTCCATTTGCTTCATAAGATAAGACTACACCAGACGTTCCTGTACTGATCAATGTCTTGCCATCTTTTAAAATACCGGAACCGATTGCTCCACACGCATTGTCCGCCCCGCCAGCAAAAACACAGGTAGCAGAACTTAATCCCGTTACTTTTGAAATCTCACTAGTAATTGTTCCAACTTTATCGTGCGAACCAACCAACTGAGGACAAATTTGCGGATCAATATCTAAAATGCGACAAATCTCACTGCTCCATTTCTTTTCATTTACATCCAATAATAGCGTCCCTGCTGCATCGGAATATTCCATGTGAAGTTTTTTTGTTAATTGATATCGAACATAATCTTTTGGCAAAACAAACGCGCGTGCTTTTTCGAAAATTTCCGGTTCATGATTTTTTACCCAGAGTATTTTCGGCAATGTAAGTCCTTGCAATGCTGTATTCTTTGTAATTTCCAGCAAACGTTCTTTGCCAACGCGTTCATATATTTCTTCACATTCTTTCGTTGTTCGCGTATCATTCCAAAGTATCGCATTGCGAAGTACTTCATGATTTTCATCCAGCAACACCAATCCATGCATTTGACCGGAAAAACTTATTCCTTCAATTTCTGCTGTATCGCCTTCGAAAGACTGAACCAGGTCAGACAATCCTGCAATTGTCTGATCTACCCAATCATCTGGGTCCTGTTCACTATAACCAGATTTCTCCTGAATTAACGGATATTCTTTAGAAACCTCATTGGCAACTTCTCCGTGCTGATTAACCAAAAGAACTTTAACAGCACTCGTCCCCAAGTCAACTCCAATCACATATTTCATCGCTAACCCTCCCAATTAATCTGCTGCATAAGCTTGTAATAAATATTGATTAATCGTTGCTTTAATATGTTCTAATTTACCAGATTCATTTTTAACTTCTGTTAATCCCAGCGCATGTTTTTCCAATTCTCGGAAATCTGTTTTTCCTTCCACAATATCTAATCCAATTCCTTCAGTGTAGCTCTTATAGCGATCATCAACGATGCCATCTAGCACGTTATCATCGACTAATTTTTTAGCCACTCTTAATCCTACTGCAAAGCTGTCCATTCCAGCGATATGTGCATGGAATAAGTCTTCCGGATCAAAGGAACCTCGACGAGCTTTTGCATCAAAATTCAGTCCCCCACGGCCGAGTCCACCATTTTTTATGATTTCATACATGGCTAGTGTTGTAGAATATAAGTCTGTTGGGAATTCGTCTGTATCCCATCCTAGTAATGTATCACCTTGGTTTGCATCAACAGATCCAAGCATGTTATTCACACGAGCATAATTTAATTCATGCTCAAATGTATGCCCGGCTAACGTCGCATGGTTCGCTTCAATATTAAATTTAAAGTGATCCTGCAAATTATAATTCTGTAAGAAAGCAAAACCAGTTGCCACGTCGAAGTCATATAGATGTTTCATCGGCTCTTTTGGTTTTGGTTCAATGAGAAATTGCACATCATTGCCGATTTCTTGTGCATAATCTACCGCCATGTGGTAGAAACGGCCCAGGTTATCCATCTCTAGCTTCATATCGGTGTTTAGCAGGGTTTCATACCCTTCACGGCCACCCCAGAACACATAGTTTTCTCCACCTAGCTCCTTACTAATTTCAAGTCCTTTTTTCACTTTTGCTGCAGCATATGCAAAAACATCTGCATTATTAGAAGAGGCAGCACCATGAACGAAACGAGGGTGCGTGAAGTTATTTGCCGTATTCCAAAGCAATTTTGTTTTACTATCTTTCATGTAATCTTTCATCATGCTTACGATCGTATCCAAATTTTCATTTGATTCTTTTAATGTAGAACCTTCTGGAGCAATGTCCACGTCATGGAAGCAAAAATATGGAACGTTCAATTTTTCAAAGAATTCGAATGCTGCCTCTACTCGAGCTTTGGCAAGATCCATGCCTTTGTATTTATCCCACGGACGAATTGCCGTACTAGCACCGAATGGATCAGAAAGGTCTTCTGTAAATGTATGCCAATATGCGACACCAAAGCGCAGTATCTCTTCCATCGTTTTATCACCGATTTTTTCTTCAGGATTGTAAAATTTAAACGCGAATGGGTTCGTTGACTTCGGCCCTTCATAATTAATCTTGTTTACGTTTGTAAAGTAACTCATTATTGTATTCTCCTCCCAAATTGTTTAAACTATTTTTATTTAAAACAAAGTTCGTTTAACCTTTAAACTAAGTTTAGGGCATATTGAAACCGCTGTCAATAATAAATTTCAATATATTATAGTTTTAGGACATTCAGGACATTTATTCTTCTGAAATGAAAACTCCTACATTGTAACAAGCTGAGCGAAGCGTCCTTTTACACTGAGAAGGAGCAGTGCAGTGCTAGTTTATACGCCAAATGACACCTAGTGGAATCTTAGTCATTTAACAGATAAGTCAGAGGCTCAGTGTCAAGGGTAGCCGTTTTAACCGCGCAGATGTCCTTATTAAGGTTTTTTGGAAATTATATTTGTAATATGTTTATCCTTTGTATATTATTTAAACAAACTATCCTTTAATAGGTGTATCAAACTGTTAAATCATGATAGAATTCATACTATCTAAAGACAAAGTAAGGAGAAGTAGACATGAAATCCATCCGAACCGGGGATCAAAACCTTGTAAAAAAAATTAATAAATCCATTGTTTTTCAGGCCATTAAAAATAAAGGCCCGATTTCACGGGCACAGGTATCAAAAGAAATGAAACTAAATAAAGCCACTGTATCCACTATGGTTTCTGAGTTATTAAACGAATCGCTCATTAATGAAATAGGTGAAGGACAATCAAGCGGCGGAAGAAAACCAGTTATGCTTTATTTCAATAATAACGCAGGATATTCGATTGGGATCGATATAGGAGTTAATTATATTCTAGGAATTCTAACCGATTTAAGTGGAAGTATTATTGAACAAACCATGACAAGTATGCATTCTATCCACGATCAAGATATAGTAAATGAAATGGATTCACTCATTCAAATGCTTATCCAAAAAGCTCCGGAAAGTACCTACGGCGTGGTCGGAATTGGGATTGGCTTCCCAGGACAAATTGATCAGAATGACCAAATTCTCTTTGCTCCAAATCTGAAATGGGAACATATCAATTTAAAAAAACATGTGGAAGATAGATTTCATATTCCAGTCAGAATCGAAAACGAAGCAAATGCCGGGTCACACGGAGAACATTTATATGGTGCGGGGCAAAACTTTTCCAATATCGTTTATATAAGTATTGGTATTGGAATCGGGACTGGCATTATTATTCAAAACCAGTTATACAAAGGTGGAGCAGGTATTTCTGGGGAGATGGGACACTTTACCATTGATTCAAATGGTCGAAAATGTTCGTGTGGAAACCGTGGGTGTTGGGAATTGTATGCTTCGGAAAGCACCTTATTGAACAAAGCCAAGGAACAAGGCATCGAGGGTGTTAGTGGAGACGATGCTTTAGAAGCTTTATTTGAAGAAGCAAAAAAAGGCAATCCAAACGTCCTCAAATTATTAAATAGTCTAGCAGAAAATATCGGGGCTGGAATCGTCAATATCATTAATACATTCAATCCAGAAGCAGTGATTATCGGGAATCGCATCGCACCATTCAGTACTTGGATATATAACCCAATTGAACGAGTATTAGAAGAACGACTTTCCAACAATCACAAAAAAAGTACCGAACTTCGCTTTTCAATTCTTGGCAACCTATCCACCGCACTCGGTGCCAACTCTTTTGCCATTACACAATTTCTAGCAACAAAACATATGGAAGAAGGAATATAGTGGCACTGAAGCTAGGTTGAGCACGTGAAGAGAAATAACCATTTCAATTTGTCAGCTGAAAACGAACTTGGATATGATAATACCGAATCTATAAGTGCGCTTCCCCTAACTTGCCTTCATGACATTTCGGTTAGAAGCACCTGGTAAGCAATCTGTTTCTGTTCTTCGTCTTCTTTTTAGGCGAACTGCAAAACTTTGGGCTCTTAACGGGATGCCGCGTTCTTTACAGTGCCGGCGGTTTGCACGGGGAAGTAAACTGGATTTGCAATACTCCTTTAAAGAACAAATATTCTATTTGGTTACAAAAGAATGTCGATTTATCTTAAACAAATTAGGTTTTAGCTAGTTAAGAAAAAATCGATAAAGCGTAGGCCAAAACGAGTTAATTTTCCAGAATGAAGTGTCTGTAATTTAATAGACTCTGGATCAGTAGTTAAGCCTATATTTGCAAAGTTCCTTAGTTGATACACGTAAATATCTTGTATTTCTTCTTGGTAATCAGCATCTCCCAGTTTTTCATATTGTCTTAGTTCAGGTATATGGGAAGCTCCAACCTTTCCATTCAGGAATAGTAAGTTTGGTTCCTAAGAATGCACCTTTTAAGTTAATCGCTATAACCTTATTCCCTTCATTTATGTCATGTTCAGCTGCTTTAGTTACAGAAGGCCCAACAGTTCCTGCTGTATTTACTAGAACATTCACTTTTCCATATGTTTCTAAAGTAGTTTTAACAGCGCTTTCCCATTCTTCCTTTGGAATGCCCTTCTTCAATACATCCCCCTAGAGATTGAAAATGACCAAATATCGCTACATATGATTTCTTATTACTTACGAATTACTTCGCGAAGCAACCTTTTTTCCTTTTTGATCTGCTAAACCAATATAAGTGTAATATCAATTCATCAGAGGACATTATGTACGTTACAACAAATATATCGTTGCTATACCGATGGTTATTTTTTGTGGGAGAGGACAGTTATGGATACTGTTATAAATTTATAAATCAAAAGAATTTTTTAAAAACTATTGACAAAGAAAATCTAGCCTATTACAATATATCTCAACAGGTTACAAAATTATTAATAATTTAACAATATTTGTAAAAATAGGCAGTTTTATCTTGTCTAATGGGAAGTAGATGCAGCAACGTCACATATAACAAAAAACGATTATTTTTTTAAGAATAAATGATATCGTTTACATTTGTAATAGTCGTTATAGAATAAATAGACATTATTTTTCGAGAAAATATATAAAACCATTTATTGGAGAATAGTATCTTAACTTAGCAACAAAGTATTAAATACTTTACATCTATAAAAAGGAGGTGTGATCTTGCTTATGAGTGTATCTTACAGTGGAAAGGCAGGTGATTTAATTAGTGTTCTAAAAGGTTCGTAGCAGTAGTTAGTAAAAGTGTTAATTTAATATGAAGAGGGGAGTAATGTATATGAAAACTGCCAAGAAATTTTCTTTATTGGCTGCTGTTCTTATGGTTGTCTCTATGATATCGTTTACAACATTTGCTGAAACTGATGAGACTAGTAATGATAATGATGAGGTGAAAAAGGTTTTAATGGTGACAGCTACAGAAATATTTCGACATGCATCAATTGACGATGCTCATGAGATTATGCCCCAGTTAGGCGAAGAACATGGATTTGAAGTCGATATCACGGAAGATGTGAGTTTGCTAAACGCGGAAAACTTGGCAAATTATGATGTATTAGCTTTTGTGCATACAACCGGAGAACTTCCGATCTCTGATCAACAAAAAGAGGATATTATAAACTTTGTTGAATCAGGAAATGGTTTTTTTGGTGTTCACGCTGCCACAGATACCTTTTATGAATGGGAAGAATACGGTGAATTAACTGGAGCCTATTTTGATTCACATCCTTGGGTTCATGAAGTGACGTATGATATTGAACAGGGAGATCATCCTTCAACTGAACACCTGGATTCCCAGCATACACAGTTAGAAGAAGTATACCTTTTTCAGGATAATCCTCGGTATAACGGCAAACATATCCTCATGAGTCTGGATATGGTTAGTGTCGACGGGGAAGCTCATGAAGATCACCCTGCAGCATGGGTTGATGAAATAGGAGAAGGTAGAATGTTTTATACAGCATTGGGGCATCACCCTGAAACATGGTATAAAGAGGATTTTCAGCAGCATCTAGTAGGTGGATTGCAATACGCTTGGGGAGATTCGGATTATGACGCCAGTGAACCAACCCCTGAGCCAAACTTGGATGCAGAAAATATGGTAGGACATGTGGAGGACTTTAAAGAAGATGGAGAATTCGAAACAGATGAGGCCGTTCGTAGCTTGACACTTCATTTGACGGCAGTAAATCATTACGAAAATCAAGAAGAGGCTACAAAAGTCACCCAACACATGGGGGATTCAAGAATTTGCTTAACCATCAATTAGATAATGATTTAATCACAGAGAGGGCATTTGATGTTCTTATGGCTCAATCTGATGCAGTAATTCAAAATTGGGATGATTAAGTGAATAGAAACTTCTTCTGTGGCAGTGATTAAGCTGACACAGAGGAGTTTATCCTAGATTTATAGTAAAAGAAGTAGAAGAAAAATTCTCCTATGTAAAAAGGGGGTGATAAAATTTAATAAAATTGTAATATTTGTAGTTATCTAAATGGTGGAACAAAATCAATTCGAACTCAAGAAAAGGAGGAAAATGATATGAAGCGTCCCATTAAGGGATCTTTACTAATGGCTATAGTTATGATTTTCATGATGATCCCGACCGTATTGTTTGCAGATCAGGAAGAAACTAATGAGACGGAGAATGACGATAACGATTATGTCATAGAAACCGTTACGGATGATATAGAACGTCCAGTTGATTTAGATATCACTGGTGAAGAGATTATTTATGCCATTAGCATTGAAGGGGGAGTCTATGAAGTCAGTCCCACTGGTAATGTTAATGAATTACTGTCTATTGATACAACCACATCTAGTGAACATGGATTAAAATCCATCGCACTTGATCCCAATTTTGAGGATAACGGTTATATCTATTTAGCTTATACGGAACCTGAAACATTTCTAGAGCATGTTTCTAGGTTCACATATGAAAATGGAACAATTGATTCTGATTCTGAAGAGGTGCTTTTGGAAATTCAGTCTGAAGATATATGCTGTCATCAAATGGGCGGTCTAGAGTTTGGTCCTGATGGAAAATTATATATTTCAGTAGGAGACAATAACCCAGCAACACATGGACCCCAAGTAGAATCAGTTGAGACTGCTCAAAATTTACAAGATTTAAGGGGGAAAATTTTACGCATTAACCCTGACGGATCTATACCTGAAGACAATCCTTTTGTTGATGATGATAATGCTAGGGATGAAATCTATGCTTATGGATTCCGTAGTCCATTTAAGATGGATATTGATCAGGAGACAGGAGACGTTTGGGTCGGAGATGTTGGCCCTGACCATCCAACCGATGACAATGATGTGATGAAAGTGGTCAGAGAAGGTGGGGAAAACCATGGATGGCCGTATATTATGGGCGGTGAATGCTACGATGAATTTGAAGAAGAGTGTGCTGAGGAAGATATCACTGAATCAGTATTTTGGTATCCTTACCCAGAAACTGAACGATGGGGTAGCGGTGGAAGATCCATTACAGCGGCAGGAATTTATCATCATAACTATGATGAAGAAAGTAATGCCGGGGGCCTAACTGCTGAACATGACGGAAAACTTCTAACCTATGATTTTTCACGAGAATGGTTAAAAGCTGTGGAACTTGATGAAGAATATAATGTCGTAGATGTGCAGGATATTGTACCGCAAGGAGAATTAAACTTACCAACATCAAGCGTTTATGGTCCAGATGGGTCCTTGTATATTACTGAATTCGGTGATGATTGGTGGGAGTCAAACGACAATGCCGGAATTCGAAAAATATACTATGGTGAAGAAATACAATATCCGGTAGCTCAAGGGGAAATAAGTGAAGAAGATGGACATGCTCCATTAGAAGTAGAGTTTGATGCCTCAAATTCATATGATCCTGACGGACAGGAAATTACTTTTGAATGGGAGTTTGGGGACGGAAATACGAGTAACGATGTAAATGCAACGCATACCTATACAGAAAATGGTCAATATCACGTTACTTTAACAGTAACAAATACAGAAACTGGGAGGATTGATATTTGGAGCGATACTATTGTTGTCGGTAACACAGCACCGGAAGTTGAAATCACCTCTCACTCTGATGGAATGTTTTTTAATGAAGGTGAAGAAATTACGTTAACCGCAGAAGCCTGGGATGATGAAGATGGAGAGATTTCCTGTGAAAATTTTCTATGGCAACTGAATTTGTTACACGATACCCATGGTCACCCTCAGGCAAATCAAAGTGGATGTGAAGCTACCTATGACCTATCCATGGATGGATCACATCATATGAGTGACAATGTATGGTGGGAAGCAGCATTGACTGTAGAAGATAGTGGTGGGGAGGATGCCCCAGCTTTAACAGCTACGGATACTGTTGAACTTAAGAACAAACGTCAACAAGCTCTGGTATTCGATGAAACTGGAAATATTGATCCAGAAAATAATGATAGTGAAGGGGCCAGCCTTGAACCTACAAGTGATGTAAACGGTCAAAGCAATGTTACCGATGTTGACCTTGGAGATTGGATTGTGTATGAAACTATCCATATGGCTGATATTGAAGATATGTATTTCCGTGTAGCAAGTGAGGAAGGTATAGATATGGAAGTACGTCTGGGTAGCCCGGATGGAGAAACAGTAGCGTCTGTAACGCAACCATCCACAGGAGATGGGCAAAATTGGGTAACTCTAGAATCCGCGGTGAATATAGAGGAAACCGATGGCGAATTCCATGATGTATATATCTACTTCAATAGTGGAGACCAAAATTTAAATTGGATACAATTTGCTGAGGACGGGGATGAAGCACCAGAGGAAGAAAATGATGTTGAACCTATCGAAAACAGTGCGGAAGGCATAAAAAAACTTGTGGAACGTCTAGATGATAACGGTTCATTTGAATCAGATGAGGAAGTCCGCGCCCTAATGACACACTTGACTGCTATAAGTCATTACGAAAATCAAGAAGAAGCAGAAAAAGTTGTACAGCATATGGTAGGCTTTAAGGATTTGCTTGATCATCAGTTTGACAATGAGTTGATTAGTGAAGGCGCATTTGAATCTCTAACTACACAAGCTGATTTATTGGTAGAAAAATGGCAATAGAGATCTCACCAAAATCAATGCAAAGTGGGACCTTTAAAATTAACATATTAGGAGGCACATAAAATGGGAATTAAAAAACAATTAGGCATGGGTGTAACAACAGCGGTACTCGGTTTAACATTAATTGGTGGTGGAACATTTGCATATTTCAGTGATAGTGAGACGACGAACAACACGTTCGCGGCTGGAACGCTTGATTTATCAGCGGAACCGACACAAATCATTGATATAGATAATATGGCTCCGGGTGATTCGATGATACGAGACTTTGAACTACAAAATAATGGGTCGCTGGACATTGATACGGTAACGTTGGAAAGTGACTATACGGTTACTGATGCGGAAGGAAATAACACCGAAGATTTCGGCGAACATATCGAAGTAGAGTTTCTCTATAACGCTAATAATCTCGATGAAGTTATTTATCAAACAACGTTGGCTGAATTACAGGAGATGACTCCAGAAGCGATCAGTGAGCATATTTTTTATCCAGACATGGGTGATGATGGATTGCCAGTAGGAGAATCTCATGACTTTGTGGTTCAATTCAATTTTAATGACACAGACGAAGATCAAAACCAGTTCCAAGGGGATTCTCTAAACCTTGATTGGACGTTTGTAGCAACTCAGGGAGATGGTGAAGAAAGATAGTAATCTATTTTTCGTATAAATCTATCAATGTTTAGTCTATAAAAGTACTTCCTGGTTGATCAAACATATGATCTCGTTGTAAATTCAACTTCGTTAGGAAATTAGGAAGAACGTTTCAATTATGTAAAGTGGTGATGAAGAAGGATAATAAATACTAAAAAAAGAAAAAGAGGACGTATTATATATAAAAAAATATACATGATTAGTCCTCTTTTTCTTAAAAAAACGAGGGATGAAAATGCAATTGGCTTTTAGTACTAATGCATTTACAAATATGACATTGCCTCAGGCTGTGGAGGAAATTGGGAGATATGGATATGATGGCGTTGAGATTCTAGCTGATGCGCCTCATGCCTTTCCGCCAACCTCTAATGCCTTATGGGTAGATGAAGTCAAACGAAAACTCCATTATTATCAACTAGAAGTTTCTAATATTAATGGAAATACAGCTTGTGGATTTTTTAATGATCCAACTGGTGAACCTACCTTTGAACCATCGTTATGCAATGCCCAACCTCAAATTCGTCAAAAGCGTATTGATTATGCCAAGCAGTGTATTGATCTTGCAGTGGCTCTTGGTAGTTCAAATATAAGTATCACCAGCGGGATGTGTTTACCTGGAAATCCTCCATCTCAAGCTTTTAAATATTTCGCTGATTCATTGCTGTATATTACGGATTACGCTGAAAAGCACAATATCAATGTAGGGATAGAATATGAGCCTGGTTTATTGATCGAAAACGGGGAAGAACTTCTTCAAATCATTAAAGAAGTAGGTTCTAATAAATTAGGGGCTAACCTTGATTTAGGTCATGCTGTGGTAGGAGGAGAAAACGTTCAGAATTTAATTAAAAAAATGGAACCGTATATTTGGAACATCCATTTGGAAGATATCCATGGATACAAACATTATCATCTCATTCCTGGTGATGGTTCAATTAATTTCAGAGAGATATTACAAAACTTACAGTCTATTGATTATGATCGTTTTATTACAATCGAATTATACACTTATGTACATCAGCCAATCTATGCTACTCAAAGATCTATAGAGTTTTTAAAACCGATTATTGATAATATAAAAGGAGTGAATGTATCATGAAATATTTTGATCCTCATATTCATGTGTATTCTCGTACCGTAGATGATTACAAAAATATGGCAACAGCTGGAGTTCGAGCAATTGTAGAACCTTCATTCTGGCTGGGAAGCAAAAGACAGTATCCTGAGTCACACCTAGATTATTTTGAACATGTTCTTTCCTTTGAACCGAAGAGGGCTAGAGAACATGGGATAGAACATTATGCCTGTTTAGGAATGAATCCTAAAGAAGCGAATGACTTGGAGTTGGCCCATGCAGTTATTGATGCTCTACCAGAATTTTTAAAGAGGGATAATTGTGTGGCAATTGGTGAAACAGGATTTGATCTTATAAGTAAAGAAGAAGAAGAAATCATGAGGAGACAATTGCGGCTGGCCAAAGATCTAAACATGCCGGTCATGGTTCACACACCTCATCAAAACAAACGAGAAGGAACCATACGCACCGTTGAGATTTTAAAGGAAGAAGGCCTTGATCCTAATCAGGTGATCCTAGATCACAATACTCATGACACTATTGACGTATCCGTGGAATACGGTGGATGGAGCGGCATGACCATTTATCCTGGAAAAATTTCTATCGAAGGTGTCATTGAGATTTTGGATCGTTATGGGACAGAACGTATGATGATCAATACGGCAGCGGATTGGGGGCCTGCAGATCCCCTCAGTGTCCCTAAGGCAGCAAATGAGATGTTAAAACAAGGTTATGCTGAAGAGAATATTCAAAGATTGGTATGGGACAACCCGATTCAATACTACAAACAATCAGGCAAACTGAAGCTGAAGGAAGGAAAGGGAGTTACCTCATGAAATTAGCTTTTAGCAGCAATGGGTTTAAAAATTATGATATTTTGGATGCGATTACAATTTTATCTGACATCGGCTATGAGGGGATTGAGATTTTGCTAGATACACCGCATGCTTATCCTCCTGACTTAACTTCTAAAAAAATTGAAGCGATTAAAGAAACATTACAAAAAACAAATATGAAAATATCTAATTTAAACGCTTTTATGTTATATGCTATTCGGGATAACTGGCGCCCATCCTTTATTGAAGCTGAAAAAGAGGAGAGGAGAAAAAGGATCGATCATACTCATAATTGTATTGACTTGGCTTCCCAATTGGGATGTAAAACGATTTCCACAGAACCTGGTGGTCAACTCATCGGTGTTGAAAGAGATTGGGCGAATACAGTGTTTATTGAAGCTATGGAGGAACTGGCTGAACATGCGGAGCGTGCCGGTATAACCATTCTGGTGGAACCAGAACCAGATTTGCTAATTGAGACATCCGATCAATTTATTGCATTTAAAAAGGAAGTTCCTTCCGAGAGTATTGCGTTAAACTTTGATATCGGTCATTTCTATTGTGTTAATGAAGACCCTACGTACTTAGTAGATAAGCTCTTGCCCTATACAGGCCATTATCACTTGGAGGACATTTCCTCCGACCGTGCTCACCATCATTTAATACCGGGAGAAGGAGCCATTAATATTCCTGAAGTGTTGAACAGGATTCAAGACACAGGTTACGAGGGGTATGTAACCGTTGAATTGTATCCTTATCAGGAACAGGCAATTGAAGCTGCTACTCAAGCTTATCGTTACATCACTTCCATCATGGGGCAGTTACAAACGAAATGATGAGCAGTCTTCGTTCCTATTTTGAACTGGTTCGTCTTCCCAATCTGTTTACTGCCATGGCTGATATTACAGCTGGAGTTTGGATAGCCGTTGGAACAGTTTCTTATCTCTTTACATCGTTTGATTTTTTATTTCTGATTATAGCAAGCATATCGTTATATGCTATGGGTATGGTTTTGAACGATTATTTCGATTTAGAAACTGATAAGGCAGAGAGACCCGAACGTCCCATTCCATCCGGACGAATCTTGCCTTCGCGGGCACTTGTTTTGAGTCTAATCCTCGGGGTGTCAGGAATAGGATTCGCTGCATTAATTAGTTGGATGAGCCTAACGATCGCTTTAATTCTTGTATGTGCTGTGGTTTTATACGATTATTATGCGAAACATCATGTTGTATTCGGTCCAATTGTTATGGGCACTTGCCGGGCTTTAAATCTGCTGTTAGGTGTAAGTATAATATCTGATCAAGTTACTTCATATTGGTGGATTTCCTTGTTTGGTTTTATTTATATCATAGGAGTAACCTTTATGGCTCAAGGAGAAGTGGGGGATCAGGTTCATCCTGTTCGGGTGCGCATAATGGCAGTTGTTATATGTGTATGTGTACTTGGTATTACCATATTGGGGGCTGGGGAGCACTTGATGGCCACTATTATCGCGGTTATCCTCTTTGCCGGATGGACATTTAAAGGCGTTGGCCCGGCTTTGAGGAGGCCGATTTCACACCGTATTCGGAAAGCAGTCGGAACTAGTATCGTTGGTTATCCGCTTTTAAATGCAGCTATCGCCTCGATCTTTGGTGGATGGTTAGCTTTTGGCACTGTAGCCATTTTTTTAGGATTTAGTTATCTATTTTCCCGTATTTTTGCAGTTACGTAAATCTATTTTTTAGAAAGGATGAGTTTTTTGAATTCAAAACATGTTGTTGTATTGGATATTATTAGTTTAACCCCTGAGTTATTGGAAGATCCTGAATTAACTCCTAATATACAGAAATTGCTGAAAGAAGGACAGCATGCTAAAGTCAAGCCTGTGTTTCCAGCAGTAACAGGTACAATGCAAGCTACTTATATTACAGGGGGAAATCCTTCTGAACACGGGATTATTGCCAATGGTATCCCCGATCGCGATTATAAAGAAATAACGGTGTGGAACCAAACGATGATACCCATGCAAGGGAAAAAAATATGGGAAAAGCTGAAAGAACAAGATCCTGAAGCGACAACTTCTATTTTGTTTTGGCAATTTAGCAAGTTATCTACGGCTGATTATGTTGTGACTCCTGCACCAATTCATCTCGAGGATAATACGATTTTGTGGTGTGATTCAAAGCCACGAGATTTATACGGAAGATTAAGAGAGAAATTGGGAGAGTTTGAATTATCTTCTTTTTGGGGACCGCTTGCATCTATTAAATCCAGTGAATGGATTGCCAAAGCAGCTGTAGATGTGTTGGAAGAATATAAACCGAGGTTGTCCCTTGTTTATTTACCAAATATGGATTATCAGTCACAGCGACATGGGCCTGATAGTGAGCAAGCGCGACAATCTGTACGTGAATTGGATAGAGTAGTTGGAGAATTCGTGGAAGATCTTGAGGAACGAAATCTTAAAGAAGACACTCAACTTGTTATTTTATCAGAATATGCATTTAGACCTGTACACCGTCCAATTCATATTAACCAAATATTAAATGAAAATGGGTATGTGTCGGTTAAAGAGGTACAAGATATGGATTTCCTTGACCTGGAAATGTGCCGTGCTTTTGCTATGGCAGATCATCAATTAGCTCATGTCTATATCCCCCATGAAGAAGATATACATTCTGTTAAAAAGTTATTAGAGGACACTCCGGGTATCGCGGAAGTATGGGGGGAAGAGGAAAAAAGGGCTCATCATATTGACCATGAACGCTCCGGTGAATTAATCGCGATTGCAGAATCAGATAGTTGGTTTGTGTATTACTGGTGGTTAAACAATGAACGAGCTCCTGAATTTGCTCATACGGTAGATATTCACCGAAAGCCTGGTTATGACCCTGTAGAATTATTTGTTGACATGGACACAAAAAAAATTCCTCTAGATACGGAAAAGATCAGGGGATCACACGGTTTGCCGCCACGTAGTGAAGAAGATTTAGTTTCATTAATCGTTACTGGCGAAGATGTTAATTTACCATCCCAGTTAGAAGCTTCTGAAGTTCATGATCTTTTGCTGAGGCTATCCCTACAAAAGTCAGAAAAATCGATTCATTCATGAATTTAGCGAGGAAAGGGGAAGTAGCGTTATGGAAAAAACAGGAGTTCTTATTGTTGGTGTTTTGGGTACTGTTTCAATAAACGCAATAACAGGTGTAATTGCAATCAACCGGGGTTTACTCCCTGAAAGAGGAATGATATCAAATGACTCTGATTTTGATCCACTAAATATGGTTCCCATGGACAATTTAGTATTTGGAGGCTGGGATATTCGAAAAAAATCATTAGTAGAAATGGCTAGGAAGCAAGAGGTTGTCTCGCCTTCTATACTAGAAGAAATAAGGGAGGAGTTAGATAATGTTCCTGTTTGGGGTGGGGCTTCATCCAACGTAGATGACCACATTAAAAATGTATATTCGTTGCAGAGTGGTCCCTCTTCACTATTAGAAGAAATCCGAAATATTTCGGAAAAAATTGAACAATTTAAACAAGAACATGACGTTAATAGGGTGGTAGTCGTCAATGCAACCGCAACGGAAAAATATGTAGAAACCTTACCGTTATATGAAAACCTAAACAATTTTGAAGACGGATTGAAGTCCGATTCGAAGGATATTCGTTCTGGAATGTTATACGCTTACGCTGCATTGAAAACTGGATGTGCCTATGTGAATTTCACTCCTAGCATAACAGCTGAAATCCCTGCATTACAGGAGCTAGCCGAGAAGAAACATGTTCCCGTGGCTGGAAAAGATGGCCGGACGGGACAAACATTATACAAGCACGTACTAGGCAAAATGTTTAAAATGAGAGGTTTAAAAATAAAAGGCTGGTATAGTACAAACATCCTTGGTAATGAAGATGGAAAAGTATTAAATGACCCTCAACATTCTGTTACGAAAATTGATTCGAAAGAAAATGGTTTGGAACATATTCTTGGTTATAGTGATTTTGACCATCTAGTTCGCATTGATTACTTTCCCGTTCGCGGTGATCGCAAAGAGGCTTGGGATACGATTGATTTCGAAGGTTGGTTGGGAGAACAAATGAGTATGAAAGTAAATTGGCTAGGTTCAGATGCCACACTAGCTGCCCCACTCATTATTGATTTGGTACGATTTATGGATCATGCCTTACGATTGAAACTTATAGGAGTGCAGAAACACTTGTCTTTGTTTTTTAAATCACCGTATCAAGAAGATGAGTATGCCTTGGATGAACAATATCAACAGTTGTTGGATTTTACAAATACTTAATTTAGTACAAAAAAAGACTGCTGTAAAATGTCTTTCAATCTAATCAGTACTCCCATATATAGGAATCCCTGACCCTTAACCAGTTCAACCTTGCTGATACTATAACTCGAAGGGACAAGCTGGGCGTTAGTAAGTGTACCGGTTAAGGAAGGGGAGCAGTCTTAAAAAGAAGTCACGCGTAGATGCAAACAAGGAGGGATTGCGTTTTCCCTTTATATAAGGGATATTATCTAGTAATTCTACGGATCCTATCAAACAGTTGCAACGCCCATTTTGTCAGGGATTAGCACCCAATTGATGTCATTCCTGCTACGGCTGTGGGCTAGTTAAGGGATCAAAAGAGAAGGTTTGATCCGCATGGGTTAAACTTATTATCGATTCATTATTCAACTATTACTGATATGCAAGGATTTAACCCTTGTCATATATTTAAAGATATTTTAGTACGGGGGAGTGAATGGATGGATTGGAACGGGTATCGTAAACATTCATCAATGCTTTTATTTGGTTTAATTATTCTAGGTTTTGGGGTGATTCTTGCCGGATGGATTATAAATCAACAAGGAGAGTCCCTTCAATATCCAGACCATGAATTAACAGGATCTGAACAAGAAGTGGAAGAAGAATTTATTCAACTAACAGAAGATACTGATGGTTCTTTTATATATATGTTTGAATCCGGGTGTGAGCAGTGTCAGAAAATGAGCAAGGTTTTTCTTCCGTTAGCGGAACAAATGGATATATCTATTAAAGCCTTGAATGTTGATAAATATCCAATAGGTAGTGAAGTCGTTGACGTGAATGAATTTCCTTATATTACTTATTTCAATGACGGATGGGAAATTGCGTATATGGAAGGAGAGCATCCTGAAGAATACTATATGGATTTTTTTGATCACTTTCAATTCGGTGGAGGGCATGATCATAGTTAGGTAAGCCGATATCCGGAATAGTTAATTGAAAAATATAAAAATATTATTTATTATTAATACAGATAATTATTAATTTTTGTGTTGACAGACAATTGCTAATCATTTATTATGAATGTAATCGATTACAGATGAATCTGCCAATAGGGAGTAGAAGAATAAAATGGTAAACATTCAACAGGTTGCAAAAGAGGCAGGTGTATCTGTAGCAACAATCTCACGCGTGTTACATGAACCAAATTTGGTTACGGCGAAAACAAAATTAAAAGTAGAAGAAGCTATTCAAAAATTGGATTATAAGCCGAGTATGCTTGGCAGAAACCTAAGAAAATCTGAAAGTCGATTGCTTTTAGTCCTTATTCCTGATATTTCTAATCCGTTTTATTTCGATATCATTAAAGGGATTGAAAGCATTGCCATCAGTTCCAATTATAATATTCTGTTATGTGAAACAGATTCGAATCCAGAGAGGGAAAATATTTATTTTGATCTGATAAGGACAAAAATGGCTGATGGAATTATTTCGATGGATCCGGCTGTAAATATGGAAGCACTTATGGATCTGGCTGAAACCCATCCAATTATACAATGCAGTGAATACACAGATGAAGGTGAAATTCCTTATGTGACGATTGATAATGAAGCAGCATCTTATAGAGCCGTCAAGCATTTAATTAAGATCGGACATGAAAAAATAGCATTAATAAATTCAAATAAGAAATACCTTTATACTCGACAACGGAATAAAGGATATCAAAGAGCCTTAGAAGAGCAAGGGATTGCTGTCAGAAAGGAGTACATCTACCATACCGATAACTTAGGATTTGAGTATGGACAGCAAACGGTGAAAAGAATCTTAAAGTTAAACGATCCGCCAACGGCAATATTTGCTGTATCTGATTTATTGGCGATTGGTGCATTAAAAGAAATTCATGCACAAGGTTTACATGTGCCGGATGATATCGCAGTGGTCGGCTTTGATAAAATTAATTTTTCTAATATGACCAATCCTGCTCTTACAACCATTGCTCAACCAATGTATAAAATGGGCACACTTGCAGTAGATATGTTGATCAAAAAAATCAAAGGAGAAAATGTTGAAAGTATTATTTTGGATCATGAGTTAGTGATACGTGAATCAACATAAGGATAAAAATAACTAAGGTTAGCATTCAAATTTTAATAATAAATCGCTGCCCTTAGTTGTAAACTGTAAAAGAATAAAAATTAGTATATTCAAAAAAGGGGGAAATGTTAATGAAGAAAATATGGTTTGTAAGTATCGTTTTGAGCACATTCATAATTTTATCTGCATGTGGAGGTAGCGAGGAAAGCGGTGGAGGTGAAGGTGAAGACTCTAATCTAACTATTGGGATTTCTTTACCATCCGCCACACACGGTTGGATGGGTGCATTAATTGAACAAGCAGAGATGGAGGCAAATGAAATTTCAGAGAATGAAGGCATTGAATATGTGATGACCAATGCCGAGGATCCTAATGAGCAAGCGAACGATGTTGCTGACTTAATAGCTCAAGATGTGGATGCGATGGTGCTCCTTCCCATCGAGTCAGCGGCGTTAACACCACCGGGTCAAAATGTTGCAGATGCTGGGATACCCCTAGTTGTTGTTGACCGAGAATTAGAAAACGATGCAGCCGATGTTGTTGTGACAGGTGACAATGAAGGAATTGGTCGCAATGCTGGTCAATATCTAATTGAACAATTAGATGGTGAGGGAAATATTGTAGAAATCACGGGGCCACCTAATTCGGTAACTGAGCAACGTAGCGCTGGCTTTCAAGAAGCGATTGAAGGCGAGGATGGTATTGAAGTGGTCGCTTCCCAAGATGGAGATTTCTCAACGGAGACTTCATTAGATGTAATGCAAAACATTTTAACAGCGCAAGATGAAATTGATGCTGTCTATACCCAAGACGACGGTATGGCCTTAGGTGTATTGCAAGCCATAGAAGAGGCAGGGCGAGAAGATATTCAATTTATCACTGGAGCAGGTGGAGGAACAGAGGTTTATGAACATATTCAGGATGATAGCTTGATTACAGCTACCTTCTTGTATCCTCCTTCAATGAGTGTAGAAGGAATTCGGATTGCTGCAGATCTAGCCCAAGGGGAAGAACCGGAGGAGGAAGAAGTGCTTCTGGAAGCAACCGAAGTGACGAATGAAAATGTTGATGAATATTACGATCCAGATTCTTTATTCTAAAGAAGTTCAGTCTACGTTAAGGGAATACAATCGATTGAAGAAGGTGTTGTATTTCCTTTTTGACTGATCGAAAGGGTGAATGAAATGTCGTCTTTGTTGTCAATGGAGAATATCTATAAATCTTTCAATGATGTGCCAGTGCTGAAAAATGTCTCTGTCGACGTAGAACAGGGAGAAATTCATGCATTGCTAGGAGAGAACGGAGCAGGTAAATCCACCTTGATGAACATACTGGGTGGGGTTCATCAACCTGAGGAAGGGGACATCGTTTTAAATGGGAATACTGTTAAAATGGCAAATCCAAGAGTCTCCCAATCCCATGGGATCAGTTTTATCCACCAAGAACTCAATGTCGTTTCCGATCTGCGCGTATATGAAAATATGTATTTAGGTACTGAACTTAGAAATGCGTTTGGATTTTTAAAAGTAGAGGAAATGTGTGACGAAACACGAAAAATATTAGCTGAATTAGGTTTTGATGTTAACCCAAAGGCGTATGTACGTGATTTGGACGCTTCATATAAACAAATGATTGAAATTGCAAGGGCGCTCCTACATAAATCCAGGCTGATTATTATGGACGAGCCAACGACCTCCTTAACGGAGCACGAGATTGATCGGTTATTTGGAGTAATGAAAAACCTTAAACATGCAGGCGTGTCCTTCATTTATATCTCCCATAAATTAAAGGAGATCCAGGAAGTGTGTGACCGCTACACCGTGTTACGCGATGGAAAAGTAGTAGGAACCAACAGTTTGGAACATCAAAATCTGGATGACATCACGAAGCTGATGGTGGGTAAATCGATTTCTGAAGACCGCTTAACAGATTATTATACATTTGGAGACGTTGCATTAGAAGTTAAAAATCTAACGTCCCAAGGCCTTTTTAAGGATATAAATTTTACCGTACGGAAAGGAGAAATTGCTGGGTTTACAGGGTTAGCGGGTGATGGACGAACTGAGCTATTTGAAAGTTTGTTTGGTTATCGAAAAAAATACAAAGGGCAAATCAAAATTAATGAACGGGTTGTACACATTAAACATCCCAAACAAGCATTAGAAGCAGGAATCGGACTTGTTCCCAAAAATCGTAGGGAGAATGCGATCATTAAAGATCTTAACGTTATTCAAAATATGAGTCTTTCATCGATAAATCATTTTGAAAAGGCAGGATTTATTCAAAGTAGCATCGAAAGGAAGAGATTCGATTTTTACAAACAAAAACTTAATATAAAATTACACAATCCTAAAAATACCATTGATAAATTAAGCGGTGGAAACCAACAAAAAGTAGTTATTGCCAAATGGCTTGAAGTTAATACAGATATTATTATTTTTGATAATCCAACTCAGGGCATTGATGTTGGGGCTAAACGTGAAATCTTACAGCATATTGTTTCATTGGCTAGACAAGGGAAATCCGTGATTATTTTATCGTCGGAATCATCGGAAGTACGAAAAGTATGCCATAGCATTTATGTCATGTACAAAGGAGAAATAACCGCCCAATTTCAAGGTGAAGAAGCTACGGATGATGAGATCATGAGTTATGCAACAGGATCAAAAAGAGCAGATGTATTATTTCAAGATGAATTATCAAAAATTCCAATCCCTTGAAGGTAGCGTTACTAAAAAAGCAATAGGCAACTAAGCCTACCCTAATTTTTTCTCGCCTCTCTGGTGATGAATTTGGTTTTTTTTAGCAAATAAAAAATCAACTGCAAAGTTTTAAATGAAGGGTGAGCAAATATCTTATTTTCAAGGTACAAATCTAGCGTTTAAAGACCTAAAAAATAGGTCTAAACATAATATAAAGGAGGGATAACATGGCAAACCCAGAATTAGAACCCGCTAAAAAGTCTTCAAGATCGAATAGTTACATTTCATGGATTTGGACGGAATACAGCGTTATTATTGCATTCTTGATTCTATTTATTGTTTCATCTATTTTAAGTCCAAGATTTTTAGAACTTAGTAATTTGATGAATATCTTAATGCAAGTCTCAATTATTGGCGTCGTAGCTTTAGGGATGACGATAGTAATGCTATCAGGAGGCATTGATTTGTCCGTAGGATCTGTGCTGGCTTTGGTGGGTGTTTTTACGGTAATCGTTTTAAATGCTTCAGGGAGCATTTTTATTGCGATTATAGCGGCTTTAGCTGTTGGAGCATTTGTAGGTTTTCTTAATGGATTTATGGTCGCAAAATTAAAGATTGCTGCATTTATTGCCACGTTGGGGATGATGTCTGCTGCGCGTTCGATTGCATTATATGCAACAGATGGTGGCAGTATCTCTGGTGAAGTAGATGGATTTAGTTCCATTTCAAACAGCAGTATAGGGGCAATTAACTCTCCAATTATTATTTTTGCGATAATGGCGGTAATTGTTTTTGTATTATTGCATCAAACGCGTTTTGGGCGTTATGTGTATGCGATTGGCAGCAATGAAAAAGGTGCGCTTTTATCAGGAATTCGTGTGGATCGAATAAAGATTGCCGTGTATACCCTCGCGGGAATACTTGTAAGTGTTGCAGCGATTATTGAGACATCCCGTCTAAATTCGATTTCTTCTTCAAGCTCCGGGCAACTTTATGAATTGGATGCCATTGCTGCCGTAATCATTGGTGGTACGCGTATGACCGGAGGCCGTGGGAAAGTGGTCGGTACGATTTTTGGTGTACTGATACTAGGTATTTTAAATAACATGATGAATTTAGTAAATGTATCTCCATACCTTCAAGGATTTGTAACAGGTTTAGTTATTATTATTGCTGTTGTATTTCAAAAGCGAAAATAAGAAGTAGCCGGAGATTCAAACTGGGTCGATCATATCCATCCAGCCGGTCGAGGAACAGACGCAATTTGAAAAGGGGGTGTTATTACTTTTGTCAATTCCGATGAAAATACCATCACCCACAGAGTTCATGAAGTTGAAAACGATGGTCAGTAATACATCACCAAAGGGGATAACAATAACTCTACGGATTCCGACCCGGTTCTTGCTGAGAATGTGGTTGGAGAATATATAGGTTTGACCATTCCATGCGTCGGTTACGCGATTGTATTTGCTACTTCTAAGCAAGGGGCCCTTCTAGTTCTTATCTTACCTGGTGTCTTGTTGGTAGCTTATTCCGTTTTTATATTTGGAGATCCTTGTGGAAAATCGACAAGCCAAAGGATAATAAATTAACTGTTAATGATAAATCGGTGTAATTGAAATAAATAACAAAAATTAAATACTATTTATTGATATCTGTTGATGAATAGTAAAAATAATGAGGTGGTTTTTTGGGTGATATAAGAGTAGGGATGATCGGATACAAATTCATGGGAAAAGCACATACGCAAGCGTATAAAAACACAAATTTTTATTTCAATCCGAAGACTCCTTTTCAATTAAAAGCGATCTGTGGTAGAAATGAAAAAAACGTAAAGTCTGCTGCTCATACATACGGTTGGGAGTCGTATGAAACTGATTGGCAATCGGTGATCGACCGTGATGATATTGATCTTATTGATATCGGTACGCCCAGTAATACCCATAAGGATATTGCTATTAAAGCAGCTAATGCTGGAAAGCATGTTTTAACTGAAAAACCTATGGCACTAAATGTACGCGATGCAAAAGAAATGTTGAAAGCAGTTACAGACTCTGGTGTTCAACATATGGTTAGCTTCACATATCGTCGTGTACCTGCTATTAGTTTAGCTAAACGTATTATTTCTGAAGGACGAATAGGCAAAGTTTACCATATACGTGCTAACTATTTACAAGATTGGCTTGCTGATCCCCAATCCCCTTTTGCCTGGAGATTAGATAAAAATGTAGCAGGTTCTGGGGCGCACGGAGATTTAAATGCCCATATTATCGATCTAACCCGCTATCTTGTTGGTGAATTTGATGAAGTAGTTGGGATGTCTGAAACGTTTGTAAAAGAACGTCCTGTTGAAGAGGATAGCACTAACGGAAAAAACACGAATAATAACGTATCACTTAGAGATGTGACTGTAGATGATGCTACTCTTTTCCTTGCCCGGCTAGACAATGGTGCATTAGGTAGTTTCGAGGCAACCCGTTATGCTACTGGTCGTAAGAATAATGAATATATAGAAATTAATGGTTCGATGGGATCTATTGTCTTCAATTTTGAGAGAATGAATGAATTGCAGTTTTTCTCAAAAGAGGATGAACATCATTTGCAAGGATACAGAAACATTCTTGTGACAGAACCAGAATCTCATGAATATATGAATGCTTGGTGGCCTCCTGGTCATTTAATTGGATATGAGCATGCCTTTACACACCAAGCCAGTGATCTTGCACGGGCCATTACACAACAACAACCTGTTTATCCAAATTTTGAAGATGGTTTGCGTTGCCAGCAAGTTTTAGAAGCTGTAGATAATTCTATTAAATCACGGACATGGGAAAAGGTAGAGAAAACCAACTTCTAAATTAGTAATTGAAATGGAGGAATAAAATATGAACTTAGGTGTGTTTACTGTTTTATTTGCTGATCGTCCCCTTGACCAAGCACTTGACCATATCTTAGGGCATGGTATTTATCATGTAGAAATAGGTTGCGGGGGTTACCCTGGTAATGACCACTGTTACCCTAAAAGTTTATTGGAAAACCCTGATCAAACAAAAAAAATTAAAAACATGATACAAGAACGATCTATACAGATTGACGCGTTAAGTGCTCACGGAAACCCTTTGCATCCTAATAAAGACATTAGTCAATCTCATCACAATGACCTAATCAACACTATCAAATTAGCAAATGAGTTGGAAGTGGATACAGTTGTGACGTTCTCAGGTTGTCCCGGTGATTCAGATCATGCTAATTATCCAAACTGGGTGACATCTACGTGGCCATCTGATTATCGCGACCTTTTAGATTGGCAATGGTCAAAAAAAGTCATACCTTATTGGCAACAGATTGCTGAACAAGCCCAAAAATATGGAGTAAAAATTGCTATTGAGCCTCATCCAGGATTTGTGGTGTATAACACTGAAACTATGTCACGTCTGAGAGAAGCCGTTGGTAAAACCATCGGAGTAAATTTTGACCCAAGTCACCTTTTTTGGCAACAATCAGATCCTATTGATATGATTAAAAAGTTTGGAAAAGAGCAAGCAATTTATCATGTACATGCTAAGGATACCTATTTAGATTATCAGAACATCGGTGTAAATGGTGTTCTAGATACAAAACCCTATAGTGAAATCCTTGATCGTTCATGGTATTTTCGAACGATAGGCTACGGACATGGAGAAGAGGAATGGAAAAAGATCATAAGTGCACTGCAAGCTGTGGATTATGACGGAGTTATTAGCATTGAACATGAGGACGCACTTATGTCACCTGATGAAGGCTTTCAAAAAGCAGTAGATTTCCTACAAAATATCTTGATCCGTGAACAAAACACAGCCATTTGGTGGGACTAACCCCGTTGATGAGTAATTGGTGGCTTTGAAACAAGGTGATTCGGTAGAACGAAGGCTGGATCCACTCTTTCAGAGAAGGGTATGATAACGGATATGCTGCAAGGCTGACTTTAGGAAAAAGACGGCTTCCACTGGTGGCAGATTACAGATGTGATAAATTAGTCCGCCTTTATTGAGAAGCAGAGGTAAATCCTTGAATATTGATATAGCTTGAACTAAATGAAAAATAGATAAGGAGTAAAAGAAAATGAAATATATACCGATGACCGCGATAAGTGCATTCGTATTTTTGTTTATCTTTTCGAGTGCCACTGTCCACGCTCATTCAGTAGTAGTTTCATCGGATCCGGAAGAGGGCTCAACAGCCACCGGAGAAATCTCTTCTATATCAATGACATTTAATACGGACATCCAGGAGGAACAGGATCTCTACCTGGAAGGTGAAAATGGGGAAAGAATTGGTGCTCAGGAAATAAGCATTGAAGGAGACACAGTTTCTGCAACGTTTGCAGACCCCCTCAAATCAGGGGATTATACTGTGTTTTGGGAAGTCTACGGCGCAGATGGGCATTTGGTAAATGGACAATTAGGATTTTCTGTAGGTGCTGGAAGTAGTGAAGGTCAAGAACAAGCGTCTGAGGGTTCAGATGCTGTTAACAAAAGTGGGAGCTCAGATGAATCTGCCACCGGTAATGAGGAGGATGCGGATTCAAATGATTCGTCTCAAGAAGGTGCGCTTTCAGATTCAGGCGAATCCTCTCAAAAAGAAGCAGATGCTGAGACAGCGAGTGCCGAAACTGCAGGAGATGACGGTTCAAGCGGCATCTCCGGCGGCTTCATTGCTATGATCATTGTCCTTGCCTTGATTGCTATAGCCATGGTGATTTTCCTTGCCCGAAAACGAGCTTAGGGGAGACATCATATGGTTATTGTAACACAGGGTCTCCTGTACTTATGCTTTTCTTTACTAATGGGTACGATGCTTGGATATGCTGTGTTGGTCACACGTATGCCCAAATTTCATGTGCCAAAATGGCTACTTCTAGTCGCAACAGCTGGTGTCGGGCTGCTTGCTTTTGTTCCTGTGCTTACAATCATTATCAATTTCACAGCAAATATGGATCTCTGGACTGCGGTTCAGTTAGTTTTATTCGAATTTGGTACCGGCAGAACCTGGTTGTTTATCTTTTTAATATCTGTACTGCTGTTTTGCCTGATTGCCTTTGGAAATATAGCAAATGACCGGATGCTTTCAGGTGTCGGTTTGCTGTTTGTTGTACTGCTGGCGATTGGCCAGGGTGCTTCCAGTCACGCTTCCGAACTTCAAGTGATTTGGGGTACTGCCGTACACACGATTCATTTGCTTGCAGTCAGCGTGTGGGCCGGTCTGCTGTTTATCTTTGGATGGTTTACCCGGACCCTTGTAGATTGGCAACGGGTTCTGAAATGGTTTACGCCACTCGCTATAACATGTGTCCTTGTTCTGGTTATATCCGGTTATTTTACAATGGATGTGGTTACAAGCGATTTTAGCGGAGAATCTGCGAGTGTTTTTAATCGTTTTGGAAACAGCTGGCTGATCGACTATGGTCAAGCATTGCTGTTCAAACATTTGCTGCTTATTCCGCTATTGGGCTACGGCATCATCAATGGCTTCCTGTTCCGTCAAAGGCTGGAGAAGGACCCAGGACATCAACTGCAGCCATGGATGAAGACGGAATCCATTCTTATTCTTATCGTATTTTCAATTACCGCATTCATCGGAGAACAAGCATTGCCTAACCAGATTCCGGCCATTATCGAACAGGAAGGGGCATCTTCCCTGTTTCATGCCATCTACGGTCAGACGGTTCATCCTGAAATGATGGTCATCCTTGATGTTGGATTTATGAGTGTAGCATTGTTTTTACTGGCAGCTGTGTTTTTTATATGTATGATTTATATTGCCAAAATGAAAATGCATCCCGCTCTGTCGTTTTTGATGGCTATGTTCCTTGTGCTCACTGGCTATCTTGGTCTAATGCTTGCTGTTGTCTGACTGAAGGGCAAGAGAAGGACAGTATAAAAAAGGAATTACAATGGATTATAAACAATTTCCTTAACGTTGTAAATCCGCATTTTTCTAACTCTACTCTTTATATAGATTACAGTGTTAAATAAGTAGAAGATGGTTCATTCGCGAAGAAACTCTTTGTTATTGTTTAGTGTGTGCCGGGCATGCATCTTAACTATAGGGTTCAAGTCCCGGAACTGAGGAGGCAGTAGTACCAGTTAGAAAAGGACAAGGGTGCCAAGGGTAACCTGAAATCTGAAGGGAGTCGGAGGCAAATTCCTGCCTTGAGGAACACGAACTTAATAGAAGGCTATTTATATCTGGATGAGGTTGCATTACAAATCAAAGTCCATACTTACGAAGGTATAAGTAGTAAATGAAGCAAGGACACGGGAAGGAAGTGTCGGTGTCTAACCCGGGGGATCTGAAAGAAAGGTGTTACGCTTGCAAAAATGTGCGAACATTCGCTGAACGAGGTCAGCAGAAGTAATAGTACTTGTTTCTTCTATAGGAACAGGGAAGGTCGGAATCAAACAAGGAACAGGATCACATGACATACATATGGTTTGATGAAGAAGAAACTCAAGTTCCTTCCTCATGGAAGAAAAGGTTAATCACGTGGGGGACATGAACGGGTGGAGAATGCATACCACATAAAGAGAATGATCATGTACCTCATGTCTGGTGAGAGTGTCGAAGGTGAGTCACCTACCCTATCTCGATTGAAGGAGGTGATTTATGGAGTCGAGTAGAAGAGGGTGTTTTTATCATTAGTTAACAAGCATCATGTCTATACATCGAAGGATTAAATCAAACCGGAGGTGTGAAACGAAATAGTAAATTAGAGGTGTCTAATATTAATGACAATACGATTGTGGGCTTATTTTTCAACCCACCCAGTTGAGCCAACATTTAAATCATCTATTTGTAATGCTGATAAACAATAAAAATCGAAATGAATTGCATATACAAAGAGTTGCATAGATATGGAGGTTAGGTTAGTGGTTACGTTATCGACTAGAACTAATGGCCGATCTAGCAAGGAAGTTAAAAAGGTATTATGAGAGTATTCTGGAAGGAGTTAACAGCTTATTCCAAAGGCTACTTCTTTTTTGTTTTTAATTATCTAAAAGTTTGCATTATTATGGGTCCAGGTATTGCTCACAACCGAACCCGTTCCCTTGTTTGTTATAGATTTTATGGAAACTATTATACTTGAATTTGTGTGATTTCATTGTTTTTAGCTAAGAGCCATAATTTTTAATAAAGGATGAGATAGTATGAATAATGTTCTAAAGAAAATGAGTTCCATTTTTGTTGCTGTTCTGATTACAATGTCGCTGAGCCAATTTGCGGCATCAGCAGACACATCTGATGACGACCTCCCGCCCCAAGAGCCCGGCGTCACCCTCCAGGTGTACGACATGGCGCGGGACCTGTCCCAGCTGTGCACGCTGCGATCGGGCCAGACGCCGAACGTTGACCGCTTGGCCCCCACCATTGATTTCTCGACTGAAGATGACTTTGGTCTGAGCGATCAGTTCATCGCACATGCCCTGGCCAACCTGACCGTCCCAGAAGACGGCAACTACGAGTTTAGGCTCACGAGTGATGACGGGTCTCGCCTGGTGATCGACGGTTCAACGGTGATCGACCACGACGGCCTGCATGAAGCCACCTCTATGACGGAGACAGTTGATCTGACGGAAGGTGTGCATGACCTGAAGGTCGAGTACTTCGACAACACCAACGACAACATCCTGCTCCTCGAGTGGCGCCCACCGGGTGCCGATAACTTCACCGTTGTCCCCACCGAGGTCCTGAGTACCGAGGCCGATGTGGTTCGTGTGACCGCACCGGGAACGAAGTACTGTGAGGACCAAGACGACGAAGCTGGTGACGGGATGCGACTAGACTCGGTTTATCCGGGGTACACGCTCACCGACCTGCGGCCCGATGGGTTTGAGCCGGCGGTGTCGGCAATGGACTGGATGGATGACGGGGATTTAGTCGTGGTAACGTCTGGCTCAGTTAGCCCAGGTGGCTGGGTGGACGATTTCGAGTACGGCGAGGTGTTCGTCCTGGAGGGGGCCACCAAGGCGACAGGTCCCGATGATGTCACGGTCACCCGCGTGGCTACAGACCTATTCAACCCAATGGGTGTCGCGGTGATTGACGACTCGATCTTCGTCTCGGAGCGTGATGGGCTCACTGAGCTCACTGACCCGGACGAAGACGGGTTCTTCGACACTCACGAGCAGGTCGCCACATGGCCGTTCGGCGAGAACTTCCACGAGTTCGCGTTTGGGTTGGAGTACAATGATGACTACTTTTATGTGAATCTGTCGGTAGCAATCAACAACGGTGGCGCTACCACCGACCCGCAGCCTGCGGAGAACCGGGGAACCACGATCAAGGTCGACCGGAACACAGGTGAGGTGTCGTATGTGGCCGGCGGTCTGCGTACGCCGAATGGGATAACGCAGTTACCAGGCGGAGAAATGTTCGCCATGGATAATCAAGGTGACTGGCTGCCTGCCTCGAAGCTGGTGCACGTGAAGCAAGATCGGTTCTTCAACCACTTCACCAACCCTGCGGGACCATTTGACGACCAGCCGGTCACTGACCCGGCCCTATGGATACCGCAGAACGAGATAGGCAACTCCCCCTCAACCCCAGTGCTGCTGGAGGAGGGCCCCTACGCTGGGCAGCTGGTGTTCGGAGATGTGACGTATGGCGGCCTGCAACGCGGATTCCTTGAGGAAGTGGACGAAGAGTTCCAGGGCGCAGTTTTCCGGCACTCAGCAGGACTAGAGGCGGGTGTAAACCATACAACAGTGGGACCAGACGGGGCGCTATACGTTGGCGGGATCGGCGAGGCTGGCAACTGGTCGGAACCAGGCAAGCTACGGTACGGCCTGCAGAAGCTGACCCCGAACGGCACGGACGTGTTCGACATGGTTGAGATGCGGGCTACAGAGGACGGGTTCGAGATCACCTACACCAAGCCTCTCTCGGAAGAGACAGTCAATAAGATCACCGAGGACCCGAATGAGGCGTTTGTCATGGACCACTGGAAGTACGTGCCACGTCCAACGTATGGGGGGCCGAAGGTGGATGAACGCACCCTGTTTGTCTCAGGCGCCGAGGTTTCCGATGATGCCACCCGGGTCACCCTGACCGTTGACGGTCTGGAGGAAGGTCGCGTGGTACATTTGCGCAGCCCACGATCCTTCACCGACACCGAGGGGCAGGAGTTATGGAACACCGAAGCCTGGTACACGCTTAATGCAATCCCGGGGTACGAGTCTCTGGCCGACCAAGGATTCTACGAGGCTGAGGAAGCAACACTGCGCGGCAGCGCAAACGTCGACTGGGAACATAACGGTTACTCGGGCTGGGGCTTCGTGGACAGCCTCGGGTCGGTAGGGGCCTCGGTGAGGTTCGAGGTGCATGCGGACCAGGCCGGGACACACCCGGTACATCTGCGATACGCGAACGGCCCCGACCCCTTCGATGGAACCAAGACGGTGTCGGTGTTGGTCAACGGTACCGAGCTAGAGCCATGGGCCCTAGAGTCGACGGGTGACTGGCAGACCTGGGCGACCGTGATGCGAGAAATGCAACTGGAGGAAGGGACGAACACGATCACCCTGCGTTACGATGAGGAAGACGACGGGAACATCAACCTGGACGCGCTGCAGGTTGGCGACAAGCCGGACGCGTGTGACCACCAGGAATATGAAGAGGGCTACACCGCTCTGTTTGACGGCTCCCTTGAATCGCTGTCGGAGTGGAGGATGGCAGGGGACGGGTCGTTCGGCCGCCAGTCCGACTGCACCCTGCGTACCACTGGCGGCATGGGGCTTCTGTGGCACTCAGGGCACGAGCTGGATAACTACAGCCTCAAGCTCGACTGGAAGCTCATCAAGGACGACAACGGCGGCGTGTTCGTCGGTTTCCCAGACCCAGGTGATGATCCGTGGGTCGCAGTGGACCAGGGGTATGAGATCCAGATAGACGAATCCGACCTTCCCGACCGTACTACCGGATCGATCTACACCTTCCAAGGTGCTGACGCGGAGGCTATGGAGCGAGCATTGGAACCCCTCGGGTCCTGGAACTCCTACGAGATTCGAGTGCAGGGGCAAAACATCCAGGTTTACCTTAATGACGTGCTGGTTAACGACTTCACTAGCACTGAACCCGATCGCGATCTCACCCAAGGTTTCATCGGACTTCAGAACCATGGGGACGGGGAGTCAGTCTTCTACCGTGACGTGAGGGTCAAGGAGCTACCTGATTCAGGACAAGAATATGAAGATGCGAATGCATTAAATGACATCGTTAACCAATACAAAGAATCTGGTGACATTACGAATGACGAAGTGGCTCGTTTATTAAATACGCATTTGACATCTGTAAGTCAATATGAAGAAACTGATCAAGCTGATAAAGTGGTTAAACACTTAAATGGCTTCCTTGACTTGATAGAATACCAAAACCAAGAAGGAACCCTAACTGATCAGGCTTATCAAGAATTAGTAGCAGGAACTGAATATTTAATAGCAAAATGGCAGTAATAAGTTAGGTATTTACCATTCTGTGGCAGGTAAAAATCTGTCGCAGGAGGGGAATATATCGTGTTCCTTTATGAACAAAAATATAACCTAAAACAGACAGGTACATTTATCCTGTCTGTTTTTTTCTCTTAAATAATAACGGAGAACCATATCATAGGTAAATGAGATATTTAGTTTTTTGTCGAAAGGTGAGCCACTCTGATGGATAATACTCCCCTAATGAAATATTAGGGGGAAATCTGGAGTGATCATATTGAGAGATAAACAAAACATTAAACATTATCAAATTATTTTAGAGGGGATTAGCCAAAGGGGCGAACAAATAAGTCGTCTTCCAAAGCCTTCCATCACACCTCTCCTCTACTCGAAAATTTAACACAAACTGTGATTTTTATTGTTTAAACACACAAGTAGTTTTTACTGTTTTATTGATTCCTGGACAAAAGAACAAATAATTTGATAAAGATTTCGATTTGGATCAGCTAAGTAATGATTTTTTCAATAGTTAGTTACATAGCATTCATGTACACCGTTCTTATTAAATCTTTTCTTAATTCATCTCGTAAATAGAGCAACTAACCTTCATAAATCACAGGAATTTTCTTATATGCAGTAATATTTTTGGGTGTTTTCTGCAGGTTTTAGCAATGAAATGTTTAAATGGTTTTCAGTAAATATTTAAAATTTTATTGACTCTTAATGATTTCACAGCTATAATATATGTTAATTTACTTATCATTTAGAAAATTAATAATATAGACATCAAAGTGAGGTCTAAGATATGTTATTGGAAAAAAACGACTCTGTACCGTTATATAAACAGGCGAAAGAATATCTTGAACAGAAGATAGCTTCCGGTGAGTGGGAACATGGATATAAAATTCCTACTGAAAAAGAGCTGTCAGAACTTTTTAAAGTAAGTAAAATCACCGTAAAACGAGCAGTTCTTGATTTGGTTAACAGTGGTCATTTATATCGTAAAAGCGGAAAAGGCACGTTTGTTAATTATCAGGAGAAAACAGATTTATCCGGGCTTGTATCCATACATAATAAATTTGGAGACGAAAAAGAGTATCCGCATAAAACGATAAATTTTAGAAAAATAAAACCAGATGATGAGGTAAGGGAAAATTTAAAGCTGAGAGCGGGTGATAAGGTATATCATATTTCCAGGATTAAACTGGAAGATGGGAAAGCTTCTGTTATTGAAAATTCGTTCATACCCGCAAATATGGTACCAGACTTAACACAAGATGATATAGAAAATGAGCTGCTCTATAATATATTTTCAAAAAAATATGCTCTTCCGTTAGATAAAGCCAAGGTGTTTATCTCAACCAAAGCAGCTGGACAGCAGGAAGCTTCTCTCTTAAATATCTCTATAGGAGCTCAGATGCTCGTATTAGACAGGTTTACAACAGTGAATGAAGAACATGTGATTGAATATTCACAGTTTATGACTGTATTTAAAAATGCAAAATACTTTCTAGAACTCAACCTTTAAAGGTTTTAAACGGAATATAATATTATAACATTATAATATTATATTCCGGTCCAAATTAATCATCATTAGGAGGCTGCATATGCAAATAAGCGAACATCCGGCACTGGATAAAAAGTTTAATAAAGAAGTTACTTTTTATTTTAATAGCCAACAATTGAAAGCGAAAAAAGGGCAAACTGTCGCAGCTGCTCTGATGGCAAACAGCATCCGCAAACTGGGAGTAAGCAGAAAATTGTTTAAAGCAAGAGGACTGTATTGTGCCAATGGGAGATGTACCAGTTGCTTCATGACGATAAACGGGCTCGATCATGTACTTAGCTGCAATACCCTGGTAGAAGAAGGGATGGAAGTGTATTCCAATGATAGCGATCCGGATGTGAGAGGTGAAAGCAATGGAAACTGATTTATTAATTGTAGGCGCCGGTCCTGCAGGGATGAATGCGGCAATAACTGCTGACAAGGCAGGAGCCAGGGTGATATTGGTTGATGAGTCTTTTTCATTGGGTGGTCAGTTAAGGCAACAGTCACAGCGTTTTACCCGACTGCCGAGAAACGTTGAAAAAGATCGCGGTACTGCTTTAGGTGATGATCTAATTAAACAATTGGAAGCATCAAAGGTAAAGGTCCTGAAAAAACATACGATGATTGGCTCTTACTTGAATGAGAATATTGGTGTCACCGATGGAGAAAAGACGTTTGAAATCCAATCACACAAAAATATTATTGCTCCCGGAGCTGCAGAGGAAGCAAAAGTATTTCCAGGCTGGACAATGCCTGGGGTGATGACAGCAGGGGCGGCTCAAATACTAATTAATAGAGAAAGAGTACTTCCTGGTAAACATGCAATTATGATTGGCTCGGATGATTTTTCTCTCGAAGTGACAAGACAGCTTCAAGCATGTGGGGTAACAATAAAGGCTATTGTGGAAGAAAAAGAGCATATCCTCAGTTCAAATAGTGAACGGAGGAGGGATGTGAAAGATGTACCTGTTTATTTGAATAGCCTGATTGAATCAGTAACCGGTAAGGGAGAAGTGGAACAGGTTGTAATTAGGACTCCGGACTGGTTACAGGAAGTTGATGCTGATCTCATTTGTGTTTCAAATGGATTCACGCCAATCATTGAACCTTTTGAAATTCTGAATTGTAATCTTGTTTATCATAAAGAGCTTGGCGGGTGGTTGCCGGAATATAATGCAAATTTCCAAACAAGTAACCCTTCCTGTTATATTGCGGGAAATGCTGCAGGAATTACTTCCATCGGACCAATTCTTTTAACTGGGGAAATTGCTGCAGTTGGCGCTTTGGAAGAACTCGGATTCATTGAACAAAAGGAAGCTGAGGTCCAGAAGAAAAAGTTATGGAAACAATTCTCTGAGCTGGAGAGGGAAGCAAATGAAAAGACGTTCCAGGCACGGTCCGAATTAATGGAACGTTTTTATGGAAAGGTCGAAATGGGTTTACCTGAGGATTTCAGCATGGTTAAAGGAGGGCTGCATAATGGATAAATCGACGATCGTCTGTCGTTGTGAAGAAATCAATATCGATGAAATAGAGACGGCTATTAAAAGCGGAGCGGAATCATTTGACGATATCAAACGTCTCACCAGATGCGGGATGGGACCTTGCCAATCAAAAATATGCCTCCATCCTGTGAGAGAAATTATCTCCAAGTATACTGAAAAGCCCTTGGAGAAAATACGACCATCTAGGATGCGAATGCCTTTAAAACTGACGAGAATGAATGCGCTTGCGGATGATAGTGGAGGCGGCAGTGTCGCATCGGTATTTGGTGAGTCAGTAGAAGATGGTGATTCACATAATGGATAACGTATTTGATGTCATTGTAGTTGGTAGCGGAGTAGTTGGAAGCAGTATTGCCTACCATCTTTCAGAGAGTAAAAAACATGAAATTCTTCTTATAGATAAAGGCTTTCCTTTATCCGGAACATCAGGTTCCACACAGGCTTGGGTTTGGGTCCATAGTAAGGTTCCTTCCTGGTATGGAGAATTGAGCATGTACAGTGCAGAGCTATATCCCTTTCTTGAGAAGAAAATCGGGGATGTGGAATATAAGAGAACAGGTGGGATCGCTCCTTTTTTCAACGAAGCAGAAAGAGAATCTGCATTGAGACTAGCCGAGCAACAGGCGGAAGTCGGGATTGAAATTGATGTATTAAGTCGGGACGATGTGCTGGAGAAAGAGCCAAACCTCTCACCGAATGTAGCTGGAGCAACTTTCAGCAAAATAGATGGGAATGTAAATCCATTCAGACTTGTTGAATTGTATGTGAAAGCTGCTAGGAAAAATGGCGTGCAGTGTTCTTTCTACAATCAGGTTAATGATATTGAAAAATATGGTGATATTTTCCACTTGAAAACATCGAAAGGAAGCTTTCGAGCTAAAAAAGTAGTTCTCGCAGGAGGAGCATGGTCAAAGGAACTGGGAAAAATGTTCGGTGTAGATATCCCGGTTAGGCAGGTTCGAGGACAAATTCTCGTAACAGAACCTCTCCAACCGTTTCTTCAATATACCATTGGCGGAGTTCGCCAGGCAGATAATGGGGAAGTCTTAATCGGCTATTCCAAAGAGGAGGTGGGCTATGACAGAAGATCCACTTTGGATGTGATTCAGCAAACGGCGAGAATGGCAATTGATTTTGTTCCAGCGCTTTCCAAGGCAAATGTTGTCCGTTGTTTTTCAGGTATTCGGGTGATGCCTGAGGATGGACTCCCAATTATTGGCGAAATCCCCAAGATGGAAGGTGCCTATGTAACAGCAATGCATAGTGGTATTACGTTATCACCGCTAGTCGGAACGTTGATGACGGAATTATTGACAGAAGGGGAAACTTCCATTGATCTTTCACGTTACAGTTTGGAAAGATTTGAAGAAGTGCAGCGTAGATAAACGGCTCATATTTATTTAATAATAGAATATCAGAAAAAATGAAGGAGGAAAATAATGGACCCCACAATGGCGATAGTGTTAAGCTCAATCGGTGTTTTAGGTATTGGAGTAGCAATTTCTTTTTTTGTTGGAAGAAGGCAGAAAGGCATTGAAAACTGGAATGTGGGTGGCAGGTCTCTGCCGATGTATGTTGTTGCAGGGAGCCAATTTGCTACCGGTATGGGAGGAGGGGTGCTTGTTGCCCACATCGGTATAGGGTATGACGGAGGTTTATCAGCCATTACGTATAACCTGCTTTACTCTTTTGGTATTATTCTACTCGTAATGCTTGCCGGCTGGCTAAAGAAGCAAAATTTTTCCACGTTACCTGATATTTTTAGGAAGTTATATGGGGAACACAAAATAATGATGAGCGCCGTTACTGTATTGGCTATCGTGGTTCCTTTTGGGTGGCTGTGTACTCAGTTGGTGGCGTTTGGAAATCTATTTACAGAAATAACCGGTCTTTCTTTCACCCTTCTTGTTATTATTTTTGCTGCAATAAGTTTATTGTTTGTTTTACCAGGAGGGTTATCTTCCGTAGCATGGACCGATTTTGTTTTCGGCTGTTTTATGTTGATTCTTGCGGTTGCAAGCGGATTTTACATGTTAAATATGGCAGGTGGCTGGTCGAACATTGTGTCAAATGTTCCTGAAAATTTCGTAGCTTTTCCTGAAGGCATGGGTGCTATAGGTACGACAACTGTGGTACTTTGGATATTTGCCATTTTTCCGGGGGCGCTTACCAATCAAATGTCCTACCAGCGAATTTATGCCGCAAAGGATGCAAAAACTGCAAAACAGGGGTTCATCATTGCAGCAATTGCCGGGGTATTCTCTGGCGTATGGGCGTCCTTCATGGGGATATCCATATTGTCACAAAACGCGGGACTTGAAAATTCTGAGCTTGCTGCAGGCTGGTTTCTAACTCAGATTCCAACATGGTTTCTGGCAATCTACTCAGCATTTATTATTGCTACTATCATGTCTACGGTAAGTAGTGCTGTACAATCTGTAGTAGTAAATATTACAAATGATATTTATAAATCGTATATTAATCCGGAAGTAAAGGATCGGGATCTTGTTAAAGCTTCAAGAGGCCTTTCCGTTTTAATCGTTATTCTGGCAATTGTTTTATCATTGTATTATCCCCAGGCATTGGGATGGTTGCAAGCAACCTACGCTTATTCTGCAGCAGGATTGCTTGTGCCGATATTTTTGGGTATTGCGCTTCGCCGTACGAACTTCCTTTCAAAAAAAGGAGCAATGGGAGGTATCTTTTTAGGGGTGATTGGCGCAGCAGTTGCTCAAATCATAGATACAGCCATACCATATGCTGTTTACGGTGTCGTTGCTTCTTTGGTCGGTTTTATTCTAGTCAGCTTCATATTTAAAAATAAAAGTAATATGGAAAAAAAGGTTGCAGGTCTGTAACTGTAAGATCAAATTTCTGAACATATAATTTTATAAGAATAATCTATAATAATTTATATGTTCCGTATCACATAATAAAAGTAATTTCTGAAAATGAAATTTAACTTTACTAGGGAGGATTCAAAATGGACGCGGAGGTTGGAATCATTGGAGTCGGTACCATGGGTAGCATGGCGGCATGGCAACTTGCTAAAAAAGGCGTGTCAGTGTTAGGATTTGAACAATTTGGGATCGGTAATGATCGTACGGCAGCAGGGGGAGAATCCCGTCTTTTCCGAACTGCTTACATGGAAGGTCCAGAGTATGTGCCTCTCCTCCAGGATGCAAAAGAATTATGGAGACAATTGGAGAAAGAAAGCGGAAATTCACTCTTAACTTTAAATGGCGGCCTAATGATCGGAGAAGCAGAATCTCCTGCAATAAAAACAATTTTAAAAAGTATTTCCGACTTTGACCTAGATCACGAGATCCTGGAAGGAGATCAGGCCAGAAATCGATATCCACAGTTTAAATTGTATGATGACGATCTGGCAGTCCTTGATAAAGACGCGGGATTTATCCGTCCGGAGCTGGCGGTAGTATCCGCATCCCTTTTGGCAATGAAACAAGGTGCTGAAATTAAAAGGTATACGAAGGTAGAGAGTATTACTCCTGAAAGTGATGGGGTGAGTATTACTGCCGATGGGAAAAACTATAAAGTCGGAAAAGTGCTGATTTCTACTGGTGCATGGACATCGAAGCTGATGCCGGAATTAAAAGAACAATTAATTCCAAGAAGGTTGTTATTAACCTGGTTTGCACCAAAGGATCTTACCAATACAGGAGTAGATAAGCTGCCTATCTTTGCCAGAATGCGTGGAAATTTTAGGCTTACAGGAGCTCCTACGCTGGATGGGTCAATGGTGAAGGCTTCTTATACAAAGGATCCGTTGGCTATAGAAGACCCTGCAGAATTGTATAGGGATGTTTACCCGGAAGAGCTGGAAAGAATAAGTGAATCCGTGGATGCTTTGTTGCCCGCTCTATTACCTGATCCTGTAAGGGCAAATGCTTATATGGATGCGTATACTCCCGATGGTCATGCATTACTGGGTGAATTGCCAGGCTGGAAAAATGTAATTGTAGGGAGTGGTTTCTCCGGGCATGGATTTAAGCTCTCACCTGTAATAGGAAAAATTATTTCCGAATTATTGATTGATGGGAAAACTGGAAGTAATATCAGTCATCTGGATCCAGGCAGGATATTGCGGGAAGTGGAGTAATTTGAAAGAATGATTTTACTTCTTAGAAGAAGCGTTCAACTATTTTCTGTACGCAATTTTCAGCACAATGTTGTAATGATGGAGATAGTAGATAAACTATTACCACCATGTATATACACCGAGAAAGAGGATTTAGACTTTGATGAACTCGTCCGTTGGGTTCTTGAAATTATAAAAAAGCGAGCCATTGGAATGCGCTATTCCAATGGCTCGTTATTATTTCGCCTTTTAAAAACCAAGTGGTTCTCTCTCCGCATTCACTGGCTCCATTCTCCGCAAACGGTGGCTTAAAACTCCGTACAGCTGACTCAATCTGTCCACAACACTCATTATTTACTTCTTTCTTTAGCCCTATGAATCACCCGCTCAAAATGGTTTATGAGGTAACTTTATTAAAACTTATTGTGTTAGCAGCTATTTTATTTAGCTTATCATATATACAAAAATACCTAATGAAGAAAGTTGATAGTTTAATATTGATAAATAAAAGAAAAGACGCAAAATTAATTTGCATAATATTACATTAACTGCTAAAATTTTCGTCATATGTAATTACTTTAAATTAATAAATCCAGAACTACCAAGAAATGTGTAATTAGCATAAAAATTATAGATAGCTTGATAGATTATATAGTGCCTGAAAAATAATTTTTACAAATTTAGTAAAATATCAAACTTTGGATGTTAGCAGCTATTTTATTTAGCTCATCACAAATATAGAATTACTTAATAAAAGGAGGTGTTAAAATCGTGAAAATAATAAACTTATCAAGATATATTGCAACAAAGTTAAGATTGTAAAAATGTCAACTTCTTGTGTTAGGAACTCTTTTAATTCAACTTACAAATGTGAAATAGGTAGTAAAGGAATATGCAAAACAAACTAAATACATGGAGGTAGGATGAATCTATGAAAAAACTATTTAGAGTATGGTTAATGATATTATTTGTACTAACGTTGGTATTCCCTGCTTCACTAAGTGTGATTGAAAATGACAAAGTAGAAGCTAGTGAAGTAGAAGCTGATGAAGCAACGGAACTGGAAGTAAGTAGATCAACTTTTTCCCTAACTGAAACACGAACAGTGGAAGTTCAGGCTGATTTAGGTGGAGAGGTGGACCTGGATGAGCTGGAATTTGAGTTTGGCGGAAAAAGTCTTTCTGAATGGAGGAAATGGAGCGGTGGCAGCAACTACGATGGAGAGCAATTTATTAACGTCATAGACGGGCCTGCCTTTGTCAATGATACCACCGAGGTAGAAGCTACGATAGAGTTTGGTCTTCCCTATGATAGAACAAATTTGTCAAATCGTACCATTCGAACGCAGTACCAACAGTTTATAGGTGATTATGAATTAGCGGTCGTCAACCCGGATAATGGGGAAAAGGCTGCGGCTGATGTCGAGCTTAATGTATATGACGAATTTTTATTTTATGATCAAATAAAGCCAGCAATTGATCAAGTATTTGAAGAAGCAGATGCAGCGAATGATCGTTACCTTGAGTACCAAAGCCTGGGTGAGACAGTAGAAGGACGTGACCTTCATTTTGTGATCATGGCGGAAGATGAGAATGCAGTAGATCAGTATTTAAACGAAACGCTGCCTCAAGCGTTGGAAGATCCGAAGAGTTTAATAGAGGAAATTGAAAATGAAACAATCGGTGATTATCAAGTTCCGATTTGGTTTAACAATATTCATCCTGATGAAGTGGAAGGTGTCGATGCTCAGGTTGAATTATTAGAGAAGTTTGCACTTGAGGATGAGATAACATTCAATGTGGATAAAGAAGGTGAAGAAAGAACTGAAACGTTGGATATGGATGAGGTTCTGGATGATGTGATTTTCTTATACATGTTTACCAGCAATCCTGATGGTAGAGTCGCAAATACCAGAGCGAATGCAAATGGTTTTGATTTAAATCGTGACAACCATTATCAAACACAGGTTGAAACACAGCAAGTGAATCAGGCGATTGCAGAATGGACACCACTATCGTTTGTTGATATGCATGGTTATGTTGACGGATTTTTGATAGAGCCAACGACACCTCCGCATAATCCGAACTATGAGTATGATTTGCTTTACGACAATATGATTGAACAGGCTCATAGCATGGGACAATCTGGTGTTGGAAACTCGGATTTTGATTCTTATTTTATTCCGGCACTTGATTGGGAAGATGGCTGGGACGATATGACTCCAGCCTATACGGCCACGTTTGCCATGCTGCATGGATCGTTGGGTCACACCGTTGAAGTTCCATCTTTAGGCCAGGATGGTTACGATGCAATGGTTGGGGCAGGCTTGGGGTCAACCCTTTACGTAACAGAAAACAAGGATGAATTATATAAGGATCAGCTCGAAACCTTTAAACGAGGTGTGAATGGAGAAGATAACCGGGCAGTGGATGAGTATTTTGTGAATGCAGAAGGTGAATCGATTGGGCGGCAAAGGGGAGACTATGATAATTTCTTCCCGGACTACTATGTGATTCCGACAGATGATAAGAATCAAAAAAATAACCTTGAAGCATACAAAATGGTAGATTATCTGCTTCGTAATGGTGTGAAGGTTGAAGAATTAATAAGCAATACGAATGTAAATGGGACAATGTATCCAGAAGGAACATTTGTCGTACCGATGAATCAGGCAAAACGCGGGCTGGCAAATGCCATGCTTTATGAAGGCGAAAATGTATCCGACTGGAATTCCATGTATGATCCGGTGGTCGTAAACTTCCCGGCACTGCGTGGATTTGACATACATGAAATTCGTGAGCCAGGAGTATTTGCAAATACTGCTGAAATCGAAAGTGTGGCAATGCCTACAGGTGAAGTGATTGGAAATTCGCCAAAACAGGTGTTGAAAAACTCCAACAATGACACGATCAAACTAGTAAATGAGCTTCTGCAAAATGGAATAGCAGTAGAAAAAGCGATCGAAACAAAAGCTGGCATAAATAAGGGAGATTTTATTGTCAGTACAGAAGATCTGCAGCAATATAAAGATAACTACTATTTTGAATCCAAACCTGCAGGTACTACACAGCATTTGGAAACAGAAACATTGGAACAGCCGAAAGTTGCGGTAGACGGATCATCTCAATTGGCGTTTTCCTTAAGGGATCTTGGGTTTGAACTTGTCGAGCAAGCTGATGCAGACGTCATTATAAGTGACGGAGAAAACTTTGATCCAGATAGCCTGTCCGGAAAGTCATTTGTCGGTATTGGAGTGAACGCACTTAGTGCCGTAGAGGACAGCGGGGAGCTTCCAGGATTTAACTTTGATAACACAAGAAATGGTCATGAAGGACTGTTTAAAGCAAAAGTCAATGATCACTTGCTGACTTCCGGTTATGAGGAGGATGAGCTTCTTTACTCAACCTCAGGGGCATGGATTACTTCTGTTCCTGAAGATGCAGAAGTATTAGCAACCTTCCATGATAGTGATGATTTCTATGTTGCCGGCTGGTGGCCTGGTCATGAGGCTGCGCAAGGTCAAACACTTGCTTTTACGCAAAAACTTGAAGACACGACCATTACGCTTTTTGCCAATGACCTTGCCTTTAGAGCCCATACTGAACACAGTTATCGTTTCTTAGCAAATAGCATCTTTTCTTCGGAGTCAGAGGAGGACCCAGAGGAAGAGATTGAAAGTGTAGCAGATATGATGAACCTTGTTGAGAGCTATAAAGAAACAGGGGAATTTGCAGACGGTCAGACTGCTCGTTCCTTAAGTGTCCATTTGGTTGCCGTGAACACATACGAAGAAAAAGAATTATACGAAAAAGTTATTAAGCACTTAGAGGGCTTTAAACTATTACTTAACCATCAGAAAAAAGAAAATCTGATTTCAGACAAGGCCTACAATGCTCTAAAAGCTGGTGCTAATTATCTGATTGAACAACGGCAATAAAATTTTAGTAATTAATAAAACACCCCCGTGGCAGATTGTCACGGGGGATTAACAACTAGTTGCTTCAAAGATAGATTATCACATTTCATACCTACCATTTTGATCGTCTTTGGTCCCTAAACCATATAAGATTAAAATGAATTCAATGACTAAGATATTGGAAATTGGTTAGCTTACATTGATGTTGTGAACTCTAATCCCTAATTTATTTAATAGAATTATAAGAAAGGGGTTGCAATTGAAAATGGAAGCGGTTAATATATGTAATAAGGTCATCTGATGACCTTATTACTAAGTGGTTGGATTGTTTGAAGGGATGAGAGAAAATGATCGCAAAAGACGAAAAGGGGCGATTCGATGTTGATGTTGGTTGCACTTAGTGCTGTTATTGTTCCCTTTATCTTACTTGTATTATTACGGATGCCAGCGATTAAGGGGATGTCCATAAGTTCTATTGTTGTTATTTTACTGGCGATTACAGTATGGGGGATGGAAGGTCAAGTAGTGGTCTCCTCGATATTTCAGGGCGTACATAAGACGTTAACGATTCTATTAATCTTGTTTGGGGCACTGGTGTTATTGAATACACTTAGAAACACAGGGGCAGTGGATCGTATTAATCAAGGATTTCAAAGTATATCACAGGACATGAGGGTACAGGTGATTATTGTAGCCTTCTTGTTCGGTTCATTGATCGAGGGGGCTGCAGGATTTGGAACTCCAGCGATGGTTACGGCACCACTCATGCTGGCCCTTGGCTTCAAGCCACTAGCTGCTGTCGCTACGGCGTTGATTGCCGACAGTGCTGCCGTTGCCTTTGGGGCGGTAGGAACGCCGGTGCTGGTAGGTTTGAGTACCTTGCCGGGGGCGGATACGGCTTTGTTCCATGAAGTCGGCGTTACCGTAACATTAATTGATTTGTTTGGCGGGACGTTCATTCCCTTTATCCTGATGCTGGTTCTGACGTTATTTTTTGGCAAGGGAAATGGAATCAAAAATGCATTTGCTATGCTGCCCTGGACCTTATTGATCGGGATCACCTACACGGGTTCCGCCTTACTCTATGCGTATCTGTTCGGACCGGAATTCGTAGCTATTCTTGGTTCACTTACTGGTCTGGCTGTAGCGACATGGACGGCGAAGAACGGATGGCTCATGCCAAAAGCGATTTGGACGGATGCGATGCAGGAAGGCTTTGAGGTGAATAAGGATAAATCGGAAATGAGTTTGCTTAACGCATGGTCCCCGTATCTGATCGTTGTGGCCTTGCTGCTTCTAACAAGAATTGTACCATGGTTGCAGGAATTCACGCAGACGGCGATTGATTTAACATGGTCGGATATTCTGGGAGTGGAAGGGATTACTTCAGACTGGGAGCTATTATATTCGCCCGGGACGATTCTTGTGGTTACTGCCATACTAGCTGTACTGATCCAGCGTAAGTCTTTTGCAAACTTTGGAAATGCGGCGAAGCAATCCCTGTCCACCATAAAAATAACTGGTATCACATTGTCGGTAACACTTGCCATGGTACATGTGTTCAGTAATTCCGGGCTGAATATGAATGACCTGATGAGTATGCCGGAGTATATTGCGCAAGGGATGGCAAGCGCGTTTGGTCCGATGTGGATTTTCGTTGCACCGTTTCTAGGTGAATTGGGATCGTTCATCACCGGCAGTGCCACAGTTTCCACGCTTACCTTCTCTCCGGTACAGTATAATATTGCAGAGGCGACGGGGATGAATGTGAACATCGTACTGGCTGCCCAGCTTGTCGGAGCCGGAGCGGGAAACATGATTTGTATCCATAACGTCGTGGCAGCAAGTGCTGTTGTTGGGATTGAGGGTGAAGAAGGAAATGTGATCCGGAAAACACTCGGGCCTGCTTTGCTTTATGGAGTACTTGCCGGGATAGGCGGCTTCATTCTGATGAATCTTCTTTAAGAATAAGCTAATGCTTGGTGGTTCATCTTTTCAACCCTTACTATTTCCAGTAAAATGGGTTCTAATGACGAGGAGATGAAAAGCATGGACTATAAACATATCCGAACGAAAAAAATTTATGAAGAAGTTGCCGATTCTTTGATTGATATGATTAAGGCCGGAAACTTAGGTCCAGGGGACAAGCTGGAGTCCGTGGAACAGCTGGCGAAGAACTTCGATGTCGGCCGTTCGGCAATTAGGGAGGCGCTCAGTGGACTTCGGACCATGGGACTTGTGGAAATGCGGCAGGGAGAGGGCACATATGTGAAAGAATTTGATCCCTCAAAATTCACGTTGCCGGTAACCTCCGCCTTTCTAATGAAGCTGGAAGATGTGAAGGAACTTTACCAGGTTCGTAAAATACTTGAAGTGGGAACAGCTGGCCTTGCTGCTTGGAATCACCAGGAGGAAGATTTGCTCGAGATTGAAAAGTCGCTGATAGAGATGAAAGATACGAAAGGAAATGAAGAATTAGCAGAAAAGGCTGATCTTGATTTCCACCTGGCGATTGCCAAGTCCACCCATAATCAGATGTTGATTTATCTGATGGGAAGTGTATCGGAAATCATGGCAGAGACAATTCGGGAAACACGTCGTTTATTACTGTATTCCGAGGGAAGATCGGATAAACTCTTTACGGAACATCAATTAATCTATGAAGCTATTAAGGCTGGCCAGTCTGACCAGGCGGAGAAGTATATGTATGATCATCTGGCTGTTGTGGAGAGCCGACTGTTTAAACATCTAGAACAACAATAGAAGTGAGGATGGGACAGTATGACACCGGGGCAATACGTTGGCATTCAAAGGGGCCAAATAGTTAAGAGATGATGAAAACACAGAAAGGAGCAAGACAATGAATGAGAAGAAAAAAAAGGATGTTATTCTCATAGGTGCTGGTATTATGAGTACTACCTTAGGAACATTTTTACAAAAATTAGAACCAAATTGGAATATTAAACTGTTTGAAAAGCTGGACGGTGCAGGCAAGGAAAGCACAAATGAATGGAATAATGCTGGAACTGGACATGCAGCGTTATGTGAGTTAAATTATACAGTTGAAAAAGAAGACGGCTCGATTGATACTAGTAAAGCAGTAGAGATAAATGAGCAATTCGAAGTTTCTAAGCAATTTTGGTCTTATTTAGTAAAGAGTGAGGGAATTCAAAACCCTCAAGAATTCATCCGTCCATTACCTCATATAAGTTTTGTCCAGGGGGAAGAGAACGTCGATTTTTTACGCAGGCGATTTGAAGCTTTATCCCATCTTCCAATGTTTAAGGAAATGGAATTTTCGGATTCCCCCGGGGAATTAGAAAAGTGGATTCCCTTAGTGACGGAGGGACGCACGTCAGAAGCTCCTATTGCAGGAACAAAAGTGGATTCGGGAACCGATGTCAATTTTGGTGAGCTTACTCGGAAACTAGCGAATAATTTAGAAAAGTGCGATAATATAGAAATCCATTACAATTCAACTGTTACTGAATTTCATCGTCTACATGACGGTAAATGGGAAGTAAGCGTTCGTAATTTTAAAGACAATACGCTTGAATCTCATATAGCAGATTTTGTCTTTATTGGAGCTGGTGGAAACGCAATTCCACTATTACAAAAAACAAAGATTCCTGAAAGCAAACAGATTGGTGGCTTTCCAATCAGTGGTGCATTTTTGGTTTGTAGCAATCCAGAAGTAGTCAAACAACATGAAGCGAAAGTGTATGGAAAAGAGCCGCCTGGCACGCCACCGATGACAGTGCCACACCTTGATAGACGATATCATGGGGGTAAGGACAGCCTATTATTTGGACCGTTTGCTGCGATAGGACCTAAGTTTTTGAAGAATGGTTCTAATTTAGACTTTTTAAATTCCATTAATCCAAATAACGTGTTAACGATGATGGCTGCGGGTATGAAGAATATCCCTTTGGTCAAATATTCCATTCAACAGATGCTAATGCAAAAAAAGGATCGGATGCAAGAGTTACGAGAATTTATCCCCGAAGCTAGTGACAAAGATTGGGATCTTGTAGTTGCTGGAAAGCGTGTCCAGATAATTAAAGACACGGATCATTCAGGCCGAGGATATATCCAATTTGGCACTGAAATTATTCAATCTGGGGATAATTCTATCGTGGCATTATTAGGTGAATCGCCGGGTGCTTCTACTTCTGTGTCTATTATGTTAGACGTCTTACGTGGGAATTTCCCAGAATATATGGAAACATGGAAGCCGAAAATAAAAGAAATGATACCTTCTTTTGATGAGTCCTTGGCAGAAAATACCCAGCTACTGGAAGAGGTACAGAAATCTAGTTCACATTACCTTGCTCTGGAAGATAACAATGTTAAATCTTGATTTATCAAATTAAGGCGTCTATGCTTTGCTAGAAGTAGTAGCGCTGATAGAGTTTTCCTTTCATCAAAAGTGTTTTGTCCCGGCCTCGTGTATTCATATAAAAGCCCCCTCTATCGTGAATAGAAGGGGCTAATTTTTTCCCATTTTGCTGCAATTATTTAGCAAACAGATTCCCAAAAAAGGTTATCTGTCTGCTTCATCATGAAAGAGAGGAGAAAGGGCAGACGATCACTGTCTCCTGACAGGTGCTCGTTATTCCTTCCACTCGTTAATGACGTCCTGATTCTCTTCCACCCATTTTTTTGCACCTTCAATGGGGTTTTCTGTGTCTTCCTGTACGTAAACCATTAAGTCTCCTAGTTCTTCATCCGTTAATTCCCAGTTGGTCATCCATTTATAGACATCTTCATAGTCGGATTCAAATCCTTCACGGGTGGCCATAAATATTTCTTCCGTTTCTCCATATGTTTTTTGTGGATCTTCTAGAAACTTCATATCGACTTCGGCAAATATAAAGTGCGGTTGCCATAATGGGGCCACAATTGGTTCTTCGTTGTCCACTGCATGGCGGATGGATTGAATCATGGCTGCTTCACTACTCTCGACTAGTTCTAAATCAAGATCATAGTCATCGATCACATCATGTGTGACTTCCATTGTTCCTGCTCCGGGTTCAAACCCTATAATCTCGCCGTTAAATTTATCTTTGTTCTCATTCAAATCTTCAATGCTATTGATGTCATCCATATACTCCGGAACTGCTAATCCAACAACACCGTTATCGTACCAAGGTTCCTCTGCAAAGTTAGCTTGGTCTTTATATTCTTCATAATACGATTTGTCTTGTACGGGTAACCAAACTTCTGGCGAAACATCCAGGCTGCCATCAGCAATAGAAGCCATCTGCACTCCCATATCAGCAAGGGTTAATTCGACATCATAACCCTCATCTTCCAGGATAACTTTCCACATGTTCGTCACTGCAATATTTTCCGGCCAATTAATCTGTCCAATGGTGATGGGATCGTCATTGTCCGTATCTGCATTATTTCCGTCTGCGTTAGCATCGCTTGATTCACCAGAATTACTGCATGCTGCCAGTAACATGATCAAACTTAGTAATAGAATAAAAGTACCTTTTTTATAAAAGTTCATCGTATGTATTCACCCTTCTAAATGTAATAGAATTATCCATCTGCGGTAACATCATGCTGCCGATAACCCTGTTTGTGTCATCCGTACGTCATAAATCTCACCTCCTATGTTAACTTTGTTTAGAATATATTTAACAAAATTAACATAGTTGTATCCTAACAAAAGCAAATTATATGTCAAGCCCCTCGAAATCATTTTATGGACAGATAGAAATGCGATCCAAGCATGATTTGTACCGGGGCTTGACCATGATAAAAAGTTAGGATGAGGGAGCTTTTATATGTCTTCTGGTTTTTCTTTGGGAAGGTAGTCATAGATTTCATTTGACTCAATGGATCGGATTAGTCGCTGCAGCCAATGATAATATTTTCTGGCTTCTTCCAATTGATCGTAATCTAATTGTGCTTTTTGTTGCAGATGCTCCTCAATCTCAGGTTGGTCCAAAACTTCAGCCAACTGTTTTTGTGCGTAATCAATGCTGCCGAGAAACATGTTGGTTTCACGTTCCCATTTTTTGCAGAAAAATTTCTTAAAGTATTGAAAATAATCCTTCTCGGCAACAAAAAAATCCTTCCTTGTGCCTTTTTGCCATACTTTCTGAACAATGTCGATGTCTTGGAGTTTCCGTACGGAGGTACTCATACTTGGTTTGCTCATCCCGAGTTTATCTTTCATTCCATCCAGGGTCATCGGTTCATGCTGGAAATATAATGTAGCATATAAACGCCCGACTGAGGGTGTCACCCCATAAAGATCCATGGTTTCGGCAATGGTATTGATCATCTTGTCTTCGGCCTGGTTAATTTTTTCCGCGGCAGACGCCTGATTCGATTCAGGATTGTGTTCCATATGGATAACCTACTTTCTTCAATAATTATTTTATTTTAAAAAATTAAATACGTTTCATATAAACTTAATATATAGTTGTACTATAACGTATAAGGCGATAATGTCAATGGGTTTACAAATTTTAAAAAGCATGCTAAATTAATTTTGTTAAGTTTATTTAAAACGTATTTAACATAATAAACATAAAGGAGAAATGACCATTGCATAGAAGTAAAATGTTTATCAATGGAGAATGGGTTGAGGCCCGGAGCGGACAGACCCGAGACATCATCAATCCCTATAATCAAGCTGTCATTGCCAAAGCAGCCGAAGGACAGGTAGAAGATATGCAAGAAGCTATAGATGCAGCACGTCATGCATTTGACCATGGACCATGGCCGCTGACACCTGCAGCCGATCGGGGCAAAATCGTTCATGCAATCGCTGATTTAATCCAGCGGGACAAAGCGGAATTAGCGGAGCTCGAATCGCTTGACACGGGGAAAACGCTGGAAGAAAGCCGTGGCGATATGGATGATATTACAGCTGTTTTCCGTTATTACGCGGAATTAGCGGATAAAGATGGTGGTGAGACGCTGGATCCGCCGATTGCCAATGCCACAAGCAGGGTTGTTCGTGAGCCTGTTGGTGTCTGCGGTCAAATTACACCATGGAACTATCCGCTCCTGCAGGCGTCATGGAAATTAGCTCCAGCGCTTGTTGCCGGGAATACGCTCATCATGAAACCGAGTGAAATTACGCCGCTTTCAACGGTTAAAGTATTCGAATTAATGGAAGAGGCAGGTGTTCCCCGCGGTGTTGTCAATTTAGTGCTCGGTCCGGGAAATACGGTAGGTGCTGAACTTTCTGCTAATCAGGATGTTGATCTGATTTCGTTTACAGGCGGTATTGAAACAGGCAAACGTATTATGCAGGCTGCCAGTTCTAATATGAAAAACATCGCCCTCGAACTCGGTGGCAAAAATCCCAATATTGTATTCACGGACGCCGATTTCGAGACCGCTGTCGATCAGGCAATGAATGCCGTTTTCTTTCATGCTGGCCAAGTCTGTTCAGCAGGTACACGGCTGATTGTGGAAGAAAGCATTCATGATGCGTTCGTAACAGAACTGGTGGAGCGCGTCCGCAAGATTAAGCTTGGAAGCGGATTTGATGCAACAACCCAAATGGGACCTTTAATCTCAGCGGAACATTTAAACAAAGTGACCCGTTACGTGGAAACAGGCCGAAAAGAAGGGGCAACCGTCGCTGTAGGCGGTGAGCGCCCTGATGATCCAGAATTGAAAGACGGATTTTTCTATCTGCCGACTGTATTGACCAACTGCACTACCGATATGGATGTGGTGCAAGCAGAAGGATTTGGCCCGGTCATCACCGTCGAAACGTTTTCCAGTGAAGATGAAGCGGTAAAACTGGCGAATGACTCCATTTACGGCCTCTCTGGTGGTGTTTTCACCAATGACATTGCCAAAGCTGAACGCTGCGTGAGGAAAATGCGAATGGGTACGGTTTGGATTAATGAGGTGAATTTTTATTTCCCACAGGCACCGTGGGGCGGTTATAAACAGTCTGGTATCGGCCGCGAACTCGGTAAAGCGGGTTTGGAGGAATACACCGAAACGAAACATATTTATCAAAATCTCAAGCCGGAACCAATGAATTGGTTTGGCTAAATAAGGTATAGCACGTACATCCAATAATAACGGATGATTATTCAGCAGTTTTTTACTTAATGCTGATAAGTAATGTTGAAGGAGGCAAATAAAAATGAATCAATCTTACGACTATATCATTGTGGGAAGTGGCAGTGCGGGATCTATTCTGGGAAACCGATTGAGTGCGGATGGTTCAAAAAGTGTTCTTGTTTTAGAAGCCGGACGAAGTGATTATCCATGGGATCTGTTTATCCAGATGCCAGCCGCCTTGATGTTTCCATCAGGGAACCCCTTGTATGACTGGATTTATAAAACAGACCCTGAACCGTATATGGATGGGCGCCGTGTCGCTCACGCCAGAGGGAAGGTGCTGGGCGGTTCGAGCTCGATTAATGGTATGATCTATCAACGTGGCAACCCAATGGATTATGAACGTTGGGGGGCGGATCCAGGGATGGAAAATTGGGACTTTGCGCATTGTCTGCCGTACTTCAAACGCCTGGAAAATGCGGTGGACTCTCCAAATGATGATCTTCGTGGTCATGACGGACCGATTACATTAACCCGCGGACCAGCTGTGAATCCATTATTCGGTGCTTTTTTTGAAGCTGCGGAACAAGCTGGCTATCCAAGAACGTCGGATGTCAACAGTTATCAGCAAGAAGGGTTCGGACCTTTCGACAGGCATATCTATAATGGGAGGCGCGTATCCGCTTCCCGTGCCTATTTGCGTCCGGCCATGAAACGGGAAAACCTGACTGTTCTGACGCAGGCGTTTGTCACCGGCGTAAACATGTCTGGCAAAAAGGCGACTGGTATCACCTTCAGACGGCATAAGAAAGAACATGTTGTATCTGCAGGGGAAGTCATTCTTGCAGGAGGGGCGATTAATACCCCGCAATTGCTTCAGCTTTCCGGTATTGGTGACGCAGAACACCTCCGTTCAGTAGGAATCGACCCTGTAGTGGATCTTCCGGGAGTCGGAGAAAATTTGCAAGACCATCTCGAGGCCTATATTCAACATTCCTGTCCACTTCCTATTTCTGAGCAGCCTAGCTTAAACAAGCTAAAAATGCCTTGGATTGGCTTACAGTGGATACTTGGACGGAAAGGCCCTGCTGCCAGCAGCCATTTTGAAGGTGGCGGATTTATTCGGTCGAATGATGATGTGGATTACCCGAACATAATGTATCACTTCCTGCCGTTAGCCGTACGGTATGATGGGAAAAGGGCTAAAACAGCGCACGGATTCCAAGTGCATGTAGGTCCTATGTATTCCGACGCTCGCGGCTCGCTTAAAATACGCTCTAAAAATCCAGCGGAACATCCAAGCATGGTATTTAACTATCTATCAACCGAGCAAGACCGCCGGGAATGGGTAGAGGCTGTACGTCGAACAAGAGAGATCATTTCGAAACCATCGCTGTCGGCTTATAACGCCGGAGAAATCTCCCCAGGTCCTTCTGTGGAAACGGATGAAGAGATACTGGATTGGGTAAAACGCGATGCGGAAACAGCGCTTCATCCATGCTGTACAGCAAAAATGGGACCAGATTCGGATCCCATGTCCGTTGTTGATCCAGACACCATGAAGGTTCATGGCGTTGATAATCTACGCGTAGTCGATGCGTCTGCGATGCCGTACATTACGAACGGCAATATCCACGCACCGGTGCTGATGTTAGCGGAAAAAGCCGCCGATTTAATACTTGGACGTGAAGCCCTTGCACCTGAAAAAGTGGACTTTTACCGTCATGAAAAAGACAAGTCTAAGGAAGAAACCGTACATGCCTGAATTCATACCACAGAGAAGAGTAGGGGAATATGCAATGGATGGTGTGAGTAAGGCCCCACTATGAGGAGAGGGCGATCTTGTAGATCGTCCTCTCTTTTCAAATTGAAAGAATACCCCAACAAATAACGTCACATTTAATTTCAATATAACGAAAATGTTCTTTCAATTAAAAAGCGTAGTTGGTATAATAGATTCTATTAATTTAGAGAAATGGTGGGGGATCATATGTCACAAATGCTAGCATTAGTTATTATTGTTTTTATTCTATTTGTAGGAGATTTTATTGCTGTTAGGACGAAAGCTTGGGTACCATCCATTTTTATTGCGGCGATTCTATTTTTATTGGGTTATTGGACTTTCTTCCCCACAGAGATCGTTTCCATTGCAGGCATACCACCCGTTGTAGCGACAATGTTGATGTATTTATTAATAACGAATATGGGAACATTGCTGTCTTTAGATGAATTGAAACAGCAATGGAAAACGGTCCTTATTGCACTTTCTGGAATATTAGGTGCTATTGTAATTCTATTAAGTATTGGAACACTACTGTTTGGAATTGAAACGGTCATTGTAGCAATTCCGCCATTGGTTGGCGGGTTGGTCTCCGCACTAATTATGTCAGAAGGTGCAGCGGATGCAGGGCTTGTGAGCTTGTCCGTATTTGCTATTGTTGTATACGTAATGCAAGGTTTTGCAGGCTATCCGTTAACATCGTTTATGTTAAAGAAAGAAGGGAAGCGACTTCTTGGGCTATATCGCAAGGGGAATTTAGCTAGGAAGGAAATGGCAGCAACTACAGAAACAATAGATCCGGAAGAAACAGAGTTAAAGCTTTTTAAAAATTTACCGAAAAAATATAATACTAGTTACTTTAAATTCTTCCGGTTGGCAGTTGTTAGTTATTTAGCTTACCTTGTATCAACGCTCTTGGAACCTGTTGTGTCCATCAGTCCACTTGTACTCTGTTTGGTATTTGGGGTTGTTGCAACAAATGTTGGTTTTTTAGAAAAACAAGTATTACAAAAGGCGAATGGTTTCGGTCTAGCTATGCTTGGGCTGATGTTGTATATTCTTGATGGACTAAAAAATGCAACACCAAGCATGATGATGGATATCACTTTTATTCTCATCGGAAGTATTGTACTTGGTGTAGCTGGTATGTATATTTTTTCCTTTATTATCGGAAAAATATTAAAAGTTAGTAAGGAACTGGCATTTGCCGTATCGTTAACAGCCTTGTACGGATTCCCGGCTGACTATATTATTACCAATGAAGTAATCAATTCTTTATCTGATAATGAGGAAGAAAAGGACGTCCTGACCAGCCATATGTTGCCACCAATGTTAGTCGGTGGATTCGTCACCGTAACCATTGTTTCGGTTGTCTTAGCAGGCGTGCTTGTTGAGTTCTTGTAAAGGGTAGATCCCTCTTATATACGATTAGTCAGTTTACTACGAGGCCAACTGTAGATGCTGATTATCTATTAAAAAGTCATTCAAACGACAAGCCCCATCTGAAAACGGATCAGATGGGGTTTAGCTTATTCGAATATGGAAGATTTTTGCCCGAGTTCGACAGTTAATAGGCAAATTTCTAAAATCGTCGAACTCCATGGATCATAATCCTACAAAGTGCAATGGCTCTGGACTAACTACATCAATATGTCCTTGTAAAATTAAGCTTTCACCAGTTTTCGACCATTCTGTTGCCCATTTACCAACAATAATAGGATGGCGATCGTAAGGCCATTTGATTTCTATTTTACGACGTTTTTTTAGCAGAATTTGTTGCTCTACCAATATCTTTTAAATAAAATTCTGGTGATGTAAAGAATTCATTCTTCAATCTGACAACTTCTTTACTTAGTAATAACAAAGCAATAATATTAGGAATGGCCATGGCCGCCAAACTAATGTCGAGCAAACTCCATACTGTTTGCGCACCGCCTAAAGCTCCAACGAGAACAGCTAAAACATATACCACTTTAACTACCCTGGCACCATTTAAACCAAACAGGAATTCTGCTTGTTTTTCACCATAGTAAGATAGAACGATAACCGTAGATATTACAAAAAAGGCTAGTGCTATTGTAACGATGTATCCACCTGCATCACCTAAACCATAAGCAAAAGCTACCGTAGTGAGTGCTTCTGGATCACTACTAGCTCCACTGTTTTGCCATACGCCGGTTGATAGTATAACAAATGCTGTTGCACTACATACAACTACCGTATCGATAACAACTTCCGTAACTGCCCATATACCTTGTCTAACTGGATGATCAGTTGTTGCAGCCGCATGAGCTATTGGAGCGGTTCCAACCCCGGCTTCGTTAGAGTATACGCCACGTGCAAACCCATGTCTAATTGCTTGTGCAATAGCTGCCCCACCAAATCCACCTACAGCGGCCATTGGTTGAAAAGCATAACCAAAGATCAGTCCAAGAACTTCTCCAATCATATTAAAATTCATAATAACAATTAAAAAAGCCGCACCTAAATATAAAAAGATCATGAACGGAACAAATTTTTCAGTAAAGTTTGCGATTCGCTTTATTCCCCCGATTATAACAATACCAACAAGTGCCATTGCTATAATACCTGTGACTACTGGATTGACATTAAAGGTTTCTTGCATAGATGACGCTAATGAATTACCTTGCACCATAATACTGATAGCAACTTCAACCATGAGAGCAATAGCAAACCACATGCCAAGCCACTTCATGTTAAGTCCCTTTGTCATGTAATAAACTGGTCCCCCAACAAATTCTCCTGCTTCGTTTTTTTCCCTGTACTGTACGGCTAAAACGACTTCAGAGAATTTAATTGCACCAGCCAATAAACTTATGACCCACATCCAAAAGATAGCGCCTGGGCCACCAAACATGATAGCTACAGGTACACCGACAATATTTCCAGCTCCGATGGTGCAAGCTAAAGCTGTTGTAAGTGCCTGGAAAGGTGATATAGTTCCTTTACTTTTATTATCTGTCTTCTTAAACAAGCGCCCAATTGTTTGAGTGAAAATATAATATGCGTATCTAAACTGGAAAAAACCAAGTCGAATGGTCAAGAATATGCCGCTTATCAATAAAAAAATAATCATCGGTGTACCCCAGATCCAATCCGACAGATCTACAACAAGATCTAATAAACTACTCATTTCGTTCCCCCTAAAATAATTGTTGATATACGAATACTAGGCTAATAGCTTTCAAAGATTCTAACTTTTTCGCAATTAATAGTTCAGTGGCTTTTGCCAAATGGTTAAAGTTCCTTTTATAACTGAGGCATCTTTTTTATAATACTGTCAGAATATTTAGGTTATGTGTCTTTTTCACTTTATATTATCCATAATAGTTTGTCAAAAATGATTATGAAATGCCTAATATTAGCATTTTTAATCTAATTTTGAATGAAGTACGCAAATCCCGGAACTAATCGAACAATAGGTTTTAATTTATCTTTCACTATTTTTATAGTCCTATAGTTTTATATGATTAATAAACGCCCAATATCAGCCCCCAAAATACAATTAATACCGACCGTCGCAGCACCAATTTAGTTTGAAGATTTTAAAGCAGACCATGATCATAAGATGGACTTTCCATGATACCGATGCGATTGATCACTTCTTCATCCATTTTTTCTTTGAATCTGCATTGTTTATATCTATAAAACTCTCCTTCTATAAAAATAGTTGTGATACGCAGTAATGGGATTACTAAATGGCAATTGATACTTTTTATGCGGTAGCACGGGGAGAGGAGACGACAGTTCAGTTATGAAAAGAAGAACTATGTAAAGATTATAGAAAAGGCCAACCAAAATATCAAATGCACAACTGGTCAGTTTTGAAGAGATAATGGAATAAATAGCGAGTATTGTTTGCTTTGCAACAGAATAAACCTTTAATTAGCGAAAATAATCGGCAAATTAAGCTTATTTGCGTTATAGTAAAAAGGTTTGCCAGTAAATGCCAAGTGTATTGGTTACGTATAGACAATTGGAAAGGAGATGACTTTCCTGCCTGCAATGCTTGAGCTATAATGCGATTGTGTTTAAACAGTCTTCCTTACCCCTATAATCGCAAAAAGATAAGAAAAAGGGGGCAATCTCTCCAAATATTTAAGGAAAAAACAAACATTTGGCTCTAATATATAACCATATTTTTAATGTTAATAAACTCTCAGAAGGCAGCATGAAATTTATTTCACTTTGCATGCCACCAAATCAACTTTCGATACGATAGTAATTAAAAGAGATATTCTATTAAACGCTGCTTTTTAGACGAGGGAGATTTTATAAATGGAAAAAGACAACGCAATATTCGAGGAAATTTTCATGCAGAATGAAAGAAGGTTTCACTACCATATCTACAAATTGAACATTAGAGATCCGCATCAGGAGTTATACACAGAGGGTTAGTCAGAATGTCTATAAGAAATATCAGCTGGATAAAGGGCCAATGCGCATACTTTAAATATACGATTCGTAATTGCAGGATCGATCTGATGCGTAAGCAGAATAAACAGCAGGAAAATGCAGTGGGTTATATGCAGGAACAGAAAACGCAGATTGATGATGGCAATTATTATCGGAATGGAGCTTTTTTCTATTCGGGGATGAAAGTGGCTGAGTCAGAAGTTACGCTGTATGATGCGGGAGGCAGGAAGTGCGGTCAGCTATATAATTTTTGTTTTATTCTGCTATAATCGATTATAACATGATACAATAAACTTATGATTTACTTGTTAAAAGATAGGGAATCATGCATGGTTATGAGGGAAAGGGTCATGTAATTTTTGAACCTTTTTAGTAAAAGTATTTCGACATATAATCTTTCAATTCGGCATGATTAAATATCTATAATGTTGGATAGAAAGAATATAGATAGGTCAAGAAATCCCCTTTCTCATCTAACTCGGCGAACTCCGAGAGACTATATAGAAATCAGGAGGAAACACAATGCTATTAAAAGACCGAATAGCCTTAGTTACGGGCGGTGCTTCAGGATTAGGAAGAGAGTTCTGTATACAACTCGCTAATGAGGGAGCAACAACCGCAATTCTTGATGTAAATAAAGAAGGAATTGAGGAAACCAGGAAGTTGATCGCCGAAAATGGCGGTGAAGCCATTTCCTTTGAATTGGATATTACAAATAGTGAACAGATTGACGACGTGTACCAGCAAATTATCGAGCGTTATGGCAAGATTGATATTTTATGCAATAATGCCGGGGTTACCGGTGAAGGATTAACGCCTGTAGCTGAATTGACAGAAGAAGGGTGGGATCAGGTACTGAATGTAAATCTAAAAGGTGCATTCCTGATGACCAAAAAGGCAATCCCGCATATGCTGGAAAAAGGTAAAGGTGTTATCATTAATACAGCTTCTGATTCTGCTATAATAGCTGGCCCACCCGGAGCAGCATATGTCGCATCGAAGCATGGCATTGCTGGTTTGACTAAGCAGATTGCATATGATTATGGGCAAAAAGGCATTCGAGCTGTAGCAATTGCACCAGGAGTAACAAAAACTTCATTAGCTGATAATTTAGAGGAGACCATTAAGCCGCTGCATGATTATATTATGAATTCACCTGCTGGCAGATATGCTTCCCCATATGAGATTGCACGACTAGTAGTATTTCTGGCTAGCGATCAGGCTGATTTTATTCATGGACATACTATTCCGATTGATGGCGGTGCAAGTATTCAATAGCTTAAAAGGGGCTAGGCTATCTCATTAATAGCAGATAGCCTGTATCCCTTCCGCTAGAAATTTATTTTTTCTTAATTTGTTGAAAAATATACTAGAAGTAAAAATTACTTTTAGGAGGTTTTTCTGCTCTTATAATTGTACTAAATTACCTGCTTCTAAAAATAAAAGCGGGTATTTAGGCGCGAAACGCCCTAGGGTTTTCAGATATACAACAAGCCTATGGATGGTTAAAGGGGTTTTTAACAAATCTACATATATTGGTGAAATTATTTATAATTTTTATAACATGTTCAGCTTTAACCCTGAAGGTGTTGCTTTATTGAGCGCAGATGCGATATCAGATGATGAGGCGTACCTCATGTCAACAATATTGGATAGTGATGAATCAGAGAAAATTGTTGCGTTCCAAAATAAAAATGTATGAACGCCTTGGTTTCATTTCACTTGGTGGGAGTGATAAAATAACCCGATAATGATTAAGAATTTAATCTTACTTCAGGGTAGGAGGGCTCAGGTTAACATGGATGTATGGTATGTAAGTTATGGTTCAAATATTTGTGAAGATCGTTTTTTGTGCTACATTTACGGTTTGACGCCGGAAGGTTCGGATAAAAAGGAACGGGGCTGTCGGGATAAAACTCCTCCCAGAGCAAGCAGGAAAGCAGAAATTCCATATCCTCTTTATTTTGCCAAAGAAGAAAGCAAATGGGGAAAGGGCGGTGTCGCTTTTATCGGACATCAACAGAATAACAAGAAACGAACCATTGCTCGAAAATATTTAATAACGGCTGAGCAGTTTTCAGAAGTGGTGGAACAAGAGAACAATAATCAACAGTTATCGATTGATATTAATCAGATTATCAGGGAAGGGCATCTAAACATCAATGCAGGCTGGTATAATAGATTAATATATTTAGGGCAAGAAGCTGGCTATCCGATGGTTACATTCACTACTGCAGAAGCAATGGAAAATCAAACATTTACGATCCCGCCGTCTTCCTATTTATCCATGATCTCCCGGGGGTTAATGGAGCTTAATCTAATGAAAGAAGAAGTTGTTCAATACTTTTACACGAAAGATGGGATTAGGCAGAAATTTACAGAATCAGAGTTATGTGAATATATATTCAGCATGTGAAAATAACCGTCCCTATGCTTCCTAAAATTCATCTGAAATGGTATGGTTTCTTCTGGCTCCATACCGAAAAGATAATCACTGCACGCAAGCTGATAATAACTTGTATACTTCAGGCTGTTTTGTTTACTAATTCAAATCATTCAACTTCTCCGCATACCTTTTTTCATCAAAGGGAACCTTATTTTTCGCAATGTAAGCCATCTCTTCAAGCAATACTGACGCAATCATTTCTTTGGCTGTGGTTTCTGCATAACCTGCTTTCTTTAACAGCACTCCGAAAGAAGTCTCCCTCTTCAAGCGCGTGAAGGGAGAAGCCCAGCGGTAAGGGGGAGATGAATTTCGGTTGGTGATAGCCAAACCTGTTTCTTGGTGTTATAATGAAACATACATTCCCATCTTGAAAGAAGTGATTTGACATGGCTAAACAACATAAGGCATACAAGTTTCGAGTCTACCCAACAGATGAACAGGCTTTATTCATGCAGAAGACATTCGGCTGCGTGCGTTTTGTTTATAATAAAATGTTGGCTGAGCGAAAGGACAATTATGAATCTCTCAAAGCCGACAAGGAATTACTAAAACAAGTCAAAAATCCAACTCCTGCAAAATATAAAAAGGAATATACATGGTTGAATGATGTAGACGCTTTAGCTTTGGCAAATGCACAGTTGAATTTAGATAAGGCATATAAAGCCTTTTTCAAGGGCAACGCCAAGTTTCCCAAATTCAAAAGCAAAAGACACAAACAAAGCTACACAACAAATTTTGTGAACGGTAACATTAAAATCGCAGAAGGTTACATCAAATTACCCAAACTGAAATTCGTGAAAATCAAGCAGCATCGAGAAATTCCTGCTGATCATAAAATAAAATCTTGCACGATTACCAAAACAAAAACAGGAAAGTACGATGTGTCAGTCCTAACAGAATACGAAAAAGAAATAAAACCCAAAACAATAGAACGTGTTGTTGGTTTAGATTTTGCCATGGATGGTCTATATGTCGAAAGCGAACTGGGTGAGAAAGCCAATTACCCAAAATTCTATCGGCAGTCATTGGTCAAATTGGCAAAAGAACAGCGTATTTTATCCCATAGAAAGAAAGGTTCAGCACGCTATGAAAAGCAACGTTTGAAAGTAGCCAAACTCCAAGAGAAAACGGCCAATCAGCGTAAAAATTTTCTTCATCATCACTCAAAGGCATTATCATCGAATTATGATGCGGTTATCATGGAAGATTTGGATATGAGAAGCATGTCCAAATCGCTTCATTTTGGAAAAAGTGTACATGATAATGGCTGGGGTATGTTCACTGCTTTTTTGAGCTATAAACTAAAAGAACAGGGAAAGCAACTCAAAAAAGTCGATAAATGGTTTCCCTCCACCAAAAAATGCTCTTGCTGTGGTGCAGAAAAGCCAATGCCATTGTCTGAACGTATCTATCAATGCGGTTGTGGTTATGTGGGAGACCGCGATCTTAATGCAGCCATCAATATTAAGAACGAAGGATTGCGCTTATTAGCCTTGACATAAAAAGTAAAAACTCTTGGAACAAGAGGGTTAGCTCGGTCTGTTTTCGTTAGCTAGTAAAAGTAACGATAAGTCGAGAAGCCCCCACTTCAAGTTGAGCGTAAGGCCAAATAAGTGGTGGGTAGTTCACCCTGTTGAATGTGTCTTTTGTAGACTTAGGATCATTCATTTCAATTTGGTTCTCCACCGTTTCGATCATTTGCGCTTTTAATTTGTTCTTTTCCATTACTCATCTGCTCCTATTTCCATGATTTTTTAATTCCAGTATAACCATAAATTACTCGACCCAAGCTTCTTCATGCATGTAATTTTATCATTTTTATTTGTGTAGGGTAAACGTATGGATTACCAATTTATGGCATGAAAACATGCGCTATTGGGTCAGTCTCCGCCATGAAAGTCCCCCTATCGTTCAAAATGATTCCTTTTGTGAACGATAGGGGTTCTTCGTACTTTTATCCCTTCAATCTATCAACAACCCTATCCCCCCGAAAATACACTACTTTAAGATTCTCCACATCTGTAATCTCCAACCCCGGAATCCCAGACGTTACTACAAAATTTGCATCCATACCTTGTTGCAATTTACCAAATTGATCTCCCTTTCTTAGAATAGAGGCAGGATTTGCGGTCAGCAAAGCAAGTATCTCGTTTTCATCAAACCCATTCTCTTGTAAAAGCTTCATCCCAGGATGAGCGATTTCCATGTATACATCCGGCCCCTGTAAGGATTGACCTTTAAACGACAACCAATCAGTGTTCGAATACGGTGGTAAATAGGCATCGGTTGCTATGGAGACATCAATTTTATTTTCAACCAACTTCAATATGTTTTCCGGAGAATTTGGCTCCAAATGGGTCCCGCCCATCGGTGTTGCAACTATCTTCGTCCCTTTCAGGTTTGCCTTTTTAATCTGTTCATTCGTGATTCCGTGTGCATGATGCAGAACATCAACTCCTGCCTCCAATGTCATTTCAATCGCTTCCTCACCGGCAACATGTACGCCAATTTGTTTCCCGTATTGATGATAGATTTTTACAATACTTTCTAATTCCTCAAGTGTATAGATGATTTCCCCAGCACGCGGGACGTCATCAGTTGTAAAGTTAGCTGGTGTCGCATTAATAAATAAGTTTTCACCTGGGTAATCATTTTGTCTGGCAATCTCTTTTACTAGTCTTGGGTCAGACAGGTCTGCTTGACGAACTTCTCTTGATTTCGTTACCGCTGTAAAATGTACCAATTCACTAAATCCGATCGATATACTTGTGGTAGCAAATGAAATATCAAGCGGAAGATCTTTTACAGCATGACGATAATCAGTAATAGAAAAGTCACTATTCGGGTGTCCGCATATCTGTTCACCAAGTGCTGTGATACCCGATCTTAATGCATGTAGTAAGATTGACTTCCCTGTCAGTAGGTGAGTTGCCAGTGCAGTTGGGTATAAGGATGATGGAGCAAATTCCAACAGGTGAGTATGGCAGTCTACCAAAGAAGGTGTAATAACATAATGGGAATAGTCGGTAACAGTTAGATATGGAAACTTTTTTCGTAATGTATTCCAATTCCCTACCTCAGCTATTTTTCCATCCTTAACAATCATTGCTCCATCGTAAATGGTACCTAAACTACTAACAGTTACAATTTTTCCTGCGCGAATTATATAATTGTTGCCCATTTATATCACCTCACCAAAAAAGGAGTTAAGAAATATGCAAGCAGGCATGCTGTTGCAATTCGGATAACCATACCAATTAGAGCTGCGGTAATGACTTCTTTTTCACGTAAGTCAGTTGATTCAGCCCAGATAGCGGGGACCTGACCGACGATAACATATATAGGAAGTCCTGAATTTGCCAGTACAAAAGATCCAACAATTAAACGTGGATCAACGGTCACGGCTAAATCAGCAAGTTGAGCTACAGCAAGGGTAGGCGCAACTAAAAAAGAAACAATTCCGGTATTGGGTTCAATGCTGAGTAGGGTAAGCATTGATGCCATACTTGATTCAATGGGATCCCATATGCCAGCAAATTTTAATATTCCTATTAAAATAAATACGACTGTTACAGCTGGAATAATGATTAGCAGGAGTAATCCCGTTCCTTCTTTAGCAGAAGAAAAAATCGTATTAAAAAATGTTGTTTTAGGTGTGAATCGTGGTAATTCACCAAGGGTCACTTTTTTGGTATCACGATAAATGGTCTTAGATAAGATGAAGGGAACGATAATTAATGGTGCTAATATCGATAAAAGAATGAGTGGAAATGCGTTTATACCAAAAATTGATAAGGCGATTAGACCAAGTACAAATGTGGCAAAAGACTGTGGGGATTGAATCATGGTAGCCACTGCTATCTTTTGTTCCGCCTTTGTTGCTTTTGCTTTTACAAGGATGGGACCTGCAATTTTTCCAGCAGCATTAACATCCCCCAATATGTTATATGCACTAGGAATGATGACAGATGGGTTGATTTTAAACCAACGCATAATAGGTACGAAGAGTCGGATTAAGCCATCTGTAAATCCAAAGCGCTCCAGAATCCGACCAATGATTACACTTACGATAACAGCAATACCAACTTCACTTGTTAAAAAGGTGTCTACAACTACAGGTTTTACCTCTTTGATTATAGTATCGAATAGTTGTGATAGAGAGTCAGGGGCAAGAAAAAGTACGGTGAGTGAAATAATAACAATCAAGACACCAATGACTTCAAACAAGCTCCATTTTGTGCGGTTGTGTGGAACCTGTGAATCTGTGTTTTGTTCTTTATCCATAAGCTCTCCTCCAGGCATTTTATATAGAATATGATGGGGATTGAAATTGTGTGTATGCCTAGTTGTTGATTGAGTATGAAACCCTTAGTATCACGCTGCTTCACCGTATTATGCAATTTAAATACCATCATCTGACTGATAATGTTTATTGGCGTTATTAGAAAAATTTGTTGGGGTTAAATATGCCATTAATGATCTACCGAGATTTAAAAGACTTGTTCTTGAACTTCCGAAAGAATATAATATAGCAAACTATCAATAGGGAGTCGGTTAGATTTGATATGAAATGAAAGTCGACCATGTTCTTGCAGCAGATAGCGATACAGCCAATCACTTTTTGTAAATGCTTTATAATAACAAATATCTAAATCTACCATAGGAAAGAGGTTTACCAAATCATGAAACCAAAAGTTATTGTTTACAACAAATTATCGGAGGATTTATTGCAGAAGATAAAAGATTTCGCAGAGGTTCAAGTCCATGATGTAAGTGAAGGGATGACAGAGGAATTCCTGGAAGATTTGAGTGAGGCAAAAGGGATTATCGGCTCGGGTTTGAAAGTTGACTTTAATTTATTGGAAAAGGCTCCCGAATTAAAGATTGTTTCCAATGTTTCTGTTGGTTATAACAACTTGGATGTTGATGAATTAACTAGAAGAGGAATCATGGCTACCAATACACCAGATGTTCTGACAGAGACTACAGCCGATACAGTATTTGGTTTATTACTAGCAACAGCAAGAAGAATGCCAGAGCTTGACCACTATGTAAAATCAGGCAAATGGAATGAGAAAATCAAAGAGGAGCTATTTGGTGTCGATGTCCATCATAAAACACTTGGAGTCATCGGTATGGGGAGGATAGGAAAGGCAATTGCTGAAAGGGCGTACCATGGTTTTAAAATGGACATTTTATATCATAATCGTTCTAGGAACACTAATGCTGAAAAAGATCTGAAAGCAACCTATTCCAGTCTTGATCATCTATTAGCAAAGTCAGATTTTATTTGTCTGATGGCACCTTTGATTCCGGAGACAGTGAATATGCTTGGGAAAAAGGAATTTCAACGAATGAAGCGCTCGGCAATTTTTATAAACGGATCAAGGGGGAACTTGTAAATGAACAAGATTTAATTGAAGCATTAGAACAAAAATATATATTGGCTGCAGGTTTGGATGTTTATCACAATGAGCCCATAAAAGAGGATAATCCCTTTCTTCTCATGAAGAATGTCGTTACTCTCCCGCATATTGGTTCTGCCACCAGTGAAACGAGATATAAAATGGCACATCTTGCAACAGAGAACCTAATTGAAGGATTAAACGGAGAAACCCCTCGTTGTTTGATAAATGGCGATGTTATATAAATAATAGATCGATAGGAAACTAAATAAGAACCATGCCCATCATTCAATTAAGAGAAGAAAAGCCTATGGATAAAAATATTAGAAACCAGCAGAACCGTTCCTACGGTTTTGTCTGCTTATTTATTTGTCTGACAAAAAAATAATTTATCAAAAAGCATTGACTTATATGCAATGTTATCTTATAATTCAAATTGTCAGACAAACAAATTATTCATTATTGGTCGGAAAGGAGGGCGGACGCGTATGAGCAGAAATATGGAGCCTATCAAAATGAAATCTGTAAAACGCAAAACACTGGCAAATCAGGTGATCGAACAAATCATTGATTTGCTGATGAGTGGACAGCTGAAAGCCGGTGATAAACTCCCGTCGGAAATGGAACTTATGGATATGTTATATGTGAGCAGGCCGATATTAAGAGAGGCTTTAAGTTCGTTGGAAACATTAGGGGTTATTCACCGAAAAACGAGAGAAGGAACCTTTTTTTCTACAAAAGTCGGCAGTGAACCGCATCGGCTTATGTTGGCATTGTCAGTCGGCGATATTGATACGATTATGGAAACACGACTTGCCGAGGAGTTGGGACTTGTCGGGCTTGCTGCAGAGAAAATCTCTGAATTGGAATTGAAAAGGTTAAAAGAGAACATTGAACTCATGGAAGAAACAGAAGAAGATTATTTGCATGTAGACCGGGAGTTCCATCGGATCATTGCATTTAGTGCAAGCAATTCTGTTACTGAGGGGATGATCGATGCCATTTTGAATATGTATGACAAGACAATGGAAAATATTGCTTTGAAGGATCGGAACAAGGCTAAAACAGTGCAGCAGCATAAAGATATTTATCATGCGCTGAAGAAAAGGGATCCGATTGAAGCATATGCAAGTATGTATCGGCATCTGGATCATGCGAGAAACAGATTGATCCGTCCTCTGAGACAGAAAGAAATAAAATATGGAAAGGACTTGATGGAATGACAAACAGACAACCCCCTACAGGGATTTCGGGTTTCCCTGTTACTCCCTTAAATGAAAACGGTAACATTGATGAAGAGGCGCTGGTAACCAATATTGAGTTTTTGCTTGAAGAGGGACTCGAATCTATTTTTATCGCTTGCGGTGCCGGGGAATTTCACAATCTTAGCAGAAAAGAATACGAGTCTATGGTTAAGTTAGTTGCATCCACAGTTGATGGAAGGGTTCCGCTTTACACCGGTGTTGGTGGGAACTTAACAGAGGCAATTGAAAAAGCAGAGGTCTCAGAAAGACTTGGTGTCGATGGCTACTTGATTTTCCCTCCGTACTTAATTGACGGGGAGCAGGAAGGAATTTATGAATATTACAAAGCCATCGTAACAAGCACAGATTTAAACGCTATTTTATACCAAAGATCTAATGCGATTTCGAGTGTGGAAACCATAGAAAAATTGGCGGAATTCCCGCAGGTTATCGGCGTGAAAGACGGTACGGGAAATATGGAGTTAAATATCGAACTCACCCAGAAAATTGGCAACCGTCTGGGATGGCTGAATGGTATGCCGATGGCGGAAGTGACAATGCCAGCCTATGTGCCGCTTGGATTTAACTGTTATTCATCAGCTATTTCCAACTATATCCCGCATATTTCAAGGAAATTCTATAACGCCCTTTTAAATGATGATAAGCAGACAGTCCATGAAATCTATGAAGATGTGATTCTGCCAATCAATCAAATTAGAAGAAAAAGAAAAGGGTATGCGGTTGCACTGATTAAAGCAGGAATGGAAATTGTCGGACTACCGGTAGCCAATACTGTTCGCCCGCCAGTTGTGCCGGTGGAGGAAGCACACTATGAAGAATTAAAACAAATCTTGAAAGTTGCATTGGAGAATCATCCGCCCAATAGAGAAGTAACGATCTAAACAAATGCTTGATAACTTAAAATTAATCTTAAAGTGGAGGCGATTTCATTATGGCAGTACAGATAGAAACAAGCAATAAATTTTTAAACTACATAAACGGGGAGTGGGTTGCTTCGAATACAAATGAAGTAATGACAAATATCAACCCTGCTAATACCGATGATGTAGTTGGACAAGTTCAAAAGTCCTCAAGAGAAGACTTGGATAAAGCAGTAGCAGCTGCAAAACCTGCAAAAAAGGAATGGAGAGATTTAGCAGGCGCAGAAAGAGGCCAGTACCTTTATAAAGCAGCTGATGTTCTTGAAAGCCGTATAGAAGAAGTTGCACAATGCATGACCAGGGAAATGGGGAAGACCTTTCCAGAGGCGAAAGGGGAAACAGCTCGCGGTGTAGCTATCCTCCGCTATTATGCAGGGGAGGGCATGAGAAAAGTGGGTGATGTGATCCCATCCTCTGATAATGATGCTTTAATGTTTACGACAAGAGACCCATTGGGTGTGGTCGGTGTTATTACTCCATGGAATTTTCCTGTTGCTATTCCAATGTGGAAAATGGCACCTGCCCTGATTTATGGAAACACGGTAGTGCTCAAGCCTGCTTCGGAAGCTGCTGTAACATGTGCAAAGATTTTTGAATGCTTTCAAGAAGCTGGATTGCCGGCTGGCGTTGCAAATATGATAACTGGTCCAGGTTCTGTCATCGGACAGGGGTTAGCAGAACACCCGGATGTTAGTGGAATCACCTTTACCGGCTCTAACACCGTTGGTAAAAACATTGGCCAAATCGCTCTTGCCCGCGGCGCCAAATATCAGCTGGAAATGGGCGGAAAAAACCCGGTAATTGTAGCCGAAGATGCTGATCTTGACCTTGCTGTTGAAGCGACAATCAGCGGCGGGCTTCGTTCTACAGGCCAAAAATGTACTGCGACAAGCCGTGTGATTGTACAAAGCGACGTGTATGAAGTGTTCAAAGAAAAACTTGTAGCTAAAGTAAAAGAGATCCGTGTTGGCGATGGCTTGCAGGATGGTGTCTGGATGGGGCCAAGCGTAAGCGAATCCCAATTGAATACAGTGCTATCCTATATAGAAAAGGGAAAAGAAGAGGGAGAACTCCTCTGTGGTGGGAAAAGACTTTCAGGTGAAGAATATGATAAAGGATATTTCGTGGCACCGACTGTATTTGATGGTATAACCTCTGATGCAACGATTGCACAGGAAGAAATCTTTGGTCCGGTCCTTGCACTTATGAAAGTGGATGAAATGGAAGAGGCAATTGAACTTGCGAATGATGTGGAGTATGGATTAAGCGCATCAATTTTCACGACAAATATCCAAAAAATGCTTTCCTTCATTGATGATATGGATGCTGGTCTTGTACGTGTCAATGCAGAAAGTGCCGGGGTGGAACTGCAAGCACCATTTGGTGGCATGAAACAATCTAGCTCCCATTCCCGAGAGCAAGGGGAAGCGGCTAAAGAATTTTTTACCTCTATCAAGACAGTGTTTGTGAAGTAACCAGATATTCATCCCCCTTTATACCAATTAACGTATAAGGGGACATTCAAAAAAGGAATTTGAAAGCGTTTTATACTGCGATTTTGGTTCTGAAATGAAGGAATTGGATGTTTATCATATCAAATTTCCCAATATTGGGATAGTTAAATTAAATAAAGTGAAGAGGTGTTTAAATGAAAAAATTATTGATGTTTTTGGCAGTATTCTTGATGGCTGGGATTCTAGCTGCTTGCGGGTCCGATTCAGAAGAGGCATCAGGTGATACAAATGATGGAGAGGAAGAAGCCAGTGTTGATCTGAACAGAATAAGGGTGCTGATCGGTTCTACCTCAACAGGCGGTGACACATATCAGATTGCGGACGCTACTAGCAGACACACAGAAGAGGCATTAGGTACCAACATGAAAGTGGATGCTGTGGGTGCACTCCGGGCATTTGATGAATTGAGGAAAGCGGATGACGATGGAAGCACGATCATGTTTTTCCATGATATGGCATACCTGGGGGTGGAATACGGAACGTTTGGTGAAGAAGATGCATTGGAAAACTGGACGATTGGCCCCGTTGTTGCAACTAATCCAGGTAATGCATTTTTAACCAAAGGAGATGCCCCATATAACACCATGGCTGAATCCGCGGAATGGCTAGCAGAAAATCCGGATGAAACGATTACAGTGGCTATTGAGTCTGGTGGTGTATCAGAAGTTGTGTTTAACGGGTATTACCTGTGGGTGGAAGAAGAATATGGAACGGAAGTATCTGACCGTATCCGCGCATATGTTACAGGATCCCAGCAGGATAAAAACCAGGCATTATGGGATGGGAATGCTGACATTATCCATGGTTCTATTGGTGCAAATAACGAATACACCCAGAATGGCGTAGAGGACAATATCAAGATGAAATTCCTGGGAATTACAGCTGATGAAAGAGTAGAAGGTTTTGACATACCTACATTTGCAGAGCAGGGAATTACAGTAAACGGCAATGAGTTTGTCTTTAATAAGGAATTCTTCTTCCTGATGCCGGAAAATGTCGACCAGAATTTTGCAACGTCTCTGGACAATGCCATTGCAGAGGTCGCTGAAAATCCGGATTATGCAGAAGACTTAAAAACAAATACCTATGTTGTTAATCACATGCCAGCAGCAGAAGCAGAAGAATACTTATTAGAGAAGAGGGAAAATTTCCGCTATATTATCGAAAATGCGCCAAACTTGGATGAAATAGCGCAGTAGAGTGGTGAAAGGGGAGGGTGTCTAACGAGGCAGCCCCCCATATTCTTGGAAGGAAGGTGAGGATATGACGGATTTCTTCACAATTGAATTATCTTATAGCAACTATCATCTCATTTTTCCAAAAATTATTGCAAGTATTCTTATAATGATAGGTATTGTTCTTTTAGTAACTAGTCTGATAAAAAAATGGAAGGCAAAAAAATTAAGATTCCAATTTAAATTTTTTTCCGAGAACTACGATAAAGTTAAGATTTACGGAACAATTATTTTACTGATTGTATATGTATTAACGCTTGAAATAATTGGTTTTGTTCCGGCCAGTATTATTTTTATGGTTTTAGTAACGCTTCTGTATATCGGAAATATAAAGAAAAAATCTATTACTGTTTCTATCACAAATTCGTTGGCAACAACCATAGTTATTTGGTATGTGTTCGGCCAGTTGTTTGATATCACTTTACCATAAGGAGGGGAAATCGATGCCTATCTTTGAAATACTTACTCCGATGTCTGTCCTATTATGTTTTTTTGGTGTATTTATGGGCATTATTATGGGTGCTATTCCTGGGATGACTGCTACGATGGCTATAGCTATTTTTTTGCCCCTTACATATGCCTTGGATATGATTGACTCTATTGGTCTGTTGATTGGTTTGTACGTTGGAGGGATCAGCGGTGGGTTAGTACCGGCAATTTTGCTAAATATCCCTGGTACGCCTTCCTCTCTTTGTACAACCTTTGATGGATATCCGATGACCCAAAAAGGGGAAGCAGAAAAGGCATTAAAAGTAGGGATAACAGCATCCATTATTGGGGGGTTCTTCAGTTTAACCGTTTTATATTTCTTTGCACCGATGCTATCATCTGTTGCCATTAACTTCTCTGCAGTGGAAAAGTTTTTGATTATTGTTTTTGCTTTAACGGTGATTGCATCCATTTCGAAAGGGAGCCTGCTTGGGGGGATTTTCAGCGGTCTCTTAGGGATGTTTATCAGCTTGATTGGTACATTTACGGATAATAACCAAATGCGTCTGGTACCGCCGGGCTTTGAAGATGAATTAGTCTATGGTTTTGCCCTGCTGCCTGTTTTAATTGGTTTGTTTGCTATTGGGCAATTGCTGCAGGAGGCTGAAGAAGGAATGAAAGCTGCTCCACATCAGCGGATTGATCTTCAAAAGGGAAAAGATAAGAACAATAAGTTTAGTTTTAAAATATTTAAAAATCAAAAGGTCAATGTTATTCGTTCTTCTCTCCTCGGTACTTTTATAGGGGTACTCCCAGGCGTAGGCGGTAGTGCTGCTTCGATTACAGCTTATTCACAGACCAAAAACTTCTCAAAAAATCCGGAGAAATTGGGGACAGGTGAACCAGAAGGTGTCATTGCCAGTGAGGCCTCCAACAATGGTTTAATTGGCGGTGCCTTAGTACCCCTTCTTTCCCTGGGAATTCCAGGGGATAGTACGACGGCTATTCTGATCGGTGCATTTTTATTACAGGGAATTCAAGTCGGGCCACTGTTCATCACCTCAAATCCTGATTTATGGAATGGAATCGTATTCGCGTTAATCATTGCAAATATCGTGATGTTCATCCTGATGTTTTTTTCCATCAAATATTTTGCGAAGATCGTTTTTATCCCAAAATATGTGATCTTCCCAATTATCGTTGTAGCTTGCGTGGTTGGTTCCTATGCTATTAATAACGGTGTCATGTTTGATGTATGGACATTATTATTATTTGGGTTATTGGGTTATATTTTTCCTAAAATTGGGGTGCAAATTCCATCATTTTTGATCGGCTTCATCTTAGGGGCAGAGGCTGAAAAATATTTTATTGATAGTTTAAAAGGCAGTGGGGGAGATTTAAGCATCTTTTTCACGAATGGACCTATTGCAATAGTGCTATGGGTATTGATTCTCGGCTCTGTGATCTATGCCATTATGGATAGCCGCAAAGCGAAAAAAGCGGATGTATATTAGTGTAATTTGATTCGGGATCTTAATCAGGAAAGAATAGGAGAGGTAATTTATGCAATCAGAGACAAAAATAAAGAATGAAACACCGACATTGGTTGATCTGTCTGTATATACCGTTGCAGGAAAAGATAGTATGTTGCTTAATTTAAGCGGCGCCCATGGACCGTATTTCACAAGAAATGTCGTTATTCTCAAAGATAATAGTGGTCAGGTCGGTGTGGGTGAGGTTCCAGGAGGAGAAAGAATCCGCAAAACATTGGAGGATGCGAAAGCACTGGTGATGGGTGAATCCATTGGCAACTATAAAAACATTTTGAAGAAGGTAAGAGAAACATTCGCAGAAAGGGATGCGCACGGACGGGGACTGCAGACCTTTGACTTAAGGGTTGCGATTCACGCGGTAACCGCATTGGAAGCTGCGTTATTGGACCTGCTGGGTAAATATTTGAATGTGCCTGTAGCGGCCCTGCTTGGAGATGGCCAGCAGCGATCAGAAGTGGACACTCTGGGCTATTTGTTTTATGTTGGCGACCGCAACAAAACAGATCTGCCGTATTCAAGTGAACCAAATGCAATTGATGACTGGTCCCGTCTGCGGCATGAAGAAGCATTAAGCCCAGAAGCAGTCGTCCGGTTAGCCGAAGCTGCTTATGAACGTTACGGTTTTCGTGACTTTAAGCTTAAAGGGGGCGTTTTGCGCGGAGAAGAGGAGATCGAAGCAGTTACTGCGCTAGCTGAAAGATTTCCGGATGCTCGAATTACTTTAGACCCAAATGGTGCTTGGTCATTGCAGGAAGCAATCAAACTCTGTAAAGACCAGCATGATGTATTAGCATATGCGGAGGACCCATGCGGCGCGGAAGATGGATTTTCTGCTCGGGAAGTTTTGAATGAATTCAGAAAAGCAACCGGCCTGCCCACTGCAACAAATATGGTTGCAACAGACTGGCGGCAAATGGGTCATGCGATTCAACTACAGGCTGTGGATATCCCGCTTGCCGACCCGCATTTCTGGACAATGTCAGGATCAGTAAGAGTTGCGCAGATGTGCAATGATTGGGGACTCACCTGGGGATCTCATTCCAATAATCATTTTGATATTTCGCTGGCGATGTTTACACATGTAGCTGCAGCGGCTCCTGGAGACATTACTGCAATTGATACCCATTGGATCTGGCAGGAAGGCCAGTCTTTAACAAAAGATCCACTTCAAATTGCTGACGGGAAAATTAAAGTACCGGAAAAACCTGGGCTAGGTATTGAAATTGATATAGAACAAATCGAAGCGGCTCATCATGTATATAAAAAGATGGGACTTGATGCAAGAGATGACTCCGTCGCGATGCAGTATTTGATTCCGGATTGGGAGTTTGATAATAAGCGTCCTTGTCTTGTAAGGTAATAAGTATTAAAGTTATCGTCGTCAAATGACGATAACTTTAATTAGTAGATAGGAAAGTATAAAACTCTCCTACTGCATAAGTGCGAGCTTTGGCTTTCACCATATGGGGAAAGCCTTAGTTTTCTAATATCACTGATAGGAGGTTAATTGTTTTCGGACAAACAGGTACAGTTATAGGGTGAATAACCCAATACCTCAATCTTCATCCTTACTGTAAATCCCAAACTTACGAGGATATATATCGAGTTCAGGATCATAACAATTAACATACGGCTCATCTGGCTTCTTAACCATCGATTGACTCCAAGGTGGTGTGGTTTCTCCAATATCTGCCGTGTCCTCTGGCATACGAATGCCAAATCGCTTTCGGGTTATCTTTTCCACCTTATATGTCAATTCCTGCCCTAATTGAAGACTTTTGAATGACCATTTTTCCACGTTTTTACTGATCATCTTTTGCGCAGCATCAGCACCCTCAGATTCAAGCAGTGTTAGATACTTTTCTTCCAATTCTTTTCGTTCGTTGAGCATTTTCATTTCAAGGCTCTCCATGCTTCCAGTGATACGGTTTAAGAAGAGTTCAGGATGTTCACTTGTAAAATACAGCAGTCGTTTAAATTCGCGAGTTGCATAACGCGTGGCTTCTTGCATTGCATAATCCGGACTTAATGGTTCCGAATCGGAGTATTTGGTCAGATACCGGTGCTGCACAAATTCAGGCGGCACTGCTGAAGGTTTCGTAACAATTGGAATTGGAACATATGGTGTAGTGACTGCTCCTGTGACGGCAACCCAAAGTGTTTGCAAATCCTTATGAACATGAGGGCGTATATGGGCAACCTGACCGTAGCCTGCCTGGTCATTGGACCAGCGTGGATCCCTTACTAGTGCAAGCATATCTTCAAGGGACATCGGAAGTAATGTTAGAAGTTCATCCTCGCGTTCTGGTGGTATCCGCATTGCGGTGAAGTGATCCTCTTCCTTGTCTACACCTATCCCTGGAAATGGCACTCCATACACATCCTGTAAGTTTAAATAGTCAGAGTCATCCTGCTCAGGGTTCCGCCATCCTTGTTCCCTGGCGAAGTCAACAATGTTATCTGATCCCATATAGTCATCATTGTTTTTAAAATCAACAGGAAAATCATGAATATAACCTGGATAGGAGACACGCACATCATTGGGGCCGAGGCGTTCTGCTGCCCATAACCCTTGGCCGCCAGCAAATTCAATCATCACCCACCCCTCATTCTCATCGGCAAAAAGATGGGAATTGCCTCCATATGTTGCATATCCATACGCATTGATTAGCCCGCCGGTGATTTCCACTGCTTCACGAGCTGTGGTTGCGCGCTCCATTGCAATACGTGCGAGATCACTATAATTCAGTCCTCTTTGTGGTTCAGGTGTCATATCTATTAATTCCTGCCGCGAATCGGACCAAACATCACGCCCAGCTACTCCATGTTCGTTTAATCCACCATTTGTTAACGGCGGAGGAAAACCGAGAAATTCTGAGTAGGTGGAACTGATGTATTTGTACGTGTTTCTATCCTGGGGAATGGTGATCAGTTCTCCAGGCAAATTTGCTGCCTCCGTCACCCCGACTTGAATTCTTGATCCCGCTGGATGATTCTGCGCTGGCACAATATCTATCCAGTGGCTGGATGGTTCATGACCAAATCCACCGAGTAGTGTTGAGCCATCCTTTGTTAAATTTTTGCCTACATAAAAAGCGATACTCATATTTACGGACTCCTTTTCTAATAGCATTAGTCATTATCCTATGTAGTCCATACAAATAGAGTTAATAGAAATTTTTATGCAGAAATAAATAAGTATAAGGACCGCAATTGAACAGAAACACACAGAATATATTCTTGGGAAGAACTGCCAAAACTCAATCCAATACAAGAGGAGTAGAAGACAAAAGAATTTGGGGCAACTATAGCATCCCCTTTTACCCCTGGTAATTTGAATCAAACGTAGTCTTTTCATTTGATTCAAATCACCAGGTCAGCAAGCGTAGCGCGGTAGGCTTTACTGAGCTAGAGGATTGATTACTATTTAAAACTAAAGTAATTAAATGCGAACGATATTGACAAACACCGTCTTTGTTTTTAGGCAGTGCGTTTGTTTACGAAAATCCAATAACATATTGAAAGATTTAATATTGACGTACCGATTAAATATAACTCAAAATCCAATCACTTTCTTTGTCTCCTGCTGCACTTCAGGTGAGGCTTTAACAATAAGACTGCCACCCACACAAATGATGAGGTTTACCAAAAGCCCCCAGACACCGCTGTAAATACCGAGTGGTGTCAGTCCGGTGAATGTCATAAATGATGCAACGACAGAACCTATCAGCATTCCTGCAAAGACAGGTTTTGAATGCAACCCCTTCCAGTACAGTCCCAGTATGATAGCCGGAGCCAGTTGAATGAGTATCTCCAGTTTCAGTACAAATATATCAAACAATGTAGCAGGAGGATACCAGGCAAGGATGAGCAATACAACCACGAAAAAGATGCCGACTACTTTTCCAACCTTGATCTCCTTTTTTTCTGAAGCTTTTTTATTAATAAATCTTCCATAAATATCCCTTGAAACAATAGAAGACATGGAAAGAACGATAGAGTCAGCGGTAGAAATGATAGCAGCTACAATGCCGCCGAATAATATAATCATGGCCCAGTAGAATATAAGATGCTGTGAAGCAAGCATATTTGCCATGATACCGACTAAATTTTCCGATTCCATTGTGCCCAGTCCTGGCACTGCATTGATACCGATAATACCTATTAGAAAAACCAAGCCGGTCGTGAAAAATGGCATCCAGGCCATACCGATGAATGACTTTTTCAAGGTATTTACACTCTTGGCAGCAAAAATCCGTTGTATGGAGTGAGGATATATTGCTGCTCCGATGGATGCGAGTATCAGCATACTAAGCCAACCATTTATTCCTGTCATCTCAGGCACGCCCAGCAACTCAGGCGAATAGGCTTCCATATAATCTGCTGAGGTAGGCAGTCCTCCAAAGTAGATGATGGATCCTATCACAAGAACAAACACACCAACAAGAAGTGCGATTCCCTGCATGGTATCTGTGTATGCTACCGCTCGCATGCCACCCAGCCAGCTGTATATAAGCATGATGACCACGAAGAACAATACGGCAAACTGGTAAGGCACAGTTCCTCCTGTTAACCCTGAGACACCTTGCCCTATTGCAACCAGTTGCTCAAGAAGAAAGTTACCTAAGGCAAAAAGCATAATAAATGCCCCTAATATTGCGATAGGTGTATAATTAAAACGCTTTTGCAGCCAATCTACAGGGGTAATAAAATTAAACTTTTTACTCAGTGCATATAACCTTGGTGCAAATATTAAATACACCATAATGACAAGAATCATAAAGGTAATGGATTGAATCCATTCAAATCCAATACGATATCCTTGTGGAGCGTAACCGACAATCGTATTTCCACTATATTGAGAGGCGTAAAAAGTGAAAAAAAGTACAAACACGCTCAATTCCTTACCGCCAAGATAGTACTCTACATTGCTATCTCTAATATTTCGGTTTTTCAAATATGTAGCAAAACCGATCCCCAGCATGAGAAGCCCGTAAATCACCAAAATCAGTATACCAGACCAGCCGCCAAACGCTAATTCTTGTTCCAAGGTGAATTCTCCTCTCCATCTGAATCGTCTTCGTCCGTTATCCATAAGTTTTTAATGGCAAATGTGAGTGTAGCCGAGATGGCAATGGATACGATAAGAACAATCCAGGCCCAGTAAGGGATGCCATATATAAGTGGTTCATAGCTTCCGGCTGGTAAATACCAAGGGAAGGATAATAAAAATAATATTCCAAGTACTATCCATAGTTTTTTTGATTTAATCGGTTCTCGAATAAATTTCATATATTATATTTCTCCTTCTCTGTACGGATTCATATAAACTGGTCTATGTTTCTCATGTGCCAATATTTCATTTTCAACACGCATCGTCAGATCAATATCATCAATTCCTTTCAAAAACTTCATTCGTGTATGCGGATCAATGTCAAAATGAATGGGGTCATGAAAGTCACTTTTTATTCGTTGATTTTCCAAGTCTATGCTTAAAGTGAATCCGGGATTTTTTTCTTCAAAGGAAAACAATTTTTTTATTACATTCTCTTCAAGTTCGATTAATAATAACCCATTTTTACTGCTGTTATTTTTAAAAATATCAGCAAATGATGGAGAGATAATCGCACGAAATCCGTAATCATACAATGCCCATACAGCATTTTCACGTGATGATCCACAACCGAAATTCTCCCCTGTTAAAAGGATTGTTGCGTTTTCATACGCTTTTTGATTTAATACGAAGTCTTCATTTAAACTTCCATCATGATTGAATCTCCAGTAATGCATTAGATTATTTCCATAACCTGTTCGCTCAAGACGTTTCAGAAATTCAGTGGGTATAATGATATCCGTATCGATATTCGTTTGATTTATCGGGACAGTAGACCCAGTGTATGTTATAAATGGTTTCATAAGCTTTCCACCGCTTTCTTAAATTCCCAATTTCTTATATCTGTAAAATGTCCTTTTATTGCTGCCGCAGCTGCCATTGCAGGACTGACCAAATGTGTCATTGCCCCTTGACCTTGGCGACCTTCAAAATTCCTGTTTGAAGTAGAAGCGACTCTTTCTCCTTCTTCTGCCATATCCGGATTCATTCCTGGACACATACTGCATCCGGGTTCTCTCCACTGGAAACCTGCATTTATAAATATTTTATCGATACCTTCCGATTCGGCACGTCTCATGACATGATAAGAGCCGGGGACTACCAGCGCGTTAATAGTGTCAGCCACATGATACCCTTCTATGATTTTAGCAGCACTGCGTAAATCTTCTATTCTGGCATTAGTACATGACCCTATAAACACTTTGTCAATATTTATATCACTCATTTTTATTAGCGGTTTCAAATTCATGTATTCTAACGCAGATTCGGCAGTTGCTTTTGCAATTGAATCCGAAATAGTGGATGGTTCAGGAACAGTATCACTAATTGATGTAACCTGTCCGGGATTGGTTCCCCAGGTAACTTGTGGTTCCAAATTTTCTATATGAATCGTAATCTCTTTATCATAGACTGCATCTTCATCAGTGTATAAGGATTTCCAGTCTTCTAAAGCTTGGTCCCATGTACCTCCTTTAGGTGCGAATTTTCGGTCTTTTAAGTATTCAAATGTTTTCTGATCTGGAGCTATCATCCCCGAACGTGCTCCAGCTTCAAGAATCATATTACAGATGGTCATTCTCTCTTCCATAGACATGGCTTCTACCGTACTACCGGTAAATTCTACGATATAACCGGCTCCACCTTTTGTGCCGATTTCATGGATGACCTTCAAAATTATATCTTTAGCAGTAATTTCGTTAGGTTTTTCGCCCTCAATTTTAATGTTCATCGTTTTTGGTTTATTCTGTGGAAGTGTCTGTGTTGTAAGTACATGGGTGATTTCACTTGATCCAATACCGAATGCCAACGCTCCGAAAGCTCCATGTGTTGATGTATGACTATCCCCGCAAACAATTGTTTTACCGGGAGTTGTTAATCCTAATTCAGGCCCTATGATATGAACGATACCGTTATCAGGATGATCCAAATCATAGACTGTAACCCCAAATTTATTACAATTTTTGATTAATGCTTCCACTTGTTTTTTGCCAGGAGATCTCTAATATTTTCACGATCCTTGGTTGGTACATTGTGGTCAGCGCTCGCAAAGGTTAAATCCGGTCGTCTTACTGTTCTACCTTGTTCTCTTAAACGAGAAAATGCCTGGGGAGAAGTGACATCATGTATTAAATGCAAGTCGATAAAAAGCAATGGTTGTTCTAAATTTGACTCAATGATATGCCTTTCCCAGACTTTTTCGAATAAAGTTTTTCCACCCAATTATTTTTCCTCCTTGAAAATTATAGTGATATTGATAGAAGGTTTCTTATTCCCATACCATGCGTTTATTGTAGTATTAATTTTTATTTGCCTTTCTTTCAGTGAAAATTTCTTTCCATTTGAGAAAATCTCTCTCAATGTGCAGTTTCATAGTCTTTTCTGCTTGTTCCTGATCACCTTTTATTATTGCATCAACAATATCTGCATGCTCTTTTGTAAAAGCATCTTTTCGTGTGTAATCACCTAAGAGTACATTGCGTGTGTAACTGGATTTACCAAGAATTAATTGCATGATCTGAATGAGCTGTTTGTTATTTGAACTTAAAACAATGTGTTTATGAAAGGCTGAATTTAGTTTGGCTATTTCGCTGTTGGATGCTCCATTTTTAAGCGCCAACTCTGTATTATCAAGGATTTCAACCAATTCTTTCTTGCCGCTGTCTGTACTATTTAAAGCAGCAAGACCAGCTCCGAATGGTTCCATTTTTTCACGGCATAGATAAACATCCTCTGCATCCTCAAAAGTTGGATCATATACGTATATGTGTACACCTTTTTGAACTAGAAGTCCCTCGTGGATCAAAAGTCTTATTGCTTCTCTTACAGGTCCCCGGCTCACGCCAAGTTGTGTTGCTAAAGACGTTTCGGTAAGGTTCTCCCCAGGTGAGTAAACATTCTCCAGTAAATTTTTTTGAATTTGTTTATAGGCTTGGATGTGGAAAGGTTCTGATTTTACGAGCATAGTAATTGACTCACCTCCATGTTTTTTGAAAGGGTTTTCAATATTGTAAGTTGTTATCTGTATTTTGTCAACAGCGTAAAGTAAAAATTTATTTAGATTTAACAAAATATTTTAAGGTGCTTGCATTTTTGAAATATTACTGTTAGACTTTTTGTAAGTTGTAAACTGTTAACAATTTATAATGTATAGAAGGATTTATCAGCAAAACTTACCTTGAATAATGAATGGTGACAGCTTATTTTACCTCTTACGTTTTTTGAAAGGGTTTACAAATGATGTAAAGGGGTTATTTATGGCTGAAATTATAGAGGAATTTAAAAATATTCCTACCACGTGCATTGCAGATGCTTTAAACACTGACAGTTTACTTAACGGAGATATCAAACCATTGGATAACAAGTATAAATTTGCAGGAAAAGCATTCACAGTAAATATAGAAGCAGGGGATGTTTCTTCAATATTCAAGGCTGCTACGCTGATAAATGCGATGATATTTTAATAATTGATGCAAAAGGAGATAGAAGTAAAGCAGTAATGGGAGACTTTATACTCGGGGTACTCAAGAAGATGGGAGTAGGCGCTGTCGTTATAAATGGAGTAATCCGTGATATCCAGGATGTTAAAGCATGGAATATCCCCGTTTACGGCAAAGGCACAACAGCGGCTGCAGGAAAAATTGGTAACAAAGGTGAGGTGAATGTTCCTATTACAATCGAAGGCATCGTTATTCAACCCGGGGATATTGTTGTAGGTGATGCGGATGGGGTGATTGTTGTTCCTCAAGATAATCAACAAAGCATACTATCAAAGTCATTAGAATTTGTGGCCAAGGATAAAAAGCGTGATGAAATTCTTACTGGTAGTAAAGAATCAATTAAAGAATATATAAATTCTATTCTTTCGACGAAGGAAGAATTGAATTGAATAATACATTTTACCTAGGGGGATTACTTTGTGAATAGTAAAGTAAATATTACTGACGTTACAGGTAGAGACGGCTTTCAAATGGAAAAGAAGTGGATTGAAACCCAAGATAAAGTTGGGATTATGAACGCTATCATAGAAGCTGGTGTAAAAAGAATTGAAGCGACGTCATTTGTTTCTCCAAAAGCAGTACCCCAATTACAGGATGCAAGGCAGGTAATCGAGGGGCTGCAGCGTGAGAATATTGACGTAATTGCTTTAGTACCTAATTTAAAAGGTGCCGAGTTTGCTATAGATGCCAATGTGGATGAAATCAATGTTGTCGTTTCTGTCAGTGAAACACATAATAGAAAAAATGTAAATAAAACGGTGGAAGAATCAATCCTGACGATTGGTGAAATTAATAAACTTGCCATAGACAATGGCAAGAAGGTTAATGTTGGTTTGGGTACCACATTCGGCTGCCCGTTTGAAGGATTATATGAAGTAGAAAAAGTGGTTGATGTTATAAAAAGTTTGAAAGAAGAAGGAGTAGACAGCTTTATCCTCGCAGACACCACAGGGATGGCCAATCCTTTACAAGTCACTCATTTTGTGAAAACGGTTAATAAGCTTTTCCCGGAAGATCATTTTGGTTTACATTTACACAATACACGAGGCATGGGATTGGCTAATTTATACGCCGGATATGAAGCAGGTATTAGAGATTTTGATGCTGCACTTGGCGGAATCGGAGGATGTCCGTTTGCACCAGGCGCAACGGGTAATGTTTGTTTGGAAGACATCGTTCATATGTTTGAGTTAATGGGGGTTCCTACAGGCATTCATGTACGTGATTTAATGAATACCGCGAAAGATTTGGAAAAATTACTGGGTTATAAGTTGCCCGGTCAAATTATGAAAGCTGGATTATCAACTGATACCCATGAATCCTAACAATATGAAAGGAGCATTCCTATGACTGAAAAAGATTTAAGAGAAAATCAACCACTGAAAGGAATAAAAGTATTAGAATTCGGTTCATTTATTGCAGCACCATTTTGCACAAGGCTAATGGCGGATTTTGGTGCAGAAGTGATTAAAATTGAATCTCCGACCACTGGTGACCCGTTAAGAAATTGGGGGTTGGCAAAATACGAAGGAAAATCCCTTTGGTGGCCAATTCAGGCTAGAAATAAAAAGTGTATTACATTGAATTTAAAAGAAGATGAAGGAACAGAAATTGTTAAAAAACTGGTAAAAGAAGTAGATATTGTCGTGGAGAATTTCCGTCCAGGTACGATGGAGAGATGGGGGATTGGTTACGATGACTTAAAAGAAATAAATCCTTCCATAATAATGGTGCGTATCTCAGGTTTTGGACAAACCGGCCCTTATAAAGATAAAGCCGGTTTCGGAAGTGTTGGGGAATCAATAGGTGGACTACGGTATGTAACAGGTTATCCCGACAGACCCCCTACCCGAATTGGCGTAGCTATTGGTGATTCGCTTACTGCGATGTTTGGGGTTATCGGTGCGCTTATGGCATTGCATCACCGTGATAAGAGTCCTGACAAAGAGGGGCAATTTATAGATGCCGCTTTATATGAATCTGTTTTTGCCGTCATGGAAAGTAGTTTAACAGAATACATGAAAGTTGGTGCTGTCAGGGAAAGAACCGGCACCTTCTTGCCAAGTGTAGCGCCATCTAATAATTACCCAACAAAAGGTGGAGAATGGATTGTAATAGGGGCTAATTCAGATAATATTTTCAAAAGGTTAACCAAAGTAATGGGCATGGAAGAACTTGCAGAGGATGAACGGTTTGCCACGCATAATGCACGAGGGGAAAACCAGGAAGAAATAGACAAAATCATATCGAATTGGACGATTAAGCAAGATATGAATGATATTGTAAGTACATTGGATGAAGCCGGCGTACCTGCTGGAGGTATCTATAGTGTTGAAGACATTGCCAATGATGTTCACTACCATGCAAGGGATATGATTTTAAAGGTAATGGACAAACAAATGGGTGAATTATATATGCCGGGAGTTGTCCCTAAAATGAGTGGAACACCTGGAGAAGTTAAATGGACCGGCCCTGAATTAGGTGAACATAATACGGAAATATATAAAGATTTATTGAATATAGGTGATGATCAATATACTGAGTTAAAAGAGAGAGGGGTTATTTAGAGTTTCTATAGAGGTCAAATTGTGAGAGACAACTATAATTTGAGAATAATCCTGTTTTATAGGCTCAGGCTACAAAGGTTTGGAAAAGATAATGCTACGTTTGATTAAGCACAATATTCACTACTTGTAGATTGGTTTAATTAATGTAAGCTTTTAACTAAAAAAGGCTGGGACAAAATCCCAGTAAATGAAAGCGTGGTGCCCCACATGAATTGGTGAAGGTACCACGCTTATTTTTACTTTTATATTTTAGTAAAAAAAGATGCCATCGGATAAAATTAAAGTAATGACAATAAGTAGGTGATCAGGTGTATATACCAAGAATGATACCATCTAGGAAGTATGGAACAATTGTGAACCGGCAATCATTTTTTAGTAATTCATTTATTTTGGGATATTTATTCACAGCCAACTCCATCGCGATCTCTATCTAGGTGTGTCCCATAGCCTGGATCTCCTTCATATACAGGAGCTGCACCAGCATCTCTAGCCGCCGTACAATTTTCGTAATAAGTACTAGTGTTATTTGTTGTACTAGATGTAGAATCATCTGTAGGTGTAGTATTATTAGAACCTGCAGTGATTTGTAAATCTTCAACTTCCGTTTGTAGAGAAGCGTTTTCTTCTTCTAGCTCTTCTACTGTGGTAGTCAGATCTTCCTTTTCATTACTTAAACTATCTATTTCATCCTCTAATTCTTGTGTTTCCTCATTATGTTCTTCACTCTCACTCGTTAATGCATTGAGTTCATTTTGACTACTTTCCAGCTCATCTTCAACTTGTTCTTTATCTGATTGGATTTCTTCTACCTCTAGCTTTAGAGATTCATTTTCGTCTGTTAGTTCACTTATTTCATTTGTTAGTTCCTCGTTTTTTTGAATTTCTTCATCCAGTTGTGCAAGTGAGGAATCGTCGTAAATCTCAGTGCCAACAAGCATAAAAATGAATCCACCTATTAAAAGGGGATAGAACAACTTCTTTGATAGTTTTCTTTCTTTATTTTGAACTTTTTTGATAAAGTGGTATGTTAGATAAACAAAAGAAGCCATGAATGCAACAAAACCTAAGACTAATAGTATCATAGAATAGAATTATGCCTCCCTCTTGAACAACTGATGTTAGGGCGGTTTTATTTCCCGCCCACTCATTCAACCAATGTAGCCTCCACAATATAACGATCGGGTGCATACCCGATATAATCAAATGGATAACATGTTGTCAGCGTCAATGTTGGCTCCTCTTTTTCGACAATAACCGTCCGATCATCGGCATCGGTAATCCATGTCTTATTGATTTCATATTCAAAGGTCTCCCCGTCGTAATGGACTTCTAGTGTATCACCTTGACCTAGCTCATCTAGCCCGGTAAAGACAGTGTCGCGATGCCCGGAAAGTACTGTGTGCCCGCCTTCGCGATTTGGAACGGTTGTCCATTCACTCACATACATCCCAACACCTTGATCGAGGGTACGCTCATCCGCTCCCCAATACGTTGTAAAACGCTTATCCATAGCCGGAATATCTAGTTTTGCTATCTCTGAGCCTTTTTCTATATCAAAATTGAGCGTTGATGGATCGACTGTTACTTCACTTTTTTCGGGAATATGCTTTTCAGCTGTATCAACGGCTGCAGCTTCTGCCTTCTCCGGAATTTCCTGAACGGATTGTGTTGCCTGAAAATAATTCCAACCGCTGTAAGCAACAACAATGAAACCAATCACAAACAAGAGCAGCGATAATTTACGGATCATTGGACTTTCCTCCCTTATATGAGAGAAAGGCAGACGATCGGATCGCCTGCCTTAAATTTTACTGACGCTTGCGCAAACCAAGTGCACCAAGTGCCATAGCTCCTAAACCACCTAGGATGCCAAGCGGTAACGCTGTTGCAGTGTCTGGTAGCTCGCCACCTTCTTCATCAGATGATGTTGATTCATCTGTCGTTGCAGCATCATCGGATGATGTAGTATCTTCTTCAGAGGAAGTAGATTCATCCGATGCTTCCTCGGATACTTCTTCTGATTCGTTATCATTTTCGGATGCATCATTGCTGGAAGAAGTAGAATCTCCATAATCATAGGTTTCACATGCTTCTTCATCGTTATCTCTATCCAATCCATCTGGATCATTTGGATCTGCATCGAAGTGTTCCTGAGCTTCTGCTTGTGAGTCAAAATCCTCGCAGTTCAAATTGTCCGCAGCAAAGACCGATTGAGCTGTACCGAACATAAAAAGAACTGAAAGCAAAACTGCCAATGTTAAACGTGTTCCTTTCATTTTGTTACACCCCCCTAAATATTATTTAAAAAAGTAGCAGTTACAAGATGATTCTACTATTACTAAAATCTACTATTTAATGTAACTACTAGACTCACTGTAACATAATGGTAATAATTTTGTAAAATTTTCTGTATGTTTAAAAAGAGAGTGAAGGGTCGTACTTCTATTAGAAATTAATTCTTTACTTCAACTGCCATTCTCCAGTTCATTAAAACTACCTAGGCGGAACCCCGTTGATAATGCAACTAGTTCATGCTTAATTTATATTTAGCTATTCATTTAAATTACAACGTGTGTAATCTGCTTGTTAATTATTTTAGTAGAAAAAATTTATTGGGCTATATATCCTCCAGCAACCACTAACTCGGCTCCTGTCTGAGAATCTAGATTCATCGGACCCTAGATAGACTATGGCATAGCGACTTATAGAACATTAAAATTTTCCTTCCTTGATTATAGAATAATCTTATAAAGAATATTAAAATTCCTTATTTCTCCTTTTTATTAACATCTATTATGCTTAAAAATAGAAGTTTCATATAAAGGTTGATTATCATGGGGAGTTGATAACTTGGAAAAACCAATAGTAAAGCAAGAACTTCAAAAAGAAGCCCATTTCTTAATAAAAATACTGCCTGGGTTGTTTCTGTGTTTGGTTGTCATGTTTTTGGGGATTTATGGTGCTGAACTTATTGGGTATTTAATGATCCAAGCGGGTTTATTATCTGAAGGAAGTCAAACGCCAGTTTCTGGAATCTTTGTTGCCATTATAATTGGGATTATTATTCGCAATACGGTCAGCCTGTCAGATGTTTATGCCCAAGGAATTTCTTTTTCAATGAAATACGTATTGCGTGCTGGGATTATTCTGCTGGGTTTGAGGCTTAGTTTGATGGAAGCATTGAAGCTTGGAGCGTTTGGGATACCGCTAATTGTGGCGTGTATTTCAGTGGGTTTGTTTATAACACTATATTTGACGAATAAAATGAAGCAATCCATGCGACTTGGAACTTTGATCGCAAGTGGAACCGGAATTTGTGGTGTGACTGCGATTATGGCTACATCTCCTGTAATAAAAGCTAAAGAGGATGAAATTTCCTATGCCGTTGCCAACATTACGATATTCGGTTTAACTGGAATGATGCTGTATCCGTTTTTGGCCAATTTTTTATTTGTGGATGATCCGATTAAAGCGGGTTTGTTCTTAGGAACAGCTATCCATGACACAGCTCAGGTGACAGGAGCTGCATTAATGTATGACCAGTTTTTCCAAACACAGGCAGTTGTCGAGACAGCGACTGTTACGAAATTAACGAGGAATTTATTTATCATTGCTATTATTCCATTTTTATCGTATTTATTTTTTAATCATACAAGGAAGAAAGATGGTGAGAATGGCAAAGGGGAGGCTGCTTTGCCGAAGTGGTATACTTTTATCCCTTTGTTTGTTATTGGCTTTTTGCTTCTTTCCGTTGTACGGACGATTGGTGATGCTACGACAGAAAATACAGGAAATGCCTTTGGATTTTTCGCTCAAGATACATGGGAAGGTATTTATACCAATCTCAGTTCATTCGGGACTACATATCTCCTTGGAATGGCGATGGCAGGGGTCGGCTTGTCCACTAACTTTAAAATGTTTAAAGGAATCGGAATTAGGCCATTTTATATAGGGTTTACTGCAGCGGTGGCAGTAGGGGTTGTGAGTGTTGTTTTGATTTCTTTGTTTGGTGGGTTTGTTAGCGTTTAATTTTATTGGAGGAACGACGGATGGTTAGTTAATCAACAAAATTACCTTCTCATTTTCTGAAAAATTTGCTATTCTTAACCTTAAATAATTAAGAAGGGAATTTGACACATGCAATTAAACCATCAAAGTTCTGTCCCATTACATGTACAATTAAAGATTATTATCGAAAGACAAATAGCATACGGGGAACTTAAGGGAAAAATTCCGAGTGAACGCAATTTTAGGCAAGAATATGACGTCAGCCGAAGCACAGTTCGTGAGGCTGTTAAACTTCTGGTTCGGGAAGGTATTTTGCAGAAAAGGCCCGGTAGCGGAACTTTTGTTTCATTAAAACCAATCCATCAATGGCTTGGGACTCTTACCAGTACCACGGAGGCCATCAGGAAAATGGGCATGAAGCCAGGGGCGAAATTAATCCATCATTATAAAATGACTCCATCTGCCTCTATTCAAAAAAAGACCGGATTTAAAAAAGCTCATTTTATAAAAAGAGTCCGGTATGCGGATGATATACCAATTGGCTTGGAATGTCATTATTACCCTGTTGCTATTGGGGAGGCGCTTGCCCAATATGATTTAAACGATGCCACACTTTATGAGATTGAAGAAAAAGAACTCGGTATTTTGTTTGCTGAAGCGAATCAAACGATTGGTAGTGGAATTATATCAGATGAGGATGCCCTACTTTTGGATATACCAGCACAGTCGGCTGTTCTTATTGCTGAACGAACTATTAAAGACGAGGAAGGGAGTATGATTGAACTGGAAAAAGCGTATTACCGCAGTGATATGTATAATTTTCAAATAAATTTATCTCGCAAATTTGGTTGAGTCATACGTTTTCCAACTTTTATCTGATACATTACGTTTCGGTCTGTTGCCCAGTCGATGCCGGGGTTTATAAGAAATAATTATTAAATTTATTATTATTTCAAATCACTCAATTTACTAAATAGTATTGAAATAAATTTAACAAAACCGTATAATAACCTTAAATCAAATTAAAGTGGTACGGACGTCCTGATGAGTCATGTGCTAGTTCTTCTTTATTTTGCGGAGATTGGAGTGATTTTTATGATCGTTGGTGTTCCAAGAGAAGTGAAAAATGAAAAGCGTGTTGCTTTGACTCCGTCTGGTGATACTACATTCACAACTGCGGGCAACCAGGCATTAATTGAATTTTCAGCCGTGTATGGAAGCGGTTTCCATTAGGAGGAATATCTGACTGCGAGGGCTGGCTCATGATGATTCAACCTATGTAAAGCATGGCGTGCTGCATGGTTGTGACATATGAATCAGTTGCCAAAACACACAACATGAATTCTAAGCCAATTACGGATGTTTTGATGAGTAAACCAGTCTCTTCTTGATTCGGAAAAAAATCCAAAGAAATGGGGGAGAAATATGAAACCAGAAGTGGAGATGAAAAAGGCAGGAACAGAAAATGAATCGCATCTTTGGAACGCCATGCATAAATACAATCCAAACGCAAAAGCAACAGTGGCCGTTTCCGGAGAGGGTTCGTGGTTTACAGATGAAGAAGGGAATAAGTATCTCGACGGGGTGTCCGGACTATGGTGCTTGAATCTCGGATATGGAAGGCAGGAAATCGTTGATGCTGCTGCAGAACAGATGAAAAAGCTTTCGTATTTTCCATTAACCATGAATCATCAGCCGGCCATTCAATTAGCCAACAAAATTAGTATATTGCTCGGGGCAGAATATCAGACATTTTTCTCCAATAGTGGGTCAGAGGCAAATGAAACGGCATTTAAAATAGCCCGGCAATATCACATGCAAACAGGAAATCCCGGCAAATATAAATTCATTTCCCGCTATCGGGGATACCATGGATCAACACTTGGTGCAATGAGCGCGACAGCACAGGCCAGCCGCCGGGTCAAATATGATCCATCTGCGCCGGGTTTCCTGCATGTTGCACCACCATACAGTTACCGGTCGTTATTTTCAGGAACGCCTGAGGAAAAAGATTTACGAGCGGCTGATGAATTAGAGGAAATGATTCGGTGGGAAGGCGAGGAGACGGTGGCAGCATTCATTATGGAGCCATTCATTTCCGGCGGTGGTGTAATTATACCATCCATGAAATACATTCAGCGCGTTCAAGATATTTGCAAGAAGTACCATGTATTACTCATTATGGATGAAGTCGTGTCCGGCTTTGGACGTACCGGGAAAACGTTTGGATTTAACCATGCTGATGGGGTCCAGCCAGATATTGTAACCATGGCGAAAGGACTGACAAGTGGCTATCTGCCGCTTGGTGCAACAGCAGTAAAAGGTGAAATCCATGAGGCGTTTAAAAAAGAAGGAAAAGACAATCATTTTCGTCATGTATCGACCTATGGCGGACATCCTGCAGCTTGTGCAGTTGCATTGAAGAATATTGAGATTATCGAAAAAGAAAACATTGTGAACCGGGTGAAATCACTGGGAGATGAAAAACTGCTTGAATTAAGTAATCTGAAAAGTCATGAAAATGTTGGGGAAGTAAGGCAAGCAGGATTTTTGCTTGGATTAGAAATGGTAGAGGACAAGGAGACGAAGGAACCTTTAGCAGACGATAAGATGGGAGAAATCGTCGGTAAATGTAAACAAAACGGCCTGATTATTGGCAAAAACGGGGATACTGTTCCGAACGGAAATAACATCCTTATTATCGCCCCGCCGCTTACTAGTACAGAAGAAGATCTTGACTTTATCATTGCAACAGTTCAGTCTGTCATCCACACGATGTAGAAACTAATGGTTGTCAAAAAAATGAATGGGAAGGTTGGACACGTGAATTACGAGCGCTTAAATACCTTTATCGCAGTCGCTGAGAAAAGTAATTTTTCAGAAGCTGCAAAAATGTTATATGTCACACAGCCAACGATTACATCACAGATTAAAGCATTGGAAGAAGAATTAGAGACAAAATTATTTGAACGGACAACAAAAAAAGTGGAAATGACCCAGTCAGCGAAAATACTGTTGAAGTATGCCAGAGAAATTGTACAAATGAATGATGCTGCCCGTAAAGAAATTAAACACATGGAAAGTCAAAGTTATGGTGACTTAAGAATGGGATGCAGTCTAACGATTGGCGAATATATTTTGCCACAGTTTCTCAATCAATTTAAGGAAACGTATCCTTTAATTCAACTACAGGTGAATATAGAAAACTCCCATTCCATTTTAGAAAGCATAAAGGCTCAAGTTATTGATGTAGGGTTAATTGAGAAACCCATACAGGATGTTCAAATTTGCGTAGAACCTTTTCTGGAAGATGAACTTGTTTTAATTGCAGCTCCTGGTTACTTTTCAGATAATGACTCGCATATTACGCTGGAACAAGTTCAGGAGTCCCCGCTTATTTTTCGGGAGGAGGGTTCAGGGACACGGTCCGTTGTCAACGATTATCTCAGGAATTCGGGTCTAACGGAGGATGATTTGCAGATTGTGATGGAACTGGGAAGTACGGAAGCGATTAAAGCAGCTGTTGAGTCAGGTCTGGGCGTATCTTTTATTTCAAAAAATACGATTAAAAAAGAACAAAAGTTGGGACTGTTAAAAGCTTATTCCATTACAAATTTAAAAATGAAACGTGATTTCTACATCGCATACCGGAAAAATCATGTACTAAAGTCAACGACGGATCTTTTTTTAGATACATTACGTAGTATTATGAAGGAAAGGGAAACGTTAATGGTTCAACCGTTAGCCGGTGATGATCATAAATATTAATTTTTATAGAGGAGGAATTAATTATGGTAAAACAAACGGAAGAAATGAAGCAGGCAGTTAATCAAAAACAGAAAATGACACCAAGTGAAGCAATCGTGGAAACTCTTGTGGCAGAAAACGTGAAAGAAGTTTACGGTATTGTGGGATCAGCGTTTATGGATATGCTGGATTTATTCCCAACGGCAGGAATTCGTTTTATTCCGGTGCGTCATGAGCAGAGTGCGGGTCATATGGCAGATGCCTACGAACGTGTTTCTGGGACAGCAGGCGTCATTGTTGGTCAGAATGGCCCGGGGATCACAAACATGGTTACATCGGTTGCAGCAGCAAATCAGGCACATAGTCCAATGGTAGTTATTTCACCGTCTGCCGGAACGAATTCAATCGGACTGGACGGTTTTCAAGAAGCGGATCAGGTATCTATTTTTGATAAAATTACAAAAGAAACGGTCCGCGTGACACACAAAAATCGTGTGGCTGATTGCCTGCGGACAGCTTTCCGGATTGCATATGCCGAGCGTGGTCCAGTATTATTCGATATTCCACGTGACTTGTTTTATGGTGAATTGGAAGACTATATTCTACAGCCAAATCAATATCGGGCAGATAAACGGGGAAGCGGTGATAAGCAGTCTATCGAAAGGGCAGTTGAACTGCTGAAGAATGCCAAAAAGCCGGCGATTATTTCCGGACGTGGTTCTGTTGATGCAGATGGTGTTGATTCTGTGGTTAAAATAGCCGAGCACTTAACTGCACCGGCAACTTGTGCCTATATGCATAATGATGCGTTTCCAGCGGACCATCCGTTAGCGGTGGGGCCGATCGGCTATATGGGATCCAAAGCAGCAATGTACAGCTTGCAAGAAGCAGATGTGGTGCTGGCAATTGGTACTCGTCTGTCACAATTCGGTACACTGCCATGCTATGATATCGATTATTTCCCGAAACAGGCAAAGATCATTCAAATTGATATTAATCCACGTCAAATAGGTCGAACTCATCCTGTTGAGGTTGGTATTATTGGGGATGCAAAAGAGGCAAGTGATGAAATTTATCAAGGGTTGCAAGCGGCCCTACCTTCCCCCGAAAAGGATAATGATCGAGTGAAGCTTGTAAGCAAACGCAAAGAAGAGTGGGAGCAGGAGCTGGTAGATTTGGCGATGGAAAGTGGCAATCCAATCAATCCACGCCGTGCTTTATTGGAAATGACAAAAGCGATGCCGGAAAACGCGATTGTTTCCTCTGATATCGGTAACGTTTCGTCGACAGCGAATGCTTATTTGAAATTCAACCAAACCCGTCGTCATATTGCAGCACTGACATTTGGCAATACTGGTTTTGCCTATCCAGCAGCACTTGGCGCACAGCTTGCGGAACCGGATGCCCCTGTGTTTGCAATCATCGGTGATGGTGCTTGGGGCATGAGCCTGCATGAAGTTAGTACAGCTGTTGAACAAAACATTCCAGTGGTGGCCTGTGTCTTCAATAATAAAGCATGGGCAGCTGAAAAGAAAAACCAGGTCGATTACTATGATGATCGTTATGTCGGTTCTAATATTGAAGCACCGGAATTTGCTGAAGTGGCCAAATCAATGGGAGCGCTTGGATATACCATTGATAAAGCGGAAGATATAGTTCCTGCGATAGAAGAGGTATTGAAAAAGCGGAAACCAGCTGTATTAAATATTTATGTTGATGGTACACAGCTTGCACCACCATTTCGTAAAGATGCCTTGAAGATGCCTACACGTTTATTGGATAAATATAAGCATCTAGATTATAGTGTGTGGGGAAAATAGTGTAATTGGGAGCTCTCTGTCTGATTGGCAGAGGGCTTTTTGAAATAACTTTCATAATAAAATGATCGCACGACGCACTTTAAAAAAATTATTTCCTTTTTGATAAGAAATCTGTCTTCTATATGTAAAACTATCACACCTTTAAACGTTCTCAGGCAGTTCTAATACGTTGTTTTATTATAAAAAGTTATATACCTTATAAAAAATTACGATTTTAACATTTTTAGAAAATTATTGATTTATTAAGAGAATATGTTTAAATAATATTACATACTAACTGGTAGGGTCTACATGATGAAAAGGCTATGGTGATGGAATGATTAATAAGAATGCCTGCTTCATATTCAGATTAGTAGTTTCCTTAAAAGGAAAATGAGGGAGGGTGTCTATAAAAAAACATGTTGTAAGCGTTACCAAAAATATGTTTTTAAAGGTTAGCAATATAATGCCTACATTATTTGCGTATTAATAATAAAAATTGAAATTGTTAGTGTTGATCCGAATAGAGGAGGCAATTTATGAAAAGAAAAGTAATTCCGATTTTAGTGTTTTCACTTTTAGTCTCTCTGATAATATTATCTGACGTTCGGTTATCACAGTTTGCGGGGGCTACAGATACAGATGTTATAACGCTTCGATTAGCCCAATCAAAAGCTGCGAGCCATCCGGTATCACTAGGGAGTGATAAATTTGCTGAACTTGTTGAAGAAAAATCAAATGGAAAAATAATTATTGAAACTTATCATGATGGGCTTATTGGTGATGATCGTGAAGTGATTGAAAGTGCACAGCGCGGGAGTATCTCCTTTGCTGGTTCATCGACTCCTAATATGACGAGTTTTACTAATTATTTTACTGCTTGGGATTTACCTTACATTTTTGAGAATAAGGAAGAGGTGTACAAAGCAATTGACGGAGAACCTGGGGATATTATTCGTCAGGAAATGGAGAAATCTGGTTTTAAGGTTATCTTCTTCCCAGATTACGGATTCAGGCAGATTGTTAATAATCAACATGCTGTGGAAGTCCCATCCGATTTGGAAGGGATGAAAGTACGCACAACAAATTCTCGTATTGAGCAAGCTGATTTTGAAGCATTTGGTGCTCACCCTACGCCTATTTCCTGGTCTGAGGTGTTTACGTCATTGCAGCAAGGAACGGTTGATGGAGAAGGAAATAGCTATTCTTTGTTATGGGATTCGAAACACCAAGAGGTACTTTCCCATGCCACAGAGGTTAATTATAACTATAGCTCGGACATTGTTGTTATGAATAAGGAGATATTTGATGACTTAACTGAAGAAGAGCAAAACATTATTATGGAATCCGGTCAAGAAGCGATGGAATGGCAGCGGCAAGTTGCTAATGAACGTGAGGCAGAAGCAAAACAGCAGTTTATTGATTTTGGAGTGGAAGTATATGAGCCTACGGAAGAAGAAATGATGGAGTGGAAACAAGCAAGTGAAGTAGTTTGGGATACCTATGTTCGTGAAGGATATGCTGAACCGGAATATGTCGATATCATCCTTGAAACATTAGGCAAGACAAAAGAAGGTATATTTTCAGAATGATTCTAGGATGGGAAATGTTAGGTATTTGCACCAAGTAATACTACACCGACAGCAAGCTTTTAATTAGGAGGTAGATGTATGGAGCAGGCTACAGAGGTGGAAGGGCCAAAAACAGAAAAACCGCAGAGGAAGCATAATTTCTTCAATTTTTTGGATCGACGATTTGAGGAAGTATTCATTGTTGTTGGCTTTGCATTATTTATATTATTGATTAATTTCCAAGTCATCAACCGATATCTATTACCCTTTATTGAAGTGGCAAATATCACTACTTGGACGGAAGAAATGTCACGTTACTTATTTATTCTTGTTTCATTTCTTGGTGCAAGTTTAGCAATTCGACAGGGAGAATCAATTCGTGTCAATGTGCTGTTTGATAAGTTACCGACGAGGTGGCAACATGCGATTGAAATAGCAAATACTGTTTTTATGCTGTATTTCAGCTATATCATGATACGTTATGGATTCGAACTGATCAGCTTTCAGCTTGAAACGTCCCAGACAACGCCGGCAATGGCCATTCCAATGGCCATTCCATATAGTGCGGTTCCCATTGGATTTGTGCTTATTGCAATACGTTTAATTCAAAAGTTTCTTAAAGATACAAAAGAATTGACGATGCAAGAAGGTATTTTAGGATTAGTATTATCAGTTATTATGGTGTTGCCTGTTGCTTTCCTGGGCGACTTGCAAATTTCTCTCTTATTGTTTGGCTATTTCATCTTGTTTATTTTTATCGGAATGCCGATTGCCTTTTCCTTAGGTGTGAGTACGATCGCGACCGTGATTGCAACCGATGCGATTCCAGTGGACTTTTTTCCGCAAACGGCTTTTACAAGCATTGATAGTTTTCCAATAATGGCAGTACCATTATTTATCGCTGCTGGTGTCATCATGGGCGGTGGGATCATTATCCAACGATTATTAAAATTCTCGGATGAGTTAATCGGTTTCTTACCTGGTGGATTGGCGTTAGTGGCTATTGTAACAAGTATGTTCTTTGCAGCGATTAGTGGTTCAGGACCGGCAACTGTTGCGGCTGTTGGAACTATATTAATTCCAGCGATGATCAAACAAGGCTACCACCCTGGGTTTTCAACAGCAATTGTTGCAACAGCTGGTTCAATTGGGGTTATAATTCCTCCGAGCAATCCGCTTGTAATTTACGGCGTTATGTCACAAGAGTCTATTTCAGATCTATTTATTGCAGGAATTATTCCAGGAATAATGACTGGTATTGGATTAATGGGTGTTACTTATTTTATTGCTAAAAAGAATGGATGGAAAGGAGGTAAATCATCATTTGATTTAAAAATGACACTTAAGGCTGCATGGGATGCGAAGCTTGCATTTCTTGTACCAATAATTATTTTAGGTGGGATTTATGGCGGTTTAATGACGCCAACAGAAGCTGCTGCAGTAGCTGTAGCATATGGCTTGATAATTGGTGTGTTTGTCTATAAAGATCTTAACTTGAAGTCATTTTATCGGCAATTAGCTAAAGCAGGTGTAACATCGTCCATTATTATTTTAATAATTGTAATGGCAAGTATCTTTGGACGATTGATAACGTTGGAACAGGTGGCAGAAACGGTCGCAAATTTTGTTCTTGGTATTAGCGAAAATAAGATTGTTATTTTATTACTGTTGAATTTATTCTTGTTATTGGTTGGTCTGGTAATCGAGGCATTGGCTGCAATTGTTATTGTTACACCGATCTTATTACCGATGGCAACGGCTTTAGGAATTGATCCAGTTCACTTCGGTATCATTATGGTCTTCAACTTAGCAATTGGGTTCATCACGCCGCCAGTTGGTGTTAATCTCTTTGTTGCTGCGAGTACGGCGAAACTTAAAATTGAAGAAGTTATTAAAGGGAACAACATATTACTTGGGACGATGTTGGTAATGCTTGGGATTGTTACATTTGTTCCAGAAATCAGCTTATGGCTGACGGATTTTACGGAATGACATCAATCTACCAAATGATGCTTTTTTGAATGATTAAGGTATTAGAAGAAAAATATTTATTTCAATTTTAAAAAACACGAAGGAGGAGCTAAAATGAGTTCGGTATTTTTACCAAGACAGTTAGAGGTAGGGGAAAAAAGTTTGGAAAGTATAGGAAAGATAGCGACGAGGCAAGGGATTTCTCATCTGTTTGTTATTATCGATGCATTTCTAACGACAGATCCCCTAAATTATGATGTGAAAATAAAGCAAATTTTGGATGAGGAACATGTGCGGGTCACATTCTTTTCAGACTACCATGGGGAACCAACTACAGATCATTTAAATGGTGCATTGAAAAAGCTGCATGATTCAAATGCGGATGGAGTATTATCGCTTGGCGGAGGAAGTGCAATTGATATTGGAAAGGCAGTAGCCCTTTTTGCAAAGAACCCTTACATGAAATGGGAAGCAATCGCATCACAAACTCGCTTGGATCGGCTGCCTTTAATGGCTTTACCAACGACAGCAGGGACTGGTTCGGAGGCGACAAAAGTGATGGTTGTAAAAAATAGTGAAACAGAAGTGAAAATGAATCCAGGTCATCCTGATTTAGCCCCGGATGTGGCGATATTGGATCCACTTTTGACGACGAGTCTACCAAGGCATTTTACCGCGTACACGGGAATGGATGCGCTAACCCATGCGATTGAAGCATATGTATCAACAAATGCAAGTCGGATAACGGATGATTATGCACTTAATGCGATTAATTTAGTAGGAAAGAATCTTCACATCGCATATGAAGAAGGAAGCAATGTAAAGTCAAGGGAGGAGATGCTTTTAGCTAGCTGCTATGCTGGGACAGCTTTTTCGAACGCATCTACTAATCTGGCACATGCAGCAGGTAGGCCATTAGGTGCGCGATTTTATATTCCTCATGGGTTAAGTGTTGCATTATTGTTACCGTTTGTCATGCGTTTTGGCGTTTCTGCAGTACCGGAACGATATGCCACAATTGCTGTGGCACTAGGGGAAGACTCTAGCAAAGATGTCAATGAATTAGCGGAAAAGTCAATAGTTTTAGTAGAGGAATATAATAGGCAATTTGGCATATGGCAAGATGGTTTGAAGTATATTGACATAGAAGATTTGAAAGTCAATTTGTCTACGATTGTGGACGATGCTTTAAGTGGAAACGGTATTACAACCAATCGAATTATTCCTACAAAAAAGGATGTAGAAGAAGTTCTATTAGCACTTGTGGAAAAGTTACACAGTGTTAAACACGAAAATATTATAAATTAGTAGATAAAATTTTCTCACTCTTGAATATCCTCTTATTAGATAAAATTCATTGTTTTATCTGATTTGCATCATGAATATTATTAGAAAGTGCGGTTCCCCAACAAGGGTCTTAACTGTCAGGGAAGCATGCATCAAGGTTTTTAGAGCAACCCTCTTAACGCGATTGCCCCCGGCCCTATCATGACGCCATTTTGGGATGAATTGATGGCGCCAGGGGATGAGCGTGATCAGTTTATAGATGCGCTTGCTAAAAAAGAAGTTCCTTGTCTTTTCTTAGGTTCCGAATTATCTTCTTTCGTTACTGGTGAAATCATTAATATGGGTGGAGGACTAGGAAATATCGTTTCTCAAGAATCAACTTTCTTTCTTCTAGTGAGAATGAATCGGTTAATAAGTAGGGTCTAGTGAATAAAATAAACCCTACTTTCTTAAGATGATCCTCTTCTGTAACCAGGAGAGAATTATTTGTAGATTATGACTGAATTGGCTGACGATTAACTTCCCTAGAGGATGCCAAAAAAATCGTAAATCGAGTTAATAAGTACTTGCCTTTTAGACTATTATTACGTATACTAACCATCATAGATAACATTTATTTGAATCATTCGTTATTTATTAAAAGCGTTGACGAGGAAAAGTAAGATTCACATATTTTTTTCACAGAGAGCTTCGGCAGCTGAAAAGAAGCGAAGATATGAATCTGAACAATGGCCTCTGAGCTTCGTGCTGAAAGTATCAATTGATATTAGTAGGTTCCGACGAGATTTGGTGCTCGTTATCCATACCACAGTATAAAAGTTTAAAGCTTTCGTACTTGATGAGACCATATATGCGAATATATGGTGAAATAAGGTGGTACCACGTTAATCCAACCACGTCCTTATCGATATTATTTCGATATGGCGTGGTTTTTTCGTTTTTTAGGCAGTTAAGAAAGTATAACTACTTTCTTACTGCATAAGTGCAACTAAGGTTGTCACCTAAAGGCTTGGTGACAACCAAGTTTTCTAATGATTCATAAAACCAGGCTTATCAACGAAAGATAAGCTACATAAAAATTAGGAGGGTTTACATGAGTAGGAATTTAGTAATTCAAACAGATTTTGGGACTAGTGACGGTGCAGTTAGTGCAATGTATGGGGTGGCCATTTCTGTGGAGCCAACGCTTCGTATATTCGACCTTACACATGACATCCCGCAATATAATATCTGGGAGGCATCCTACCGGCTAAATCAGACAATAGCCTATTGGCCAGAAGAAACTGTATTTATTTCGGTGGTTGATCCTGGGGTTGGAACTTCAAGACGAAGCGTTGTTGCCAGGACGGTTGATAATCAATATATTGTAACACCCGATAACGGGACACTTACCCATATTAAAGAAGTGATTGGAATTAAGGAAGCAAGGGTAATTGATGAGAAAATGAACCGATTGCCGAGGTCGGGCGAATCATATACGTTCCATGGCCGCGATGTTTATGCATATACAGGAGCAAGATTGGCTTCAGATGTAATCACCTTTGAACAAGTCGGGCCTTCCATCGATGCGGGAGATGTTATTGCATTAACCAAACCTGAGGCTTTTATTGAAGATGGTGTTATTTATGGCAATATCGATATACTGGATGTTCGCTTTGGTAATTTATGGACAAATATAAGCAGAGCGTTATTTAATGAAGCTATTATAGAATATGGCGATTCTTTTGAAGTTACCATTGCAAATAATCGTCAGCAAGTATATAAAAATATTATGACATATGGGCATTCCTTCGCTGATAGCCATCTTGGTGAGCCATTATTATATGTTAATTCATTAGATAATTTGGGTGTAGCTATTAACCAAGGTTCCTTTGCAAAAGCATATCATATCGAAACTGGCGCTAATTGGCGGATTGTTATTCGGAAGGTGGCGTGATTGGTTGATTTAGTAATGATTTAATGTGTATAAGTTTTAAACGATTCCTTGGACACTACTAGACTTTAGTGAATAAAAATAAGCTTTTCTTTTGCTTAAAAATATCATCTAATAAAAAGTCCCTTGGTTGTGCAGGCACCTCAAGGGACTTTAACAATTAAACATCATTATGTTCGAATCGGATGAATTTGTAATAGCAATTTAATATGATTCCTTAAAAGCAAATCAGACAACAGGAAAACTTTAGACTTATTAAAGCACAAATGATGGCAGCAGTTTATTCCCCTACTTACTGCTTAACTTTTTCGCCTTGTGCAATGCGATGTAATTTCAAATAATATTGAATTGCACTAATGAAACGATCTGTTTCCTCTGCTGTATTATAAGGGGCAAAACCAGCACGAATCCATCCGCCAATTTCATTAATTCCTAGTTTATTAGCAAGCGTTGGTGCATAAAAATCCCCGCTTGCAATAAAGATGGCATGATTTACTGCTAGCCATTTACATAATCGGGAAGGATTGACTCCCTTAATGGTAAAGGCAATCGTTGGCGTTTTGGGAATATGATCTGGCGCTTGATATAAGGTTTAACGCTGGAAATTGCTGACGGACTTCTTCAATTGATAACATACATTCAACTCCCTTTATAAAAATTATAATGAAACGTTAAAAACAATGGTTACCCTCTGTAATTTTTGAACTTTACTACGGTCATTATCACCACCCCTTAATTTCATCAAGGACACTATCCGGTACACGACCTGCAGTAACATCTTCAAATGACTCTTCCAGGATTTGTAATGCCTGTTCTAAATATTCCTCTTTAATCGTAAGGGGAGGGGCTATACGTAATACAGAACCGGAAAAAAAGGTTAAAAACAATCCTTTTTCCCAACAACTCCAACATATCTTTGCGGCATATGAATGATTCGGTTCTTTACTCACTTGACTTCCCACAAGATCAATACCAAGCATCAATCCTTCTCCTCTAATATCGCCAATTACGCCAAAACGTTCTTGAAAATATCTGAAGCGGTTCTTGATATAGGATCCTAATTCCTGAGCACGTTTCGTTAAATTTTCGGTTTCAATAACTTCAATCGTAGCCCTTGATGCGACACAACTTATTGGATTTGCAGCTAGAGAAAACGCTCCTGCAGGTGGTTGCCAAGAAGTCATTATTTCGCTTCTACCAACCACTGCACTTAAGGGCATGCCTGAAGCAATTGCCTTACCCATGACTGTTAAATCAGGTTCTAACTGAAAGTGTTCACTAGCAAACCACTTTCCCGTTCGGCCAAATCCTGTTTGGACCTCGTCTGCTATAATGAGAATACCGTGTTCATTACATAACTGCTTCAACTCATCTATAAAAGCTTGTTGAGGCACAATTACTCCAGAGTCACCTTGTATAGGCTCGATTATAATAGCTGCTATTTCTTCTGGAGGGCAAACAGTTTCGAGTATATGTTTAATAGCTGCAATGCATCGCTCACTCTCATTATCAGTCTTGAATTGTGGTCGGTATATATCTGGGAAAGGAATATGATAGATATCCGGTAATAAAGGGCCCATATTTTGTCTCATAGGCAAACTAACCGCAGAAGCACTCAAAGCCCCATAGGTATTTCCATGATATGAACGTGAAAATGCCAATATTTTAGATTTCCTAGTATAACTTCGAGCTAGCTTAATCGCCGTGTCATTCGCATCACTTCCTGATAAACCATACGTCACCTTTTTTGAAAAGTTGCCAGGAGTAATACGAATAAGTTCTTCTGATAAAGCGATTAAATTTTCGTGACTAGCATACGCTGGATTATAGTGTACTAACTGATCCATTTGCTCTTTCATACGATCAATAATAACTGGGTGGGCGTGTCCAGTGTTGGTTACACAAGCACTGGATAGAAAGTCAATCCACTTGTTACCATCATAGTCATAGATGAATTCTCCTTTGGCCTCTTTAATAACGAGAGGGAAAAAAGGGAGCCTCATTCCAGAACCAAGGACTTCATTTTCTCTCTTCAGCCATTTCATGTTTTCATCCATTTTATTCACTAAATTATTCACTAGGATTCGTCTCCTTTTTAAGGTGAGATGAGTGTTGGTTGATATAAGATTCAATATAATCTAGACCTCTGTTTACTTCTTTTGCTAAAAAATTCTTGTCGCCCATATTCAGTTTCTTAACATCTTCATTTTCCAATTTGTTACGTAAGTATGATTCTCTGATTCGGTCTAAATCTATCTCTTCTATTTTTATTTGTTGGATATGCTCTGGGATTACAATTGTTGATCCAGGTTTATTTTCTTCAGGATTTCCCTTATAAACACTTATTCCTTGTTCTTTTGCAAAGTTAAGTTGCGCAACTGGATGTTTACCAGCGCCAGTATATTCAGACTCTTGAACCACTACAATTTCATCTTCATCCAATTGTTGTGCCAAAACTAATGCAGCAGCCAAGGATGTATTTCCAGCAGGCCCTCTTTCTAAGCCTTCTAATTTTGCCAATAATTCTGTGGTATAAAATACTTCCCCCTGGGTCACTGTTATAAATTGATCAAGATATCGTAATGGTCGGGCTGCATTGTAAGGAACATCTGAACGATCAGGATTTGTAGTAAAAGGCATGCTAAATCCAGTGTGTCCCGTTGTAAATGACTTACGATTAAAATCCTGATCTGAAGCCATATGTAATCCTTTTAAATCCACGGAAACACCGATTATTTTAGTCTGTTTGTTTCCGAATTTCCTCAAGCCTCTAGCCGTACCTGTAATGTTTCCTCCACCAGCATGAGTGACACAGACGGCTGCAGGTTCTTTGCCAAATTGTTGTTGTACTTCTAAACCGATTTCATATCCGAGTGTTTCCACGCCAGCAATTGCATAGGGAGAATAAAGTGAAGCATTGAAGTATTTCGTTTCATCTAAAGTAGCTAATGCGGTATAGAAAAGTTCAGGACCTACTGACAATTGTACTACCTCTGCTCCAAGGCTCTCGCATTTTCTTGCTTTCTCGATTATTTCCGGTTGCCCTACCCCATTACTGTCAAAGGTTTCTTGCAAAACAATACATTTTAATCCTTGTTTTGCTGCCTGACTGGCGACAGCGGCCCCATAATTACCACTGGTCGCAGCAACTACACCAGTAAATCCTCTTTTTTTAGCTTCATAAACCGCCAGTGAAGCCCGTCGGTCTTTAAAACTGCCGGAAGGATTAGCAGCCTCATCTTTCATTACAATTTTTGCACCCTTACCTTTAGGAGCAATCTTTCGGACTAGTTCCGTTAATTGATTTAATTCCCATAAAGGTGTATTTCCGACATGAAATTCTTTTTGAATATCCATTACCTCTTCAATGCTATACCCTAACACCGTCATCATTTTCTCATAATCAAAGGCAATTGGACTTGTCTGAAATTGTTCATAATTAACTTTTAGTGAGTTTTCGATAATTTCATTTCTTCGTTGCATTGTTTGTTGATACGTTTGATCAAACATCGTGTAACATACCTCTCTTCTTTATTTACTGGCGGTTATTTAGTATGTTTTCTTCTTCTTCACCAATATGAAGTAATTCTATAACAGGAGGCCCAAAGGTATGATTATATTCTGGTTGTGATTGCATTAACTTCCCTTTTATGAATCGTCTGCTTAACGTTTTAATAGTAACGATCTCATTTAAGTAAGCATCATTAGCCAGAAAGCCTCTTACTTTCATTTCATATGGAATTTTTTTGGTTTCCAAAGGTAATTGGTTTGATCTATCTTCAGGATACAATATTGTATTTTCCACTTCGACCCAAGTACCTCTTTTTATTTTTTTCATTCATATACACCTTCCTAATGTTATGAGCCTTCAGCAGGGGGGAGCCTAAGTACAATAACAAACATATTAGCCCCGCCACTTAACTTCACTATTTCATTGTGATTTAGTCATGATTTCGGAACCATCATTTGCTTCTTCTTGATACCAAATGAATTTTTTGGTATATCCATAAATAATTACTAAGATAATCGCTGCAAAGTTCATCCACATGTACGGTAAGTATTGAAGCGTCGGTACGCCAAACATAGCCGCCATGAAAATCCCATTATCCGTCCATGGAACCATACCTGAAGTTAAAGTTCCTCCAACCTCTGTATTTCGAGAAAGTACTCTACGATCCACATTTAAATCATCATAGTTTTTTTCCATAACTTTCGGAGTCATAATTAAGGAAACATACATAGAGCAACCAAAAATGTTGGATAAAAGTCCAGTACCAACTGTTGCTACAGAAAGTCTTCCTACATTTGTAATAAGGCTTTTAAAGGAATCCACTAATACTTGTAATGCACCAATGTAATTGAGTAACCCTCCAAAAGCAAGCCCCAGAATAATGACAACGATCGAACCAAGCATACTTGTAATTCCACCACGATTTAACAACTCATCCATAAATTCATTACCAGATTGAATAGTAAATCCTTCATAAACAGTACTTAATGCAGAGACCCACTCTGTCCCTTGAAACACCCCGGCCCAAATTACGCCTAATAATGCTCCGAAGGCAATTGTTGGTATAGCAGGTTTTTTCATAGCTAATAAGACAATAACTACTACAGCTGGAATTAACATATACCAACTAATATTAAACGTGCTACTTATAGCTGCCATGGTAGATTCAACCCTATCTAAATCTACAGTATCGGTAGCATAGGTAAATCCAACGATTGTGAAAGCTAATCCACTAATGACAAGCGCAGGGACACTTACATAAAGTAAAGATTTGACATGTTCAATAACATCTACTTTAGACATCGAAGAAGCTAGTACAGTGCTATCGGATAATGGAGAAAGTTTGTCTCCAAAATAAGCCCCAGATAATACAGCCCCTACAACCAAAGGTAAAGGAATACCTAAAGCACCGCCGACACCAACCATCGCAACACCAGCTGTTCCTGCTGTCCCCCAGGAAGTTCCAGTTGCTAAAGACGTAACGGCGCAGAGGATTACAGTGGCTAATAAAAATATACTAGGGTGAATAAATTCCAATCCGTAATAGATGATGGACGGGACAATTCCACCAGCAATCCAAGTACCGATGAGCGCACCTACAGTTATAAGAATTAAAACTGCATCAAGGCCGCTTGATATCCCGCCTTTAATAGCTTCTTGCAACTCATCATATTTATAGCCTACTTTGAGGCCTAGAATAATGACTAAAAATAATGCAATAAACAAAGCGAGTTGAATGGATAAATCAAAAACAGCAGTAAATGAAAAAGCAATAGCTAAAAACAAAACAAGTAATATAATGACTTCTATAAAAGATGGTTTTTTAATGCGCTTATTCTTATCTTCCTTCAATTTAATTACCTCCCTTTAAGATAATGCAGCTAATTGAAACTCCGCTTTAATTTTTCCTACAATATGATCATTTGTGTTCAATACATCAGGATTGGTATATTGCTTCAATTGATGAAGCTCTTTTTCTTCACCTATATTTAGTTGACGAAGAATTTCATTAACAACAGGATATAGGAGGCTTAAGTTACCATCTTCAATTTTAACTGCAATGCCAAGCCCGGTTTTCCGATCACCAACACAATACACTGCATCAGCTCCAAGCTTTCCAACAATTCTTCCTTCAAAGGCACGCATAATATCCGTGCAATAGCGATCTTTTCCACCGACCATTTCTGGAAAGTCAACCATGGCATCTGCAATTCTTTCAAGCGTCGTTTGGCGTTTCGGGTCAGCAACTACGTCAGGATTTGCTAACCGAGCATAACTCAAAGCTAAGTTATAGAGGGGTAAGCGATGTACAGGAGCGCCGCATCCGTCAATACCAATGTGCATTTTTTCTGCCGGATAATCAGTCATTTCCTCTATTGTATGAAGAATACGTTTCTGTAATGGGTTTGCAGGATCCAAGTAGGTATCTAAATCCGCATCCATTTGGACTGCTGTAGCGATCATGCCAGCATGTTTTCCAGAACATGCACTATAGACACTGGTTGGTGTGATTTCTTTTTTTATTAACGTTTCTTGTACATCTTGGTTAAGAGAATGATGGAATCCACATTGTAATACGCTTTCATTTTGACCCGTTTTTTCTAGCATTGATAATACCCTTGCTAAATGGTGTTCTTCACTGTTATGTGAAGAGCAAGCAAGCGAGATATCTGCTTGATCAAATCTAAAATCATCCGCAGCTCCTGATTCTATAAGAGGAACGGCTTGTACAGGCTTCATGCAAGAACGGGCATACGTGAGCCTATATGGATCACCATATGAATATAGTAATCTTCCTTTTTCGTCTACAACAGCAATGTGACCGAGATGCGAGTTTTCAATCACACCACTACGGTAAACGTTTGCAATTGAGTTCATTCTTTTGAACCTCCCCTCCAGCAAGTAGATTTGAATCTTTTTTACTATTTATTAATATTAATATATCTAAATTATAAAATTATTACAAGTTCTTATTTAGCTCATAGCACGTAGAAGGATATAAAAATATAAATACTCACTTTCTATTAAGATGCATTCTTCTTTCATAATATTTGGTTTATCAGTAAAACTTATGTGAAATTTTCCTTTCTTATGTTAGTAAAACGTACTTACATTCACAGTGACTTACTTATATAATAATCCGATTAAAGATTGGAGTAGTATACTTAACCTAGCCTTATAACTAGGCTCAGGTTATTTTATTATGGAAAGGATTTGTTTTTTAGAGGGAAGCCTCTATATGGGGATGTAGGTGTCTATATTTGTTCACATGGTCATTTATAGGAAACACTTACTAGTATCGGCAACCGTGAACGTATTGATTGAATACATTGAACTGATCCCATAGATTCATCTTTCCTTTTAAGGAAGGTAAATAAAATATGCACAACGAATAGATAGAGGAAGTAAATAATTAAATGGAGGGATTTATGTATGCAAAGAAAAAGTAAGTTTGCATTGGCATGCAGTGCAGTGTTACTAAGTGCTGGTTTATTGGCACCAGTGCATGCTTCACCAGCAAATGCAACTGATTCATCTGTACATCAAAAGCCGCCTGTATCCGGGTTTATCAGTCATGAGGAACTCACCAGAGAACTTAATCAATTGGAAAGAACTAGTAATGGAAAGGTTAATGTCGAAGTCGCAGGCTATTCCAATCAAAATCGCGAAATCTATACAGCTACGGTTGGATCAGGTGATAAGGTTGTTCTAATTGAAAGCGAAATTCATGGAAATGAAAAGACGGGAACGAAAGCGTTGGTAAACATGCTGCAACAACTAGGATCGAATAACTCTCCTGACATGCGACAGCTTAGGGAAGAATTAACAATTGTTGCGATGCCGATGATCAATCCAGATGCAACAGAATTAAATCGCAGAGGTAACGATATGACATGGGATGAAGTTGTCAATCAGTTCCCACAATTAGAAGCTGCAGCACCATCATGGAATTACTATACGTATACAAACGAGTATTGGGATTATGCGTCTACCCCTGGATTTGATGTCAATCGTGATTTTAATCCAGACCTTGACTATACGCCACAAGCTGAAGACTTTCCTGGAGCATCAGACGAGCCAGGTTGGTTTATGACACCTGAGTCGCAAACTGTACGGGATGTATATAAAGATTTGCAAGCAGAATTTGGTACGGTAGATGTTTTCGTAGACTTACATCATCAAGGTGAATATGTCATGGAAGGAACGGGCGATCCAGTCACATTATCACTTTCCGGTTTGTTTGTACCTGATCCTAACACAGAGGAAGGGGAAAAATACAGCGAATATGCAGACCAATATAAGGAGGATTTTTCTAAACAGTTAAATGTTGCTGCATACAACGCCTTGCAGAAAATGGGGAATTCACCGTTTGGCAACATCTCCCTATACCAACAAGGTTTAGATCTTCCAGGGACTGCACTTGGTTCTTTTGCTTTGAATGGGAGCGGTACTGTATTATTTGAAGTTACAGGACAAACCCAAGACTTTGGCCAAAAGAAAATGGGACAACTAACAAAAGCGGTAGAAACAGGCTTATATGGCATATTAAATAGTGTCGCAACAGAAGAGGTCTATGACTTAGATCCAGACGCTTATGATGATATTCCGTTAACTGAATAGCATTACGTTCTGAACGCGGGACTAATCGGCCTGTGCGCGGAACAAATATCAGCGAACACGGGATGAAGTGCTTTGATCGCGGAACACATCATTACAAGCGCTGGACGAGGATGCCTGTGCGCGGAACAAATATCAGCGAACGCGGGATGAGGTGCTCTGAAGTGGAACGGCTGCACGCAAAAAAAGACTACCCAGCTGAAATAGTGTGGGTAGTCTTTATAACACCTTAATTAGTCGGTAAATCTTCAATACTGTCAATATCCATATATTCTGGTACAACAAAGCCTTGTTGTGCGCCCTCCAAATTCGGACCCAAGTCGACGATTTCGTCTTGATACTCTTCATAATAGGAAGCTGCACCTACAGGGAGCCAGGCAATTAACATACCATCAACATCGCCACTGGAAAGGGCTTGAAATGCGACGCCCATATCAACCATCGTTAACTTCACATCGTAGCCCAATTCTTCAAGAACAAGCGCAACGACATTCGTTGATGCGGTTTCTGTATCCCAATTAACGTAGGCCAGCTCGATTTCCTCATCTTCGACTGGCTCAATATCTTCAATCCAAGAGTCAACTTCATCCCGATTGTTTTCGATCCATTGCGCAGCTGCTTCACGTGGCTCAACATCATCACTTCTAAAGTTTGTCATAACCTCATTCATGTCTTCTATTTCCCAGTAAAAGTTATCCAATAATTGATAGGCAGAAGTATGTTCATCCTCAAGACCTTCTCTGACCATCGTATGTATATTTTCGGATGCACCTAGTGTTTCTTTTGGATCCTCTAAAAATTTCAAGTCATATTCTCTAAACGCCCAGTGTGGTTGCCAAAGCGTGACGACAATCGGTTCTTGATTTTCGATCGCAGTTTCCAATTCCGTTAGCATGGCTGCTTCCGAACTTGGAGTCAGTTCCGCACTTAAGTCGTATTCCTCAACTGTCTCATTGGCGATATTCATCGTTCCTGATCCTGGCTCTATTCCGACAATTTCCTCAATTTCAGCTGCATCATTACTTTCCTCTTCTGCAGCGTTACCACTGGTTTCTTCTTGGCATCCCACCAATAGTAATACAATACTAATACTTATGAGGATACCCCATTTCTTTGATAATGAAATCATGGTGTTATATCATCCTTTCTGTAAATGGTTTTTTCATAAAATTTTTTCGATTACATTTTGTACCACAATTTGTCGACAACAAGTAGGATAAATCAGAAAAAAAGAAAATACAAAGTCGATTTCAGGCGTTCTCAGTCGATTTCGTGCATCATGCTTGCTCAGTGAAGCTCAGTGCGCTTCAGTGAAAGAAATACTAACCAATCTGACTTAATTATATATTGTGTTTGTTTTTCGATTTTTCAACATAATCTACACGGTAAGCCTATCGGTGGCGGAAATGACGGTGATGGACAGTCTTATATTGTTGATTTTAGATGTTCGAGTTCATTGGGAAATTAATTTTCCATGCAATTTTGGAGTTATTTGCTCACTGAAGCTCACTGACGTTCACTGAGCTTCACTGAAGTCACTCAGTTCATCAAATCGGCTTTGCCAGTAATCAGGGGCTTTTGTAAACTGTAATTAATTCATGCGCATGGATATACCAATTCAGGTTTAATGATTCTTAAGGAAAAAATAGGAGTGATTTTATGCCGAAGAGGCAGAAACAACGTCGTATCATCGACACAGACATCCATGAACGGGTGACTTATTCGGATCTTCTCCCTTACTTGGATAATCCATGGAGACGATATATAGAAGATAATCACTGGGTGCAGGAAAAACATATGCCGTATACGCAGCCAACTGTGGCTGGTGTCGATCGCGCAGATGCTGTAACACCGGACGGGGGAGCTGCAGGAACGGATCTAAGGTTTATGCAAGAACAACTACTCGATGCGGAAGGGCATGAATACGGTATTTTAAGCGGTGCCTTAGATCCCTCTCCGTCGTCCATGCACGGCTGGTATGAAATGGGGGCTGCCTTAGCGAGTGCCTATAACGATTGGCAAATTGAAAATTGGCTGGAAAAGGATAGCCGTTTATACGGTTCTGTTCATATTGCGGCGCAGGATCCACAACAAGCGGTTCGTGAGATAGAACGGGTCGGCCCCCATCCTAAAATGGTGCAAATATTGTTGCCGATTGATACCCGGTCATGGGGGGATCCGTACTATCATCCGATTTATGAAGCAGCAGAGCGTCATAATTTATCAATTGGTATGCACCATAATGAGCCACCTACTCATTTCGGGGGCTGGCCGCGTTATTTTATTGAGTGGCATACCATGTTGCCAACGGCGCATATGATTGAAGTCTCCAATATGGTGTTTAACGGTGTATTTGATAAATTCCCTGGCTTGCACCTGATCATGATTGAGGGTGGATTTACGCATGTCCCGCATCTAATGAAAAAGATGGATCAGCAGTATAAGGAACTTCGTCACGAAATTCCTTGGGTAAAACGGATGCCGAGCCGCATCATTCAGGATCATGTCCGTTTTACAACCCAACCCGTTGAAGAATTAAGCCAGAGAGAATTTATGCAGTTTGTGGATCAAATGGGGTCGGAGGATATGATTTGTTTTGCAACAGATTATCCACATTGGGATTATGATTCACCACTCCAGGCGCTTCCTAAATTAGACGCGGCGCTGGAGGAAAAAATTTATTCCGAGAATGCGCGAGCTGCCTATCCTAAATTGCCGCGACCAACAGGGGGTGCGAAATAATGAGAGAAGTTGTGTGTCATAAAGAAGATATTCATCCCGGTAAGATGAGAAGTGCTACATTAGGAAAGATTCCAGTTGTTGTTTGTCGCACAAAAGACGGTGAATTTTACGCATTTGCCAATCGATGTCTGCACCAGGGCGCACCGCTTTCAGAAGGTGTCTTATGTGGTGATACAAAACGTACAGATATTCATGGCAACTATGAATATATTAAAGACGGCGAAATCCTCCGTTGCCCGTGGCATGCGCTCGAATATGACATAAAAAATGATGGTGCTATGCTAGCAGAACCTGACAAAAAATTACGCAGTTTCCAAGTCACGATTGAGGATGACCAGGTGGTTGTATATAAATAAGTAGCTGAAGGATGCATGAGGTGAACGTATGAAAAAGATGTTTATTAACGGTGAATGGATGGAAGCCAGTTCCAAAGAGACAAGAGAAATTATAAATCCTTTCAATCAAGAAGTCATCGCAACGGTAGCGGAAGGCGATGAGGAGGATACGAAATTTGCGATTGCGGCTGCTCGGGAAGCTTTTGATAATAAGGAGTGGGCTTGGATCCCTGCTGCACAGCGAGGTAAGGTTGTTCACCTGATTGCCGATTTGATCGAGCGTGACCACGCGGAATTGGCTGAGCTTGAATCACTCGACACCGGTAAAACAGTAGAGGAAAGTCGCGGGGATATGGATGATATCGCAGACGTTTTTCGTTATTTTGCCGAAATGGCTGACAAGGACGGCGGCGAAATAATTGATTCCCCTATTCCAAATTCAACCAGCAGGCTGGTCCATGAACCTGTCGGCGTCTGCGGCCAGATAACGCCATGGAACTACCCATTGCTGCAGGCCTCATGGAAATTGGCTCCAGCACTGGCGGCGGGGAACACACTTGTCATGAAGCCAAGTGAAATTACGCCGCTTACGTCGGTGAAAGTTTTCGAATTAATGGAAGAAGCCGGCGTTCCACCAGGTGTTGTCAACCTGGTGCTTGGATCTGGCGCTAGCGTTGGCGCGGAACTTTCAGCTAATGAGAATGTCGATTTGATTTCATTTACAGGCGGGATTGAAACCGGCAAGAAGATTATGCAGGCAGCCAGTTCCAATGTGAAAAACCTGGCACTGGAACTTGGCGGGAAAAATCCGAATATTGTTTTTGCCGATGCGGCATTTGAAACAGCTGTTGATCAGGCGATGAACGCGGTATTTTTCCATGCCGGACAAATCTGTTCAGCAGGCACCCGTTTGATTATTGAAGAAAGCATTCACGATGATTTTGTCGCGGCTCTTGTCGACCGTGTAAAGAATATCAAGCTCGGCAGTGGTTTTGATAAATCAACTCAAATGGGGCCGCTCATTTCAGAGGAACAGTTAAATAAGGTGAGTAATTATGTGGAAGCCGGCAAGCAGGAAGGCGCAACGGTCGCAGTCGGCGGCGGTCGTCCTGACGATCCCCAGCTGCAAAATGGATTTTTCTACCTACCGACTGTATTGACCAATTGCACGACGGAGATGCGTGTTGTGCAGGATGAAGGCTTCGGCCCAGTGATTACGGTGGAAAAATTCAGGGCCGAAGAAGAGGCCGTCCGTCTTGCTAACGATTCTATTTACGGGCTATCCGGCGGTGTTTTTACAAATGACATTGCCAAAGCCGAGCGCTGCGTACGGAAAATGCGAATGGGAACGGTCTGGATCAACGATGTGAACCTGTACTTCCCGCATGCACCATGGGGCGGCTATAAACAGTCCGGAATCGGCCGTGAACTCGGCAAAACGGGGCTGGAAGAATATCAGGAAACCAAGCATATTTTCCAAAATTTGAAGCCTGAGCCAGTTAACTGGTTTTAATGTATATGCCATCGTTGGCAATCAGCGTAAGTGAAATAAAGAATGAAACTCAGGGAGGATAGCAATGCAACATTCAGAGGGTGAAAGTCCCGTTTTGGACGACGCTTATATTTATGTGTGCTCAAGTTCAGAGCTTGAAGAAGATGATTTGATTGAATGTGAAACAGGTGAAGAGACGATTGTGGTCGGCCGGGGAGAAGGGAAGGTTTATGCTGTTGAAGGGATATGTACACATGCCTATTCCGAGCTGGTCGATGGTGAGTTGGACGGAACTTGTCTGACGTGTCCGTTGCACTTTGCCTGTTTTGATATCCGTGACGGTTCCGTGCTGGAAGGTCCGGCAGATAAACCGCTGCGTGTTTATGAAGCTATCGAGTACGACGGATCCGTATGGGTCAACTATGAAAGGGGGTGATGGGTTGGCGCGCGTGAATACAACGATTATTATCGGAGCTGGAATTGCAGGTGTAAATGCCGCTGAGAGCTTGCGAAAAGAAGGTTATCAGGGGCGGATTGTGCTGATGGACCGCGACAGACAGATTCCCTATGATCGTCCGCCTCTGTCAAAGGAGTGGATGAAGGGTGAGGTCGATGATGCACGTATATTATTGCGCAATCCTGCCATTTATGAAAAATTAGATATCGACTTGAAGCTAGGTGTTGAAGTGACAGGAATCGATCCCGACCGTAAAATCCTCGATACGGAAAATGGCCCTTCCTATGAATGGGAAAAACTCATCCTTGCGACTGGAACAAACTTACGAACATTGTCCATACCGGGAGATGATTTGAAAGGAATTTTTTATTTACGAAAGATGGATGATGCACTAGCCATTAAATACCATATGCAATATGTGAAGCAGGCCGTTATTATTGGTGCTGGATTTATCGGTGCCGAACTTGCCTCCTCTATGAGCGAGATGGGAATCGACGTTACGATTGTGGAAAGGTCCGCTTACCCGATGGAAAATATCGTGGGGCGACAAGTATCAGAGCATTTTCTGGATTTGCATCGACGTAACGGCGTTGAAGTGATTACAGAGGATTCTGTCACTCAGTTTAACGGGGAGATGAAAGTTGAAGAAGTAGTAACATCAGGAGGCCGATCGATTCCGTGCCAGGCTGTCATGATAGGCGTAGGAGTGACGCCGAATACGAAGGTAGCCCATCCGCAATTAGAGGCAGAAGGGGGCTATGTTGTTAATGAATATGGCGAGACATCCCTCTCTGATATTTATGCGGTAGGGGATTGTACGTCATGGCCATACCAAGGGGCGCCCATTCATATTGAACATTGGGATCATGCCGTAAACCATGCCAAGACAGTCTCGCGGAACATAATACATCCGCAATCCACACCTTATACGTACACCCCGTACTTTTGGTCGGATCAATACAGTACCCGGTTCCAATATTTCGGGCATGCAAAAAGATGGTCTAAAACTGTTTTACGGGGATCAATAGAATCGGATGCATTCACGATTTTCTATCTAGGTGCTCAGGATATCGTCAAGGCCGCGTTCCTTTCCAACCAACCGAAAAACGCCTTGCCCGTAAGACGGATGATCCAGCAGCAGAAAGTGATAGATGTGGAGGCTTTGGCAGATGAGGGTGTAGCTTTGAAAAAGGTTTAGTAATTGCAGGTATAAATGACTTGTCTGTTGGGACTGCGTAAAGAGTGATTTCTTGAAAATAAGAATATGTTTTAGTTTTACAATCTATTTCCGGGAAGAAAAGTGTCATGTGTAGCTTTAGTGCATGACGCTTTTTTGTATTCATAGTGTAGTTTGGCCGAGTAACATGCAAATATAGTAGGCGCGCTGAATAAAACGTTCTGAACGCGGGACTAATCGGCCTGCGCGCGGAACAAATACCAGCGAACGCGGGATGAGATGCACTGATCGCGGAACAAATCATTACGACAGCGGGACGAGGACGCCTCTGCGCGGAACAAATAGATTGAGTGCCTGTCACGCCCCGCATTTTGGCGGTTTTTGTCGAATGGTATGACGCTTTCTTCCTGATACAGGCAAAGAGTCAGTCGTTAATGATTATATGGTTTAAAAATGCCATTTCAATAAAAAACGTAAAAATTTCATTGAAAACGTTAAAACATTCCATGGACCTACCGATATATAGAATAGATCATCAACGAGGATGATGTGTTTTTGAGCATTAACGTTAGGGAGAAAACTGGGTAAAAAAGTTTATTCTGGACGAGCAAGGAAGAGAAATTGAAATTGAGGTAATAAAAGCGGATGGAAATATAAACAACTTTCTTCGGCTGCGAATTACAGCTCCACAAGCGTTTAAAGGATTACGTGGGGAAAATTATGATGATAGTGACTCTACTAGTTAGAGTTATTATAGATGTAGCAAGTCACAAGGATAGGTCTTGCTATAAAAAATAAAAAACACGGAGGTAGATTAATTATGATTATTAATCACAACATTGCGGCGCTAAACACGCACCGCCAGCTATCAAGCAACAACAATGCTGTACAGGGATCTTTAGAAAAACTTTCTTCAGGTCTGCAAATCAACAAAGCCGGAGATGACGCTGCAGGTCTAGCAATCTCTGAAAAAATGCGCGGACAGATTAATGGATTGGAAATGGCTAGTAAGAATGCTCAAGATGGCGTTTCTTTGATTCAAACTGCAGAGGGTGCGATGAATGAATCACATGCGATTCTTCAGCGTATGAACGAATTGGCAGTACAGAGTTCGAATGATACGAATACGGATGCAGACCGTGCAGAAATGCAGAAGGAGGTAGATCAGTTAGCAGAAGCTTTAACTGATATTTCAAATGACACGGAGTTTAACACGCAAAACTTATTAGACGGTTCATTTGAAGGGACTTTTCATGTTGGAGCGAATGAAGGGCAGAATTTGTCAATTTCGATTGGTGATATGAGTGCTGAATCACTTGGAGTCACAGGATCTCAAACCGGGCTAACTGAAGAGACTGATACAGTCCAGGGTATAGCTGATCAAACTGTTCTTCAGAATGATAGCGGTAATAACATTGCAGTAGGAATGGATAATGAGTCAGGAGATACTGCTTTCTATAGACTTAGTGATGTAGAAGCTATTGATGATGGATTTGGGGGAGAAGAATTAGTACTCAAAGATGGAGTTGATGCTGCGGACGCACTAACAACAGTTAATAGTGAAGATGGTTCTGCAATTATAGGAATTGAAGGTGGCGCAGGAATTGACATTTCTACCCAAGAAGCAGCTAACTCAGCAATCTCCACTATCCAATCAGCTGTCGATCAAGTTTCAAGCGCACGTTCTAACCTAGGTGCAACACAAAACCGCCTAGAACATACTATCAATAATCTTGGAGCTTCTGCAGAAAACTTAACTGCTGCAGAATCACGTATCCGTGACGTTGATATGGCCGCTGAAATGATGGAGTTCACAAAGAATAATATCCTTTCACAAGCGTCACAATCAATGCTGGCTCAATCCCAACAAATGCCTCAAGGAGTTTTACAACTTCTGCAGTAATTTGATGGGAAGGGCGTCTAATCTGGTAACGGGTTAGAGAATAACTGGGTGAATTGCTGGAACTTCCTAAAGTGTTTTGTACCACAACGTAGTTGGAAACGGCAGTCGTGAAGGTTTGAAAAACAAAACAATGAAGCAATGGATAATCAGCAGCCAAGCGCCTAAGGTGAAAACCAGGCGAAGGTTCAACGACTAGAATGCACTGCCTAATGTGTAAGCCACGGCAATGAGATTCGTAGGGTGGTAAACAATCATTCGAAGTGCCCAGCCCCTTTGAATTTGAAGGGTGAAGATATAGTCTATTCTGTGATTGAAAAACACAGTGGCCAAGCAAGCCAACCAACAACCACAAGGTGTTTTACAGTTATTACAATAATTACTTTAAAAGGGATTCTAACTTTATTAGAATCCCTTTACTATTACTTTATAGTGATTTTTTAAGTTCACTTAATTTGTAAACCACAGACCAATAACTTCTGCCAATTAGATTTGCGATTTCTTTGTCGGTATAGCCACATTGTTTTAATTGAATAATCTCTTGGACTTCATCATCTGAATAAGCTCTCATGCGATTCGATGAGCTTGTTTTAATTCGTACATCAGTACCATATTTTCCTTTTATAGGATTTTTAATTTTAAATTCTCATTTAAGTTGACCTCATTTTGATATGGTGCAAGTATGTTAAGAAAGCTATTTACTTCGTGCTCTTTATTGAGTTTTAGTAAACTTCCATTTCCATCTGGATGACCAGATACAACAAAATTAGTATCAAATGTTTTATTCAAATGAGTAGCTAAGATTTAGATTTTCTTCCCTTGTGAAATTGAGTGTATAAATAATGAAGCTTGGGTAGCAGTAAACAGTGTTATTATTTTTATTATATCTGTATGTAATAATCAAGCTTCCAGGTTAAATGTTATGACTAAGCTTATATTGAAGAAGAGTTATAGCGTAAAAATTTCCGTAAATAAAATTCATACTTCATTTCGCCATTTATTACTTAGTTATGCATTTAACAAAAAGACTAAAGCTGAACAATAGTTTGCCATCAGCCCTTCTTTATATTCCAATTAGATTATAATTCTAAAAGAGACATATTAGTTTATTGAAACACTACGATTGGGCAATTCTGGAGATATCACTCACTATCCACTATAATAAAATTATTAATTTACCTTAGAAGGAGTGACCAACCTTGATTGATATTAGTAAATTTATTCAAGGGAAGAATCTGACAGATTTAGATATTCAAGTTTTCACCTATATCATCGATAATATTGATAATGTTTTACAACAGGGCGTTAGACAAATTGCGGAAAACAACTATACCTCTGCTGCTACAGTAATTCGTTTATCCAAAAAACTGGGGTATACAGGTTTTATTGACATGTACTATAACATCTTGCCTCTGGTTAAAACAGCGGAGAATCAACAGCAAACCGAGGTAGTCGAGGATTTTCTGGAGATGACACCTCAGGATTTTTTTAAGTACAACACGTTGGAAGATATAGAGCAGTTTATTCAGACGGTTTTACATCTACATCAAAATTATATTTTTATTTATGCTACAGGTTTTTCTGGTATTGCTGCGGAGTATCTGTATAAAAAATTACTGGTACTAGGGAAAAAGACAGTACATGCAAGCGGAACTGATTCCGTTGGTGTGTTTGAGAATAATATAGAGGATATCGGTGTGCTGGTTGTTATATCGAAATCCGGTGAAACGCAACAAGTCATTGATAAATTGAATGCTGCCAAGGAGCATAAAATATCAACCGTTTCTTTCACCAAAGAAACGACTAACCGAGTTGCTGATTTATCTGATTTGAATTTTAAAATCATCGATAATAGCAAATTAGACGATCGAAATATGCTACCAAATATCTTCTTTCCCAGACTGCTGATGGTGTTTGAATTCATCATGAAAACCTACCTTGAACGGATAAAATAGTAACTTCCATAGATGCTTATTTTTGTGAAACGTGTTTCTTCTGTTGAAACACGTTTTTATCATGTTTGAAAGCATTTACACAGGAAATAGTCCATGCGAAAATTAGATTACATCAAGGAGAGATGGGGGGACAATCATGAGGGAAAAAATGATGGAGGGAATGCAAAGGTTTTCCAAGGCAATGTTTATTCCTGTGCTGATTCTACCAATTGCAGGTATTTTGATTGCTCTTGGAAATGTATTTACAAATCAAAGATTACTTGACACTGTTCCGTTTTTAGATAATCCTATCACAACTGGGTTTGGGACTATTTTATCTGGCTCTTTAGTTTCTATTCTTGGTAACTTAGGATTGATATTTTGTGTCGGTATAACAGTAGGTTTAGCGAAGAAGGAAAAGGCAGTAGCTGGGTTTACAGCGATGTTAGGTTATCTGGTATTCGTTAATGCGATGAATCAATTTATGGAACTGAGTGGTTTACTGACTGAGGCAGAAGCAATGCAAAATGCCGGCCAGACATTGGTGATGGGTGTACAAATCATGGATATGGGTGTTTTTCTGGGTATCATGCTCGGGCTTGTAACAGCTTATGTTCATAATAAATTCATTGAAAAAGAATTCAAAGGAGCCTTGCAAATTTATGGCGGTTCCCGCTTTGTATTTATTGTCTTAATCCCGGTGGTTATTTTATTAGCGGTTGCTCTCACATATATTTGGCCTTTCTTTCAAAGTGGAATTAATAGTTTGGGATCTTTAATCCAGAGCAGTGGGAACTTTGGCTTGTTCTTATACGGGATGTTAGAAAGGTTACTAATTCCGACGGGTTTGCATCACTTAGTATATACGCCATTTTTATATTCATCTTTGGGTGGTGTGACAGAAGTTGGGAATCAAGTATTTGAAGGCGCGAGAAACATTTACTACGCCGAAATTGCTGATCCGAGTGTAACCCGTCTATCGGAAAGTGTTATATGGGATGCGCGCGGTATTTCTAAAATGTTTGGGCTAATTGGTGCGTGCTTAGCCATGTATCATACTGCAAAGCCTGAAAACAAAGCAAAAGCAAAAGCGATTTTAATTCCAGTAGCTTTCACATCTTTTATTGCTGGTGTAACAGAGCCAATTGAGTTCTCCTTTATGTTTGTAGCACCACTATTGTTTGTAATCCATGCTGCATTAAGCGGATTGAGCTTTGTTGTATTAAATCTATTGGATGTTCGTGCAATAGGGCCAAATGGGATGATTGACTTCTTATTGTATAATCTACCGCTAGGAATTGAAAAGACAAGCTGGCCTATGTACATTTTAGTAGGATTGCTGTTCTTTGTTATTTATTATGTTACATTCCGTTTCTTAATTACGAAATTCAATTTCAAAACGGTTGGACGTGAGGATGGAGAACAGGAAACGAAAATGTACTCCAAGAAAGAGTATAAAGAAAAGAAAGGCAAAGAGGAAGCCCTAGTGGCACAAGAGAGTCCAGGCAAGGCGAGCGTCATTGTCGATGCTTTGGGTGGCGCTAACAATATTAAAACCGTTACCAATTGTTACACACGATTAAGACTCACACTGGACGAACCGGATTTAGTAGATGAATTAACATTAAAAAACGAAACCGGAGCAAACGGTGTCATTGTAAAAAATCAAAATGTTCAAGTCGTATATGGGTTGGAAGTTAACAACATTAGAAAAGACGTAGATAACTATTTAGGTATAAAAGAAGTTGATTAAACAAGAAAGGATGATTAATATGAAAGAGTTCTCAGTTGTTATTGCAGGTGGCGGAAGTACGTATACACCAGGAATTGTTATGATGTTATTGGACAATTTAGATCGTTTTCCAATTAAAAAACTGACCTTATATGACAATGATGCTGACAGACAAACCGTTTTAGGCAAATCATTGGAAATCTTATTGAAAGAGCAAGCGCCAGACATTAAATTTTCTTATACGACAGATCCTGAAGAAGCATTCACTGGTACAGATTTTTGTTTCGCGCATATTCGCGTTGGAAAATACGATATGCGTGAAAAAGATGAAAAAATCCCATTAAAACATGGTGTCGTCGGGCAAGAAACTTGTGGACCTGGCGGAATTGCCTATGGAATGCGTAGTATTGGACCAATGATTGAAATGATAGACCTGATGGAAAAGTATTCACCTGAATGCTGGATGTTGAATTATTCAAATCCTGCAGCTATTATAGCTGAAGCTTGTCGCATCCTTCGCCCTAATTCACGGGTGTTAAATATTTGTGATATGCCTGTTGGAACGTTAAGGAGAATGTCGCAAATTATTGACAAGGATCCTAAAGATTTAGAAGTTCGTTATTTTGGGTTAAACCATTTTGGTTGGTGGACAAGTGTTAAAGATAAGGAAGGTCATGAATATTTGTCACAAATTCGTGAATATGTTGCAGAGCATGGTTATCTTACTCAAACTGAGGTAGATACACAGCACATGGACCAAAGTTGGCAAGAGACGCATAAAAAGGCGAAGGACCTTTTGGCGATTGAACCGAGATTTTTGCCTAATACGTATTTAAAGTATTATTTCTACCCTGATTTCGTTGTAGAACATTCAGATTCTGATTATACTCGGGCCAACGAGGTAATCGATGGAAGGGAAAAGGAAGTATTCTCGACTGCGAAAAATATCACTGAAAAAGGAACAGCAGAAGGAAGCGGATTTGCAATTGGCAGTCATGCCACGTTTATTGTTGATTTGGCACGTGCTATTGCGTATAACACGCATGAAAGAATGCTGATGATCGTAGAAAATAATGGTGCCATTGCAAACTTTGATGACGATGCAATGGTAGAAGTTCCATGCCTTATAGGCTCAGATGGACCGGAAAGATTGAGCCAAGGCAACATACCGGAATTTGAGAGGGCGTTGATGTATCAGCAGGTAACAGTGGAAAAATTAGCGGTTGAAGCGTATATCGAGGGAAGTTACCAAAAGTTCTGGCAAGCATTAACGCTTTCCAAAACTGTGCCAAGTGCTGAAGTAGCGAAACAGGTACTTGATGATTTAATCGAGGCTAATCAAGATTACTGGCCGGAATTTAAATAATTGAACTGATAGGTAAAAGGCGAAAGTCACTTTCGCCTTTTACCTATTGATAGCAGATTCTGATTAATGTTATATGGAGGTAAAATATATGCTAAAAAAATTACTTAGGAAAAAGGAAACAACTGAGACATTTCTCTCTCCGATTACCGGAAATGTTGTCAAAATGGAAGATGTACCGGATGAGGTATTCAGTCAGAAATTAATGGGTGATGGAGTTGCCATTGAACCAACAGAAGGTATCGTGGTAGCTCCTTTTGATGGAGAGGTGGCTCAATTTTTTCAAACAAAACATGCTGTCGGAATCCGTGGCACAAATGGTTTGGAAGTTTTAATTCATATTGGATTAGAAACAGTAGCCCTTAATGGAGAAGGTTTTGAGGGATTTGTGGAACAAGGTGACCATGTGAAGGCAGGGGATAAACTTGTAGCCTTTGATCTGGAACTCATTAAGGCAAAAGCTGATACTGTCATTTCACCAGTTGTTATCACAAATGGAGAGATGGTGGAATCACTGATTAAAAGTGAAGAAAAAGTTGTTGCACATGGCGAATCCGTATTACTGACTGTCAAAATGAAATAGTTTGAAGGGGAAAGGTTATTTGCTTTTATGGTGTAATTAATCAAAGTTCAGAGTCAAAATTACCATAAGACAGAATATCTATTTCATCATGATTACACCTCCATATATATTGGCGAAACTCACTAAACAATAGTAAAATACAAACTGAAGTATCTTACGGAGGGCGATAACACAGCAGGGGACAGACCCCTCAATTACAACTCCCCCCAATTAGGCAGGTGCTACAATGCAGAAGAGATATTATTCTATTATTGATATTGGTTCAAATTCGATGCGGTTGGTGATTTATGTTCAGCAAAATTCCGGGCGATTGCATGAGGTTGAAAATGTAAAGGCTGTTGCTCGTTTGCGTAATTATCTTGATGATGATCAAATGCTGACACAGGTTGGGATAGACATCTTAATTGATACATTAAAAAGCTTTAAAGAGGTTCTAAAAACCTATCAGCTTACCAATTTTGTCTGCGCAGCAACAGCAACGATACGACAGGCGGAAAATAAACAGGATCTCAAGAAGATGGTCAAAGAACAGATAGGTTGGGAGATGTGGATCTTATCCGAGCAGAAGGAAGCCTATTATGGTTATCTGGCTGTCGTAAATTCAACTTCCATCACAGAAGGAGTAACCGTCGATATTGGCGGTGGAAGTACAGAAGTAACCTATTTCAAAGACCGCAAGCTTATGGAGTCCTACAGCTTCGGTTTCGGTGCGCTGACATTGAAAGAATTTATTTCACCTGAGAAGTCTCTTGAAAAAGGACTCGCCAACATGCGCGAATACATTTATGGACAATTCAGTACGTATTCCTGGTTAAAGGATAGAAATATTCCATTAATCGGCATTGGCGGTAGTGCGCGTAATATGGCTCAAATTGATCAAAATATGAATAAGTACCCACTGGCAGGACTGCATCAATATAAAATGAACGGTAGTGACATTGCGAAAATCAGTAACTATTTATCCTCCTTGTCATGGGGCGAGATGCAGAAAGTGGAAGGATTATCAAAGGATCGCTCGGACTCTATTCTCCCTGCTGTTGAAGTGTTTCATTGCTTATTTCAGACAATACAGGCGGACTGTTTTGTCTTAAGCAGAAAAGGGTTGCGGGACGGGATCTTTTATGAACAGCTGTACCAGGATCACGTTACACCGATTCTTCCAAATGTCTTGGAGGACAGTATACAGGAACTAATTAATGATTATAGCTTGAATGTAAAACAAATATCGCATGTCCAATACTTAACACGAAAGTTATTTAATAACCTTCAGGCGAAGGGAATGGCTTCATTAACAAAACAGGATTGGCAGATGCTGGAACTTGCAAGCAATGTATTTTATCTCGGTGATTACATCGATTCGGAGTCAAGCTCACAGCATACGTTCTATTTGCTTGCAAACCGTACCATTGATGGGATTATGCATGTGGACCGGCTGAAACTGGCATTAGTTGCATCGTTTAAGAACAAAACCATCTTTAAACAGTTTCTGGCTCCGTTTAAACACTGGTTTTTGAAAGAAGAGCGAAAAAAACTCCGGATGCTTGGAGCAATGCTGAAATTCACCTATAGTCTGGATGCGACAAAACGGCAGGTTGTTCAAGATTTTTATCTGAAGGTGAAAGGCGATACCATTCACCTTACACTCCACTGCAATAATGATTATATGCCTGAAGCGTACCAGGCAGAGAAACAGAAGAAACATCTGGAGAAAATGGTACATAAGCATATAGAACTAACATTTACGGATATCAGGTACGGCGTGTCGCATTAACGTGTACGGAAAATTACGTCAGCAGAAAACAGGCAGAACGCCACCAAAATCTTTAGAAACTCTTAACATTTTAAAGACATCTTTTCTAGTATAATATAACTACAGAATAGTTGAAGACTTGGCAGAGTTTAAAACTTTATATCTGCATAAGTGCAGCTGGGATTTTTAGCAAAGGTCTTCGTACACTTATGCAGTAGGGATGTTTTAGACTTTCTTAACTGAAACAAAAGGGTGGTAAGAGTGACTGAAGCAGATAAAATGAAGCAACTGGATAATCCAGCGTATTATAACAACCGGGAAATCAGCTGGCTTGCTTTTAATAAACGTGTGCTGGATGAAGCTTTTGATACAACAAATCCATTGCTAGAACGGTTGAAATTTATTGCGATTGTTTCCTCGAATCTGGATGAATTTTTTATGGTGCGGGTAGCAGGACTGAAAGATCAGGTGAAAGCGGGTTTTAATAAGCCGGAAAATAAAGCAGGATTAACGCCAAAGCAACAATTGGCCAAAATAGCAGAAGAGAATCATCAGCTCGTGAAAAGTCAGTACCAGATATTTGATACATTAAGCGAACAATTAACAGAAGAAAATATTTCGATTATTTCAGTGGATCAGCTTACGAAGCAAGATACAGCGGAACTTGAAGTTTATTTTGATGAACAAATCTTTCCGATACTTACTCCGATGGCAATTGATGCTTACCATCAATTTCCGATGCTGTTAAATAAGTCGGTGAATTTAGCGGTTGTGCTTGAAGACACATCTGATACTAACGGTAAATTTTTGAAAAAAGCAATTGTACAAGTCCCTGCTGTTTTGGACAGGTTCGTAAAAATTGGTGATAATGGGCAGTATTTATTGCTGGAGGACATCATCAGCCATTTTATAGGAAAGCTTTTCAAAGGATATCATGTTAGATCCATCACTGAATTCCGTATTACTCGAAATGCAGATATGACACTACACGAAGAAGGGGCCAGGGATCTCCTCAAAGAAATAGAAAAGGAATTAAAGAAACGAAAGTGGGGAGCTGCTGTCCGTCTAGAAGTCCGTGGTGGGAGACACGATCAATATATGGTTGATCTGTTATTAAGCGAATTGGAAATACATAAAGACGATTTATATGTGGTGGATGGACCGCTGGATTTAACCTTTTTATTCAGCTTTAGAGAGGAACAGAAGGATAATGAACATTTATTCTATCAAACATTAATACCGCAGCCACCTCAGGATATTTTTCCCGGGGAGAATATATTTGAGGCTGCAAGGAAGCGGGATGTTTTTTTGCATCATCCCTACGAATCATTTGAGCCAGTAGTTGATTTGGTCGTTGATGCTGCGGATGACCCGGACGTTTTAGCGATCAAACAAACATTATACCGGGTCAGTGGTGATTCTCCCATTATTGAAGGATTAAAACGAGCTGCTGAAGGTGGCAAACAGGTAACTGTTCTGGTTGAATTCAAGGCAAGATTTGACGAAGAGCAGAATGTCCATTGGGCAAAGGAACTGGAAAAAGCCGGGTGTCATGTGATCTATGGCATAAACTTCTTAAAAACCCATAGCAAAATAACCTTAGTGGTTCGAAATCACGGGGAAAAAATTGAACGTTTTGTTCATCTGGGCACAGGTAATTACAATGATTCAACTGCTAAGACGTATACAGATATGGGGCTAATTACAACGAAACGCAAATTTGGAATGGATGCAACCAATTTTTTTAATTATTTAAGTGGATTCACGGAAATCCCGGAATTTCATCACATTTCTATGTCACCATTTAATATCCGGAATGACTTTATTAATTATATCGATGAAGAAATCCGTATCCATAAGGAAAAAGGAAATGGACATATCATTGCTAAAATGAATTCCATCACGGATAAACCACTGATTAAAAAACTCTATGAGGCATCTCAAGCTGGTGTCGAAATTGACTTAATTATCCGTGGGATATGCTGCCTGAAGCCGGGAATAGAAGGTGTTAGCGACACCATTCGGGTCCGTAGTATTGTCGGGAGATTTCTGGAACATACCAGGATTTTTTATTTTTACAGTAATGGAATAGAGAAAATTTTCTTGTCATCTGCAGATATGATGACAAGGAATATGGAGAAACGGGTAGAGTTGTCATTCCCGATTTATGAACGATGTGTAAAAGATCAAGTCAAAGAAATTCTCTCCATCATCCTTAGCGACAATCAGAAAGCGAGGGAACAGGAAAGCGACGGATCTTATCATTATGTTAAACCATCCCCCGGCGAAAAAAAGATCAACAGCCAGATGGCATTGTATGATATGGCTTATCATGTGATGGATGATGAGGAATAGGCGGATAATGGGGGAGACCTAAGGTTACTGGAAAAAATTCATTTATACATGTAGGCCACCTGAACTTAAGCGATATCGAGGTTCAGGTGGTCTATTATGGCAAAACTCCCGATTGTCCCTTTAAAGGTCCCTACTCATCATGCTTCCAGAAAATTGATTATTGGAGAAAACTTGTGTTAATATCTGTCATATTGGCGGTTCACTTATAATTATTTGATAAGGATGGCGAAAAATAATGAATAATAATATCGAACAACGTGTTATGGATACGTTTCATCACCTGCATAACAATGCAGAAATTAGCTGGAAAGAGCATGAGACCACGAGTTATATCGAAAATATTTTAAAGGAAAGTGGGTTTGATGTCAGAACATTTGATGATTGCACGGGTGTCATTGGGGACTATGGCAATTTTAATGCAGGTTTACCGGTAGTGGCTGTACGTGCGGATATTGACGCGTTATGGCAAGAGGTGGATGGAGAATTTCAAGCAAATCATTCGTGTGGTCATGATGCGCACATGTCGATGGTTTTAGGTTTGTTATGGAAACTTGAGCAGGAGGAGGATTTAGCTGAAAAGATAGCTGTCCGATTTATTTTTCAGCCTGCAGAGGAAAAGGGCTCCGGTGCCCTGAAAATGGTGGAAAAAAATGTGGTGGATGATGTCGACTATTTATTTGGTGTCCATCTAAGGCCGGTGCAGGAAGCCAAAATGGGGCATGCCACGCCAGTCATTGTCCATGGAGCGACTAGAATGTATAGTGGTGTAATTCGAGGTGAGGATGCCCACGGGGCGCGCCCACATCTCAATCATAATGCGATTGAAATTGGCGCTCAGATTGTAAACATGATGAAGCAAATTCATGTTGATCCGCTCGTTCCGCATTCTGCCAAAATGACCGGATTTCAGGCCGGGGGTGAAAGTACGAACATTATTCCCGGCAATGCGCACTTTTCATTGGATATCAGAGCACAAACGAATGAAGAAATGGATAAGTTAGACGCAAAAGTTAATCATATTATGGATACCCTCAAAAGTTTATATGATGTGGATATAGAACTAAACCTTATTGGAGAGATTGCTGCGGCTAAATTAAATGATGATGCGATAGATATGGTGCGCGGGGCGATTGTGGACACGCTGGGTGAAGAAGGGCTGGACGAGCCATTAATTACGCCTGGTGGTGATGATTTTCATTATTACACCATTAAGAAGCCTTCCTTGAAAGCAACCATGTTAGGCCTTGGATGTGACTTAAAACCCGGCTTACATCATCCAAATATGACCTTCAATAAAAAGGCATTACAAAATGGAACCGATATTTTGTATAAGGCAGTTAAAAATGTGTATTCATTATAACAGCAGGAAGCACAGGGACGCCTTTCTGCTCCCCTGTTTATCAGCAACAGGAAGCAAAAGAACCGTCCCCAAGCTTCTTAAGAAGAAAGGAAGAACATCATGAAGAAGAAAGAAAGTAGTTCCAAAAAACGGTTTGTGATGCCAGATGCGTTTATTATTATCTTTAGCATCGTGTTTCTGGCCTCGGTTGCGACATATTTCATACCCGCTGGTTCGTATGAAAGAGAGAACGTTGATAATGTCACACAGGTTGTTCCTGACAGTTATTCAACCGTGGAATCAAATCCTACTAACTTACTGGATCTATTTAAGTCCGTACAATTAGGACTGGTTGAGTCAGCGAATATTATATTTTTAATATTTATCATAGGCGGTATCGTAGCCATTATTAATTCGACAGGCTCCATTAATACTGGTATTAATGCCTTAATTGTAAAAACAAAAGGGCGTTACATGATATTGATTATGTCTGTTGCTGCGATATTTGGTATATTAGCTACCATGGGTGTGGCCGCCAATGCTGTTATCGCATTTATCCCGATCGGTATCGCATTGGCACGTTCGCTTAATCTGGACGCGATCGTTGGTGTAGCAACGGTGTATTTAGGGTATTATGCGGGGATGGTTGCAGGGGTATTTGATCCCACCATACTTGGTTTAGCCCAATCCATAGCTGAATTACCACTCTTTTCTGGTATAACGCTGCGCATTGTGATATTCATAACGCTTATTATCATCACGATTACATATATTAATTTTTATGCGAAAAAAGTGAAAAATGATCCATCAAAATCGTTGATGGGTGACAGGCTGTTTACGGATAATAATGATGAATCGGCAGGACAAGTGAAAGATGCGAACTTTACTGGAAAACAAAAATTAATCGTGTTGACATTCTTCGTATTTATTATCTTCTTTGTCTATGGTGCTTTTAACTATGGCTGGAGTATAAATGAACTTGCCGCAATATTTTTGATAATGGGTGTAGTTGTTGCTCTCATAGCAAAAATAACACCAAATCAATTTATCAGTACGTTTATGGATGGGGCGAGATCTCTTGTTTACGGGGCTTTGGTCGTCGGTATTGCGCGGGCAGTTATTGTTGTTCTTGAACAGGGAAATATTCTTGATACCATTGTTCATGCTGCACTTGTTCCGTTAGAATCAACTTCCCTATTTGTAGGTGGTCAATTGCTATTTGCATTTAATTTGCTGTTTAATCTATTGGTCACATCCGGTACAGGACAAGCATCCATCATCATGCCATTAATGGTTCCAATTGTTGATTTATTAGGCTTAACAAGACAAACGGGGGTACTCATTCTGAAACTAGGAGATGGATTTACAAATATCATCACTCCTACATCTGGTGTGCTTATGGCGGTGCTAGCCGTAGGAGGCGTGCAGTGGACAAAATGGGCCAAGTTTGTTTTACCATTATTATTAATGTGGGTTGCTGTTGGGGCGATTGCTGTAGGCTTTGCGACTTTGACTGGGTATGGGCCTTTTTAGGAAAAAGGAAGCATGGGACCTTGTAAGCGTCACAATGTTAATTTGCTGTTAAAAAATCAGCTACAATAGAACTATTTTTCGAAATTTAATTAAATTTTAAATGGCATTATGTTATCGTTATATCAACAAATTCTATTCTTGAGAGGGTTGGTTAACATGTCACAGGAATACGCTGATGGATCTTCGGGTGCAGATGGTAAGGGAAGGCGCGATGTTGCTCAGGGGGAAGAATTGACGAATGCGATGATGTGGCCAACTGAATTGAGACAGAAATTTGAACAGATACATCCATATATAGTCCCTGAAGATGGCTGGTTTATAATCGATAAACGAAGCGCGTCCAATGAATTGACAGATACGGAGATTCAAGTGATCGATCAGGCGTTGCATCATTATCAAACACATCATTTGAAACAGGATGATGTCTCGATCCAGTCTGTTACGCAAACGATTGCTGTCTTTTTAGGGGCAGTAGCTGTATTTGTCGGCGGAGAACTGGCAACAGAGGTCACCAAAAGTTTTTATCATTGGGGAATGACAGAAGCTTGTCAGAAATGGGGGCATATCGGAATCATCGGCCGTTTTTGCCGCGCCAATGACTATGTTTGAAATGCCGTGTGCCATGGGACGACAAGTCGATGAGATGGATATACAAGAAGTGACGTAGAAATACAGGGTTCTATACTGAGTAATTGAAATTGTATATAACAAAAAGGACTGACGCCGAACTATAGTAATTGCTATCAGTCCTTTTTTTAAATCTCATTAAATAATAATTTTGTATTACGCATAATTTTAGCGGATGTAACGAAATCGTTTTTATTTCATGCAAACATATGCTACAAATAGTTAGTGTGATCATTACCTTTTTATATCTATTCATCCAAAAAATCAACAACAACGAGACTACATAGAAAGGGAATTAAAATGAAAAAGCCTATTATTATTGATACAGATCCTGGGATTGACGATGTTGTGGCGATTACTGCGGCATTATTTTTGCAAGCATTAGACGTTAAGTTAATAACGACAGTTGGCGGAAATGTCGGAATTGAAAATACAACAAGGAATGCGGTTGATTTGCTGACCTTTTTAGGAAAGGACATATCGGTCGCGAAAGGTGTTGGAGATCCACTTGTAAGTAACCCTAGAACTGCATCCCATGTCCATGGAAGTACTGGTGTGGGTGAATATCGGTTTGAGGAAAAAGCAAATGAGACTTTGCTGACAAATGAGAACGCCATTGTTGCGTTGAAAAATCACATTATGCATTCGCCTGAGCCTGTGACACTTGTTGCGATTGGGCCACTTACGAACATTGCTCTTTTATTGAAGACGTTTCCGGAGACGCTGGACAACATTGAAGAGATTGTTTTGATGGGTGGTGCTGTAGAGGGTGGAAACGCAACACCGGTAGCTGAATTTAATATATACGCGGATCCGCATGCAGCAAAGATTGTTTTTGACACCAGTATTAATATTGTCATGTTTGGCTTGGACGTGACACGGCTAACAAGTGTGACAAACGAGGATGTTGAAAAACTAAGAGGACTTGGGCAAGCTGGAGAAATGGTTTATCAAATGCTTCATTACTACAAACATGCCTATTCGGATGGAAAAATCACTATCCATGACTTATGTACAATCTTCTATCTAACACGCCCTGATCTTTTTGACCTTAAACGTGCAAACGTAAATGTGGTAACAGAAGGGGATGCAGCAGGATGTACCATCACAAATTTTACGGATGATGGGAATGTTTCCGCCTGCGTGGGAGCAGATGTAGAGAGATTTCGAAAAGAATTAATTTCCGTATTTGAAGGTATTTTTTAAGTGGTGGATGGAGTGAGATTTATGGAAAAGAATGTAAACATTATAATGGACTGCGATCCTGGGCACGACGATGCAATTGCCATCATATTAGCTGCATCAAAAATTAGCAGACTTAACATAGAGGCAATAACGACTGTCGCTGGTAATGTAGAGGTTGAAAAAAATACGTTAAACGCGCTGAAGGTATCTGATATTATTGGCTTAGAAGACGTTCCTGTCGTGCAAGGAGCGGATAGGCCGCTACTTAGGAAAAGCGAGATTGCAGGGGAAATTCATGGAGAAACAGGCCTGGATGGGCCGTTGCTGCCTGAAATTCCATCGAAGCAAGCTAGCGAGGGGCATGCTGTGGATTTGATTATCGACAAGTTTTTAAAATCGGATCAGGCTATTACGTTGGTAGCCACAGGCCCCCTGACAAATATTGCTTTAGCTATGATGAAGGAACCCAAAATTATTCCTAAGGTAAAAGAAATTGTGGTAATGGGTGGCGGGACATTCGGTAACTGGACTCCAGCAGCTGAATTTAATATTTACGTCGATGCAGAAGCTGCAAAAGTTGTATTTGAAAGTGGAGTACCTGTAACCATGTTTGGTTTGGATGTAACCCACCAGGCTATCGCAACAGACGATATTATCAATGACTTATCCAAAATTGATAATGCTGTTGCTGATTTTGTTGTTGAATTATTGCAGTTCTTTTCCAAGACGTATAAGGACGTATTCGGATTTGACGGAGGACCTATACATGATGCTTGTACTGTCGCATATTTAATGGATCCAAGCCTTTTCGATTTCAAGCAGGTTCATGTGGATATTGAAACAAAAGGTGAATATACGTACGGGATGACTGCTGTAGATCATTTAGGCGTGACGGGTAAAGAACCGAATGTGAAATTTGCACACCATCTGCATAAGAGTAAGTTTTGGGATTTATTTACGAATGCATTGAAATCGTATTCGCCATAGGAAGGGAGGTAATCGCATGACAAAAGAATCAACCGTTAGTGTTGTTGGAAGTATTAATATGGATTTAACGATTGCTACGAGTAAAATGCCACAAAAGGGTGAAACCATTCTCGGCGGCCCTTTTGCTACATATCCTGGAGGAAAAGGTGCCAATCAAGCTGTGGCAGCAGCAAGGGTTGGAGCGAATGTCAACATGATTGGTGCCGTTGGTGATGATGAATTTGGTACGACCTTGCTGGATCACCTTAAAAATGAAGGAATTAACGCCGAAGGAATCACAATGACGGACGAGGCAGCAACCGGGATCGCAAATATTATTTTGTCCGAAAATGATAATCGAATCATTGCTGCATTGGGCGCAAATAACCTTGTATTGCCAGGATTAGTGGACAAGCACCGGGAACTAATTAAACATAGTGATGTGGTATTGATGCAATTAGAGATACCAATGGAGACTGTCGTACATACGTTAAAAATCGCTGGGGAATATGGTGTCCCAGTCGTCATGAATCCAGCGCCATATCAGTCATTGCCGGATGAATTGTTAACGGAAAGTGCATTTTTTACACCAAATGAAATTGAAGTGGAGGCTATGAAAAAAGATCCGCTTTTTGATTCGATACGGGAAAAGTTAATTGTTACAAAAGGTGATGAAGGGGTGGCGTTTTATGATAAAGGAGCCTTCGATCGTTTTGTGCCGGGGTTTAGTGTAGCTGTAAAAGACACAACCGGTGCTGGAGATACATTTAACGGAGCACTCGCCGCGTCTCTTGGAAGTGGACGACCTATCGAAGAAGCCGTTCACTTTGCGAACGCTGCTGCAGCCCTTTCCGTCACAAAAGTTGGTGCTCAGGGAGGTATGCCTACAAAACGAGAGGTGGAGGCGTTTATTAAGAAGTGAAGGAAGCATAGGGACGGTTCTCGTGGTGCTTCCATGCTTCCTACAAAAGGAGGAGAATGAGATTAATGAAAAGACAAGTTTATTTAAATCATGATGGTGGTGTGGATGATTTAGTTTCTCTGTTTTTATTACTACAAATGGAAGATATTGATTTACTTGGTGTTGGGGTTACTCCAGCTGATTGCTATTTAGAACCTGCTGTATATGCAAGTCGCAAAATAGTGGATCGCTTTGGTAAAGGAAATGGAATTGAAGTAGCTGCCTCTACGTCCCGCGGCAAAAATCCATTTCCAACAGATTGGCGTATGCATACGTTTTTCGTTGATGCCCTTCCAATCCTAAATGAATCAGGTTCGATACAAACAAAAGAAGCAAAACTCCCGTCCCATCAACATATGATAGAGGCTATTCGCGAGAGTGAAGAGCAAGTTACATTAGTATTTATTGGACCACTAACTGATTTAGCACGTGCACTTAAAGAAGCACCTGACATCGAAAATAACGTTGAGAAATTAGTATGGATGGGTGGAACATTTTTAGAAAATGGGAATGTAGCAGAGCCGGAGCATGATGGTACAGCAGAATGGAATGCATTCTGGGATCCAGAAGCAGCTAAGCAAGTTTGGGATAGTTCGATTACCATCGATTTGGTCGCGCTGGAAAGTACGAATAAGGTACCACTTACAATAGATGTAAGAGATAGCTGGGCTACACAACGAAAAGATATCGGAATTGACTTTCTAGGTCAATGTTATGCGATGGTCCCGCCACTCGTTCATTTTCAAACCAACTCAACTTACTTTTTGTGGGATGTTCTGACAACAGCCACGATTGGAAAAGTGGATTTAGTCAAGAAAAAAGAAGTGAGATGCATTGTTCATGCGGACGGAGCTAGTCAAGGGAAAACAGAAATAGCCGAAACAGGGCGAGCCGTTAATTTCATGTATGACGTGAATCGCGATGCGTTTTTTGATTATATTACAGAACTTGCAAGGCAAGGTAAATGAGGGGGAGGAAGCAGGGCGGGCGGTTCTTGTGCTTCCTGGTTTTCGTATAAAGTGTATTTTGTAAATTCAAACCTGTCCCTGCCAAAACGAAAGAGGTGACATATCATGAAGGAATACATTGCGGTTTTTGATATTGGAACGACGGCTGTGAAAGGTGTTCTAATCGACAGACATGCTACGATTATCGGAGAGTATCGTGTAAGCGTCGATACATATTATGGTGACAACGGGGAAGTAGAACAAATTCCTGCCGATTGGTGGGAAGGAATGAAAGAGATTACGCAAAAATGGTGGTTTGCATTAAACGTCGCTGCAAAACAAATTGTTGCGATTACGTTTACTGGCCAAATGGAAGATGTTATTTCCATTTCATCAACGTACCCGAATCAAAAAGCCATGCTATATTCAGATAACCGTTTTGAACAGGAAGCAGCGTACATTATGAAAAAATTGCCACATCTTCAAGCAAAAACAGGGAATACGATTCGCCCGTCGACTCCTTTAGCTAAGTTACTTTGGATGAAAGAAAATAAGGCAGAGCTCATGGAAAAGACGCAATGTTTTGTTTTCAGCTCAAAGGATTACGGTATTTATAAATTGACTGGTACGTTTGCCACAGATCCGACAACTGCCGCAACGACTGGCATGATGAATCTACATACGCGTGAATGGCTACCGGAAATCATAGAAATATTCGGACTCGATGCAAACCAACTTCCTACGCTATGCGGTTCCGAAGAAATAGTCGGGTACGTATCTGCATCGGCTGCAGATGAAATTGGATTTTCAGAATCTACACCTGTTTTGTGTGGAAGTGGAGATGCCGGTGCAACAGCGATGGGGGCAGCAGCGATTCATCAAGGAGACACCTATTTTTATCTCGGGACAACTGGATGGGCGGCTATGGTGCAAGATGGATTTAATCCAAACAGAAATGAAATTTTTCATTTAGCCCATATCTCTCCCCATTTAACGATCAGCATTGCTCCACTACTTAATGCCGGTAATGTACATAGATGGGCTGTGGATGCATTTTTAAGTGAGGGGACGAACGATAAGTACAGCCAGTTTGAGGGATTAGTAGAAGACGCTACAGCAGGAAGCAATGGGCTATTATTCCTTCCTTATATTCACGGCGAGAGATGTCCAGTTCATGACACGGATGCAAAAGGCGCTTTCTGGGGAATCGGACCGAAAACGGGAAAAAGTGATATGGCAAGGGCTGTGATAGAGGGGATATGTTTTTCCTATAAACAGTTAATGGATCTTATCATTGACCAAAGGAACAACGATTTTCTGACGTTAATTGGAGGAGGTTCTAAAAGCGCGTCTTGGTGCCAAATCTTAGCAGATATGATAGGTCTTCAGGTAAGAGTGCCAGCAGACAGTGAGTATATGCCTGCATTGGGTATCTCTGCTTCTGCCTTTGTGCAGCTTGGATGGGCTGGTAGTTATCAGGATTTTTCGGAGCGATTTTTAGTCACTGCTGAAGCTAAAACCTATGAGCCGGATATGGTGAATTATGAGATTTACGGAGGAATCTATCAACGGTATTTGAAGTTGTATCCTAGTTTGAGAGGGATGTATGGGTGAGGGAGCATGGGGACGGTTTGCTTACCACTTGTCAATTTTGTAAGGAAGTCCTGTAGTCAGAAATCTCTGCAGGATTTTTTTGTGTTATGAAAAATGCTGGCGAAATCATTTCAAGTGTTTATAAAACAAAGTGATTGCAGAGGAATTAAAAAATATCAGATATGGAAACGGCAAAAAGATCTTGATGATTTGGAAAACACACCGCTTCTAGACGTTTGTGATAAAGAGAAGTTGCTAGAGATGGTTAATGAATATAAAGTTGAGCTTTTAAATCCGAATGACCCAGATTTAAATTTTCATCAATTGGATAACATTTTTCATAAAAGACGTATATAATAGATAATAAAAGGTATTAATAAATAAAAAGGAGGTATCCATCATGACGTATAGTTATAAAGATTTTTATCAAAGATTAAATAAACAATTTCAAGAACTTTTTCATGATGGAACCAATTATCGTCAAATTACTGCAAGGTTATCGTTAGTAGTTGCCGATCAGCTTCAAACTGTGACTCCCTTTTTAGATTTGTTGAACACAAAAAAAGTTGTTGAAGAATACCTTCCGGATGAGAGTAAAGAAAGAGTAAATGATGTAGCAAAAATGCTCTATGTTAATGCTAGAGCATTAGAAGTTTCTTCTAAACGAACTGCTGCTACAAGAGCGTATGTAACCGAAAAAACGCAAAATCAACAGCCAATTAAATTAGTTAAGGTAAAGAAATAGCAAGACAGGGGAGGTTGCTTTGCCTTACCCATGCTTATTTTTCCTCTCGATCTATACGTTGCTTGTGGTCACTTTTTTCGCAATCGAATCGACCAGAGAAAAAGGCATAGGTGGCTCAAAAAACTTTTTACACCCCCCTTTTCAAACTCATCTCACCCAATCTTCTCCTCCTTCAACGCCGCAAGCGCTCTTTCCACTTCAGCCTTGTCGTTCGTTGCATTAATTTCTTTTATGTAATTCATTGGAATCATCCTTTTTGTAATTTTATACACATCTCTACAAGTACAATCGAAGGGAAAGTTCGTTTGGGGGTGTTTTTTGATGGAAAATTTTTTTCTGTTTTTATGCCACTTAATCTACCTCTGGTACGATAGTAGGTAAAAAGAGATGTTTTTTTAAATATCGCTTTAAGACGAGGATAGATTTTATATGTGGATAAATGTAATATAACCTTTATAAATTTCTAGTCGATAATGATATTGATAATTTTAATGAGATTTTACAATTTCTTACACAATACTATAATGAAATTGCAAATCAGTATAACGAGGAGTTGACTTTCAAGATAGAAGTACTGGCGGGTACACCGGTGTTCTTAGGAATCCCCCACTTCAAGCGTAAGCTAAGTGGCGGGTAGTTCAAGATGGGAATTGGATTAACCATGATGCCGCTTGTTACATTAGGATTTAATAGTTTACAAACTTCCGAAACCGCCCATGCCTCTGCAATAGGAAATACGGTCAGGCAGTTTGGACTGGCTTTTGGCGTTATTATGCTTACGACCATTATCAGCATGACGACCAATTGGATGGGCGCGCCCTATGAGGTTGCTACGTTTTGGGGAATAAAGTATGCATTTATTGTCATGAGCGTGCTTTCTTTGATTGGTGGCTTGGTGTCGCTTATGCTTCGGGATAAGGGTGGAGAGGTAGCGTCTACGGAAAAAGCACAATAGGTTGCGTGAAAGGGAGAACAGAGGCGGTTCTTCGTATCATTTGGTAACCTACCAGACATACTCTATAATAAATATGTTGATCGTTTTAATAACTTCAGGAGTGATACAGCAATGATTTTACAAAATGCAAAAATTTATGGGCAAGCGGGCAAATGGGATATTGCCATAAATGGAGAAGAAATAAAATCGATTACCCCAGCTGCGAATAATAGTGGGGATGGTGATGACAACGCCGTTGATTTAAATGGGAAAATCGTACTTCCTCCTTTTGTTGAGCCTCATATTCACTTGGATTATGCGCTTACGGCAGGAACGCCTAGATGGAATAAGTCTGGGAGTGTATTTGAGGGGATCGAGATTTGGTCGGAACGAAAGCAAATAGTCAAAGAAACGAAAGAAGATATTAAACAACGAGCTTTAAAAGCGATAAAAATGCAGATAAAACATGGGATCCAGCATGTTCGAACACATGTCGACGTGAGTGACCCCACACTGAAAGGATTGGAAGCATTACTTGAAGTAAAAGAAGAAGTCAAACCCTGGATGGATGTACAGCTTGTGGCACTTCCTCAAGAAGGGCTTTATACACATCCAAAAGGAGAAGAATTGTTAGAGAAGGCCCTGAAAATGGGTGCTGATGTCGTCGGCGGGATTCCACATTACGAATTAACCCGTGAAGATGGCGTGCGATCTGTGATAAAAGCGCTGGAACTCGCAGAAAAATATGAAAAGCTAGTGGATATTCATTGTGATGAAATTGATGATGAACAATCAAGATACCTAGAAGTGCTTGCTGCAGAAGCGCTTAAATTAGGCATAGGAGATCGTGTTACAGCGAGCCATACTACTGCGATGGCATCTTATAATGATGCGTATACGTACAAGCTTTTTCAAACATTGAAGAAGGCGAATATTCATTTCGTTGCCCTTCCAAAGGCAAACTTGCATCTGCAAGGAAGATTTGACAATTACCCGAAACGCCGCGGCTTAACGCGTGTGAAAGAGCTGCTGGAAGCGGGGGTTAATGTCAGCTTCGGACTGGATTCGATCATGGATCCTTGGTACCCGCTTGGCGATGGCAATTTAATTCATGTGGTAGAAATCGGATTGCATGCTTGTCATATGACAGACTATGATAATATCGTTACTGCGCTTGAACTTATTACAACGAACGGGGCGAAAACGTTAGGAATAAAAGAAGGCTATGGTGTAAAAGAAGGAAACAAGGCAAACTTGATCGTTATTGATACGGATTCTGAATATGAAGCCATACGCACCCAAGCACCAGTTATCTACTCGATTCGAAATGGAGAAATCATTGTGGAAACAAAACCAGCAGAAACGACGATGAATGTACCGTTTTAAGGGGAGGATACCTCTTTTCAAAAGGTTGCATGTGAAATGATTAAATCCTAATTTCTCGTTAAAGGGAAATTAGGATTTTTGTGTGGGGGAGCACGGAGCGCAAGAGAGCCGTCCCAGTGCTTCTTAACATCAGATAAGTTTATTAAAATGTATCCGTTTGTTTAATGCATACATAATGGGTATCCCAACAGCCATGACGACCAGTTCCCCGGCGGCTGTTGTGAGCCATGTGAATAGAAATGGCAACGCCAATGCAAGGTTGAGTTCAAATGCAATGATGAACATATTGAATGAAAATACCAATGTATTGGCAATCAGCAAGATCCATATATTTTTAATATAACGCGCCAGTACTATGATAATGGATAATGAAATAGCCGAGTGCGCAACGCCAAATATAAGATCATAAATACCTAATGGTGAAAATAATAAATTGGTTAAAGATACGCCTAAAATAATTCCGAAAAAGTATTTCTTATTAAAAACAATGAGGTGGTTAAACATCTCGGAAATACGGAACTGAACATTCGTAAATCCAAAAGGTTGAATAACTACCGAAACTGCGATATATAACGCCGCTAACACTCCGTTTATCACTAAAGTGCGTGCTTTCATTTTTAAACATCTCCTTAGTTTTTTTCCGTGGGAGGGTCTCGAACCACGTTTAACCTAGCCTATAATACCAGTGTTCATGCGCTTATACAATAGCCAATCTGTAAATGTAGTGTAAAAAATTCATATGGTAGAAAATACGTCCATTGTTTTTTCCTCATCCACCTTACGAAATTCTTTAACCATGTGGGCATAATGCGAACGGTTATATCAAATCGCTAATGATATTTACGGATCGGATACACGTAAATCTATATTAATAAAAATGTACTATCTACTATTAGCTTTGTCCACTCTCTTTATTCCTAATTGCGTATATTGAATAGGAAAGGAGAGATAAGATATGTGTTATCACGACCAATGTAAAAAGAAACACGAAGAAGATTGTAAATGTTGCTGTCACATGAAGAAAGAGCATTATCATGATTGCTGCAAAGAAAATAATAACCAATATCATGACAAATGTCAGGAAAATCGTTACGATAGTCAATGCAGAAAATCTAATTACTCCAAGAAGGAATTCTGTCATTGTTGTAACAGATATTACTAAAAATAAGCCCTCCGTTGTGGGGGCTTTGTTTTTTTGCGCCAAGGCATTTCCTCAAAATTAATATCTCCGCCTTCTCACCATTAACAATATTTGTTACCTCCCTGTTTACATATCAAATCTTTCTATAATTCATCGGATGTAAGCATATCATCGCAGTAGATCTCCATGACAGTCGCTTAGAGCTTGCCAGGGACTTAGGAACTTGGGCGCAACACATACGATTAATAGTAAAAACGAGGACGTTGTGGAGAGGGTCAAAGAAATTACCAACGGCGGAGCACATTACGGAGTGGCTTAAGAATTTAGGGTAAAGCAATGTAGCTGTATATGATGGATCGATGACAGAATGGGCAGCGGATAAAGATCTCCCTATGGAGAAAGGTTGATTTAGTGGAAGTATGGGGGAGTCCTCATGCTTTCTGTCTTTACATTCTAAAATATATGTCGCTATTATATGAATTGAGGCGAAAAGTAAAAAAACTATTGACTTAATCGCCAAAACACTGTAAATTATACACAATTACATAAACGAACTTCTTATTAAGAGAGGTGGAGGGTTATGGCCCTTTGAAGCCTCGGCAGCGGGCTCTTTGTGAGTACTGTGCCAATTCCATCAGACTGTGTCTGAAAGATAAGAAGAGGAGTCCAGATTATTCAACCCTCTTCTTATCTTTTGGAAGAGGGTTTTTATTTTTTCCAAGGGAAGAAGTTCCGTCAAAAACAAAGAAATACGATCTAAATAATAACAACAAAAGGAGCGAAACAACATGACGGAATATGGCGTATGGATTATCATTCTTGCGATTGGCTATACCTTTGCATTGATTATTGCCGGTCAATTTGCTAAACGGCGTGTAACGAAGAAAGACAGTTATTTTGTAGGCAATCGAAATTTCAATAAATGGATTGTGGCATTTTGTATAACTGGATTATTTTCTGGTTCTACATATATTTCCATTCTTGAGCTTTCGTATCTAAGCGGGATATCAGCAGTTTGGTATGGAGTTGCGGAAATGGTTCAAATTTTTATTATTGCCTTTTTAATCATTCGTTCATTTCGGAAAAAGATGCTTGTTACTGTTTCTGGCATGATTGGTGATAAATATGGACGAACAGCAAAAGGAGTTGCCGGGGCTATTACCGCCTTTGCGTTTCCCATGTGGTCGGTTGCAACTGCGATAGCATTTGCCTCTGCCATTCACGTGTTTACGGGGATATCCTTGCCTCTATCGGTGGCGTTTACCGCCATTCTGCTTTTCGTTTACCTGCAGGCTGGTGGCATGTGGTCCATCGCCTTTACGCAAACGATGAACATGGTATTATTTGCAGTAATGCTCATCATTGGTGTCACCGCCTTTTTCATAAATCCTGGGATAGACGGCCTCCGTACACTTGCTGTAGAAAGACCGGCTATGTTTGATTTTGGTAGTGTCGGATTGCAGGTTATTGTCGTTTGGTTTGGAACTTTCCTGGTAAACGTCATTCTTGCACAGGCCGCTTTTCAGATGGCACTTTCTTCACGAACACCTGAAGAAGGGCAAAAAGGCTTAATCATGGCTGGATTCATGGCTGTTCCATTCATCGTTGGTGGTGTTTTATTTGGGATTGCTGCTAGCATCATTGTTCCAAATGCACAAACCGGGCTCATTGCGGTTCCTCAGTATTTAATGGAAGTTCTTCCTGCACCGCTTGTAGGTCTGTTTTTCTTAGGCGTATGGGCATGCGCGCTGGGATGGGGAGGTCCGTGCCAATTTTCCGGAGCGACCAGTCTCGGTCGTGATGTCGGCAGTGCACTAAAGCCAGCTGCAACGGAGAATCAGCTGATCAAATATACAAAAATTTCCTTGCTGCTTTTAACAGGTTTAATGATTGTATTTGGCTTAATGCGGACAGAGCAATCCGCTTGGTGGAATGTACTTGCTTGGACCATTCGAAACAGTGCAACATTCGCTCCAGTCGTAGCCGCCCTGTTCTGGCCTGTCGTTACGAAACGTGCTGTTGTTGCGTCTCTATTTACAGGTTTTACAAGTGGATTGTTATGGTATTATCTGGGCGGCTGGGATCCAAATGAATTTTACCTGAATATTCATCCTGTTTGGGTTGGAAGCTCCATCAATATATTAACCATCACACTGGTAACGTTAATAGACCAAAAAGCAGATTGGTTTATTCAAAAAACGGATCGCTTGGCTTATATTGGCTTCATTGGTGGGATCTTAATCACCTTGGCAAATGTTCTTTATTTTGCTCCGCTGTATCAAAATGGTTTATTTGGTCTATTTAGTTTTGCAGCTATCTTGTGCTTTTTCATTGCGGCAATCCGTTTTTTCCGACCAAGAGATGAACAGCAGCATATACTACCGAAACATGCATCAAGTTAGTAGTATGTACCCGATACCCTAAGAAAGGTTTTTCGGGTGCTACCTGTGTGTATTGGAGAGAAAGCATTAGTTTAACTAATTTGGAAAAGTAGTTATAATGTTGATAGGCTTAAAGAAGCAAGAAAACCGACCCGTGTTTCTGTGAGCTTTACACACTTTTTACTTATTTATGCCAAATCATTGCCGAATCTTATTAGTATAATAAGCTGATATACATTTGATGTAGTATTTATAAAGGAAAGAGAACAAGGGAGACCTACTATGGAAAATAAATGGGATACGGCAATTCATTCTCTTTCCCAAATCACCGTTTCTACAAATCCAAATAATGAACCTGTAACAATATCTGGTGATTCGGATGGTTTAAGGTGTGTTGGTTTGGGGACGGATGCAGCAGTTTTTCAAAGTCAATATGCGCCAACTTACGCATTTAAACTATATGCCAAGGATAGAGACTTTAAGATCAAAACAGAAGAAAACGTCTACCGTGCTTTAGGCGAGGCACCTTTCTTTTCAACATGCTTCGCTTCTACGGATAGATATCTCGTTTTAAGTTATGAGAAAGGAAAAACACTCTTTGACTGCGTCTTACAGGGGATTCATATTCCGGAGCAGGTCATAAAGGACGTGGAAGATGCAAGAGAATATATACGACAAAAAGGGTTAAATCCACGTGATATTCATTTAAAAAATATTTTATTACAAGACGGCAGAGCAAAAATTCTGGATGTATCGGAATATGTCCAACAGGGAAATGATTTTCGCTGGGAGCATCTAAAAAAGGCGTATGAAGATTACTATCATATCATTGACGGGAAACCTGTTCCCTTTTGGTTAGTAGAAACAACTCGAAAGTGGTATAACCAACACAAAAAATACTTTCCCTCATTCGAGGATTTTATGAAATTTGTTTTGAAATACACCACCTTTAAAAAGTGAGGAAGCATGAGGATGGACCTTGTGCTCCTTTTTTATTCTGGTAGAACGCTTTATATCATATCTTCCGGAACTGAATGAATTTTTGGTTGTACGGGCGAGGGAGCAAGCAAAAAGAATCGTGCTTCCTTAGATGATTTATTGTATACTGTCAATAGGAAAAACGTAAGAAAGGGGGTTCCATACGGGGATTGCGGACGAAGACCAAAAGCCATGACTTATAAAGAATATGTATTATGGGGAGACGGAGAACGTTGTGAAGTTTTAGACAGCAGGAAAAATGAAAAACAAGGAGGAAGTAAATATGAATAAAGCAGTTATCGTTTTTGTTATTGTTGCTATACTATTTATCGCGTTTTTTCTAGGGATAGAATTTATGTAAGATGGCCATAGTGATACGGCAATAGGCTGGGTAACCGAAATGTCTGAATCAATTTTCAAATCTTATTCATGAAATAGTATTTTTTTATGTTTGGATAGCGTGAGATGCGGGTATTAAAAGAATGGTCTACACTATGAGTAAACCCGAATGTTATTCCTTGTGATAACTATACTATTCTTGTGCAGGTAACTTATGGATAAAGGAGTCACAGTAATGAACTTTATATCAGATTTCGATTGGGGTATCGTTCTTCGCGATGCCGGCGTTATTATCTTACAATTAATCCTAATCTGGATTGCCTATGGTATTTTAAAAAAAGTTGGAAAACGTATAGTCACCCGCGCTTTTGACAAAATGCAACAAAACGGAAAAATGACGGAAGGGAGAGGACAGGTACTTGAGCGCTTAATGTTAAGTGTTCTTTCTTATACACTCATTTTTATTGTAATTGTTGTCATCTTTGGTATCTTCGGCCTGCCGATTGGTGGTCTAATCGCCGGTGCGGGTGTTGTCGGTCTTGCTATCGGTTTTGGTGCCCAAGGGCTTGTCTCAGACATTGTTACGGGATTTTTCCTGCTTGCTGAAAAATGGGCCGATGTTGGTGATTATATTATCACAGCAGGTGTGGATGGTGTCGTCGAAGAAATCGGTCTGAGAACCACCCAAATCCGGGATTACGATGGTATTCTCCATTTTATCCCGAATCGCAATATTGAAAACCTGAGCAATTATTCACGCGGCGACATGCGCGCACTTGTTGAATTAGGTTTCTCCTACGATCATAATATCGATGAAGCCTTCAGAGTTGCCCGCGGCGTATGTGATCAGATGGCAGAAGATGCAGATATTGTCGAAGGTCCGAATGTGGATGGCGTAGAGGCTATTGACAACCATGAGATTGTATTACGCGTCACGGCTCAAACGGAGAATATGATGCAATGGGGTGTTCAGCGGAAGTTATGGAAGGCGCTCAAAGAAGCTTTTGACGAAAATGGAATTAGCATGCCTTATGAGCATCAGGTTAATGTAGTTCAAAAAGAAGGTTAAAGATTCTCTAAAGGTCCATTTGCATAGGTGGATAGACTATTATCCCTAAAAGAGCGTTTGTTTTCATGACCTTTTTCTTTTACCCCTTACTCAGATTGCCTTACTATACGTGTCGTAATATGGGTCAACCGGTCATTTCCGGTTGACTTTCATATTATCTGGACCAAGGATTTTTCGAGTAATAGCCTAATGATTTTAAGAAAAGCCAGGAAAGAAAAATACTGGAGTACGCGACTTCATTTTTCTAGGGCAATCAAAAATTTTGCGTATGAGCTTGTACAATACACGAGGACCACCTGAACTTGAGAGACATCAATGTTCAGGTGGTCTTTTTATCGCAAAACTTCCGATTGTCCCCTTAAAGAACCGACACCATGCTCCTTCCCCAGTCCCACAAGTATTAATTATTTTCCTTCTTAGCAGTGTTTTTCTCTTCTTCATCACCATCTTTTACTAATTCGCCAGCAGAGCTTTTAAATTCACGCAGCGTTTGTCCAGTTGCTTTTCCGATTTCTGGAAGTTTCTTTGGTCCAAATATGATTAATGCAATCACCAAAATTAAAATTAACCCCGGTATACCAATGCTAGAAAACATCTACACACATTCCCTTCTATTTAATAGTAATAGACTTCCTCGTTCTATTTGTTATTTTAACATGTAATACCTTAAGTAAAAGTCTAAATTGGAGGAATTAACATTAAATTAACACTATCTATATTGGAAGTTAATATTCTCTTGTTAATCTATTAATAGAGTACATCAAAAGAAGGGCATCCAATTAATAAAAGGGAGGAATTTACAATGAATGGTGAATCTAACATGAATAGACGGAAATTCCTAAAAATGAGTGGCGTAAGTACAGCAACTATCGCCTTGGGAGCGTCAGGTATTCTATCCTTGACCGGGAATCGTGCATTTGCGGCACCGAATCAATCAAGGGGGTCATTTGGTGGTTATGGTCCTCTGACACAAGATCCTGGCGGTGTTTTGAATCTGCCAAGAGGTTTTCAGTACCGAATTTTTTCCGTAGAGGGAGACAAACTCTCTGACGGGCGCCCGGTACCAGCAATGCATGATGGAATGGCTGCCTTCCCGGGAAAGAATAATTCGACTATTCTCGTACGCAATCACGAATTATCCGAGGAATCAGATTATCCGGTAATCGGAAATAATCCGTATCATAAGGATAATATTGGTGGAACGACCGGACTCATTGTAGGCCCTGACCGTAAATTGCAAAGTGATTTTGTTACGTCTGCGGGTACTTACAGGAATTGCGCAGGAGGCGGAACGCCATGGGGAACATGGATAACCTGCGAAGAGACACTTGTAGAAGGGCATGGTTATGTGTTTGAAGTGGATCCACTTGATCCGGAAAATACGCTTTCCAGAACTCCTATCAGAGAGATGGGGCTTTTCTCGCATGAGGCGGTTGACGTAGACCCTGCAACAGGAATTGTATATATGACAGAAGATGCCAGTCCGAGTTATTTTTACCGGTATCTTCCAGAAGATCGCAGTCAAACGATTGGTTCTTTGCATAAAGGAGGAACCTTGCAGGCTGCTGCCATAGAAGAGCTTCCGAGAAACGAATCAAGCAGCTATCACACAGGGCAGCAATATGGGATTGTTTGGAAAAATGTTGATCCGGAAAAGCCAAGCCTTGAAGCGGGACAGAACGGATGTATCGAGTTCAGCAGATTGGAAGGCTGCCATTTTGTAGGAGGCGTATTCTGGTTCTCTGATACAGATGCAGGGAGTAAAAACCTGGGACGTATATATCGTTACATCCCTTCCACTAATACGTTAGAACTTTTCTATGAATCAAGTTCTGCAAATGAGCTAGAGTCTCCAGACAATATTACTGTCACACCATGGGGAGATTTATGGATTGTGGAAGATGGAGACGGATCTGACCGTATTATCGGGTTAACACCGGAAGGAGAAACGTATGTTTTCGCTGAAAATATACTTAATGATTCTGAACTGGCAGGCCCTACCTTTTCACCGGATGGGAAAACATTATTCGTGAATATTCAAACGCCAGGCATCACGTTTGCGATCTGGGGTCCTTTTGCACGCAGAAATCCTGGGCGCGGCCGGCAGATGGGGCATGCAGCACCTCCGCAAGGCTATGCACCTGAACTAGGGGGCAACCTTTCTGATTTCGCTGCAATACAAGGGATGTCAGATTTGGAAGCAGCTGCATTCCAGCGCAATGGCATCCCGATCATCTAATGCAGAAGGTGAGCATCTGACCATAGGGAATGGTAATTTTTCAGCATTCTAACTAAAAAATTGAGGGAGGAATTTTTACAATGGGTATAAAGAAAAAACTGGGTCTGGGACTCGCTACTGCAGCACTTGGAATTTCGTTAGTAGGTGGCGGGACGTTCGCGTATTTCAGCGATACAGCAGAATCGGAGAATACGTTTGCTGCAGGTACACTGGATCTTTCAGTGGACCCGGAAGTGATTATAAATATGGAGAATTTGAGACCGGGTGACTATGAATTCCGCACCTTCTATTTAGAAAATAATGGATCCCTCGATATTTCGGAAGTTTTATTAAATACAAGTTATGAAGTAGTAGATGCAGAAGGAGACAATACAAGTGATTTCGGTGAACATATTCGAGTGAACTTCCTTGAAAACTATGATAAGGCAGAAGAAAGTCAATATAATGACATCATTTACTCTACAACGCTAGCTGAATTACAGGACATGGCTCCGGATGCTGTAGCAAAAAATGTTCTCGGTTTTGAAAATGAACAAAGCGGATTAGCAGCTGGTACGAATGACACGATGTATGTTGAATTCGAATTTGTAGAAAACGGGGAAAATCAAAATCAATTCCAAGGAGACGAATTAACACTTAATTGGTCGTTCGAAGCTAGATAAACGTAGAAGTTCTGACCCTGAATACATACTTCGAGGAGGGGCCTGAAATAATGACCATAAAGAAAAAACTTGCAATGAGCATCGTGTTAGCTGCTGTTGGATTAAGTTTAATCGTCGGCGGGACAAGCGCCTATTTTACAGACACAACTTCTACCGACAATAGGATTACAACTGGTTCATTAGATCTTGGGATGGATAAAGAAACTATTTTTCAAATTGAGGATCTCGTACCAGGGGACACACAGGATGCGAGGTTCGAGCTTACCAATGATGGGAGTGTGGATATGAAAGAAATTATCCTGAATGCTTCCTATGAAGTAGTTGATAAGGGAGAGCCAAACAGTGGTGATGACTTAGGCAATCACATCCTGGTGGAGCTGCTATCAGATCAAGACGGGGAAGAGACATTGGTATTTGAAAAAACGCTTGCGGAATTGAACTCTAACCCACAGCAAATCGTGGAGTCATTTCCCGAGGAGGACACGGCAAAAAATTTCATCGTCCAATTTACATTCACGGACAGTGGAGAAAATCAAAACCATTTTCAGACAGACCAGTTAGAACTCAACTGGGAATTTGAAGCGGTTCAACGGGATGGCAATGAGGAGAATATTGGATAATAAATTGAATGGGGGGAGTACATTTCTCCCATTCAATTTCTATGCAGTTGTGTGAGGTTGTAGACCGGAAATAGAGAGAAAGGTGGGGGATGAAATTGAGGCACCGATGTATGAAGCAAATCAAATCGCTAAATCTTTCTTTTTTACGTTTTTTAAAAATGGCAATGCTTGTGTCTTTATTTCTATTTTCTGTTGGTTATGTAACAACAAATACTGTTGCATTCTTAACTGAATATGAAGAGGCGAACGGAAATGTGAGCATTGGTAAGTGGGAAGGAGAGGAAGAAGGTGAAGGGAATTGAAAAAGAAGATGATCGTAAAGTGGACCAATAACGTGGTTACAGGTATATTAATGATCCTATTAATAAGTGTAGGAACGCTGGTTATTTCTACTAAAATTACAGGAGGCCAACCGGAGATATTCGGGTACCAATTAAAATCCGTATTATCTGGGTCCATGGAACCTGGTATTCAAACAGGTTCCATCATTGCTATGAAATCTGCTGATGAAGAAGAGAAATCAAACTTTCAAGCAGGTGATGTGATTACGTTCATGGGTGAAGAAGGCAATCTTATCACCCACCGTATTACAGAAACTGCATCAACAGATAGTGGTGTGGTTTACACGACCAAAGGAGACAACAATAATGCGCCCGATTCAGCCCCGGTTTTAGCTGAAAATGTTGTAGGATCCTACAATGGATTTACGATTCCATATGCAGGTTATATCATCAATTTCGCGCAATCTCCCAATGGAAGCCTTTTATTTATGATCCTACCTGGTGTGCTGTTGATCGGGTATTCTGCAATCACCACTTGGAGAGCGCTTGCGAACATGGAAGATAGAGAAAAAAGCAGTACAGCGGAAGTGAAGTAAATTAGAAAATAGGAGGGAAACAAAAAATGGGAATCAAAAAGAAATTAGGTGTGGGCGTTGCAACTGCAGTATTAGGGTTTAGTTTAATTGGTGGAGGTACGTTTGCTTATTTTAGTGACACGGAGGAAACAAATAATACGTTTGCTGCTGGTACGTTAGACTTAAATGCAGATCCAAGTGTAATAATTGATGTGGAAAATATGAAGCCGGGCGATTCCTTTTACCGTGATTTTCAACTGTCTAACGAAGGTACACTTGATATTCAAGAGGTACTGCTGGAAACAGCTTACACGGTAACGGATGCCCAAGGTGACAATGGATCGGAGGATTTTGGAGAACACATCGAGGTTGAGTTTTTATATAACGATACGAACAGTGATGAAATTATTTATAGAGTGACACTTGCAGAACTTGCAGAAATGACCCCTGAAGCTATTGATCAGCACATTATGTATCCGTGGTATGGTGAAAATGGTCTTCCTTCAGGTTCTGTTCATGATTTTATTGTGAAGTTCAATTTTGTTGATAATGAAGAAGCTCAAAATGCTTTTCAAGGCGATTCATTGCAGCTGGACTGGACATTTGAAGCAAAGCAAATGGATGGTGAAGATCAATAGTTTTATCTAACCCGAGCACATAGGGTTTTTGGACAAGTAAATGATTACCATACTTATAAAAAGTAACTTCAATTTGAAGGGATGATAATGTGCGATTAATTCAAAAGTTGTTCGGTTTGATGCTAGCTTTTCTATTAATCTTTCAGGGCTTGGCACCAACTGCAGTTACTTCAGCCGATAGTTTAGACAATGCACCTCTTGAAAGTAAATCTGTGCCTCAGTCATCAGAGCAAGATGAGCCGCAGACGCTTACTGATATTGAGCAGAGTACAACGCTTATTACCGATTCTCAAACCGAGCAGATTGCTAAGGGTGTTACGTTTACTACGTTTGAAAGGCTAGATGCCCGTGGATGGATAAATGGTGAAATGCTTGAGGTGGATATCAGTAATAGCAGTGTCTCAACAGGAGTCCTGCAGTCAGGTGGTGTTGTATCAGATGCAGAGCCTATATCCGAGGCAACGAATAGAGAAGGTGCAATAGCTAGTGTGAATGGTGATTTTTTTGATATTAATGGAACAAAAGCTCCGATTGGCGCTGAGATTCAAGATAGAGAGTTAATAAAAGGACCAAATAATGGCAGAGAAATGTCAGCCGGAATTACAACTGACGATGTTGGGAAATTGGCCAACATTTTACTCGAAGGCACGGTTTCATTTCATGACCAAGAACATACCCTTGCTGCATTAAATCAAAGTTCTATCTCTGAAAATGGAATTGGATTATACAATTCATTGTGGGGACAAGCTTCAAGAAGTGGTGCTGTTAATGAATCAGGTTCAGTCTATGAAGTTATTGTTGAAAACGGTGTGGTTGTAAATGCAAGTAATGAAATCAGCAACGAGGAAATAGATGAAAATACACTTGTATTAATAGGTCGTGAAGAAGGTGCTAATAAGTTAGAAGAGTTAACTATTGGTGATGCGGTTTCCGTAGATTATGCACCAAAGATGAGTGAAGATGGAGAATTTGAATTTGCCATTGGCGGTAACCCCGTATTAGTTAAAAATGGCGAAGTTCAAAATGTTGATGATCAAACACTCGCTCCAAGAACTGCTGTCGGATTTTCACAAGATGGAAAAACGATGTATTTAGTATTGGTAGATGGACGTCAATCTTCAAGCAGAGGGATGTCACTACATGAAATGGGTAAATTAATGAAAGAATTCGGTGCATATCAAGCATTGAATCTTGATGGTGGCGGCTCGTCGACCATGACAGCACGTACACCTGGAGAAGATGAGGCAGAGGTGAAAAACAATCCATCTGATGGTTCTGAGCGTGCGGTGCCAAATGGAATTGGTATTTATACGGAAGAAGGAAACGGGGAATTGTCTAAGTTACGTGTATCATCAATGATTGAAGATGAAAATGCATATCGCGTTTTCCCAGGTTTGACGCGAAACTTTAATGCAAAAGGTTTTGATGATGCCTATGATCTCGTGGAAACTGACCAAGTTCAATGGGAAGCCTATCCGGAGGAATTTGGAAGTTTTGATGATCAAGGTGTTTTTCATGCGAGTGAGTCTGGTTTAGCACTTGCTAAAGCTAAGGCCGGAAATGTTGAGGGAGAAAGTCGGATTCAAGTGCTAGGCGAATTAGATAAGATTGAAGCCAATAAATCTAGAATTAGCCTTGTTTCGGGAGAGACGGACAGCTTCTCTGTTAAGGGTTATGACGAAAATGGGTATACAGCTCCAATAGAAGTATCGGAAGTGGAACTGGATTATGATGAATCGGTTATCGAAATTGAAGAAAATACGAATGGTGATTTCACTGTTACACCAGAGCAGGACGGATCGTCTACTACGATTACAATTACTGTCTTGAATGAAACATTTTACCTCCCCGTTACAATAGGGTTTACGGAGATGAATGTTTCAGATTTTGAAGATGATTCAGGATGGACATTTACAAAGCATCCATCAGATGTAGGGGCTTCAATGGAAGTCGTTGATGGTAGAGAAGGAAATGGTATTCAACTTAATTATGATTTTTCAACTACTACGGCTACACGTGCTGCTTACTTACAAGCGTCTCCAGACTTGGAACTCCCTGCTGATACACAAAAGATGGGCTTGTGGGTTTATGGTGACGGAAATGGTGCTTGGCTACGTGCAGTTCTTAGGGATGCTTCTAACACGCAACATGTATTGACATTAGCAAGTGAAGTTGATTGGACTGGCTGGAAATACGTAGAAACGAATATACCTGATGGGATTCAATCTCCTCTTAAACTATGGCGTATTTACCCAGTGGAGACAAGTCAGGCGGAACAATATACCGGACAACTGATATTTGATAATTTGACAGTTGAAGTACCGCCATCTACCGAGATGCCGGAACAGGAAAAAGCCGACCCGGATCCACTTGTTCTTCAAAATGCTGAAATTGGTGATGAACGCTGGCGTTTTGCTGTCATTTCAGATACGCAATTTATTGCACAGAACCCTGATAGTGAAGTCATGCGCAGAACGCGTGAAAATCTACAGCAAATTGTTGCGCAGAATCCTGACTTTTTAGTTATAAATGGTGACTTTGTTGACACAGGGTATCCTGAAGATTTTGAACTGGCAAAACAAGTGATTGATGAGGAAATTGGTGATAGTTTCCCAGTTTATTATGTTCCAGGTAATCATGAGCGAACAGGGACAGGTGATTTAGATAATTTTAAAGAAGTATTTGGAGAAACACGCCACAGCTTTGTTCATAAAGGGACACAATTTATCATGCTCGATTCATCAGCAGGAAGTTACAGGGTTTCGGATTTTGAACAATTAGTAGCGTTACAGGAAACTTTAGATGAGGCAGTTAAAAACCCGGAAGTAAGAAATGTGGCTGTTTTTTCCCATCATCCGACAAACGATCCGTTGACAACTGATAACAGCCAATTAAGTGATCGAAAAGAAGTGGCTCTGGTTGAAGAGTGGCTTACCAATTTTAGACAGCTGTCAGGAGGAAAAGGAGCGATATTTATTTCCTCTCATGCTTCTATCTTTAATGTAAACCGTGTCGATAGTGTTCCGTATATGGTTACTGGATCTGCAGGAAAAGATCCATATGGAAGTCCAGATAATGGCGGGTTTCTTGGTTGGACAATGTTCGGTGTTGAAAAGGAATCTTCAGCAGTAAGAGGAATTAAGAATCCTGCTGAAACAGATTGGATTAAGGCAAAAGTAAATCCATTACTTGATGAAATTACGATGAATGCACCAGATTCAGTTTCAGTTGGTGAATCAGTTGAAGTAGAGGCAATTGGACATCAGCCAGGGGACATAAATATTCCACTTCAATATCCTGCAAGTGTCAATTGGACAGGTAGCGACAATGTATTTATCGGCGACACAGAGGAATCTGTTGAAGCTATCGATTCGGGTGATTATGATGCAGTATTTGATTATACAACAAGTGAACTTACAGCTGTAAATCAGGGTGAAATAACGTTAAAAGTTCAGTCAAATAATGTTGAATCTGAGTCTGGGATTGTTATTCAGTAAGGGTCAGTTCTATTGATTTAAAAGATTGATTTCAGAAACAAAGAATTTCGCGTAAGTATTTTAAGTATAAAAGTTTAGTAAATCAATATTTTGGTAGGGGACTGGTCCTTATAACAGAACTATGGGATCAGCCCCCGCTATTACATTACCGATTGTCCGAAGTCTCAGCTCTCCACATGAGCAACATTGGACAAACACGAGTGGAAAGATATTTTAATATAGATTAATGTGATAAGAACACGCAATACGCCTTGGTTATCTTCTGCAGTAAAATTACACTTCTTTAGACCAACCATCCCATGCAAAGCCTGTAATAAGATAAGCAATCTGCTTCATATATATGGATCAAACTTTCCATTATGCCTGACGTATTTTATAAACGAAAATAAAATTGGAGGAGTAGAGATGAAGAAAAGTTTAGGTTTGTTCATTGCTATTTTCTTTGCGATACTGGTTGTCGGATACGCTGTTCCTGTGGCGGCTGAGGAAGCAAAAGAACTGTTCCCTGATGATCCAATTTCTGTTATGGGTAAGGGGAGTAATGGAAATGAGGAGACGCCTGGGGAGTGGTATGCTGGTGAAACGCCTCCTGATTTGCAGGATGATGCGCCTATTTTGTTATTCGTGCCAGGCTTGAATAATGTGGCGCAAGTTTTCTGGGAGGATAATGACATGTATCAAACGGCTTATGATGCAGGTTACCAAACGGCATTTGTGCAACTGCATGATGCGGGTGGTGCTTCTGCAGACATGTGGAATAATGGAGAATTATTAGCTGATAAGATCGAGGAGATTTCATCCCATTTTGAGGGCAAAAAGATAACAATCATCGGGTATAGTAAGGGCGGTATTGATGCACAAACAGCGCTGACCTACTATGGTGCATCCGAATATGTAGATAATGTAATTACGCTTTCAAGCCCGCATCACGGGTCACAGCTGGCAGATTTAGCGAATAGTTCTTGGGCAGGTTGGCTTGCGGATTTAATTGGTATGCGTGGGGAAGGAACAACGGCAATGGAGACCGGATACATGGAAAACTTTCGGGTCATGATGGATCAAGAGCCTCTTGCGTATGCTAATGATTACTTCACGTTGGGCGGTACAGACTGGGGATCGATGTTTTCGTCTACATGGTTTGGTGGTACGTACCTATCCAGCTATGGAGATAACGACGGGGTGGTAACGACCGCAAGCAGCAATCTTCCAGGCGGCCACGAATTAGCAATTGGCGATTGGAATCATACGTCCATTCGAACCGGGCTGACTTTTCCTGTGTTTGAGGACTATATAGCAGGTGATTACGCACTGGAAGAGAAACATATTTTTGGAGAGAAAGAAAGTGCGCAAAACAATACACCTGCAACGAATCAATGGGTTCATGGTGGTTCTCTGTCAGAGGAAAACGACAACAACATTAATGTGGCAGTGGAAGAAAATGTTGCTAAGGTGACACTCCATGTATTAACGGCAGATGAGCTTTCGGAAATAAACGTGATAGATCCTTCTGGTAAAGAGGTGAATACAAACGCCGAAAAAGTAAGACAAGATGAAGGATTTTTCCCGGGAGCTATTAGCCATTCGTTGACGCTAGATAAACCTCAAGCTGGGGAGTGGCAAGTAGAAATGGCTACTGAGAAAGACAATGCATACCTTTTAGTGGCCAATTATGACACGGAAATGAAACTAGATCTTGGTGAAAAAACGGAAAAAGAGATAGCTAGTTTACAAAAAGATCAGCAGCTTACGTACAATTTAAACGTTAATAATTCCAAAGAAGTATTGGAAGACACCGTTAAAGCGACTTATCATGTAACAGAGTCGGGCAATCCAAAAAATAGTGAAACATGGTTCGTCGCCGGCGATGCAAATCTATCCCAGGAATTGACCTTTGATAAACAAAACCAAGCGTATAATATTACCATTGATATAGAAGGATCAACGAAAGACGGGAATGTTTTAAAACGAACGATTATCGATTCTGTGTATGTTGGAGAAATGATGCGGAAATAGGAGGAAAGGGAAGCATGGGGACAGTTCTGGTAAAACGCACTCAAGCTCTCAATAGTCTCTTTTTTCTTATTCCCATTTTCTTCTTCTTCAAATGGGACTGGGGAAAGGGCTATATAATCAAAAGACAATATTTTCAAGTATTGAATTATTTCTTTAAGACTTTCTGTACCAAAGCCTTCCCCTCTATATTCTTCATCTGTCTTTATATAATCCAAAATGGCCAAGAGCCCGAAGAAATCGGGTTCTTTTTTTAATAACATCAGTTAATTCCGTCACCATATAATGTAAATCTCCTGAAGTTTTATTAGCGGCCAATATGATATCAGACCACTCATTTTATAATGCCTCGCAAGGGCTCCTGCTAGGAAGCAAAAGAACCGTCCTCATACTTCCACTATTTTCTCTCTTGACATGTCCTTTCAAAAACTGTATTCTCTGTCGTTGCGTCTTAATTTTATATTGCTGCTTTAAAAGTAGCTAGGAGGAAGTCATTTTTGAATAATTTAAGTAAAAATAAGCAAACGATTGATAAACCTGTCCTTTTTTTAAGTGGTGGGGCTTTGCTTGCCTTTGTGATTCTCGCATTGGTCAACCAGGAAATGGTTGCTAATGGCGTGAGTTACTTGTTTGATTGGTCGGCAACATATTTTGGTAAAGTTTATCAAATTCTTCTGTTGGGAACGTTTTTCATTGCCTTATTTCTGGGATATTCAAAGTATGGAAAAATTCGATTAGGTAAGTTGGATAAACCAGAGATGAGCAATTTCAAATGGATTTCTATTATTATGTGCACATTGCTGGCAGCGGGAGGCGTATTCTGGGCTGCTGCTGAACCGGTGAGTCATTTTTTGACGGTTCCACCACATTTTTCTGGTATTGAGGCAGGTTCTGCGGAGGCTGTTTCTCCTGCACTTGCCACTAGTTTTGTCGATTGGGGCTTTCTTGCATGGGCGATACTTGGAACCCTTGGAACATTTGTATTGATGTATGCACATTATCACCGCGGTGCACCACTTAAGCCGAGAGCATTGCTTTATCCGATTTTTGGAGATAAGATTATGCAAAAAAGTGTACTTGGCACATTTGTAGATGTATTTTCTATTATCTCGGTAGCGGCTGGTACGATTGGGCCAATCGGATTCCTTGGTTTACAAGCTGGTTATGGGTTAAATGCTTTGTTTGGAGTTCCAAATAATATAGTTATTCAATGCATGATTATTATTGTAATTGTCATATTGGCTGCCATTTCTGCCGCTACTGGAATTCATAAAGGGATACAAATTATGAGCCGTTATAATATTATTTTATCTCTGTTTCTTGTTGGGGCTGTTCTTATACTTGGTCCGGCGCTATTTATTTTCGATTCATATCTGGAGTCATTTGGTTTATATGTAGAAAATTTCATCACGATGAGTACTTTCACTAGTGATGGGGCTTGGCTTGGTGGATGGACCGTCTTCTTCTTTGCTTGGTTCCTTGGTTATGCGCCGATGATGGCATTATTTGTCAGTCGTATCTCTCGTGGCCGTACAATTCGGGAAATTGTTACAGCTATTGCAGTAATCGCGCCTGTTGTAACGACGTTCTGGTTTACGATCGTTGGTGGAACAGGAATAGCTGGGGAAAAAAGTAACCCTGGTTCTGTTTCAGGGCCGCTAAATAGCGATGGTCCGCCAGCAGCGATGATTGCCATTGCGGATCAGCTTCCTTTTGGAACGATAATCGGTTTTCTATTCCTGTTAGCGACCATTATTTTCGTCCTGACAACGACAGATTCCATGTCCTTGACGATTTCGATGGCCATTACTGGAAATGGGGACCCTTCTAGATTACTGCGTGTATTCTGGGCATTTCTTATGGGAATTGTGGCAACGGTACTAATCACGATTGGGGAATCGAGCATCGACGCCCTGCAATCCTTTATTGTAGTAACGGCTGTCCCCGTATCCTTGCTGATGTTAACCACATTTTGGAGTGCACCACGTGTATGCAGGGAACTTTTTAAAGAACAAAAATTGTAAGAAAGAAGAAGCATGGGGACGGTTCTCATGCCTCCTTGATAAGCCTTAATACTTCAAGGAAGCAAAAGAGCCGTCCCCATGCTTCCACCAATTATACATATTTGATACAATGGAAAAAAGGGGAGAATCTAGATGAACAATAAGAACCATTCGCTTCCACCTAAAAGGTGTTCAATTGATAGGTTGGTTACCATTCCAGCAGACATAGATAAAGTAATCAATGGAGAAAAAACGGCGACTCGTCGGAATGATCGTTATGCAGATGTTGATGAGGTCATGGTGCTAAACAACCGTAGATTTATAGTTACAGATGTATATGAGCAAAAACTGGGGGACGTTACAGATGAAGATGCTCTAAAGGAAGGGTTCCAAAACGTGGAGGAATATAAACAGTCTATACTGTCTATACATCCTGGTATGAAATGGGAGCCTGAGATGAATGTATGGGTTCATGAATTCGAATCTGCAGAATAAATGGAAGCAAGGGCTCACGAGGTGTTCTTGCTTCCATTTAGATAAGGACTAATTACGTTCCAACGAGCACAAACTCTTTCATTATGTACTCCTCATCGCTCTCATAATCAAACTTACGATGAAAATAAGTACAATGGCACCAATTAACGCTGGGACAATGTAAAAGTCACCAATTTCAGGGCCCCAACTTCCTAATAGTGAAGAGCCAATCCACGCACCAATAAAACCAGCGATAATATTACCAATGATTCCACCTGGTACATCTTTACCTACAATTAGGCTTGCTAACCAACCTAGAATTCCTCCAACAATTAAACTCCATATAAAACCCATAATAATTCCTCCTTGTGATTTGTACTATTCTTTTTAAACTTAAGATTCATCTTCCATCCTAAACTGTTGAAAAATCGTATTCCGTTTGTTTTGATATACTTCCCGTCCTGCGACCAGGTTGATGATTTGGATGTTTCTTTGGACGGATAAGGCTAAATTGGTGGCTGCTGTTCCATGAGAATGCTCCAAATTTGTTAGGGTGAAAAAATGATGGTCTCTTTTGGACTTAAACGTGAGCTGATAATCCCTGGTGACTTTATAACGCTTGTCATCTTCCCACTCAATTGCGTCTTGAAAACGATCATAAAACCAGTCCGGAATATGCGGTTTATACCCGGTGGCCAGGATAACCTTATTCGTTTCGTATTCAAAGTCATTTTCTTTTTGCCACTGATGACAATGCAAGACATACTTGTTATTCTTTTTACTTAGATTCTTTACTTCTGTATTGGGTTGGATCGTTACCGGTTGCTTCTTTTTTCCAATTGTTTTGTGATAAAGCGTCTCATATAGTTCCATCAGCGTTTCCGGATTAATCCCTTTTCTCAAGCTCCCTAGGGTTTCCAATGTGTTATCTCGCTGCTTAAGGTCGAGCGAATGAAAGTAATCTATAAAGTCAGGTGAAAAATATTCCTGGCCAAATTTGGCATTCTCCAACTGAAACAGTCCACTGGAACGGGTGAGTAACGTCAATTGAAACTCTTTATTTTCTTGTTCCTTCAATAGATCCAGAAGTACTTCAATGGCGCTTTGACCGGAACCTACTACCGTAATATTTGGTGATTGAACCAGATCTTCCTTTTCATACATGTACCGACTCGTATGTAACACATCTTCCTTTGGTTGTCCTTCCATCGTATCCAGCACAAATGGTTCGCTACCAGTTCCCATTACTACATTTTTTGTAAAGTAAGAGGTTCGATTTTTGGTTGAGATTTTTTCCACTACCACCTCATAATGAGGCTCATCAGCTTCTTTATGGTCGATAACATCCACAACTTCATAACCGAAGTGTAGCTGATCTAACTGACCTGCGACCCACCCGAGGTAATCATTATATTCCTGGCGCGGGGCCTGAAATTTGCGAAAGAAATAGAACTGTTGCAGGCGGTTTTGTTCGTGTAAATAATTGATATACGTGAACTTGCTTGTTGGATCAGCAAACGTGACAAGGTCCGCTAAAAATGGGATTGTCAAACTCATATGTTCAATTAACATCCCGGGATGCCATTCAAACTTCGGCGTCTTATCGAAAAACACACCATCAAGTTCAGGTGTATTCTCAAGAAGAGCCGCCATTCCAAGGTTGTAAGGCCCAATGCCAATACCGATCATATCGTATAATTCGCGCGACATTTCTCCACTTCCCTCTATGGTATGATTCTTGCTTAATGTAACCAGTTTATTGAGGCTTATACGTTGTGGGAGGGTACTTTCGTAAATATTGTTGTTTTTAAATCTTCGGAGTTGATGTAAAAAAGACGGCATAACTTGAAATTAAGATCGGTACTTTTTCTCCGCTCCGGAAATACATTCCGCGCACCTTAGCACGGCTGGCGAGCCTCCTCGTGCTGCGCACTTCGGGGTCTCACTGATTCCTTTCCTTCCGCCGGAGTCTCTATGTATTTCCTGCGTTGGCATTCAGGTACTGCGCTAAATTGCATTAGTAATCAATATTCAAAATATCGAACCACCTCACCAGTTTGGGTGAGCGAAGGGCGGTGACTCCTGCGGGAACAGCACGTGTCCGAAGACCCCGCAGCGGTGATCTTCCGCGAGGAGGCTGAGGCCGTGCCCGCGGAAAGCATCCGCCCGGAGCGATCCCGAACGGCGATTATAGCAAATACTTATAGCAAACAGTATTACGCCGTCTTTTATAGCTTTTGTGTCAAAAGCAACAATCTTTTAGAAAACGTCCTTGTCGGAATAAAGGTGGCTCCATGCTACTTGTTTCTGAAAATTATCTTGTTTTAGAATAAGCTGTGTGATAAAGTCATATTGTATGTTATAGGGGGGGAGGATGTTTCAGAAATGAGATTAATTATAAAGTTAGCTCTTGGGATCGTGACCGGGATTGTCGTTGGCCTGATAGTACCTGAATTTATTACTAGAATCATCGTTACGTTTAAAGAGATTTTTGGACAATTTCTCGAATTCACGATTCCGCTCATTATCATCTTTTTTATTGTCAGTGGTATTGCCAGTTTTGGAAAGCATTCAGGAAAAATGCTTGGACTAACTTCGGCTATTGCTTACTCATCAACCATACTTGCTGGTACATTAGCATTTATTGTTGCTATTATTTTTATACCAATGCTAGCTGGCCAGAGTGGTGGTACGGCAGAGGAAACAGCAGGGTTTGAACCCTTTTTTGAATTTACCATTGACCCGATTACGGGGGTCATGACAGCATTAGTAGCCGCGTTTGTATTTGGTATTGGTATCACAAGGATTAACAGCCCGACAATGAAGTCCTTTTTTGATGAAGGGAAAGAGATCATTGAACGAATGATTTGGAAGATTATCATTCCTATTTTGCCGTTTTATATTGGGAGTATATTCGCAGAACTTGCTGCTGATGGGGCGGTCGCAGATACGTTACGGGCATTTGGTTTAGTGTTAGTCTTAGCTATAGCCGTTCATTGGGTGTGGCTAACTATTCTTTTTACGGCTGCAGGTGCTTTTACAGGCAGAAATCCTTTTTCAGCTTTAAAAACGATGCTTCCAGCTTACTTTACCGGCTTGGGAACAATGTCAAGTGCTGCAACGATTCCAGTCACCGTTAGGCAATCAAAGGAAAATGAAGTTAGTGATGGGATAGCAGATTCCGCCGTTCCGTTATCTGCGACGATTCATTTATCTGGAAGTACGATTACGATTGTGCTTTGTTCCGTTGCTGTCATGGTACTCTCCAATGGTTTATCAATGCCTACATTTGGCATGATACTACCATTTATTATGATGCTGGGAATTATTATGATTGCTGCACCTGGTGTCCCTGGTGGCGCGGTCATGGCTGCATTAGGTTTACTAAGTACCATGCTTGGATTTGATGAAACAGCTTTAGGCTTAATGATCGGCCTGTATATGGCCCAAGATAGCTTCGGTACAGCCGCAAACGTAACCGGAGATGGAGCTATTGCTTTAATTGTTGATAAGGTAATGCGTAATAAATAGTTAAACGTAACTATCCCCTTACTAATTGTGAGGGGATAGTTTTTACATTCTTTGGTATGCCTCCCTCGTCAAAAATACTTGTCAGCTAACAATTCTGCAGTCCTGGTGGCGAGTGCCTGGGTCGTTAAGGTTGGGTTTGGGCCGCCAAGGGCATTATAATCGACGCTATTGTCGGCAATGTAGAGTCCTTGCACCTGATACGCTTCACAAGACGAGTCAACGACAAAGCCCATTCGCATCGTGCTTTGGATGTGAATGTAATAATTCGGTGGCAGGTCACTTCGGTGGACTTGACTTGCACCTGCCCCTCGCAACATCGTTGTGGCGACTTTTGCTAATTGATCTCTTCTCTTTTTCGATTTTTCACTTGGTGTATAACGTACGAACGGCACTGGACCATGTTCATCTTTAATATTGGGATCGAGCTCAACTCTGTTTTGATACTGGACCTCATCATCTGTGACGATTAAAAGTGTGAGTGATCTTTTGTAGCCGTTCATGGCTTCTTCCAGTTCAGACCCAGTCAGTCTTCCGCGTTGATCCCATTTGTCAGAACCAGGGCCGCGCAGGATGTTATACCCATATTGACTGAACCCGAAAGCTTGTTGAGCAGACAGACCCGGGCTTTCTCCAAGATTTTCAATCATGCCGAGTCCAGGATAATCAAGCCGTGCACCTGACGTATGCCCAACGAATGGATTAACAGATGGACTCCCTAAAATTTCCATTAATGTTTGCGCATCAAATGTTCCTGTTACCATATCCATATAATGTGTGGTCATACCGCGCCCAACCCAGTCATTATGAGGCAATTCGGAGTTCAACCAAAGGCGTGGCGTTTCAATACAGCCTGCCGCCATTACGACAATTCCAGCGCTTAATTCCTCCATTTCACCTGTCCACGTATCTCTAATTTGAACACCTGTCGCGCGGGGTTTTCCGCTGGCGCTGTCTTCCGTTAAAATTTTCATGACAAATGTATTTGGCCTAAACGTGACATTTCCTGTCTTCATCGCGAGGGGAACATAACTGACATTGGTTGATCGTTTCGCCATTTTCTCTAGCGATGGGCCATAAGGACATCCTTGCCCACAATGCCCGCTTAATGTACAACCTTCCATATGACTTAATTCCTCTAAAGAAACATCTGGATCCATGAGATGCTCATTCGGTGGCAAAATAGCATTCGGCTGCGGTCGATATCCGCTGCTTGTTACATCTAATGTCTGATTTAGGGGAAATCCAGCCTTCTCCGCCCCGTAGTAAAAAAGTGCCTCTTTCGATGTGGTTGGTGCAAATTCAACCGGTAATGTGTTTTCCACTTTTTCATAATAGGGGATGAGATCATCGTAATTTATCGGCCATTCGTCATCGATCGCTTGTGGAAATGCTCGTAGTGAGTTGGCATAATAATGAACTGTTGAGCCACCAATTCCGGCACTTTGATATAAAAATGAACGATCAGGAACATTCCTGTACCAAGGCGTACGCCTCCGGTCAGCCGATCCCCAGCGAAATTTACCAGTAACCAAATCATTCATATCATTTTCCAGTCGTGTAAACTGATTGCGGTAAAGGGAACCATCGAGATCCCCGGGGTCGGAACTCATCTTTGCCTTCCCACGATTTTGATTCGGCTCCGGCCATTTTTTATTTCCATACCATGGGCCTGCTTCGACCACCAACACATTGATTCCGCGTTCCCCAAGCTCTTTGGCAATAACAGGCCCGCCACCGCCAGCTCCAATAACAATTACATCAGGATCTGTCTTCATTATTCAACCTCACTTCTGCCCATTTTTAATAAAAACCCACGGAAATCGCGATAACCTAATGATACACCGGGATAACCAACTTGTTGCCAACCCGGTGGAAAAAATTGAAGGCGCCGGGAATCTGGTGGGTACAATCGTGTTGAACCATAAGCGGGCCACTCTGAATAATAGCCAAACATGGAAAAGCGGTTAAGGGCATCCGTCACATGTTTGACGAGTCCTGCATTATTTTGGTAAGGAGATGGTAGTGCGTACATATCGACATAAAGATTCTCAAGTGCAGCTAATGTTCGTATACGGTCTTGGCGGGAAAGGAAAGAAAACATTCCTCCGCCTGGAAAATGACTTTGCGGAGAGGGGTGTGCTTGATGTGTATATACAAGTTTCGCCGCTGCGGTATCTAGCATGACAGCTGTAGGATAAGCGAGGGGTACGACAGTGTGATGCAGTTGTTGCTGAATAGAAACGTAGTGATCGAGCGCATAAATGATATACGCATGAACCCCCATGTCAGGGAAATCATAAGCGTACTCAGAATCGGGCGGGAGTATGGCATCCGTAAGTGCTTGGAAGCTTGCCTGGGTGTATTCCTGTTCTTGAGTATTCGTACTGATAATAGTCACCTCTTTCTAATTGCACAGATAGTACTATATGTATTTTTGAATTTCGGATTTATGAACGGATTTTAGGGAGTGAAAGGGAGGAAGCATGAGAACGGTTCTCATGCTTCCTTCAGTCTCACCTATTGTTCGTTATTATCTAATGTGACAGCTTCTTTTGCATCAACATACCCTGCACCTTGAGCATAAGGCGGCAATCCGCGATCGGTCGCACTTTGAAGTAGTTCCTGTTTCACCTGATCAGGGGTATATTCCGGATTTGCCTGAAGGACAAGAGCAGCTATACCAGCACAGATTGGTGTTGCCATCGATGTTCCTGACAAAGAGAAATAGTTGCTTTCGACTCGACTTGACTTATTTGTTTTGTCCAGGAAAGATCTTGGAGCTCTAAGGGAAATAATATTTACCCCAGGAGCTAATATATCTGGTTTTGACTCTTCCCCACAAGCAGGTCCGCGACTTGAAAAAGGTGCTATTTCTTCATCTGAACGATCATCTGTATTCTGATCATCTATTGCTCCAACGGTAATGACCCTTGAACTGATTCCAGGAGTGCCGATCGTTCGTTGATCAGGCCCCGAATTTCCGGCAGCTACACAAACAACAATACCGCTTTCCCATGCTGCCTCTACAGCTTGAACAAGTGGATCATTACAGTCAGATTCATCAGCAGCTGCCCCTAAAGATAGGGAAATGACATCGATTTGGTGCTCCTCTTTATTGTCGATACACCATTGAATACCGGAAACAATCGTGGAAAGGGATCCGGAACCCATTCTGTTGAGTACCTTTACACCAATAACACCAGCTTCCGGAGCAGGTCCGCGGTATTTACCGTCTGATAAAAATCCGTTACCAGCCGCATCCCCTGCGCAATGTGTTCCATGCCCATTATCGTCATAAGGATCCTGTCGATCGTTAATAAAATCTTTAAAGGCAATAATTCGGTTCGTTGATTCTGTTAAATCCTGGTGCGGATGAACCCCAGTATCAAGGACAGCGATATTGATATCTGTTCCAGTCAGACCTTGTTCATTCAATTGTTCGGCATGAACGGATGGAGAAGCAACATCCAACAAAGCATTGACTTCTCGATCATAATATATTTTTTTAATCTGGCAACCATCGTCGTTCATAAGTTTTTCGATGGTGGATGCAGTTAAGGTTGCCGAGCAGCTACATGTGCATTGAAAGTCTTGTTTTATCTTGGATCTGAATTCAGGCTTAACGAGTTCATGAACTTTATTTGCTGCCGCATTTGCATCTTGTTGTTCAAATTCGATAATGACGGGGAATTTCTTGGATTTTTTTAGTAGTTTTTCAAATGGACGGTGTAAAAAACAAGGTGTACGGCGAAAAGGCTTATATAAATGAATAAGACTCTGACGCAATTCCTTGTCAAATTTAGTACTATGATTTCTTGTAAGTTGAATCATGGAAAATCCTAACATTCTATCACCTCCTTCTCTCTCATGCTATGAAGATTTAAAGAGAGAATGGCGGTGTTTGTAGGAGGATTCGTTAAAAAAGGCGCTTGTCTGGTAGACTTATAGACTGGAAGCAGGGGACAGGGAAGCACGGAGGCGGTTCTTCTGCTTCCTTTTTTAGAAGCGGATTATGTTGGAGAAATGTTTGCAGGGCATTTATAAAAGACAGTAATATATAAAAGGGGAGTGAGTGTTCCAAAACATGTTAATGGTCTATTAGATAGCAAGCAGCAAGTAGAAGGGGGATCTGTCCTTATACTTCTAAAGGTTAATGAATAGGAAGTATTCATGACGGTAAATTTGAGAAAGTACACTGCTATGAATACACATCATCCAATAGATAATGAAAATAATCCAATGAAAACTGGTTCCGATCAAAAACCAATGATCGGAACCAGTTTTAAATTATTTTGTCTGTCTCAGCTTACTGAAACAATCATATAAGCAATGGCTTTTGATGGGGCTAAGACTCTATTTACCAAAATAAGGTATGGATAAATGTATACTAAAGTTTATAATACAATATTCTATTATTAATAACAATAAAAATTATTTTAAAAGGAAAACTTGACAATTAAATTTTGATAGATTACTATTCAAGATAGTTAGGGGAAAGTTGCGAAAATTTATAATTAGTGTATCCTTGGTATATCTATTTACCAATTGAATAGAGGTGAAATTATGCACAATCTTAGAAACGTATTAAAAAGGATATCCACAATAACAATAAATCTAAATTTAATTGTAATTGAAATCCATAATAGTGGTAAGGTTCTTAAATAAATTAAGGTGTATTCGTATAAATTAATTGCTCTTAAATGAAAATACATACATTTTTGAGCCAATTTGTAAAGGATTCTTAGTAAAGACCCTAGTTGTAACTCTCTCCTAGCCAACAAATTACCAAAAATTTACTTAAATCATAGTTCCATCTTAATCCAAAACTGCATATACTTGACAATACCTAGGTCAAAGGTTATGATAGATTTATCATAGTACAGCAATGGCTTTGATGTTTCTATGATAAGGCTACTTTGAGTAAGTAGCTCGTGGCGTTGGGGATCGCCTGCCCGTCTATGATGGGTGTCTCCCCACTACATACAACAAGACTGACCTTAGCTATTCGTACGTAGCTGAGGTCTTTTTTATAGAAAAAATGGCAAAGCTTATTAAAAATGATAATAGAGGAGGAGCAGGATGAAAGATTTAGATTATCGTATAGGACTTGATATTGGCACAAATTCAGTTGGGTGGAGCGTCATTGAGCTTGCATTGGATGAGAACAATAAAAAATTTGAAACAGTTACCATTGTTGATGCAGGGGTGCGAATGTTTGACAAAGCGGAAATTCCGAAAACGGGTGCTTCGTTAGCAGAACCTCGTCGATTAGCGCGTTCCTCTCGCCGGCGTTTGCGTCGCCGTAGTGAAAGGAAAAAGGAAATTCGTCAGCTTCTTGTAAATTTTGACGTATTAAATGAACAGGAGTTGAAGCAGCTTTACCCCCTTCAAGAAGGTTCTGTTGATATATGGGACATCCGCCTGGAAGGGTTGGATCGGTTATTAAGTCGGCAGGAATGGGGGCGCCTACTCATTCATCTTGCCCAGCGTCGCGGCTTCAAGTCGAACCGAAAATCCGAACAAAGCGACAAAGAGACTGGGGCTGTCCTTTCGAGTGTTAAAGACAACAAGGAACGATTAACAAAATATCGTACGGTCGGGGAAATGTGGATGAATGACCCGGAGTTTATGAAATATGATAAACGCCGCAATTCAAGTGGGGAGTATGTGTTTAATGTGAGCCGCTATGACCTGGAACAGGAAATTGTGACGCTTTTCGAAAGTCAGCGTGGATTCCGCTCTTCGCATGCTACTGAAGAACTGCAGGAAGCCTATTTGAAAATCTGGAACCATCAGCTTCCTTTTGCTTCAGGGAGCGCAATTTTGAAGAAAGTAGGCTCTTGTTCCCTTGAGCCGGAAGAGCGCCGTATTCCTAAAGCAACTTATACATTTCAATACTACATGGCCCTGGATAAAATCAACCGGATTAGAGTTGGTACAAATGTGGAGCCACTGACAACAGAACAGCGCGCTACTATTTTAGAAAAACTTTTTAATCGGGAGGATTTGGCCAAGCGTAAAAGTGCACCAGTAGTTAAGTACTCAGATATCCGGAAGTGGATAAAGCTTGATGAGACCCTGAAATTTAATGAGCTAACCTACGATCCTGAGGCGAAGCTTAATCAAAACGAAAAACTTCCTTTTGTTAACTTGAATGCGTTCTATCAAATTAAGCGGGTAACCGATATACACACTGCCGATACGGGAGAGACTTACAATAAGGATGATTACGATGCGATAGGCTTTGCGCTGACTGTCTATAAAACGGATAAAGATATCCGTAATTATTTAAAGAGTTCTCAAAATCTGGCAAAACGGGTATTTGCTGAAGAACTGATTGATTCGCTTCTCCTGCTTTCTTATTCTAAGTTCGGTCATCTATCATCGAAAGCAATACAAAACTTGTTGCCGCATATGGAAAAAGGACTAACTTTTAAGAAAGCAGCGGATGAATTAGGTTATGATACGACAGGATTGCAAAAGGCCAAGCGCGAGAAGTTGCTACCGCCGATTCCTGATGATATTGCAAATCCGGTTGTAAAACGGGCGCTTACTCAATCGCGTAAAGTTGTTAATGCAATTATAAAACGATACGGGTCACCTGTTTCCGTTCATATTGAACTGGCACGTGAGCTTTCAAAGACGCATGAAGAGCGTAACAAACTAGTTAAATCGCAGCGAGCCAATTATGAGCGAAATACCGGTGCGATTAAAATGCTTACGGAATTCGGAATTTTAAATCCCAAAGGTCATGATATTGTGAGGTATAAGCTTTGGGAAGAACAAGAGCGTAAGTGTGCCTATTCACAAAAGAAAATTCCTGCAGAAGAATTTTTTAAGGAATTGAAGCGAGAAAGAAACAGTGCACCGAAATTGGATGTGGATCACATTTTGCCATATAGCCAAAGCTTTATGGATAACTACCATAATAAAGTGCTTGTCTATAGCGACGAAAACCGAAAAAAAGGAAATCGGATTCCCTTTGATTATTTGAGAAATAGAGGGAATCGCTGGAGGACTTTGAGGATTACGTCAATAGTAATGCAAAGTTCTCAAAACCGAAGAAGCAGTACCTTTTAAAGAAGGAATTCTCTGCACGTGAAGAAGAATTGGTGAAAGAACGTCATTTGAATGACACACGATATATCAGCCGATTTTTTAAAAACTTTGTGGAACAGCGACTTCAGCCAAAATATTCTGGCCGAAAAAAGTGGGTTAATACAGTGAATGGGCGAATAACCTCTCATATGCGTAGTCGATGGGGACTTGAGAAGCACCGTGAGGAAACCCATCTTCACCATGCACTGGATGCTATAGTAGTAGCATGTACGGATGATGGAATAGTGCAACGTTTAACCAATTATCACAAAGGAAAAGAAAACAATACAAAAATAAAAGAGCCATTTTTCCCGCGCCCATGGGAAGGTTTTCGCGATGAGCTTTTAACTCATCTTTCGGCATTGCCAAATCCTGAGGAGATTCACCATGCACTTGATGCCAAGCTCCCTCTCCCTTCTTATATGATGGTTTCGCGAATGGCGAGGCGTTCGGTTACAGGTTCGGCTCATAAAGAGACCATCATGATGAAAGGCGGCGTTGATGAACGTACAGGAAAAACCATTATCGTCAAACGGGTTCCATTACAAGAGATAAAGTTTGACAAATATGGCGATTTTGCGATGGTAAATAAGGAAGCTGATCCTGCCACTTATGAAGCAATTAAACAACGGTACCTTGCCCAAGGTGGTAATTCTAAAAAGGCATTTGAAGAGGAGCTTTATAAACCGAGCAAGAAGGGAAAGGGCAACCCGATCCGCCGTGTAAAAGTCGAAGTTGATAAACGATCGCATGTCCGGAAAGTGAATGGTGGGGTTGCTCAAAATGGCGATCTTGTCCGAATTGACCTGTTTTTAAAAGAAGAGAAGTATCATGCAGTGCCAGTCTATGTTATAGATGCGAGTTTGCCGGAGTTGCCGAAAAGAGTAGTCACAGCAGGAAAAGGATACGAACAATGGAACGAGCTTGATGAAACTTTTGCGTTTCAATTTAGTCTGTATCCATATGACTTAGTTCGACTGAGACGTGGGGATGAAGATAGATTCCTCTACTTTAGTACCATTGATATTGGCAGCAACCGGGTTATTTTTAAAGAGGCAAATGTTCCACATGAACAGACTGCGCGCCGTTATACGCTTGGTGGAATTGACACACTGGAAAAATATAAGGTTGGTATTTTAGGTGATTTGTCACTCGTTAAAAAGGAATCACGTCAAACGTTTAAACAGAAAAAAATAAAACAAACGTTGTAAAAAATACAGCAGGTAGATTTCTTTCTACTTGCTGTATTTTTATTCTAGTAAATGGAGAGACTGGTAGATAGTGAATAATAGAATGAGAGGAGTATCAGAATATGAGTTGGCGTCATATCATGATCACAAACAATGCCCGTCTATCAGTCAAGCGCTCTCAACTAGTCGTACAGCAAGAAGATACCATTACGATTCCCATGCAAGATATTGCCTCGATCCTTATTGAGGCGCAAGCGGTAACAATCACTGCCAATGTCCTAAGCGCATGTGCGGAGCATAAGGTAAGTCTGTTTACATGCGATTCTAGAAAACTTCCGAATGGAATCTGGACAGGTTTCCACCAGCATTCCAGACAATTGACAGTATTAGAGATGCAAATGGCACTTACGAAACCTTTTAAAAAGCGGGTATGGAAACAAATTATTCAGCAGAAAATTTTAAATCAAGCGAAGTGCTTAGATGTAATGGAGAAGGATGGCGGTAAGGAACTAAGTCTATTAATAAAAGAGGTAGAATCTGGAGACGCGACCAATCGTGAGGCAGTCGCTGCAAAGTTATATTTTAAGCATTTATTTGATTCAAGTTTTACACGTCGCTCAACTGACCCAACGAACCGCCTTCTCAATTATGGCTATGCCATTATGCGGGGATTAGTAGCACGGGCTCTCGCAAATTACGGTTTCACCACCTGCTTAGGTCTTTATCATGATAACCAATTAAATGCTTTTAATTTAGCCGATGACTTTATGGAAGTGCTTCGTCCTATTGTTGATTGCCATGTTGCTGGTCAAGATGTGGAGAAATGGGATGCAGAAGTTCGAGCAGGGCTAGTTAATTTAGCAAATACAGATATTCTGATTTCCGGTGAAAGACATCCCATTACGGCTGCTATCGATGAAATGGTGAAAAGCTTTGTTGCCAGTTGCCGTCAGCAAGATTATTCGTATCAAAAGCTACCTGAATTACTCCCTGCAAAGGTACATCAATATGAATAGGAGCAGTTTTATGAGGATAATGTTATTTTTTGATTTGCCGGTAAAAACAAAAAAGCAGCGGCGAGACTATACCCGTTTCAGAAATTACTTACTTGATGAAGGGTTTGACATGATGCAGTTTTCTGTTTATTGCAGGCTGTGTAATGGCCACGAGTCAATGGAACGACAGCTTGAAAAGGTAAAGAGAAACCTTCCGCCAAAAGGGTCGATTCGTGCGTTGCCTATAACGGAAAAACAATATGAGCGGATGCGCTTTTTACTAGGAGATAAAACGAAAAATGAGGAAAAGGTGACGATAAATCAACTGACTCTTTTTTAGATATGTATAGAAGTATGGAAAAATGGAGATAGTAGAAGGTTTGGGGTATAAAAGATAGAGAAACAGGGCATACTGTAGTTAAAAAGAGACAAATGCGAGTTATTTTTTTAAAATATGGATTACGTGTTGCAGGGAAAAATAATTATTCAGCGGAATAATAATACAATAAAGCCTGCAAAGTATTGTTTTAGCAGGCTCTATTGGCTACGTATCATAACACAGCAATGGCTTTGATGGAGCTATGACCGTGTCTATAAGGTTGTCTACTTCTGACTATCATAACACAGCAATGGCTTTGATGGAGCTATGACGGGTTTGGACATTATGAGCATAGATTGATGATCATAACACAGCAATGGCTTTGATGGAGCTATGACATGAAATTTTTTGCCGTATCCTCCTCTGGAATCATAACACAGCAATGGCTTTGATGGAGCTATGACGGAAGGACAACCTTCTGGCGGAGGTGGCGAATCATAACACAGCAATGGCTTTGATGGAGCTATGACTTAAATCAGTTTGTATACCAGCCCTTTCAATCATAACACAGCAATGGCTTTGATGGAGCTATGACAGTAAGAAAAGTGGTTCAACTTCTTCGAAGATCATAACACAGCAATGGCTTTGATGGAGCTATGACTGTTTGATACCCACTATCTATTACTAAATGATCATAACACAGCAATGGCTTTGATGGAGCTATGACCCATAACGTTTGACGAATTCCCTTGTGCTTATCATAACACAGCAATGGCTTTGATGGAGCTATGACACAATCCCTAACTTCAAATACAATTCCTCAATCATAACACAGCAATGGCTTTGATGGAGCTATGACAAAAGTTATCGATATAGAAAAGCTATCGGAATCATAACACAGCAATGGCTTTGATGGAGCTATGACAAGAATATTTATCAGATGATGTCGTTAACCATCATAACACAGCAATGGCTTTGATGGAGCTATGACAGGCATGGAAAGATGAAAAAAGACATCTAAATCATAACACAGCAATGGCTTTGATGGAGCTATGACGCGCTTATGTAAATGAAGAAAATGCAGTGGATCATAACACAGCAATGGCTTTGATGGAGCTATGACCAAACTACTCAAATCCATTGATCATACATTATCATAACACAGCAATGGCTTTGATGGAGCTATGACTGAAGCAGGCGAATTGTTACCACCCGAACAATCATAACACAGCAATGGCTTTGATGGAGCTATGACCGAATAGGGTATGGTTCCCGACTTTGCGCAATCATAACACAGCAATGGCTTTGATGGAGCTATGACTTCTCCTTTGAAGGAGATTATGACGACCGAATCATAACACAGCAATGGCTTTGATGGAGCTATGACACAACCATCGCGATTTTGTTAAGGACTTTAATCATAACACAGCAATGGCTTTGATGGAGCTATGACACAAATTAAGCAAAAGAAAACCCTGTCTGTATCATAACACAGCAATGGCTTTGATGGAGCTATGACCTTCATATGAACTTGAATACGGGTCAATGGATCATAACACAGCAATGGCTTTGATGGAGCTATGACATCTATTATCACCCTGAAGCGATTGAGACATTATAACACAGCGATGACTTTGATGGAGCTATGACAACACGTAAAATCCTCTTTCTGCTATATTTTAACTATAACAAGAAAATGGCGCTAATGGAACTGTGATAATGCATTTTGTACTCGACTTTAATAGAAAAGGAGGCAATAATCTACATAGATGCATGAAAAAACGTTTTTAACAAAAACCATGAGAGGCTAATCCTCTCATGGTTTATTAATTTTTTCCTTTATTAATAACCCTATATTTTTCATGGGCAACTACCGTGTTAGGATGACCGCGATTAACAGCTTCCAAATCACTTTCAGATGATATTTCAACGATAATACTATTTTTACTTTTTGATGGTAATGTCTTTCCAGTTAAAAGCAAATCTTCTCTTTTAAACTCTACTACATCTCCTGGTTTAGCTTTTTTACTATCTGGCTGAAACATATGTGATCCTCCTTTTGTTGTTCAAAAAGCTTTGCGAAAGATTTCTTTTTTGCTTCATATTCTTTTGCTGGTATATGTTTTTGCTTTAAATTTTTGATTTCTTGTTTTAAATCATTTATTTCTTTGGCCTGTTTTTCCATGTTTTTGATTCGTTTGTTTTGCTCATCGTTCTGTTCTTGTAAGGCTTTTAACGATTTTTCCTGATCTGCGACATTTGAAACGGTCTTTCCGATTGTTTGCATCACTGTCAAAATATTTTCTTTGTAATTTCCTTCTTCTAATGACTGTTGCACATCTTCTATCGTCCTTTCCATTGTGATAGGAGAAATATTATTCGCTAGCATATTCTTAATTTGCGGCGTCTGATAGTTTTTATTTTTACATGCTTTAATGAATTTTAAAGTCTCAATTGCTTCAGGGGGATAATATGTTGTCCCCCACTGGGATGTTTTCGGGATGTAGTTGTTAAAATCATTGGTCCAATCTGCTGCCGTTTTTTCTGTGACACCAACGATTTGACATAATCCATTGATACTTAACAATTCCAATGTATTCACCGTCTTTCCTTTTTTTGTCATTGTTAGCATTCTTTTTTGGCAGACAAGAAAGTTTAAAAATCCCTTATCTGCATAAGCTCAGGCTTTGGCTTTGCCCTAAAAGCTTGACAAAGCCAAGTTTTCTAACTTCCCTTGATACCCCGCTCACCTTTATAATAAAGAAAGAGATTGGGAAGAATTTGTGATAAATGTGGAAGAAATAAGTAATTTTGTTGCGGAAAGTGGGAGGCATGGGGACGGTCAAACAGTGCCTGTTCACCCGAATTTTGTCGAATGCTATTTTGATTTGATTTATGCAAATTCGTGGGTGAGGCGTGGTACAATGGGGGAAAGTGTATTTTGAAATCTCGTTATCTGTGAAACTGAATAACAAACTACGAGGAAGCAAAAGAACCGTCCCTATGCTTCCTAGAAAGGGGAGAGATATATAATGAAATTTTTTCATACGGCGGATTGGCATTTGGGGAAACTTGTTCAGGGTGTTTATATGACGGAGGATCAGGATTACATACTGCGGCAGTTTATTCAGGCTGTGGAAGCGGAAAAGCCGGATGCTGTTATTATTGCTGGTGATTTATATGATCGGGCGGTGCCGCCTACTGAGGCTGTTCATCTTTTGGATGAGGTGCTTGAGACGATTGTGTTGAAATTGAAAACGCCAGTTCTTGCTGTTGCGGGCAATCATGATAGCCCGAGCAGGTTAAATTTTGGAAGTGGCATTATGCAAAACAATGGCTTTCATATTGTGGGGAATTTCACAAGCGGTATGCAGCCGATCATTTTAAACGACGCGCATGGGGAAGTTCATTTTCATCTCGTCCCGTATTGTGATCCGAGTACCGTCAGAAATATTTTAGATGATGATACGATCCGCACGCATAATGATGCATCGGAAAAGATAGTTGAACATATTACAGCGAATATGGACGAAAAAGCCCGTCATGTTTTTGTCGGACATGCCTTTGTTACGCCATATGGCGAAGAAGAGGAAAATACTAGTGAATCGGAACGGCCGCTCTCCATTGGCGGATCGGAATATGTGGACGCGCGCCATTTTTCATCCTTTCATTATACGGCACTTGGCCATTTGCATCAGGCGCATTACGTGTCTGATGAGGCGACTCGTTATGCTGGATCCATTTTAAAATTTTCGATATCAGAAGAGCATCATAAAAAAGGATATCATGTCGTGGAGATGGATGAACATGGGGATGTTACGATCCAAAAACGTCATCTGACCCCAAGCAGGGATATGCGCACAGTGGAGGCATCTCTCGAGGAAATAATGACACATTCGGTGAGTGAAGATTATGTGTTTGTTCGGTTAACAGATGAAACAGCAGTCCTTTCACCGATGGAAAAAATCAGGTCGGTCTATCCGAATGCGATGCATGTGGAGCGTAAAAATTACTTTCACGCTCCTTCGTCTGAAGATGGCGAGAGATCAGTCGAACGTACCCAAATGAACGATCTGGAGCTTTTTCAGGCATTTTACAAAGAGGTGAAAGGTCAGGAAGCAACAGAAGAAACGGAAGTCATTTTCAAAGAAGTGCTGGATGATCTTTTAAAAGAAAATAATGAAACGGAAAAACAGAAAGACTATGTCACGAACTAGACGCTCTAGGGAAGGAGGAGAAGCACATTGAAACCACTCAAATTAACATTGACGGCATTTGGACCTTATAAAAATACAGAAGTCATTGATTTTAATGATTTAGAGGGTAATCGTCTGTTTGTAATTGCCGGGAATACGGGAGCTGGAAAGACGACGATTTTTGATGGGATTTGTTTTGCCTTGTATGGGTCGGCTAGTGGGCAAGACCGGGAAAATAGTATGATGCTCCGAAGTGATTTTGCAAATGATGATACACATACGTCGGTTGAACTTCTATTTGAATTAAAGGGGTGTACCTATCGTGTGCTCCGGCAATTGGGGCATGTGAAAAAAGGAAATAAGTCGAAAACCGGGGAGCGCTATGCGTTTTTTGAAATAGTAGATGGAAGTGAAGTCCCTTGTGTGGACCGGCAAATTGTTTCCGAGATTGATAAAAAGATAGAAGTTTTAATGGGCTTAACGCAAGATCAATTTAAGCAGATCGTCATGCTGCCACAGGGTGAATTTCGAAAACTGTTAACCTCCCAAACGGAAAATAAGGAGGAAATTTTGCGCCGGCTTTTTAAAACTGAACCGTACCAACAAATCAGTGAGCGATTGCGGACGAAGAAAAAGGCGATAGAAGATGCGTTTAATCAAGCCAAACAAACGCGGGATAATTATATCGAACATATTCGCGCGAGCCTTCCAATGCGCGAAGAATCTCTTATTTTCCAAGTGTTATCCGAGGAGCACTATAATGAACATCAGATTATCGACGGATTGGATGCGGAGCTCAGCTTTTACGCCCAGCAAATAAGCATGGATCAGAAAAAATATGAAGAAGCATACAAAGCGCATGATAAAAAGCAGACCGAGTTCCACCAGGCGCAAGCACTAAATGAGCGTTTTGAAGAGTTGAGTCGAAAAGAGGGCCGGTTGAAGGAACTAAAAAGTCAAGTCCCCTTATATGAAAAAAAGCAAAAACAGCTTGAAGATGCCGAACGTGCAAGCAAAATTGTGCCATATGAAAATCAAAGGCAAGAATGGCGAGCGGAAGAAAAGAACAAGACAAAGATTCTACATGATGCTGAAAACGCAAAGAAATTAGCTGACGATAGCGTTGAAAAGGTCCAGATCATCTATCAGCAGGAGGAAGCGAAACAGACGGAAAGGGAAGACATCCGCAGACAACTCGATCGTTTTCAAGAATTTTTACCAATCGTCAAAGAAATCGATGTAAAAAAACAACAGGTACAGGAGCTGAAGAACAAAGAAAAGCACGCCTTCAATCAGCTGCAAAAGCTCCAGGCAGAAATCAAAGATAAAAAGGCTAAAACGGAAAATTATAATGAGCAGATCAAGGTAATGGATCAACAAGTTAGCCAACTGCCGGACAAACAGCAAAAATTAATAGACATGCGGGAACAAGCAAAAGTGTTGATCGATTTCCTAGATTTAAGCGAAAAACAAGCTGAACACAAGAAGGAAGAAACCCACAGGAAGGAAGTTTTTGAAAAACAAAAAGAAACCTATACCACATTAGAGAAAACGTGGCTTAATGATCAGGCGCATGTTTTAGCCAGCCACCTGCATGACGGGGAGGCTTGCCCGGTTTGTGGGAGTCACGATCATCCTAGGAAAGCTACAAGTGAATCCGAAATGATCACAAAAGAGCAACTCGATTCTGCAAAGCAGGAGTTGGATGAGAAGGACAAGCTTTACCGAACTGCAGCTGCTAATCTGGAATCCATTACAGCACAATTGAAGGAAAAAGAGCGTGCAGTTGCATCCTATTCGGTACAGGTTGACGCGGTATCAACAGCTAAAGACCAAATCGTTGATGAAGGAAAAAAACTAAAAGCAGAAGTAAATGAGCTTCAGACCATAAGGGAAAAGCTTGCTAAATATAAGGAAGAATATGAACAGACAAATGAAGCTTACAAGCAGCTGGAAGCAAAAGAAAAAGAGGCTGAAAAAGCACATCAGCAAGCCAAAACAGATTATGAAACGGATCTCGCCGTTTACCAGGAAAGAATACAGCGCATCCCTGAGGAAGTAAGGGCGTTATCTGTATTAGAACAGAAGATAAAGGAAACGGAAAGCGTTAAAAACCAGCTGGAAAAGTCTTGGCAGGACGCGCAGACAAAGCTGCAGCAAGCGAGAGACGAACAAACAAAAGCTACCAGCAATCTCACCAATGCGAATAAGCAAGTAGAAGAGGCGAAAACGAAGCGACAAAAGTGCGATCAGCAGTTTATCGACGCACTTACGCAGGCTGCTTTTGACGAGGAACAAGCGTATCAGCAAGCGAAGATGCCTGAACGAGACTCACAGCATTTGAAAAATGATATTGAGCTTTTTAACCAAAATCGATCAACATTACAGGAACAAGTAGCTGAATTAAAAGACGCACTAAAAGACAAGCAACATGTGGATTTACGTGTCTTGCAAGAACGATTGAGTGAGTTAAAACAAGCTTATGAAGCAGCGTTTAAAAAATGGAATCAATCCAAGGAATATCATCAAGAAGCAGCGTCGCTGAAGACAAGTATCATGGATGCAAACGTGCGCGTTCGCGAAACGGAAAAGAACTTGAGCACTATTACGGATTTATATGACGTCATCAGAGGTCAGAACATGCAAAAAGTCTCATTCGAGCGGTATCTGCAAATCGAATACTTAGAGCAAATCATTGACGCTGCAAACCAGCGCATGAAGCGCCTGTCCAATGGCCAATTTTTCCTGATGCGAAGTGATCGCCAGGAATCCCACGGAAGGCAAAGCGGACTCACACTTGATGTTTATGATGCCTATACCGGGCAAACGAGGGATGTCAAGACATTGTCAGGCGGGGAAAAGTTTAATGCCTCCCTATGTTTAGCACTCGGCATGTCCGATGTGATTCAAAGTTTTCAAGGAAATATTTCAATTGAAACCATGTTCATTGATGAAGGTTTCGGTACATTAGATGAGGAATCGCTGAATAAAGCAATCGATGCACTGGTTGACCTGCAAAAATCAGGCCGGATGATTGGCGTTATTTCCCATGTACAAGAGTTAAAAACGATTTTTCCGGCAGTGCTTGAGGTGAGGAAAACAAAAGAGGGTTCAAGTCGGACCCAATTTGTGGTGTGAGCGGGGACTGTCCCCCGCTGCTCTAATGTGTTAAAGTGCAAGTGTGAAGTAAGATGATTAAAAAATACAGTCTTGCTGCTCAACAATCGGTCCATTTTGGTCGGTGGTGCGTAATTTTCACCGAATTAAGGAGTTGTTTATATGTTAAACTTCCCAAAAATTTCAGAAGTTAGGTTTACTAAATTAATCATTCACTCCATTTTTGCTGTGGTTGCCCTATCTATTTTAACCTTTCTAAGCAAAGATATAGTTGGTTTGGCACTTGGGCATCCAATTGAAAAGGATATCAGCTATGTATCCACAATATTACTTGTCATTTGGCTGTTATTTGCTATACAACGTGATAAATATCAGAAAACAATATAGCAAATGATGGAAATTTTTAAAACAATGGGACGCTTATTTGGAATAAATACCTGTAAATAATTTGATCATTTTTTACTTGGCAGATAGGAAAGTATAAACTTTCCTATGCTACATAAGTGCGGACTTTGGTTGTTACCTAAAGGCTTGGTGACAACCAAGTTTTCTAATGTTATTCCATTAAGGCGTTCTGTTTGAGTAAGAACGGAAATCCCGTTAAAACTGATGAGCTGCTTTACATATAGCGTTTTAAACAACTTCTATGGAGTATAATTTCCTCTGCTATTTTCTTCATCCCTAAAATCAACTACAAAATACAATCCTACTGAAACTTTAAAATTGCCTTTTATGTTTTTGATATGATATATTGGGAAAATGTGATTTAATCTATGATTAGTTTTTATTGCAAGAAAAGGTGGTATATAATGGAAAATACAAAAACGTTTAATTGGAAAAAACAAATACCGCTTTTCGCGATATTATTATCAGGTGCTTTTATTACTATTTTGAATCAGACACTTCTTGGGACTGCGCTTCCGCCTATCATGGAAGACCTAAATTTAAGTGAGAGTACAGCGCAATGGTTGCAGTCTGTTTTCATGCTGGTAAACGGTATTATGATTCCAGTAACAGCTTTTTTAATAGATAAATTTTCAACACGTAAGCTGTTTCTGACTGCTATGGGATTGTTTACTATAGGAACTTTTATTGCAGCTATTTCACCAAATTTCTCATTCTTAATGGCTGGACGCGTTTTTCAAGCGGCAGGAGCTGGTATAATGATGCCGCTTATGCAGACAATCTTGTTCCTTACCTTTCCCGTACACAGAAGAGGTTCGGCGATGGGATTGTTCGGGCTTGTCATCGCATTTGCACCGGCAATTGGTCCGAGTCTAGCAGGCTTTCTTGTTGATCAATTCCCATGGCGCAGTGTTTTTTATGTTGTACTGCCCATTGCGATTATAGACATTATAGCGGCTTACTTCTTACTCAAAAATGTGACGGAACAGAAGAATCCGAGATTGGATATATTATCTGTTATCCTCTCAACCATTGGGTTCGGTGGGCTCCTGTACGGTTTCAGTGTCGCTGGAGACGCTGGATGGCTCAGCTATCAGGTAATCTTATCTATTGTTTTCGGGGCAATTTCTCTCTATTGGTTCATTACAAGACAATTGAAATTGAAAGAGCCGCTCCTCGAATTCAGGGTGTTTAAACATGGCACATTTACGCTAGCGACTGCTCTTGGGATGGTTGTCTTCGCTGCAATGATTGGAACAAATGTTATTTTGCCATTATACATGCAGAATATGGTTGGGTTCTCGGCACTCACATCCGGTCTTGTGTTGTTACCTGGAGCTATTATTATGGGATTTTCAAATCCGATTACCGGATATCTCTTTGATAGATTTGGAGGAAAGTGGCTTGCTCGCGGTGGTCTTTTACTATTATCACTGACCACTTTCGCGTTCACGGATTTATCTGCGGATACAAGCTTCGCATATCTAGCAAGCATGAATGGTATTCGAATGATTTCAATTGCAATGGTGATGATGCCAATGACAACCCTGGCCTTGAATCAGTTGCCTGACCATCTTATACCACATGGGACTGCGGTTAATAACACATTCCGCCAAGTCTCCGGGTCGATCGGTACTGCGGTTCTTGTCACCATCATGACGACAACTGCCATACAAGACGACACAGTGAATGGTATTATTCATGGTGTGAATGTTTCCTTTATCGTAGCGGCAATCACAGCAATCCTTGGATTCATACTTTCGTTTAAACTCAAAGAAGAAGTAAAACCGAGAGATCGTTCAACGGAAAGTTAAAATATTTACTGATATGGAAGATAATCTTAAACTAAGGGGCGCAATTCTGAAGTGAGAATTGTGCTCTTTTTAATTTAAGGCCATATTGTTGAAGAAAGTTTATCTAAATTTCCCACTTGACAGTTTTTCCTGTATCCGTTATGATATGTAGAAATCTTAAAAATTGAATATTTCCTTATCAAGAGTCGGGGGAGGAACTGGTCCTGTGATCCCGCAGCAACCGTTAACACGGTGCTAATTCCAGCAAGCATTTCGCTTGAAAGATGAGACGTGTTTAAATAAATTTTAACCTCTTCCTCATCGGTAGAGGTTTTTTTATTGGAAATTGGTGACAGCTGGATTTCTGCACGCGATACACGTATCTTTTAATCTGAGTAATTATATAAGGAAAGTTTGATTATTTTTAGGAGGTGAACTGTTTTATAACGGAGCACGAGGAGCCAAACTTAAAATCTATTAAAAAAGGAGTATTTACATTATGACAAAACAAATTCATTTGAACGGGTTTATCCAAAATTCACCTTCTCCGCATTCCATGGGGCTGTGGAAACATGAATTGGATCAGGGAACAAATCATAATAGTTTATCTTATTGGACAGAAACAGCTCAAATTTTAGAACGTGGGAAATTTGATGCGTTATTTATTGCCGATGTACTTGGAACATACAGTGTATATGGAAACAGCCATGATGCGGCTGCTCGGCATGCAGTTCAGCTTCCAGCGCATGATCCGTTAATCCCTATTTCGGCAATGGCAGCAGTCACTAAAAATTTGGGCTTTGCGCCGACGATTTCCGCTACATATGCACAACCCTATTCGCTAGCACGGCAGTTATCGACACTTGATCATTTAACCGGGGTAGGATTGCGTGGAATGTGGTGACATCGTATCTGGAAAGCGAAGCAGTTAATCTTGGCCTTAAGACCCGTCTACCCAAGGAACTCCGTTATGACCGTGCAGATGAGTTTCTGAACGTTGTCTATAAATTATGGGAACACAGCTGGGAGAACGATGCGGTTGTTTATGATAAAGAAAACGATACCTATGCAGATCCGGATAAAGTACATTTGATCGACCATGAAGGTGAATTTTTCAATGTTCCAGGCCCGCATTTGGTAGAACCGTCGCCTCAGCGCACCCCGGTACTTTTTCAAGCAGGAGCTTCTCCAAAGGGGAGAGATTTTGCTGCCAAACATGCTGAAGCTGTTTTTACAAAAAATCATTCACTGGAAGCTTTAAAAGCGTATGTTGCAGATATACGGAAGCGAACGGTGGAACAGGGGAGAAGACAGGAGGATGTATTTGTTTCTCAATTGATTCTACCAATTATCGGATCAACTGAAGAAGAGGCTAATATGAAATATGAAGATTTGATCAATCATATTAGCTTTGAGGGTACGGCTTCGCTTTTGTCAGGGCATACTGGGATTGATTTTTCCAAATATGATCCGGATCAGTACATTGAAGATATTGAGACAGAAGCAGTTCAGGGAAATTTGGATTTATATACAAAAGATCCGAATAAAAAGTGGACCTTACGAGAAGCTGTTAAAAATCATGGGCTTGGAAATGGTACCGTTAAATTTATTGGAACTCCGGAACAAATTGCAGATCGCATGGTGGAGTGGTCGAATGAAGGAGATGTGGATGGTTTTACGATTGCCCAAGCTTATTCACCGGGTACCTATCGTGAGTTTGTTGATCATGTAGTTCCTGAATTACAGAAACGTGGTGTCTACCGACAGGAATATGAAGGACAGACGTTAAGAGAAAATATGTTTGAAAAAGGAAGTGCTCACTTGCCGGATAACCATCCTGCGAAAAGGATTGGAACTGTTCAGACAAAATAATAATAAAATGAAGTTCTACCATTCGATAAGAAAATGGAGGAAATTATGTTTACAATTTATTGGATTGCCATCGTCATATGTTGGATTGTGGGATTGATAATATGGAATAAAATCTACCCGAAACAAAAAGGTGGGGGAAGTTGATGCTGGGTGATGATAATAATATATTAATATGGCTGATATTGGGAGCGTTGTTGGGATATTTTCTATTAACGACCTGGCTAGGAAAACGAGGTTCAGCCCATAGTAAGTCGATGAAAGGATTTGCTATCGCAAAAGGAAAGGTGAATCCCTGGATTGTCGGAATCAGTTTCGGGGCAAGCTATGCAAGTGCAAATCTATTTATCGGAGTTCCCGGGTGGGCTTATACCTATGGTGCACCGGTACTTTGGTATTCGCTGGGATGCTTTGGGGTCTCATGGATAGGGTTGCTTCTTTTTGCTAAAACCTTCTGGGAGCAGGGGCAAAAAAAGGAAGGCAGCCTCACCTTGCCGCAATGGCTAGGGATTCGATATCAAAGTAAAGCATTACAGGTAGTTGTTGCCTTACTCATTTTATTCAACATTTATTATATTGTTGCTCAAAATGTTGGCTTAGCAACCATGTTTGAAACAATCATAGGGATCCCGTACATGTGGGGAATTCTTATAGGGGTAACCATAACTGTCGTCTATGTTAGTTTGGGGGGCGCCTTTGCCCAGTTGATCACGGACGGAATACAAGGTACGGTCATGTCGGTCATTTCCGTCCTGTTGTTTATTTCGCTGTTTTGGTCCATCGGAGGGGGATGGAATGTTTTAGGTAACTTGCAAACGCAGATGGGCGCAATCGATGGAAGTATGTTAGGTCTAACTTCAGAGAACGGTCCGTTTCACAGTGTATTTGCTATTTTGAGCATCCAATGGCTGCTGTTTAGTTTTGCTTTGCTTCCCCATCTAATGAATAAAGTGCTGACTGTAGAGAAGAAAGAGGATTTACGTAAGTTTACGCTATCTTCCGGAATAACGTTATTTGTACTATCTACGTTTTCTGTATTTGCTGGTATGGCTGCACGTATTACGGTCCCAAATCTGTCATCTCCAGATAGTGCAGTACCAGCCTATATTATGGAGGTTTTTCCTACTATTCTAGTAGTCTTAATGGTCGTAGGAATTATTTCAGCTATCTTGTCCACGACAGATAGCCTGTATCTCGGCATGACAACAAGCATTGGCAACGATCTTTATAAAGTGCTCGTGGCTCCAATTCTTTACAAAGATAAAAAAATTTCCAAGAGAAAATTAGATCAAAAAGCAGTAAGGGTTTCCCGGATTTCGCTTATCCTAATTGGAGGACTCACGTTATACATGTCTATTGATAGACCGGATTCGTTGGCGTTATTAGCTCAAATCGGCACCTCAGCAATCCTAAGTGGTATCGCGGCGCCTATTACGCTAAGCTACTTTTGGAAAAAAGCGCATCGTACAGGCGCGTTGGCATCCGTTGTGTTGGGGCCGAGCTGTTTCATCTTTTTAACAGGAACAGGGATTATTGAACAGGTGTTTGAAGCAATGTTTTACAGTTCGCTGTTGGGTTACACCGTAATGATATCTGTTAGTATTCTGGCTGAGTATTTAGAAAAGCAGAAGAAGCATTATTATTTGAAGCGACATGCTAGATAAGAAAGTCAGGCTTATTGGGTCTGTCCCTCACTTCTTTATCATATTAAAGCGGTGGGGACAGGCCCTATTCACAATCATGCCCCTGCTGTTCATCCCCATCAATCAAATGCTCAAGCAAAGACATCCTGCAAGTCTGCCTCCAACTCTTCAAACACCTCGGAGCGAACTGCCTGCTGGGCGCTTTTTGAATAGGTCTTGTTGTTTACAATATCATTGTCCTCCAGCACGTAAACCAAAATATGCTCATTAATGGGATCGACAATCCAGTACTCGTTGACACCGCACTGTTTATATAATTCAAGCTTTTTCAACATATTTTTATTTCTCGTGGAGGGTGATAACACTTCGACTACCAGCGTTGGTGTCCCCTTATAGTTGCCTTTCTCGTCCAAATTGTCTTTGTCGCGGATGACCACAATATCCGGTTGGACGACACAGACGTTGTCTTCTTCTTTAAAGAAAGTTATATCAAACGGAGATGTGAGCGGAACACATTTTTTTCCTTTAAAGCCATTGTAAAATGCGCCGTAAAGCTCGCCAACTACACGCTGGTGCTTGTAGGAAGGAGAGGCAAGGTTATAAATGACGCCATCAATTAATTCAAACCTTTGCTCCGCTTCCTCCTTAGTTCCAAAAATTCCTCATACGTCACCCAGCCATCTGAAGATCGGTATGCTGGTTGCTCTTCTTTGACATAATCTGGATCATAACAGGCCATGATTTTAGCCGTATCTTTTCCACTTTTTGTCACAATGATATCCTCACCTGCTGACATATTTCAAATATTCTCCGAAACTATTTTGCATTTTCGTTGAAGGCACTCTCACTATTCGACACCCCTCTTTGTTGTTAGCTAATATATTTATATTATATACAATATTAGGTATTTATCAAATGAATTTTTATGTAATTAGCTAAATTGTGATGTCTTTTTGAAATGATATAGGCTGAGTTTTGAAAAGATTTATTATCGCAAAAGGAAAAAATTCACCACGAATACGGCACGCGGCCAAACCACTGATAGCGCCGCTTCGAAATAAAGCGATAAGCAGGATCACCAATATTTTTAGCAAGCGGCAGGTGCATGAGTACGGCCAGCGGGATTGTTACAGGCAGGAGGGATAAAATTTTTCGTATTGTATAGTAACCTGTTAGAATCTTCTTATCTTTGGTATACATATAAATTTCGTCGTACATATTTTTATAACGATTTATTCTTTCCCTTGTCGCCTCGTTTACTTCCTGGACGGGATGCCAATTGATTCTATCCAGCCAGTCAAGCTTTTGCAATACTGCCTTTACAGTTCTGCATAACGGGCATTCTGCGTCGTAAAACACGATATGTTTATCCATGGGTAGGTCTCCTTTTAAAACGATTCATTCTGTTCACTCCGCTGCAAACTTTCTTCTAATTATAGCATATAATTACCGAAGCAGTCCCCTTGCACTATTTTCTTATCAGGTATTAATTCTTTAGTACTTTTATAGCGGGCAAAATGTATCTATTCATATAGAGAAACGTTTGATACAATAATTTTGAAAATTCATGTGTGTAAAAGGTGAGGCGGGTATGTAGCTAATAAATCCATTTTTCAGGAGGAATGAAAATGATTTTGACCTATGACCAAAAGGAAAAGCTTCTTCCAGTGACAACCGATCGTGCGTATTTGCGTAGCATTCTTTCCGAGCATGCAAGCGTAAGAGTAAAAATGGAAACAGATGAAAAGGCATATTATGATGAGGAAACAGATAGTCAGGCGATCCGGCACTATTATCGTGAAATTGATTTTTCCGATCTATCAGCCCTCACCAAGCTTCTTCGAGAAACCCATACGAATCAGATACGCTATGATCCGAGTGAATATGTTTATCCATGGGTTGACTTGCGGCCAGATGGTAATCTAGCAAGTGTTTATTCAGGAAAAGAACGGAAGGCAGAAACAGTTATTAATGAAGATTATGAAACGTCGTTGAAGCGAAAGGAAGCGATTGAAAAAACTTCAGAACTCGACCAGGACAAAATCGTACAAATCGAGCAAGATTTTAAATATAATTGTGAGCATTCGGTGCCACAATCGTGGTTTAACGAACAGGAGCCGATGCGCGGTGATCTTCACCATTTATTTACGTGTGAACCTGTTTGCAATTCAATTAGGAGCAATTATCCGTATCATGACTTTACGGAATATAATCCGGAGGCAGGAGCTAATCGGATTGAAGCGGCGTGTGGGAAAGCAGACGAGGAATTGTTTGAACCGGAGTACGGGAAAGGGACTGTTGCCCGTGCCATGCTGTATTTTTTAGTAAGATATCCTGATCAGATCGAATCCTCTTATGAATCTGGAATTGATACAGCGCTTTTACTGGATTGGCATCAGGCTTTTCCACCTGAAATTTATGAAAAGCACCGGAATCAGGCGATCTTTGACATTCAGGGAAACCGCAATCCATTTATTGACTTTCCGGAAAGAATGGGAGACCTTTGGCGGTAAGAGAGTGTGAGGAATTGGGGTATTATTTCTCTGATTCCTCATTTTTTCGATTTAAAAAAGGGCAGGGGGACTTTTGGCTTCCTACGAATCTAGTAGTTTTCCTTACATAGATTTATCTTCTCCTTCACTCTAACTTAATAGTCTTTCTTTATAATAATAGATAACTACTAGGAAGGGAGATTTTATTTATGAAGCGTATTTTTTCTATTTTTTTCATGACGATTATTTTTATGAGCCTGTTCACCGCTCCTACTCTTGCTGCAAGCGGGCAGGAGATTACGAATGTGGCACATCGAGGTGCTTCGGGACACACGCCTGAAAATACGATGGTCGCCTTTGACAAAGCTTTTGAGATGAAAGCTGACTACATTGAAATCGATGTGCAAATGACGAAGGATGGGGAATTGGTTGCCATTCATGATACCACAGTAAACCGGACAACAAATGGAACAGGTGCTGTTGGTGATTATACGCTGGAAGAAATACAGCAACTGGATGCTGGCAGCTGGTTTGGTGAGGAATTTGCGGGGGAGAAGATCCCGACGTTTGAAGAAATCATCGATGCTTATCGTGGAAAAATTGGTATTTTAATTGAATTGAAAGCACCAGAACTATATCCAGGTATCGAAGAAAAAGTTGCTGATGCTTTGAAAGAACGCAATATGCATAAACCGAATAATAATAAAGTTATCATTCAATCGTTCAATCATGATTCAGTTCAAACATCAAAAGAACTGGTACCGAATATTCCACATGGTGTACTGCTTGGGCTTGAGGCAGCAGATGTTACCGATGAGCAGTTAGCAGCGTTTGCAAGCTATGCTGATTACTTTAATCCAAGTATGAATGTTGTGACAGATGAACTGGTTGATCGCGTTCATGCAGCCGAAATGGAAATCTGGGCTTATACCGTAAGATCACAGGAACAGGCAGATAGGTTAGCGGAGCACGAAGTTGACGGGATTGTTACTGATTTTCCGGAGTATGTTTATAACCATCCCGGGAACTTGTGATAAGAGGAGGGTGAAAAAACTAAGCTGAGATTGGTAGCTAATTGCGCTTCTTTCTTTGGAAAATAAAAGCACATGTATACCTAATAGTAACAGGTATACATGTGCCTCTTTTTATCCAACTATCACTGCTTATTCCACCCCTGGGAACCAGCCTGGCGTAGTTGTAATAGCTTTCCATAATGGATCTGGTACCTCTAATTCTTCTTGCTTGTTGACGTCTAATAAGGTATTAATTTCGGCTTCTTTTTCTACTTCTATCTTTTGTACCCAGTCTGGATCGATAATTATTTCTCTTCCAAGCGCTAGGAATGCGATTCCGGTTTGGAATGCTTCACGCGCTTGATCAGCAGAGTAGATGGAACCTACACCGATTAATGGGACGCGGTTATTGATTTTTTCTAATAGCAGTTCCACACGTGTCTTCGTTGTGTCGGCTCCCCTTCTTGCTTTGGACCAGAAATCGCCTAGGGATACATGCAGATAATCTAGTCCTTTCTCAGATAACACATCGACCAACTGGAGGGTATCACCCATCGTAATGCCAGGTGTTTCGGGCTCTTCTGGTGAAAAACGATATCCAACGACAAACGGCTCTTTCGCATGTTCTTTAACAACCTGTTGCACTTTATCAACAACCGCCAATGGAAATGTCATGCGTTTTTGCACGTTTCCTCCAAATTGGTCATCGCGGCGATTGGAGTGAGGAGAGAAAAATTGCTGGATGAGATAAGCATTCGCTCCGTGAATCTCAACTCCATCAAAACCAGCTTCGATCGCCCGACGTGCGGACTCTCCAAATGCGTCAATGATTTCCACGATTTCAGCTTCCGTTAATCCACGAGGTTCCACGCCAGCTGTTGCACCGTTTTCAGCCGATACATTGCTCGCACTGACAATTTCCCCATTTGGAACAAGGTCTGGGATACACATTCTTCCTCCATGGAAAATCTGTAAAATTGCTTTGGCTCCCTGATTTTTAATGCCGTTGGCCAATTGTCTTAGGCTGGGGATAAGTTCATCGCGGTCACTGCCGAACTCGCCAGGGAATCCCTTCCCGTTAGGAGTTACATAGGCACATGCTGTAATAACTGCCCCCACACCTTTCGAACGCCGTGCGTAATAATTTACTTCAGCTTCTGTAACCGAACCGTCCGGATTAGATGAAAAGTTTGTCATTGGCGCCATGATTATTCTGTTTTTTAATTCCACATCTTTTGATAATGAATAAGGCTCTAATAATGTTTTATAGTTAGCGTTCATTTTTGTCCTCCTCGTTTTTTAGCGACAACCATTATTGTAATAAAGTAAATTACGTTTGTTAAACAATTAGCCTAAGGCGTACCGTTAGTCAAACATAACTTATTATTGATGGATTAGTAGAAGAGAGAGAAATTCCAGCATTATTTTAAAAATAAGTAAAAAAGCTATTAGCCCTAATATAGGAATCTAACAGCTTTTTTCATAAATTAATACCGGCAACTATTTATCTTTATCCGCTTTATCTTCCAACATAGGAGGGAAAATGGTCGGTATGCCTTGAACTTTTCCTGTTATAAACGAAGTGATTTGCGTAGATTCTGTTAATAGGGGGTAAGCCAAATGATCGATATCCCCTTTTTTAACAATCTCTTCCAGTTGTGTTGCAGTTAAATCCTTTTCAGCTTCCACTGAAAAAATTGCTTCTATCGTCAAGTTTAAATCTAACGCCCCAGTTACATTTTCTGTATATTCTACAGCAATTTGGTTCCGTTCTTTGTTAAATTCAAGTATTTCAATATTATTCTTTCTATCGATCTTGCCGCCGTTCTTTTTACGTTCTGTTGATAGATTTACAAGTTTGATATCCTCTAGATTTAAATTTAGTTCCAATTCATTTTCAGCGATGATAATACACCCTTTCATATGTAAGTGCATGCGATGTGCTTGTTCTTATTACTAGATAAATTTTACCATTATAGTAGGGAATGTTCAACTAAACCCTGGCAGCATGGGTATCTTTTTATGTATGCGCATGCCTGTTTTAAAAAATAAATACTCATCTCCCTTGACCCTATCCTACAAATCAAATAAAGTATGAACATAAAAACAAAGGCGAGGGAAGAAAAAATGAATCGTTATATTGAAGAAAAAATCCATACATTTCAAGACAAAAATCGAAACCGGGCGCGCTTTTTGATCAAATGCCCGGATCAGCCCGGAATTGTGTCAGCTGTTTCCCGATTTCTTTATGATCATGGGGCCAATATTATCGAGTCGGACCAATATACGATGGATCCGATCGGTGGAGAGTTTTTTATTCGGATTGAATTTGAATGTGATGAATTAAAAGAGAAGGCCAATCTACTGGAGGAGGATTTCCATTCGGTTGCTGAAAAATTTAACATGGACTGGAAAATTACCTATGTAAATGAAATAAAGAACATGGCGGTGTTTGTGTCCAGTCAGCCGCATTGCCTGCTGGAGTTATTATGGGAATGGCAGAGTGGGGATCTGATGGCGAATATTGCTGTTGTTATCAGTAACCATGAAACTGCTAGAGAAATGGTCAAGTCGTTTGGTATTCCTTTTTATTACATACCGGCGAACAAAGACATTCGTGACCAAGTTGAGGAAAAGCAGAAACAGCTTTTGCAGGATTATGACATTGACGTGATTGCACTGGCTCGCTACATGCAGATACTTACACCAAGCTTTGTGGAGACCTATCATAATCGTATTATCAACATCCATCATTCTTTTCTGCCGGCATTTGTCGGTGCGAAGCCCTATGAGCGAGCTTTTGAGCGTGGCGTGAAAATGATTGGGGCCACTTCCCATTATGTGACGAATGATCTGGATGAGGGGCCGATTATTGAACAGGATATCAGCCGCGTGGATCATCGTGATAATGTGGAAGCTATGAAAAAAGTAGGCCAGTCCATCGAGCGCAGTGTACTTGCGCGAGCAGTCAAATGGCATCTAGATGACCGGATTATTGTTCATGGGAATAAGACGATTGTATTTTAACGCTTGACCTAAAATTTTATAATTATAAAAGAAGTCCTTTCTGCCTGAGAAAAGGGCTTTTTTTGTTCAAAAGGAAAGTAATATTAATTTTGGATGAAACATATATATCAAACAATCCAAACATAGGGGTCTGAAACATAGGGGTCTGTCCCTCACCGCTCTACCACTTTAGCGTAGCGGGGGACAGACCCCACAAAGGAGGTATTGCTTATGGACGTGTTATCGATTGTCCCACCGCTTGTTGCAGTGGTTTTAGCCATTATGACAAAGCGTGTTTTAATTTCTCTTTTCGTCAGTATTTGGGTTGGCGGCTTAATTGCGGCGGGATGGAACCCGTTTGAGGCAGTTGGTTTGACTTTCACATGGATGAAGGATGTAATGATTGATCCATGGAACGCGCGTTTTCTTGTCATGACCGCACTGCTTGGAACTGGGGCTGCTTTTATGTTTAAGACTGGTGGTTCTGAAGGGCTGATCAGGGTGTTACAAAAGCGGTTAACGACGAAGAAGCGTGTGCTATTTTTGCCATATTTCTTAGGGATTCTCATTTTCTTTAACGACTACGTAAACTCTGTCATTGTTGGAAATGCGACAAAAGATATCACCAAAAAACATAATATATCGCGGGAGAAGTTATCCTATGTCATTGACTCAACAGCTGCTCCGATGGCAACGATTGGTCCTGTTTCCGATTGGATCGGTTTTCAGGTGTCTTTAATTGCAGCGGCTTTTGCGAGTTTAAGTATTGTTGGGATGGAGCCTTACTTCGTCTTTTTACAATCCATTCCTTGGAATTTTTATGCGATACTATGTCTATTAGCCGTCCCGATGATTATTGCCGGGAAAGATTTTGGGCCAATGGCAAAAGCGGAACATCGTGCGCATACTACTGGAAAATTAATACCAGATGGTTCAACACCACTGTCTTCCGTTGATCAGGATTTGGGAGAGCCGCATCAAAGAGAAGGCAGTGTTTGGAATTTCATCCTTCCACTTGTAACACTTATTTCTGTAAGTATTTGGGGATTATGGTATTCAGGTGGTGGTGCCACTGGAAAATCAATGATGGATGCGCTTGCTGATACAGATGTTTCCGTTGCACTAACTTGGGGCGCATTTGCGATGACAGCAGTGGGTATTATTATCGCGCTGGTTCAAGGTATGGGTTTGAAAAAGTGTGAGGATACCTTACTTGGTGGTATTCGTACCATGTTGCCAGCACTTATCATTATTATCCTGGCTTGGTCGATTGGAACAGTAACGGAAGTACTTGGAACTGCGGAATTCGTCGTAAGTGCGACAGAAGGATGGATGACGGCAGCACTTATTCCATTTCTGGTTTTTGTTATTGCTATGTTTATCTCTTTTGCAACAGGTACCTCTTGGGGAACGATGTCCATTTTAACGCCAATTGCGATACCACTGGCCTATACGATGGGTGGCGAAGATCTTATCCCAATCGTTATCGGAGCGATTTTTGCCGGGTCGATTTTTGGAGATCATGTCTCACCTATTTCTGATACAACAGTGATGGCATCCATCTTTTCCGAATCGGATCACATCGCGCATGTTAATACACAGATCCCCTATGCACTAGTGCCTGCAGGGATAGCGGGAGTCTTATATCTATTGTATTCTTTCATTGGAAGCGGTATTGTATTACTCATTGCCGGTATCGTCGTTCAATTCTTCCTCTTGCGTTATTTGGGTAATCGAGGGGACAGTCCCCCGGCGCATTAATGTGTTAAAGAAGGGGTCTGTCCCTCAGCGCTTTAGCCCTTTAGCGTAGTGGGGGACAGACCCCCTTTTATGTCACTTATCGCTCTTGCCTTTATCAAATGTTTCGTGTATAACGTCGATTACATCTTCTTTATCATTATGCTTTATCAATGGTATCATCCTTTCAATTATACATTTGCCAAAAGTGAGGTGATTTATACATGAGAGAAGTGATCATCCAACTAAATGACGAAACTTATGATCAAATCAAGGAAATTACAGAATTGGAAAATCTGATTAATCGCCATCGGGACAAAAACAGGAGGGACGATTATAAAATAGAGGAGTTCATTGTTGGTTGTATTGCGGATAAAATTGAACAAATCAAGCATTTCGATTCCGTTAATCCTTTCCAGGAAAACAATAAACAGCCTGTAATTAAGAACCGCTTCAAAGAAATAGCTAAACAAAAGAATATCTATATTAAAGATGTTGCGTATCAACTGGATATGAAGCCACCGAATATAAGCAAAATATTTAATAATGTATCGCAACCGAGATTGGAGTTGTTCATTAAAATTTGGCTGGTACTCGGGAGCCCGCCTTTGCATCAGTGTATTTACCTCGAAGTAGAATAAAAATTCCTGTTCTTTTTAATTTTTTTATGAATAAGTGGAATAGGACAAGCGGATAAGCCCATATCATAAATTATAATAATAGACATACAAACAAATCAAAAACATTATGGAACATTTTCTACGCGAAAATAAAATCAAATCAATAAATACGACAAAATGATTTCATGGGAAACGGTTCATTCTCCTGACTAAACACGCTGAGAAGGAGGGATACCGGATGACAGTATTTGAAGCGCTTGTCCTGATGATCACGTTTGGTACATTAATGGTTGGAGTTGTCAAATCAAAAAAATAAACGGAAAAAGGTCTGTCCCTCGCCGCTTTAGCCCTTTAGCGTAGCGGGGGACAGGTCCCTTTTAAGCCTCGTATTTATCTTTATAGATGGCTCTCACGTTACCTAATGATTTTTCGTCGATAAAGTAGGCAATGGATGCCTCGCATAATGCGTATGTTCCCGAGGATGCGATGGCGCCTGATATGACGGTACCTGCCCCTGGAAATAGTCGTACGAGCTGACGGGAGACTTGCCGAAAAGCAAAGCCGGCGGCCAGGTTCAACCCTAATGCGCTGAGAAATTCTCTTAGGTCTTTTTTATTCATTCTCCTGCCACCAATTAATGCAATCGAGCTGATCATGGCCATTTGCATACCGGTAATGATGGGTAAATCAGCAAGAGGAATGGGATTAGCTCCAATCAATCCGGTTATCCCGGAAATATTTTTCCCAATCCTCCGCGCTAACTTTTTTTGGACGGATTTCACTTTTGCCAGCTTGGCTAGAATCATTTGGGCGTCATTGGGCAACTGTTCAATCAGGTAATCGACCAATTTGTCAATATTCCATCTGAGATCATAGGAAATGATGTTATCCTCGATTTCGAAATAGGCAGAAACCGGAATGATTTTCACTGATACAGTGGATATTTCATTTAATTTTGCAGCCAAAACAGCTTCGGATTCTGCGATATTGTTCTGTTTTACTTCGTGATCAAATGGAGGCTTGTCCACCGACTTAGGGCTAAGCTCATCCACTTGGGTTACGACTCCAATGACGGGGATATCATAGTCATGGTAGGTTTTCACCGACTCTTTCAGTTGCTTGAGCTGTGTGATGTCCTCGTCGATCCGTGAACTTACCTCTTTTGCTTTGCTCAAGAAAAGGATAGCATCCGGACGTTTTTCCTTAATGGATTCCTGTACTTCATCGATCGCAGCACTTTCGGTGAATGCCTCCTCAGGTTGATCCGCTTCGCCTAATCCACGTGTATCCAGGATTTCAAGTGTGCCGGAATCGGATATATAGGCATGCCATTTTCCAGAACCGGTTTGCGCTTTTACGTCGCCAATCTCCGCGCGCATTTCACCAAATATTGCATTAATCAAACTCGACTTCCCGGCACCTCTTCTTCCGACAATGGCGATACGTGGGGGGCGTGCGTCCAGGATGAAGGTTTTTAAGTCTTCCAACTCCTCACTTATTTTTTCCTTCGTATTCCCAGGGAGTTTCGCTTTTTTAAGCCCTTCGTCGATATAGTTTATCAAATCCTGCATTTGTCCATAATTTTCTTGGTTGTGATTGCTCATAGTGATTCTCCTTCCAAGCTATTATCCCGATCCTTGAATTCCACATGAATGAATTCTTCATACTTTACCAGTGTCACTATATATACAATTTCAAACGTATAAGCCCCAATTTCATAAATGGAATTTCCTGGCGATTTTCTGTTTGACATGTTCCGGCATGCCATATTTCACATAAAGCATGATTGATAACACAGGCAAAAGCTGTAGTGCAGTAACAATGAACCAGCTTGACAGATCTATTTCATTTTGGTGGCTGTTGATGAAGAAATTGATCCACATCGATAGGATCACAACAGCAATAAAGAAAAAGCCAATCACGTTAAAGCCTTTTACAGATAGGGCTCTGATCAAGCTCCAGTAAGCAAAACCGATCACAGAGGCTCCCACTACGATCGGGAATGCTAATGGAAAAAACCAATCCAGTCCCCCGTGGAAGATGTCCAGTCCAAACAGTAGTACTAATGCAATCACAGCTATTCCAAAAATAACTTTATAATAACTTTGTACATATCCGAATGAAAAATATAAAAGCCCCCACCCCGCGAGCACACTTAAATTGCTGTATTTTGACCATGTAAATGCCTCATTTAATTCATAGTTTACATAGAACATGAGGCTTATAGCCACGAACACTAATAGCGATACGAAAACAAAAATACGGTTCAGCACTCTTCTCAAATGAACAGGATATGGATTGGCGGCTTTTGGAAATTTACGAGACGCGACTTTTTCCGTTTCATTCACTTCTGGGATGTGAAAACCGCATAGTGGGCAAGGCCGATTGCCTTTTTCAACCTTGATGCCACACTTGGGACAATAAGCCATATTAACTCTCCTCATCGTTTGTTTCTATCGTCACATCAATTTCCAATTCACGAATTCTTCGAAAAAATTCACGCTCCAGCATGCGGTCTTTGGACAAATTTCCAAAAGAGATGTACATATGAGATTTGTAGCTAATCAACATTGCCTTTACTTTATTCCCGATGCTTGGAGGGGGATAGCATTCAAATCGTTCGATAAATTGCTCTATTTCGCTTGGCACTTGGACAACTCCCAAGTTGGATAGACCACTTGTATATTGGCCTTCCCCGAAAAACGAATAAATGGATGGAGCGACAATATCTTTCACTGGTGAAGGCATTAACCGTAATGCTAATGATTTTTCACCAATGACACTTCGTTTGATATACTGTTTTAATTTTTTCCTTGTAAGTAACCGGTTAAACTCAATCTTTATTTCATTCACGATTTCTTCAAGATCATACGTACCTAGCCTCGCGTCAATGGAGGGGGTGATGCTCACAAAGAAATTGCGCATCGTCTCGCTTGCAAAAAAGGATCGCATATTTACTGGGACATTAATGACGATAGGGAGCTTCCGGCGTTCGGTTCTTTCTTGAATGGCTAACAGACTCTCCATATAAACGGCCGTCAGTAATATCGTAATGGAAGTATCATATTCCTTCGCTTTTCGCTTTAACTCGTCCACCTTTATAATCCCTGTTGTGATGTGATAATGGCCTTTTTTATCGAGTTGGATTGGGAGCTTAAACGACTTCCCGACGCGCGATTTTAAGACAGGAATATCCTTTTCATAATACTTCCGAAATGCATTCTCCGTTTCTAATTGCAGTTGTTCCTGATCTATTTCTTCCCTTTTTAAAGGGACAGACTCCTTCAGGTGAAGGTAGTTTGTGACGAGTTCACGCAGAAATTTCATTGCACCAGTGCCATCTGTAATACTGTGCGATATTTCCATGGCAATTCTGTTATTAAAATAGAGCACCCTAAACGGAAACGATCCGCGTCTTTTAATTGATAAACTCATACATGGATAATATATTTCTTCCTCCGCCCTTGGAGTTTGGTCCGTTCCTTCAAAATAATACCAAAAGAAACCTTGTTTTAATTGTACCTTATAAAAAGGAAACCGCTCCAATGTTGACTCAAGGGCTGCTTGCAGAAGCTTGGAATCGATTTGGGAGGTAAGCGTTGCAGATACCCTGAATAAAGTGGTTGCGCGTGAAGAAATAATGGATGTATACAATTTTCCAGCATTATCAAGCCGATACCATAACCTGTCGTCCTCCATCATTTCAGCCTCCCTTAACTATCTTCTTTACGTGAGTAAGTTAGGTAATTGTATCATATAGGATAAGGTTTGGTTAGTATAAGGAAGTTGGAATGTGCTTGCTAAGTGCGGGATATCCCAGTATAAGTATTCCCGTCCAAATAAAAAATACAAATGAGTATAAAAACATATGAAAAGAAGAAAATTATAAGAGACATTAAATTATTGTCTGCATGGCAATTTTTTGGATTATCGGGTATGCATGCCATGTTTGTCGATGCGGTCATGCGTTAAAATTTATGTTATTTAACACAAGGGAGTTTGTAAAAATGAAGAATGAATATGTCATCACGTACCAACTGGAAGAAGGATTAGTAAAAAAAACAGTAACTCAAGCAAAAACAAATAGGGAAGCGTATGAAATGGCGAAAAAGATAATAAATGGGCGAGTTCTGCATATACAAGAGGAAAATTATTACATTTCGTAAACGATAACACGGGGTCTGTCCCTCAGTGCTCTACCGTATTAGTGTAATGAGAGACAGGCCCCTCTAAGAAATGACAAGATTTGATAATTATTTCCCGGGCAATATATAATCCCCCAATCACCTAAATATTTTAACCTAAATTAATTTTAAACGAAACCAGATTTATAGATGGAAGTATTTTTCCTACCTATAAATCTGGTTTTTCGTTTGCCGCATTTTTAGATAGGTCAATTTCATATCATTTTAAATCTTCCAACGTAATACAATAATTCAGGAGGACTAACATATCGCTAAATCCAAAAGAATGATTCGCTTTTATTCACTAAAGGATTCATTAAGATGAATTGGAGGTAAGTAAATGAGCGATCAAAAGTTAAAAAAAATCCTCGGAAAATGGGATACGCTTGCACTTGCATTCGGTGCAATGATCGGATGGGGATGGGTTGTAACAACTGGTTTATGGATAACGGAAGCTGGATCTTTAGGTGCTATTCTGGCGTTTGCGTTTGGTGGAATGCTGGTTATATTCGTTGGCCTCACTTATGCAGAATTAGCCTCTGCTATTCCACTGGCGGGAGGGGAACATGTCTATAGCTACAAAGCAATGGGAAGGATAGCCTCGTTTATCGCAACGTGGGCGATTGTACTTGGATATGTATCTGTGGTAGCTTTCGAGGCGGTAGCGCTTCCTACTGTTTTCGAATATTTGATTCCGGACTACAGTCAGGGTTATTTATACACGATTGCTGGCTGGGATGTGACGATAACTTGGGCAGGTATTGGTATCTTAGGTTCTGTTCTTATTGCTTGGATCAATTATCGTGGGATTAAGTTCTCTACTGCGATTACAGGTATTTTTACGTTATTGATTCTAATAGCGGGTATATTGCTGATTACTGGTAGTACAGCTGCAGGAAATGTGCAAAATATGCAACCATTAGTTGAAAATGGGATCGCTGGGATATTGACCGTAGTAATTATGACACCATTTATGTTTGTCGGTTTTGATGTTATCCCACAAGCTGCCGAAGAAATAAATTTACCTCGAAAACGGATTGGTCAATTATTAATTGCTTCGGTCGTTCTGGCTGTACTATGGTATATCGCTGTAATATTCGGGGTATCGCGAGTCATGAGTTCTTCTGCTATTAGTGAATCGAATCTGGTAACGGCGGATGCGATGGCAACAGCCTTTGGCGGTAGTGCGATGATGGGGAATATACTTGTTTTAGGTGGTATTGGTGGGATTTTAACAAGCTGGATCGGCTTCTATGTCGGTGGCAGCCGCGCGATTTATGCGCTTGCTAGAGCTGGTATGCTGCCTAAATCGCTGGGTGACCTGCATCCGAAATATAAAACGCCTTATAAAGCTATTCTGTTAATTGGTATTCTTTCTACTGCTGCCCCATTATTGGGTCGACCTGCGCTTACATGGCTGGTTAACGCTGGTGGACTTGGATTAGTGGTTGCATGGTTAATGGTAGCAATATCCTTTATTATTTTACGAAAAAAATCTCCGGACATGAAGCGCCCCTTTCGTCTTCGAGGAGGTACCACGATTGGCTGGATTGCCATTGTCATGGCGGGCGGCGTAACGGTACTTTACATGCCAGGCATGCCGTCAGCACTTGTGTGGCCTTATGAGTGGGTTATCATTATTTTATGGGTCATCTTAGGTATTATCCTGTATACTGTGTCTGTATCGAAATATGGGAAGAAACGTGCTGACGATCACATGAAAAAAGAGATTGAAGAAGTGCTTAAAGATAAATAGATTTTTATTTTATGAGAACGCTTACTTTCTAACGTGATTAAAAAAAGTATGTTAAAATTGAACCACATTCAAAAAAGTAAACTGCAAATCTTGCAGGAGAGGTTCGCAATTCCATCCCTCTATAAAAATACTAGGAGGCAAACAACACGTGCTTCTTTGTGTTGTTTTTTTATGGAAAATGTAGCGAGCTCTTCTTTTTAAGGTAAAGAGAGGAGAAATTACATGGATAATAACAAGGCAGTTGTGGTGTTCAGTGGCGGACAGGATAGTACCACTTGTCTATTTTGGGCATTGGAAAAATTTGATCATGTTGAGGCTGTTACCTTTCAATATGGGCAGCGTCATAATAATGAATTGGATTCCGCCATAGAAATTTGCCAAAAGTTGGATGTTAAACAACATGAACTGGATATGTCTTTACTAAATCAATTAGCTCCAAATGCATTAACGAGGGAGGATATCGAAATCACAGAGGGGGACGGGCTGCCATCGACGTTTGTACCTGGAAGGAATTTGTTATTCCTTTCATTTGCTGGTGTGTTAGCTAAACAAATTGGTGCCAAACATCTGATCACAGGCGTAAGTGAGGCGGACTTTAGCGGTTATCCGGATTGTCGTGATGACTTTATCAAATCACTGAATGTAACGTTGAACTTGTCCATGGATGATCGCTTTGTGATCCACACACCATTAATGTGGTTAGACAAGTCACAAGTATGGGAGCTCAGTGATCAATTGGATGCATTTGAATTTGTGAAAAATAACACGCTAACTTGCTATAACGGGGTGAAAGGCAGCGGTTGCGGTGAGTGCCCTTCCTGTAAATTGCGCAATCGCGGACTGGAAAATTATGAGAAGAGGAAAGCCGGGGTGATAGTAGAATGATGCAGCAAATTTATCCCGTGTCCCCGCATTCCTATGCATATGAGTTGAACAAGGATTTTCATTTTGCAGCAGCCCATTACATTCCGCACGAAGATGCCGGAAAGTGCAAAGTGACGCATGGACATACTTATTTTACCAATATTACTATCGTTGGCGATGATTTGGATGATACTGGATTTCTGGTGAATTTTAAAGCAATCAAGGATTTAATCCATAAACGATTTGACCATGAAATATTGAATAAGGATGCTGCTTTTTCCGATGATGATGCTACATTTTTCCCTACGACTGAGGTTGTCGCCCGTACCATTTATGAGATCGTTCAGGATTATTTACATACATTGTCGAACCAGCCGGTGTGCTTGCAGGTCTATTTAAGGGAAACACCTACAAGTTATTGTATTTATCGACCAAAGGAGGTAGGAAAATAATGAAGCTGCCTGTGCTGGAAATATTTGGTCCGACCATTCAGGGAGAAGGTATGGTGATCGGAAGAAAGACCATGTTTGTGCGAACGGCTGGTTGTGATTATTCCTGCTCCTGGTGTGACTCAAAGTTTACATGGGATGGATCTGAAAAAAATGCAATTCAAATGATGGAACCGAAAGAAATTATGGATGTTTTAAGTGAAAAAGGCGGCGATCACTTCGGACATGTTACGCTATCTGGCGGAAATCCTGGATTACTACGTCAAATTGATGAATTGGTAGATTTATTGCATGATCACCAGATAAAAGTGGCCTTGGAAACGCAAGGTAGCAGATGGCAGGACTGGTTTACGAAAATTGATGACCTGACCCTTTCGCCTAAACCGCCAAGTTCAGGAATGAAAACAAATTTTGACACACTGGATTTTATCATCGAATCATTGCAACAAACGCAAGCAGGCGATTTTAGTTTGAAGATTGTTATTTTTGATCAAGATGATTTGCGTTACGCAACGGAACTACATCAGCGATACCCAGCTGTTACGCTATATCTTCAGGTTGGGAATGATGAAACCGAGACTGACAATAACGAAAATTTACTCGATCATTTACTAGGTAAATACGAGCTATTAATTGACCAGGTAATGGAAAGTAACGTATTGAAAGATGTGCGAGTGCTCCCGCAGCTACATACGTATTTATGGGGGAATAAGCGAGGGGTTTGATTGTTGGGTTCTGAAACTGTACCCGACGACTTCTATTACATGATTCTATCAAACTTGAGAACTTATAGGATAAAAAGCTATTGCCATCTGTAAAATGTACCCTATAGAGTAGACACTTACCTGCTTATAGGGTACATTTTATTTAATGCATTTTTTACATTTTCAGTTTTTGCTAGGGCGCTTATAATTGCTTCAATCTATTTTATTACACCATCAAAGCCCCAATCGCCCCAGCATGAGCACCTTTCTCCAGAAATACCGGTTCATAGGCCATCATATCCTGAAAGCCACCTAACACATTTTTAAGTGGCTCATTGCCATTTAACGTACTTCCTGTAAAAACAACCCTTTCAACCTGCTGTGATCCGGCAGCCTGGGTGGACAGCAAAATGAGCGTTTCGCCGATTAACTTGATCAGGCTTGCCATGTGATCGTACTCTGTAGCATCTTTATTCAGATGCGCCTTTCCAAAATTAGCTGCGGTTAAATCACCTAAGAGCGGCGGTTCATTCGGTGCGTAGATGTCCTTGACCAGTAAATCACTGCCTGTATAACTTCCTTCTTTTGCGAGATTAACCAGCTCATGAAAATCACTTTTCCCTGTAATGAGTGACCAATCCCCATCAGTGCACCTCCACCAATTCCACTCCCGAGGAGCCGTTCATGGGCATTTGCAGTTACGTGATAGATGGAAGTTCCTGTCCCAACACTTACTAAAATAAAATCTTCTTCAAATATATTTTTTTCCTGCTTTAATAAAAAACGTGTTCCTTCTGCGGTGGCTTCAAATTCATCTATTTGATGGCTGGACTGTTGCACAACACTTTGCAAATAGCCACTCTTTCCACCAGTCAAATAGAGAACTGCGTCTGGCGAAATGAACCGTAACCAGTTGAGGAGCTGATCCATCTCTTCAATAGAATATGTTTTCACATGTATTTGTCCTCGCTCTTCATATGCCAGTTTTACCAGTGATCCGCCCGCGTCAATTCCAATCTTCTTCGTCATAGGTACACATCCAATCGTTTGGAGATATTAATCTATTACATTTTACATCATTTTAAATGAAACCCACCTTTTTCACAATTCTGACGCAGATGTAAATCAATAACAATCATTCCAAAAATCGCCTATTTCCTGTATGATAGCAGTGTATAGATAAAGGAGTTTCCTTCATGAAAAACACACAAATCCAACGTTTAATCGAAACGATCAGCATAGCTACACTTGGCGGCTACCTTTTCAACATCCTGAGCCTCCCGCTTCCATGGTTATTGGGCGCCCTGACATTTGTCATGCTCTGGCAAGGATTTACAAAAAGAGAAGCCTCGTTGCCGGATTCGATTAAAAATGCCGGATTAATTATTATCGGAATCTATTTTGGGTTATATTTTACAGCAGAAACATTCCAGACGATTTGGCCGTATTTTCTTCCTTATATTCTATTAACCTGTGTCTTAATTCTGGCAAGTATTATGCTGGGAGTCATTGTGACAAAATGGATTACTGTGGATAAAATCACAAGTATTTTCGCAAGTATTCCTGGTGGTTTGACAGAGATGACGATAGCCAGCGAAGCACTACATGCAAAATCCGCTTTCGTCGTTATTTTCCAAACGATCCGACTAATGACCGTACTTTTTACGATTCCAACAGCAATGACGTATCTTTTTTCTGAAGAGGCACAAGCTGCTGCGAATCAAACAGTAGCAGGCGCGACTGCCGGGGGTTGGAGCTATTTATGGTTTATTATCCCTGTGCTAGTTGCGCTGCTCGTACGCAATAAGATCCCGGCTGGAATTATCATCGGTGCACTTGGTGTTACCGCGGTAATGAACGTCAGCCCGATCGAATTGGCGGCTGTTCCGCCGTTTTTGATGAACGCCGGTCAAGTAATGATTGGTGCTGGTCTCGGGAAAAATATTTTGTTCCGGGATTTGAAATTGGGCGGGAAATATTGTTTTGTCTACTTTGGTCTATCTATTGTTCTCATACTTATTGCTTTTGGGCTGGGTATTATACTAGCTAATTTTACAACACTGAATTATGCTACTGCGATTTTAAGTATTGCTCCTGGCGGGTTATTCGAAATGGTCTTAACGGCTTATAATGTCGGCGGAGATCCTGCAATTGTCAGTGCACTGCAGCTGACTCGAATTTTGGTGATAGTCATTGGTGTGCCACCATTAATCGGGTGGTGGTTTGGGAAGAGACGAACATAATATGACTGTATATAGAAGACTCATTATTTGGTAAAAATAATAGAAAGACAACGTGAGAAGTTGGACATAGCTAGGTTGGTCAATTTTGAGGGTTTTCTGTTGAAATATTTTCAATAAAACATGTTGAAAAGGCATGGAATTATTTGAGAACAAAAATCATTTACGAAAGCTGTTCATTTTCATGATATATATGAAGGTGAACGGCTTTTTATGATATAGATACGATTCTACAAAGTACAATCGAAAAAAGCTCCAGAAATGGGGCGTTTTATGGCAAATTATTTTTGCGCTTAAAATGCCACCAAACTCTGGGGTTTATTCGATAGTAATTGTAGAAGTAAGACTATGAATCCTATTTCTGCATCTGCAGCAACTGCTGATAAGCAGCAGCTTCGTCCGGATACCCCAGCTCCTGATAAATTTTTGCAACATATTTTACGGAGCTGTGTGCTTGGGGATCTAGTTCCACTTCCCATTTAAAGCAATCGAGTGCTTTTTCCAATTGGCGAAAGTATAGATATAATTCTCCTAAATTGAATTGACGGTCAGGGTCGTCAACTAATGTTTGCATTTTCAATAGCTTTTGTTCGACTGGGAGGTGGAAATTTGCGTCACGGAATGGTTGAAACCAATCGAGGATTTCGCCTATAGTATGGTCTTGCAGAAAGGATGAAATGAATGGGGTAGCCAGTCGTTCTATTGTTTGTGGGTTTTTACTAAGTTCCAACAATCGGTAATTGCCGTTTTTAAAAAATGAAGTCAGATCTGTGAGACCAGCTTGTTCGATGTGGGTTATTATTCCTGTTAATTGTTCTTCGTCTGGCTGAACCTTCGTTGTCATCATGAATTCAAGGATGTCATTTGGTTTGCCGGATGCGAGCAGTTTAGTGATTAATGCTTCGTGCAAGACAGGATTGTTGTTGGATTGATTCAATTCCTGTAATAACGTCATCTGCTCGTCGGTGGGTAGCGGCTCAATCATTACTCGGATTGCTGTGAAATTTTCAGGTGTAAAGTGGGATTTGAGTAAGGTGATTCTTAATGCGAGTTCATCTGTCCAGCGATTTTGTTCCTTATATAATTGAAGAAGCATCATTACATGCTCTGTATGGTATAAGTTATCAAAACATAGGGATTCCAATTGAATAGGATCTTTTTCTGACAGCTTTTCCAAATCTTGATACATTTTTGATTGGTTTTTGAATTGCGCGCCACTAATCATATCGCGTGCAAAGGTATTGGTATTATCATAGTTTAAGTAAATATTTAATAATTGATAGGACGCGAGTGATTGGCCATTTCGTTGGTAGTGGTTAAAGGTATCTTTGAGTACTTTATGAATGGAATCGGTAGACGAGAAGGCATCGAAGTACGTTTTGATCAGTGCAGTTTCTAACTGGGAATAGGAGGTATCTTGGATTTTTTTATAGAGTTTTTCAATAGGAAGAAAGTGGATGTTCCTATAGGCGCGGATTAATTGCTTGGTTAATGGATGCGATCCTTCGAAGTGAAGTCCTTCCGTAAATGCACGATGAACATGCGTGTCGGTGTCAATATCATCTGCGTGTATCCCTGTTAGGAAATCATTTTTATAAAAAAACAGGTAGAAATAATCCCCCGCTTCGTCTGTCGCTTCGAGCACCTTGCTTTGTTTATAAATTGCCAGTTGCTGCGGAGTTAGTGTTAGATTCTTTTTCTTTTGGTGAGCTTGGAATTGTGTCATTTTTATTCCCCCTCGTTTCTTTTATCATACCATAATTTGGTGATGCAGCAGAAATAATTTCAACTACATGTAATTGAAATTATTCCTACTCCGCGATCGTTTTACGTTCGACAATTTCACTCGCAATGGCTTCCGTCAACTCTTGCGCAATTTTTGGAACGTATGATTTCAATGCCGGATTTATCACTGATCCTTTCATACCTTTTGCGGTGATATCAAGATTGCCTGTCATTTTTGTTTTTGTAGCATCTATTGCTTCTGCTTCAAAATAGCCATTTCCCGAAAATTTTTCGTTCAACCCTGTGAGGTCAAAGGTAACTGTTGTTGGTTTCTGCCATTTTGTAATATCTATTTTCAGACTTACTTTTCTATGCACGACTCCGAGATCTGCTTTGAATTTCCATGTCGATTGTCTATCGTTTAAAATTTTATGATCAATATAGCCGGGTACTAACGGCGCCCATTTGTTCATGTCACGAACAAAGTTCCAGATATTTTCGATAGGGACATTTAATTCTATCGTATGCGTTCCGCTTGGCATGATTAGCCTCCTTAAGTAGAAAGTCTATTTGTTATATTATAGTGGGTAAAGCGAGTGGACTCAATGAAAACGGTCTATTGTTTTTTAATGAGATTATTGACAATTAGGAAAGGGATGATATCATTTATGTAATGATGGTATCATATACGGTGCTCCCCACATAGAATAAGGAGAATTGTTTATGTCAAGGATAGAAAAAAAGTTTGAAAAAATTATAAGAAGTCCTGACAATACAGATTGGCGTGAATTAGAAACCCTAATTAAGTATTATGGCTGTCAAGTGAAAGAGGGTAGAAGCCATAAAATCGTTTTTCATAAGATAAGAAATAGGCCTTTAACTATTTCGGTGCATGGAGGCAAAGTGAAGACAGTATATGTCAAAGAAATCATAAAATTAATTGAAGAAATTCGTGAGGAGGATAATTATGACTAAGAAGGATTTAAATTATTATCTATCACTGGACTATAATATTGATCTCCAGCCTATTACAGAAGAAGATGGTGGCGGCTGGCTAGCTTCTCTACCAGAGTTAGAAGGGTGTATGTCTGATGGAGTTACGCAAACAGATGCGTTAAAAAATCTTGAAGATGCTAAAGTTGACTGGTTGGAATTTTGTATAGAAAATAGCTTACCAATTCCAGAACCAAAAATATATACAAATGAATATAGTGGAAAATTTACCTTAAGGGTGGGTAAAACGGTGCATAAAAAATTAGTTGAAACCTCTGAAAGGGAAGGGGTGAGCGTTAATAATTTAGTCAATGGTTTTGTAAATGCGGGTTTACAAGAAACTGCAGGAAGCAACTACTTTCCTGAATTAGTTAAAGAAAGGTCCCATTCCTATTATAGGGTTAAAGATGATAAACGACCTGATGAAAAGTAGTTTATGGGAAGCACGGGGACGGTTGTCTTGCTTCCTTACTATCCAAAAAGAGCAAAACGCGCAAACATCCCACTTTTTTCACTAAGATTTAGAATAATTCTTGCAAGATACAACCGTTTACTTTACTATTTAAGTTGTAAGCGATGTCATACAAATAACTGAACATTAAAAACCAAATTAAAAAGGAGTTGTTTTCTATCTTTGCCAACTTAACCCCACTCGATTGGAAGCGCAGGGCAGTGAAATACTATCCGCAAAAGACGGCTGTTATCGATGGAAAGAAGCAGTTTTCATATAAGGAATTTGGTGAGCGTACAGATAAGCTTTCGATTGCTCTGCACGCGGCAGGTATCAAGGAAGGTGATCATGTTGCGGTCATGCTGCCAAACACGCATTATATGCTGGAGAGTTTTTATGGAATAAGTCAGCTTGGTGCTGTTATGGTCCCTTTGAATTATCGGATAACAGCAACAGATATGGAGTACATTATCAAGCACAGTGATGCGAAAATGTTAATTGTTGACGAGGAGTTTAGCGGGCCGATTAAGGAAATAGAAGATAAACTTAACCTGGATGAGATTATTATCGTAGATGTGGAAGGACAGGAAACGGACTTAAAAGGATTGGATTATGAGGCGTTTTTGCAAAATATTCCCGAGAACGCGACACCGCCTGAGGTTGAAATCGATGAAAATCAGCTCCTAACATTGAATTATACTAGTGGGACAACTTCCAAACCAAAAGGGGTAATGCTCACCCATCGCAGTAATTATCTTAATGCGGCAAATTTCATGTACCATCTCGGTGTGGGTCATGATGATGTTTATTTACATACATTGCCGATGTTTCATGCGAATGGCTGGGGAGGTGTATGGGCGATTACAGCGGCTGGCGGAACCCATGTCTGTTTGCGCAAAGTCGATCCACCATTAATTCTTGACCTATTTGAAAATAAAAATATTACATTATTATGCGGAGCACCGACTGTCATTAACATGCTTATAAATGATCCAAAAGCGAGTGATGTGAATATCAGGACAAAACCACGTATGGCGACTGCAGGCGCACCACCAGCGGCAGCGCTTATTCAAAAAGCGCAGGAAACTCTAGGCCTAAATATGATTCATGTTTACGGTCTAACGGAAACATCGCCATTTATTCTTTATAATGAATGGAAAAAGGAATTTGACGCTAAATCAGCGGACGAACAGGCAACGATCAAGGCAAGACAGGGGATAGAACTCGCTTTTAACGGGGAAACAAAGGTCGTCCATCAAGATGGAAAAGAAGTCGCCTGGAATGGGGAGGAATTAGGAGAAATCATAACTCGCGGTAATGTTGTGATGGAAGGATATTATAAGGATCCAGAAAAAACAGCAGAAGCAATCAAGGACGGGTGGTTTCATACCGGTGATTTAGCGGTTACCTATCCGGATGGCTATATTGAAATACGGGATCGTGCTAAAGATTTGATTATTTCCGGCGGCGAAAATGTGTCCTCTACTGAAGTGGAAGGCGTGTTATATAAACATCCGGACGTGATGGAGACAGCTGTTATTGCTATTCCCGATGAAAAATGGGGAGAGGTGCCCAAAGCGATTATCGTGTTGTATCCTGAGGCAAACATTACGGAAGAAGGGATTATTGCATATTGCCGGGATGAGATGGCACATTTTAAAGCACCAAAATCTGTTGAATTTGTGGATGCTTTACCGAAAACAGCTACAGGTAAGCTGCAGAAATTCCGTTTGCGGGAGATGTATTGGGAAGGATCGAAGAAGGTGAATGGGTAAGGGAGCTTTTACACTTATAAAAATTAAAATCGACAAAAGATGGCCTGTAGTTAATTAACTACAGGCCATCTAGTTTGTGTTATAAGATATTCCGCTTTACTCAATCACCACATCATTTAACATCAAAATGCCTGAAGGATGTATCCAGAATCCCTCTACACCTTTTTGCACTGCTGCGACATCTTGTGTATGTCTTAGATACGTGTATGGTGCATCTTCTTTTTCAATTTGCTGTAGCTCGCTATAGATTTCATTACGGACATCAGGGTCATTTTCTTGTCTTGCCTGGTCGATCAACTTGTCTACTTCCGGATTATCATAGAAAACGCGATTCCCTTGTGGCCCCATCGAATCCGAATGGAACATATAATATTGGTTATAATCCCCGTCACCTGTCATGTTTGACCAACCGAGAACAAACATATCATGCTCCCCGCTGGACGTCTGTTCTAAGTAAGCGCCCCATTCCAGTATTTCGACGGAAACATCAATTCCAACCTCTGCTAACTGTGCTTGCGCCACTTCAGCCACGTCTACTCTAGCCTGATCATCATTTGTCCAAATAGTTGTTTCAAAGCCATCTGAGTATCCTGCTTCCTCTAGCAGTTCCTTTGCCCTCTCCGGGTCATACCCGTAGCCCTCTAATTCAGGCGAATGGCCGATGACGGATGGACCGATTGGACCGTCAGCATAAACGCCAACACCATTATAGACGTGTTCAATCATAGTTTCCGTATCGAGTGCATAATTAATTGCTTGCCTTACAAGTTTATCATCGAAAGGTTCTTTATTCATATTTACACCAATATAGTCGACACCTAATCCTTCACTTTCATGTAACTCCATATCTTCTGAATTTTCAACTCGAGGAACGTCACTTGTGTTAATTGGTTCCGCAATATGTGCATCTCCGGTTTCGACCATAGCGATTCGGGTTTGTCCTTCAGGGATCACTGTAAATGTCACATCATTCACAGTCGCCGGGTCACCCCAATAATCTTCATTTCTTACAATAGAAATCTCTGCTCCCGGCTCCCAGCCTCCAAATGTAAAAGGGCCTGTCCCAACCGGGTTTTCCTGTAATGAACTTTCTCCATTATTGTCTTCTTCAATCGCTTTTGGACTAATTATACCACCAGCATAATGTGCTAGATTTGATAGCAGAGGAGAAAATGGATATTCTGTTACCAGTCGAATGGTATAGTCATCAATAACTTCTATTTCACTAATCATGTTGAATAGATCAGCTCTTGGTGAAGCAATTTCTTCATCAGTCACCCGTTCCAGATTTGCCTTAACAGCCTCTGCGTTGAAATATTCACCATCATGAAACTGCACGCCTTCTCTTAATGTGAATTCCCATGTTTCGTCATCCACCCGTTCCCACTCAGTAGCAAGGCCTGGCTGAAATTCCATATTTTCATCCTGTTTTATAAGCGTTTCATAGATTTTATTATGATAGATATTGGCAGAAGGAATATCCGTTCCAAGGTGTGGATCCAGCTGCTGAGCATCCGCGCCAACCGCAACGACAAGCGATCCCCCGCCACTACTTCCATCAGATCCTCCTGATGCACTCTCTGAATCTGGCTCACTGGCACATGCTCCTAAAATAACAATCAGACTTGCGAATAAAATTACTTGAAAAAATGCTTTTCTCACTGTGATTATCTTCCCTTCTGGTTGTTTAATTACGTTTGTTTCGTAATTTTTTTAAATTTGTATTTATTAATTAGATAGTATATTTAATTAGATACATAATGTCAATAGTTTTTCATATTTTATTGTCAAAATGTTGGGTGATAATTATATAGGCTTTATTTACTAAAATAGTTAGGAAGTAACATTATCATAATGTTTGTTTTGTGGAGGGCTCTTAATACAGGTGCCTATGTCTTAGAATTTAACTAAAACTGAGTCACATATTTCCTGCCATTCGTACGTTTTTATGCTATCCAATCCAGTGGGTACAATTATTTCACATTATCTACATCGGTTGATGCCGGAATCACATAAATCCACATACGAGCAATTAAAAAGAGAAAGCACGCAAACCGTCCCCATGCTTCCCCTATGTTATAATAACCGTAAAGCATGAGTAATTATTTCTTAAGAATGAGGTTCGGATCGTATGAGTCGAATTATGGATATATATAAGCAACTTGGTGAAATGAGCGAGGATAGCGTAACTGCAGATGAGGTGGGCGAACAGCTGGAAATCGATCGTTCGACTGCGAGTCGTTATTTGAACGATTTGGTAAAGGTGGATAAGGTGGTAAAAATACCTGGTAAACCTGTGCGGTATTCGGTGAAAACACCAACAAATAAAGATACTGCAGAACCGGATTTGATCGGATCGGATGAAAGTCTTCATCCCATATTGGAAACAGGAATGGCAGCTTTTTTATATCCATCCAAACCACTCCCAATCCTATTGACAGGGGAAACCGGTACGGGAAAATCTTATATGGCTGAAAAACTTTCCCAATTGGCAATTGAGAAATCAGACGGACCAGGTGATATTCCTTTTGTCGCGTTTAACTGTGCAGATTATGCGCAAAACCCGGAACTCCTGGTCGGACAGATTTTTGGAATCAAAGAAGGGGCTTTCACTGGTGCGACGGAAAATAAGGTGGGATTAGTGGAAAAGGCGAATGGCGGCATTCTCTTTTTGGATGAAATTCACCGGCTTCCTCCATCTGGGCAGGAAATGCTATTTTATCTGATCGACAATGGTGTGTATCATCGCCTCGGAGAAGCAACCCAGGAGAATAAGGCCGATGTTGCTTTCATTGGTGCTACGACAGAGAGTCCAGAAGATGTTCTGCTTCCGACACTGATGCGCAGGTTTTCGATAAAATTAAATATTCCACCATTACGTGAACGAACGGCTTCTGAACGGGAAGAGCTACTTGATTACTTTCTCCGGGAAGAAGCTTCAAAAATGAACGCCCGTTTGTCCATTGCTCAGGATTGTCGCAGGGTATTCCTCACGTACGAATGTCCTGGGAATATTGGTCAGCTGAAGAGTGATATTCAAATTGCCTGTGCGCGAGCCTATTACCGGTATTTGAACCGCAGGCAAGATGAGGTTGTCATTAAATTGGAGGATTTTCCTGGTGATATGGCTAATCGTCGGGAAAATGGAAATCCCCCACAGCAGATTGAAGTCAATCATGCAGAAAATGTAAAACAGAGCGATTTTCCAAATATATACCAACGCCTGGATGACACAAGCAAGGATGGGGCTCGTCAAAACAGTAAGAAAGATCTACAAAACGTGGTGAAAGATTATATCACTGATTTAATGCAAAAATATAAACATCCACCAATCCATCAGCACAGCTGGCAGCAATTAATTGATGATGACCTATTTCAAGCGCTCGCGTCTGCAAAGCGTGAGTTGCAGGACATCCTTTCCTTTTCCATTCAAGACAGTCAGCTCTATGTGATTGGTTTACATCTGCAAAATTACCGGAATCATTTGCGTGAAGACGTTAAAAAAGAGTCTATCCCTGTAATGATTCACCCTAATGCATCCTATCGACAGGCCGCAAACCGTATTGCACATCACTTACATCAGCAAATCGGAATGGATCTGCCACAGGAAGAAATTGAATTAATTGCCCATTTTATTACACCTGAGAATCAGCATAGGGATGCGGAGACTTCAGAAAGTAATATAGGGGTTCTGCTTGTGACACATGGAAAATCCACAGCGTCTTCCATGGCTGAAGTGGCCAATTATTTACTGGGTAACGAGGTTATTCATGCAGTTGATATGCCGCTGAATATTTCTGCAGAGGAAACGTATGAGCGGGTAATACAGACGATTAATGGCTGGAAAAATGAAAAAGGTGTTTTGCTACTGGTTGATATCGGATCATTGATCACTATGGGAGATGCGATCAGGCATGAACTTAATATTCCGATTCAAACATTATCAAGTGTAAACTTATCCATGGTGATGGAGGCTGGCAGACAGTCGCTTGTTTCGGATCAGACACTTGATGGGATTTATGAAGAGACAAAGCAAGCGATGCTGAAGTTTGTGAAAAAAGAGGCAGAAACGACAAGTCTTCAAAAACGAAGGCTAATAGCAACCGTTTGTTTTACCGGTGAGGGTGCTGCACAGCTTCTGGAATCATGGATTGCCAACCAGCTTTCTGCGATGGATGAAGATGTATTAGTCAGGACTGTGAGAATTGACCCTACATCAAAGGATACTTCTGTGCTCATGGAGCTAAAGGAATATTATGAGGTGATTGCTATTATCGGCACCGTTCCTGTTTCGATTGACGGAATTCCGTATATTCCAGCCTGGGAGCTACTCCAGGAAGAGGGAATTTCCAGGATGCATAAACTGCTGGAAATCACTAGAAAACCCTATTCTTTGACTGACGTAAGCAGTGAGATTTCCACAGATGAGATCCATCCATTAATAGTAAGGGGATTGCAGGAAATCGTTACCTTTGGAAATCCTAAAATGATAGCAGACCTTCTGGATAAAAGGATCCCTCCAATACGTGATTATTATAATTGGGCCAATGATCGTGAACTCGGAATGTGGATGCATATTGGCGGAATGATTGACAGGCTCATTTCTAATAAAATGAAAAATGATCACGATAAGCTTATTTCCTCTTTTCCGCTCGACAGCCAAACGGTTCTATCTGACCAGGAACAGGAGATTTGGGATCCTTTCTTCCAAGACTTAGAGGAAACATTCAATACGAAGATTCCCACAGAAATAAGACGCGAACTTGTAAAATTATCACGCTAAAAAATGTGTGCAAACAGCCTTGCACACATTTTTTTATGTGTTGATTTCTTAAAGAAGGAAAAAATCATTGTATTGACATAGCGGCTTTTATACGTGTTTTATTAAACGAACACCAATGTTGGCATAGTTTTTGCATAGTATAGGAGAAGGGAGAAATCGTAATGAATGCTGCGATTTTGGAAGCTACTATGGAAGCAATTAAAGGAGGGATAGGATGAAAAAATTCCTTTTCATATATGCATCTGTGTTTTCATTGATTTGGATCGGAAATGGTATCTATGCATTCATCACCGATAAACCTTCATCCGGAGTTATTCTCGGTTTTGGTATCGCTTTTTCTATTGTTATTTTTGTCGCAAGCTGGTTTTCAAGCTGGCTGATGGGTCATTACAAGAAAGTTGATACCATGGCAAAAGAAATAATTCAAAAGAAAGTAAAAAATAATTAAGGAGTGGTAATATGGCAAACGATAAATTTAAATTGGTTATTCTGTGCAGTTGGGGTGCAACTTCCAGCCAATTGGCGCAGAAAGTACAACAAGCCGCAGAAAAAAGAGGTATGGATGTAGAAGCTCACGCAGGAGGAACCGGGGAATTTAAAAAAGATGCTGATAAATACGATGTTGCCTTACTGGAACCGCAAGTACGCCACCTGAAAAAAGAAGTAACAAAAGTTGCAGAAGCGCACAATATACCTGTGGAACTCGTTGATCAGCGTGCATTTGCACTGATGGACGGGGATAAAGTATTAGATCAAGCAATAAAAATGATGAAATAAAGACTACCTTATCCTCCTTTGTTAAGGGGATAAGGCAAGGAGGGGTAACGATGAAACTCGAACAATGGCTTGAAGATCATTTAATGGAACCATTAGGTAAGATTGCGCAAAATACGTACCTGCAGGCAATCCGGGATGCATTCGTCATTTTTGCGTTACCTGTAATTATTACGGGAGCCATCTTCCTGATTATTGCAAACCCGCCGACATCACTGAACTGGGGGATCATTGACGCATGGGCAAATGCAGTAGAACCCATACAGCCTCAGCTTTTGTTCCCATATAATCTGACATTTGGGGTCATGGCCTTGACCGTTTCGTTCGGTGTCGGGTATAGTCTGGCGATACGAAAAGACATGGATGCAGTGATGGCAGGTATTCTTTCTATGCTTGCATTCTTTATGACTGCATTTCCAGTAACAGATATTGAACAGGTGCCATTTGGGGAAATCTTGCAATATCTGGGAGGCCAGGGGCTGTTTGTTGCTATTATTTTAGGGATTCTCACAACAGAAGCAATGAATTTTCTGATAAAAAAAGGTGTTACATTTGAGATGCCTGCTGGAGTACCACCGTATGTGATGCGAACCTTTCGAGCCGTCATTCCATTTATGATCATTCTGCCACTTGTATGGATCGTGTCTTGGATCGTATGGGCTAATTTTGGCATAACGATTCCACAGGCAGTATTGGACCTATTTAGTCCATTAGTTGCTGCATCGAACTCATATTGGGCAGCACTTGGTATGATTTTGCTCATGCTTGTACTTTGGGCAATCGGAATTCACGGAATGAATGTTGTATCTTCGGTTGTCTATCCGTTCTGGATGACCAATTTAGCGGAGAATGCCGAAGCGGTAAGCCGGGGGGAAGAAGCGGGCGGTATCGTTACAGAGCCATTCTTCCATATGTTTACCCATCTTGGTGGATCTGGTGCAACATTGGGACTAGCTGTGTTCCTGCTCTTCGCTGCCTCGACGCAGCTGAAACAAGTCGGAAAAACTGTAATTATCCCATCATTATTTAATATCAATGAGCCGCTAATTTTTGGTGTGCCGATTGTATTAAATCCGCTTTTAATCATTCCATTTGTACTTGGGCCTGTTGTTATTGTGACCATTAACTATATTTTATTTGCGACCGGTATTTTGCCGCCTGTTATTGTGCAGCCACCATTTACTGTCCCGGTTTTCTTTGGTGGATTTATCGCAACCGGGGGATCATGGCTGGCAGGAATCGTACAGCTTGTAAACGTAGCAATCGCAGCAGCAATTTATTACCCATTCTTTAAGAAGTACGATAGACAGCTTGTCGAAGAAGAAAATAAAGCTGCTGCCGAAGAAAAGACATCATGATGAAGGAGTGTAACAATGAATTACGATGAAATTATGACACAGTTAATTCTGCACGGCGGAAATGCCCGCGGTGCTGCGTATGAAGCGCTGGATGAAGCGGAAGAATACAACTTTGAAAAAGCAAGTGAGTTGCTGGAAGAAGCAAACGAAGAATTTTTAAAAGGTCATAAATACCAAACCCAACTCATCCAAACACAGGATGAACAACCAGTCCCAAGCTTTTTCATGATACATGCACAAGACCATCTCATGACCGCACAAGCTGAACTCCAGCTGATTAAACGGATGATTGAGCAATTGAAAATGATGGAGAAGTTGGAGAAGCGGATTGAGAAATTGGAAGAGTGATTTGTGGGGAAGCATGGGGACGGGGCGATTGCTTCCTCAATACCCAAAAGGAGGCAGTGCTCGAGTTGCCCCTATGAAAATTACTAAGTTGAATGGTAAAAGCCAGGCCTCAGGTGGGCTTGGCTTTTATCTGCTTATGAAGATTACTTGGGTGTGGTAAATAATTATTAATGTCGCTTACTTGGTAATCTATTTGATCGGTTTCGACTACCTTTTCGCGCTTTATTCTGTTCATTTTTCTTCTTCTGTTCATGAAATTTCCTTACAAATTCTTGTGTGCTATCCATAAAAATCAAACCTCCTTGAACCTAAAAGTTTATTCATTAGTTTGCCCTAATGGAGTAGAAAAATTCATGTTGAGGGATGGGGGACAGTGATTCGTCCCCTAACATGAAAACCCATACACAAACACTTGTTCGCTTAAATTTATTCTGATATACTGATATTAGAATTACACCTCGTTAAGTCCTCTTATAAATCACAAAGGATGTGTTATAATGGCAACAGACACACAAGTTAGAGAAACTCCTATCGATTTCAAGCAATACTTGGTAAATGAAGACCCCACCGATTACAACAAACAGGAACCAATTACAGAAAAAGCGAAACCGTATACCAAACATGATCAGCTATTCAAGCAACTAATCAACACATTTTTTGAAGAATTCCTGGAAGCCTTTTTCCCGGAAGTTCACTGGAATGTGGATTTCACTGCAATTACTCCATTGCCCGGAGAGGTATTTACAGATCTGATTGATGACAAAACCCGAAGATTGGATATTGTAGTGGAAACAAAGCTAAAAGATGTAGAAACAGTTCTAATTATCCATGTAGAGCCGCAAAGTTATACAGAAACTGATTTCCATGAACGGATGTATCACTATTTCAGTTTACTGTATAATAAGTATAGGAAACCCATTTTACCTATTGCTGTTTTCAGCTACGATGAAAATCGGTACGAGAAGGATGAATTTTCGATTGGATTTCCCTTCTTTCATGTTTTGATTTTTAACTTTTTAATGTTGGAATTGCGGAAAAATAACTGGCGGGATTATATCAAATCGGATAACCCGGCGGCCGCAGCATTGCTAAGCAAGATGGGGTATTCAGAAGAAGAAAAGGTGCAGGTGAAGAAGGAATTTCTGCGAATGTTAGTGAGGATGGAGCTAGACCCAGCAGAATCCAGGTTAATTATCGGATTTTTTGAGGAATATTTAATATTAAATGAAGAAGAGGAGGAACAACTTATGAATGAGGTTCAGCAATTGGATAACCCGGATGAAATTTTAGAACTGCCTATTTCCTGGGAAGAGCGGGGGATAAAACGTGGGAGAGAAGAAGGGAAAGAGGCAGGAAAAGAAGAAGCAATGGAAACAGCGGCGATAGCCATGCTTAAGAAGGAGCTGCCATTGGACTTAATCGCTGAGGTCACAGGGCTTGAAAAAGAGAAAATAGAAAAGTTGAAAATGTCATTATAACTGGTATGTCGATGCCGCAATATAACTCAGGAGGGGGAAATATTGCGGCATGATTACTATCTGAAGACAGCTGGGTTAGAATCTGTATACATAGGACAAGTTTTGCCTTGTCTCTGGTTGTTGCAGGTATCAATGTATGAAATATAATATCTCAATATTCACTATATTAGGGAGGGGTAAAATGGGTGTTTATATTTTTATGGATATTCTGCCAAGCAAAATCAATAAGGAAGAATGGGAGAACGTTTACGAGGAATCAATTGATTTGATCAAAGCTTATCCGTTCATGGATTATACCTTTGACAGGGAAACATATGGAGTTATGTGGAGATATGCACACCGTACTGGGTATACAGATCTTCAACAGAAATGGCATATCGTTGGTGACTATGATACTATGCTAACGGGAGAATCATTCAGTCTGTCACGTGATATTGAAGTGTATCGTAAAAAAGACAATGTTAAAAATGGAAGCGATGACATTATAGCGGAGGAGATAAACAGGAACGTATTTTATGACCAGGAAGAGCTTCAAATTCCGGTTGGCAGCGTTAATGTCTTTGATGGAAAAACGCAAAGGGAACCTTTTCATAATTATTTGCTGGCAATAGCATGTCTCTTTGAAAGCCGATTTCCAAAGCATGTGATTGTTCGAGGGATATATCAATCGGTCAAATGAAAAAGGCAATCGATTGGGCGAATACGATCCTTCATAAACCGATACATTTAACGGAACGAACAGATAATGAAAAATTGTTAAAACGAATAAGAAAGCTGGGTATAAGTGACTATCATGTACTAAAATCCTTTTTGACATTAACAATGCAAGCGGAAGACTTCGCTCTGGGTGAGTTTGTAAGGAAAAAGTTTAGTCCGGACGTAATTAAGGCATATTACACGGAAGAATTTAAGGAATATGGTGTGAATATGATGGGTTTTCACAGTCGGCTCAGCCGATTCTTCAATCTTGGCTTCAGCATTGAAAAGGCATGTGCGATTTGTGTGCTTGATGTAAGTGGCTGCCGATTCGATGCGAATGATTTTGCTGAGACCGTTTTATCAATGGAGTGGACTGGTGCGGAAAAACATGCGGAAAATGAAATACAATCTGCATATAATGAGCCAGGCAGTGAAGAACCTGAAACCGTACATTCACAATTTGGAAAGATAATGATGAAAATGGCAGGGGTACAAGAGAATATGAAGTCAAACCTGTCGTACGAGGAAGTCGCTGCTATTTTAGAGCGACAATTAGGTGATTTGATTGATATGAAGCAGCTCATCAAACAAGAGAAAGAAGCGTATGATGAATCGGGTGACGAATTAAACGAACTTTTATCAAAAGTAATGGAAACGGGGGCTGGAGTAAAACCTGACGTTACTAAATATACGATAGATGATCTGGATTATTTAATACTCTGGGAAGAAGGGGATAGCCTGCACCCTCGTATTGAGGATGCAATGTTACGTTTAAAAGATTTTGTAGCAAAATTTGAGCGGAATAATCAAGACCTTTGTAATTTATTTCAGGTTTATACAGACCATCAGAAAATAGTAAAGCTTATCCAGTCAAATCATTTTTTCTTTATACGTAAGGAGATGTGGGACTATTATATAGAAAACATTAGTGAACCTGAACTGTCCAATGCCCTTCTTGCTGTTTTCTCCGTTAAGGCAGATGGGCTTAATATTAACAAATTGTGCAAAGCTGTGTTAAATAACGTTGATTTGTTGAGGAAATATATATTTTAGCGTGGTAATAGGTGGGAAGCAAGGGACAGCTCGATTTCTTCCTAATAATCAAAAAGAGGAAAGCGCATGGGTTGTCCCACTTCGTTTCAGAATTCCTTAGCAATTTATCAAAGCTCATTATCATAGTAGATGAGGAGTACACCGATCCACATCAGGAGAAAATGACGCGTGAAGAGTACCCAATTTTGACGGACACCCAACAGGGCGAACGTGAGCAAGATAAAGTTTCTTTTGATTGATCCGAAGAGATAGTCGTTGATGGCATTGAATACCGACTGAAAACGCGGGCGACATGAACCGAAAAAAGCGCGATATCACTAACGGGCTTATACGCTAGTTTGGTCTCCGCCTCCACCATCAGCTATCGTTATCCCTCCGCCTTTCTCATACGCTCTAGTTGAGATTCGTTTTTAAGCGATTGGTACGACATCTTTTGCGCAACATATTCCAGCGTTTCGAGCTTATCGTCCGTGTGCTTGTGGTGGCTCCGGCTTTCGGCAGTCAGGTTGCCAAGGTCTTCTTTTATATTACTGAGATCATTGTGGACGAACGCAAATTGCCTGTCCACGCCATCTCTAAAGTCGTCTAATTTCTTATCTAAGCTGTCTATCTTTTCGCCAAATTTCTTATCTAAACCGTCTACCTTTTCGTCTAATTTTTTATCTACTCCGTCGACCTTTTCATTCAGTGCCTTTATCTCGTCAAGTATTAGCTTCATATCGCTATTTTCCACGTCAATTCCCCCCTTGTATTCTAGTATTCTTCCGGAAACATGCCGACCAACAGATCGACTATTTCATCACGTGATATGCCCTGTGCCTTTATAAATTCCAAAACGCCTGCCGTCATCATCGCTTGACCTAGTTCAAATTTCACGTATTTCTCTTATATTAATTATATTTTAACTCTGATAGCGTGTCAACTTGCGTGTTGCAGAGGACAAGGAATTTGTCTCTTTGTCCTTCTGTGGATTGGATGACTTTTTGCTATGTCGCGTATATTATAGGTTTTCATGCGTTGGATTGGATCCACTACGGTAATAGTAAGCGTTTATTTGAAAGGGAAATGGCCGCTTAAAAGACCAAAATGGATAAACAGGAATTTTAGTGTGACAAAAGGAAGAAACCATCGACGTAAACGTTTGATTTCAATTCAACATTTTGAGAAAATTGTTGAAAACATGAATAATGGATGAGGTGTTTCGTTGCAAAAAAAGAAAGTATTAGAAGCTTGGATATTAATAGAGTCCATGAATTCGCCTGAAATTGGTAAGTCAAAAAACCTTGAATTAAAAATCGCCGAAAATGATAAGAAGAAAATAAAGTCAATTGTGGGTATCCAGAAGAATGAGCTTCCATGGGAAGAGCCCTATCAGTTAGCAGATAATAAAGAAATAGAATACACATGCTTCTTGGGCGTTTATGAAATGTTTCATGTAGCAAAAATAACTCGGGAGTATTTTAAAAATAACGAGGAGCTATTTAATCTGGATAAAAAGAAAACCTACGTTGCAAACATTAAGTTAGATAAGGATGGCGAGTATATAGAAGATTCCTTGTATTTACCATTTATCTCTTACGTGTTAGGAAAAATGCAGGCAAAAAAGGAGATAGATTTTTCTACGATAAATACAGAGTTTCAAGAACTGGAAACAACTATCCAGGAAAAAGCCTCAGAGATATTTGTTAACGGTGTTACGGAGGAAAGCATCACCCTATTTGAAAAACTAATAAAAAAGAAACTGGGTTTAAATACCAAAGAGTTACAAGGTAATTATTTAGATTCACTTTATGTTCAATATCACATAAAGTCAAAAGATGAGGAAAGCCAATTCGACACACTTTTTAATAGCTTTTACATAGAGGATTCACAAAATATAGTGGGTAAACAAAATTATCCTAGCGCCTTAAAACAGTACTTAGAGGGTATTCCTGAACAGAAGAGGCAAGTGATTGACGAAAATCATGAATGCATTTCCAGCATATTGGAACCTAAAAATATTCCAATTGCAAGATGGCCTTCTCCTGTAGCACATCGTTTATCTCTAATGCAGCAAGTTTCTGTAAATCTTGCTTTAGGCCCGACCGCAAAAGAATCTATACGTTCAGTAAACGGACCACCAGGAACAGGGAAAACAACATTGCTAAAAGACATATTTGCGAATTTGGTTACGGAAAGAGCGCTTAAAATGTGTGAATTGAAAAATCCAATCAATGCTTTTGCACATGATAAAATAGATATAGGGGGAGAATCACATAACTACTTTACACTACTAGATGGAATTAAAGGTTATTCGATGGTGGTTGCTTCTTCTAATAATACAGCAGTTGAAAATATTTCTAAAGAGCTACCTACAAAAGGGGAGATTATAAGAAATCCGAAGACCAAGGATGCTAATGAAAATGATTATTTAGCAAACTTCGAAAGGGAATACGCGAGACTAGCAAATGATTTGGATTTATTTCGGAAATCAGCGTCACTACTAAAAGAAGGTAAATCCGAACCTGATGAAAATAGTGGGAATGATGCATGGGGGCTGTTTTCCGTTGCGCTGGGTAAAAAAGACAACCTCGATAAATTCAAAGATTCTTTGCTAAGCAATCAAGTTTTTTTAAACCAATTAAAAGCGGAGAAGTATACCTTGGATGATTGGAAGAAAGAGAAGGCTGAACTGAAAAGGCTGGCAAGTGAAATCGAATCAGAAAAGGCAGCTTTGCAGCAATTCTGCAGTGCACATAAAACCCACCAGCAAAATAGCCTCAAATTACAAGAGCTTGAAGGGGAACTGGAAGCGGAGACAGAAACAATGAACAAGCTGAAGCAAGTGTTAAAGGAAATCATATTCAGTAAAGCAGATTATAAAGAAAAACTTGTATATGAGCCAAAAGTTAATGCTGTAGTTGCCTTCTTTTTACCGAGAAAAAAAGAACAAGCAAAAAGGCGAGAAGAAACATTGACTGCATTATCCAATTTAAAACAATCTGAAATAGGTAAAAGAAAAGAAATAACTGCCCAAGAAAACAAGCAAGACTATATAAAAACAAAAATAGAAGATCTTCAGAGGCAAAGCGCTATTTATCATAAATTGCGTGCTCAATTTGAAGATGAAAATATCGTTATCCCGGACGAGGTATACTGGGAAGACGCAAATTATGCGAAACGTCAACAAAACACGCCATGGCTAACGGATAACTTATTACATTTAAGAGCATTACTTTTCCTGCAGGCGATGAAAGTACATAAGGTATTTCTCTGTATGTCACACTATCAAATCTTGCAAAACGTTAACCTTTTTAATAAGAGAAAACTGATAGATACAAACCATGATCTAGATGTTTTTAAAGAACTATGGGATACCATTCATTTATTTGTACCTGTCATCAGTACTACCTTTGCGAGCGTTGGGAGAATGTATAAAGAATTAGGACCCGGTTCGATTGATTATCTATTTATTGATGAGGCAGGTCAAGCCATTCCACAAGCAGCTGTTGGAGCGATATGGAGGTCAAAGCATGTTATCGCTGTTGGTGATCCCTTGCAAATCGAACCAGTGGTCACTATGGACAAAACATTATTAACAGAAATTCAAAGATTTTATAATCTCCCAGATGAATATATACTTCCTTCTTCTTCGGTGCAATCACTAGCAGACAGAGCAAATCCGTATGGCATGTATAAGAGGAATAGTGGAAACGAACAATGGATCGGAATTCCTTTATGGGTGCACAGAAGATGTTTGGATCCAATGTTCACCATCTCCAATCAAATGGCCTATGAAAATAAGATGGTGCTTGGTAAAAATGGGGAGTTTAAGCCAGGAGATTCGCTTGGTATTAGTCGCTGGATTGATGTTAAAGGTAAAGCGAAATCCAGGCAATATGTAAAGGAACAGGGAGATGAGGTATTACATTACGTAAGAAAAGCAATTGATCAAAACACTGAATCTGAAGATTTGCCTGATTTATATATCATTACACCGTTTACAGAAGTTAGAAATGAAATAAGAGAACTATTAAGGTCTCATTTGAAGCAGAGAAGATTTGAGAAAAAGAAGTTGGATCATTGGATGAAATATAATATTGGCACTGTACATACGTTTCAAGGGAAAGAAGCCCAAACCGTATTATTTGTTTGTGGAACCGATCAGACTCAGGAAGGTGCGGCCAATTGGATATGCCAGAAGCCAAACTTATTGAATGTAGCTGTAACAAGAGCGAAAGAAAGATTTATAATAATAGGAGATTTGGAGCGATTGAAAGTTAAAGAACATTTTAAACTGCTAAATCAACATCTAAATATGAAATAATGTTAGGTGTAGGGACGAAGGGACAGGTTCAGTTCCTGTCTCTCTGTCCCTGTACGCCATTATAGTTTTTGTTGTGTCAATCAATCCAGTTGGCATAATAAACTTACGTTAACCACATCGGTTGAAGTTGAAGTCGGAATCATATAAATTCAGACACAAGTAATAAAAAGGAAGCAAAAGAACCGTCCCCATGCTTCTCCCCTATAAGTACCTCTCATCATACCCCAAACGCTCTGATGCTTCTTTTGCGGCGTGGGTGACCTTTTTTGCTATATCACGTATTTTATAGTTTTTCATGCGTTGGATTGGTCCCACAACGGTAATGGCGCTGACTACTTTTCCTGTATAATCTCGTATTGGTGCGGCGACTGATTTCGTTCCTTCTGTTAATTCCTCTGTGCTGACGGCGTAGTTCTTTTCACGAATCATGTCTAGTTCCTTCCGAAGTACGTTAGGGTCGGTGATGCTATTCTCTGTGTAGGAAACTAACCCCTGATTAATGATATCTTCTACAACGTTATCCCCGCTAAAGGCAAGTAGAACTTTGCCTGAACTGGTACAGTAAGAAGGGTTCCGCCTCCCAATGTGCGTTAAAATACGAACCGGATGATAACATTCCTCTTTATGAATATAAATTGTATCGAGGCCATCCATCACAGCTAAATGTGCCGTTTCTCCAGTATCATTTACTAATTTATGCAGAACTGGGGCGGCTTCTTTATGAATATCTAAATTGTTCGTTACAATCCCCGCAAGCGTGAGTACAGATATTCCTAATCGATACGCTTGGGTCTTTTCATCTTTGATAACAAATCCTTCACTGGCAAGTGTTGTCAGTAGCCGACTGACGGTGCTTTTCGCTAATCCTAATGATTCGGCTAACTCGCTAACCTTCTTTGTTGGTTCAAATGTTGAAAAACTTTTTAGAATACGTAATGCATTGGTAACCGATGAAAGAATCTGGGGTTCGCTTTTCTGCTTTACCATCTATTTCACCTCTTATAAATTTATGTTTTATATAAAGGAACATAGAAATGGAGCGTTTTATCCATCCTAATATATTAAGTATATACCATTGTTATCGCTTTCTAAATAGTAATTAGTAAATTCAAGCAAAAGAATTTTTATTTTGTTGCGTATGTAGGAACTGTCACCTTTTAAAGTTTTTACATCGCTTTTACAATGAAAATATGTTGATGAAGAAGGAAAGTGTTCAGCATACATTCACCTAAGCTATAATCATCGGAAATAATGTATACGTTTCAGAAAAATATAAGGAGGATTTCTCTATGCAAACCGAAACGAAAAAGAAGGTAATGGATTGTTCGCATTTCATTAATGGCGAATATGTACAATCATCCAATGGCAAAACGTTTGAAAATGTGAATCCAGCAACGGAAGAAGTGTTAGGAAATATTGCAAAGGGCGGGAAAGAAGAAGTTGACCAAGCGGTAAGTGTTGCCAGAACGGCACTTAATGGCGAATGGAAGAATATGCCGCTCAGAAAGCGCTCCAACATCATCCGTAAAATTGGTGATTTGATCTTGGAAAGAAAAGATGAATTGGCGAAACTCGAATCCTTAGATACGGGTAAACCATTATGGCTCTCCACGAATGTTGATATTGATCGTGCAGCGAATAACTTCTATTTCTTTGCTGACTATATGACTTCAGTAGGTACGGAAGCTTACGAGCAAGATGATATAGCGATTCATTATGCGATTCGCCGTCCAGTGGGAGTTGTGGGGCTTATTAATCCATGGAACTTACCATTATTCCTTATGACGTGGAAATTAGCTCCAGCTCTTGCAGCAGGTAATACAGCTGTAATGAAACCATCTGAAGTGACCCCAATAACAGCAACTGTTCTCGGACAAATCTGTAAGGATGCTGGTGTACCGGATGGCGTGGTGAATATGGTTCATGGATTTGGTGATACAGGAGCGGCGCTTTCTTCCCATGATGATGTGGATGCGATTGCTTTTACGGGTGAAACGGTAACAGGAACTGAAATTATGAAGGCTGCAGCACCAACATTGAAAAAATTATCCTTTGAACTTGGTGGCAAAAATCCAAACGTTATTTTTGCAGATGCGGACATGGAAGACATGATTGATACAACTGTTCGTTCTAGTTTCATTAATCAAGGCGAAGTTTGTCTCTGTGGTTCAAGAATTTATGTGGAGCGTCCGATTTACGATGAATTTCTGGAACGTTTTTCAGCAAAAGCAAAAGAACTCGTTGTCGGTGATCCGTTCGATGCAGATACAAAGGTTGGCGCATTAGTAAGTGAAGAACACTATAATAAAGTGCTTGGCTATTTGGATCTTGCGAAAGAAGAAGGCGGAACATTCTTGACAGGCGGGAAGGCCGCTGAAGGATTTGACAAAGGGTATTTCGTTGAACCAACGATTATTACAGGTTTAGGAAAAAATTCAAGATGTGTACGCGAAGAAATCTTTGGCCCGGTTGTAACCGTTGTTCCTTTTGATACAGAAGAAGAAGTACTGGAACAAGTCAATGATACGCACTACGGCTTAAGTGCAAGTGTATGGACTAGTAATGTTAAACGCGCCACCGGTTTCAGCGGAAAAATCGAAGCTGGTATCGTTTGGGTAAACACATGGTTCCTACGCGATTTACGCACACCATTCGGAGGGATGAAACATAGTGGTATTGGCCGTGAAGGTGGAGCTCACAGTTTTGATTTCTACTCTGAATTAACGAATATTACGCTTAAAATGTAGGGGGATCTTAAATGAAAACCGAATACACGACGAAAACGGCAAGTCATGCGAAACACTTAGCAAATGCTTGGAGTAAACGTGAAGGGGTTCAGCCAATTACGGAGCTGGATCCTGATCTCTCCGTTGATGAGGCCTATCAGGTACAGTTACACACGATTGATCAAAATGTTAAAAACGGACAACGAATAACGGGAAAAAAAATCGGCTTGACTTCCAAGGCGATGCAAGAAATGTTAGGCGTTGGCGAACCGGATTATGGACATTTATTAGATCAGATGAAAGTTGAAAATGGCGGAAAGATTTCAGCTGACCGTGTCCTGCAGCCAAAAGTAGAAGGAGAAATTGCCTTTATTTTAAAAGACGATCTAGTTGGGCCAAATGTAACGACATTAGATGTACTGAAAGCAACCGATGCTGTTGTCCCAGCGCTTGAAGTTGTAGACAGTCGTATTAAAGATTGGAAAATTACACTAGCGGATACGGTGGCAGATAATGCTTCATCTGGATTATATGTACTTGGTGGAAGACCCAAAAAAATTGAAGATGTAGACCTAAAGCAAATGGGAATGGTGCTCTACAAAAATGATGTCTTGCAAAATACAGGTGTTGGTGCAGCAGCTTTAGGAGATCCGGCAAAATGTGTTGCATGGTTGGCTAATAAACTAGCAACCTACGGGATTACGCTCAAAGCAGGTGAAGTTATTCTATCTGGCGCATTGTCAGCCGCTATGGAAGCAGCACCCGGAGATCATTTTCACGCGAAATTTGCCGAACTAGGGGAAGTACATGTTTCATTCACAGAGTGAGGAGGGTTCAGATGAATAAAGTGAAAGTTGGAATTATTGGAACCGGAAACATTGGTTCAGACTTAATGGTGAAATTAACCAACTCGGACGTACTGGAATTAACGACCGTTATGGGGATCGATCCAGAGTCAAGGGGGCTGAATCATGCCAAATATTTAGGACTGCAAACATTTGACACTGGCATTGACGGCCTAAAAGATCATCCCGAATTAGTAGATGTTCTTTTTGACGCAACAAGCGCCGGAGCGCATATGCATAATGCGAAAATAGCAAAACAACTAGGTAAACAAATACTAGATTTAACACCTGCAGCAATCGGTCCATTTATTGCACCAACCGTAAATCTAGGCGAACATCTCGAGGCGGAAAATGTCAATCTCATTACATGTGGTGGGCAGGCAACCATTCCAATTGTAGATGCCATTAATCAAGTTGCAGCTGTGGAATATGGAGAAATCGTTGCAACCATTGCAAGTAAAAGTGCTGGACCAGGAACGAGAGCGAACATTGATGAATTTACCGAAACAACCGCAAAAGCGATCGAAGAAGTAGGGGGAGCGAAAGAGGGTAAAGCGATTATCGTCTTAAACCCTGCCGAACCACCAATCATGATGCGTGACACGGTGCATGCTATTGTCGAGGAAGGCACTATGGATCAAGAAAAGATTACGAATTCCATTTTAGAAACGGTGAAAAAGGTTCAAGGCTATGTCCCCGGATATAACCTGCGAACCGAACCTATTTTTGATGGAAATAAGATAACGGTATTCCTTGAAATTGAAGGAGCAGGGCACTATTTGCCAAAATATGCCGGAAATCTTGATATTATGACGGCTGCCGCTGTAAAAGTAGCGGAGGAATTTGCGAAGAATCGCGTAAATAAAATGGCTGAAAACGTATAAGAGAGGAGGAAGCGTATGTCTAATCAAACAGGTATTAAGATTACAGAGGTCGCACTTAGAGACGGGAGTCATGCGGTAAGTCATCAGTATACAGTCGATCAAGTAACCAAAACTGTAGGAGCACTCAACGAGGCGCGTGTTCCTTATATTGAAGTTTCTCACGGAGATGGGCTAGGAGGATCCTCCTTACAATATGGCTTATCGAAAACAGATGAAATGAAATTAATTGAAGCTGCCGTATCTGCAGCTGATTTTTCAAAAATAGCGGTATTATTATTGCCAGGAATTGGGATTATTGAGGATTTAAAAGAAGCGGCAAAACTTGGTGCAAAAATGGCTAGAGTCGCTACACATGTTACAGAAGCAGATATTTCGAAACAGCATATAGAAACGGCCAAGGAATTAGGAATGGAAACGGTTGGATTCCTAATGATGAGCCACATGGTTTCATCCGAAAAGTTAGTAGAACAGGCGAAATTAATGGAAAGCTATGGTGCAGATACGGTGTATGTTGTAGATTCAGCAGGTGCTTTACTTCCACATGAAGTCAAAGAGAGAATCCGAGCGCTTCGTCAAGCATTAACGGTAGAAATTGGTTTCCACGGTCACAACAACTTGTCCCTAGCGATGGGCAATACCTTAGCAGCGATGGAAGAAGGAGCTACGAGGCTCGATGGAAGTATCCGCTGTTTGGGTGCAGGAGCAGGAAATACGCAAACAGAAGTATTAGTTACTGTGCTTGAAAAAATCGGAATTCCAACAGGGATTGATCTGTACAAAATCATGGATGTAGCAGAAGACATTGTCGCACCCATATTGCCAAAACCTCAAGAAATTGGTCGCGATAGCTTAACAATGGGGTATGCCGGTGTTTATTCTAGTTTTCTCTTACATGCCAATCGAGCTGCAGAGAAATTCTCCGTAGATTCTCGCGATATTTTAGTAGAACTAGGTGAACGTAAAATTGTTGGTGGGCAAGAAGATATGATCATTGATGTTGCAGCTGAACTTGCCAAAAAATAAAGACTAAAGTCGTAAGCAGGAGGAACAGTATGGATCAAAATACAATCAAAGAGCTTGCTAATTATGTGCACCATGCAGAAAAAGAAAAACAGGAAATAATAAAAATTACTGCAGATTTATATCCGGAACTTTCCATCGACGAGGCGTATCTTGTTCAAGAAGAACTAATTCGTCAAAAATTGGAAGAAGGATCTAAAATTATCGGGCCGAAGATGGGAATTACCAGTGAGGCTAAAATGAAGCAAATGGACGTCGATGATCCAATCTATGGCTATGTATTCGATAATATGGTTGTCGAAGAAGGGGATTCCATCGCCATCTCTGATTATATCCATCCAAAAGTAGAACCTGAAATCGGATTTATTTTGAGCAGAGACTTAGAAGGACCAGGTATTACCACACTAGATGTATTACGGGCAACGGAATATGTTTTTCCAGCTATTGAGATCATTGATAGCCGCTATGAGAATTTCAATTTTACATTGCCAGACGTTATTGCAGATAATACTTCTGCAGCAGGGGCCGTGTTTGGAACGTATTTGAGAAAACCAGAGGAATTAGAACTGGACGTTGTTGGTGTAACCTTATCCATAAACGGAGAAGTTCAATCATTGGGAGCAGGTGCCGCTGTACTAAATCATCCAGCCAAGTCGGTTGCAAGACTTGCTAATATGCTAGCTAAAAAGGGAGAAAAAGTAAAAGCAGGCCAACCCATTTTATCCGGTGGCATCACAGCAGCAGTTCGACTGTCTCCTGGTGATTTTGTCAATGCGAAATACGGCGGATTAGGCGATGTATCCTTTTTCGTAAAAGAATAATAGAGGGAGTGAAATATGTGCCACTTATAAATGTAGAAATTATGGAGGGAAGACCTCCTGAAAAAATCGAAGCAATGATGAAAAATGTAACCGAAGCAGTCAGTGAATCACTGGATGCTCCGAAAGAAAATGTACGTGTTATTGTGCATGAGGTGCCTAAAACACATTGGTCTATTGGTGGGACTTCCGCAGAGAATTTAGGGAGATGATGCTGGTGGGGGAGCATTGGGACGGCTCGCTTGCTTCCTGTTCGCTTATGAGGAAGCGGGAGAACCGCCACTGTGCTTACTGCTAGTAAAAAAGATTTGAAATTTTTAAATGTGTTGCTTATAGAAGAACAAAGGGGTTAATTTAAATGAAAAAACAGTTTACCATTACTATTAAGAATTATTTATAATATGTGCAGTCATTGTATGCACATATTTGTTGAAAATGTTTGGAAGCGTTATCAGATAATATCTATATTATTTAAGGGGGAATTAATAATGCTGGAACAAGAATTAAAGAAATTTGACGTTGCGCAGTTGGCTCATGTGGAGATTTATACAGCGGTACCGGATCAAACCTTGTGGTTTTTCAAAAAGTTATTGGGCATGTCAGAGGTGGCAAGAGAAGGGCAGTCGGTTTATCTCCGTTCTTATGAGGACCATTATCACCATACATTGAAAGTAACGGAGCGGAATGAAGCTGGTTTGGGACATGTCGGCTGGCGGGCAAGCTCCAAAGATGCACTGGAACGCCGCGTGAAGGACCTTGAAAAATCCGGCGCCGGCAAAGGATGGATTGACGGCGATCTCGGACATGGAGCTGCATATCAATTTGTCACACCGGATAATCACAATATGGAGATTTTATGGGATGTTGATTATTATCAGAGCAACGACAGCAACAGGACGACGCTTAAGAGCCGCCCTGAAAAACGTCCGTTAACCGGTATTCCAGTTCGGCGAATTGATCATGTTAATTTGATGTCAAGCAATGTTAATCGCAATAAGGAGCATTTGATGAATGACCTTGGATTCAGATTGCGTGAGCATGTCGTGAAAGATGATGGCGATGAAATTGGTGCTTGGTTAAGTGTAAGTCCATTGGTTCATGAACTGGCTTATATGGCGGATACAGGAACATCAGAAAAAGGACTTGGAAAGTTGCATCATGTGGCATTCTGGTATGGGTTCCCACAGCATTTGCATGATTTAGCTGATGTTTTAACGGAACACGGAATCGAAATTGAAGCAGGACCACTTAAGCATGGAGTCTCCCAGGCATTGTGCATGTATGTGATCGAACCGGGCGGCAACCGCATTGAACTTTTTGGTGATTCCGGCTATCTGATTTTTGATCCGGAATGGCAACCACGTATGTGGAAAGGAAATGAGATTGAAAAAGCGATCATTCATTATGGTGCACCATTACCGGACTCTTACTTTAAATACGGGACGCCTAATGTAAAAAGCCCTGTTAAAAGCTAGACGGTGACAGAGGGACAGGTTCCGATCCTGTCCCTCTGTCCTTTTTACTTCCTCTATACGCAACAAAGAAGCGCAAAGGCCTCCCCCACGCTCCTCAATAAGCTTCTGCATATTTATGATGGATAATCGAGTAAATAATCTTCTTAGCGAGGTTCCTTATTTGGGAACTTTTTCGGTATTGGACATAGACCTTATTTGGTATGTTATAAATGTTACTTATTTCCCGGATTTCTACTTCCGTTTCATATCTTGTATCAATGCCCAGTTCAGGTATAATGCCAATCCCTATCTCATTGGCAACAGCTTTTAGAAGCATTTCATTATTATCAACGTCAATGCGTGTTACATTTCTTGCAGCGATAAGTTCTTTATCAATTTCCTTCCATAATGCGGAATTTCGCCTATAACTTATGATCGTCTCGGTGTTTAAGTCTTCTATGTTTAGCGATTGTTTGCTACATAGATGATGATTGGTTGGGAGGACCAGTACTAGATTATTATCAAATAGATATTCTGACATAACGTCATGATTATTTACCAGAACTTCTCTCGTAAAGACTAAGTCAATTTCTCCGGATAAAACGCCTTCATTTAAACTGACTGAATCATGGCCTTCGATCACCTGAATATCTATTTCACCAATTGATTTAATCGTTTTTAAAAGCTCGATGATAAAAGAGTAAGCGTATCCCGGGGAAAAGCCGACTTTTACAACCGGATCTTTAACCATGTTTGTAATTTCTTTTGAATGTGTAATATAGATCAAAATATTATTCGCATAATCTATAAACATATTACCTTCTTTGGTTAAGAATATTTCATGTCCAATTCTCGTAAAAAGTTCACATTGCAAGATGTCTTCTAAAGCTTTTATCCGTGATGTAATGGTTGGTTGCGTGACATTAAGGACAACTGCAGCTTTGGAGTAGCTTTTATACTTGGCTACCGTAAGGAAAGTCTGTAATTGGCTTTCATTCATCTTGTTTCCTCCTGAGATCGCTAGTTTAATAAGAAAGCGGTTCCATCCTATAAGTATATGTCAAAATACATCAGACTGTCAAACAAATTGACAGAAGGATTACACTTTTAAAAAATGGCTATAAATTATTTTTTTAAATTAGTAGGAAAACAAAAAAATATCCAATTTGTATCTAACAAAATTGGATTTTATAATTAAAAGTAACAAATAAATTAAAAGCAAGTTCATAAATTTAATATCCGATTTACATTAAAGGGGGGATTTTTGCTGAATAATGTAAGTGATTACAAAGTGGTGATGAAAGCTGAATAAATGCAAACGCTGACAGATTTGAATTTTAATTAATAACGCAAATGGAAGAAGGCTTCAACAATAAATGGAGGGTATAAAATGAATCAATTTATACGGGACAACGTAGAAAAGAGTGAGTTTCTTGTTCACCGTAGTGTATTTACAGATAGAGAAATACTGGCAAGGGAACGGGCTGAAATTTTTAATAAATGTTGGTTGTTCCTCGGTCATGAAACAGAAATTTCGGAGTTAGGGGATTACAGGCGGAAAAAAGTAGGCGGGCGCAATTTACTATTTGTACGAAGTCAGGACGGTGAAATTCGGGCGCTTTTCAATACGTGTCCACACCGTGGTGCGCTTGTTTGCAGGGAGAACGAAGGAAATTCAAGAGTTTTCCGCTGTTTCTATCATGCTTGGAGTTTTAAAAATGATGGTGAGTTAGTAGGTATGCCTGGAAAAGATGGCTTTCCTGAGGATTTTAATAATGATGGCACGAAGAATATGAAAGCGGTTAATAGAGTGGAAAACTACCGTGGCTTTGTGTTTGTTAACTTTGATGAAAACGCTATTTCATTAGATGAATATTTAGGGAATGCGAAAGAATACATTGACCTGGTAGTCGATCAATCGGAATACGGATTAGAAGCGCTAGGTGGCATACAGGAATACAGCGTAAGAGCGAATTGGAAGCTATTAGCTGAAAACAGTGTTGACTTATATCACGGAATGCCTACGCATAAGACGTATTTTGATATTAAGCAAGATCAAGATCCAAATTTAAAACGTGTGCAATTAGAAGGAGAAGGCGTGGAACTCGACAATGGTCATGGTGTTATTGAATACGTGGCTCCTTGGGGAAGACCTGTTGCACAATGGACGCCAATCTGGGATGAAGAATTAAAAAACGATATGGAGGAAATGAAAGTTAAACTTGCTGAACGCTTTGGTGAAGAACGTGCAGATCGAATCGCCAACTACAACCGTAATATTGTGATATTTCCTAATCTGGTCATTAATGACATTATGGCTGTCACGGCAAGAACATTTTATCCAACATCCCCTGGCTATATCGAAGTATCCGGCTATTCATTAGCTCCTAAGGGCGAAAATGAGGCACATCGGATGGCGAGAAATAATAACTTCTTAGAGTTCTTAGGCCCAGCTGGTTTCGCGACACCAGATGATAACGAGGCATTGGAATTATGTCAAGAAGCCTATAACAATAACGAAGAAGTTGAGTGGAATGACATTTCCAAAGGGATGGTACGAGGAGAAGGGAACGCGCTAGCAACAGATGAAGTTCAAATGAGGAATTTCTGGAGGCAATATAATGCTAGAATCCAAGCATCGTTGAATAAGGAGAAGGAGGTCGCTCAGAAATGACTGTAAAAACGATAACACGTCAAGATGTGGTTGATTTTCTTTATACGGAAGCCAAAATATTGGATGAGTGGAGATTAAAGGAGTGGGCTGCATTGTTTACAGATGATGGCACCTACAAGATACCGCCTATCGGTGATCCGGAAGCGAGTGCAACAAAGTCGTTATTCTATGCACATGATAATCGGGATCGACTTCAGGAGCGAGCAGAAAGGTTACTGAAAAAAGAGGCACATGTCGAGTATCCACACTCTACCACGGTCCATAATTATAATAATATTTTGGTGAGTAATTTGGATTCAGATGTCATTACAGTGGAGTGTAATTTTACAATCCACCGAACGAAAAGAGAAGTGATGGACACGTTCATCGGGAAGCACACGTATGAACTTGTCGAGCAGGACGATGAAATTAAGATTAAAAGTAAAAAGGTTGTCTTACATTTAGATAGCTTGAGACCTCACGGGAAAATTAGTTTAATTCTATAAAGGATCGCGTCAAGAAGTGAAAGGTGGTGGCTAGCATCATTAATGAAAACGAAATATATGATATGACCATTATAGGTGGAGGCCCGGTAGGTTTATTTACGGCATTTTACGCAGGCATGCGCCAATCAAGTGTGAAAATAATTGAGAGTTTACCAGAATTAGGTGGACAGCTTGCCGCATTGTATCCGGATAAATACGTGTATGATGTAGCTGGCTTCCCAAAGATAAAAGCGAGTGATCTGGTAGATGGATTGATGCAACAAATGAATCAATTTGAAAATGATGTTTGCTTAAATGAAGAAGTAAAAGAGGTAACAAAGGAAGATGGTATTTTTACGATAAAAACAAGTGCGCAAACACATTATTCGAAAACGATTATTATTACTGCCGGCAATGGAGCCTTCAAACCACGAACGATGAATTTGGAAAATGAAGATCGATTTGCAGGAAAGAACCTGCATTATCGTATTGAAAACTTAACGGACTTTGAAAATAAGGATGTTTGTATATTTGGTGGAGGAGATTCAGCAGTGGACTGGGCTTTAATGTTAGAAAATGTAGCATCAAAGGTGTCCATTATTCACCGGAGGGATCGATTCAGAGCGCATGATTATACGGTGAAGCTAATGCAGGAGTCTTCGGTTGATGTCCTCACCCCGTTTATTCCTACAGAAATAGTAGGGGAGAGCCGGATTGATACCATTAAGCTTAAACAAGCAAAGGGCGATGAAAATATGGAACTAAAAGCGGATGATTATATCGTGAATTATGGTTTCATATCCAATTTAGGTCCGATCAATGACTGGGGTTTAGAGATAGAAAACAACTCAATTCTAGCAAACTCAAAAGCTGAAACGACGGTACCAGGTATCTATGCCGTTGGAGATATATCCACATATGCGGGCAAGGTTAAATTAATGGCCACCGGATTTGGTGAGGCTCCTATAGCGGTAAGTAATGCAATCGTCTATATGGACCCAACAGCATCCCTACACACTGCTCATAGTACATCCATTATGAGCAGGGAGAAGAAGAAAAAAAAGAAGGAAAAGGTAGCTACCTACTGAAAAACTAAATATGGAGGTTAAATCATGGCTAAAACGAAGGAAGAAATAATTAATAAGGAATCTGCACAAGAGAGATTGGAAACGTATTTACGAACGGTTGCGCATATCGGGCATGTCGAAATTAGTGTCACAAATTTTGATCAATCATTATGGTTTTTCACAGAGGTAATGGGTCTTGTATTAACAGAATCAGACGGGGATCGTGCTTACCTAAGAGCTTGGCAGGACTTTGATGATTATACGTTGGTTCTAAGAGCATCCAATGTATCCGAAGTCAATCGTATGGGTTGGCGTGTAAGCACGGAGGAATCACTAAAGCTATTTGAAAAGCAATTAAAAGAAATGAATATTGACTTTATATGGGTAGCAGGTGGCGAGAAGCGAGCATTGGGTGACATGATTCAATTTAAATCCCCTGCCGGATTTCCGGTTGAACTGTACTGGGAGAAAGAACTGTTCGTAACGGATGATCCAAAACTGCAGTCAAAATTACCGAGCCATCCAAGTAAATACAGCTTTAGAGGCGTCTCACCTCGTCGCTTTGACCATGTCAATATGATGGTTAATGACGTGAAAAAAGAACAAGAGTGGTGGACGGATCTACTTGGTATTCATCATCGCTACTATATTCAGAACAAAGAAGACGTTCGCTTAGGTTCATGGTTGAGTAGAACGAATATTGCACATGAAATGGCGCTCATGCGGAACTCCAATCAAAATGGAGCATCCTTTCATCATTTAGCTTATTACCTGGATTCTCCGGATGAACTTATCCGTGCAGCAAACATCATGGCAGAAAATGATATTGAAATTGAGTGGGGTCCTGGTAAGCATGGAACAAGTGGTGCGCAATTCATCTATGTCTTTGAGCCTTCTGGTCATCGAATAGAAATATGGACAGGTGGATTCTTAATTTTCTCCCCGGATTGGGAACCAATTGAATGGGGATCCGGTATCGGCCAATTAGGTCTTGAGATGTGGGGAAGCACACCACCGGAAACCTATTTCACGTATGGCGTGAAAATAGGGGAATAAAGATAGAAGAGATGGACGAAACAATTCGTCTATCTCTCATTCAAAATCAGGAATGCTAGGAGAGTTCATTTGTGCAACGTAACTTAAAAATTGATTTTCATACGCATATTATATCAGAGGAATTTTTGGATTTAGCCGAAAAATATGGGGATGATCGTTGGCCTATTTTAGAGAAAACATGTGATTGTGGGGCCAATATTATGATCAAGGGCAAGAAATTCAGGGAAATAACGGATCAAGCATGGGACGCAGAAAAGCGCTTAAAGGATATGGATGAAGAAGGAATTGATATCCAAGTATTATCACCAATACCGGTGACATTCAGCTATTGGTCAGATCCGGAACAAGGATTAGAAATGGCAACATTTCAAAATGACTTCATCGCATCCATCGCTAAGGAAAATCCAAAAAGGTTTATCGGTTTAGGTACCGTTCCACTGCAAGATGTAGATATAGCCATAAAAGAAATGAAGAGAGCGGTTCATGATTTAGGATTAAAAGGGGTTCAAATCGGTAGTAATGTGAACGGTAAGAATTTAGATGATCCAGAACTCGAACGATTCTTTGAGGCTGCAAATGAACAGGGCGTTCCATTGTTTGTTCATCCTTGGGAAACATTAGGAGGAGAACGGATGCCGCGCCATAATTTCATGTATATGGTCGGTATGCCTTCAGAAACAGCTTTAGCAGCAGGTAGTATTATTATGAGTGGAATGCTAGATAAATATACAAATTTAAAAATATGCTTTGCACATGGCGGTGGATCCCTGCCATATCTATTACCAAGAATGGATAAGGGCTGGAATGTGTGGCCGCAAATCAGAAAAACGGAGAAGCCACCAAGTCACTATGCGAAACTTCTTTACTATGATTCGCTTGTTTACGACGAAAATAACTTACAATTTATGATTGACCGGTTTGGAGTGGACCAGATCATAGCAGGTTCCGACTATCCATTTTTATTACGTGAAGTCCCATCCGGAAAAGTCGTTGATCAATTGACAACATTAAGTGACGGAGAAAAGGACCAAATCCATGGTCTAAATGCATTGCAATTTTTAAATTTAGATAAAGAACAGTATATGTAGAAATACAAATAGATAGATAAAGTGTAAGTGAAACACTTGCAACAAGAATAAAAGGAGAGGATAACCTTGGCATTTGTTATAACGGAACCGTGTCTTAATGAAAAATCAGGAGAGTGTGTTAGTATTTGCCCGGTCGATTGTATTGAAGAGGGTGATGACCAATTTTTAATTGACCCAAATACATGTATTGATTGTGGTGCTTGTGTCGCTGCTTGTCCAGTCGATGCTATCGTGGATGAACATGATTTAAATCCTGCACAAGAAGTATATTTGGAAAAGGCTGAGAGTTTTTTTGAGTAGGAGACGTTCCTGCCTTGCCTGGTAGCATTTGCGACTTCCTGAATTAATGGTGGACAAGGATTTGGATTCACATCAAGAGTAGGGTTTCTTCTTATAATCTAAGTAAGTTTCAATGATGTGGGTTTTTAGGAACTGTAATGATTATGCACCTGATCACCACACTATGGCTTTGGTTGGTACTTTGATCGTAGTGATGGTGAGGGGTGTTTTGTTTAGGTTGTTTTTTATAAGTTTATTGTTTTTAATACTAAAGATATAGAATGCGACGTAACTTGAAATTAAAATTGATGCTTTTCCCCGCTACGGAAATACATTTCGCTTTCCGCGGGCGGCTGGTGAGCCTCCTTGTGCTGGCGCACTTCGAGTCTCACCTATGCCTTTCCTCCCGCAGGAGTCACCATGTATTTCCTCCGCTGGTATGAACATAGCAACATAGTTCATTCAATCACAAAATAGCGGCGCAATTTATGATAGTTGATTGGAGCGGAGGACCGTTGACTCCTGCGGGAACAGCACGAGTCTGAAGACCCCGCAGCGGTGGTCTTCCGCGAGGAGGCTGAAGCCGTGCCCGCGGAAAGCAACGGTCCGTAGCGGAAATCAACAAGCACTTGCGTCGTCTTTTTTATTAACTGCCAAAATTAAAAGCAACAGTACTCACGTAACTCATGTAACATTAATCACGAAAAGGGGTATTAAAATGAAAAATATCACGGTGCTTGGAGCAGGGGTTATGGGACATGGTGCGGCTCAATTATTTGCCCAAGCTGGAAAAAATGTATGTATTCGAGCCAGACGCGAGACATCTCTGGAAAAAGCGCGAGAACTTATTACAAACAGCTTTAAAATGATGGTCGAAAAAGAAATGCTGACCGAAAATGAAATGGAACAGGCATTAGTACGTATCACATATACCACAGATTTGCTTGAATCTATTCAGGATACGGACTTCATTCTGGAATCCATTCCGGAAGTTCTTGAACAAAAACTAGAAACGTATGAAATCATTGAAGGCGCAGTCTCTGATAAAACGATTATTTCGTCCAATACTTCTACGTTCCCATTGGAAGAGTTAACGCAGAGGGCAAAGCATCCGGAAAGATTTATCATTACTCACTTTTTTAACCCACCACAACTTGTACCAATTGTAGAAATCGCTAAATTTGAGAAAACAACTGAAAATGTCGTAAATACAACCTATGATTTAATGAAGGAAATCGGAAAGTCTCCAGTAGTTCTAAATAAAGAGATTACAGGATTTATCGTCAACCGTGTTCAAGTAGCTATGCTTCGCGAGGCATTCCACTTAATCGAAGAAGGAGTAGCCACTGCTGAGGATATCGATATCGCTATGAAAGGAAGTATGGGCTTTAAGTGGGCTTTCTGCGGTCCGATGGAAAGTCAGGATTTAGCCGGTTTGGAAACAACACAAGCGATGGTTGGCAACATTATGCAAGATCTATCAAATACAAGAGATGTTCCCTCTTTCTTATCGGAAATGGTGGAGAATGAGCATCATGGCATTCGAACAAATCAAGGTTTTTACAATTATGATGATCATGGTGAAAAAGCAATTAAGACGCGAGACGATTCTTTCCTGGATCTCCTGAAATTACAAAAAAGCAAAGCGAATAGGGAGAAAAGTGTTTCATCTATAGAATAATAAGTGAAAGATATCGGATATTTGTTTATAGAGGGTGAAAAAGATTAACTTTACATTCAATGTAAAGATGGAAGACAAAGCAAAAAATAGAAACAGGTGCTTCTTAAGCATCGCACTAAAACAGGGTTCGTTCGTCAATGAATGAACCTCGTTTTTACTATAGTGCGTGCCCAGCAATCCGTTAATTAGTTGGTTAAAGTCCACCCCAAGTGTCAAAATGCCTAGTAGCAGACGGGATCTCATCACTTATTTTTTTAACCCGTTCAAAACGGTAGATGTGAAATTTGTCATTTCCTTTACAACGTCAAATTCATCGCCAAATATCATCCAATCATAGATTGTACCTCTCATACACCTGGTAATTAATTTTGATGCTTCTTCAGTTGTTATTCCTTCCTTAAATTCCTTATTATCAATTCCTTCCTGAACAAAAGAATAAATTATTTGATAAAGATTTCTATCTGGATTAGCTAAGTAATGATTTTTGTCAATTGTTAGTGACATCGCATTCGTATATACAGTTCTTATTAAATCCTTTCCTAATTCGTCTCGTAAATAGATCATTTGAGCTTCATAGAACATAAGAATTTTCTGATATACATTAATATCTTTGGGGATTCTTTGTTGGTATGTAGAATAAAAATTATCAATATCTTTAAACTTTTCCTCAAAAATATCATATTTTGTTTTGAAATGAACATAAAAGGCGCCTTTAGACACATTACAGCTTTTGGCAATTTCTTCTACTGTTACATTATCAAACCCTTTTTTGTAAAAAAGCTTTAAACCAGTTTCCAAAAGTGCCTTTTTGGTCTCCAGTGCTTTTAATTTTCTTTCTGTCATAGGTGACATCCTTCATCCCTCCTTTGTATTTAAGCATAGCATAATATTTTTAAAATATGGAATTAATTTTAACATAAGGGTTGACTATTTTAAATTTTATATTTATTATTTAGTTATGACTTTCAGTGACCCTGGTATTTGACCTTAGTTTTTGACTTTGGTATGTGAAGTGGGTATACCCAATGAAGGGGGATTAATTATTATTTTATGATTGATAGCACTTTTACAATTGGGTTCAATTATTTTGTAGAATATATTTTCCCAGGCGGAAGCGTTTGGAAATTTATTAAAAATAGAACCTTATTATTACAAAAAATGATATCGCTTTCTTTACAATTGAAAGCGGTTTAAAGGAGGGGATTTGATGAATACGAAGAAAGTTGGTTTTCTTGGATTAGGAAACATGGGTTTTCCGATGGCCAGAAATTTACTGAGAGCAGGATATACCGTATACGGAGTAGATGTAAACAGGGATAGTGAAAAAAGGTTCGCTGAAATCGGTGGGAAGGTTGGGTTCACATCGACAACATTACCAAATGAAGTGAAAATCATTTTTACTAGTTTACCAACGCCACAAATTGTAGAAAGTGTTTATTTAGCAAACGAGGGACTTATAGAGAATGGAGAAGCACCACTAATATTAATTGACTTAAGTACAATTTCTCCAGAACTAAATAAAAAAGTCGCAAAAACTGCATTAGAAAAGGATATTCAATACTTAGGTGCTCCGGTAAGTGGGAGCGTATCAGGAGCAGAGGCAGCGAGTTTAAGTGTGATGGTTGGCGGGGACAAAGGAACGTATGATTTCGCATTACCATATTTAGAAGCTATAGGGAAAAATATTTTCCACGTTAGTGAAGACCATGGATTAGGTACTATTGTTAAATTAATTAATAATTTAATGGCTGGTATTCATACCCAGGCTGTTGCAGAGGCTTTATCTATCGCAGATGCTACGGGTTTGGATCACGATACTGTTTATGAAATAGTAAACGTAAGCTCAGGGCAAAGTGGTGTATTTACAAGAAACTATAAAAACTTTATCGCCGAAAATGATTATAATAAAGGCGCTTTTACTACGGCACTTCTATTAAAAGACATAAAACTGGCAAACTATGTTTCGAATTTATATGATTCAAAATTACCATTGGGTGAGTCGTTGGTAAATCACTTGGAATTAAATATTGACGGTTACGCAGATAAAGATATGTCATCAGTATACCCTATGTTAGTAGCACAAAAAGCAGAAGCAGCTAAATAGTTATTTATGAGAAACAGTCAGATAATAAGGTTCATAAATTTTATTATTATGCAGGAGGAATGATGAAATGAAAATGGCGACGTTAGATACAGTAACACATTATATCAATGGGGAAAAAGTAAAAGGAAAGAACGATAGATTTGGCTATGTATATAGTCCATCTACTGGTCAAAAAATTGCAACTGTTCCTTATGCTTCAGATGAAGAGGTAAATGGAACCATACAATTAGCGAAAAAGGCTGCTGCTAAATGGGCAAAAACATCTGTAGGAAAAAGAGTTGAAGTTCTTTTTAAATTTCGCCAGTTATTAGTAGAACACACTGAGGAATTAGCGCGGTTGATAGGGAAGGAAAACGGAAAAACGATCCCTGATGCAAAAGGGGAGATAAGCAGGGGAATAGAATCGGTTGATTTAGCAATCGGGGCACCACAGATTCTGAAAGGGGAGCATTCTGTAAACGTTGGTGGGGAAATAAATGCATATTCAATGAAACAGCCACTTGGCGTTGTAACGTGCATATCACCATTTAATTTCCCAGTTATGGTACCGCTTGCAATGAGTGCGATGGCTGTAGCTGTTGGGAATGCGATGATTTTAAAGCCATCTGAAAAAGTTCCATCTTCTGCTCTATTAATCTCAGAACTATGGGAGAAGGCTGGTTTACCTGCTGGCATTTGGAACGTTGTGAATGGTGACAAAGATACGGTAAATGCCATCATTACACATGAAGATATAGAAGCGATCAGCTTTGTAGGTTCTACGAAAGTAGCAGAAAATATCTATGAAACAGGAACAAAGCACCATAAACGAGTAAATGCCTTTGGTGGCGGGAAAAATCACATGGTTATTATGCCAGATGCAGATCTTGATAAAGCAGTTGATTCATTTCTGGGTGCAGCTTACGGTTCAGCATCACAGCGTTGTATGGCTGTTTCCGTAGCAATGCCTGTAGGACAAAAGACAGCAGAAGTATTCACGAAAAAATTAAAAGAAAAAGTATCAAAATTAAGAGCTGGATCTTATGATGATGAAACTGCAGACTTTGGAGCAGTAATAAGTGCGGAAGCAAAACAAAGCATTTTAACCGCAATTGATGAAGCGGTAAAAGAAGGAGCTAATATTGTTGTAGATGGAAGAAATCCTGACGTGGAAAATAAAGAAGGATTTTATCTTGGTGCTACGTTATTAGATAATGTTACTCCTGATATGAATATGTACAAGGAAGAAGTGTTTGGCCCAGCACGTCCAATCGTTGAAGCAGGTTCAATTGAAGAAGCGATACAGTTAATCAACGATCATCAGTATGGTAATGGTGTGGCCATATTTACCAACAGTGGGCGTGATGCTCGTAAATTCACGCAAGAAATTGAAGTAGGTATGGTTGGGGTGAATGTACCAATTCCTATACCTGTTGGCTATCATAACTTCGGTGGCTGGAAAGAATCACGACTTGGTGAAGGACAAATGTTTGGTCCGGATACCGCTCGATTCTTTACAAAAACAAAAACAGTTTCTGAAAGATGGTTTGATCAATCTGACTCTGATGAAACTAACTTTAATTTTCCTAGTAGCTAACTAAGAAGGGCCATGAAGATGGCCCTGATTTTCTCACATAGGTTTATAATTGATAGATTTACTGGCACGATTGTAAACCTTTGAACAAAGAAAATCCGAATTTGCGGAATCAGGGGAAGGTGAACAAATGTTAGGGATACTGTTAGGCCTGGTCTTATTAATCGTTCTAGCCTATCGTGGATGGTCAATCATCTGGATCGCACCGATTTGCGCCGGGGTTGTGGCATTATTTGGTGGACTTGACTTACTTGATGCATATACAAATACATATATGCAAGGTTTTGTAGACTTTACAAAGAGCTGGTTCCCTGTATTTATGCTGGGAGCAATCTTTGGTAAGTTAATGGAATTTAGTGGTATGGCTCAATCCGTAGCACAAAGTATCATTAGAACTTTTGGAGAAAAGCAGGCAATTATTGGTGTAGTTATGGCTTCGGCAGTATTAGCATATGGTGGTATTAGTGTGTTTGTTGTTGTATTTGCTGTATATCCATTAGCGGTAAGTATGTTTAGACAAGCGAATATTCCAAGAAAACTGATGCCAGGTACAATTACAGCAGGGATGATGACATTTGCAATGACGGCACTTCCGGGTACTCCGCAGATTCAGAATCTAATCCCAACCGATTATTTCAATACAACTGCGGCCGCAGCACCAATTATGGGACTCGCTGCTTCCTTAGTTATGGGTGGAGGCTCTATTTTATATCTCAAAAGAAGAGAGAAGAATTTAAAGGGGTTAGGCTATGAATTTGAAGAGTTGGAAAAAGATAAGGGGTTAAGTAAAGAAATAAAAGAAAAACCGCCTCATATCCTCATTTCTGTACTTCCTCTATTATCCGTAATTGTTGCGCTTAACTTTATACAGCTAGATATTGTTGTTAGTTTATTAATAGGGATCTTGTTAATTATAATATTTTCATTAGGTAAAATTAAAGGTCTGGTTCCATCGTTAAATAAAGGTGCTTCTGATTCTGTCATGGCAATGATTAATACTTCGGCAGCGGTTGGATTTGGAACAGTGGTACAAGCAGTACCTGGGTTCCAGAAGTTGAGTGACTATGTGCTAGGTATTGAAGGAAACCCACTTATTTCAATGGCGGTTGCTTCAAATATATTGTCCGGAGCAACTGGTTCAGCATCTGGTGGATTAGGTATTACGATGGAAGCTTTGGGTCAAGAATATTATGAGATTGCAATATCATCTGGGATCGCACCAGAAGCTTTTCACCGAATCGCTTCTATCGCATCCGGTGGATTGGATGCACTACCGCATAATGGGGCCATTGTAACGATATTGATTGTAACAGGTCTAACCCATAAACAGTCATACAGGGATATTGCAGTAGTAGCCATAGTTTTCCCAATACTATCATTAATACCAGCTATTTTACTGGCGAGTGTAGGTATTTATTAAGGTTTATATAACTGGGTTCGCTTTTTGTTTTATCATCTATTTCATCTCTTATAAATGATGTTCTATATAAAGGAACATAGAAATAGAACGTTTCACCCATGGCGATCACTTTCTGGATCTGCTTAAGTTACAAAAAAGCAAAGAATAATAAGTGATTCGAACAAAAGAAAAAAAGATGCTTCTTAAGATAGACACTAAAACGAGGATCATTCGTCAATGAATGATCCTCGTTTTTACCACGGCACTTCAGGATAAACAGTGCGGTAGTATTTTCCATCAATCTATGCCTCCACATACGGAATCGTCAAAGGTCCCAACGGCAAAACAGCAATCCGCATATCCTCACCATATTTCCTCTTCAAACCTTCTATCGTTTTCTCAATATCATGTGTCGGTTTCAGCATCGTTCCTTCCACCTGCTCATCCGTAAGCTTGGAATATACATATACGTCCGCCCAAACCTGGATGACTGCCTGTTTTTGAACCTGCCATTGATCGAACATTTTAAATTCCGGGTCGTTGATCATATCCAGCAGCCCCTGAGGACTGTCTGCCATTTCAAAGATCTTGGAATAGTTCCCGTGATCGGGCAGGCCATCCGAACATTCTGATGCGACAATGATAGATCCACCTTCTTTTACAATTTTATGCGCAGCACTCATTCCTTTTACAGCCTGGTACAAATTTTGGTCGAGTGGATAGCCTGAATTGGAAGTAATCACCACATCAAATCGTTCCTCACAGCGGGTCATGGCATGCTCTTTGGCAAATGCGCATCCCCGGTCATGTGCTTCATAAAGCTCGCCGGCAAAAACGGCTGTGATTTCTTTTTCACGGTTTAATGTAACATTTAACATGAAATTCGGTTTGCACATTCCATTTACTTCACGCGTCATATCCTGAACAGGATTATTTTCCATATTTCCCCAAGTCGCTAGGGGATCTCCTATCATTCTAGCATTATGAAAGGTCATGATGGTCTCAATTCCAGCGATTCCGGGCATCATTCCTTTTGGCCCTCCGGAGAACCCCGCGAAAAAATGTGGCTCGATAAAGCCTGTTACAATTCGAAAGTCTGACTCCACATAGTCCTTATTTAAATAAACATCGCAGCCGAATTTACTTTTTCCGACGTTCACCAGCGTATCTTTGTCATGGCAGTGATTATTGACGATCCGAATATTATCCACGACCCAACGCCCAAGCATCTGTACAAATTCTTCCCTTGTTTGATCGCGATGTGTTCCTGTTCCATTGATTATCACAAAGTTTGCTAGAGGAACATGATCAAGTTCTTCTATTAATAATGGTACTAAAATATGGTTCGGTGTTGGTCTGGTGATATCGCTGATCACGATAGATACGATATCTGTGGCTTTCACCGATTCTTTTAATGGCTCTGAGCCGATTGGGTTTCGCAAGTGTTCTTTGATTGCTTCCTTATCATTTTCCAGTTTTGGTAGATTTTTTGGTTCGATTATATAGGCATCGTCCGGTAAGTCGATGGTTAGTCCTTCTTTTCCGTAGAGTAGTTCTGTGTTCATTCTGCATCCCACCCCTTGAGTGTATTTAGTATTATTATAGGATAACGCTTACTATTTTGATATGAAAATGAATTAATTTGCTTCCCGTTTCGTTTCCTCTCTATTTTTCTCGTTCTTTATCCCTAGATCTTCACGGTTACCAATAATCCCTCTTTTCCTTTGGTATCTATCTATCAAAATCACTCCAAGTGGACAGAGTAGCGATGTTGTGATAGTAGATATGGAAATTTGTGCCGTTGCAATAGGAACAATATTCTGTATCACTTCGTATTCCGCTGCTGTCATAGCCCCTGAACCTACTGCTACGGAGGCGGCTGAAGCCACTGCTGCAGGTGTTGCCGTAGCGTTTCCTGCTGTAGATGCTTCAGCAATTGGGCCAATATAACTTTTTTCCTTGAAAAATTTAAATGCAAGAATGCCCAATATACTCGAAATCACAAAGGTAAAAACAGCGATAACTAATCCACCTGCAAGCACAGCAGGATTAAAGAAGTCTGCCAAATTCATACCGGCTCCTAAAGAGAATGCGAAGAATGGTATTGTTATCGTTTCCCCCGGTGCTAGAAATTCACGTATTTTTGGATCTAGGTTTCCTAATATCATTCCAATACCAATTGGTAATAATACAGCAATAAAGGAAATCACAGGGAAGGCGGTCCCTATAATACCCAACGATACTAGTGTTAAGAAGGGTCCATCATTAATGGCGAGAATGGACAATCCTCCCACATCGGGTCTATTCCCATATTGTCCGGTTAATGCAGCATACATTCCGCTGTTACTATTTGTCATTCCGGCTACAATTGCTAACGTGGATAACCCTAATATCCCACTCCAAGGATCAAAGAAAAACCCGTATGCCATTCCAACACTAAGGCCGCCAAGATATTTTGACGTGGTGATTAGAGCACCTTTTTTTAAAGCTTTTCCACCTATTTTTAAATTCATCTGACTTCCAACACAAAATAAGAATAAAGCGATAAGGACGAGTGCACTGTCTTTAAAAAGTTCTTGAGAAAACCCGCCAATTTGTAAAAATTCATAATATCCTTCTTCTGTTTCTGGTGCACCGAGTGCTTTTAGAATATCCATTACAAACGGGATATGCATTTGATCAATTGTATTTAGTGTTGTCCCTAAAAGAAGCGGAACGACCATTAATCCACCTGGCACTTTTTATACCGACTCTTTTATTCTTTTCGGCAAGAAAACTCCATCTGATTTGTGTTTCGGGAGCCAGCCCAATAATACAGGTGGAGATGAATTGCCTCAGTCGATAGGCTGAACACTTCTCTTGTATTTTCTCACTTTTTGGCGAACAAAAATTCGCATAGTCCTTTGTCCAATGATATAATAGTCATAGATAAGAAGTGGGTTGCTATGATAAAAAAATTAGACAATAGATGGTGCGCCTATCGAAACAATCCTATTTGACTCGCTGAGAAAGGTGGTGAACATAATGGCTAGAAAAAAACCTGTTAAAGTATTGCGTAAACAAAAAAAATCCGAAAACATTCAACGTTTCACGCAGAAACAAAATATGGGACGTAGTAGCTTGACGGCTAAGGAATTCCGTCTGCTTCAACGTATGTCGCATAGCTCAAAGGCTTTGCGTAATGTTGGATTATATGCGATTAAACAAAACTACTTAAACAACGGTAAGATTCCGACCGCAAAAGAAGTTGACGCTGCAATGCGAGCTGATGTTAACTACTGGACCGTTCAATCAAACTCCGTTCAAGCCATTCGCAGAACGTTGTATGCAGAAGTGAAGAGCTTTTTTCAAGCGCTGAAAAAATGGAAGGAAAACCCGGAGGAATTCACGGGTCGTCCTAAATTTCCGAAGTATTCTTACGCTACAGAGAAGCGTATTATTGAAATCTACCAAATTCCAAAAGTTGATCAAGATGGATGCTGGTCTATTCCGATGAATGTGGCATTTCGAAAACGTTTCGGTTCTATTAAAATTTGTATGCCTAAAAACTTGTTGAACAAAAAAATCTCATACATTGAAATCGTACCTAAGCAAAAAGGTCGGTTCTTTGAGGTGCATTACATTTATGAAATGCAAGTCCCTCAGATGAAGAAACAACCAACGACAACTACGAATGCTTTGAGTTGCGATTTAGGTGTAGACCTAATGATGAGTTGTGCAACAAACCACGGTGATACGTTCTTGATTGATGGCAAAAAACTAAAGTCCATCAACCAATACTTCAACAAAACGATAAGTAATCTGCAAGCGAAAAATATTGAAAACGGTATTTCCAAACGTATCGTAACGAACCGTATGGCGAAACTCTGGAACAAACGTGAAAATCAAATCAATGGTTATATCTCACAAGTTGTGGGATTACTTTTCAAAAAAGTAAACGCATTCAACATTGATACGATTGTTGTCGGCTACAACGCTGGTTGGAAACAAGCGTCCAATATAGGGAAAAAGAACAATCAGAAATTTGTTCAAATCCCATTCCATAAGCTGATTGCTGCAATCGAAAACAAATGTTTGAAAGAGGGTATTCGTTTCGTGAAGCAAGAAGAAAGCTATACATCAAAAGCTAGTTTCCTAGACAAAGATACAATCCCTGTTTGGTCGAAAAATGATAAATCGAACTACGCATTCCGTGGTAAACGTATCAATCGTGGTCTGTATCGAAGTGAAACAGGACAATGTATTCACGCAGACATTAACGGGGCATTGAATATTTTGCGTAAATCAGAAGTTGTAGTATTAGATGAAAATCTCAACGTTAAAACGCCAAATAAATTGGAAGTACAAAAACGTAAAGCTGTTGCTTAGCGCATAGCTTAGTGGGTGCGTCAACCATCCATGTGTACTCGATTTATCGGGGCTTGTAGTACACGCCAGAGCAATCTGAGTGGTGGCTTCTTCTGAGTGGTGGCTTCTTCTGTAAGGAAGAACTGCTCTTTTTCGAAAGGGTGGTGCAAGTGGGAAAACGATCGTTTGTCGTCAGTACCAACCAAAAACAGTGTTTGGGGAGTGCTTAAGCAGTGCTTGCTATTCAGAGCGTCAAATCGTCTAAGGCATGTAGCGAGAAGACCTGAGTAGCTAACTCAAGCCCCACTGAAACGAGAATCACAAGGTTCTCAGTGGGGTACGTTGACTCTCATACGTTTAACCTATCGTTTACCTTTTGATAAAAATAAGTCCGAACAACTTTCTCAGCACTCAACTCAACCAATTCTGCTGCCCGTTCAATCGCTTCCTCCAAAGGCATAGGTCTGTCGATAATACTGTTCGCACTTATTACCCCAAAATCATAGAGTACCTCAATCCCTTTTCCAACAGCCCCCGCAATAATAATTGTTGGAACGTCTCTCCTTTTCGCAGCCTGAGCGACTCCCATCGGGGTTTTTCCAGAAGCTGTTTGGCTGTCAACCTGACCTTCTCCGGTAATCACAAGGTCAGCACCCATTACCTTTTCATCCAGTTTTATATAGTCCAGGACCACGTCTATTCCACGTTTCATCACGTAAGGAAAGAAAGCTTGAAATGCTCCCCCTATGCCACCGGCTGCACCAGCACCAGGAAGGCCGTGTAGTGTTATACCAGTTATCTCTGCAACCTTGTCCGCCCAATGGGTTAGATTTCCATCCAGCAATGCTACATCTTCAGCTGTTGCCCCTTTTTGCGGACCAAAAATAGCGGAAGCTCCATCTGCTCCTATAAGCGGATTTTGTACATCTGAAGCGATAATAAAGTTGCAATCTTTGATTCTTTTATCGAAAGAGCTCATGTTAATTTGTTTAATTTGATTTAATTCACCGCCACCGTAACCGATTTCTTTCCCGTTTTTGTTTAGAAGCTGTAGACCCAGAGCTTGTAACATTCCAGCTCCTCCGTCATTTGTTGCTGATCCTCCAATACCAATAATAAAAGATGAGAACCCGTCATCTAGTGCTTGTTTAATTAATTGTCCGGTACCATAAGTAGTTGCTTGTAAGGGAGAAAGCTTCTCTTCAGGGACCAGGTTTAACCCTGATGCTGTAGCCATTTCAATCACACATGTTTTTCCGTCTCCCAATACGCCATAAGCTGCTTCTACTTTATTGCCCAATGGACCAACAGCAGGGAGGTGTTTTATATTCCCATCGGTGGCGGCAACCAAAGTTTCCATGCTTCCTTCTCCACCATCAGCCACAGGCAGTAACACCGTTTCTGCGTCATGAAATGCTTTTTTAACCCCGTTGTTTATGGCTTGCGCTGCTTCTATTGCAGTAAGACTTCCTTTAAATGAATCTGGTGCGATAATGATTTTCATGTAATCCCCCTCCAGTAACCGCTTTCAATGCTTAATATAAATTATAAGAATCTTGACGATATATGTCTATGGTTATACTATATGAAAATAAGGCGGAATTTTAGCTGTTATTTATACGCTATAACCAAAGGATGAGATAAAATGAAGATGTTAAATCAAAAAATTGCAAATTCTATTGTGGAAGAAACGTCGATTCGTCTACATCGCAACGTTAATATTATGAATACGGAAGGGATAATTATCGCGACACGAGATACTTCCAGAATAGGATCCTTTCATGAAGGAGCGCTAGAGGTTCTTAGAAGCGGGGAAACTCGAACCATCTCTGCTAAGCAGGAATCATTAGGAGGAACACAACCTGGTGTCAATCTCCCCATCGTTTTTCAGGAGAAAATAATTGGTGTCATAGGAATTACGGGGGATCCTGCTGAAATGGGTGATGTCGGAGAGTTGGTGAAGATGACCACAGAACTTATGATTAGGCAGGAATTTGTCGTCTCACAAATGGAATGGAAGCAGCGAACAAAAGAAATGATTATGGAGCAGTTAATGAAAAAGGAACCTTCGTTTACCGATATTGATAGGGGACTTAGTTTGCTTCGAATAGATTTCCAGCAACCTTTTACGACGTTGGTAATACAAATAACAGAACGGACGATCACAAACCAGAAATTAATTCAAAAATTGGAGGAAACGATTGGAGATGAAAATGGAATAGTCGCATTTATTAATGTGAATCGGTTAATTATAACGACTTCAGGACTCGAAGGTGAGGAAATAAAGCGAAAAATTGAAAGCGTTTATACTGTATTGAAGAAACAAAATGTTGTTTTTAGAATTGCTTACAGTTTACCTTTCTATAAGTTGGAAGAATTCAGCCAGGCTTATTTGGACTGTGATATAACATTGAAAATAAGTGAACAAGAAAAAGAGGTTATTTCCTTTGCTGAAATTGAAGCAAAAGCTTTAATTTATCAAGTCGATGATGACATCACAAAGCGGTTTTCTTATCGGGTGCTGGGAAATTTGGACGAAAATAAGACGAGTACATTGGAAGCTTTTTTTGCAAATGATCTTAATATCCAAAAGGGAGCCGATGAGTTGTATGTGCATCGAAATACGTTTATTTATCGGCTTCATAAAATTATTGAGGAAACAGGGTATGATCCGAGGAAGTTTCAGGATGCATTGATATTGCAGGTTGCATTGTGGATTTGGGGGAAGGAAGGGGAAAGGTGATCTTGAAAAATCCCACTTATATGTAATAATGAAGGGAAGTAAAAATCTGAATTAGATAAAAAGTGTAATATATCATCATGGGGGAATCGTTATGTCTAAAACGAAAACGGCGATCATCGTCGGAGGCGGAATTGGCGGACTTGTGACTGCACTTAAGCTTCACAGTACGGGCGTGAAAGTCCGTGTATTTGAAAGTGTGGAAAATATTCGGGCCCTGGGTGTTGGAATCAACCTATTACCGCATGCCGTCCGTGTTTTGACGGAACTTGGATTGGCAGAAAAGCTTGGAAAAATAGGCTTGCCTACAGCAGAGCTCTGTTATTTTAATAAGTTCGGCCAACAGATTTGGCAGGAACCAAGAGGAGTGAATGCAGGTTATCATTATCCGCAATATTCTATTCACCGAGGCAGGCTGCAAATGCTTCTTTTGGAGGCTGTACAGGAGCAACTAGGTGAAGATGCAGTGCTAACCAATCATCATCTGACTTCCTTTGATAGTTTTTCAGACTATACAGTGGCACATTTTAAAAATAAAAAGACAGGAGAGCATGTGGGCTCCTACGATGCGGATATGCTGATTGCGGCGGATGGGATTCATTCGGTTGTTCGTAAATACTTTTATCCAAAGGAAGGGGACCCGATCTTCAGCGGACGGATTTTATGGAGGGGTCTTGCAGAGGCTTCTTCTTTCCTGACAGGCAAAACGATGATTATGGCCGGGTTCCAGGATCAAAAATTTGTCGCGTATCCGGTTGATCCGGAAACTTCAGGAGACCGTGCGCTTATCAACTGGATTGCGGAGCTGGCGATAGATGAGGAAATGCCATCCCGTGCTGATTGGAACCGGAAAATAGATAAAGAGAAATTCGCCCCTGCTTTTGCAGATTGGGATTTTGGATGGTTGAATGTGCCACGACTCATTCGAGATACGAACGCAGTCTATGAATTTCCAATGGTGGACCGCGATCCCTTGCCAGCGTGGACGTTCGGTAGCGTGACGTTACTAGGTGATGCAGCTCACCCGATGTATCCAATTGGCTCAAACGGTGCTTCACAGGCGATCCTTGATGCTGAAGAATTAGGGAAGGCTATGAAGGAGCAACCGAGTGTGAAACTGGCATTAAAGGCATATGAGGAAATGCGGCTCGCGGCAACCGCTAAAATTGTAAGAAGCAACCGAAAAAATGGACCGGAACATGTTATGCAAATCGTTGAAGAGCGTGCCCCTGAGGGATTTGATGGATTAAACGATGTGATCTCCCAGGAGGAGCTTGAGGATATAACGGGGGCTTATAAGAAAATTGCCGGGTTTGACAAGCACACACTGAATACGAACTAGGAGTGTGGTCCATGGAGGAACATAATCACTGTGGAATGGCCTATCGTCATCTTGTGTGACCGTGTGACCTGTTCATCAAATTTTCAAAAAGCAAGTCTTCAAAATTTAATCATATTGGTTGTCACTGCGCTTGCGTTCGTCTTCACTTTCTGATTTGCAGTTTGATAAAATCATTGAATCCCATTGAGATGAGGGAAATTTTGGGTAATAGTGCTAGGATAAATACAGGTTTTGTTGTTCCTACAATGCCCATCATTTTCGTCATCCCTTCTTCAATACCGTGATCGAAGTAGACTCACGACCTACTTTTTTGCGGGCTTCTTCGTGCCTGTCAACATTCTCCTTCTTCACTCTTTACCAGTAATTTATGTAGCACTTTATAGAATTTATCAAAATCAAAATCATTCCCGGTCAAGGCCATCCCTGCGTAATACGTGAATACCATGAAGGATAATAAATTATAAAAAAACCTTGTAAATCGTTTACATATACTTTATACTTTAACTAAACCGATTTACTAAACCGATTTAGTAAAAATAAAAGTATGAACCATTCAGGAGAATAGAATATGAAAACGACTACAATTGCAGATGTGGCGAAGCGTGCTGAAGTGTCAAAAAGCACTGTATCGCAATATTTGAATCAACGCTATGATTATATGGGTGAAAAAACAAAGAAGCGGATTGAACTGGCAGTTGAGGAATTGGGTTACAGCCCGAATATAATAGCTAGAAGCTTAAAGCAAAAATCCACTTCAACCATTGGTGTAATCGTTGCTAATATATTACACGTTTTTTCAACACAGGTTATTCGTGCAATTGAGGATTTTTGCAATGAATCGAATTTCCACGTGATTGTCTGCAATGCAGATGACGACCCTATTAAAGAGAAACGTTACATTGATATGCTTCGTGCCAAACAGGTGGATGGGATTATAGCATTTCCTACAGGAGGTAATGTTGATTTATATAAAGGATTACTAAATGATAATTATCCAGTTGTTTTTATGGACAGGCTTGTTCCTGGGATATTAGTCGATACTATTTTATTAGATAATGAAAGGGCTTCCTCATTAGCAGTAGAAGAATTTATAGGGAGTGGATATAAGCAAATTGGAATGGTAACCCCACCGCTGAGTCACTATGTAACACCCAGACTGGAACGAATAGATGGGTATAAAAAGGTATTGCAAAAACATGGTATTCCTTTTCAACCTGATTATTTAGTTAGTGGAGAAATTTCGGATATACAAATGGCGTTACATCGAATGCTTACGTTGCCTAACCCGCCAGAAGCTCTTTTGGCAATGAATGATCGCGTTCTATTTGAAATTCTAATGTATACGAAGGAACATCAACTAAACATACCCGAGGATCTAGCAGTAATCGGAATTGATGATGTTTCGTTTTCCGAGTTTTACAGTCCTGCATTGACCACAGTTGCACAGCCAGTGTTTGAAATGGGGAAAAAAGCGGCCGAGTTGTTATTAAATCGAATAGGGGAGAAAGATTCCGATGTAGATTCTGAAATTTACAGGTTTGAACCGGAATTAATAAAAAGAGCATCTTGCTAAAATAGACCGTACATCTACAAAGGAGGAATTTGAAATGGAACATATTATTAAAACCATTGGTAATGAGATAAATGAAGTTTTACAGCAGGTAGATCCCGGTGAAACAGAAGTATTAGCTAATGAAATCCAGCATGCGAACCGAATATTTATAGCTGGAACCGGCCGATCCGGTTTAATCGGCAAAGTGTTTGCCATGCGTTTAATGCATAGCGCCTACCCGGTTTATGTAGTTGGGGAAACGATAACTCCAAGTATTGAATCTGGTGATTTATTAGTTATTATTTCAGGCTCTGGAAGTACCGGATCATTAAAACAGTATGCGACAAAAGCAAAAGAAATTGATGCTAGAGTAGCTTTAATTACTACAAATAAAGATTCCGCTATTGGAGGCTTAAGTGATTGTTCTGTACGCATTCCTGCAGCAACAAAGAAACGCTTGGAATCGGAGCCTGATACGATCCAGCCGCTGGGAAGTCAATTTGATCAGTCAGCACATTTACTTTTAGACGCTATCGTGGTCTATCTCCTACAACAACATTCTGGAGGACAGGAAAACGCCTTAAATAAAAAGCATGCAAATTTAGAATAAATAGAGGAGAGGCTTAAGATGACAACAATAGAAACGATTAAAAATAATAAAATTGTAGCAGTCATTCGCAAGGCGGATGAACAAAATATCGTCCCAATACTTGAGGCACTATCCGAAGGCGGAGTGAAAGCTGTTGAAATAACTGCAGAGACGCCGCATGTTGAGCGAGTGATTGAAACGGCAGTAAGAAACACAAGCAGTGACATGCATATTGGAGCGGGAACAGTTCTGGACCCTGAAACAGCTAGGGCAGTAATACTAGCAGGAGCCGCGTTCATCGTGTCACCTACTTTAAACACAGATACCCTGAAATTAACGAACCGCTACGGCGTATTGAATATTCCCGGTGTATTAACGCCAACTGAAATCTTAACAGCTTATGAACATGGGGCAAAGATGGTAAAAGTTTTTCCGGCAGATGCATTTGGTCCGAATTATATTAAAACTATTCTTGGCCCGCTTCCACATGTCCAAGCAATGGTTACAGGTGGGATTACACTGGAAAATATGAATGATTATCTATCAAAAGGAAGTGCAGCAGTGGGAATCGGCAGCAATCTGGTCAATGCGAAGGAACTGAAAACGGAAGAAGACTATAAGCAATTAACGAAAAGAGCACATCAATACAGGGAAAAGCTGAAAGAACTTGAAGCCTAAATTTCAGAGAAAATAAGAAAGGAGCTTATCACGATGAGAAAAACTAAATACGCTTTCATATTATTTCTGTTGGCAACGGTTACTCTACTCGCGGCCTGCACGAATGAAGCCGATCCTGAGGATGATGGAACGATTAAAATTGTTGCAGCACATAACCAAACTTCCCCGGACAGTCCTTATCAGGCAGGTCTAATGGAATTTAAAGAGGTTGCAGAAGAAAAATCAAATGGATCAATAGAAGTAGAAGTACACGCTGGAACAATTGGAACGGAAGAATCAGAGCTCATCGAAAAACTTCAATTGGGCGGGGCTGATGTTGTTTTAGCATCACCTGGTTTCATGACACAGACAGGGATACGTGAAGTAGATTTATTTTCAGCACCCTATCTATTTAACAGTTATGAGCATTGGGAGAAAACTGTTGATGGAGAAGTCGGTCAGGAGATGGCTGAAATCATAAACGAAAAGTCCAATAATTCCTTTAAATTATTAGGTTATTGGTCGGCAGGTGTCAGACATTTTTATGGTAAAGCACCCTTAGAGTCAGTTGATGATCTGCAAGGTGTGTCACTCCGTACACAAACGTCTGGTGTAATCTCAGACTTTTGGGAGGCTACAGGAGCTATTCCTTCCTCTATATCATGGGGGGAACTGTATCAGGGATTGCAACAGGATGTTGTTGACTCATCTGAAAACGCTTATCCATTTTTTGTACAGCAGGCTCATCACACGACTCCAAATGGCAAATATATAACGGAGACAGCACATGATTATACAACTAGATTTCTTTTAACGAATGGGGAAAAATTCGATAGTTATTCCGAGGAACATCAGGATATTATTTTACAGGCGGCAGAAGCATCCGTTGAAACCGAACGTGAGGTTACCAGCGCACAAGATGTAGAGTATAAGGAACAAGCAATTGAAGAAGGAGCTGTCGTTAACGAGATTGATAGAGAGCCTTTCATAGAAATAGCTAAGCCGATTCAGGATGAATATGCAGAAGAAATCGGTGTAGAAGAAATGTTGCAAAAGATAAGGGATTTGGAATAACTAATTTTTAGGGAGGTAAACCAAGTGAAACGTTTTGTACAGACACTTGAAAAAGCGCAAATCGTCGCAGGAATGATCTTTTTATGTCTATTCTTTTTGGTGATTATACTGCAGATTGGAACGCGTTATTTAGGTATATCGGTTATCTGGACAGAAGAGGTTGCCAATTATTCCTTTATATGGGCGATCCTTATGGGAGCTGCTGTAATGGTGAACCGCCGTGAGCATTTTAACTTTGATTACTTTCAGAGAAAGTTGAAAGGTAAGAGAAAATTATCACTTAATATATTTAATGATTTGGTGCTTATCGCATTTAATATTGCTATTTTCTTACTAGGCATCCAGGTAGTTGTAGAATTCTGGAATTACACATGGTCAACCATTCCGGAAATGAAAATGGGTTATGTATGGATAGCAATTCCAATTATGGCAGGAACAATGATTATTTATTCAGTAGTACACTTAATGGATCATATTAAAGCGCTTAAAGTAAAGGAGGTAAATGAATAATGGGATTTCTATTACTTGGGCTATTTATTGTATTAATGTTAGTCGGTGTACCGATTGCTTTTGTTATTGGAATTGTGGCATTACTAGGTATTGTGGGCATTCCTTACACTCCTGAAGCATCGGTACCAATGAAAATGGTAAATGGTCTGGATTCCTTTGTACTGTTGGCTGTACCATTATTTATACTTGCTGCCAATTTGATGAACTCCGGAAAAATTTCCGAAAAATTGATTGACCTTGCATTAGCAATTGTCGGTCCGATCCGTGGAGGCCTAGCACATGCAAACATACTTGTATCAATGATGTTCGCGGGAGTTTCAGGTGCATCACAGGCTGATGCTGCAGGTGTTGGGAAAATTCTTATCCCAAGCATGCTTAAGAAGGGCTATGACAAGGAAACAGCAGTAGGGGTTACTGCAGCTTCATCAACAGTAGGGGTTGTAATTCCTCCTAGTATTCCGATGATTATTTTCGCTGGTTTAACGAATGCTTCAATCGGTGCATTGTTTCTTGGAGGAATTATACCCGGTATTTTAATTGGACTCGGTATGATGATCTTTGTTTATATTATAGCTGTAAAACGAAATTATCCGAAAACGGCTCGTACAGAGTTTAGGGAATTTGCAAAGTTATTTATGGAGTCGATTCCAGCTTTATTAACACCTATTATTATTATAGGCGGAATAATTTCTGGATTCTTTACTGCTACAGAGGCTGCGGCAATTGCATCACTGTATACGTTTTTAATAAGTATGTATTTCTATAAAACGTTGAAAATGAAAGATTTACCGAAAATATTAATGGATACACTAGCATTGAGTTCTCTATCTTTATTTGCATTAGCAGCTGCAAGTGCGCTAGGTGAATTGATGAGTTACTATCAATTGGGTGCGATGGCTCAGGAATTCTTCGCAAATAATGTTGGAGCGGAATGGCTATTTATTTTAATCATCATTGCATTTTTCTTATTCGTAGGTACATTTATGGATGCGATTCCAGCAATGATTCTATTTGTTCCAATTGTATTGCCAGCAGCACTAGAGTTTGGCATAGATCCGGTGCATCTCGGGTTAATCGTTGTTATTACACTAGCAGTTGGACTTGCAACGCCTCCATATGGCTTAGTTCTATTACTCTCTTCTAAAATTGGGGAATTATCGATTGAAAGGTCATTTGTTGCAGTGCTGCCTTATCTTGCTATTATTTTAGTAGTACTGTTATTTGTTGCTTTCTTCCCGGATCTCGCATTTTCTATTCCAGAATGGATTAATCCGGATTTGTTTTAACTGAATAGCTTCAATGAAAAAAGGAGCGAAATGATATGAATAGTGATAAAAAAGTAGCTGGTGAAGAGGCAGTTAGCTTGATAAAGAACGGTATGACTATTGGTTTGGGTTCTGGATCGACTGTTAACTGGATGCTTAAAAGCTTAAGCAAACGCGTAAAAGAAGGATTGGATATTAAAGGGATTCCTTCTTCCCAGAAAACAGAACGGCTGGCGATAGAGCTTGGTGTCCCATTAACGGACTTTTCTAATGCAGATAAAATTGATATTGCTGTTGATGGAGCAGATGAAGTTGACAGTGGTCTAAATCTTCTTAAAGGTGGAGGTGGTTCACTGGTTAGGGAAAAAATTATTGATGCAATGGCAAAAGAGCTGGTTGTTATTGTAGATCAATCTAAAGTCGTTTCTCATTTAGGCGAATTTTCCCTGCCGGTGGAAGTGATTCCTTTTGGCTGGGGAGTCACATCTTGGAACATTGCCGATCTTGGTGGCGTTCCAAGTTTAAGAAAAAAGGATGGCAGCGTATTTGTATCAGATAATGGGAATTATATTCTTGATTGTAAATTTGGTAAAATTGATCAGCCGAAAAATTTACATGAACAATTAAAGCTGATGGTTGGCGTCGTGGAAACAGGATTATTTGTAGAAATGACTGATAAAGTGATTGTAGCACGGAATGGTGGCATTGAAATTTTATCCTAGTTGACTTATCTAACGTAATATGCTTGGAGGTATAGAAGTGAATGATGTAATTACAATTGGGGAAGCGATGATCGCATTCAATCCCGGTTCAACCGGACCAATGAAATTTGTGAACGCCTTTGAGAAAAAAATTGGTGGTGCTGAATTGAACTTGGCTATTGGCTGTGCTCGTCTTGGGCTAAAGGCCGGATACATCAGTAGGTTAGGCAATGATGAATTTGGAAAATACATTAAGAATTTTGCTCGAGGGGAAGGGATTGATGTTTCCAAGGTGGAATTTGTAGATGGTTACCCAACTTCATTGAACTTTAAAGAAATCATGGAAGACGGAAATGTACGGACATTTTATTACCGTGACAAGTCTCCTACACTGACGTTGACACCGGAGAGCCTGGATGAGGAGTATTTCCAACAGGCAAAAATACTTCATATAACAGGTATTTATCCGGCAATTGACTCAGCAAATATAGCTGTATTCGACCGTGCAATTGAATTAGCAAAAAAATACGGATTAAAAATTTCCTTTGATCCAAATATTCGTCTGCGCATGTGGAGCAAAGAAAAGGCTCGAGAAGTATTATCCAGAATACTGCCACATGTGGATATCTTGCTTGCAGGTGATGAGGAAATGGATATCATTATCGGGGAAAAGGATCCGAAAACGATTATTGAAAAAGCAAAGGAATTAGGCATTTCCTTTGTCGCAGTAAAACAAGGGGATAAAGGGTCTGTAGGCTATCAAAATGATGAGATTATCGAATCCCCTCCGATTAAAGCATCAAAAGTTGTTGATACGGTTGGTGCTGGAGATGGATTTAATGCTGGAATTATTTATGGAATTTTGCATGACTGGCCACTGGAGAGAACACTGCATTTTGCTAATACAATCGGTTCGATGGTCGTAGGGGTTGTTGGTGATAATGAAGGGTTGCCGTATTATGAGGATGTACAGGGGAAGATTGGTGAGATAGAACGTATTGAACGATGAAAAGAGGTGAATTCTATGAAATTGCAACTTGCATTGGATCGTTTAACAAGGGATGAATGCATTCGGATTGTAAAAGAAACAGAGAGAGAAATTGATATCATTGAAATAGGTACTGGTGTTATTAAAGAATACGGGATGCCAATTGTCCGTGAGCTTAAGAAACTTTTTCCAGATAAAATGGTTGTTGCTGATATGAAAACCTGTGATGCAGGGAGGCATGAAGCACTTCAGGCATTCGAGGCCGGTGCTGATATCACAACGGTGATGGCATTTTCCTCGAGTTTGACAATCAAAGATACGTTACAGGTTGCAAAAGAGACCAACAATCGTGTAATGGTTGACCTTCTGGAGGTTGACTCAAGGGATGTGATTGGAGAATTAGCGGAACTGGGTGTCGACCTTGTCAGTCTTCATGTTGGTAAAGATAAGCAATCAGAGGGAAACTTTAATACGGAATTGTTTACCTTAGTGAAAGGATATGATTTTGAGGTAACTGTGGCTGGCGGGGTTAATCTAGATACACTTCCTGCTATTATTCAGGAAAAGCCCGATACGGTCATTGTCGGAAGTGCCATAACGAAGGCGGAAAATCCTAAAGGGATTGCTGCTGAGATGAGAAAGATGATGAGTGAGGTTAAATAAATGTAGGGAAGTTAGGATCCCTTTATAACTGCTGGAACAGTTGCGATTTATTGTTTCAGCAGTTTTTTGTATTGAGAAATTGTATAGAGGGATTTATGCTATGATTAGTTGAAATCTTTTTTAGTTTTGATAAATCTAAAGTTATGTCTAGAGAACAGATTATAAGGGAGTCATTACATATGAATGCATTGATCCAATGGGGATTAAGACTATCCATTACTTTTTATGCGCTTTTACATTTTATTACCTATTTTTACGATAAGGAGATATTATTATTCTTCTTATCTATTAGTGGGTTATCTTTATTCTTATTTGCGGTCATTTCTTATACGGTGAAAAACATTAAACTACCGTTATCTCTCTTTTTGGTGGGAATAGCCATATTATTCTTTTCTAATGGATCGATGACCGAGGGGATATTAAATGGGTTCCTGCAAATGCGTGACATGATCGGCTTATTGGTGGTTATTCCTATGATAGGCTGGGTGTTGAGAGAAGAGCCGTATATGGAAGCGATCATGGGATTCGGGCATAAAATGCTGAATACGAGTCGCAAATTTTATGTTGGAATGGCTTCTTTTACCCAGATTATCGCTTACTTTTTAAACTTCGGATCCATTCCGATGATGTATCAATTTGAGAATATGATTTTAAAGGATGAGAAGGGGGAGGCATGGGAAAATTTTAAAGGAACAGCGGTACTCCGTGGTTTTGCACTCTCAACCATGTGGGTCGTCAGTATTCCGAGTTTTGCGTTTGTGGTGGAAGCGATGAATGCTTCGCTGTGGGTTTCCATTTTTCAGGGGTTAGGAATGTCCATTTGCGGCATTTTTTTGGCCGTTGCTTTTTCTCATTTTGAAGAAAAACGGTATGGGGTTGATTTAACTACCGGCTTACAAACGGAGATCAGTGAAGTGCTTCGTCATACGACAGATCGGAAACAAAGAAATCATAGAGTAAGGGAATTTGTAGTTTTATTTGTGACTTTATTTGGGACTATTTTTCTATTACAAGCTGTCTTACCGATCGAACTTCTCGTGCTCATTCCACTGGTCGTGCTGGTTTGGATCGGCGTGTATTACCTGGTTAAAAAAAGGACGAAGAATCTGCTGAAAGAAGCTAAAATATATGTTCAAACCGATATGGGCAAGCAATCCTATCAGCTCTGTGTCATGTTGGGGGCAGGTATGATGATTTCTGCTTTAAATCAGACTGGATTTGCGTCCTTGGTTGTCGATGGTATTTACGCGCTGCAGGAGTCATTACCATTTATTAATGTCCTATATTTCCTGCCGTTTATGGTTATTATTCTAGCTTTTTTCGGGCTAGGGCCGTTGACGGTCATGGTGTTGGTTGGAGGAATACTGGGAAGCCTCTCTCTTCCGTATCCACCGGAGTTAATCGTTCTTGTTGTGACCTCGGGTAGCGCGATTTCTATTCTGTTATCTCCGATGATTATGCCAGTGATTGTATTGAGTGGAAATAATGGACTGAGTTTGTTTACGAATGGGGTGAAGTTTAATTGGAAGTATGCCGCCATGCTTTATGTGGTGGTGCAGGTTTATGTGCAGGGGGTTGTTGGAGTTTGGTAGGTGTTTTCACTTAGGATAAAAACCGTTAAAAAGAGATATATTTTTTTCAATAGTGTAGATATTTTAATTCTTATGGAAGATACAAAGGATATCTCATATTTGAAGCAGGCTCTTCCCAGGAATGTTGTTAAGTTCATGGATAAACCAAGATGAATAAAGAGATTGAGAATATACTGCTAAAATCGATATTAATGCTAAAGATATTAATATTTACGAGATAAGCTTTGAAAGTACTGGTATGTCCAAGGGGGTTGGCAGAAGCCTACTTAAAATTGAATGTTTTAGTATAAGTTGCTAGCGACCAATGAGGTAATTTCCCTCATTGGTCGCTAGCATTTTTATGTAAAGGAGGGGAATAAATTGTTGTTTCTAGACTTGGCTTGATTAATTTATTTAAGCGAATATGGATAAGACATTTATTTTTAAATTATCACTTTAAATTAATTTTTAGAATTTTGTTGACATAAACAACTCTGGAATGTATATTATATATTGTATACAAAATTAAAAACAAAGGAGTGATTAAATGCTTCCATTAGACGGTGTGAAAATACTTGATTTAACACAATATTTGGCAGGGCCTTATTGCACTATGGTTCTTTCAGATATGGGAGCGGATGTGACAAAAATTGAGCGATTTCCAGGAGGGGATGATTCAAGAAGATTAGGACCGTTTATTAATGAAGAAGGTTATAGTTTTGCTATGCCTAACCGAAACAAACAGAGTTTAGCATTAGATCTAAAATCAGAGAAAGGGGTAGAGATTTTTCATAAACTTGCAGCAGAAGCTGATGTTATTATTGAAAATTTCAGACCAGGAGTAGTGAAAAAGTTAGGAATTGATTATGAAACAATTGAAAAAATTAACTCTTCTATTATCTATTGTTCGATCTCAGGCTTTGGTCAGTACGGTCCTTATAGTAAAAAAGGTGGTTTTGACATAATTGCACAAGGGATCACTGGATTCATGAGGATGACAGGAGAGCCAGATGGTAAGCCAGCTAAAGTTGGTATTGCTATTAACGATATTGCAGCTGGATCTGCGGCCATTTACAGTATTTTAGGTGCTTATGTTCATAGATTAAAAACTGGTGAAGGGCAATATCTTGATACATCTCTTGTGGATGCCGGACTTGCGTGGACAGTTTGGGAGTCTGCTGGGTATTTCGGTTCGGGAGAAGTGGCAAAAGCAACAGGAACAAGACATCGGCGATCCACGCCGTACCAATCTTATGAAGCAAAAGACGGTTATGTTACCGTTGGGGCTGGTAACCAAAAGTTATGGGAGCTATTTTGTAATAAAGTTATTAATAAACCTGAATGGATTCAAGATCAGCGTTTTAAATCATTAATGGATCGTATGGATAATATCGATGAGCTTGAGAAAGAAATTGAAGCCATCTTTATAAAGGAAACAATGGAATACTGGGTTGATAAACTTGACGATGCGGGAATTCCAGCGGGTCCTGTCTATACGTACGATCAGACATTAAATGACCCACATGTTAAAGAGAGAGAAATGATTGTTGAAATGGAACACCCGAAATTAGGCACAATCAAAACAATTGGCGTTCCAGTAAAATTTTCAAAAACGCCGTTAAAAATTCGATCAGCTGCTCCTTGGCTAGGCCAAAATACTACTGAAAAACTAAAAGAAGCTGGTTATTCAGATGAAGAAATTAATAAGCTATATGAAAATGAAATTGTTTACAATAAATATGAGGAATCAGAGGAGGGCGCTCATGGCTAAGAAGGACATATTACTTGAAAAAAAAGGTGAAATAGCTACAATCATTCTTAATCGTCCGGAAAAACGTAATGCATTGACGCACGGGATGTGGAAGGAAATTCCCTCTTTAATAGAAGAAGTTGATAACGATAAAAATATTAAAATACTAATTTTGCGTGGGGCTGATCATACTTCTTTTGCAGCTGGAGCGGATATAAGCGAGTTTAAAACACTTCGTGCTGACTCCGGTGGAGCTAAAATTTATAATGATGCTACGCATAAAGCAGAGCGTGCTTTAGCAAATATGAAAAAGCCAAGTATTGCCATGGTTCAAAGCTGGTGTATTGGAGGCGGATGTGAAATTGCTCTCGCTTGTGATCTAAGGTTTGCAGACACGAATGGGAAGTTTGGAATTACCCCAGCCAATCTCGGTCTTGTATATAGTTTGACAGCCACGAAACAACTTGTGGACTTAGTAGGTCCATCTCAAGCGAAATATATATTATTATCAGGCCGTCACATTGATGTTAATCATGCGAGTAGAATTGGATTGGTAGATCAAGTATTTAATCCTGAGGAAATTACTGAAGAAACATACAAATTTGCAGAATCAATTTGTAAGAAGGCACAATTTACTGTTCGAAGTATGAAAGAAATAATAGGCCTCATCAATTCAGGACAAACAGAAGATGATGATTATACAGAACATCTTCGCACGAGTTCATTTGACACTGAAGACTATAAAGAAGGAGTACAAGCATTCCTTGAAAAAAGAAAACCTAATTTTCAGTATTCATAGGAGAGGACTAGATGGACAAATTACAGGCGAAAGAAAGTTTTTATCATGCATTAGAAAATGAAAAACTAGAATTTGAGAATTTTTTCCTTGCAAAATTATTTGGCCTTTCCTTCTCCTATGAGGAGGAAAGCTGTGTCATTAATTTTGAAAGCAAGAACTTTATGTTTAATCCGCAGGGTTCTCTTCATGGAGGGATGATTGCCTTTGTTTTAGACGTTTCGATGGGACATCTTTGTGAAAAATTTCTCGGAACCGCAGTTACCCTTGAAATGAAGACTCAGTTTTTGCGCCCAGTTATGGAAGGTATGATTCGTTGTGAATCAAGTTTTATAAAAAAAGGAAGCAAGATTATTGCCTTGAGTTCAGAGTTATATAATGAAAATGGCAAGTTAGCCGCAACGGCTACTTCAACGTGGGTTAAAGCAAAATAGAAAGAATAGAAGGATTATTTAATTTACGGGATTTCTACAAAAAGGTAAATTTTTACTGGAATAGTCTTAGTTTAGGTTTATATTAAGAACTTTTTAAATATAAATTTCAGAATATAAACAATAAACTAATCAGACAGGGATATTTTGTGTCTATTTGTCGTACAAAAAGATTGATATGCCACTTGTGATATGCAGCTGAACCAAAAATGACTCATATTTGTAAGCGCTTTATTAAAGAGGAGGAGAAAAATGAAAAAACTTTTATTTTTGCTGGTAGCTATACTGGGTTTTAGTTTAATTATTTCTGGCTGCTCAAATGAAGATGCATCTGGAGATGGAGCAGCAGCTGAAGCAGATTATCCGACGGAAGACATGGATTGGACCATCGCCTTTGGCCCCGGCGGGGGTAATGATGTTATGGCAAGAGAGATGATTAAAATTATGGAAGAATACGATTTGTATCCTGGAGAACTTGTTCCTGAGAATCGTGAAGGCGGGAGTGGAGCAGTCGGATGGGGGCATTTATCTCAAAACGCTGGTAACCCATATCATATTTCTACCACAAGTGGAAGTTTTATAACAACGCCGCTTCAATCCGATCCAGGTTGGGATTATGAAGATTTCACTCACATAGCTTTGATGGCAACAGATGATATGTTTTTTCTTGTACCTGGAGAATCTGAATATGAAACATTAGAGGATTTTATTGCAGCTGCGGAAGAAAAAACAATGAATGTTGGGGGCATTGGAGTAGCCAATGTAGATCGTATGATTGTGGAAACATTTGGAGAAGAAGCTGGACTTGATTTGGAATATGTATCCTTTAATGCAGAGGGTCAATTACAATCTGCTCTTCTTTCAGACAGCCTTGATGCAATGGTAGCTAATCCTAGTGGTGTGATTGGTCAGTTGGAGTCCGGTGATATGCGTGCACTTGCTTTTAGTGGGGAAGAACAACTTCCTGACTATCCAGATATTCCAACGTTCATTGATCAAGGGTTCGATGTAAATATTTCTATGCCTCGAGGGGTAATCCTCCCAGCTGATGTGGATGAGGAGGTTCGGCAGTGGTGGATTGATACAATGAAAGAAGTAGCGGAAACAGATGAATGGGCGGAGTATATTCAAAATAATTACCTGACTGAACAAATTTTATATGGCGACGATTTTACAGAATACCTTGATGAAACAACAACAACTTTTAATAACATTCTTGAAGATCTCGGGGCATTAGATGACTAATAAACCAATGTAGTTATAGGGGACTTTCATATAATACATCAATGATAAGATAGCCTCTTTGAAAAATGATACAGTCCCCTCTAATTTTAAGTATCATTTAGGAGGGTTGAAATGAGAGCTGTATTTTCAGGTTTATTATTAATCTTTTCCATATATTTTACAATAAAGGGAACAGAATACGATTATACAAATAGTTCAGGACAAGTTGGACCTGGGTTCTTTCCCTTATGGATTGGGATTTTATTAATTATTTGTACAGGAATTGCGTTTGCTAAGGATTTAAAACAGGTACTAAGAGAAGAAAATTTTTTCAGTAAACCTATTCATCTTTATAAATTGTTGCTAGTTATAGGACTAACCTTTTTCTTTATAGCAACATTAAACATACTTGGGGCAGTGGTCGCTATGGTTTTGTATGTATTCGGGATTTTGTTTGTGTTGAATCGCCAAAGACTCATACTAAACACAATCATTTCAGTTACTGTCCCACTAGGCACTTATTTACTATTGGATGTCTGGTTGAATGCAGGATTCCCACAAAATATATTTGGATTTTAAAAGATAGGAGGTAAAAGTGTGGATATATTAGAAAATATTATGATGGGTCTATCTGTTGCTGTAACTCCAATTAACATACTCTTTTTAATTATTGGCGCATTTGTAGGTATGGTAGTTGGACTCATTCCTGGCTTTGGACCCACAGCTGGGATAGCGATTCTCTTATCTTTAACCTTTTCAATGGATCCAGTAACAGCAGTTATTATGTTAGCAGGTATTTATTATGGTTCGATGTATGGTGGGACAATAACATCTATTTTAATTAATACACCAGGAGAATCGGCCACGGTTGCAAGTACATTTGATGGCTACCCTTTAGCTAGAAATGGACGAGTGGGCCCAGCTCTTGTAATGCAGGCTGTCGCTTCTTTTATTGGGGGAACTGTAGGTGTTCTATTAATTTCCGGCTTTGCTCCTTATTTTTCCCAAATTGCAAGTACTTTTGGCCCCCCGGAATTCTTTTTACTGATAGCTATAGGGCTTTTAGCATTAATTGTTGTCATGGGCGACAATAAAGTGAATGGAGCTATCTCGGCTTTGCTTGGTCTTGCGATATCACTTGTAGGAGTAGATGTGATTTCCGGTACCCAACGTTATACTTTTGGTTCGCCTGAGCTGATTAATGGTATTTATTTTCTCCCAGTAGCTATTGGATTATTTGGTATTGGAGAACTTTTTCATTCCATATACCAAGGACTCCATAAAGAAGAAAACAAAGAAATGATCTCTTTTAAAAAGAAAGATAGTTTTTGGCCAAGCAAAAAAGAGTGGTCTGAAAGTAAGGGTACTTTTGCCAGAGGTTCATTTCTTGGATTTTTTATAGGTGTTCTTCCGGGCGCAGGAGCAACTGTTGCCTCACTGATGTCTTACTCGTTAGAGAAAAAGGTATCTAAGACACCAAAAAAATTCGGAAAAGGATTTATGCCTGGTCTTGTAGCTCCTGAAGCCGCAAATAATGCAGCATCATCCGGGGCTATGATACCACTACTTACACTGGGTATTCCTGGTTCAGGTGCAACTGCCGTGCTATTAGGAGCATTTTTAATGTGGGGGTTACAGCCAGGACCTTTGATGATGTCGCAAGAACCGGAATTTGCTTGGGGCCTTATCACCAGTATGTATTTAGGTAACATAATACTTATTGTTGTTAATATTTTTGCGATCCCATTTTTTATTAAAATTATGCAGGTACCATATAAACTACTTGTGCCTGTAATTATGATTCTATGTACAATAGGAACTTTTAGTCTTAATGGGAGTATAGTTGAAACATGGATTATGTTAGCATTTGGTGTAATCGGATTGTTTATGAAGTTATATGATTTTTCACCCGCTGCAGTTGTTCTTGCGCTTGTGCTCGGTCCAATGGCAGAGAACGCACTACGCCAAACATTAATAACCTCAGGTGGAAGTTTCATGATCTTTTTGGAACGGCCGGTATCACTCATATTTGTGATTGCTGTTTTATTCATTATTGGAATCCCCTTAGTTAAATTTGTTATGGGTTTATTTAGGAGAGAAAGTAATACGGCTTAATTTAGCTGACTCAAGTAAACGTTTCTATTGCGTAGGAAGCTAATGTATAATAATACAGAGGTGTTTATTGTAGAATAGGAATATAATAATGAACTGTGGGGTAGTACAAATGAGTTTAAACACGAAAACAATTACTGGAGCTGCTTACGAAAGAATTAAGGCAGATATTATGTCTGGGGAATACAAACCTGGACAGCATTTATTAGAAAAAGAACTTAGTGAACAACTTGAAGTTAGCAGAACCCCTATACGAGATGCGCTTGTTAGACTTCAAGAAGAGGGACTCTTAGTATCTAAGCCACATCGTGGTGTATTTGTTAGAGAGTTAACTGAAAAGGATATTCAAGATTATTATCAGACGAGGGCAGTACTTGAGGGCCTTGGTGCTAAATTAGCAGCCCGTGTGGTAGTAAAAAAAAATGAAGAGGATTTAAAGGAAATGCTAAGTGAAATGACCAAAGTTCTAGCTGAGAATAAAGAGGACCAGCAGATAATTAGTATTAATAATGAATTTCATGATTATATTTTCCAGTTGGCCGGGAACGAAGTCCTTAATAAAATGAGAAAAACACTTGCTAGTCCTATAGCCTTAATACGGGCTACATCTTGGATAAATGATGATAGAAAATTAGAAGTGTTGCGCGAACATGAGAGAATTATACATGAAATTATTGAGAAAAATCCTATTAAGGCACAGGAAGCTGCTGAAGTACACATATATAACGCATGGGAATCTGCAGTTACAAATTTAAGGAAATTACCAAATATGGAGGGGGAAAAATGAATGCAATACCGATTACAGGAGAAAGATCCAATTGTCCATAAGAATGCTTATGTTGCACCAGGAGCTCACATCATAGGTAATGTTGAAATCGAAGAGGAAGCATCAGTATGGTTTAATGCTGTCATACGAGGTGATAATACTTCAATTAAAATAGGAAAGCGATCAAATGTGCAAGATGGAGCCGTCATTCACGTGGACCCGGGATTTCCTGTTCGTATAGGAGAAGATGTAGTTATTGGACATAATGCTATTATTCATGGATGCACGATTGAAGATGGTGCCTTAATTGGGATGGGAGCAACCGTCTTAAATGGGGCAATAGTAAAAAGAGGTTCGCTTGTTGCTGCGGGGGCTATAATCACTGAGGGGATGGTTATCGAAGAGGGGACGCTTGCTGCGGGAGTTCCAGCTAAGCAACTAAAACAATTATCGGATAAGCAATCTGAGAGGTTAAAACAAGGCGCAGAAAGCTACGTAAAAAAAAGTAAGGTATATCATCAGAACTTAGAACTACTTAAGCAATAAAACCATGCGAAATTTAGGTATACAAAGCAACAAACTTATATTTTACACCGCGAATGTTTTGAGTTGGTTTCTCGTCTTTCTAATTCCGGTAGATCAAGCATTGATGTTTATAGTCCTTATTTTTGCATTGAGCGGATGGGCGTTAGGGACTTGGCCACAACCTGTCGTGTCTCTCGGTATCCTGCTATATCTTGAAATTGTGGGTATTTTCCCATTTGAGAATGGGTTGCAAGGGTATGCACAACCTTTTGTTTGGTTACTTGTATCGACCTTTATTATTGCAGCAGGATTTGAGAAAACAGGGCTTGGAAGAAGAATAGCTCTCGAAATTTTTTCATTGGTTAAAGGTAACGCATCGGCAAGTATCGGTGTTGTTATAGTATCTTTGACAGTCTTAGGTTTTCTAATTCCTACCGGTGCGGGGAGGATTGCTATTATACTTCCAGTCTGCACTGGTTTAATAGAGGTAGTTAAAAATAATGGCGAAGGCTCTTCTTATGCAAAGAGTGTATTACTGGCAGTTACTTTCACCTCTGCATTTATGTCATTTGCCGTTATTACCGGGTCAAGTTCATCAGTTTACGCTGCCTCTATGATTCAGTTAACTACGGGATTTTCTTGGAGTTATTTACATTGGCTTATTGTTCATGGACCAATTGCCCTGATTATGTTGACTATGCTATGTATCATCTTGATGTGGAAATATCCAATGAAAAAAGGCGATTGGATTGAAGGCAGAGTTTACATTCAAAAAAAATTAGAGGAAATGGGTTCAATATCACTTGAGGAGAGAAAATTATTCTTGTTGAGTATCCTTATGCTGGGTGCTTGGATTACTGAGCCAATTCACGGGTATTCTGTGGCTACCACAGCCATGATAGCGGCTTTATTGACATGCTTACCGGTGATTGGGATACAAAACTGGAAACATGCAAGCATATCTATAAATTGGGATATCATCATTTTGTTCGGGGCAGCATACGCTCTTGCTGATGCGATGCAATCAAATGGCACAGCAGACTGGATTGCCCAGGGACTTATCAACTACATCCCACCGGGGCGCCCTTTGATCACTGCCATAATTATGATTTTGATTGTCTCTCTGTTTCGTCTTGGTTTTGCAAATATGTTGGGAATTACAGCGGTATTTCTACCAATCACTATCAGTCTAGCGGATGCACTGTCTTTAAATTCAATCTGGCTTGCTCAGATTGTGATTATTAGCTGTTCAATAGGATATTTTTTGCCTTCTCAAAGTCCATCGAATTTAATGACTTTTGCAATGGGAGAATACACGAAAGCAGATCTATCTATTGTTGGGACAGTATTATTTTTAATAATTGTACCAGTTATTTTATTATTAGGTTTTTTTTACTGGCCTCTTGTAGGTCTCCAACCAAATTAATGGAGGGGTATATAAATGAGATCGTTAGAAGGAATTAAAGTAATAGATTTATCAAGAATATTAAGTGGTCCTTATTGTACAATGGTTTTAGCTGATATGGGAGCTGAAGTTATTAAAATTGAAGCTCCTGGTGGGGATGACACACGGACCTGGGGCCCCCCTTTTTTTGATACTGAGAGCGCATACTTTTTTAGTATAAATCGTAATAAGAAGAGTATAGTTGTTAATTTAAAAACTGAAGAAGGAAGAGAATTATTACTTGATTTAGTGAAAGAAGCTGACGTTGTAGTGGAAAACTTTAAACCAGGAACGCTTGAACGCCTTAAAATAGGTTATGAAACATTGAAAGACGTAAACCCAGGGATCATACTTGCTTCAATATCTGGTTATGGTCAGACTGGTCCATATTCAAAAAAACCAGGTTATGATGTGATTGCGCAAGGAATGGGAGGGCTCACGAGTGTAACAGGAGAGCCTGGACAACCTCCAGTTAAAGCTGGTTTTTCTATCGCAGATATTGGAACTGGAGTGTGGGCAATCGTTGGAATTCAAAGTGCACTTCTCTCGAGAAACGACACTGGAAAAGGACAATGGATCGATGTTTCACTTCTAGATACAATCATTTCATGGCAGACGTATTTAGCTGGGAACTATTTCGCAAGTGGGGAAAATCCGAAGCCTCAGGGAGGGGCACATCCTAATATCGTTCCATATCAACTATTTGAATCAAATGACGGTTACTTTAATATAGCAGTTGGGAACGATAGTCTCTGGAGAAAGTTCTGTCAAGCTTTAGGAGAACCTACTCTAATTGATAATCCTGAATTTAGGACTAATAAGGATCGCGTATTAAATCGTGATCAATTAGTACCGTACCTACAAGAAATGTTTCATAAAAAAACAACTAATCATTGGATACAGTTATTAGAAGATGCTGGTATTCCTTGTGGTCCTGTGCTAAACTTTGCTCAAGTATATCAAGACGAACATGTACTGGCACGTGAAATGCTTGTCGAAGTGAATCATCCTACAGCTGGGAAAGTTAAGATGACAGGAATGCCAATTAAATTTTCTGAAACACCTAGTCAAATTGTTTCAGCGCCACCGCTACTCGGCCAACATACAACTGAGGTGTTGAAAGAAACATTACAGAAAAATCCTGAAGATATTCATAGATTAAAAGAAGCCGGGGTGGTTGAGACATATGAAAAAACAGGTGATATAAAGTCACATCAGAAATAAAACAAGATTAAAAAATCCACAAAGGTGTGGATTAAAATTTAAAGTTAATAATGTATACAATATATAATATACTTTATAGTAATGAAAAAGAATGGAGCTATAACTAAGAAATTTAGAAAATAATTTTTCTGTTAGGATATTGATCTATAAAGAATACTATGGTTTATCTGTTATTAATTGGAGTATTATTTGTCAAAAAAATTCAAGAGTTGGGTTGAGAAGTTACACAACATCGAAGACTGACTCAAATTAGTTTGAAAAATGAATAGAATGAGGTATTCATTACTCAGAAAGTAAGAATTAATTAAACTATATTTCTTACTATAATTATATTCAATTATTAAAAAGAAGGAAGGGGAAAGAATGCATCTGGTTAATTCGCAGCAACTTACATGGTGGATAGAGGACATTTTTCAAGCCAGCGGAATCGATGAAAGTCAGGCAGCAACTATTGCCTCGCACCTTGTTAGTGCTAACTTACGTGGTGTTGACTCACACGGAATAAGCAAGGTGGAAGTTTATACGAAACGATTAAAGCATGGGATCATTAATAAAGAACTTTTATGGAAAGTGACAAAAGAAACACCAGTAAGTGCAGCAATAGATGGGGGGAATAGCATGGGCATTCCATTGGCGACTAAGGGTATGGAGTTGGCTGTGCAAAAAGCTAAAGAATCTGGTATTGGTATTGTCGGGATTCGAAATTCAAACCATGGCGGGATGATGGCTGCATATACTGAATATGCAGCCAGTAATGATTGTATCGGACTTGCTTTAACAAATGCACCACCTGTAATGGCTCCATGGGGTGGGAAAGATGCTTTCTTTGGGACAAATCCGATTTGTTACGGTATTCCTACGGGTCCGGATAATACAAATATCGTCTTTGATATGGCAACATCAACTGTTGCGAAAGGGAAGATTGTACTTGCAGAGAAAGAGAAAAGAAAAATTCCGATCGGATGGGCTATAACGAAAGATGGAAAAGAAACTACAGATCCTAAAAAGGCTTTGGATGGGTTACTGCTTCCTGTGGGTGGTCCAAAAGGGTATGGCCTCACTTTTTTTGTAGAAGTTTTATCAGCTTTGTTTACTGGTGCTGCATATGGGCCATTTATAGGCAGCTTGTTTGAGGATTTTGAAAAAGAGCAAAACACAGGTCAATTTTTGTTTGCTATGAGGGCAGATTTATTGGAAGAGCTTAATATATTTAAAAATCGTATGGACGAGATGATCACCGGTATTCGTAATATAGAATTGATGGAGGGAACAGATCGTATTTATCTTCCCGGAGAAATAGAATACACGCTTGCTGAAAAGAGAAAAGTAAATGGAATTCCTATATCTGAGAATGTTTTAAAGATGCTTAGAGATATAAGCGAGGAACTTGGTGTTGATCACTAACAATAATACCATTAAAACAGTTGATGATTAATAGATTTTGAGACTGAAGGCGGTTATACTTGTTTATGGAGTCAACTGGTTTGAAGAACGTATTAAATTAAAATACTATGAATTATTGAGTTTAGTCTTCCTTATAATCTTGTTTGAATCCATTTTAGAATATTTGTATATCTTATTCCTTGAAGAGTTTAGAAAGAGAATATAAGAGTCTACCATGATGTTTATTAATTTCAAATATGTTTAAAATTTTTGCTAATTATGTAAAAATGAAAATAAGGGAGGTGAGTAAAATGATTTTATATGAAATAAAGCAAAAATTCAGTGGTGAACAGCTTATTAATCTTAAAAGTACAATCCGGGAAGAATTACAAAACAATGAAAAGCTGAATTCGCTTAAAAAAGATGCTGAAGTAGCAATAACAGCAGGTAGCAGAGGGATCGAAAATATCGTAACAATCCTTAGGGAAACGGTGAATTATCTGAAGGAAAAAGGACTAAGACCGTTTATTGTTCCTGCTATGGGAAGTCATGGTGGTGCAACTAGAGAAGGACAGATTGAAGTTCTCCACCATCTTGGGATTACGGAGGATTCGGTAGGAGCACCAATTCGCTCTTCCATGGAAGTAATAAAGCTTGGAACAACATCAGAAGATTTACCGGTCTACTTGGATAAGTTTGCTTATGAGTCGGAGGCTATTATTGTTGTGAATCGTATTAAAGCACATACTGCTTTTCGAGGGAAAGTAGAAAGTGGCCTAAGTAAAATGGTGACCATTGGCCTTGGCAAACAAAAAGGGGCTAGTTTCGCTCATGATCAAGGCGCAAACAGGATGGAACACAATATTCTTGAGATTTCAAAATATGCTCTTAAACACTCAACAATCTGTATGGGACTTGCTATTGTTGAAAATGGGTATGAACAAACCTCCGTTATCAAAGGTATTAATATAGAAGATTGGCATGAACAAGAGTCAATTTTATTGAAGAAATCGAAGGAGCTTATGTCTTCCCTACCACTAAAGGACGTTGATTTACTTATCATTGAAGAAATGGGGAAAAATTTCAGCGGGACTGGAATTGACCCAAATATTATTGGCAGGTGGCGTATAAAAGGCGTACCTGAGCCAAAAGAGCCTAATATTAAACGTGTTATTGTATTAGACTTAGCTGAAAAATCATTTGGTAATGCCAATGGGATTGGCCTAGCAGATTTTACGACAGATAGATTGATAAACAAAATAGATAAAAAATCAACCTACATGAATGCAATTACGAGTACTTATTTACAAAGAGTTATGTTTCCGCTTACTTTTCCTTCAGAGCAAGAAGCTATTGAAACAGCTTTATTAAGTTTAGGCCCTGAAGTGGAAAAAGAAGAGATAAGTCTTATTCAAATTCCGAATACGCTTCATTTAAGCCACTTATACATTTCACACGCTGTTTTAGATAAACTGGACGAAAAGAAGGCAGATTATGAAATTATAAGAAAAATAGAATTAGATTTTGTCAGAGAGCAGCTTAAAAATAAGCTGTCGAGATGAGTGGAAAATTGTTATCGCAAAATCACAGATAGAGTTTCTGAAGTAGAAAGGAAGGATATTATGCGTGTAGCAACTGTAAAACAAAATAATGTGGAGACAGCCGCGATTGTTGTAGGTGAAAACGTTTATTTACTGGAAAAAATTAATGAGGTGTTAGGTAAAGATTGGAATACAGATCTTTTTGAACTTATTCAATCCGGGCAGATCACTAGTCTTACTGATTGGTTTGATGGCAAAGGTAAAAATGAACTTGAAAAAGTAGAAAGTCTAGAAAATAAAAGGGTTACGTACGGTCCGTTATATCACCATCCTCGAAAGATCTGGGGAATCGGACTTAATTACACGGAACATGCATCAGACCTTAGTGAAAAAGCGCCAAATACGGAACCTGCTAGTTTTATGAAACCTGATACAGCAATTATTGGACCGCATGATGTCATTAATATTCCAATACAGTCGGAAAGAACTACAGCGGAAGCAGAATTAGGGATTATTATTGGTAAGACATGTAAGGATGTTTCTGAAGAAGATGCGATTAATTATGTAGCTGGATATACAACAATTATTGACATGACTGCTGAAGATATTTTACAGCGAAACCCTCGCTATTTGACGCGTTCAAAAAGCTTTGATACTTTCTTTAGTTTTGGTCCGGAGCTTGTAACAAAAAACGAAATTGAAGATGTACATGATTTGGAAGTTTCCACAGTAATAAATGGTGAACTACATCGGAAAAATGTTGTGTCAAATATGACCTTTCGCCCGTGGGAACTAGTATCCTTCCATTCAAAAGTGATGACATTACTGCCAGGTGATATTATTTCTACTGGTACACCAGGTGCTGTAGTTATTAGAAAAGGGGACGTAGTGGCTTGTGAGATCGATGGATTTAAACCACTGGTGAACGAAGTAAATGATTTAAAGGCATAAAAAAGGAGAGATTTATTTTGGATCTTCAACTAAAAGGTAAATCAGTCATTATAACAGCAGCGAGTAAAGGTTTAGGTAAGGCAACCGCATTACAGTTTGCTAAAGAGGGGGCTCACGTTCTTATTTCAAGCAGAAATGAAGAAGAATTGAAAAAAGCAGTGACAGAAATAAAAGATAATACTGGAAATGGACAAGTGCGTTATAAAGTGTGCGATATCACGAATCCTGATGCAATTAAACAGTTAGCAGCGACTGCGGTTGAATGGAATGGTACGATTGACGTCTTAATTAATAATGCTGGAGGCCCGCCAGCGGGTGAATTTGACAAATTCTCTGATAAGGATTGGCAAAATGCTTTTGAGTTAAATTTACTCAGTTTTATTCGTTTGATTCGTGAAGTTGTGCCATATATGAGAGAAAGTGGGACAGGGAAAATTATTAATTTTGCTTCCTCATCAATTAAACAAACATTAGATAATTTGATTTTATCAAATACGTTTCGTGCGGGGATTGTAGGATTGGCTAAAAGCTTATCACAAGAACTTTCAAAGGATGATATTTTGATTAACACAGTTGGCCCAGGACGGATTGCGACAGATCGAGTTGCTGATCTTGACCAAACTAGAGCTGATAAATTAGATATTTCCTATGAAGAATTACGTGAGCAAACAGAAAGTTCGATTCCGATTGGCCGATATGGTCGTCCTGATGAATTTGCAAAAATGGTAGTATTCCTTTCATCGGGTGCAAACACCTATATGACAGGACAATCATTTGTTGTTGATGGTGGTCTTGTTAAGGCTTTATAAATGGAATAATGGAAATAGGGCTGACTCCTATATTGTAGGTCGCGCAACTTTTAGAGTCAGCCCTTTTTGGTTACAGTTTTTTTTTAAATATAGATTTTGCTTCATCATAAAACATAATTTTCAACTTGAGACAAAATATCCAGAAGAATTGTTTACGTTTATACAAGGGAGGAATTCATATGTACGATTTTACTATTATAGGCGGAGGAATTGTAGGTTTATCGGTGGGAAAAGCATTAACAGAACAATATCCCGATAAAAAAGTACTAGTACTAGAAAAGGAAAAAGAGCTCGCAACCCATCAAACTGGAAATAATAGTGGTGTTATACATTCAGGTATTTATTATAAACCTGGTAGTTTTAAAGCTCGTTTTGCAAAACAAGGTAGTCAATCAATGGTGGACTTTTGCCGAAAACATGAGATAGACCGTGATATTTGTGGTAAAGTAATTGTTGCTACGAATGAAAAGGAACAGCTACCACTAGAAAATTTATACCAACGCGGCTTACAAAATGGTTTATCTATAAATAAACTTAATAAAGAGGAGTTATTGGAAGTTGAACCACATGTGAATGGAATTGAAGGAATACACGTGCCAGCAGCGGGTATTGTTGATTATAAAATGGTATCAAATAAGTTTGCTGAGATTATTCAAAGACATGATGGTGAAATAAAACGTGGTGAAAAAGTTCTTACGATTAATGAACTATCCGACGAAGTTTCAATAGAAACAGAAAAAAATTCTTATAAAACTAAGTTTTTAATAAACTGTGCAGGATTACAAAGTGACAGAATAGCTAAATTAGCTGGCTATCATATCGATATGAAAATCATTCCATTTCGTGGTGAGTATTTTAAATTGAAAGAAGAAAAAAGAAATCTTGTAAGAAATTTAATCTATCCTGTTCCAAATCCGGATTTCCCATTTTTAGGCGTTCATTTTACCAGAATGATTGATGGAGAGGTTGAAGCAGGCCCAAATGCTGTTTTGGGTTTTAAACGTGAAGGCTATAAAAAAACGGATATTAATGTTAGAGATTTAACAGAAGTTCTAGGGTATAAAGGATTTTGGCATTTAGCAAGTAAATATATGAAAGAAGGCGTAAATGAAATGGTTCGTTCTGTAAGCAAGAATAGATTTGTAGAAAGTTTGCAACAATTAATTCCTGAAATTAAAGCAGAAGACTTAGAACCAGGGCCAGCTGGAGTTCGTGCTCAGGCTCTAAACAGTGATGGATCACTTGTTGATGATTTTCATATTATTCAAGGGAAAAATAGTTTACATGTATGTAATGCACCTTCACCAGCTGCAACTGCTTCACTTGAAATAGGTAAGGAAGTTGTGAGACAGATTACTCAGCGATCTGTTAGTGTAGTTATCTAAAGTGTAAACGCTATTAAGTTGTTATTTCGCAGTATATTTAAAAAAGTTTCCCAAAAATCTATAAAGTTATTTACAATTGAAAATAAATGATATATTATAAACATTAATAAGCGTAAAAACGTTTTAATTTAATGTAAGATGTTGATTAACTTATGATCAGCATAAATAGAATGCTCTGTCTAATCTGTCAAAAACTTCTTCCCGGAGTTAACTCACAGATAAGATCCAGTTCAAGTAGACTTTTAAAGTTTTATAGTCTTATTTGAGTTGGATTTTTTTAATCACCAGAGAATCTGTAGTCATCGAGAAGTAAGTTATTTGAAAGCGCTTGCTATACGGGTATTTTATATCAGCTGAAAAAGTATCAGATCAAATTGGGGGTGAGCCATAATCTTCTCATGTTATTTCTTTTATAGATAGGACTTTGCTATTAACATTATTTATTCATATTTCAAAATAAATTGTTGGAGGAGATATAATGAAAAAACTATTTTCTATTTTTAGTTTGCTGTTGGCAATTGGAATTGTGCTTGTTGCATGTGGGGACAGTGATGTAGGTGGAGAAAGTAATGATGCTGATACGGATAGTGAAAATGGCAGTGTAGAAGAAATACTTAGTGGTGAATTCGTTACAATTTTAACTGGTGGTTCCTCAGGCGTATATTATCCGCTTGGAGGTGCTTTAGCTGAAATGTTTCAAAGTTTAGGAGCTAATGCCAATAGTCAATCTACTGCAGCTTCTGCAGCCAATGCAACAACACTTAACCAAGGGGACGCAGAAATTGGGTTTTCTATGGGCGATACTGCTGCGGATGCATATGAAGGTATTGATAGTTTTGAAGAACAGGGCGCACAGGAAAATATCCGTAGCCTGGCCTCTATGTATCCGAACTATTTGCAAATTGTAGCTACTGAATCTTCCGGTATTGAAACAGTGGAAGATTTGGCAGGGAAGAGTGTTGCAGTTGGGGCACCGGCGTCCGGAACTGAAATTAGTGCTCAGCGCGTGTTAGAGGCGTATGGCATGTCTTACGATGATATTAATGAAGATTTTCTATCGTTTTCTGAAGGTGTTGAAGGAATTCAAAATGGAAATATAGATGCGGTTGTGATCTCGTCAGGCCTGCCTAATGCGGGTGTATTGGAACTTCAAACAACACAGGATGTTGTTGTTGTAGAAATTGATGAAGATACAATTTTAGAAATGCAAGAGGATTATCCTGCTTTTTTCCCGTCAACCGTACCTCAAGATGTATATGATTTGGAAGAAGATGTAACAACAATAGCGGTTAACAATGTTTTGCTGACACATAGTGATGTTTCAGATGATGTTGTATATGCAATGACAAAGACAATATTTGAAAACATTGATCAATTGAGGGATACACATAATGCAGCCCAGGATTTCACCCTTGAGGAAGCATTGGATAATCTTCCTGCCCCGCTTCACCCAGGTGCGGAAAGATACTTTGAAGAACAAGGTATAACGGAGTAATGTGACATCTCCGTTAAAGATGCGTTCTATGCTAAAAAAAGCAATCCTAATTTTCACTATTTTGCTGATTGGGATCGGTGTCATGGTGATGCCGATTCAGTCAGGCATTTTATTAACGGATAGAGAAGGAGAACCCTTTTATTTTTTGCCATGGGACTCGGATGAAATAACGATTGGGTGGAGACATTCCGTTGAGTTGACGCCATGGAAAGAAACCTACCGAATTACAGACGAAGGAAGCCTGTCATTTAAATCAACATTATATCAATCATATGGTGCAGGTACCCCTGATGTCGAAGGGGAAGTGGATTTTTTGGAAAATGGATTTATTCAAGTTACTGACATAGAAAGAAAGATAGCCTATTATTCACTTTATTATGTTTCGATCTCACAATATTATCTTGAAGAAAATGAAAAAAAATATCCGCTATCACAATATGTACCTGAAAACACAAATGTTCAAATCCATTATGAACAATTGCAAACGTATGAGTGGTTAGGTTTGAAATTGAAACGTATAAACAAGGAGGGATAGGCCACGTGAGTAATTCACTTAAAAAGACAGAAGAACTTACTGAAGAAGAACAACTTACCGGGGAAGAACAACGCAAGCTTGTTGAAAAATATGACTCGGAGTCGAGATTCCGAAATTTGAACATACCGTGGATGGCCAGGCTGATTACTTTAATATCTGTTGGTCTGGCACTATTCCACCTTATTACTTCTTTTACAGGGCCTTTAGTTACACTGCAGCATCGAGCATTACATACTGGTGTAATTTTGGTGCTTGTCTTTTTATTGTATCCATCTCGAAAAAATGCACCGCAACAGCGTGCGTCAATGATTGACTTCTTACTGGCTCTATTATCAGTTGCAACCATTGTCTATATTTTTGTAGATTACATGGGAATTGTGAATAGAGCTGGTTTACCAAGTACAAATGATATTATTTTCAGTTTACTTATGGTTATTCTTGTCCTTGAAGGTGGGCGCAGGGTAGTTGGAACAGGATTGACAATACTTAGTTCCTTGTTCTTGCTTTATGCTTATTTAGGTCCATACCTTCCAAGGATTGTCGCACATCGTGGTTATGATGTTGAAGCTATTGTGACCCATTTGTATTTGACTACAGAAGGGATATTTGGAACTGCCATAGGTGTTTCTGCTACTTATATTTTCTTGTTTGTATTATTCGGTGCTTTTTTAAACCGGACGGGTATGGGACAATTATTTAATGATTCAGCAATGGCTATTTCCGGCCATACCGCCGGAGGGCCGGCAAAAGTTTCTGTTATTTCAAGTGGGTTTCTTGGTTCGATTAACGGTTCTGCGATTGCTAATGTAGTTACAACGGGGTCATTCACCATCCCATTAATGAAAAGAACCGGATATTCTAAAAATTTCTCCGGTGCTGTAGAAGCAGCTGCATCTGTTGGTGGTCAGGTTCTTCCGCCAGTCATGGGAGCAACAGCATTTATAATGGCTGAGACATTAGGGATGCCGTATATACAAATCGCTATCGCAGCAATTATTCCCGCGATTTTATATTATCTGGGTGTCATTACAGTTGTTCATTTACGTGCTAAAAGACATGGGCTAAGAGGGTTATCCAAAGAAGAGCTTCCAAGTATGAAAATGGTTATGAAAGAACGGGGTCATTTACTCATTCCACTGTTCATTCTTATCTATATGCTATTTGGTGGATTTACACCAATTTATGCTGCAGCATGGGCGATTATTTCGACAGTAATTGTTTCTATGTTTAGGGCTACAACCAGGATGAATGTCAAAGGGATAATTCAGGCACTTGAAGATGGTACACGCAATGTGCTTGGTGTGGCAATGGCTTGTGCTATGGTAGGGATTATTGTCGGGGTGGCATCATTGACTGGCTTTGGTCTAAAAATGACTTCAGCTATTCTGGTACTGGGTAACGATATTTTATTGTTGACCTTATTTGTTACAATGTTTGCTTCCATCATTTTAGGAATGGGTCTTCCATCAATACCTACGTATATTATCACTTCATCGATGGCTGCACCGGCTTTGGTCGAATTTGGAGTTGAGCCATTTGTGGCACATATGTTTGTTTTCTATTTTGGTATTTTAGCTAACCTGACTCCTCCTGTAGCACTTGCTGCATTTGCAGGTGCAGGTATAGCGGGTGGTGAGCCGAACAGAACCGGGTTTATTTCATTGAAACTTGCCGCTGCAGGAATTCTTGTTCCTTATGTGTTTGTATATTCACCAGAGTTGCTTATGCAAGGAACCGGTGTCGGAGGAGCGATTTTCATAGCGATTACAGCAGCCCTCGGGATTATTGCTCTTGGTGCTGGATTTGAAGGATATCTCCTGGAAGAAATGAATTGGCCTTTAAGGGTAATCTCAGTGGCAAGTGCAATAGTTTTAGTAATACCAGGCCTTTTATCGGATCTCATTGGTTTTAGTTTGCTGGCAGTGATAGTTGTATTCCAGATAATTAAAAGAAGAAGTAATAAAATAACTTCCATAAATTCAGCAGCTAATTAGCAGAGAAGAATCAATTTCTTTTCTGCTTTTACTTTAAAATACAGGTTATTAGTACATTATGAAAGGTAGTAAGAAATGAAACCCTACGTGAGCAAACAGAATAGCAACGTTTATTTTACCAACAGGGAAAATATACAAAGAATAGTTAGCATTTTAATTGCAATTGCCATATTCTTGTTATTGTATTTTGGACTACCTGATACATTTTCGCAATCTGCCAAATTAATGACAGCAATTGTTAGTTTTGGGGTTATTTTATGGGCTTTGGAACCATTTCCGATGGGATTAACAGCACTTTTGATATTAATCATGATGCTACTATTTAATTTAGCTGAGCCAGATGTGGTGTTCAGTGGTTTTGCATCTCCTGCTACCCATCTTGTCATCGCCGGTATGATGATAGCAAGGGCGGTTAATGAAACTGCTCTTGTAAAAAGGATCAGTTATTTCATTTTAAAAAAATGGGGAGGCCATGCAAATGGACTGCTGGGCAGTTTAATAATAGTCCAGCAAATCCAGGCTTTTTTTATTCCCTCATCGGCTGTTCGTGCCACGCTAATGTTGCCAATTTCATCCATGATCGTAGAAACAGTAGAAGCAAAACCAGGAAGCAATCTGCGAAAAATGATTATGCTCGGTGTTGCTTTTGGCGGGAATATTAGTGGGACCGCAATTATGACAGCAGCAGTGGGAAACATTTTAACGGTAGAACTTCTCTACCAATTTGCAGATATCGAAATAACGTATTTTCAATGGTTTCTGTATACATTTCCTTTATGGCTCATTCTCATTCCAGCTATCTGGATTTTATTGATCAAATTTTATCCGTTACGAAAAGAAGAACAATCTTTTCCTATGGTAAAAAAGGAAATGAAAACGAAATTGGATGAGTTGGGATCAATGGATCAACAGGAATGGCGATGTTTAATTATCCTGCTAATTATTGTTGGTCTATGGGTAAGTCAGCCATTACACGGAATGCATCCGAGTGTACCTGCATTGATTGGTGCAGTAATTATGACATTGCCGGGTGTAGGCTGTGCTAATTGGGAAAATGTCGTTAAAATTAATTTTAATACCGTTCTGCTTCTAAGTGTCACATTGTCCATGGGCTATGCCTTGGTGGATTCAGGTGCAGTAACAACCCTTAGTGAATATTTAAGTGTGGACTGGTTTTTATCCATAGTTCAGTACCCGTTGCTTGCAGCAATTATCGTAATCCTACTAACCCAAATATTTCACAAGATGATATCCAATGTTCCGGCTGCTGTGGTGACGTTGATCCCCATAACAATAAGTGTCGCGGCAAACGCAAATATCGATCCATTAGGGATGGCATTTACAGCAGGACTGACAAGTTTGTATGGATTTATGATGGTAGTTGAAACGATGCCTAATTTAATCGTCCATAGTACTGGATTGATCGCACAGCGTGATTTTTTAAAACCGGGTCTTTATGCAACAGTGATTACGATGCTTGCAACTATCCTTGTAGCTTCGACATGGTGGAGGTTTATAGGGTTAATATAAGCTTTGGGTGAGATCTATTCATAATATAGTGATCCACCTAGATCTTAGGTTGAAACAATCGCTTAAAAGTCATAATTTCTTAAGCAGGTGGCTAGTTGAAGCCTTTCATAGTTAGAAAATATATTCTTGTCACTCATACAATCGAATTGAATTAGAGAAAAGTGGCATGGGTTTGTTATGTAAAATGAAATTAGTTTTTGAAAGTTTTCACCCCAAAGTATAAAATTATTTCGATAGTAGTTGTAAAGATAGTGTCTTTAAGATTACTAACTGCAATTGTTTAATTGAAAAGCATTGCTAACAGTATTAAATTAATAATACTAGTACCCGATAACTTCGACAAACAGGTACACCTGGTAATGTAGTTTATTTTATGTTTTTGATGTGAATTAAAGAAGGAGTCATTCGCATATTACTCTATCAGCGGGCACGTTTTAACGCTCATTTTTTATACCTCCAAATCATATTCCAAATTCATGTTATTATAAATACTAAAGATATTACCATCTATACAGGAGGTAAGCCAAATGATCCAGGATTTCATCCAAAGTTCAGATAAAATGTTAGAGAGAGAAGAAACGCTCAGGATAGAGAGGTGGATGATCCCTAATCCTACGTCTATTCAAATAGATAAAACGTTAAAAGAAGCAGCACAAGTGTTAGACAAAACAGATATAGACTGCCTTCCGGTTGTGGGTGAAGGGATGAAACCGGTAGGAATGGTGACGGCTAACATACTTATAAATAGTTTTCTACATGGAAATGAGGAAAAGTCTGTAGTAACAAGTATCTCAGAAGAAAACTTTTTTATTGTTCGTTCGAGTGATTCCTTGTTAGATATTTACTCTTTGTCGTTTAAATTTTTCGCCGTCATCGATGATCAGAATAGATTAGTAGGTATTATATCAAGAAACGAAATCTTGAAAGGGCTTTCCTGGTATATCAAAGAACTTGAACATACAGCTGAGAGCTTGAATGTCATTCTAGAAAGTGCATATGAAGGTGTTGCGGTTGTTGATGAAACAGGTATCATAAGAGAATTTAATGAAGCATATAGTCGCTTTACAGGAATTGACAAAAAAGTGGCTGTGGGAAGTCATGTGGAAGAAGTAATTGACAACACGAATTTAAATAATACTGTAAAAACGGGGTTGCCCGAGCGAGGAGTAGTACAGTATATTCAGGGGCAGGCAATGGTTGTACATCGTATTCCGATTTGGAAAAATGATAGAGTTATCGGGGCAATTGGTATGGTCATTTTTGAGGGTGTTACAGAATTGTACCGAATCTATGAAAGATTCCAGGAAAATACGATTCCTAATAAACAAGAACAGCAATCTCTTCCTAAAAAAAGAAGGGAAAGCAGAAAAATGACGTTGGATCAGATTATTGGTGTCAGTGAGAGTACCTCTACTACAAAGCGTATAGCAAGAAAAATTGCAAAAACAAATGCAACCGTTTTAATAACAGGTGAGAGCGGTACTGGTAAGGAAATGTATGCAAAGGGTATTCATCATTTAAGTGCGTTATCCACAGGGCCTTTTATCAGTGTAAACTGTGGTGCTATTCCTGAGAACTTATTTGAGTCCGAATTATTTGGGTATGCAGAAGGTGCTTTTACTGGAGCAAAAAAGGGTGGAAAGCCGGGTAAATTTGAATTGGCTCAAAATGGAACATTGTTCTTAGATGAAATTGCAGAAATGCCTCTTATGATGCAGACAAAGTTATTGCGGATTTTACAAGAAAAGGAATTTGAACGTGTAGGAGGTATTGAGAAATACGAAATTAATACGAGGATTATTGCGGCTACTAATCGTAATCTGAAAGAGATGGTGAAGGCGGGGGACTTTCGTGAAGATCTTTTTTATCGAATAAATGTTATCGAGTTGCCAATATTACCGCTTCGTGAGCGCACAGAAGACATTCCACCGCTGGTCTCAAATTATTTATACGCTATCTGTACGGCGTATCAAATGCCGGTAAAATCAATAACTCCAGAGGCAATGTCAAAATTTGTACACTATCATTGGCATGGCAATATAAGGGAACTTATGAATACAATTGAAAAGCTTGTTGTGTTAGTGGATGGGGCTACCATTGATACCCACCATTTACCTGAAGTTATGATAGATAAAGAGATTATGAAAAAAGCACCGCACAATGAACAAACGACACTGATCAAACAGGAGAAAAGTCTAGGGAATGAAAGAGAAAAGGTACTGATTAAACGGATATTAAAAAGTACGGAGGGCAATAAGTCAAAAGCTGCAGAAAAGCTTGGTATTCATCGAACCACTTTATATCAGAAACTTAAAAAATATAAACTACAATAATTGTAGCGAATTCACTACAATATACACAAATCGTAGTGATTAATATACACAATATCATTTTAAAGAGTTGTTTAAATGAGATTTTGGAATTGGCATGGTTTTTGCATATGTAGTGATGAAGACATAAAAAGGGGTGTAAATGAAAATGGAAGATTATGCTGTTCTGCGAATGCCACAGACGATTAATTATGGTCGTCATGCATTTGAGAAAGTGGGGGAAGAATCGGCAGCAAAAGGAAAAAAGGCACTTATTATTAGTGATAAGGTAATGGATGACCTTGGAAATGTAAGCGATTGCCGTGGATTTTTATCTAAAGAGAGCGTTGATAGCACAGTTTATTTAGGAGTTGAATCTGAGCCAACCGATATTTATGTTGCGGAGGCTTTGGAAATATTCAAAAAGGAACAATGCGATATAGTGATTTCTCTTGGTGGCGGAAGCTGTATTGATACAGCAAAAGCAATCGCTGTCCTTGCTACAAACGGAGGTTATATCGGGGATTATATGGGTGCAAAAAAATTAGCTGATGTAGATCCAGTTCCACATATTGCAATCCCAACGACTGCAGGAACTGGTTCGGAAGCAACAGATGCGACGATCATCGCAAATACATCAAATGATGTCAAAATGATGATAAAACAGCCAGTATTTATGCCAGTTGTCGCTATTGTTGATCCATTACTGACAATGTCATCTCCAAAACATGTAACCGCAGCAACAGGGGTAGATGCACTAAGTCACGCAATTGAAGGTTATATTTCTAAACAGTCTCATCCGATGACAGATATGTTTGCGCTTTCTGCGATGAAATTAATTACTGAGAATATCATGACAGCCTATGAAGATGGAGAAAACGTCAATGCAAGAGAAGCAATGGCCTTAGGTTCTTTACAGGCTGGTATTGCTTTTTCAAATTCCTCGGTGTGTTTAGTGCATGGGATGTCTAGACCGATTGGTGCATTATTTCATGTTCCTCATGGGTATTCAAATGCAATGCTTTTACCGGCAGTATTAGAATTTAGTAAGGAAGCTTCTATTAGCCGTTTAGCAGATTTAGGGGGAATCTTTTCACCAGAGGCTATAAATTATACGGACGAAGATGCTGCTGATCTAGCTGTTTCTTCTGTGAAAAAGCTCTGTTTAAATTTAAATATTCCCAATCTTAGTGGATGGGGTATCGATAAACAGGAATTTGAGACCGCTGCCGGTAAGATGTCTGCAGATGCTTTAGCAAGTGGGAGCCCGGCAAATAATCCGCGAGTCCCGACACAAATGGAAATTGAAGAACTCTATCATATTTGTTATGCGTATGAGTTCACCACAGAGAGTAAAGTGAGATAGGGACAGGGGGTTAGTTTCATGGATATATTGGGCATGATTGGATTAATTGCATCTCTAGTGTTACTTGTTTATCTAACCATGAAAGGTATAAATATTATTATTGCAGCACTTATTATTTCAATTGTAGTTGCTGTGACGGGTGGTTTGAATTTAGGAACTGCCCTTATGGATGATTATATGACAGGTTTTACGGATTACTTTGCTTCATGGTTTCTAGTCTTTTTACTTGGAGCTATTTTTGGGAAAATCATGCAGGAAACAAAATCTGCTGAGAGTATTGCACAATGGATTAAACGTACATTAGGAACAAAACGAGCAGTATTTGCAGTTGTGGCAGCAGCTGCAGTTATGACCTATGGAGGGGTGAGTTTATTCGTTGTTGGATTTGCGGTATATCCAATAGCCCTCTCATTGTTCCGTGCAGCTAATTTACCGCATCGATTTATCCCTGCTGCTTTAGTATTTGGGTCAATATCTTTTACAATGACTGCACCGGGTTCTCCGGAAATTCAAAATATCATTCCGACTGAATTCTTTGGAACAACACCTACAGCTGGTGGATTTATCGGTGTTCTTAGTGCATTTCTAATTATGGTCGCCGGGGGATTGTGGCTTGGAAGAATGGTAAGAAAAGCGTCTGAAAGAGGAGAAACATTTTCTCTTCCGAATGCCTCTTCGCAAGCAGAGGAAGAATCGGCTTCGGGTTTGGCAGCTGAGGATCAGGAAGATCAACATCCGGAACCTGTTAAAGATTTACCGAATGTTTTCTTAGCGTTTTTACCGCTTATCATTGTTATTGGCTTGTTAAATATCTTGTCGATGTTTATCAATCCTACTGCTTCCTTGTTGATCGCACTGACAACTGGGATTTTCTTAGCATGTATATTAATGAATAAATATCTTAAAGAATTTTGGGAAGCTCTTGCAACAGGTACCCAGAATTCGTTAGTAGCACTTGCAAATACATGTGCTGTAGTTGGTTTTGGTAGTGTTGCTGCGCAAGTATCAGCTTTTGATAGCGTGGTGGATGCAGTCGTGAGTATTCCTGGCCCGCCTTTACTAGGGTTGGCAGTGGGTGTAACGGTTGTTTGTGGTATTACAGGATCAGCTTCTGGAGGATTAGGAATTGCGTTACCAATTCTGGCACCCATTTATATGGGGCAGGGATTAGACACAGGTGATATGCACCGTGTTTCTGCGTTAGCTTCTGGTGGTATCGATTCACTTCCGCATAATGGATACGTAGTTACGACAGTACGTGCTATTTGTGGCGAAACGCATAAAAGAGCCTATGCACCTATTTTTATGGTAAGCGTTGTTGTTCCGTCTATTGTACTGTTATTAGCAGTATTCTTATATTCTATTTTCTAAATCAAATTTAATAATTTGAAATAGGAAAACTAGTAAACTAGTGTTTAATTATAATAGGAGGTTTTATTAATGAGTCAAACAAAAGTAAAAACACTTCAAAATTATGTAGGTGGAGAATGGGTTGAAGCAAAAGCGGATAAAACAGAAGCCGTATATAACCCGGCAACAGGAGAAGCTATCGCACATGTGCCTATCTCTAGTGATGAAGATGTAGAAAATGCAGTAAAAGTAGCTGCTGAAGCATTTCAAACATGGAAAGAGGTTCCTGTACCAAAACGTGCACGTATTTTATTTAAGTATCAACAATTACTCGTAGATAATTCGGATGAACTGGCTGAAATTGTAACAATCGAAAACGGAAAGAACCTGAAAGAAGCGCAAGGGGAAGTACAACGTGGTATTGAAAACGTTGAATTTGCAGCAGGAGCGCCATCATTAATGATGGGAGAACAATTTCCATCCATTGCTAATGGACTTGAATCGGGCGTTTACAACTATCCAATTGGGGTTGTCGGCGGTATTACACCATTTAATTTTCCAATGATGGTTCCTGCTTGGATGTTTCCGATGGCGATTGTAACGGGTAATACATTCGTGCTAAAACCATCCGAACGTACACCGTTGCTTGCAAACCGTCTTGCAGAACTACTTGAAGAGGCGGGATTGCCAAATGGTGTATTCAATATTGTTCATGGTGCGCATGACGTTGTAAATGGCCTGCTTGATCATAAAGATGTTGCTGCTATTTCATTTGTTGGTTCCCAGCCGGTTGCGGAATATGTTTATAAAAGGGGAACAGATAATCTGAAACGTGTGCAAGCACTTGCCGGAGCGAAAAACCATTCCATTGTATTGGGTGATGCAAATTTAGACAATGCAACGACGCAAATTTTAAATGCCGCGTTTGGTTCTGCAGGAGAGCGCTGTATGGCAGCTTCTGTAGTAGCTGTAGAAGATTCTGTGGCAGATGAATTCATTGAACAGCTTACGCAAAAAGCAAATGAAGTTACCATTGGAAATGGTCTAGATGATGGTGTATTCCTGGGGCCAGTTATCCGTGAAAATCATAAAGATCGGACGCTTCAGTATATTGAAACCGGGGAAAAAGAAGGTGCAACCCTTATTCGTGACGGACGTACGGATAAAGATGCGCAACGTGAAGGTTATTTTGTAGGACCAACTATTTTTGACAATGTAACGACAGAAATGAAAATTTGGCAGGACGAAATTTTCGCACCTGTATTATCCATTGTCCGAGTGAGTGATCTTGATGCCGCTGTTGAAATAACGAATAAATCCCCATTTGCAAATGGCGCATGTATCTTCACGAAAGATGGTGGAAGCGTACGCCAATTCCGTGAAACCATTGATGCAGGGATGCTTGGCGTAAATATAGGTGTACCCGCACCAATGGCGTTCTTCCCATTCTCTGGATGGAAGGATTCCTTCTATGGGGATCTACATGCTAACGGCAAAGATGGACTTAATTTCTATACACGGAAGAAAGTTATTACAACAAGATGGGTGTAAGGTGTTAAAAGTGATTTTTAAGGGTGAAGGAATCAGAAGTTTAACTTCTGATTCCTTTTGTTCTATTCTATAATTAGTACTATCTTTAGTTGGTCTTACTAAATGGGAGGTAGAAGCATGGTAGAAAATAAAGTTGTGTTTATTACAGGTGCAGCAAGTGGAATTGGTTATGAAATTGGCGTCGAATTTATAAAAAACGGTGCAAAAGTAGTTTTTTCTGATATTAATGAGAATAAGGTAAAAGAAGTAACTGAACTCTTAAGGCAAAAAGGATACGAGTGCATCGGCATAAAGTGTGATGTAACAAAAGAAGAAGAATTACAGGAGGCAATTAATTTAACCGTAGAAAAATATAACAGAATTGATGTTCTTTTTAACAATGCAGGATTACAACATGTAGCGTCGATTGAAGATTTCTCCACTGAAAAATTTGAGTTGATTACCAAAGTTATGCTTGTTGCCCCATTCATGGCAACAAAGCATGTATTTCCAATTATGAAAAAGCAAGGATTTGGTCGCATCCTAAATATGGCGTCAGTTAATGGATTAATTGGATTTGCGGGAAAAGCAGCATACAATAGTGCGAAACATGGGGTAATTGGATTATCAAAAGTAGCAGCCTTAGAAGGTGCAGATTATGGCATCACAGTTAACGCGTTATGTCCCGGCTACGTTGATACACCACTTGTTAGGAATCAATTTAATGATTTAGCTAAAAACCGAAATGTATCAGTGGAAAAAGTACTTGAAGAGGTGCTCTATCCGTTAGTACCGCAAAGAAGATTATTAGACGTTCAGGAAGTTTCGGATTATGCACTATTTTTGGCAAGTGATAAGGCTAAAGGTGTAACTGGTCAGGCTGTTGTTATCGATGGTGGATACATGGCGCAGTGATTTAGGATGGTGTTAGGTTTCTCCATGTTTTGGATAGATTTTACTATCATCTATCCAAAACATGGAGAAATGATGAGTGATCCGACTGCGCTTATTGAAAAAAATTGCAGGGAATAGGAAGAAAATCAAGAAAGATAAAAATGTTATCGATAGGATAGAACTTTGTACAGTAGCTCAGGTTGCTCTTATAAAAAACGCATAAGTTGGACTTTGTCTGGTATTACCGGACGTTTGAATAAGACCTGAAATTATATATAAAAATGTCTTGCAATCCCTTTTTAATCTGATATAATAATAATTAATATTCTGAACATACTATCCAGTAGGTTAGTAAATGAAGATAAAAAGTTAGGAGGACGAAAATAATGGACTTTTCTTATTCCGAAAAAGTAATAGATTTGCAGAAAAAGGTAAATGATTTCATGGAAACTCATGTTTATCCAAATGAAAAAACTTATGAAGAGCAATTAAATCAGCAGGAAAATCGTTGGGTTAAAACCCCTGCTATCATGGAAGAATTGAAGCAAAAGGCAAAAGAAGAAGGGTTATGGAACTTATTCTTACCCGAGAGCGAATATGGTGCTGGATTAACCAATCAGGAATATGCACCACTTTGTGAAATAATGGGGAAATCTATGATAGGACCTGAGGTATTTAATTGTAGTGCACCGGATACGGGAAATATGGAAGTTTTGGCTCGTTATGGTACAGAGGAACAAAAGAAGCAGTGGCTGAATCCGCTTCTTGCTGGTGAAATTCGTTCTTGTTTTTCAATGACAGAGCCTGATGTTGCTTCTAGTGATGCTACAAATATTCAAACCAGTATTAAAAGAGATGGAGATGAATACGTCATAAATGGACGGAAATGGTGGTCTTCTGGTGCTGGCGATCCTCGTTGCAAAATTGCCATTGTAATGGGGAAAACGGATGAAACAGCATCAAAGCATGAACAACAATCGATGATTCTTGTACCGCTCGACACTCCAGGTGTTAAAATTGAGCGTATGCTTCCGGTGTTTGGTTATGATGACGCACCACATGGTCATGCAGAAATTTTGTATGATAACGTGAGAGTACCTGCTGAAAATATGCTGTGGGATGAAGGAAAAGGATTTGCTATTGCACAGGGACGACTTGGACCTGGACGAATTCATCATTGCATGCGGTTAATTGGTGCTGCAGAAAGAGCGCTTGAAGATTTATGTAAGCGTGTACAAACAAGAGAAGCTTTTGGTAAAAAGATAGCAGATCAAGGTGTTGTGCAAGAATGGATTGCCGACTCTCGAATCAATATTGAACAGGCGCGTCTATTAACATTAAAAGCTGCTTACATGATGGATACGGTTGGTAATAAAGAGGCGAAGACAGAAATTGCGATGATTAAAGTTGTTGCTCCAAATATGGCACTAGATGTAATTGATAAGGCGATCCAAGCATTTGGAGCTGCAGGAGTCAGTGATGGTTCTACGCTAGCATATCATTGGGCTAATGCTAGAACATTAAGACTTGCAGATGGGCCGGATGAAGTACATCGTCGCCAGATTGCTAATTTAGAACTTCGGAAATATTCATAAATATGGGGGTGAAATATTGAGTGTTATGAACTTATTCAATTTAGAAGGTAAAACTGCAATTGTTACAGGAGGCGCACGAGGCTTAGGCGCACAAATTGCGGAAATCTATGCAGAAGGAGGAGCAAACGTTGTAGTTTGTTCACGGAAATATGATGCATGTAAGGAAAAAAGTGAAGAACTTAAAAAGTTAGGTGTTGACTCTTTAGCTTTTAGTTGTGATGTGTCAAATCAAGACGATATTAAAAAAATAGTGGAAGGAACACTTGAACACTTTGGTGCAATTGATATTCTAGTAAATAATAGTGGAGCGACATGGGGAGCACCGGTGGTTGATATGCCTTTTGAAGCTTGGGAGAAGGTAATGAATGTCAATGTAAATGGAACATTTTTGATGAGTCAGGCTGTTGGCAAAGAAATGATAAAACAACAAAGCGGAAAAATCATTAATATTGCTTCGGTTGCTGGGTTTGGCGGATCAGATCCGAGGTATATGGATACAATCGGTTACAATACCAGTAAAGGTGCAGTCATGACGTTTACAAAAGATCTTGCGGCAAAATGGGGCAAGTATAATATCAATGTCAATGCAATTGCTCCAGGGTTTTTCCCGACGAAAATGTCGAATGGATTACTTGAAAAAGGTGGCGATAAAATCCTGGAAGGAACGCCATTGAACCGATTTGGAAGTGATGAAGATATGAAAGGCGCAGCATTATTCCTAGCTACTAAGGCATCCGATTTCATAACAGGAGATATTTTAACAGTTGATGGTGGATCACATACTCTCTAATGGATGAATTGTATTATTTTCTGTGATACATTAAAATGTATGAAAAATATACTGTTAGCGAGGATAATGTATATGAAGGAAAAAATCACGGAACAGAGTATTTTACTGTTTGAGAAAAAGGGTTTTAGTGTAACATCCATTCAGGATATTGTTAATGAATTAGGAGTTACGAAGGGAACATTCTATTACTATTTTAATAGTAAAGAACAGTTGTTAATGGATATTCATTACGACTACATTACATCGTTACTAAAGCGTCAAGAAGAAATTATGAATAACAATAATTTGTCACAGAAAGATAAATTAATCGAAAACATTCGCTTAATAATCACAGATATTGTCGAGCGTGGGCCAAGTGCAAGGGTATTCTTCCGAGAAATGAGACATTTAACTGATGAAAATATCGAAAAAATAAAGCAAAAACGAGAGCAAATTCGTTTGAATTTTGAAAAGGTGATACAAATAGGAATTGATAATGTGGAATTTAACCATTCTTTACAGGTGGATATGGTAGCGTTTGGTATTGTTGGGATGACGAATTGGAGCTATAATTGGTACCAACCAGATGGGAAGATTACACCAGATGAATTGGTAACGATTTATGCTGACATGGTTTTAGGCGGTATTCAAAACTAATATTATTACTATCTTCTAGGATAGTAATATATAATCAATTATTGGAATAGTATAAACATACCGACTAGTAGGTATGTGAAACGCGTCAGATTGTATTGCAATTTGATAGCCTGTCATAGTCTGCTTATAAGTGACATAATATATTTTAAATAATTGCGAATTGCGTAGCACAGGAGGAGAAAAAGAAAATGAAATCTTCGTATAGTGATACGATAAGCGTTCGAGAAGGCGAAGATCTAAATAAAGAAGTACTACTTCAATTTATTCGAGCAAACATAGAAGACATTCCAAACGAAACATTGGATATTGAACAATTTGGCGCAGGTCATTCAAATCTAACTTATTTATTAAAAGTAGGAAGGTGGGAAGCGGTATTACGGCGCCCTCCTCTTGGCCCTGTAGCGCCAAAAGCGCATGATATGGGAAGGGAAAGTCGGATTTTATCGAGCTTGCATCCTTTATACCCAATCGCTCCCAAACCATTCATTTTTTCTGAAGATGAGTCGATTGTAGGCAGCCCATTTTTCATCATGGAACGAAGAAAGGGAATTGTGGTAGATTCTACGTTTCCTGAAGATGTTAATTACGACCCATCATTAGGTCGACGAATCTCAGAAATTATGGTCGATAAGTTAGTAGAATTGCATCAAGTTGACTACACTAAAACGGAATTGGTTAATATGACTAAACCGGATGGATTTATGGAACGTCAAGTAGCTGGATGGACGAAACGCTATTATAATTCGAAAACGGATGAAGTCTCAGGGGTAGATCAATTAACAAACTGGTTGAAAAATAACGTACCGATTTCTCCTGAGCCGTCAATTATACATTATGATTATAAATTAAATAATGCAATGTTTTCTGATGATTTTAATGAAATGGCTGGTCTATTTGACTGGGAAATGACTACTGTGGGTGACCCTTTGGCAGATCTTGGTGGAGCTTTAAGCTATTGGATTGAAGCTGAAGATCCGGATGAACTAAAAAAGGGATTCGGAAAACCTTCTGTGACAATAAAGGACGGATTTTTCAGTCGAGAGGAATTTCTAGAAGACTATGCTAAGAAAAGCGGACGTGATGTATCAAAAATTCATTTTTATCTTACGTTTGCATACTTTAAGCTTGCTGTCATCTGTCAACAGATCTATTTCCGTTACAAAAAGGGACAGACAAACGACCAACGTTTTGCTCGGCTTAATGAATACGTGGATAGTTTAGTGCATCATGCGTTAAACTCTGCCAAAGGCGTGATCAAGTGAAGATACATCTCTTATTAAAAAAGGAAGAAATAGATTCTGCTCAAATGAACGAAGACAAAATTGCGGTTGTTTTTGATGTGCTGCTTGCAACTTCTACTATTACGGCATGTCTGAATTATGGAGCAGGTTGTGTAATTCCAGTTATGGATGAGGCCGAAGCCGTAAAGGAATCGAAAAATCATTTGCCTGAGGAGACTGCACTTGTTGGGGAATATAACGGCATTACGATTGATGGCTTTATGAATCCAGCTCCATCAACTCTAAAAGGGAAGTTGAAGAAAAAAACAGTTATACTCTCGACAACAAATGGAACTGTTGCCATACGGAGGTCAGCACCAGCGAAGAAAGTATATATCGCTTCTTTATTAAATGGAGAAGCTGTGAGTAAACGAATTGTAAGCACCTATGAAGATGAAACGATTGTTGTTGTATGTTCAGGGTCATCTAACCAATTTTGTATGGAAGATTTTTATGGTGCTGGTTATTTCATATCGCAACTCGTTAATGAATCAGGCGTGACAAATGCAGATTTAACAGACAGCGCATTGTCTGCAAAGCTATTCTATGAAAACTTATCTCATCATGCTTTTCAGGTGCTAAGTGATACAAGAGTAGGGAAGATGTTGGAGAGATATAATCTACAAGAAGATATAGAACTTGTCAGTCAGCAAGGAGTCTTATCTATTGTGCCAAGATTAATAGATGGAAAAACAATCGTTCCAGAAAAAGAAGCTGAAGCGAGTTTAGAAAAGCAGAATTTGGGAGGAAAGTAAAAATGAAGGCTGTTCAGTTTAGTGAGTTCGGTGGACCGGAAGTGTTAAAAGTCATAGAAAAAGAAGCTCCAGCTATAGGCAAGGATGAGGTGTTAATTGAAACTAAAGCGATTGGTGTAAATTATGCTGATACAGCTAGACGTCAAGGAACCTATGTAGTGCCTACGGAGTTGCCTTTTATACCAGGAGCAGAAATTGCTGGTATTGTAGCTGAAGTTGGTGAGAACGTTCAACGTGTGTCAAAAGGAAATCGAGTAGTAACTTTAATCGGCTCCGGTGGTTATGCGGAATACGCAGTTGTGCAACCAGAGAAACTTATCCCAATACCGGATGACGTTAGTTTTGAGAAGGCTGTTTCTCTACCATTACAAGGTTTAAGTGCCTACCATATATTGAAAACAATGGGCAAGCTTGAAGAGGGGGAGACAGTTCTTGTTCATGCTGCAGCGGGTGGTGTTGGTTCATTGGCTGTACAACTGGCGAAGTTATTCGGTGCAGGAAAAGTGATTGCTACAGCAAGTACAGCAGAAAAATTAGCATTTGCAGAAGAAATGGGTGCAGATCATCTCGTTGATTATACGGAAGATGGCTGGGAGAAAAAAGTTCGTGAACTGACCGGTGGAAACGGCGTGGACGTAGCACTTGAAATGGTTGGCGGGGAGATTTTCCATAAAACAGTTAAATGTCTGGCACCATTTGGGCGTCTTGTTATATACGGAGCTGCAAGTGGAGAGCAGGCTAAATTTTATCCATCTTCTCTCATGAGGAGGAATCAGTCAGTAGTCGGTTTTTTCCTATCACAAATTATGAATAAACCAACGTTATTTCAAAAGAGCTTGGAGGAATTGTTGCTCTATATGAATAAAGGAAAGCTCGAGCTTACACTTGGAGGAACTTTTCCGTTAGTTGATGCAGCTGAAGTACACCGAAAATTGCAGGGTAGAGAGACCAAAGGAAAACTTGTTCTAATTCCTTAAATGGGTCAACTCAGTTTTCCTGATTAAGTGTTTCAATTTAGTAAGGAGTGAATAAATAATTATGAATACCAGTCATTTTGAATTTTGGCCCCCTCTTTTACCAAAAACATTAACGTTACCGGATACAACGCTATATGATAATTTGGTTATTTCTGCTAAGAAATATCCGGACAAAATAGCAATTGAGTATTATGGGCAGCCATATTCTTATAAGCAACTTCTAAATGAAGTGGAACTACTTGCTGGATACTTAGAAAGTGAGTTAAACGTTAAAAAAGAAGAAAAAATATTACTGCTCATGCAGAATTCACCCCAATTCTTAATTAGTTTTTTTGCTATATTGCGCTTACGAGCGGTAGTTGTACCAATCAATCCAATGAGTACAACAAAAGATCTAACCTTTTATGTGCAGGATTGTGATATTAGGCAAGCATTGGTTGGGCAGGAATTATATGAAAAAGTGATACCATTAAAAGAAGAGACCTCTTTGAAAAATATTATTGTGGCATCCTATTCAGATTATATGGATGAAGAAAAAGCACGTGAAAGTTTGCCCCCAGAGTTAACCTCACCATCGAGAAGATTAACGGAAGCTACTGCATGGGGGGATGCATTAAATACAACCCATCAAGCCACTGCGTATACCGGAGAAGATCAAGATGTTGCAATGATTCCGTATACCTCCGGGACAACAGGTTTGCCGAAGGGTTGCGTTCATACGAATAAAACCATTCAAGCAAATACAGTTGGAACGAGCCACTGGATGAATATTACAGCAGATGCAGTCGCCCTGGCCTCTTTACCATTATTCCATGTGACAGGATTAATCCATAGTGCGCTCGCGCCTCTATATTCAGGAAGTAAAATAGTGATGATGACACGCTGGGACAGGGAATATGCAGCAAAAACAATTGAAGAATATGGCTGTTCTACTTGGATTAATATCAGTACCATGTTAATTGACTTTTTGTCCAATCCGAATCTAGCTAACTATGATTTATCATCTCTAAAAGTAGTAGGGGGAGGAGGAGCGCCACTTCCAGAAGCAGTCGGGAAACAATTGTATAATCGAACAGGTCTCAGATATATAGAGGGTTACGGTTTGTCAGAAACCATATCACATACACATTTCAATCCTCCTAATCGACCAAAGTTACAATGCCTAGGAATCCCTTCATTTGATGTAGATGCACGGATAATTGATCTAGCCACAGGAAACGAACTTGGTGCGAATGAAGAGGGAGAACTTGTAGTGAATGGACCACAGGTTTTTAACGGTTATTACAAACGTGATGAAGACAATCGAGAAGCACAAATTAAAATAGAAGAAAAGCAATTTTTCAGGACTGGTGACATTGTAAAAATGGATGAGGAAGGTTACTTTTTCATTGTTGACCGTCTGAAACGAATGATCAATGCAGCTGGGTTTAAAGTATGGCCAACTGAAGTAGAGTCCATCTTATATAAGCATCATGCAGTTCAACAAGCATGTGTAGTGAGCGCTCCAGATGCGAAACGTGGCGAAACTGTTAAAGCATTTATCATTCTAAAAGATGAATCTATAGGTAAGGTAACTGAAAGTGAAATCATGGAATGGTCTAAGGACCAAATGGCCGCATATAAGTATCCGCGTATAATTGAATTTAGAGAAAGCTTTCCGACGACAACTAGTGGGAAGATCTTATGGAGAGAATTACAGAAGAACAACTGATCGTTACAATTTACTACCTTTGAATAAAAAATTGAAGGAGCTGTAAAACATGGGAGAATGGATAGAAACCGTAACAGGCAAAATCCCGGTTGAAGATATGGGAAAGACCTTGATACATGAGCATTTTGTATTTGGTTATCCAGGTTTCAGTGGTGATGTGACATTAGGACCTTTTGATGAGCACGAAGCATTAAAGGCTGGTATTAAAGCTGCTAATGCTGTGAAGAGAAATGGAGTGAAAACAGTTGTTGATCCTACTCCAAATGAGTGTGGAAGGAACCCAGCATTATTAAAGAAGATTTCCGAATCGACTGGTTTACAAATTATTTGTTCCACCGGTTACTATTATGAAGGAGAAGGGGCAACACCATACTTTAAGTTTCGTTATGGATTAGGAACTGCCCAAAAGGATATCTATGAAATGTTCATGACAGAAATAAATGAAGGAATTGCAAAAACTGGTATCCGTCCAGGAGTTATTAAACTTGCTTCTAGTAAAGATGAGATTACATCATATGAGAAAATGTTTTTTGACATTGCTGCAAAGGTTCATAAGGAGACAGGGATAAGAATAATCACCCATACTCAGGAAGGGACAATGGGTCCAGAACAGGCAAAATTGCTTGTCGAATCTGGAGTTGATCCATCCAAGATTGTGATAGGACATATGTGTGGGAATACAAATGTTGAATATCATGAAGAAACACTAAAAACGGGTGTAAAGATTGGGTTTGATAGGTTTGGAATTCAAAAGCTAGTTGGTGCTCCAATGGACAGTGAACGTATCGAAACGTTAGTAAAGCTAATTGAAAAAGGTTATGAAAAACAAATTATGCTCTCTCATGATTCAATAACTTACTGGATGGGGCGTCCGCTTGAAATGAACGATGATGTAGCAGAGTTAGTTAAGAATTGGCACCCTACTCACTTATTTGAAAATATTTTACCAGAGTTAAAACGTAATAATGTATCCGAGGATGTCCTTAATGAAATGTTTTATTTAAAAAATAAGCATGAAGCAAAAATGTAAGCGTTATCTAATTTGGAATTTCTTTTAATGGAGGAATATTAATGGATAAGGTATGGCTTAATCACTACCCCGAGCATATAAACAAGGAAATGGAAATACCCGATAAATCAGTACCAGATATGCTACAAGAAACTATAGCTAATTACGGGGATCAATCAGCACTTTACTTTTATGGAAAAGAAATTACTTATAAGAAACTTGGCGAACTTTCTAGTGCCTTTGCTTCCGTACTTCAAGAAGAAGGTGTGAAAAAGGGAGATCGCGTAGCACTTATGCTACCGAATTGCCCGCAATATGTGATCAGTTATTATGGTGCTTTGCAAGCTGGGGCCATTGTTACCCAAATTAATCCTATGCTTGTTGGTAAGGAACTGGAGTATATATTGACGGATTCAGGTGCCGAAACCATTGTGATTTATGAACCTTTGCTACCTGTCTTAAATAAGATTCAAGATAAAACATCTGCAAAACGCGTGGTCAAAGTGAACTTGGAAGGTAGAAACACGGAGGACGATATAGCGATCGGCTTTGACACATTTTTGAAAAAAGCTAAGAAGTCTCTAGAGCCTGTTGCGATCAATTCTCAAGAGGATGTGGCAATCCTACAGTATACGGGCGGTACAACAGGTCGTTCAAAAGGAACTATGCTTACACATAAAAATCTGCTTGCTAATGTAATGCAGACGTATGAATATTTTAAAGATGCCTTCAAACTGGGCAAGGAGCGATTTCTTACTGTTATTCCCTTGTTCCATGTCTACGGAATGACGTCATGTATGAACCTTTCCATTTATACCGGAGCTATGAGTATCATGCTTCCGAGGTTTGAATTGGAGGAAGTTCTGCAGACAATCAAAGATTTACAGCCGACCTCTTTTCCTGGGGTGCCAACGATGTATATCGGTTTAATTAACCATCCAAAGGTCAGTGAATATGGCCTTGACAGTATTGAAATTTGTAATACTGGAAGTGCACCAATGCCTAAAGAAATTTTACGTACATTTGAGGAGAAAACGGGTGCAGATATATTAGAAGGATATGGTCTCACAGAGACAGCACCGACTACGCATTGTAATCCTTACTTCGGCAAGAGAAAGCCAGGCAGTGTAGGGATAGGTGTTCCTTCTACTGATTATAAAATCGTTGACTTAGCTGATGGAGAAAGCGAAATGCCAGTTGGTGAAACAGGGGAAGTACTAATTAAAGGGCCACAAGTGATGAAAGGTTACTGGAATATGCCGGAAGAAACAGCACAAACACTTCAAAATGGATGGTTATATACAGGTGATATTGCCTATGTGGATGAGGAAGGCTATCTGTTTATAGTGGATCGAAAAAAAGATCTCATTATCGCAAGTGGTTACAATGTATATCCGCGTGATGTAGAAGAGGTTATCTATGAACATCCTTCTGTTCAGGAGGCGGTTGTTGTAGGAGTTCCTGATCCCTATCGTGGCGAAACAGTAAAAGCGGTAGTCGTTTTGAAGGAAAATCAGCATTGCGACGAAAAAGAATTAATAGCTTTTTGTCGGGAAAACTTAGCGGCATATAAAGTTCCCCGAATCATTGAATTTAGAAACGAACTGCCAAAAACGAGTGTAGGAAAAATTCTACGGAGAAAAATTAGAGAAGAATTAGTATAAAGTATGAATTTGAAAATGGTAAATGTGGAGGAGATAACTGTGAATATAGATAACGTCCAAAAAGTTGCAGTCTTAGGAGCCGGGTCAATGGGGCATCAAATAGCGATGCTTTGTGCACTTGGCGGATACGAGACCTCCCTTCAGGATATTGAAGAAGGAGCATTAGATAACGCGAGAGAAGTATTGGAAGCGCGTATGCAAGATTGGGTAAAAAAAGAAAAAGTTACAGAGGAAAAGAAAGAGGCTGCTTTCGTAAAGCTTTCTACAACAACAGAGTTAGAAACAGCGGTTAAAGATGTAGACTTGGTTATCGAAGCTGTAGTGGAGAAATTAGATGTAAAGCGAGAAATATTTGCCAAACTGGATACCCATGCACCAAAAAATGCTATTTTGGCAACGAATAGCTCAACGATCGTAAATTCCAAGATTGCGGATGTTACCACAAGAAAAGATAAGGTGATTAACATGCACTTTTTCTTCCCGCCATTAGTAATGGATTGTGTAGAAGTAGTAAAAAGCGATCAGACCTCTGAGGAAACTGCTCAAACAGCACTGGATTTTTGTGAACGTATTGGGCGTAAAGGAGTGCTTTTAGAAAAAGAAATATACGGTTTTGTAGCCAATCGCTTATTATTTGCACTGTCCAATGAAGCAGTTTATTTATATGAAAATGGCTATGCGGATTTTGAATCGATTGATCTAATTGCAAAAAAGGCGTTAAGTCACCCGCTTGGTCCATTTGAATTAATGGACCTTTCCGGAATAGATGTTGGCTATTATGGAAATATGCAGCTCTATGAGGAAACGGGCGACCCGAAAAATAAACCTGCAAAATCAATAGAAGAAAAAGTGAAAGCAGGAAATCTGGGACGAAAAACTGGTAAAGGCTGGTATGACTACTCGAAAAGGGGATAGATGATATGTCACAACTTGTAACTTATAAAAAAGAGAATGGAATTGTGATTTATTAAGTTTTGTACATCTTCCCTAACAATGCAAGGGCAAGATTTTATGTCAACAATTACAAGAAGATGCTGAAAGAGTACATCGTAAATTAGCAATAACATCTGATGGAAGGTGATTCGATGGTGAAAAAAAGAGAATATGGGCGTCTTCAGCCTGGGATTAAATGGGGGCCCTTTACGGTTCGACTCCCAGGCATACATGTTGACTTATCTTGGCCAGTCATTATTCAAGGGTCAATTATTGCCGTAGCCAATGGAGGCGCCTTAGCTCCCTTAATGATGCAATTTTTTGATGTTTCATTTGCAGTAGCTTGGACAACTGTATCCATTCAAGCTTTCTGGGTGTGGGCACATACAGTTCTTTTCGGGGAGCCTCACGCACCTGGATGGATTACACCAGCGTTGCCTTTAGTGATTGTATTTTTAGGAGGATATGCTACGGGGACGGAAGCTGTACACGCGATGATGGCGTTAATGATTACGATATCCGTTGTTTTCCTGTTTTTTGGAATCACCGGTATAGGCGACCGGTTTAACCGCCTGGTTCCGGATGCATTAAAAGCAGGGATTATTATGGGGGCTGCGATATCGGCTTTTATGGGAGAATTTGAAAGAGTCCAGGAACTCCCGTTTACGTTAATTAGTTCTTGGATTGTCGTATTAATTATCATGTACTCGATTCCCTTTCAGCAGATTTCAAGTGGTAAAGTCAAAGGATTTCTTGCAGCGAATGTTCTACTTATGGGGTTTGGGGTAGCGGCAATTGTCGGTAGTATTTCCGGTGAGCTGCAATTTGCGATCGAGTGGGGTATCTTCGTACCTCAATTCGGGGAAATGTTTGCATCGTTAACACCTTTTGGAGTTGGTTTCCCTGGATGGGAGATGATCGTTGCGTCAATTCCACTTGCGTTGAGTATTTACATTTTAGTGTTTGGAGACTTGCTAGTGGCTGATGGCTTAATCGATTCTGCAAGGCAAAAGAGACCAGATGAGAAGATTGATAGTAATTACACGCGCACGCATTATGCTCTAACGGTTCGAAACCTAGGACATCTCTTTACAGGAGGGGCGTTTATTCCTATGCACGGTCCAATTTGGGCTGGGATGCAAGTGTATGTAATTGAAAGGTATAAACAAGGACGAAAAGTAATGGATTCTATTTATTCCGGCACAATAGGAATATTTTTTCTCGCGATCCCTTTAAGTTTTCTATTACCTGTAATTACGTTTATGATTCCAATTTTAGATGTTGCACTTTCACTAACATTATTACTTACGGGATTCGCGTGTGCTTATCTTGCAATGTCTCTTGTCAACACTGACCTTGGCAGAGGGGTGGCACTTTTCATTGGTGTGTTAACAGCTGTACAAGGGCCAGCTTTAGGGCTTGGTGTAGGGGTAGTTATGTATATCTTAATGATGGGGATTAAAAGAAAAGGTGCGTCAACAAGCAGCCGAGCTGAAACAGATAAAGACAAAGTAATATAGTAAATAGTCATATTTATATCTTTGGAGTGGGGGTTAGTATATGAATTGGATCGTACAAGACAAGATCGATATCGTTCCTGTGCGCCGGCTGAATGAACAGGGTGAGTTAACTGAAGATACCGTCCTTTCAGAGAATGATCAATTACGCGTCTATAAATGGATGGTTAAAGCGAGACGGTTTGATGAGCTTGCGGTCAAATTCCAACGACAAGGTAAAATTGGGACGTATGCTCCGTTATCAGGGCAGGAAGCTGCACAAGTTGGCAGTGCATTTGCGCTTGAAGATGAAGATTGGATTTTTCCGAGCTACCGAGAGGCTGCGGCGTGTTTTGTGAGAGGAGCAAAGGTCTCGTCCTTTTTCAAATATACAATGGGGCATGTGCATGGCGGTATATTGAAGGAAGAAGGTATTTTTCCGGTCCAAATCATCATTGGGGCACAAGCTTTGCACGCGACAGGAAGTGCTTGGGCCGATCAGTATAAAAAAAGAGAAGGAGTGAGCGTTGCCTATTTTGGCGATGGTGCTACATCTCAAGGTGACTTCCATGAAGCACTGAACTTCGCTGGTGTATTTCAAGTACCGGTCATTTATTTTGTTCAAAACAATCAATGGGCCATTAGCGTGCCTTATCATAAGCAAACGGGAAGTAAGTCCATTGCTCAAAAAGCCACTGCATACGGTATTACTGGAATTCAAGTTGATGGGAACGATGCAGTTGCTATTTATGAAACGATGAAACAAGCGAGATCTCTAGCGATTACAGGAAAGCCTGTCTTGATCGAAGCTATAACTCATCGTATGGGGCCGCATACTACTTCGGATGATCCAACAAAATACCGTTCACTGGAAGACGATAAAAGTTGGGCGGAAAAAGATCCGATTCTGCGTTTTAGAAAATGGCTGGAAAAACGTGATCTGTGGAATGAAGAACAAGAAAAAGAGTTAATTGATTCAATTGATGAGGAGTTAAAACAAGGATATATTGACGCCTCAGAAGCGCCTGCAGCCTCATTAGAAGATGCGCTTGGACACGTGTATGAGAAAATGACGCCTCGTCTACTAGAACAACTGTCGGAATTGGAAGGGAGGGAGAAAGGGCAATGACTGAGATGAATATGGTTGAAGCGATTAACTTTACGCTTAAGCAAGAGATGGAAGCCGATGATGATATCTTGCTTTTAGGAGAAGATATTGGAAAGAACGGCGGCGTTTTCCGTACCACTGAGACCCTTGTTGAAACATTTGGGGAGAGACGTGTGGTTGACACGCCACTAGCTGAATCGGCCATAGTTGGCACAGCTGTTGGAATGGCTATTCGTGGACTCAAACCAGTAGCAGAAATACAGTTTTTAGGGTTTATTTACGAGACGATGGACCAAATTTCAGCTCAGGCAGCAAGAGTCCGCTTTCGTTCTGCCGGAAGCCTTCATGTTCCGCTTGTTATACGTGCGCCATATAGTGGCGGCGTAAAAACACCGGAGCTTCACTCAGACAGTCTGGAAGCCCTATTCATGCACTCGGCAGGACTTAAGGTTATAATGCCATCTACCCCAAGAGACGCAAAAGGATTGCTTTGTGCCGCGATTAACGATCCAGATCCTGTCCTATTCTTTGAACCTTTGAAACTTTATCGAGGTGTTCGCGAAGAAGTGGAGGAAGAGCGTTTCACGATTGAAATCGGAAAAGCAAATGTTGTTAAAGAAGGTGATGACATTACGCTGATTAGTTGGGGAGCGGCCATGGCTGAAACGAAAAAAGCCGTTCAGTTACTTGAAGATAGCAATTTTTCGATTGAGCTCATCGATTTGCGAACGATCGTCCCTCTCGATGAAGAGATAATTGTCCATTCGGTTGAGAAAACTGGCCGTTGTGTTATCGTGCATGAAGCAGTCAAATCCGCTGGTGTTGGTGCCGAGATCTCTGCAATTATTAATGAAAAAGCATTGTTTTACTTATCAGCTCCAGTGCTCCGGGTAACCGGTTTTGATTCGCCTTATCCGGTTGCAACGGTCGAGAATGACTGGATCCCGAATGTAAACCGGATTGTAAATCAAATCAAACAAGTTTGGGAACTATCATTAAATTAGGGAAGGAGGGAATCTTATGATCAAGGAATTTAAACTCCCTGATATTGGAGAAGGACTTCAAGAAGCAGAAGTCGTAAACTGGTTTGTCCGAAATGGAGATTCAATCAACGAAAACGATGCCATTGCAGAAATTCAAACTGATAAAGCGGTCGTGGAAATCACGTCGCCTTATGGTGGCGTTGTTCATCAACTTGGCGGCGAGGAAGGTGAAAGTGTTAAGGTCGGGAAGACACTGATTTCTGTTGAAACCGCTATTGAAAATAAAGAAAACGAGGAAAGTAAGGAATCGATTGTTAATAAAGAAGTAAGTCAACCATCGGCATCAAAACCGAGAGTAAAAGCCGCACCTTCAGTTCGAAAGCTGGCAAGAGAGTTAGGGGTTCCAATACATGAAGTGACTCCAACGGGCCGAGGTGGAAAGGTTATTGCAAGTGATATCCGATCGTTTACGACGACAGTTGAAGAGGAAAAAAGTAAAGATCCAGAACCGCCAAAGGGTCTTCAAAGTGAACCGATTAAAGGCTTGCGAAAGAAAATCTTTGAAAATATGACGCTTTCAATGTCTGAAATTCCCCAGTGCTCAGGAATGGATGAAGTTGATGTCAGTCGCTTAAGTGAATTCAGGCTATCGTTGAAAAGTGAGACTCAGAGTGGGTCACTTACGCATCTTCCTTTTATCGTTAAAGCTGTGGCACTAGCAATTAAGCAAAACCCGAGATTTAATGGCAAAGTCGATGCCGAAAATATGCTTTTCCGTTACCAAGAGAATATTCACATAGGGATTGCTACTGCGACAGAAGATGGTTTGTTAGTACCTGTTGTTAAAGATGCAGATAAAATGACTGTGGAAGAGATTGCTTTTGCAATTGAAGACTTATCCGCACGTGCGAGGAGCAAAAAGCTAAAGCCTTATGAACTCTCCGGAAGTACGTTTACGATCTCAAATACAGGTAAAGAAGGAGGGTTCTATGCTACACCAATTATTAACCCGCCTGAAGTAGCTATTCTTGGTGTGCACGCGATTAAACAAAAGCCTGTCGTTAAAAATGAAGAAATCCGAATTGGTTGTGTAATGGGCTTGTCGATCACATTCGATCACCGGGTCATTGACGGTGACCATTGTGGACAATTTATGCGAGCGCTAAAAGAATATTTAGAGAGGCCGGAGCTATTCGCTTTTAAGGGGTAGTAATCAATAGAAGAAAAAGTGAAATCAGGAAATCTTGGAGAAAAACCGGTAAAGGCTGGTATGACTACTCGAAAAGGGGATAGATGATATGTCACAACTTGTAACTTATAAAAAAGAGAATGGGATTGCCGTGATTACAATCGATAATCCACCATTAAATGTGCTAAATCAACAGATACAAAAAGAGCTCAAAGAGATTACTGCGGAGATAAAAAATGATAAAGAAGTTGTATGTGTTCTATTAACCAGTACTGGTGATAAAGCATTTATGGCTGGTGCGGACATAAAGGAATTTCCACAAATGATGGGTAATCCAAATATGCGTAATGATGTAATGTTCATGCATAGTATGTTAAATGACTTAGATAATTTACCGAAGCCAACAATTGCTGTGCTTGATAGTCTTACATTTGGGGGTGGCTGTGAACTTGCATTAACCTGCGATATTCGAGTTGCCGAAGAGAAAACACAGCTTGGCTTTCCAGAAATTAAGTTGGGACTTTTCCCTGGTGGAGCGGGTACACAAAGGTTGCCAAGGCTAATTGGTGAAGCAAAAGCAAAAGAAATGATGTTTACAGGAGATCCAATTACTTCAGATGAAGCTGAGAGAATAGGATTAGTAAATCATGTGGTACCAAACGGGCAAGCATATGAAAAAGCGATGAACCTTGCACTACAAATAGCAAGTAAGTCAATTCAACCATTATCTAGAATTAAAAAAGCAGTTGATGAGGGATTGGAAATGAGTTTAACAGAAGGAATAGAAAAAGAAGCTGATTTATTTGAAGAAGTATTTCAAACAGAAGATGTTAAAGAAGGGGTAGGAGCATTTATTGATAAAAGGAAACCTCATTTTAAAAATCTATAAGACTTTTTAAATTTTTAATTAGTTTGATAGTGGAGGGTTGATTGTGAGTTGGAAACCGGAAATAGATGAATTACGAAAAAGAGAAGAATTGGCACATGAAATGGGTGGAGAAGAGAACTTAAATAAGCATTATTCAAGAGGGAAGATGGATGTAAGAGAGCGAATAAGACAGCTATTCGATAATGACACCTTTAGAGAGAAGGGAGCTGTTGCAGGTAAAGCAGTATATGAAAATGATGAATTAAAAAAATTTAGTCCTACCAATTTTCTTCTTGGTACCGGAAAAATTGATGGTCGCAAAGCCGTAACAGGTGCTGATGATTTCACGGTTCGTGGAGGCGCCGCTGATGGAGCTATTATCGAAAAACAGATCTACTCTGAACAGATGGCACATGATCTGCAATTACCGTTGGTACGCCTTGTAGATGGGACGGGTGGTGGTGGAAGTGTGAAGTTCCTTGATACGGAAGGTCATACTTATATTCCAGTTAATCCAGCATGGGATTATGTCGTGAAGAATATGGGGAGGGTTCCGGTAGTTGCTGCTTGTTTAGGCTCAGTTGCAGGATTAGGTGCAGCTCGTGTTACAGCTTCTCATTTCTCTGTCATGGTAGAAGAAATTTCCCAACTTTTTGTGGCTGGTCCTCAGATTGTCAATTTTGGAGTAGGGCAGGATTTAACGAAGGAAGAGCTTGGAGGGGCACAGGTTCACAGGTCAAGTGGAGCGATTGATAATGTCGTAAAAACGGAAAAAGAAGCGTTTGATCATATTAGGAAATTTCTCTCTTATCTACCAAGCAATGTGTGGGAATTACCTCCTGTGATTGAGTCAACAGATGACCGCAACAGAAAAGAAGAAGAGCTTATTTCCGTAATACCTAAGAATCGCCGAAAGCCATATAAAATCAGACCTATTTTGGAACTGATTCTCGACAATGATTCTATTTTTGAAATGGGAAGGTATTATGGAGGTGGAACCGTGACTGGATTTGCAAGGATAGACGGTCATCCAGTTGGATTTCTGGCAAATGATCCTTATGTAGGTGGAGGCGGCTTAACCGTTGAAAGCTGTGAAAAAATTGAACGGTTTGTAGATCTATGCGAAACCTTCCATCTACCAATTGTGAACTTTGTTGATCAGCCAGGAATTGCTATAGGGTTAGCTGCTGAAAAAAAAGGGACGATTCGTAAGGGGGTTCGAGCGATTTCATCCATTTATCAAGCGAATGTACCAATGATTGAGATTATTATCAGAAGAGCCTTTGGAGTAGGTGGAGCTGGAATGATTAATGGCCAGGGGTTACATATGAGGTATGCTTGGCCATCAGGTGATTGGGGTTCCCTTCCAGTTGAAGGAGGTATCCAAGTTGCTTATAAACGCGAGTTGGAAGCCAGTGATAATCCGAAAAAACTTCTTGAGGAGTTAGCTGCAAAAATGGAAAGCGTCCGTTCTCCATTACGAACGGCTGAAGCATTTGGTGTGGAAGAAATCATTGATCCGAGGGATACGCGAATACGCTTATGTGAATGGATTGAAGATTCATATGCAATTCTTCCGCAGCATATTGGGCCTTCCCCTCATACAATGCGTCCGTAATGATAATGGAAAATGGTCTCACTTAAATAGTATGGGAGAGATGATCATGAAGGTAGACAAATTTAAGGAGAGCTTAGGAACGGATGAGGAATTAGTTACGAAAAAACTGGAGAAATGGGCAAGAGAAATTGGAGAGAAAACCTTCATTTATTATGGTGAAGAGAATCGTTCATTGACATTTAAACGTTTCAATGAACTAGCGAATAGTTTTGCAAACAGCCTAAGTAATAAAGGGATTAAAAAAGGGGATCGTGTTTCACTATTTTTAAAGAACCCGCTTGTAACCACTATTGCAATGTTTGGTATTTGGAAAGCTGGTGGTGTTTATTGCCCAATAAATTTTAATTATAAAGGAAAGTTATTATCTTATCAGATAAATGATACAGAACCAAAATTACTTATAACAGAAAGACAAATGATTCCATTGATCAATGAGATAAAAGCAGAGATATTTCCTTTATTCGCTATTGTTCACGATCCGAGAGCAGAAGATCATGATTACCAGGCTCAATTGGCAGACGTTGAGATCGACAGTAAATTTTCGACAGTCTCTTTTGCTTTATTATTAGAAGGAAATACAAGTAATCCAGAAATTGATGTCAATTATTATGATACCGCAAACATCATTTACACCTCTGGAACGACCGGTCCTGCCAAAGGAGTTGTACAATCCTATCGCTGGATACATGGTTATACGTATATGTTTAGAGTTTTTAATAAACAGGAGGATGTTATTTATAATGACTTACCCATGTACCATGTGGGAGGAGCATTTGCCCTTGTTGGAAGAGCTGCATTTTTAGGCTGTACCATATCACTCTGGGATAAGTTCAGTCCAACAGATTTTTGGAAAAGAATAGAAATTAGCGGAGCATCAAATGCAATTTTACTGGATGTTATGATCCCCTGGTTGATGGATGCGGAACCTAAAAAGGATGATCAGGAAAACACATTAAATCGCGTACACATGCAACCTCTTCCCAAATACCATCATGAAGTAGCGAAGAGGTTTGGAATTAATTTTATCTCTGCAGGGTACGGCCAAACAGAATCTGGAAATGGATTTGTAGGAATTATTGATGAGTTAAACGCGGAAGGTACACCTTCTACATTGTATAAAGGAAACACCAAGGAAGAAACAGCACGTATTGCGGATATAATGAATATCCCTTTCCAAAATGGAACACAGGATTTACCAAAGGGTTATATGGGATATACAGCGCCATTTTTTCAATCAGCAATTTTAAATGAGTATGATGAAGAAGTTGAAACTGGAGAAACGGGTCAACTTGCGTTACGACCACGATATCCACAATTAATTCTTAAGGAATACTTTAATAAACCTGAAGCTACAGTTGATGCCTATCAAAATTTATGGTTTCACACCGGCGATATCGGTTATAAAGATGAGAATGGAACTTATTATTTTGTTGATCGAATGAAAGATGTAATTCGCCATAAAGGTGAAAATATATCATCATACCAGGTCGAAGATATGATTAATCAACATGAAGATATTAGTGTTTGTGCAGCATTTCCAGTCGAAGCAAAAGAGGGAGACGAAGATGATATTGTCGTTTATGCTGTTTCGAAGACAAAAACAGTAAGTATTGAGGAATTAAATGAGTGGATAAAAATTACAGTACCTAAATTTATGTGGCCAAAATATATTCGTTTTATTGATGATTTACCAAGAACGCCAACTAACAAAGTTGAAAAGTACAAATTAAAGTCAATATTTCAATTAGAATTAGAAAATAGTAATTTCTGATTATGAAAGGAGGAGCAAGATGAATAATATTATAGCAAATATGGCGGGTAACGTTTGGAAAGTATTGGTTTCTGAAGGCGATAAGGTAGAGGATGCTCAAGATGTTGTTATCTTAGAATCTATGAAAATGGAAATACCAATTGAGGCTGGATCAAGTGGGGTGATAAATGAGGTAATCATAAATGAAGGTGATTTTGTAAACGAGGGCGATGTTCTTCTAACAATTGATTAAATATATATTAATAGATCAAATCGATTAATTTATTTTATAAAACATATAGGGAGGACTATATATTGAATTCTGTTTTAAAGAAAAGTTGGCCAAAAGATATCCCGGAGAAATTAAATTACCGATTGGGAGAAAAGCCCTTACATGAATATTTAATTCAAAATGCAAGGGATTATCCAGATCAATCGGCATATATATTTTATGGGAATAACATTACGTGGAGTCAATTAAATGATCATACAAAGCGTTTTGCACAGTTTCTTAAGAACCAAGGTATAAACAAAGGGGATAGAATTGCCTTGTTTATGCAGAACTGTCCACAATATTTAATTAGTCATTATGCCATACAAATGATTGGTGCAACGGTTGTACCATTAAATCCAATGTATAAAGCAACTGAGTTGGAGTACTTCATAAATGAAGCTGAGATTAAGTCTGTTATTGCGGGGCAGGAATTGTTTAGTCATGTTGAAAATATTAAAGATAAGGCGCCATCGCTACAATTTTCAATAACTACAAATTATACAGATTTTATTTCCAGAGAGTCAGAACTTCCGTTACCAGATGAGCTTACTATTGAAAAACAGGAAATTGATGGTACGTTTGACCTTAGGAAGGTCGTTCGAGAAACAGATCCTATTACTGAAACTGAACCAATTGATGTCTGGGAAGATGTTGGATTAATGGTCTTCACATCTGGAACAACTGGACGGCCGAAAGCAGCTATGCTTACTTTTGGAAATGCATTGTTTAAGACAGCTGCCACTGTCAATGGCTATCAGGTAGATCAAAATGATAAAACGTTGGCGGTTGCACCACTTTGTCATATCGCTGGTATGGTTATGGGTGTGAATATCCCTGTATATAGCGCATCTCCATGTACATTACTGACACGTTTTGACACAGAGACTGCGATCAGTGCAATTGAAAATTACAAGGTGAATAAATTATATACGGTTGCTCCGATGAATGCCGCTATCCTAAATCATCCTGGAGTAGAAAATAGAGACTTAACATCACTAGATATCAATTTTGCCACAAGCTTTGGAATGACAGTTGATGAAAGGTTATCAGAGGAATGGAAGAAGTTAACGGATGGCTGTTTAATCTTTGAAGCAGCTTATGGACTCAGTGAGACGCATACATGCGACACCATGATGCCAATCGATCAAATAAAATTTGGCACGTGTGGAATCGCAACATATGATACCCAACTACGAATTGTAGACATGGAAAGTGGGGAGGATTTGCCGCCCGGTAACCAAGGAGAAATAGCAGTGAAAAATCCAGGTGTATTTAAAGGATATCTTAATCGTCCTGAAGCAACAGAAGCAACGCTAAGGAATGGATGGGTGTTCACAGGAGATATTGGCACATTGGATGAAGATGGATATTTATACTTTAACGGACGTGTCAAGGAAATGATTAAATCATCAGGTTACAGTGTATTTCCTGAAGATGTTGAGTCTTTAATGAGCGACCATGAAGCGATATTACAAATAGCTACGGTCGGAGTCCCAGATAAAAAAAGAGGAGAAAGCGTAAAGGCTTTTATTGTGTTAAAGCCTGAATATATAGGGAAAGTCACTGAGAAGGAAATCATAGCATGGTCTAAAGAGAAAATGGCAGCTTATAAATATCCGCGAGAGGTGGAATTTCTCGATAGTTTACCAGCAACGAGCTCCGGCAAAGTGCTTAGAAGACTATTAAAAGAAGATTAAATTACAATAATTTCTACGTAGTAAATGTTAGGGGATAAATAATGAAAAAAGAAATAGAAGAATTATTAGAGCGAAAAGAAAAGGCAAAATTTGGTGGTGGAAAGAAAAAAATTGAACGACAACATGATTTGGGATATTACACCGCCAGAGAGAGAATTGAAAAACTTGTTGATACTGATACCTTTTTAGAATTGGGTATGCTTGCCCATTCTGATCAAGTAGGCAGTGAAGAGAAAAGTCTAGGAGACGGCGTCATTACTGGATTAGCTAAAGTAAACGGCCGTCCAGTTGTTATACAAGCAGCAGATAAAACAGTATTTGCTGGGACTGAAGGTATGGTATATTTCCGTAAAACACAAGCTGCTCACAATTTTGCGGTAAAGCGTGGCTTTCCTTTGCTTAATTTAATGGAAGGTGGAGGGTTGCGGATGCCTGATGGAATGGGTTCAGACGGAATAAGTCAGGTGCTTTTTCCTAACGAACTCTTAATGCATCATCGGCAGGTTCCTATGATTACAGCAATTTTGGGAGACAGTTTTGGAGGGCCAACTTGGACAGCGGCTTCTTCTGACTTTGTCACACTAATGAAAGGAACAACTATGGCAGTGGCAGGTCCTCGAATGCTTGAAGTAGCTACAGGTGAGAAAATTTCAAACGAAGAACTAGGTGGTTGGGAGGTTCATGCAAACTTCACAGGACAAGTGGAGCGCTTTACTGAGGATGAGGATACTTCCATAGAAGAATTAAAACAATTCTTAAGCTACATGCCACTTAATGGAGGAGAAGAGCCACCTTATAAAGAAACGAAAGATGATCCATATCGCCGACTTGATGAAATGGTTGATCTTGTTCCGACGAGAAGAAAACGTGCTTATGATATGAAAAAAGTAATTAAATCAGTCGTTGATGAAGGAGATTATTTTGAATTAAAATCAACCTATGGTACAGCAATTATCACCGTCTTAGCAAGAATTAATGGAAGAGTAGTTGGGATTATTGCAAATCAGCCGCTGAAATTTGCCGGTGCTGCAGGTGCAAAGGAATGTGAGAAGGCAACAGATTTTATTGTGTTGTGTGATTCTTATAATATTCCATTAGTCTTTTTACACGACATTCCAGGTTTTCGGGTATCAAGTGATGCGGAAAAATTAAAAATGCCGACTAAAATAATGGTGTGGAATCAAGCACTTGCCCAATCTACTGTTCCAAAAATTTCGGTTGTCATTCGCAAGAGTATTGGAGCAGCTTACGGTAACATGTGCGGGCCAACTATGGGGGCTGATTTTGTTGTTGCATGGCCAACAGCTGAGATAAATTTTACAGGTCCTGAAGTTGGAATCAATGTGGTATATGGAAGTGAACTGCAGAAATCAGAAAAGCCTGAGGAGGAACGGGAAGAGTTATTGAAATCATGGAGTTTTGATAGTTCACCGTATAAGGCTGCTGGAAAACACTTAATTGACGATGTTATTGATCCAAGAGATACACGAAAGTTTCTCTCTCAAACGTTGGAATACGCATGTGCAAATAAGGGATCTAAAAGTGAACGAAATCTTGCAAACTGGCCGACGGGTTTTTAGTAAGGAAAGATTCCTATAATAAATAGATTAATGGGAATAATAGTTCAATTAACATACCATACGTTCAGTATAAAAGACAGGTATATAGTATTATTTAATCAACACCACATAAAAGGAGGAATTTATATGCGAAGCTGGAAAGTTACAGAATTGGGGGATCCAAGGGATGTATTGGAGTTACAAGAAACACCGCGTCCTTCTATAGAAGCGGGTAATGTTTTAATCGAGGTTGAAGCTTCTTCACTTAATTTCTTTGATATATTACTTTGTCAAGGGAAATATCAGGAAAAACCTTCTATTCCTTTTACACCAGGGTCAGAAGTTTGCGGGATTATTCGAGAAACAGGTGAGGGGTCTCAGTTAAAAGAAGGGCAACGAGTGATTGCAACACCTGGACTTCCTGAAGGAGGGTTATCAGAATGGGTATCTGTCCCAGAGCATTCTGTCTATGTTATTTCGGATTCAATGTCTGCGAGTGAAGCGGCAGGGATGTTTATAACCTATCAAACCTCTTATTATGCATTATATTACAGAAGTAATCTACAGAAGGGAGAAGTTTTATTAGTTCATGCAGGAGCAGGTGGAGTTGGTTCAGCAGCTATTCAGCTAGGAAAAGCAAAAGGAGCAAAAGTGATTGCAACAGCTGGAGGACCGGAAAAAGTACAGATATGTAAGGATCTTGGAGCTGACATTGCGATAGACTACAAATCTCAGGATTTCGTGGATATTGTGAAGAAGGAAACGGGAGGACGTGGCGCAGATGTCATTTATGATCCAGTAGGTGCAGATGTATTTGATCGATCTCGTAAATGTATTGCTTTTGATGGTCGCATATTGGTTATTGGTTTTGCAGGTGGACGTATTCCAGACGCTCCCGTCAATCACGCATTAATTAAAAATTACTCGATCGTAGGCGTTCATTGGGGTCTGTTCGCTAAGAAAAAACCAGAAGAGGTAAGGGAAATTCATCATGATTTAATGCGGCTTTATGAAGAGAAAGCTATTCTTCCTTTAGTTTACCAAGAGTATGATTTTAAGGATGTGCCTAGTGCTTTGGAAGTTTTAGGAGATCGTAAAACATATGGTAAATTGATAGCTAAACCGTAAATTAACAGTAAAGAAAAATATAGACTCAGCAAACAAATTTATATATTTAACTTAATCGAAAGGATTTCAAAATAAACAGGTGGAATTGAAGGGTGATTATTCTTATTAACTAAGAATCTCTGAGACTTATTTAATAAAGTGATGAACATGTAGGAGGGATGGTATATAGATGTTGAGTATAGTCGGAACTATAATTGCACTTGCATTGCTTATATACTTAGCACTAAAGGGGTACAGTCTTTTAATTATATCCATTGCACTTGCTGTTTTAGTAGCTATAACTAGTGGGATTAATATAAATGAGGCATTAGCTAGTAATTATATGACTGGGTTTATGGAATTTGCTGGTAATTACTTCTTAATATTCCTTTTTAGTGCGCTCTTCGGAAAAGTAATGGAAGATAGTGGAGCAGCAACTAGTATCGCTAAAGGAATTCTAAAGCTAACGGGTAAAAAAAGTCGCTTGGCCGTAATGATTGCTATAATGACTATTACAGGTGCTTTAACATATGGTGGTGTAAGTCTATTTGTTGTTGTGTTTGTCGTTATGCCAATTGCTAGACCGATTTTCAAAGAAATGGACATTCCATGGCCAATGTTTATAGGTTCAGCTTTTCTGGGTTCTGGAACTTTTACGATGACGATGCTTCCAGGAACACCACAAATTCAGAATTTGATTCCAATTCCTTATTTAGATACTACTGCAACAGCGGCTCCAATAGTGGGGCTTGTTGCCACAGCTGTTGTTATTCCTTTTGGTCTTTGGTGGTTAAATAGAGAGGATAAAAAATATACAGCTAAAAAATTAGGTTATGAAGAAACGAAAGGAGATGATACCTTTAAGACAGAAGGGAAGGATCTTTATCCCTCTTTCATTCTTAGTGTAATTCCGTCCATTCTTTTATTGGTCCTAATGAATGTTGTACAGATTAGCATAGAAATTTCATTAGCTTCAGCAATTGTTGTTGCAGGAATACTCTTTCGAAAATATTTGAACCAACCGATGAAGACATTTAATACAGGCGCAATGAATGTTGCTGCCCCGATATTAAACACTAGTGCAGTTGTGGGATTCGGAAGTGTGGTCTCAGCTACAGTTGGATTCGAGATGCTACAGAATGCAATCCTGGATATACCAGGCCATCCATTGATTTCATTTGCAATTGCAACCAATATTATTGTTGGAATTACTGGTTCGGCATCGGGTGGATTGGGAATTGCATTGGATACTTTAGGAAGCCATTACGCTACTGCTGTTGATCCTGAAGCATTGCATAGGATCGCCGCGATAAGTTCAGGAGGCCTAGATTCTCTTCCACATAATGGCGCGGTTGTAACTGGTTTAACCGTTGCTGGATTGACACATAAAGAGGGGTACAAACCAGTATTCTGGATATGTGTTGTTGCCCCGATTGTTGCCTTAACATTCGCGATTATAACTGCGCTTTTAATTTATTAATGGAAAATGAAATGTTGAGGTTTACGTAGGCTGTTGAAAACATATTAATATAACATTACAAGATAGGAGATTGGTGACATGACTGTTAAGGAAGGCACTCTACTTTGGGAGCCGACAGAAAAAATCAAGGAAGAATCTGTAATAACCAAATATATGAGATGGCTTAATTCAAGAAATGGTATTTCTATCAATAATTATGATGAACTTTGGAAATGGTCGGTAACCAATATTGAAGATTTTTGGGAAAGTATTTGGGACTATTATAATGTTAAATCTTACACAACTTATGAAACAGTACTTAAGGAAGATACTATGCCGGGGGCACAGTGGTTTCCTGGTGCAACCCTTAATTATGCAGAACACATTTTACGGAACGCAAAGAAAGGAAAGGCCGCGATTTATGCTCAATCTGAGATTCGACCTTTTTCTGAAATGAGTTGGGATGAACTTATAGATAAAACTGCATCTGTTGCAGCATATTTAAGGCAAGAGGGTGTGGAAAAAGGAGATCGTGTTGTAGCGTATATGCCAAACATATCGGAAACCGTGATTGCCTTTCTGGCAACTGCGAGTATAGGAGCAATTTGGTCGAGCTGTGCGCCAGAATTCGGAGTAGGAAGCACCCTAAGTCGTTTTAAACAAATTGAGCCCAAAATCTTATTCACAGTGGATGGATATCGATATAATGGAAAGTCTTTTAATAAAATGGAAACGGTTTCTGAATTAGAAGATAATTTGGCAAGTATTGAAAAGGTTGTGGTGATACCGTATCTAAACCAAAATCCTGATATAAGTGGGCTTAAGAATGTATCTTATTGGAAGGATACTTTAGGGTCGGATGAAGAACTATCTTTTGAAGAAGTTCCATTTGATCATCCGCTTTGGATCTTATATTCTTCAGGAACAACAGGGTTGCCAAAGCCAATCGTACAGGGGCACGGGGGGATTTTACTCTCACATTTATCATTACAAGGAATTCAAGGAGACCTCACATCAAAAGATCGATTTTTTTGGCATACAACAACAGGGTGGATGTTGTGGAACGTGGTCGTCGGATCTATGCTCACCGGTTCATCAATCGTGTTATATGACGGGAGTCCAACATATCCAGATTTAGGGGTTTTATGGCGTCTTGCTGAAAAAAGTGATATGACCTCATTTGGAACCAGTCCAAGTTATATATTAAGTTGTATGAAAGAGGGGATAAAGCCTAAGAATACATTTGATTTACCTAATCTTGATACTTTTCATTATACAGGAGCACCACTTTCCCCGGAAGGGTTTCACTGGGTTTATGAAAATGTGAAAGAGAATGTACGAGTTGCGCCAAGTAGTGGCGGAACCGACATATGTGCCGGAATTGTTGGTGGTAGTACTATACTCCCTGTACACGCAGGTGAAATCCCTCAAGGCTGTCTTGGTGTTTCCGTTTATTCTTATGATGAAAACGGTCAGCCTGTTTATGATGAAGTAGGTGAAATGGTTATTACAAAACCTTTTCCTTCTATGCCGCTTTTCTTTTGGAATGATCTTGATGGTAAAAAATATAAAGAAAGCTACTTTGATATGTTTCCAGGTGTATGGAAGCACGGTGATCTCCTGAAGATTACAAATCGCGGAAGTGCAGTTATTTATGGAAGATCTGACGCAACTATAAACAGAATGGGAGTTCGCAGTGGATCTAGCGAAATTTACAATGCAATTGAGAAAGTCCCGGAAGTACTTGATAGTCTTGTTGTAGATTTAAGTGGATATAATCACAAACCTTATATGCCACTGTTTATAGTATTACGAGAAGGCATTACATTATCGGAAGAGATAAAAAAGTCAGTTAATATAAAAATTAGAGATGAGGTATCCCCTCGTCATGTTCCGGATGATATCTTTGTTATCGAAGATATTCCAAAGACCTTAACTGGAAAGAAAATGGAAATTCCTATTCGTAAAATTTTGCTTGGTACTCCAGTAGAGAAAGCTGCAAGTATTGATGCAATGAGTAACCCTGGTTCTATTGATTATTTTGTCAAATTGGCAGAATCAGGTGGATTTATGAATTAATAAAGTGAAATCCAGTAAAGTGAAAGTTAATTTAGAAAGGATGAGTCTATGCGATTAAAAAATAAAGTAGCCATTATAACGGGTGGAGGGGGAGATATAGGCAGAGCTACAGCTTTGCGATTTATAGAAGAAGGAGCCCGCATTATGATATCAGATGTTAGGGAAGAAGCAGGTATGCAAACTTTAAACTTAATCAGAGAAAAAGGAGGTGAAGCCGAGTTTATCTGCACTGATATGAGTGAGCCTGAAGATGTTAATAAATTGATACAAGGAACAATTGATGCCTTTAGTCGTCTTGATATCTTATTCAATAACGCAGGTGTTGATAGTACTGAAAAGAAAATGCCAGATGTTTCATTGGAGGAATGGCAAAAAGTAATAGATGTAAATCTTAACGGTGTGTTCCTAGGTATGAAATTTGCTATTCCACAGATGGAGGCGGGAAGCTCTATCATTAATACTGCAAGTATCGCTGGAATCAAGGGGCAAAAACTTGTTTCTGCTTACTCGGCTTCGAAAAGTAGTGTCATAGCTCTTTCTAAGACAGCAGCAACAGAATTTGGAAGGAAAAATATTCGTGTGAATGCCATTGCCCCGGGAATTATTGACACAAATATGGTAGGAGAGTGGAAAAAAACAGAAAAATGGCCGGTATTATCTACTGCTAATGCATTAAAGAGAATTGGAAAACCAGTTGAAATAGCTAATGCAGTTTTGTTTCTCGCCTCGGATGAAGCTTCATTTATAACCGGCGAAACACTTGTAGTTGATGGTGGAACGATTAATATTTAAGGAATAAAAAAATAAGAGGAATCTTGATAGGCAAAGCATCAAGGGGATGAGATGAAATGAAAAAGAAAAAATGGGAAGCATATACGAATATTTCACAAGATAACGCTCTTCAAATATTTAAAACAGTCTTTCGTGATCAAAAACTTGAATATACTATCACAAAAGGATCACCCATATATATGTATGATTCTAAAAATGAGCAAGTATTAATTAAAATAAATAATGATTGTGTTATTTCTCTTATTTATGTTTCTGCTGATCCGTTGACCAGGTTTTTTTCGAATGTTTTAGGGACTTTAAAAAACTTTAATGGTATTACTCTATTATCAATAACGTATTCTAATCACTCTAAAGGTGAATTGGCTCAAGTATTGAAAGGATTTGTTTACCATTCTCAAGAACCTTGGAAAATCACAAGATACCCTCGGTTTCGGTTTGCAATACTCTTGCAACTTATTACAAAAAGTAAATGGAAACGTTTTCTATCAGTTTGAAGACTTAATAATTAAGTGATAATAAAGGTATTATGGAGGTTTTAACATGCCGAATAGTAAAAACTGGTTTCGTATCCCTCTACGAGATGGCCTATTTCTTATAGGGCTAATAGGATATGTTGTTGCTATATTTCTCCCTTGGAGTTATGATATAAAAATTTTAAACATCTCCTTATTAGCATGGGGAGCAGGCTTACTCTTCTTGCTCGCACCTATAACTGGAATTATATTGACCCTTGCTGAAAAATCGAGAAGGAAGGATAACTAGAAACCTAAAGTAATAATATGGATAAACTAACTTAAGGAGGGAGCGAGATATGAAAACAACTGAAATTACAATTATCATTTTGTATATCTTATTTTGCATATTGTTAGGTTTCTGGGCACAAAAACGTATAACTTCATCCAAATCAGAATTAGATGAATTTTATGTAGCAGGTAGAAAAGTTGGGCCTGGTGCGAATTCATTGGCATTATTATCAGCTTTGGGCAGTGGTGGTTCATTCATGGCAGGACCTGGTACTGTCTGGGGATTAGGATTTCCATTTTTGATGTGGATGACTGTGGGTTCTATTGTAGGATTTGCAGTCGCTAGTATATTGGTGGCTAAACCGTTGCGAAATTCCAGAAAAGTAACAGTCTCTGAGTTTCTGAATGACCGTTACGATGGAGGTAAATTCTTTAAAATCTCTATACCGGTTGTGATTATTATAGGTTCAGGGATGTATTTAATGTCACAAATGAAAGCTGGAGGTCTGATTACTTCATATGTAACGGGATTATCGTATGAATGGGGATTAGTTGTTATTGCATTTGTTTTTATTTTGTACGTGTCAATGGGAGGAATGTTAGCTGTTACCTGGACAAATGTACTGCAAGGGTTATTAATGATAGTGATTACACTTATCCTATGTGTCGTCCTGATTTTTAATTTACCATATCAATGGACGGACTTTTTGGTGGAATCTACTAGATTAAATCCAAATTTGGGTGAGGTCGGAGCAACAGTACCAATTACGGCCTATTTAGGAGCATTTCTGACATGGGCAACGGCTGTTTGTGTAACACCGCATCTAGTTATGAGAATCTTCACATCAACAGATGGGAGATCCGCGAAGTTATCACTAAATACGAGTATGTTAATTTATGGGATTTTAATGTTGGGATTGGTACTTTTATCGGTTCCATTTATTGGTACCCTTGGAGAATCAGTACTACAGAATAATGCCTCAGACATGTGGTTATTACTTGTAGCTGAAAACTTCTTCACACCCCTATTAATGGGGATATTTGCTGCAGGACTGATGGCTGCGGTGATGTCATCTACTGATTCTTTATTATTGGCGGTTAGCAGTGCAGTAGCATATGATCTGTACCAAGGTGTAATAAACCCAAAGGCAACTCAGCGTGAAACATTAAAAGTATCCATGATTGCAACTTGGGTGATAGGAATAGTAATCATGTTAATGACTTTAAACCCTCCAGAGTACTTAGTTGTTCTATACACTGGGGCAGTTGGGCTTATGGTAGCTTCTTTTTTCGGCCCAATGGTACTTGGGATTTGGTGGAAAAAGGCGAATACACCTGGTGCTATTACCGGCCTACTTACTGGAGGTATTAGTTTCTTAGTAGCCTTTCTAATTTTTGAGATGCCATATAACTCAGAGATATTAGTTGCTCTTCCAATTTCTTTAGTGTCTATGATTGTTGTTTCGCTTTTCACTGAAAGACCATCGCAGCAAACACTCTTAAAGATGGAGAACTATCATGTTGATGAGGTTGTACCCTACAGAGATGATGATATTAAAAATGTTAATTAATATTTAAAAACTGTTAATTCATTTAAATAGAAAAAGGCGATATAAAACATGCAAACCATATAGATTATAGTCAGGATACGGACTACATTGCCATCACAGCTAACGTATTGGATAATGATCCAGATAACATCTGAATCGTCTCTTACGTATCAAAGCGTGCATGCATTAGTGGAAGGGGTGAAAGTTGCTGGAACAGTGGATGATAGGAAAGCAATTATGGATGCTTTGAATGAAGGTATCGAAAGTATTCCAGAAGAGAAATCGGTACTTCCTCTTCACGAAATTGACGATGAAGGAAGTATTCAATGGGAGTTTGAGGCTGGTGCTGTAGAAGATGGAGAAGTTATTACTATGCCGCTTGATGAATAGAAACTTAACTACAGAATAATATGTAGCTAAAGGAAAAACTCATGTTGTCTTTGAATAGGATGGAGAGTGTGATATTAATTCATGAGTTTTCCTCTCTTTTAATAAACATACCTACTAGTTAGTATAAAAATAAAACACAGGAGTGAATAAAATGCATTTACGATTAAATGATGAACAGAAAATGGTCCAAAAGACGATCCGAAAATTTGTAGAAAAGGAATTAATTCCACTTGAGAATGAGGTGTTGAGAAACGAACGCGAAGGGAGACCAAGTCTTTCAGCAGAAAAAATGGAAGAACTTCAGTTGAAAGCAAAAGAAGCAGGATTCTGGGGTATCAACACACCGAGTGAATACGGCGGCGCTGATCTGGGACAGTTAATGTTAGCAATTGTATTAATGGAAGTTTCTAAGACATTTGTGCCTTTTGACTTCGGTGGTTCAGCAGATAACATACTTTATTATGGTAATGCTGCACAGAAGGAAAAGTATTTGATTCCAACCATTAATGGTGATAAAAAATCTTGTTTTGCTATGACAGAGCCTGGTGCTGGTTCTGATACAAGAAATATACAAATGACAGCAGTTAAGGATGGAGATGAGTGGGTTTTAAATGGAGAGAAGACATTCATAACAGGTGGTAATGAGGCCGACTTCGTTATGGTGATTGCCATTACAGATAAAGAAACCCATCAGAAAACCGGTAGTGATGGCGTAACCTGCTTTATTGTGGATCGCAGTATGGGTTGGAAATCAGAATACATTCACACAATGGGAGAATGGGGTCCAGCTAGTTTGGTTTTTGATAATGTAAGAGTACCAGAAGAAAATATATTGGGAGAAATTCATGGAGGATATCAACTTGGACTGGAATGGATTGGATTTGCTAGATGGGTTGTAGGAGCGACGGCAGTTGGTGCTTCGGAACGTTTACTCCAAATGGCGATTGATTACTCGAAGGAACGTGAAACATTTGGAAAGCCAATTTCTGAAAGACAGGCAATTCAGTGGCAAATTGCCGACTCTGCAGTGGAAGTAGAAGCAGCTAAATGGCTCGTACTAAATGCAACATTTACCCTTGATGAAGGGGAAGACAATCGTCATTTAGCATCCATGGCTAAACTGTATGGATCTAACATGGGAAATAGAGTAATAGATCGGGTTCTGCAGATTCATGGTGGTATGGGGTATACAAAAGAATTGCCAATTGAGCGCTGGTACCGTGAAGCAAGGTTATGGAGAATTTACGATGGTACAGATGAAATTCAGCGATTAATCATTTCCAGAAATTTATTAAAAGGAAATGTAAAAATAGGCCAGTATATCTAAACTAAACAATATAGAACCAGGAGGGAATCAAATATGTCAGGTAGATTTGAAGGAAGAGTAGCATTTATTACAGGTGGAAGTCGGGGGATTGGAAAAGGAGTAGCTCAAACTTTAGCTGAAGAAGGTGCTAAAGTAGCAATTGTCGATATTAATGAAGAAGCGCTTGTTAAGACAGCAAGTGAATTAACGGATCAAGGCTATGATATATTTTCAAAGGTAGTAAATGTTGTGGAATCAGATGAGATGGAGACAGCGATGAAAGAGGTTGTGAATGATTTTGGATCACTGGACATTCTTGTGAATAATGCTGGAGTTATTCGAGACAATTTATTGTTTAAAATGACAGATAGTGATTGGAATCAGGTGATGGATGTTCATTTAAAAGGAACATTTAACGCCGTCCGAGCTGCTCAGAAATACATGGTGAAGAATAAATATGGTCGAATTATTAATACGTCATCGACTTCAGCTCTCGGTAATCGAGGTCAATCTAATTATGCAACAGCAAAAGCTGGGCTGCAAGGTCTAACCAAAACGCTAGCCATTGAACTTGGTAAATTTGGTATTACAACAAATGCAGTTGCGCCTGGATTTATAGAAACAGAAATGACAAAGGAAACAGCAGAACGCATTGGTGTACCATTTGAGGATTTAGTGAAGGCAAGTGTTGAGACCATCCCAGTTGGCAGAAGTGGTAAACCAGTGGATATTGCGAATGCAGTTGCTTTTTTTGCAGATGAAAAATCATCATTTGTTAATGGCCAAGTGATCTACGTTGCTGGTGGACCAAAGGATTAAATCCATAAAAAAAGAAAGGGGAGCTAATAAATGTATAAAGATCAGATAGGAAGTAAGTCTAATAAAGTTAAGAACATAGTCGAAAGAGGATTAATAAAAAAGTTTGCAGAATCTATTGGCGATTCACACCCAATATTTATAAATGAAGAATATGGCAAGCAATCCAGATACGGCCAAAACATTGCACCACCAACATTTCCTCGTGTCTTTGATTATGGTGATATTGATGGGTTGTATCTACCTAATGTTGGTCTTATTCACGGGGAACAAGTCTATCATTATGTGAGGCCTCTATTCGTAGGAGAAGAAGTTTATTGTTATACAGAACTGGTAGATTACTATGAAAAAAAGGGAGGTAACGGGTTACTTGGGTTTGTTATTTTAAAAAGATATGGCGAAGAACCCGAGGGTAAGATCATCTTTACAGAATCACAAACTATCATCATATCAGAAACAGTAAGAAAGGAATTGGTTCGATGAATAGCCTAGTTGAATTAAAAACAAGTGAAGCCCTGGAAGAAATAACCTTAGAACCTGTATCTAGAATTGATTTAATTAAATACGCAGGTGCTTCAGGAGACTTTAACCCGATCCATACGATTGATGATGAAGCAAAGAAAGCAGGGCTTCCGGGTATCATTGCCCATGGAATGTGGACGATGGGCAACTTATCCAAACTATTTACTCCTTATTTGGAGGAAGCGTTTATTCAGGAATATCAAATACGATTTGCAGGTATGGTTTTCCTGGACGATGTTATTACCCTTAAAGCAGTATTGCAAGAATCCAGTGAGAAGTATCTATACTTTAAAGTAGCGGCTGTTAATCAAAATGGTGAAGAGGTCATTAAAGGCAGGGTAACGTTGAATAAGTATAACTAAGCAGTGAGTCTCCAAAAGCTGCTTAACTAATAGATAAATAGGAGGATTATATATGACAAGAGAAGCTGTTATTGTATCAGCAGTTCGAACACCGATTGCAAGACAGGGAGGTGCAATGGCATCTGTCCCTGCACATGTCTTCGGGGCAGAAGTTATTAAAGAGGCCGTTAAACGAGCAAAAGTCGAACCAGAAACAATTGATGATGTGATCTTTGGAAATGTACTGAGTGGGGGAGGAAATATTGCTAGATTAACAGCATTGCAAACAGGATTATCACTTCATTTACCCGGTCTCACCGTTGATCGACAGTGTGGTTCAGGGGTAAATGCGATTAATTTAGCTGCACAGGCAATTAAAGCTGGAGATGGTGATGTCTATATTGCTGGTGGAACGGAAAGCATGAGCCGTGCACCGTATCTAATGGAACGTCCTGAAAAGGCATATAGTGCTGCACCTCCAAAATTCAAGAGTTCGAAGCTATCACCAAAGGAAATTGGTGATCCGCCAATGGGTATTACTGCAGAAAATTTAGCAGAGAAATATGAAATTAGTAGAGAAGAGCAGGATGAATTTGCTCTAAGAAGTCAGCAGAGAATGGCAAATGCAATGGAAGAAGGTCGTTTTGATGAGCAAATCGTACCGATAAATATCCCTGTTCGAAAAGGAGAGCCAATTACGTTTTCAAAAGATGAGCACCCTCGTCCACAAACAACAATGGGAGGGCTGTCAAAATTACCTCCTGCTTTTCTTAAGGAGGGTAGTGTCACAGCGGGTTCGAGCTCTGGATTAAATGATGCTGCTTCTGCTGTAGTAGTGATGTCTAGAGAGAAAGCAGAAGCATTAGCTCATGCACCCTTAGCTACTATTAGAGCATCAGCTGTTGCAGGAGTCGATCCAAATATAATGGGCATTGGACCTGTTCCGGCAGTCAAAAAAGTGATGGAGAAATCTGGTCTTACTACAAACGACATGGATATTATCGAAATTAATGAAGCATTTGCTGCACAAGTACTTGCTTGTGATCGGGAACTTAACTTGGATTTTGATAAGGTAAATGTTAACGGTGGGGCAATTGCACATGGTCACCCATTAGGTGCTACAGGTTCAATTCTTGTAACAAAAGCACTATATGAATTAGAACGTACAGGTGGGAAATACGCACTTATCACCGCTTGTATTGGCGGTGGTCAAGGCATTGCAACAATTATAGAAAAAGGATAGCTGTCTAACATCAGATGTAAGGAGGAACCTATGACAAATTCGCGTGAAATAGAGGTCTATGTTCGTTTTTCTGAAACAGATGCAGCGGGGCACGTTAACAATACAAGTTATTTCTTATATCTTGAAGAGGCTCGAACCAAGTTTTTTTATAAACTTGGTATTGGTGAAGGGGATTCTAATTCTGTATTTAATTTTATTTTGGCATCAACAAAATGTGATTATCTCGAGCAAGCATTTGCTACGAATATGTTAAACGTATCAACGAATGTGTCGAATATAGGAACCAAAAGTTTCACAGTAGATCATGTAATTACCACAACTGATACTGAAGCAGTGGTAGCACATGCTACTGCAACACTTGTTTACTTTAATTATGCCAAGCAAAAAACGGAAGCAATTCCTGACTCAATTAGGAGTTTATTAGAGCCTATTCTAGTAGGATAACTGAATGTGTAAAGGAGAGAAATAATATGAAAAATGTAGCTACAGAAAATTTACTGGTCGATATAAATGAGGGGATCATGCATCTCACGTTGAATCGACCGGATAGTTTAAATGCTTTTAGTCCAGAAATGATTACAGGTTTAAAACAGGCAATAAATCAAGCAAAGCTGGAAGAAGAGATTCGTGTTGTTATCCTCTCTGGTGCTGGTCGTACGTTCAGCGCCGGTGGTGATTTGAAAACGATGGGGAAAAAAGAACCTATAGAGGTTTATGAACATCTTGGCGAATTGAATGAATTGATTCGTTCAATGCGGGATTTGGAAAAGCCAATTATTGCTGCTGTACATGGATATGCTGCAGGCGCAGGGTTCAATCTAGCTTTAGCCTGTGACATGATTTTAGCAGCAGAGGACAGTAAGTTTGTGTTAAGTTTCTCTCAAGTAGGCTTGATTTCCGATGGAGGTGGATTGTTTTTCCTTCCAAGACTAATCGGGCCATATCGTGCAAAAGAGCTGTTATTTAGCGCGGAGCCAATAAAAGTCGATGAAGCGCATAGATTAGGCATTGTTAATCACGTTTTTCCATTGGATGAATTTCAAGAAAAGGTTAGTGCTTTTGCTGCTAAAATAGCTTCTGGACCATCCGTAGCATATGGATTCATTAAGAAAATTGCTGACCAATCACTAGTCTCAAGTTTAGATGAAATTCTTGAACAGGAACGTATTACACAGGCCACAGTTATTAATACAGATGATCATCAAGAAGGTGTTCAGGCCTTTTTTGAAAAACGGAAACCTAATTTTAAAAAAGATTAAATGAAAGGAATAATATCCAAATGACTACAATAACTTTTGTAGTTATTTGGATATACGAGTTAACGACTGATTATGTAAAATAACGTAAAGTATTTGGTAGGGTGTTCAGCTTGGTAAAGCCAAAGGGTGCAAAAGTTATTTATTGGGGGGACTGTTTGCTAAAAAGTTGGGAAGAAGTAAAAATATTCATGATGCGCTAATCAAGCTATACAATGAAAAATCCATCCGAAGATCGTAAAACCTGTGGGTAGTTGATAAAAGATTCCTAAAATAACGCTTGATGAAGACACCTATTTGGAATAATTACAATATAGGCAAAATATTTAAGGGAGATTTGATTATGGTTTCTTACGATAAAAGGTGGTTGAAACACTATCCGAAAGATGTAGATGCGAATTTGGAAATTAAAGAAAGGTCTCTGTCCGATCTATTAAATAATGCGGCCAAGAACTTTGGGGAGGCAACTTCACTACAATTTGAAAATGATACATGGTCATTTAAAGATGTTCAAGAAATATCAGAAACATTAGCAGGTACCCTTTTTCAGCAGGGATTTAAAAAGGGTGATCGATTATCCATCATGTTACCAAACTGCGCTCAATATATCTTTTCACTCTTTGCTACAGTTCGTCTGGGAGGCATTGTTGTTCAAACGAATCCTATGTATGTTGAAAGAGAACTAGAGTATCAACTAAATGACACTAAAGCAGAATTTATGATATGTCATGACTCGTTGTATTACCGAGTAAAAAGAGTACAGGATAAAACCTCGCTAAAAAAAATTATTGTTGTACAGTTTAGTGATAAGAAAAAAATTGAACTTGATGTTGATGATGTGTTTTTTGATGATTTTTTAGATATGTATCATTCGCCTCCCCCAGAATTTAAAATTAATCCTAACGAGGATATAGCAGTACTGCAATATACAGGTGGAACAACTGGAAAATCTAAAGGAGTTATGTTAACCCACCAAAATTTTATTAATCAAACAGAACAGACATACGAATTTTTATTTAAAAGATTTGATTCAAAGGAAGGCCTAAACAAAGTTGTTATTAGTTTTTTACCATTATTTCATATATTTGGATTGGCAAATGTTACATTAACAGGATTTTTAATTGGTTATAAACAAATAATATTACCTCGTTTTGAAACGGAGCCGGTATTAAACATAATTAAAGATGATCCACCGATGTTCTTTTTTGGTGTCCCGACGATGTTTAATGCAATACTTAATTATCCTAATATAGAAACCTTTGGAATAAATAAAATTCATGGGTTCTTTTGTGGTAGTTCTCCTATGCCATTAAAAACATATAATAGTTTTAAGGAATTAATTAATAAAACAGCATTTATTTCAGACGGGTATGGGCTCTCTGAAATGACATCAGGTACACTTAGTAATCCATACACGAGGATGAAAGTTGGTAGTGTAGGAGTTCCGTTCCCGCAGACCGAAGCAAAAATTGTTGTTGAAACAGACGACGGTGTGGAAGAAGCTCCTATTGGAACTAAAGGTGAAATTATTACTAGAGGTCCACAACTAATGAAAGGCTATTGGAATAACCAGGAAGAGACTAAAATAGCCATAAGAGATGGGTGGCTGCACACTGGAGATATTGGATATATGGATGAAGATGGATACTTTTACATTGTGGATCGAAAAAAAGATATGATTATTGCGAGTGGCTTTAATGTTTACCCAAGAGAGGTTGAAGAAATAATTTATCAAATTCCACAAGTGAAAGAAGTTATTGTGATAGGAGCCCCAGATGAACATAGAGGAGAAACAGTAAAAGCTTATATTGCTTTGAAGGAGAATAAAGAGATTACGGAGGAAGAGGTTATTGTTTTTTGCCGTGAAAAATTATCTGCATACAAAGTGCCGAAGTTAATAGAATTCAGAAATGAACTTCCAAAATCTAGTGTTGGTAAACTATTAAAACGAGAGATTAGGAACCAAGAATTGTGAAATCTATAAAAGAATAAATTTTATGCTGTATTATATTGGAAATTTGTGTACAGAGAAAAATTCGTCCTCCAATGAGGGGAAAGCTAATGATTATACTGCTGACCGGAATACAAAATTTTCATGAAAAGAGGCAAAAGTTTATGTTAGAACAAAGCAATAATTTAGAACAAAGCAATAAAGAAGAACCAAGAAAAAAAGAAATGTGGGGATATGCCACATCAGCCTTTGGTATTTTTATAACCTGGAATTTAATTGGCTCATTTCTTTCATATTATTACACGGATGTTGTTGGACTAACTGCTGGAGCAGTAGGGACATTGATGTTGGTTGCCCGGCTTTTTGATGGGTTTACAGACTTAGGTATGGGGATAATTGTTGATAAAACCAAATCTAAACATGGCTCAGCTCGCCCATGGTTATTATGGATGGCAATACCTTTTGGTGTTGCAACCGTTTTATTATTTTCAGTCCCTGATATTGGCCAAACAGGTATGTTGGTCTATGCCTATGTCACATATTTGGGATTTGTCTTGCTTTATACAATGGTCTCCATTTCTTATAAATCCTTACAGGGCTTTATGACAACGCATCAGGACAGTCGATCCTTAATGAATACTTATTCTGGCATATTAAATTTTTCAGGTGCATTGGTAGCTGCGGTTTTATCTCAACCATTAGCAGCGTTAATTGGTTGGACAGCAGTTGCTGCAATGTATGGATCAATAGCCATTGTTTTTATATTATTAACCTTTAGATCAGTAAAGGAGAGAGTGGGACCCAATACATTTAATTCAGGAGATAATGTACCGTTTATTTTGGGATTTAAATCATTATTTAAAAATAAATATTGGGCCATCACTGCTATTTTTTCCGTGTTTTTTTACACAACAGTAGCACTTGTCCAAGGATCCAGTATTTATTATGCACAAGTAGTATTAGGAAATGCCAATTTAGTTCCAATCATAGGACTTGCTTTAACCTTACCTATGATTATAGGTCTATTATTTATGGGACCTATTGTTCTTAAAATCGGGAAGCGAAATGCTTCTCTTATAGGTGTTGTTGTAATAATCATTGGTCAGTCAGTCAAATGGATCGATCCGGCTAATTTGCCAATATATTTAATTGGTACAGTCATAGCCGGTTTGGGTGTAATGGCACCACAAGCGTATATTTTCGGTATGATTAACGATACTGCTGAGTACGGAGAATATAAAACAGGTGTTCGAATAGTCGGTTTAGTAAACAGTGGATCGAGTTTTGGAACTAAAGCCGGTTCAGGTATCGGACTTGCTCTTATAGGTTGGTTATTAGGTTTTGGGGATATATCGGTGGTCAGACTGAACAGTCTCCATTAGCCCATGAAATGATTTTGGCGATAAATATCTATATTCCAATAATTTTAGCCATATTGTTGATAATTTTATTAATTTTTTATAAACTTGATCGTGAACACTCATCGATAGTAGCAGAACTGCAAAGACGGAAATCATCGTACTAAGGGCGAGGCAGAAATTAATTGTCGAAGGTTTGCATGAGGCTGCCAGCCTTGCATTCCTTTGGACTTTTATGTGTCAGTGTTTCATATTTGGCATCATAACTGTCATAGCGGTAAGAGCACTACCGAAAATGCATTGGTGCAAAATGCTTTATCAAAACCAACAGGTTGCGGTTCATTTCGTTTATTATAGGCAATGACTAATTGGTGTCCTTTTCTGTGTACCTGCTTGTAGATGGCTTCAAAATCATAACCGGCTTCTTGGAAGAGTCATAGGGAATACTCCTCCAATCTTTTGGTTGTTTTGCTCAACTACCATTATACAAGATTTGGAGAGGTACTTCCTTTTTTACATTTCAAAGTTCTTGCTGCTCAAGGGATAGGAATGATAATAGGCCACTTTTGTAACACCTAATACTTGGCACATCTTCTATACACGGAATTCGTGTAGGTGCTTTTCAATGAAGTCATAGATTAATTCTGTTTTTTGCGAAGATGATATTCACTCAATCCTGTCCATATTTCAATTTGATTAAATCTCTATCGATAATGTGTGACGGTGAATGTATAGTTCTTCGCTGTATACTGGATACATTGATTATTCTTAAATATATCTGGATTGTTTCAACCATAATTGATTAAAGCAAACATACTGTAATCGGATAATACTCTCCTCACCCATACAATCGAATAAAGCTTGGAAAAGGTGGCATTGAAATGTTGATTATATAAAGTGAAATAAACTTTTTAAATCTTACCCCAAAACACAAAATCTTTACGATAATAGAAATAAAGGTAGTATCTCAAACATAGGAATTCGTAAGAGATATACATGTTAGAAGAAGGGAACCAATCATAAAACCACACGTTACACCCCTTTACATTCAACCCTCGAATAAAATAAACAAAAGACTTCACAGTATTCATCTCCATAGAGTCCCCCCTGATAACATCCGGGTATTGTTGTTTGAATAGGTGCAGTAATTTTGGCATTTTATTCGGTTATGTATATGTTAACTGAAGCAGCGTCCTTAGTGAATTTGAAAAATTGCTTGAGAAAAAATTAAATAAAAAAGAAAAGATCATGGGATTCGGACATCGTGTTTATATGAAGAAGATGGACCCAAGAGCGTTGATTATGAAAGAATCACTAAGACAGCTATGCAAGGTAAAAGGAGATTATTTACTGCTTGAAATGTGTGAGGCAGGGGAGAAACTCATGGAGCAAGAGAAAGGGCTTTATCCGAATTTGGATTATTATGCGGCTCCTGTGTATTGGATGCTTGGCATTCCGATTCCACTATATACGCCGATTTTTTATAGTTCAAGGACTGCCGGTTTATGTGCGCATGTCATTGAACAGCATGAAAACAACCGGTTATTCAGGCCGCGAGTGAATTATATTGGCAAGAAGTATGAGTGATTGCTAGGAAATTTTGACACCGTTTGCATTAGTTAAATTTGACACCGTTTGCATTAGTTAAAAAGAAAGGAAGTTGACGATGGTAAAAGTAGCAGAGAAAAAGACGATGGATACAGTAATAGAAAAAATTACAGATTATGTATTAAATAAAGAAATAACAAGCGAGGAAGCTTATTCAACGGCGCATTATGTACTGATTGATACACTTGGATGTGGTATTCTAGCTTTGAATTACCCGGAATGTACAAAACTGCTTGGACCGGTTGTACCTGGTACGGTTGTTCCAAATGGGACACGGGTGCCTGGAACACCTCACGTGCTCGATCCTGTACAGGGGGCTTTCAATATTGGTACCATGATTCGCTGGCTTGATTATAATGATACATGGCTTGCGGCTGAATGGGGCCATCCATCTGATAACCTTGGAGGAATCCTTGCGGTAGCTGATTATGTGAGTCAGCAGCGTCTTGCTAGGGGTGAGGATCCGGTTACTGTTCAGGAAGTTTTAGAAGCAATGATTAAAGCACATGAAATACAAGGTGTGCTAGCGCTGGAAAACAGCCTGAATCGAGTGGGGCTTGACCATGTATTATATGTGAAGATAGCTACAACAGCTGTGGTGACGAAGATGCTTGGCGGCGGACGCGCTGAAATCTCCAATGCACTATCCAACGCCTGGATCGATAATTCAAGCCTGCGCACCTATCGTCATGCACCTAACACAGGTTCCAGGAAATCATGGGCTGCTGGAGATGCGACTAGTAGAGGCGTGCGCTTAGCTATGATGGCTGTTAAAGGAGAAATGGGTTATGCAACTGCATTAAGTGCGCCTGGATGGGGTTTCCAAGATGTTTTATTTAATAAGCAGGAACTCGTTCTGAGCCAGCCATTTGATAGTTTTGTGATGGAAAATGTATTATTTAAAGTAGCTTATCCGGCTGAATTCCATGCGCAAACTGCCGCAGAGGCTTCGGTTCAACTGCATCCGGAAGTGAAAAACCGCTTGGATGAAATTGATCAGATAACGATCACAACACACGAATCAGCAATAAGGATTATTGATAAAAAAGGTCCGTTATATAATCCGGCTGACCGGGATCATTGTTTGCAATATATCACCGCGATCGGACTATTAAAAGGGGATATACGGGCAGGACATTATGAGGATGATGTGGCCGCTGATCCAATCATCGATGAATTACGTAATAAAATGGTTGTTACCGAAAACAAAGCATACACGAAGGATTATCTTGATCCAGAGAAACGCTCCATTGCAAATGCTGTTCAAGTACATTTTAAAGATGGAACTGTAACCGAAAACGTGGCATGCGAATATCCATTGGGTCACAGGTTCCGGAGAACAGAAGCGATTCCTAAGATTTTGGAAAAATATGCAGCAAATCTCTCTACACATTACCCTGAGAAAAAACGAGAGAAGATAGAAGAAATAAGTTATGATTATAATAAATTCACACAGATGAATGTGAATGAATTTGTTGAATTATTTTTGTAACGTCAGAAATCATATATTAAGGACGACCTTATAAGAGAAGCTAACCATTCGCTAAAGAGCGAGCGAATGCAAGTTTTTCTAAAATGACTAAGGAGGATCAGCAACGATGGCATGGATTGTAGATCAACAGGCCACACAAGAAGAACTAGCAAATCAGTTTAAAGAACTTATTCAAGCAGAAGATATTTTACAAATGCCGGGAGCTCATGATGCAATGGCTGCACTAGTTGCTAAAAATACCGGTTTTTCAGCGCTTTATTTATCTGGTGGTGCGTACACAGCCAGCCGGGGATTGCCTGACCTTGGGATTGTAACATCAACAGAATTGGCAGATCGAGCAAAGGATCTTGTGCGAGCTACAAATTTACCCGTCCTTGTCGACATTGATACAGGTTTTGGAGGCGTGCTTAATGTGGCACGTACGGCTCGCGAAATGGTAGAAGCGCATGTTGCAGCTGTTCAAATTGAGGACCAACAGCTACCGAAAAAATGCGGGCATTTAAATGGAAAACAGCTTGTAACGACAGAGGAAATGGCACAAAAAATTAGCGCCATCAAAGAGGTAGCACCGTCGCTGGTAGTAGTAGCGCGAACAGATGCGAAGGCGGTAGAGGGAGTGGAAGCTGCCGTAGATAGAGCGCGTACTTATATTGAAGCTGGCGCGGATGCCATATTCCCGGAGGCACTGCAAACCGAGGAAGAGTTTCGTTTATTTGCAGAGAAGTTAGATGCTCCTTTGCTTGCGAACATGACCGAATTCGGGAAGACACCATATTTTACGGCCAAAGAATTTCAGGACATGGGATTTGATATGGTAATTTACCCGGTTACTTCCTTGAGGGTAGCGGCGAAAGCTTATGAACGGATATTTGAGTTAATTAAGGAACAGGGAACCCAGGAAGAAGGGCTTTCTGATATGCAAACGAGGAAAGAGTTGTATGAAACGATATCTTTAGACGATTTTGAGGGATTGGATAAAGATATTGCGAAGACGGTTTTGGAGTAGAGACTTTTACATGTCTATAATAGAAAGTAAAAACAGCTCAGAAGAAGGATCAATCTTCTCCTGAGCTGTTTTTGTGTGAATGAATTTGAGTTAAGTATTATCTTGGTAAATTATAAAATAAATATATTTTGAAACTTACAAAAGGTAGATGATAGTGTTATAATTAAATCATGCAATAATCGTGTTTTTCTCTAGGGGGGTCGGCGCATCTCTGTCGGTTGTAGTGCCATGCGGTATGCTATAACGGAAGGGGGTGCTGCCTATATGTCTGTTTTTGAGGCATTGGTTTTAATGATTTCCTTCGCAACACTTGTTGTGATAGTCATAGACCAAAATAAATAGACCTCCCTTAGTTTTTCCAGGCTAGTGAGGTCTATTTTGACTTACTTGCGCTGACCCCCCTCTTAAAGGGGGAAGCGGTTATTGCTGACCGGAGATATTGACGTATCTTCGGTCTTTATTATTTTATGACGATTTTGTGTTTCTATGTATATTATACCACAAAAAAATGGTTTGCAAACAAAAAATATTTTTTAGCGTGAATTTTCCAGGGAAAAGGGTGAAATCAATCGTGCTATTGTATTACGTGACGATTAGTTGAGTAGAAAGAAGGATGATTAATATGGTTTTTGCAGAACGTTACTCTAAAAAAAGAACTGCAATAAATTCAAGGAACTCATGGAAGGTCCTCAGAACATTGAAAACCATGAATTAAGAGCACAATTAATATCTCTAAGGCTTAAACTCGATTTAACTCAAAAGGAATTTGCCGACTTGGTCGGAGTTAAGCAGCCGTTAATATCTCGTTTGGAAAACGTTAATCAAAATATAACCGTAAACAAACTTCAACAGATATTAGCACGCACGAAAACGGGGGCAAAGCTAAAAATTGAAATAGATGATAATAAAACTAACAAACGCTTGTTATGCTAATCATCGACCATAAAAAATAGACCTCCCTTAGGTTACCAGCCGAGTGAGGTCTATTCGATCAAACTTGCGCTGACCCTTCTTAAAGGGGAGCGATTCATTGCTGACCAGAGATATTAGCGTATCTTCGGTCTTTATTATTTTATGACGCTTTTTTGTTTCTATGTATATTATACCACAAAAAAGGGCTTTGCAAACAAAAAATATAAGATTTGAGTCAAGCTTTTTTTCTACCCTGTATTTTCCAAATAAAAATTCATTATCAATTACAATTATCAGAAAACTAACTTGACATTCAAAATCCAACCCGGTAGAATGATAAACAAGATAGGTTAGAGGAAGTGAGCACAAATGTCTTTACGCGAGAGAAAAACAGCGAAGAAAAAAGAGGATATTTTGCGGATGGCTGTAAGTGTTTTATCGGAGAAAGGATATGATGGTACAACAATGGAAGAGATTGCTTCCAAGCTTCTGATGACGAAGGATTCTGTTTATTATTACTTTAGAGATAAGCAGGATCTATTATATCAAAGTCATTCCATGCTGTTGGAAGGTAGTATTGAAAACGTGGAAGGCGTTCAGCGTCAGGATTTGCCGGTAAAAGATAAGCTGCGTAGGGCTATGATTGTACATATTGAATACATCTTGATGGAACGCAGTGGTTTCGAAATGATGATTAAACCAGAGCAATATTTTTCAAATCCGCAGATAGAAACGATTTTTCAGCTGCGAGATGAGTACGGGAAATGCTTTGATCAGCTAATCCTGGAGGGGATAGAAGCAGATGCGTTCGGTTCGGTAGACGTAAAAATCGTGCGTAATATTATTTTGGGTGCGATGAATTGGGTGACGCAGTGGTATTCGGAGGATGGGAAAAAGGATAAAAAAGAAATCGCTGAAGACATTGCGGATTACCTGTTACATATTTTAATAAAAAATAATAATGGAGGAGAGACTTCATGAAAATTGAAGATCATGTAATCGTTGTCACTGGTGGATCTTCAGGGCTAGGAGAGGCTACTGTAAGAAATGCTGTTTCTAAAGGGGCTAAGGCTATTATTCTGGATATGGCGGAGGAAAAAGGTGAGCGGCTGGTTGATGAACTGGGAGAAGCTATATATTTTATAAAGACAGATGTGACCGATGCATCCAGCGTACAGGCGGCTTTGGATCAAGCTGTCAATAAGTTTGTTTCCATCCATGCAGTTGTCAATTGCGCTGGGGTCGCGATCGCGGAAAAAACATATGGCAAGAAAGGTGCGCATGAGCTGGCTTCTTTTTCCAAGGTGGTCCAGGTTAATTTAATTGGGACATTCAATGTGATTCGGCTTGCCGCAGAAAAAATGGCTGTTAATGAACCGAATGAGGACAACGAGCGTGGTGTCATCATTAATACGGCATCGGTTGCAGCGTACGAGGGGCAGATTGGCCAGGTTGCCTATAGTGCTTCAAAGGGTGGAATTGTAGGAATGACATTGCCAATTGCAAGGGATCTTTCCACATATGGTATTCGGATAATGACGATCGCTCCCGGTCTGTTTGAGACACCATTATTTGAATCGTTACCAGAAAAAGCGAAAAAAGCATTGGGAAAAATGACACCGTTTCCATCTAGGTTAGGATATCCGAGAGAGTATGCGCGCTTGACACAAAGCATAATTGAAAACCCGATGTTAAACGGGGAAACGATTCGACTAGATGGCGCGATTCGTATGCAGCCACGATAAACAGGAGGAGGATTTTGCAATGGAAAGAGCGTACTTACAAGAAGAGCATGATATTTTCCGACGTTCATTACGAAAGTTTCTCGAAAAGGAAGCATATCCTAATTTTGATCAATGGGAGAAAGAGCAGCTGGTGCCCAGAGATTTCTGGAAAAAGGCAGGGGAACAAGGTTTTCTTTGTCCATGGGTAGACGGGAAATATGGTGGCTTTAATGCTGATTTTGGTTATTCGGTTGTGATCAACGAGGAATTTGAGCGGGTTGGCACTGGAATGGTCGGCTTTGGCCTCCATAATGATATTGCCATGCCGTATATTGCATCCTATGGAACCGAAGTACAGAAGAAGCGCTGGCTGCCTGGCGCAATAACCGGAGATCTGGTGTCTGCCATTGCCATGACAGAACCGGGAGCGGGGTCAGATTTGGCGGCGATTAAGACGACGGCAATCAAAGATGGGGAGGCGTACATACTTAACGGGGAGAAAACGTTTATTACCAATGGATCTGCCGCTGATTTAGTGGTCGTTGTTTGTAAAACGAATCCTCAGGCAGATCCACCTCATCGGGGAATTAGTTTACTCGTTGTGGAGGCAGATACACTTGGATTTAAAAAAGGCAAAAAACTCGATAAAGTCGGTCAACATTCCAATGACACATGTGAATTGATTTTCGAGGACGCTCGTGTTCCTGCTGGCAATCTACTTGGTGAGGCAGGGAAAGGTTTTTATTATTTGATGGAAAACCTGCAACAGGAACGTTTAATGGTGGCCATTCAGAGCATGACTTCAGCGGAAGTTATGCTGGAGCTAACGATTGATTATGTAAAACAGCGGGAAGCATTTGGCCGGAGCATCAGTCAGTTTCAGAATACGCAGTTTAAACTTGCGGAAATGAAAACGGAAATTCAAATCGGCCGGACGTTTGTGGATCGGCTCATTGAGGATCATGTTGCGGGGAAAGATGTGGTGACAGAGGTTTCGATGGCAAAATGGTGGACGACAGACCTGGCAAAAAAAGTGGCAGGTGAGTGCATGCAGCTGCATGGTGGCTATGGGTATATGGAAGAATACGAGATTGCGAGAAGGTATCGTGATGTAGCCGTTTCCTCGATTTATGCTGGGTCGAATGAGATTATGAAAGTGATTATTGGTAGGAATATGGGGTTGTAGAGGTGGGGCGCGGATTAACAGGACATGAGCGCGGGACTAAGCAGTATGACCGCGGTACGAGTGCATGTGAGCGCGGAATGAACGCACACAACCGCGGGATGAATGGACACGACCGCGGAACAAATGCATGTGTGGGCGGAACAAATCCGCACTATCGCGGGACAACTGCCTGCGCCCGCGGAACGAGCGTGCATGGGCGCTGGACAAATATCCACAAGCGCGGAACCCCCCCATGAACGCGGAACAAAATTACCGAAGAAAGGAAGATAAACATGCGCGAAGCAGTAATTGTAGAGGCAGTCAGAACACCAGTAGGAAAGCGAAAAGGCTCACTCAGCGGCATTCGAGCTGAAGAACTAGCAGCAAAGCCGCTCAAGGAAGTCATAAAAAGAGCTGGTATCTCATCCGAATTGGTAGAGGACGTCATTATGGGATGTGTCTCACAAGTCGGAGAGCAGGCGTTTGATATTGCGAGACAGGCAGCATTGATTGCAGATTATCCCGTGGAGGTCCCGGGAACAACGATTGACCGCCAGTGTGGCTCCAGTCAGCAGGCTGTGCATTTTGCCTCCCAGGCTATTATTAGCGGAGATATGGATGTTGTGGTTGCCGGTGGAATTGAGAATATGTCGCGTGTGCCAATTGGGTCAAATATGCAAGGCGTTGAGCTAAGCGAGGAGTTGACGTCCAAATATGAAATAATCAATCAGGGTTTATCTGCGGACCGAATTGCAGATAAGTGGGGATTCAGCCGACAACAAATGGATGAATTTTCCTTGGAAAGTCATACAAAGGCACTGGTGGCTCAGCAAGATGGACGCTTTGAAAAGGAAATAATGCCATTGGAAGTAACCCTGAAAGATGGTACTAAGTCAGTAATGAAGGACGATGAGGGACCTAGGGAGTCCACACTGGAGAAGCTTGGCACACTGAAACCAGCATTTGCCGAAGATGGAAAAATCACTGCGGGTAACTCCAGCCAGATCAGTGATGGTGCTGCTGCAATTTTGATGATGTCACGTGAAAAGGCAGAGGAACTTGGACTTAAGCCAAGATTCCGTGTTATCGCCCGTTCTGTTGTTGGATCTGATCCAACATTAATGCTGACAGGGCCGATTCCTGCAACGGAAAAAGTTTTGTTAAAAGCGGGACTCTCGATTGAGGATATAGCTATTTTTGAAGTGAATGAGGCATTTGCATCGGTACCGCTTGCTTGGCTTAAGGAAACTGGTGCTGATCCGAAGAAATTAAACCTGAATGGTGGAGCGATCGCACTTGGCCATCCGCTTGGCGCAAGTGGTGGACGATTAATGGTGACGCTGATGCACGAAATGGAACGGACTGGAGAACGTTACGGTCTGCAAACGATGTGTGAGGGACATGGCATGGCGAATGCCACGATTATTGAACGACTGGATTGAGTGTTCCCCGAACAGTGACAGGCACCACCCGAATTTTGTCATATATTGTCGAATAAGATTCTGAAATCAAAGGGGGGGAGATCATGCCATTAAAATCAATGCGTGTATTGGATTTAACTCGCTTGCTGCCGGGGCCATATTGCACGATGTTGCTCGCGGATTTTGGGGCAGAGGTTATTAAAGTGGAGGACCCAAAAGTTGGTGATTATGCGAGGGGTTATGATCCAAAATTAGATGAAGACAGTGCGATGTTTCATTCGCTCAATCGCAATAAAAAAAGTGTTTGCTTAAATTTGAAATCAGAGAAAGGGAAAGCTGATTTTCTAAAGCTAGTTGAAACGGCTGATGTGGTTGTGGAATCATTTCGCCCAGGGGTGATGGAGCGGCTCGGGTTGGATTATGAGAAATTAAAAATCATCAATCCCCGTCTCGTTTATTGTGCGGTCACGGGTTATGGGCAAACTGGACCTTACGCAAACCATCCCGGCCATGATATCAATTATCTTAGTTATGCTGGCTTGCTGGACTTGATGGGTGAACAAGATGGAAAGCCAATCGTTCCAGCCGCTCAAATTGCTGACATCGGGGGAGGAGCTTTGCCAGCTGCAGTAGGTATTTTACTGGCGCTTTTTGAAAGGGAAAAGTCAGGTAAGGGACAGTTTGTGGATATTTCCATGTTGGACGGCGTCGTGTCATGGCTGCAAACGACGATTCCGAACTATTTATCCACTGATGTGCCAGTTAGTCGCGGTGAGCACATATTATCAGGAGGCATGGCTGCTTATGAAGTATATGAAACAAAGGACGGGCGCTGGCTTTCTGTCGGAGCACTTGAACCGAAGTTTTGGAAGGCATTTTGTGAAGGAATAGGCAGAAGCGACTTTATCTCGCTTCTTAATGCTCCATTACATGAACAGCACCGATTAAAATACGAAATTCAACTAATTATAGTTGAAAAGCCGCTTGCCGAATGGATCATAATGTTTTCAGACAGAGAAGCCTGCGTCTCACCGGTCCTTACGTTTGAAGAAATGATTCATGATCCACAAATTACCGAGCGGGAAATGATTCAGACAGTTGCGCATAAGACGTTGGGTGCTGTACAACAAATCGGTATCCCAATTAAGTTGTCGGAAACTCCTGGTGAAATTCGCGAGCAGGCACCGGGGTTGGGAGAGCATACGAAAGAATTTTTACAAGAACGTGATATTTCAAAGCAAAAATAGGGAACAAGGTTGATAGGAAAGTAAACGTTTAAAAGGAGAGATTACATGCAAGTAAAATCAGCCGTACTACGCGAATCAGGTCTAGACACTCCCTATGCGAAAAGCCAACCAATCAAAATTGAAACATTGGAATTAGATGCACCAAAACAAGGAGAAGTTCTCATTCAAATAAAAGCGGCAAGTCTCTGCCACTCTGATTTATCGGTAATAAATGGCAGCAGACCACGTCCCCTTCCTATGGCGCTGGGACATGAAGCTTCAGGAGTCGTGGTGGAAACGGGTGAGGGCGTTACGGGCCTAGAGCCGGGTGACTATATCGTATGTGTATTCGTTCCCAGCTGTGGACATTGCCTGCCATGTAAGGAAGGGCGCCCTGCTTTGTGTGAAACAGGGGCAAAGACGAATAATGAAGGAACATTAATCAGTGGTGGGAATCGATTGCATGCTGGAGATGAAGTTATCAATCATCATTTAGGTGTATCTGCCTTTTCGGAGTATGCGGTGGTAGCACAGAATTCAGTCATTAAAGTGGATAAGGATATTGCCTTTGATCAAGCGGCCTTGTTCGGCTGTGCCGTTATTACAGGTGTCGGTGCCGTTGTAAATACGGCTAATATAAAATTAGGAAACACTGTTGCCATTGTAGGACTTGGGGGCGTTGGCTTGAGTGCGTTAATTGGTGCTGTTTCAGCTGGCGCAAGTAGAATTGTGGCGGTGGATCTTAATGAAAAGAAACTAAAGCAGGCAAAAGAGCTTGGAGCAACCGATACGTTTAACTCTAGCGATGAAAATGCTAGTGATCAAATTCGTGAAGCGACCGATGGCGGACTCGATTATGTATTTGAAACAGCTGGTGCTGTACCTGCCATGGAAGTTGCCTACGCGATAACAAAGCGCGGAGGTACTACGGTAACAACAGGACTGCCTGATCCAAAACATCATTTTTCATTTCCGTATGTCAATTTAACAGCAGAAGAAAAAACATTGAAAGGATCTTATGTTGGCAGTTGCGTTCCAGACCGGGATATTCCGAGGTTTATTAATCTATTTAAACGGGACCGTCTGCATGTGGATCAATTAGTGACGGAAAAAATAGCACTGGATGAAATTAATGAAGGATTTGATAAGTTGGCCCATGGAGAGTCTTCACGGATAATTATTAAATTTTAACAAAAAGAGGAGAGGCAATGTACACAAAAATAATCGAGCCACGTGTCTCGGAAACGGATGGCGTCGGGCACATCAACAATACAACCCTACCAATCTGGTTTGAAGCTGCAAGAAATCCGATATTTAAGTTGTTCACACCAGATGATTCATTTCAAAATTGGAAAATGATTATCCTTAATATAAACATTGATTATGTGAGCCAGGTTTATTTTGGAAAAGACGCTGTCGTGTACACGTGGGTGAAAAAAATCGGGACGTCAAGCTTTGAATTATATGAAGAGATTCATCAGAATGGCAGTCTTTGCGCTCGGGGTAAAGCGATTTATGTGAACTATAATATGGAGACACAGAAAACGGAGCCTATTTCTGAAAGAATTAGGGAAGTGTTAGAAAAGCATTTGTACGAAAAATAGTGCGAATTTCTTTAGTATAGATTGGCTTATCTGGTATAATTATAAGTAATATTCTGAACATACTATCCAGTTAGTGGACTAGAAAAGTAATCGGTCCCAATAGAATAGCCAATTTTATCGAAGAACACTATTTTTTACTGCCTATCCAGAAAGGGGAAGTAATGATGTCAGTACTCGACTTATTTAGATTAGATGGAAAAACAGCTATCGTTACAGGTGGCGCAAGAGGTTTGGGTGCTCAAATTGCTCAAGGTTTTGCGGAGGCAGGTGCAAATGTTGTTGTCTGTTCGCGCAAATTAGAACCCTGTGAAAAAATGAGTGAAGAACTAAAAAGTCTAGGCGTAGATTCGTTAGCATTTGCATGTGATATTGCGAATCCTGAAGATGTAAAAAAAGTTGTTAAGAAAACGTATGATCATTTTGGCTCCATTGATATTTTAGTCAATAACAGTGGCGCAACGTGGGGCGCGCCTGTTTTAGATATGCCTTTTGAAGCATGGCAAAAGGTGATGAATGTGAATGTAAACGGAACATTTTTAATGAGTCAGGAAGTCGGCAAGATCATGGTTGAACAAAATCATGGAAAAATCATTAACCTCGCTTCTGTTGCTGGATTTGGTGGCATAGATCCAAGCGTGATGGATACGATTGGCTATAATACGAGTAAAGGTGCGGTGATGACGTTTACAAAGGATTTGGCTACGAAATGGGGACAATATAATATCAATGTAAATGCGATCGCACCGGGATTTTTCCCGACAAAAATGTCTAAAGGTCTGTTGGAGAAGGGCGGAGATAAAATCCTGGCGCAAACACCGCTTAATCGATTGGGAAGTGATGCGGATTTGATAGGTGTGGCCCTTTTCCTGGCTTCAAAAGCATCCGACTATGTAACTGGTGATGTTATAGCTGTAGATGGCGGGATGCATGCTTAATAGCTAATTGTTTGATGGAAGGTGCTTGAAATGAAGGAACAAATAACGAAGCAAAGTATTGTGTTTTTTGAGGATAAAGGGTTTAGTGAAACGTCTATCCAGGATATTGTGAATGCGCTCGGTGTTACAAAAGGAACGTTTTATTATTATTTTTCCAGTAAGGAACAGCTGCTGATGGATATTCATCAGGACTACATTACGAATCTATTAGAACGGCAGAACCGTATTATAAATAGAGCTTCGACCCAAAAAGAAAAGCTAACTGAAATTATACGCTTATTAATCACAGATATTGCGGAGAAAGGGCCGAGTGCTCGTGTGTATTTTCGAGAAATGCGGCATTTAGCTCATGAAAACATTGCTACGATTAAGCAAAAGAGGGAACAATTTCGGTTAAATATTGAAAATGTGGTCCAAGTGGGAATTGCCGAGAGAGAATTTCACGCGGATTTGCGAGCAGATATGATTGCATTTGGTATATTAGGTGTAACCAATTGGAGTTATAACTGGTTTAACCCGGACGGGGAAGTTTCACCAGAAGCATTAACGAAAATATATGCGGATATGATTTTGACAGGAATTATGAAATAGGTTATTGGAGGAGAAAACTGAATATGGACGTAAAAGTAAGATTTGGGGAAACAGATGCATTAGGCCATATTAATAATACGAGTTATTTCATGTATATGGAAGAAACTCGATTGGATTTCTTACAAGAACTGGGCATGGAATTCAGTAGTGAAAACTTTTCGTTTATACTAGCGTCCACGAAATGTGATTTTATCAGGCAAGGGTACTTCGGACAAATATTGGAGATTAACACGAAGGTAGTAAAAATTGGAAGAACTAGTATCACCTTGAATACAGACATGGTTGATAAGGAATCGGGAAATATGATCGCCAAAGGGGAAGCAACGGTTGTTTACTTTGATGTGCACAAGCAGAAGCCGGCAGAGATTCCGGAGTGGTTTAAAACACGTGTAGAGGCAGATTTTCATGGAACGTGAGAGGAGGCGGGATAACTGGGGGTGAACGCGGAACGAATGCACATGACCGCGGGACGAATGCGCACGGCCGCGGAATGAATGTGCACGATCGCGGGACGAACGCACATAACCGCGGAACGACCCGAACGACCGCGGAACAATAGCAAATCATTTTTGGAGCAAGGGCGTTATCTGTTATTTCGTATTATTACGGTAGAAGCAGCTATTACTATAGAAAATGGAGGTAGATACATAATGAAAGCAGTACAATTTAAGCAATTTGGCGGTCCGGATGTACTGGAAGTCACTGATGTGGACACACCGCTAGTTGGCGACAATGACGTGTTAATTGAAGTAAAGGCAATTGGCGTGAACTATGCCGATACAGCGAGGCGTGATGGAGCGTATGTGGTGCCAACAGAGCTGCCGTTTATTCCAGGTACAGAGGTTGCGGGTGTCGTCGTAGAAGTTGGTGCACAAGTTCAAGATGTTGAAAAAGGGACGCGTGCTGTCGCATTAATTGGTGCAGGCGGCTATGCGGAATATGCCGTTGTGCCAGCAAATACGCTGATCCCTGTTCCAGCAGATGTGTCTGATGAAAAAGCAGTTGCACTTCCATTACAAGGCTTAAGTGCCTATCATATTTTAAAGACAATGGGACGTTTGGATGAAGGGGAAACTGTTCTTGTTCACGCCGCATCAGGTGGTGTGGGTCTACTTGCCCTGCAGCTTGCAAAAATATTTGGTGCTGGAAAGGTTATCGCAACCGCAAGTACCCCGGAAAAATTAGACCTTGCTGAAAAGATGGGAGCAAATCACCTTGTTAACTATTCAGAGGAAGGCTGGGAGGATGAGATTCTTGAATTGACCGATGGAAAAGGTGTAGATGTAGCACTTGAAATGGTAGGTGGTGATGTTTTCCATAAGACGCGCAAATGTTTAGCAGACTTTGGACGCCTTGTTATTTACGGCGCAGCGAGTGGTGAACAAGCAAAATTTCACCCGTCATCTCTTATGGAGCGTAATCAATCGGTTATAGGTTTTTTTCTACCGCAAATTATGAAAAAGCCTGAGCTGTTCAGAAGCAGTTTACAGGAACTTCTGGATTATGTGAATAAAGGGCAGATTGAGCTTACGATAGGTGGAATATATGATTTAGAAGAAGCGAAGCATGTGCACCAATTGTTTCAGGAAAGAAGAACAAAGGGGAAGATTGTATTGCTGCCATAGATATTTTCATCGTTTGAAGATCAAATGTGAGCATGTAAAAAGTACAGCACAAAAATGTAAACGCTATTTTCACTGTAATTGGGAAGGTCAGATCATTCATGTTGCTAGTTTTTTTTACATATCACTCATTCACTTAAACGTAAACCAAAGGAGCGAAATAAAAATGCAAAAATCAGCACTTCAACAAATAAAAGAGTCTACCAAATTACCTGTCATCATGGCACCCATGTTTTTAGTTTCCAATCCTAAAATGACGATTAACGCTTGTACGGCCGGTATCATTGGGTCCTTCCCGGCTTTGAATGCTCGTACAAATGCTATTTTAGAAGAATGGATGGAACAAATCACCACAGAATTAGCGGAGATAAAGCGGGAAAATCCGGATGAAAAAATAGCTCCATGGGCCATTAATTTTATTAGTCATCGGACAAATAAAAGATTTGAAGAGGATCTAAAACTAATCGAAAAATATCAGCCGCCTATTGTTATTACTTCACTCGGAGATCCAAGTCCTGTTGTGAAAGTTGTACATGAATATGATGGGGTTGTTTTTTCAGATGTCATTAATACGAAATTTGCTCGGAAGGCTATCGAAAAGGGAACAGATGGCTTAATACTGGTTTCCAGCGGTGCAGGCGGGCATGCCGGGGTATTAAATCCGATTGCATTTATGCATGAGGTGAGGGAATTCTGGGATGGACCAATTGTGTTGGCTGGCGGCATGTCAAAAGGACAGGATATTTTAGCAGCTGAAATTCTAGGAGCGGATTTTGTATACATGGGTTCGCGGTTTATCCCATCAACAGAAAGTTCAGCTGAAGATGACTATAAAGAGATGATTACCGACTCCACTATGGATGACATTGTCTATACGGATGCCTTCAGTGGCGTGAACGCAAATTACCTTATTCCAAGTATTGAAAAAGCGGGACTGGATCCGGATAATCTTGAAAAGAAAGCTGATATCGATTTTTCAAAATTAAATAGTCCGAATGCGAAAGCGTGGAAAGATATCTGGGGTGCAGGTCAAGGGATTGGAGCGATTAAGAAGGTGCAAAGTGTTGAGGAAATTGTGGAAGAACTGGAAGGCGCGTATAAAAATGCTAGAAGTCAATTTGCTGATAATGAATATGTTTTAAGGAAATAGTAATTAATTTGGAGTACGAGAAAGGAGTGAAACATCATGATAGATATTTTTGAAAGAGAAGACGTTATTTGCGTAGAAGGAAAAGTCGAGCGGAAAGAATCTCCGGGATCTCCTATTTACACATTTTTGACAGATGGCATGTTAATTGATACCGGCCCTAAACACCTTGAAGCTGAATTAATTCCTTTTTATAAAGAACATTCCATTGATTTAGTCACATTGACACATAGCCATGAGGACCACACAGGGACAGCATCGTACTTCCAGGAAAATGGAAATATACCTATTTATATTCATCCGTTGGGGATCGATACATGTCGCGAGTCTTGTCCCTATCCCAAATACCGGCAAACCGCTTGGGGAGTGCGCGATCCCATTGAGCCCCGGCCGATTGGGGATACAATTGGGTCACGGAATACGGAATGGAAAGTGATTGAGACACCAGGTCATGCAGCGGATCATATTTCACTCCTCGATGAAGAAACGGGAAGGTTATTTTCAGGGGATTTGTTTGTCAGCCCGAAGCCAAAGGTGATTATGGATAGTGAATCGATTCCCGTTACCATGAACTCCATTCGGAAATTGCTGTCCTATGATTTCGGGTCAATGTTTTGCTGCCATGCTGGATACATACAGGACGGGAAAGCGATGCTGAAGAAAAAATTGGATAACCTTGAAAATCTTTCGGGAGAAGTGAAACAGCTGTATAAAGAGGGATTATCCGTTGATGAAATCACTCAAAGGTTTTTCCCGAAAAAATACTCTATCATTAAGGTTTCTGATGGTGAATGGGATTCTAAGCATATTGTGTCTTCTATTTTATCAGACGAAGGGGCGTAATTCATTTGTTGGAAAAATACGGACTAAAACTTATAAAACTCGATCTCCCTTTCAGGCTTAATCATGTAAATTGTTTCATGGCTGAAGGGGAAGACGGATGGAAAGTCATTGATGCAGGACTTCATAATACTTCAACTGTAAAAAGATGGGAGCAGGAACTGGCAGGAAAAAAGGTGACCGATATTTTAGTCACGCATTACCATCCGGATCATTTCGGTTATGTTGGCGGGTTGCAGGAATTAACGGGTGCTCGTGTGTCTATGACCAAGGTGGACGCAGATGCTGGGATAAGACAATGGCAGGAGAATTCTATTAATAAATTACAGGATAACTATGCGGTATCGGGGATCCCAAATGCGATTGCAGCGAAAATGACAAACAACACAAGTGACTTCATTCCACTTGTCACACCATATCCCAACGTAAATCATTATTTTCAGGAAGGTGAAATGATCCCTATCGGCAAGTACGAATATGAGGTGATTTTCACGCCGGGTCACGCAGATGGCATGGTGAATTTTTATAATAAAGAAACAAACACGCTGCTCTCAACCGATCATATTTTGCCAAAAATTACGCCGAATATTTCGTATTGGTTCCATGGTGAGCCAAATCCACTCGCGAATTACTTAGATTCACTGGAAAAAGTAAGGAGGCTAGATGCCGATTTTGTTATTCCTTCTCATGGAAAGCCGTTTTACGGGGCGAATGAGCGAATTGATGAGGTAAAATCGCATCACGACGACAGACTTGTGCAAACATTAGAGTCTATTAGCGGTGGTGCGACGGTGCATGAGGCTTGTGAAAAGCTTTTTAAAAAGGAACTTACTGTTCATGAGACACGGTTTGCGATTGGTGAGACGCTGGCGCATTTGGAGTATTTGAGGTATGAGGGGGAGTGCAGGCGAGAGAGAAGGGATGGGGTGTATTGGTATTATGTTTGAGCTTTAGTTAGCTGCTTCTTTTTAATTTTCAATGATATGCCGTATACTAAAATTAAGAATAATGTAAATGCAGGGAGAATGTGTGGTATGAGCATGAATTATGCGATAACAAATTTATACAATGGTCAAACAGCAAGGTTACAGCGCACTTTTACAGAAGATGATGTAAAAGCGAGCAGTGAACTAACAAAAGATTACAGTCCGGTATATAACCAAAATAAAAATGTCTGGAGAGAGTACTATAGTCAACCAATTGTACCTGGTTTACTGACAGAAGGGTTGATTACACAGGTGATTAGCGAAAGGCTTCCTGGGGTTCCATGCATACTAGTACAAAAAGATTTGGTTTTTTATTCTCCGGTTCATGTAGGAGATGTTATAACAGCGGAATTGGTAATCATGGATATTAATGTAGAGCGAAATTGGGTTACACAAAAAGTTACCTGCTATGATCCACAAGGCAACGAAGTGATTAAAGGGCAAGTAGTCGTTTTCGTTTTACCCGATCATGATGAATAGGTGATAAATATGGTGAACAACTTAAATGTGATCGAAAAAACCGGAGATTGGGGGTACGTGGAAACAGACCTTCATGGTAAAATCACGAGAGTCAGTGCAGATTTTGGCCGTCATTTTTTCGGAAATAAAAAAGTCCTGCTAGGTAAGAAAGTTTTTGACGTTATTCAAGGCATCAATAGAGGGAAGAGCAATAAGCTTTTATTTGGAATGATTTCCGGTTACGCCTGTCTGATTCGACTACATAAAAACGAAGAAAATCGTGTGTATCATGTGGTTATCCGACAAGATGAGGCTGATTACTTTGAAATGAATTCTTTTCTAAAAACCATTAACTCTGGGCAAAGCCGCAAAAAAGCATCCAGTCAAAGCCACTACAGTTTTGATGATATTATAGGAGAAAGCCGAGCAATCCGGCAGGTCAAAGATTTAGCAGCCAAAATTTCGATAAGTAATTCTACTGTCCTGCTTAGCGGAAAGAGTGGGACAGGGAAAGAGCTATTTGCACAGGCCATCCATCATTTAAGTTCCCGCAAGAATCATCCGTTTATCGCTGTGAATTGTATGGCCATTCCGAATGAATTGTTTGAATCGGAAATTTTTGGGTATGAAGCAGGTGCATTTAGCGGTGCAAAAAAAGAAGGGAAGCCTGGAAAAATTGAGTTAGCGCAGCATGGGACGCTTTTTTTGGATGAAATATCGGAACTTACATATCAGTCCCAAGGGAAGTTATTACGGGTCTTGCAAGAACGAGAAGTAGAGCGTTTGGGCGGAACAAGTAGTAAAAATGTGGATATACGGATTATTGCTGCAACGAACAAAGATTTGAAAGCACTTGTAAGCGAAGGGAAGTTCAGGGAGGATTTGTTTTACAGGCTGTTTGTTTTCGATTTGCACATACCTTCATTAAAACAGCGCAAAGATGATATTGAGTCATTGGCCTATGCTTTTATTCAATCCTATAATGAAAAACTGGGCCAGGAGGTAAAATTTATCGATTCCGCTTTCAAAGAATGGATAGTTAATTATGAGTGGCCTGGAAATGTTCGTGAATTGAAAGCGTATATTGAGCGCGGGATGAATATTGTTGAAGGGGATACGCTGACTTTGGACAGTCTATATCTACCTAGTGCAGAATCTACGGGTGAAAATACGATTAATCACATTCCGCTCTTAAGTCTACAAGACGCAGTAAGTAAAGCTGAAATCGATACAATTAAACGCGCTTTAATGGAAGCTGATGGGGATCGTTTAATAGCTGCGAATCTATTAAAAATACATGTTGCCAGTCTTTATAGGAAAATATCAAAATATAATTTAAAATAAATATACATCTTCGTGGGCCTTAGAATTAATTCTAAGGCTTTTTGTTAGTTGATATTCTGTTATTTGCATTTTTGATTCGCAATTTCAAGAAAATTATTAGGGTTGATAATTAAATTGAAAAAAATCTGCTACATGTCATCAAAGAATATTTGGCACAAAATTTGCAATATTAAATTGAATTAAAAGTTAAATACAAAAGGGGAGTTTGTGTGGAAGTATACTATGTTGCGGTCATTGTTCTGTCATTGGCTCTATTAATGTTTTTGGCATTAAAGGGGTTTAGTATTATTATTATTGCTCCAATCGCCAGTTTGGTGGTTATTTTTTTCAGCCAGATGCCATTGCTTGAGACGTTAGAGGAAACCTATATGGGTGGGTTTATCAATTTTGCAAAAGATTTCTATCTCATTTTTTTGTTTGCTGCTTTATTTGGTAAGTTTATGGAAGATAGTGGTGCGGCTCGTGTTATTGCGGAAGGAATACTAAAATTAGTAGGGAGAAAAAGCAAATTAAATGTACTTTTAGCTATCGTTGCAATTTGTGCCTTTTTAACATATGGGGGGATTAGTGTATATGTTGTGATTTTTGCTGTATTGCCGATTGCAAAACCATTATTTAAAGAATTGGATATTCCTTGGCATTTATTTATGGCAGCATTTTTCTTTGGTTCTGCTACATTTACAATGACTATGATTCCTGGTACACCATCTATTCAAAACATCATACCCACTGAATACTTTGGAACAACTGTAGGAGCTGCACCATTGATTGGAATGGTAGCCGCTATTACTTTAATTTTATTCAATGGGTATTATTTAAAACGATCTCTGAAAAAATCTGAAACTAAAGGTGAATCTTATTTATCGATGAAAAACCTAGAAGATTCCAGAGAGGATTTGAATCAAAAGGAATATGAAAGCAAAAGGAAACCTCATTTTTTATTAAGTATATTTCCGCCGATATTCTTATTAATAGTACTTAACATTTTTAATATTGAAGTTCTATATTCATTAATGCTTTCTGTTTTGCTTTGTCTAGCAGTTTTTTGGCCTTTTATCGAAAAGAAGATTCAAACAATCAATATTGGAGCTACCAATACAGTACTGCCAATTGTGAATACAAGTGCTGATGTGGGTTACGGTGCCGTTATCGCTGCTACTAGCGGATTTGCTGTGATTTCAGAAATGCTAACCAGTATTCCAGGAAGTCCACTAATCTCGCTTTACTTGTCAACCTCGCTTTTGGCTGGTATCACAGGTTCAGCCTCTGGAGGTTTAGGGATTGCTATGGAATCACTTTCTAGCGTTTATATACAATTAGGATTGGATCCGGAAGTGCTGCATAGGATTGCTGCTATTGGTTCCAGTGGATTTGATGCTCTACCCCATAATGGTGGGGTTATTACATTTCTTGCAGTGGCTGGGCTTACACATAAAAATGCTTACAAACACATTTTTGTAACCGGTATCATAGGTCCAACAATTGCTGCTATTCCAGCCTTATTGACTGCCATATTATTCTACTAATTTCAGGAAAGGATGATTACTATGATTGATCAACATTATAGCGAACTTAAGATTGGCGAAAGTTGGGTGTCAGAAGGGAGGACAATCACAGAATCTGATTTAGTTATGTTTTCTGCTTTCAGCGGAGATTGGTTTCCACTACACAGCAATAAAGAATATGCTGAGAAGTCTTCATTTAAACAGCGAATTGCACATGGAATGCTGACATTATCGATTGTTACAGGGCTTATGAATTTTAATCCGAATACTGTTGCAGCTTTTTATGGAATGGATCAGGTTCGATTTACAAAGCCTGTTTTAATAGGAGATACTATACTGATACATGCAAAAATAGTGGAACTCAACGATTACAACCCAAATCAGGGAATAGTCCATTTAAAGTTGGAAATAAAAAATCAAAGTAATGAAAATGTAGCCGTAGCAATTATGAAGCTTATGGTTAATAAACAGTCTTAAGCATGAAAACTTCGCTGCATTTATTTGCAAACATGCAAATCATTAGTAAATTTGCGAGTTTATTCATATGAAAAACCTGAGTTATCAAGCTCGAACTATTGGCATGAGTTTTGCAATATAGAATAATAAGGAGGCGGTAAACATGCTGGACTTTTCATTTACGGAAGAACAAGAATATTTTAGAAAAATGTTGAAAGATTTTGCAAAAGAAGAACTCCTTCCAAACTATACAAAATGGGACCGCGAAGGAATTACACCTAAACATTTATGGAAGAAACTTGGTGAATTGGGAGTGAATGGGCTCCGGATCCCGGTTGAATATGGAGGTTCTGGCGCGGATTGTGTAACAACGGGAGTTGCAGCGGAAGAAATTGGCCGCGGTGATTTTAACCTTACGTATGCTGTCATGCTGAATTCGTTGATTGGCGAAATTATAAATAATCATGCCAGTGAAGAAATAAAAAATGATTGGCTACCGGAAATTGCAAGCGGTAACAAAATAGTGGGAATTGCAATAACAGAACCGGATGCAGGAACTGATGCAGGCGGCATAAAGTCCTCAGCAGAGCGAGATGGAGATGTTTTTGTATTGAATGGGGAGAAATCCGGAATTAGTGTCGCAGTGGCAGCAGATGCATTTCTCGTTTTTGCAAAAACGGATCCGGCAAAGGGAAACCGTGGCATTAGCGCATTTATCGTACCATCTGATTTGCCAGGTGTAGAATGTAAGGCATATGAAGATATGGGCAACATACCGATTGGCAGAGGATCTGTTTATTTGAATGATGTGGAAGTGCCGGAAGAATATTTGATTGGACTTAAAAATAAAGGATTTTCCCAAGTAATGAATGGTTTCGATTTAAGCAGGCTGTTAATTGGACTGCAATGTACTGGTGCAGCCATGCAAAGTCTGGATGAAACGATTGAACATGTGAAAAATCGCGAATCATTCGGGAGCCCGTTGGCAACTTATCAAGGTGTCTCCTTTCCTATCGTCACCCATTATTCCAAACTGGAAATGCTGAAGTGGCAGGCGTATCGTGGGCTTTGGTTGAGGGATCAAGGGTTAAAACATTCTAAAGAATCTTCATCGGTCAAATGGCTTGGGCCGTTGTATAGTCAAGAAGCAATTCATGATTGTTTATTGTTAAATGGTCACTATGCCTATACAAAGGAAATGCCGCTTGAACAGCGACTTCGAGATGTGATCGGTCTGGAAATCGGTGATGGAACTGCCCAGGCCAATCAAATGGTCATTGCTAAAGAGATTATTGGGAAAGAGTACCGATCATACAAAACTCCTGTTACAAAATAAATAGGTTAATAGAATACTAAATTTAGAGTGGAGGTTTTTTACAATGGAACTAACAGATATTTTATATGAAAAAAAGGAAGGAATAGCCAAAATAACAATGAATCGCCCTAAGGCTTACAATGCGTTTCGCGCCAGAACTATCCAGGAATTGATTTGGTCATTCAAGGATGCATGGGATGATAACAGAATAGGCGTCGTCATATTGACAGGCGCAGGGGAAAAGGCTTTCTGTGTTGGAGGAGATCAAAAAGAAAAAGGCGAAGAAGGAGGATATGATTATTCCGGAGGGCTTGGAAGCGGTATTGGCCTGGAAGTGGAAAACCTGCACCAGACGATAAGGAATATTCCTAAGCCGGTGATTGCCGCTGTAAATGGTTATGCCATAGGGGGCGGACATGTCCTGCATGTCATTTGTGATCTAACAATTGCAGCAGATACTGCAAAATTTGGGCAAAGCGGACCAAAAGTGGGAAGCTATGATGCAGGTTTTGGCTCTGCTTATCTGGCACGCATCGTAGGAGAGAAAAAAGCTAGAGAAATCTGGTATTTATGTGAACAATACACTGCGGAAGAGTGCAAGGAAATGAGGCTTGTTAATAAAGTAGTTCCCTCTGATCAATTACAGGAAGCAGCAGAGGAATGGGCAAATAAAATATTGGCGAAAAGTCCCACAGCTATTAAAATGCTTAAATACTCATTTAATGCAGATTCGTCTAATATCCAAGGTATTACACAAATGGCAATGGGAAGTCTTGCCATGTTTTATGATACAAAAGAATCAGAAGAAGGAAAAAATGCATTCCTGGAAAAGCGGCCGGTGGACTTTAATAAATTCAGAAAGTGAATAGGAGGAAGAATTCATGAAATTTGAAACACTGCTGGATGAATCTTACATCAAACAGTATGAAGATCTATGGCCTAATAAAACAATTTTAGATTATCTAAATCGGGCAATCGAAAAAAACCCGGATAAAGATGCGATTATTGATAAGAAAAGCAGGTACACGTATAAGGAGCTAGGCCAATTGGTGGATAGAGTTGCTCTGGGGTTGTTGGAATATGGTTTGGGAAAAGGAGATGTCATTTCTATTCAACTTCCGAACTGGAATGAGTTTATTATTCTTCATTATGCAGCAACTCGGATCGGTGCGATTACAAATCCGTTGATTCCAATTTATCGTGACAGAGAGATCAGCTATATGGTTAAAATTGCAGAATCCAAAATGATTGTCATACCTGACTCATTTAAAGGGTTTGATTATCCGGATATGGTTCAGAGAATTCAAGAACAGTGGGATAATATGGAACATGTCTTTGTTATGGGGGATCGTGTCCCAGAGGGAATGGAACCACTATCCGAACTATTGGTGACCCCATGGGAAGAAATAAAGGATGTCTCTAAGTTAGATGAGATTATATTAGATCCGAATGAACTGACAGAGATTATTTTTACTTCCGGCACAACAGGCGATCCCAAAGGGGTCATGCACACCCATAATACAGTTTGTGTATCAACTGATTATTTTATTAAGCGTCTGCATTTGACTTCGGATGACGTCATGTTCATGCCATCAACATTTGGGCATCAGACTGGATTTGGATATGGGGTGAGGCTGCCAACCCATTATGCGGGTACTGTCGTTTATCAGGATAGTTGGGATCCGAAAGAATTTATCGCGTTGATTAAGAAAGAAAAGATAACTTTTACAGCAAGTGCTACTCCATTCCTGCAGGATTTGGTGCAATATGAAGGAATAGAGAATCAAGATATCCGTTCACTAAGAGTATTTGCGGCTTTTGGGGCACCAATCCCACGGCCAATTGTCAAGGAAGCAAAAGAGAAAGTTAATTTTTCTATTCAGTCAGGTTGGGGTCAGACAGAGAACGGTTTGGTTACATTGACTCATTTGGATGATCCGGAAGATAAACTTACGGAGACGGATGGATGCCCTTTTCCAGGAATGGAAGTAAAAGTGGTTGATCCAAACGGAGAAGACTGTCCTCCAAATAAAGAAGGATCACTACTTACCAAAGGTCCGGCACAATTTGTCGGTTATTTAAAAAGAATGGATATCACACAGGCGGAACATGTTAATGGCTGGTTTATCACTGGAGACAGGGCTGTGATGGATAAAGACGGATATATCCGCATCACTGGGAGAAATAAAGATATCATTATCCGAGGCGGTGAGAATATTCCGGTAGCCTATATAGAAAATATTCTCTATGAGAATTCAAATATTCAGGAAGCGCAGATAGTCGCTATGCCGGACGAAAGATTGCAGGAAAGGGCTTGTGCGATTATTAGCATGAGACCGGATAAAAAGCCTTTATCACTTGAAGAGTTGAAGGAGTATTTTAAAGAGAAAAGAGTAGCAAAACAATACTGGCCGGAATATCTGGAGGTAGTAGAAGATTTCCCGAGAACTGCGAGTGGAAAAATCCAGAAATTCCGATTACGCGAAATGGTAAAAAATAAATAGATATACATCATTTGGAGGGGATATTAATGACAGAAAAAATAGCCTTTATTACAGGAGCAGGCCGTGGGATCGGTAGAGAAATAGCCAAAACATTGGCAAACAAAAATATGAAAATCGTTGTTTCCGATATCAATATGGAGAACGCAGAAGAAACCGTATCCATATTGAAGAAAGAAAAAAATACAGAAGCATTGGTAGTGCACTGCGATGTAACAAAACTGGAAAGTGTGCAGAAGGCTGTGAAAGAAGCTGTGAATCATTTTGGAACGATCGATGTACTGGTAAATAATGCTGGATGGGATAAAGTGGAGCCTTTTCTTAAAAATGAACCGAGTACTTGGAAAACCATTGTAGACATCAATTTGATGGGACAAATTCATACATGTAAGGAAATTTTACCGATAATGATCGAAAACGGTTCTGGTAAAGTCGTGAATGTTGCTTCAGATTCCGGTAGAGTCGGATCCAGTGGGGAAGCGGTTTATTCTGCTGCAAAAGGAGGGATTATCTCTTTTACCAAAACGATGGCAAGAGAGATGGCAAGACATAAATTAAATGTTAACTGTATCGCGCCAGGCCCAAGCAACACTCCGTTCATTGAGGAGATCAGTTCTTACAATGAAGGAATTGTCAAAGCCCTTGAGAAAGCTATTCCATTCAGAAGGTTGGCAGAAGCACAGGATATTGCGAATGGTGTTGCCTTCTTTGCATCTGATGAAGCAGATTATATTACGGGTCAAACGTTATCCGTCAACGGTGGATTGACAATGGCCTGATCTTACAATCAATTACGAACAAGGGGGGATACACGATTGACACAAGCATATATTATTGATTCGGTGAGAACGGCAATCGGGAAAATGGGTGGGACATTGAAAGATGTACCACCAGATTTCCTTGCTGCCCATGTCATTGAAGAGATTGTTAAGCGAACCAGTGCTGAGAAAAAAGAGATAGATGAAGTGATTATGGGGCATACAAAACAAAGTGCGGATACCCCGAATATTGCAAGACTGTCTCTACTGCGTGCAAATTTGCCAGTGGAGACTCCAGGATATACCGTCCAGCGGCAATGTGGTTCCTCCCTTCAGGCAATAAACAATGCTGCACTTCAGATTTCCGGAGGTGCTGCGGAAGTTGTTATTGCAGGAGGAGTGGAATCCATGAGTACTGCACCTTTTTATATGAGAAATGCAAGATATGGGGTGGGTACAGGAAACAGACAACTACTTGATTCAAATACCGAAAGTCAGTTTCGCTCCCAGCCTTACGAGGAGTACGGGGATTTGTCGATGGGATTGACTGCTGAAAATTTGGTGGATAAATATACTATTTCCAGGAGCGAACAAGATGAATTCGCATTAAGGAGCCAAGAACTGGCAGAAGATGCAATTAGCAGCGGTAAATTCGAAAAGGAAATAATTCCGTATGAAGTAAAGCATCGTAAATCTACGGATTTTTTTAAAATAGATGAACATCCGCGGGTAACGAGTCTTGAAAAATTAGGTAAGCTAAAATCCGTATTTAAAAAAGACGGTACGGTTACCGCCGGAAACAGCAGCGGCAGGAATGACGGGGCGTCTGCTGTAATGATGATGTCTGAACATCAAGTTGAAAAATATAGCTTAAAACCAAAAGCAAAGATCCTATCACAGGCTGTATCTGGTGTGTCACCTGAAATCATGGGGATCGGACCAGTCAAAGCCACATATCAGGCATTAAAGCGAGCTAATTTATCACTGGATGATCTAGGGCTGATTGAATTGAATGAAGCCTTCTCGGCGCAGGCACTGGCGGTTATTGAAGAACTCGGTCTTGATTTGAATAAAGTCAATGTAAACGGTGGTGCGATTGCACTCGGCCACCCATTGGGAGCAACAGGGGCTATCCTCATGACAAAGCTTCTTCATGAGATGGAAAGAAGAGAAGAAAAATATGGTCTTGTAACACTGTGCATTGGTGGAGGGCAAGGAATTAGTACGATCGTGGAAAATTGTCAGCTATAGAGAGGAGATTATATAGTGGTTAATCATATAGCAGTAATTGGTGGCGGAACAATGGGCAGAGGAATTGCTTATTCTGCAGCTGTGGCAGGATTTCAGGTAGTATTACAGGATATTTCAGAAGAAGCAATAGGAAATGCCAAAGATTATATTGAAAAACTGGTAGAAAAAAGTGTGGACAAAGGGTATGTCACTACGGAACAAAGAAATAATCTGCATGAGAATCTGACATACACGACGACTCTGGAGGAAGCTGTAAGGAATACAGATATGGTCATTGAAGCAGTACTGGAATTGATGGATCTTAAGATAGATATTTTCAAACAGGTAACGGAATATGCGCCGGAACATGCTATTCTAGCGACCAATACGTCTACGATGAGTCCAACGGAAATTGGAGCTTCTACACCACATCCAGATAGATTTGCAGCAATGCATTTCTTTAATCCGGTGCACCGAATGAAGCTGATAGAGGTAATCAGAGGAATGGATACATCGGATGAGACAGTAGAGGTTATTAACGCCGTCGCTGAGAAAATGGGCAAGGAAACCGTAGAAGTAAATGAATTACCTGGTTTTGTAACAAGTCGAATGAATTGTGTGATTGGAAATGAAGCAATGAATATGCTGATGGAAGGAGTAGCATCTGCAGAAGATATCGATAAAGCAATTAAACTGGGCCTAAACCATCCGATGGGGCCGCTTGAGATGGCTGATTTGGTTGGGCTGGATAGTCGTCTTCGAAATATGGAATACCTTCACCAACAGCTGGGAGAAAAATACCTTCCTTCGCCAATCCTTATCAAATATGTGAAATCCGGGAGGCTAGGAAGGAAATCCGAGAGCGGGTTTTATGATTATGGAAAGGAGTACTCTAGATGAACTTTGAATTGCCGGAAGATATCAAGTCCTTAAAAAAAGGGATCAGAGATTTTATAGATAATGAGGTAGAGCCACGCGCCATGGAAATTGAAGAAAATGATCAAATCCCTGAGGATGTGATGCAAAAATCAAAAGAAATGGGACTATTTGGTCTTAGTATACCTGAAGAGTATGGTGGTCTAGGCATTGATATGGTTGGAAAATGTGCAGTGCTTGAGGAACTTGGCAGAACGCACAATGGATATACTACCGTTATTGGAGGTCACACCGGAATTGGAGGTGTAGGCATTGTAGACATTGGAACAGAAGAGCAAAAACGCAAATATTTACCGGATATGGCATCCGGAGAGAAGATTGGTGCTTTTGCTCTGACAGAGCCGAGTGCCGGATCCCATGCCTCAAATTTGAAAACCACCGCCGAGAAAAAAGGTGATAACTATATTTTAAATGGCAGCAAACATTATATTACAAACGCACCTATTGCGGATATTTTTACAGTTATGGCCATCACTGATCCTTCAAAAGGAGCGAAGGGAATCACTTCCTTCATTGTGGAAAAAGACACGCCCGGATTTGAAGTCGGCAAAATTGAAAAGAAGATGGGACTGCATGGCTCCCATTCATCCGAAATTTTCTTTGAGGACTGTGAGGTTCCTGCAGAGAATATTTTAGGAGAAGAAGACGAGGGGTATATCAATGCCTTGAAAATTCTCGCTAACGGGCGTGCAGGAATGGCAGCTAGAAATCTCGGTTCATCGGATAAATTAATGGAATTGTCACTGGAATTTGCCCATACGCGTGTTCAATTTGGAAAACCAATCTTTGAGCAGCAGATTATACAACATTATCTGGCAGAGATGGCAATGGATATTGAAGCACTACGCTCTTTTACGTATCGGGTCGCATCTAAAGTAGACCTAAAAGAAAAGGTGATAAAGGAAGCTGCGATGGTGAAGCTTTTCGGATCCGAAACATATAACAAGGTAGCAGATCTAGCACTACAGATACATGGAGGGATTGGTTATATTTCCGAATATCCGATTGAGCGATTTTATCGTGATGCACGAATTACGAGAATCTATGAAGGGACGTCCGAAATACAGAAAAATATTATTGCTGGCCAGCTCCATAAAGAGTATGTCTAAGGAGGGAGACGGAATGGAATATAAAAATATTTTACTGGAAAAGGAAGGGAAAGTTGCAGTAATTACGATTAATCGACCGGAAGTAAGAAATGCGCTGAATGGCGAAACAGTAGAAGAATTATTATCCGCTTTAAAAACGGTGGAAAAGGATCAGGATGTTGGTGTCTTGATTTTTACAGGAAAAGGTGAAAAGGCGTTTGCTGCTGGAGCAGATATTAACCAATTGACGAAAAGAGAATCCATGGATGCATTTGCGACGGATAGCATGTCTGATATATACAGAAAAATAGAAAACAGCCGATTGGCGACCATTGCTGCGATTAATGGATATGCGCTAGGGGGCGGATTTGAACTGGCATTATCCTGTGATATTCGGATTGCTTCAGAAAATGTCAAATTAGGGCTCCCGGAATTAAATTTAGGAGTTATTCCCGGAGCAGGGGGAACGCAGAGGCTGATGAGGATCCTTGGAAAAGGAATGGCCCTTGACATGATGTTGACGGGAGAATTTCTAATTGCAAGTGAAGCTAAACAGTTCGGACTTGTATCCAAGGTTGTAGCCCAGGAGGAACTTCTTATTGCTGCCAAGGAAAAAGCAGAACGGATCTTGCAAAAAGGCCCACTCGCAGTTCAAATGGTGAAGCTTTCCGTTAATAAAGGTTTTGATGTGGATATGGATACCGGTCTGGCAATCGAAACCCTCGCACAGGCAGTATTATACGGAACGGAAGATAAAAGGGAAGGGACACAGGCGTTTCTCGATAAAAGATCAGCAGCATTTTCTGGGAGATAGTCTAGTAGTGAGAAGGAGTGGTCTTTTGTATAGTCATTTTAACGGAAAAAATATACTAGTTACCGGATCGGCCAAAGGGATTGGTAGAGGGATCGCTCTCGCTCTTGCAGAAAGCGGAGCAAATGTAGCCATTCATTATTTAGGTTCATCAAAAGAAGCGGAACAAACCACAAGAAAAGTGAAAGAGATTGGTGTGAATACTACCTTTGTACAAGGCGACATTTCAAATTTTGATGATGTCCAAAAAATGAAAGAAGCGCTCGACAGGGATTTTGGCAAGATTAATTATATTGTTAACAACGCAGGATGGACACAAGTCAAACCATTCTTTCAATATGAACCAGATGAATGGCAAAAGGAAATTGATATCTGCTTGAATGGTGTATTAAATCTTGCATATGTATTTATGCCTGAAATGATCGAAGACAGTCAGGGGAAGTTTATCAATATTATAGGAGATTCAGCAAGAACTGGGGATAGGCATTTAATAGTTTCTGGGGCTGCACGAAATGGTGCTGTCAGCTTCATGAAATCTCTGGCTAAGGAAGTGGGTAGAAACGGAATTCAATGTAATACGGTCTCCCTTGGAATGATCGACCAGGGAGAGTTTGATGAAACGATGAAGGAAAAATTAGTTAAACAGTATCCATTAAAAAAGCTTGGTTCAAGAGATGATGTCGCAGGAATGGTTCTCTTTTTACTGTCGAATAATGCTGACTGGGTTACTGGTCAAGTCTTTAGTGTGAACGGCGGACATAGTATGTTAGGTTAATAGATTTTTACAATATATTATAAGAAGGACCAGAGAAAATGACTCTGGTTCTTGTTTTCGGATTTGAAGTGATCTGAACTGGAGGGGAGACAATGAACATTGAAAATTGCAATGCAATTGTTACAGGAGGAAGCTCTGGACTGGGAGAAGCGACAGCCAGGCGACTTATTTCAAAAGGAGGAAAAGTAGTCATATTGGATTTGAATGAAGGTAAAGGAAGTGAGCTCACTGATGAACTAGGGAAAAATGCTCTTTTCATAAAAACAGATGTAACAGATGAATCAGATATGCTGCGAGCACTCGATAAAGTAGATGAAGCTTTTGGTGGATTTAAAGCTTTTATTAACTGTGCTGGAATTTCCAGCGCAGAAAAGACATATGGAAAAAAAGGCCCACATCAGCTTGACTCTTTCTCTAAGGTAATCCAGGTTAATTTGATCGGTTCGTTCAATGCTATTCGTCTTGCCGCTGAACGAATGAGTGCAAACACTCCTAATGAGGATCAGGAAAGAGGAATCATTATTAATACCGCTTCTGTGACAGCGTTTGACGGGCAAATTGGACAGGTTGCTTACAGTGCTTCAAAAGGAGGAATTGTTGCAATGACGCTACCAATTGCCAGGGAATTATCGGAATATGGAATTCGAGTCATGGCTATTGCTCCTGGAGTGTTTGAAACGCCGCTACTTGCTTCATTACCAGTGAAAGCACGCGAGTCATTAGAAAAAATCACACCATTTCCGTCTAGGTTAGGTATGCCATCCGAATATGCCCAGCTGGTACAGAGTATTATGGAAAACCCGATGTTAAATGGTGAGACGATCCGGCTTGATGGGGCTGCACGGATGCCCCCGAAATAAATTGATAGGTGAAAGTATGTGTGGTGAAATTTACTGATGAGTTTTGTGGAGGAGTAAAGGGATATGCTAGAGGTAATCTTTTAAGAAAAAAATGTCAACTAATAATAATGTGCCTACGATTACGGAATCATGGAGGAATATTAATTCAGATATTTGGATGATTCAAACAAAAGGAGAAGGTGGGATTCGAACCCACGCGACGGTTGCCCGCCCTAATGCATTTCGAGTGCATCCCCTTCAACCGGACTTGGGTACTTCTCCATAGTAAAGTGGTGCTGGTGAGAGGGTTTGAACCCCTGACCTCGTCATTACGAGTGACGCGCTCTTCCAACTGAGCTACACCAGCAAAATGTCACAATGAAAATAATACTACTTTTTCTGTTTTTCATCAAGTGGAAAATCTCGTAGTTTGAATGTATATTCCTGGTAAAATCAATTACACACTCCAGGCTGTATATTTTTAAAAAAACAGGGGAAATTAGCTAAAGAAAGATGAAACCGATAAAAAGTGGTGATTGAAGTGAAAAAATTTTCTTTAGCAATTGGTCTCGCGTTGATGATTTTCCTTCCAATGGATCTGCCCAAAGCAGCGGCTGAAGCCAACCCGCAGGAGACAGAAGAGGGGGACTCCGAGCACAATTGGCAGGAATACAGCACCGATTATAATACCATTCAGACTGGTTCGCATGAATATACATATTGGAAAAATTTTATGCGGGAAACGGGAACATGCGAGATTTCCCAACGAATAAAAACAGTTGTGTATTATTGTGATATTCATGACCATACGAAGTCTGAGACAGAAGTGGAAGAAACGACTCATAGTGGGAGACATTCATAAGGGAAGGAGCTGTTGCTTCTTCTCAAAAAGGGGATGTTTCCTATTCCCAAAAACGGGTAAATACAAAGTGAGGAAAAAGTTAGAAAAAGCGAGTGTATAATTGTGAACTTAATCACAATTATAGGTGATTACATTTAAAAGGAGCGGATAACGTGTCAGAGATTATTTTTACCTCACCAAGTAAATATATACAAGGAAAAAACGCATTAAAGAATATTGGTGAGCATGTAAAGGGAATTGGGAAAAAGGCTCTTATTCTTTCAGATGAAGTTGTCTGGGGAATTACTGGAGAAACGATTGAAGAAAGCTTGAAATCGGCAAATATGGATTATCATTATGTCGAGTTTAATGGTGAAGCTTCTCTTACGGAAATGGATCGTGTAACAAAAGAAGGGAAGGAAAATTCGGATGATGTAGTGGTTGGTGTCGGTGGAGGGAAGACGCTAGATACTGCCAAAGGTGTCGCAGAAGGACTTGAGGTACCAGTTGTTATTGTTCCAACTACTGCTTCCACGGATGCCCCAACCAGTGCCTTATCTGTGGTTTATAGTGAAGAGGGAGTGTTTGAGTCCTATAAATTTTACGATAAAAATCCGGATTTGGTATTAGTTGACACGAAAGCTGTAGCTGGGGCGCCACCTGCTTTATTTGCTGCGGGCATTGCTGATGCGATGGCTACATGGGTAGAAGCCAGAGCTACCATTAAAAGTAATGGAGATGCCATGGCGGGTGGTAAAACAAGCATTGCAGCAGAAGCGATTGCCAAAGCTTGCGAGGAGACCATCTTTAATTATGGAGAAGCAGCATATAAAGCAGTACAGGAAGGACTTGTCACCAAGCATGTAGAGGCAGTCGTTGAAGCAAATACATTACTTTCCGGATTAGGATTTGAAAGTGGTGGCCTGGCTGGTGCTCATGCTATTCATAATGGGCTTACTGTGCTGGAAGGTGATATTCATGATCTTTCTCATGGCGAAAAAGTGGCTTATGGTACACTTGTCCACCTGATGCTAGAGCTACATCCAAAGGATGAGCTTCTTAAATATCTTGAATTTTATAAGAAGTTGGGTATGCCAACAACCTTAAAGGAAATGCACTTAGATGAGTTTTCCTACGAGGAATTGCTTAAAGTTGGTGAAGCTGCTACACAGGAAGGTGAAACAATGGGTAATCTTTCAGCGGATATCACTGCTGATGATGTGGCCACAGCTATCCTTGCTGTTGATCAGTTGAGTAATTAAAAGTGTTGCCTAAGAAAAAACACGGATTTCTGTTCTAGCAGAGATTCGTGTTTTTCCTTCTCCACACTTATGTAGCTACCGTTTCCATCGCACGCATCCTTCTGCCAATCGCTTCTGTTAATTGTTTTCCTTTTTTCGGAACTAACGTTTTTAAAACAGGATTAATCATTGGCCCCATCATGCCTTTGGCGGTGATATCGAGGTAGCCTGTCATTTTAGTTTGTCTACCGTTTACGTCGTTTGCTTCGAAATAGCCATCGCCCGTAAAATTTTCATCCACCCCAGTCAAATTAAAGGTTACCTTTGTAGGTGCTTGCCACTCGGTAATGTCTATTTTCAGACTGACTATTTTTTCCATAACTCCGAGATTGCCTTTGAATGTCCAGGTGGATTGCCTATCGCTTATCATTTCGTGATTCATGTAACCGGGCACTAAGGGCGCCCAATTATCCATATCACTAACAAAGGACCAGACATTTTCAATGGGAATATCCAGTTCTATTTGATGCATTCCGCTCGGCATTGGATAGCCTCCTTTTGTAAGTTTTCAACTGTTTAGTGTATGGGTGGACCCCCTTTTTTAGAACCAATTTGCTAGGTTTTATAAATTTGACCCGAAAGCACATGCCCCCTATTCTTTCAACAATTCCTCCAGTGTTTCGCGCTCACTGTCTGGCGTTAAAACATACAATTCATCTTCCTCCTGAAAGATCAATCTTCCATGTGGAGAAATTGTCTCGCCATCCCGGATGATCAAGATGATATTGGTTGATTTCGGAAAACCAATGTCTTGGATCCGTTTGCCATTTAGCTGTGTATCCCTGCCGATTTTGTATTCCACGATTTCCAGTTCTTTTTTACCAACAGATAACAAATCCATGGTTTGAATGGGATTAGACTGTCCGGGTTTTACAAGGTTTAATTTCCTGGCTGCCAGCGAGATGGTCGTACCCTGCAGAACAGTGGATGTAAGAACAACAAAGAATATAACGTTAAAGTATAGCTGGCTGTGTTCAAGTCCGGCAAGCATTGGGAAAATTGCCAGTACGATCGGAACTGCTCCGCGTAATCCTGCCCAGGAGATAAAAAGTTTTTCCTTGAGATTGAACTTCATACCTATGACCGAAATAAATGATGCTATCGGTCGTGCAATAAACATTAATACAATGGAAAGTATCAGACCATTGATTACTGTAGTAAGCGTAAATAGGTCGCTTGGGACTACGAAAAGTCCGAGTATGAAAAACATCCCGATTTGGGCGATCCAGCTGAATCCTTCATTAAAACGAAGGATGGAATTTCTCTGCTTTAGTCCTGAGTTGCCGATAAGGATGGCAGCAACATAGACAGCGAGTAAGCCGCTGGCGTTAAGCAGGGAGGCACTGCTGTAAGCGAGAAATGCGAAGGCAAAGGCAAGTAACGGGTATAGGCCGCTTGAGTCCAGCTTGATTTTATATAACGCCTTACTTGCCAGTTTTCCAATCAGTATCCCGATTAGGAAACCGCCACCCATTTGCCAGAAAAACTGACCAATTGTCCTGAAAAAGCCGGAATTTTCCAATTGAACAAAGGAAATGAGTGTAGTAGTCAGGAAGACCGCCATCGGGTCATTGGCTCCGGATTCTCCTTCTAGTGTGGCTTCGAGGCGGTTCGTTATATTTTTTCCGGAAAGCATAGCAAAAACAGCTGCCGCGTCCGTTGAGCCGACAAGTGCCCCCATTAACAATGATTCCGGCCAGCTTAATCCGAAGAGCATTTTAGCAGCTACCCCTAGAATAAAAGAGGTGATTACTACTCCTAAAGTCGCCAGGGATATGGCAGGCACGGCAACCGGGCGTATCGTGCCCCAGTTGGTTTTGATACCGCCATCAAACAGAATAATAACAAGGGCCATCATACCAATAAGCTGAGCGATTTCTGGGTCACGGAAATTTACGATGTCCAGCCCGCCAGTGCCAAAAAGCATCCCTAAAGCAATGAAAAAAATGAGGGAAGGAGCATTGACTCTTGCAGTAAACTGAACGCCAAGTATGCTAAAGATAAGTATTATTGAGATGATTAAAATAAACAGGTTTGAGTCTAGTAATTCCGGCAACATCAGCACCCCTTAGATCGACATTCACCTTTTTACTATACCCCATTTGAAGAGCTATCACACCTGTACATAAGGACTTTTTTGGTGGGGAACAAAAACCCGAACAGTGCCTGTCACGCCCCGAAATTTGTCGAATACGAATAAGTGATGGAACGTTCTATGATATAATGTTTTTAATACGTTTACATAGAAGAAATTTTGCGAGATTTAACTGGGGGAAAGCATGATGAAAAAAGTAGCTATATCCATTGTCATTTCCTGTTTGCTTTTAAGTGGTTGCTTAAATCAGGCATCTGCCAGAGTTGTCGAGGATATGTACAATGCGGCGCTGACGGGTGATAAGGAATACGTTCATGCCGTTTTTGCGGAAAATGATGCGGCTATTGATGAAAATCTGGACGAAGTGATGGAGCAGTTGGCGTCACAGGTTGAGGATATGCAGGGGACAAAGAATATGGGCATCAGGGAATTACGTAACAGACACTTGCAAGATGATTTGATTGAAAACTTGGATGAGACATATGATGAAAATTGGTATCTTGTTGTTGCCAGACTTGGCGATGACACGCTAGCATTGTGGACACTGCAATCAGATGGTTATTATTATGTAGCTGATCACAAGGAAATGTCCAATGATGCATATAATGAAGAAATTCTGGATTAGCGGATTGGATTTTTTATTTTTCAAAGGAAACATGAGATAATAGAAAAATACTTACTAAAGATGGGAGACATAACGATGCAATGCAAAATTAACCGCAATGCTGCGAAAGAATTGAAGAAGATGCTGGACTCAGAAGAAGCGGAAGGGAAAATGATCCGCGTCTACGTTACCATAAACCATGGGGATCACGCTCATTTTGATTTAAAACTTGATACACCAACCGAAGATGATGAAATTGTAAAAACGGACAAAGGGATTGATATCCTGCTCGATACAAAGGAAGATTTCCTGGATGGTGTTTGGATTAAGTATTTTTATGCGGATAACCGGGGGTTTGAAATCACCAATTCGTCAAAAGGCGGACATCATCATCACTAATAAAAAAAGCCAGCCCCCTCGGCTGGCTTCATTTCTTATTCAATAAAACTAGCATCAACTAATCCTTCTAAATTAGGCTCCTCATTTAAAAATTCAAGGTCATACGATGAATCTGAAAAATCTTGCAGCACTTCTTCGTCAACTTCATAGGTGAATTCAATACGTTCCCATGCGTTGTCGATCGCTGATGCGGAAAGTTCCTGATCTGTGATATCTTTTATTTTGTCGATAGCAATTGTTTTTGATTCTTCCGGGTTATCTTGAATAAATTCTGTAGCTTTTTTATGACCGTCTACAATGCTTTGGACCATTTCCGGATTATTTTCAGCTAGGTCTTGGGAGGTTACAAATACGGCTGCCGGCAATGTTTCCCCGTATGCGACTTCTGGTGTATCTATAAGCACTTTGCCGCTACCTTCTTCTTCAATGACGGAGGCCCACGGTTCCGGTACTGTGGCTACATCAACGTTTCCTGTTGTAAACATGCTGTGATACGTAGCTGGTTCTCCTGTTACGTGTTTCATGGTTCCGTCTACGCGGTCAGAGGTAAGACCGTATTCATCCTTCATCATTGCTTCAAATTGAACGTCGTGGGTACAACCAACACGCGGCGAGATAAAAGTTGTGCCTGCCAGATCTTCCGGTGTTTCGATTCCGGCGTCGTTTCTAGCCATAATTACTGTACCACCTGTTGATCCTGCTGCTACGATATTAATTTTTGCTCCGCTTGTAAAGTGGTTCATGGCTGGTCCCGGCCCAACGAGTCCGCCTTCAATTTCACCGGTCTCCACTGCTGTCATAAATGCGGAACCGTCCGGGAAGTATTGGTAGTTTACTTTTGTACCATCAGGCAATGTTTCTGAATACATATCTTTTTCTTCGGCTACCATGCCGGCAACATGGTTAATGTTCGGGAAGTATCCAATCGTAATTTCTTCTGCCTCGCTATCACTTGAATTAGCATTTGCTCCGTCCTCGTTGTTTCCACATGCTACTAATACGAAAGCAATTGACATAAATAACATGATTGATAAAAATTTCTTCATATAAATTTCATCCTTTCTTTTATTTTGCTAAGCCCCAACGTTTCATTACTGTATTTTCTAATTTAGAAAATACGAGATTATCAACAACTGCACCAATAACACCAATAATAATGATGATGGCAATGACCTGATCCATACGGGCATAATCCTGTGCATAGCTTAATGAATAGCCGAGACCTGGTCCGTTACTGAGTAATTCGCCGGCCATCAAGGCCCGCCAACTGAAGGCCCAAGCTAGCCGGATACCTGACATGAAGTAAGGGATACTTGCCGGTACTTCTACCCGGTAAAATAATCGAAACCCTTTTGTTCCCATTGTCCTTGCTGCACGTACAAGTTCTGGCGGAACATTTTGGATCGCTGACCTGACGTTTAACCCCATTACAAACGTTCCACCTAAAACGACGACGAAGATAACGGCAAGTTCACTGAACCCAAAAAGCATAATAGCTAATGGCACCCATACAATGCTTGGGATACTTTGCAGTGCAATTAAATACATGCCTGCCGTTTCGTCAGCCTGTTTGGATTTACCTAAGATGACACCTAAAATAGTTCCAAGCAGGATAGCTAGGGATAAGCCGCTGAATAGATGTCTGAAGCTTGCTCCCAGCGCTGTAACAAAATCGCCGTCCGCAAACCCTTCATATAACGCCATTCCAACCTGAGAGGGGGACGGGAAAATAATATCTTCAAAAATATTCAATGCATAAATCAATTGCCATAATCCGATGATTGCTACTAAAAAAAGGATACGTTTAACGACTATATTCAACTTCATTTGATAGCTCTTCCTTTAAGACTTTATTAATTTCAATTTCAAGTAAACTCATGATTCGTTTCTCATATGCGATGACATCAGGATTCTCCCGTTCCCTTGGTCTGGCTATGTCTATGGTGAAATCAGCTATGATACGGCCAGGGCGTGTGCCCATAACTACCACGCGATCTGATAGTTTGATAGCTTCTTGTATGCTATGTGTAACGAAGAGAATCGTCTTTTGTGTTTCCTGCCAAATTTTCATTAGTTCGTCATGCAGGATATGACGTGTTTGTTCATCTAGCGCTCCGAATGGTTCATCCATCAATAGAACTTTCGGATCCATGGCTAGTGCCCGGGCGATTGCGACGCGCTGCTGCATGCCGCCTGAAAGTTCATAGATATAGTTATTTTTGAATCGGGTTAATTGCACCATTTTTAAAAAGTGGTCAGCTTTATCGTTTGCTTCCTTTTTACTCATTGTTCCTTTTAACGGAAATGTGACATTGTCGCGAACGTTGAGCCATGGAAATAAAGCAGGCTGCTGAAAAACCATTCCGCGATCAGGTCCGGGTTGCTTAATCTCTTTTTCTTGTAATGTAATGGTTCCTTCCGTGGCATTTTCAAGCCCAGCCACCATTGAAAGTAAGGTTGATTTTCCGCATCCGGAAGGTCCCAGTATAGAGACGAATTGGTTTTCAGAAATATTCAATTCAATCTCGGAAAAAACCTCAAAGGATGATTTCCTATCTTGATCTGAGAAAGTTTTTCCAACGTGATTCATTTGAAGAAACAACATATCGCCTCCTTAACACCCTAATTCCTATCAAAAAACTAGGTTTAATATTGTATCAAATTATACCCATTTGTTGACTGTCCTGTCAATACTTTTTTATGCGAACAGAAGACGAACAGTGCCTGTCACGCCCCGAAATTTGTCGAATAACATTGGGGCTTTGCCTGTCTTTTCTAATAATATGAAGTTAGTATATAATGGAGAATATAGATAGGAGGCTAATCATGATCAATAATTTACAGGATACAATCACATTGGATAACGGCGTGAAGATGCCAGGCTTTGGATTAGGTGTTTATAAAGTGGAGGATGGCAATGTCGTCATAAATTCAGTAAAGGCAGCGATCAAACATGGCTATAGGAGTATTGATACAGCTTCGTTTTATGATAATGAAATAGGAGTAGGGCAAGCCATCAGGGAAACCGGTGTGCCAAGAGAGGATTTATTTATTACATCGAAAGTGTGGAATGATGATCAAGGGTATGAGCGTACATTAAAGGCATTTGAGACAAGTCTGGAGAAATTGAATTTGGAATACTTGGATCTGTATTTAATTCATTGGCCGGTGAAAGGGCTTTATAAGGAAACATGGAAAGCAATGGAAAAGTTGTACGAAGACGGGAAAGTTCGTGCGATTGGCGTGAGTAATTTTCATGTGCAGCATTTGGAAGATTTGCTTTCGGATTGTAAGGTGAAGCCAGTCATTAATCAAGTGGAGTATCATCCACACCTTACCCAGACTGAGCTACATGAATTCTGCAAGAAAGAAAACATACAGCTGGAAGCATGGTCTCCGCTTAAAAAAGGAAGAATGTTTGATGAGCCAGCGATCGTGGATATTGCGGAGAAGTACGACAAGTCGCCAGCTCAGGTGATCTTACGATGGGATCTGCAAAATCACGTGATTACCATTCCAAAATCCGTCACCGAACATCGCATCATCGAAAACGCTGATATTTTTGATTTTTCATTAACGGAGGAGGAAATCGATAGAATTAGCGGCTTAAATAAAAATGAAAGAACCGGTACGAATCCGGATAGTTTTGATGCATAAAAAAGTGAATGAATCCCTTCGTATGGTATGAAAGACGGTATTCATTCACCTGAGGTCTACAATTTCTGACCATAATATTTATCCAATGAGAATCCTCTTCCTTGTATTTCTGATGCATTGATATAAATGACGAAGGAGGAGGGTTCTTCTTTTTGGAGAATTTTTTTAAGTTGTACTGCTTCTTGTTGTTCTGTGACACACAGGATCATGGTTTTATCTTCGTTAGAATAGCCTCCAACAGAGCGTACTTTTGTTAAGCCTCGATCTATCCTGTCACGGATGAGCGCTTGAATTTTTTCTTCTTCCTCTGTAATGATCAGAATAAGTTTCGACGCTGATGTACGTAATTGTACGAAATCAATTGTTTTACTTGTGATATAAATACACATGAGCGCAAATAATGTTAGCTCCAGATTGAATACGATAATGGAAGAAATCACTACAAAACCGTCTACGATCAGCTGTGAATAACCACTTGATAGGCCGGTGAATTTTTTCACGATTTGGGCTATCGCTGCTGTACCGCCTGTTGATCCATTCCCCTTATAGACTATTCCAAGCCCTGTACCCAGAATAATTCCGCCGTAAATGGCTCCAAGTAGAGGATTATCAACCGTATACGGGAAGTTAGTGGTCAGCCATATGATAAACGGCACCCAAAACGTGCCGACCAATGTCTTCCAGCTGAAATTTTTCCCCATGGCGATCCAACCGATAATAAAAATAGGAATATTAATGAGAAATTGCGTGTAGGCAGGACTCAATTCGTATAATTCAAATAAAATAGTGCTAACTCCTGAAATCCCACCTGCAGCAAGTCTTGATGGTAGTAAAAATAAATTATAGGAAAGTGCCACAAGCGTAGCCCCGATGATAACCTGAAAATATTCGATTATAACCCTGTTGCGTTTATTCATAACGAACGATTCCTTTCACATGTAGCCGTGATTCTAATACTAACTTATCTATTCTAACACCCCCGAACAGTGCCTGTCACGCCCCGAAATTTGTCGAATTATGTTTAGTGTTGGAAAGGCTGATGGGAAGTGGATTTGGGGGGATATCTACTTTTTGTAAGGAAAAAGGGGATACGATAAATCCGCTACTATTCTAGTTTTTAAATTTCATGGTATTTCATTAAAATTCAAATTCATTGCTTTATGAGGGTTCAATTTTTCAATTGTGGATTGAAAATTAGTTTTTTTACAGAAATAGAGAGTGTAAAACACACATTTGAAGGCATGATAGGTATTTTTAGGAAATTGTACCCAGTCCTGTAGTGTGGTATTGTTTGGTTCATAATGGTATATCGTACTGATTTGATATAGAAAATAGAGGTGAATAAAGTGGAATTTATAACAAAAGGGAAGCTTTACAAGAAATTGAAAGGAAAAAGGCATGTTGAATTAGCTGATCTATTGCGGATTATTGAAGAAGAATTCAAGGTGTGTATGTATGTGAAGTGTGACGAAGCGGAAATTATAGAAATCACTTCTGATCACCCTAATATTCAAGCGATTCAGCCGAGTAGAAAACTGGTGCGTTCCTATTCCAATGAAGAAGGGTTATATTTTTTACGGGAAAAGGCAGGGGAGGGTGAATCAGATATTTAGGTTCTTTGGCGACAAATATAATAAAAAAGCCTCATTAGTGGATGAGGCTTTTAAGAAATAAATAATTGCATTATGCGATTGTTGCGTCTTTGGTGACTGCTTTATTGTCAGGAGTAGCTGCATTAATCATAAGGAATATTGCAGAAAGTATGTGCATAACTATTCCTACCCCAGGGATCCAGCCTACACAAGAAGTAACGATACCTAAAATACTACCTACACTTGGACCACCATCTCTTTTAGTCATTACTAAAGTTATGATATGCATGATCAACATAACTACCAGTGGTGTCCACCAAAGCCCTAATATAATAGAAGCTCCCAAAATTGGGATACCTAGTAGTGCTTCAAAACCACCAGTGACCCACTTTAAAATCCTTGACACTGACATTTTACTCACCTCCTTCTTAAATATTTCAAAATATAGTTCTATATTACTATATTTTAACATTAAAGTCTATACATTTTTAGACAAATTTTGACATTTAAATAGTAAATGAACTTGTGTTTAAGGAAAATTTATCCTATAGAAGATTTTTAGGAATTAGAGATTTTAATAACAGACCGACAGAATAATCCAATAATAAATCCCTCAGCTCTCGAATAAAATAGGGCAGGGGGATTTTATGATGAAGAAAGGTCGGGGAAAGGGATTATTGTTTGTGTTCTTGCTGGTGATTATCATGGCTATTATCGTCACGGTCTATATTCTTCGTATCACCTCCCCGGAGCGGCAAGCGGAACTGGGAGTTGAGGCGTTTTATACATATGAACAGGAAGGATCGTTTTCCGATTCCTGGGAGATGTTTCATCCATTGATGCAGGAAAAATTCAGCAAAGGCCATTATCTTGAAAATCGTCCGCATGTGTTTATGAATCATTTTGATGTTACAACATTTACATATTCGATAACTGACGCACAAAAAGTGAACAATTGGAAAATAGAAGCAGATGCAGAGCCGATCGATGTCGTTTATCACGTGCAAGTCTCACAGAATTTTAATGGGAAGTATGGAAAATTCACGATTGTCCAGGATGTGTATGTAACCATGGTTGAGGAAGAATGGCGGTTGATGTGGGACTACGGGAAGTAGGTCAAGGCTTCACAAATAAGCATCGTTCTATTTAAAAGGAATGGCGCCTAATTTGATATGATTTGTTTAATAGAATATAAGATGGTGAAAATTTAAATTGCGTGAGGAACTCATGATTACTGTCCAGATACATTACGAAGTTTCTTCTCATGCTGTGCATTTTTACTTGATAGAAAGTCAACATTGCAACAGGCACTGTTCGGGGGTACGCTCCGCTACTGCAACTAAATAAGACTCCCGGTAACTACTTCTACCGGGAGTCTTGTCATACATGTTGTACAAAATATCATTCGACAAATTTCGGGGCGTGACAGGCACTGCGTCACACCCCATACAGCCAAATCTGCCATGGTGATTCGTTGTTCTCAAATACTCGTTCTTGTTCGAGTCCTAGTTCTTCGTAGTTTTCGATTGGTACGGCTGAGAGGATGTAGTCTCCGCCTAATTCCTGCAGTGCTTCTGTATCGATTGCCAGGTTTTCGATTGGTTCATTGCGGTCTTTGGTGAACAGATAATCTTTGCCGTGTTCTGCGACATACATGTACAGGCGGCCGCCCCATGTGTCAAAGTAGTTTTGCAGTGATGGACTTTTATCGAGTTCGCCTTCAATTACTTCCCGAAAATCATGCTTGTATTCCAGCGGGAAGCTGTTATTGTACGTGTCCAAGGTGTAAAATCCATTGTATTGCGCGATGGTCGGGTGCATGCCGATGCTGACCACACGGTAATCAGATTGATCCTCGCCAATGTAGGCCTCAATCTCGTCGAATAAGTCCTCTGAATAAAACTCTGCGAATGTCGGCGTGTCAAACGTACTGTATTTATTTTCCTCATTTAATCCAAACACAAGGCCGCATTGCAAAACAACCAATATAACTGCAAGCACTCTCCCGAATTTCAGATGTTTCCACAACAATGCCAAAGCCAAGGCAAAACATATGTACCAAATGGCTGGATCGAGAAAATGGATCCGGGAAAAGTTAAATGTGTTGGCGACCATGAAATTATCCTTCACAATGCGCCAGCCCTCAAAGTACCAAAAGGCATACCATACGGAAATAGCAAAATTAAACACGAATAACGTCATTAGCTTCCTAGGCTTCACATTACTATACGCTGCAACGAGTAAAGCAGTAAAAATGACGGGAATAATGATCAATACTTGATGGGCTTCATCGTGCGTATGGCCGTATAGAAAATTTTCCCACGAAAGCTCCACACTGCGTTCAAATGTATTATGACCGAGACTTAATTCTTCCCGGTGTGATGTAAATCCACCGTCAAAAAACATGGACGTGATAACCAGATAATTTTTCACCAGGTAAATTCCCGTCATTGAGGCAATGGCTGTAAAAAACGGCCAATTTGACTTTTTGAAACGGATCCAATCAATCAGCCAGAATAGCCCCATGAGTGCCAGGAAGAACACAAAACTCAAAATAAAATTCGAGAAAAACGGAATCACAAGTAAGAGGATCCAGTTGTATTTCGGCGTTTTCCAGCCAAATTTTCGAATCGTCAAAAATAGATGCAGTGCGAGCGGGATACCAGCGATAGACAGGGCGCCTGATGGCCAATATGGAAGCATCGCAAACGCGAGCGAGGCACCTACTGTAATCCAGGGTGATTTTGCCTCGCGAAACACATGTCGACTCAGCAGCAAATACATCCCGAAAAATGCCGCAAATCGCATGATTGTTTGGCTAATCGTATATGCCGTCATCGGCTCAAAAAGCACATATAGCCATACGACTGCATCAAAGGCGGAAGGCAATGCGCTTCTCGGAAGTCCATTGATGACTTGAGGCAACGTGGTATCAGATAGGGTGAAAATTTGCCCGCTTTCTGCAAGTAATTTGTACCAAACGATGTTTGAATCCAGATTGTCATGGACGCGGATATGTGTGTCCTCACCGAGTATGTAGTAGGGCAGAAGGTATGCGATGAGGATTAGGCACGCTATCCAGATAAATTTATTTTTGGTAAAAGTCTGTAATAATCTTGATCCCATGTGCCACATCCTCTTTCTCTATCCCATAATAAAGTGGTAAACGTAACAGTCGTTCACTACTTTCAGTTGTGTACGTATCTTTCCCAATAAATCTGCCGTATTTTTGGCCTGCATGGGCAGAATGTAATGGCACATAATGTGTTACACTCATGACACCATTTTCCTTCAAGTAATTGATAAGGTCCGAACGCTCATGCTTATCACGCGTTTTTATATAAAACATATGGGCATTCTGTTCGCATTCTTCCGGGACATGTGGGCCGCTGATTTTTCCAGCTTCCATTAATGGCAAAAGTCCCTCATAGTACTGTTCCCATGTATGCAGGCGATCGGCATTAATCTGATCTGCATTTTCCAGTTGAACGGATAAATAGGCAGCGTTCAGTTCACTTAATAAATAGGAAGAGCCGACATCGCGCCATGTGTATTTGTCGACCATGCCTTGCATAAATAAGGAGCGATCCGTCCCTTTTTCCTGCAGGATTTCCGCGCGTTCCGTGAGCGCCGGATCATTTACAATCAACGCGCCACCTTCACCACCGGATGTATAATTTTTCGTTTCGTGAAAACTGAATGTTCCCAGGTGCCCGATCGTGCCGAGCGGCTTTTCTTTGTAGCTGCTCATTACGCCTTGTGCAGCATCTTCAACTACCCATAAACCGTTTCTCTTTGCAATATCCATAATTCGGTCCATGTCGCAAGCCACCCCAGCATAATGAACAACGACGATGACTTTTGTTTGGTCTGTTATTGCAGCTTCTACTTGTTCCGGATCCACATTCATCGTGTCCGGATCGACATCAACAAAACGAACCTGAGCACCTCTTAATGCATAGGCGTTTGCGGTTGAAACAAAGGTGTAGGAAGGCATGATTACCTCATCCCCCTCGCCAACCTCGGTTAATAATGCGGTCATTTCAAGCGCAGCAGTGCAGGAGGGGGTGAGGATGGCTTTCTCACATCCAAGACGATTCTCAAGCCAGGAGACACATTTTTTTCCAAATGGGCCGTTACCTGCTAATTTTTCTTGCTGCATTGCTTCTTGAATGGCAGCTGCTTCTTTCCCGGTACTGCATGGTTTATTAAATAGAATCATATGATCACCTCATGACGATAATGCCTAGTATAATTAGGGAAAATCCGACTACTTTCTGTGTACTGATCGGTTCACCAAATAAAACGACGGAAAGAATAAAAACAAGGACAAACGACAGGCTCATAAATGGATAGGCATAGCTGATATCGAACTTCGTCATCGCTGCCATCCAGCTTAATGCAGCTAAAAATGCGGCAAGGAACCCTGATAGAATCCACGGATTAAATAAAATTTGAAACAGGAAACCAAATTTATCGATCCAAGCCTCAGGCAGACTTCCAAATTGATTAATTTTCCATTTCAAAATTAATTGACCATAAACGGTAAAAAAGATGGTGGAGAAAATATATGCGTATCCCATGATCAGCCCCCAACCGGGAGCGAAACATTTAATTTATGATACACATCGACGCTGTCTTTTAACCGAAATCCGAGTGAAATAAACACATTTAATGAAGCTAGATTCACTGGTGAAATGGATGTTTTCAATGTGTCATAGCCGCTTCTATCAAATTGCTCCTGCACACAGTGACTTGTAAATGCCTTTGCCAAGCCTTTGCCGCGAAAATCTTTATGTATCCCGAGCAGGAGTATTTTATCATCCTCGTATGCAAAAAAGCCCGCAGTTCTACCCTGATAGTTCAATGCCAGGATCAGGTCTTTTTCCATGAGATCCCCCACCCAGTTCATATATCGTCTATCTGCCATATAGCCCGGAATGTTGAAATCACGATGAAAACGTCCATTGCCGAAAGCTTCCCCCGCGATTTCCAGGATCGCTTCTCTATTGTAATCCCGGGAAAAATGGATCCTTTCCTTCTCAACAGCCTGCAGATTTTCCCTGCTGCAAACTGGCTCAATCAATGTGTCGACATAATAAAATCCGTACTTTAAAAGATTCTCCTTATTTTCAAGTGGATCCACCTTTAATGTGAAATGCCCTTCAATTTCACTTGTTTGTTTTAAAGCCTCGATCGTAGTTGATGTCAGCTGGTATGTGTCTACATGAAAATTTCGCCTGTCCCATGGGGTTGGTTCCAAAAAATCTGCCATATTATCAGCTCCCTTCCTGATCATCTGTATCGTCCGTTGTTTCTCGAATCAAATAAAGTGGTCTGCCTTTTGTTTCGTTGAAAATTTTACCGATGTATAGACCAAGGACACCAAAGTTGAAGAACATTAGTCCACTGATAAAGAAAATCGATACCATCACACTGGTCCATCCTTGCACAGTTTCATCAAGGAAAAAATACCTGCCGAATAAATACAGGGCATAGATGAAGGATGCCGATGCGATCAAAAATCCTAATTGAATCGAGAGTCTCAGTGGTTTATTGGATTGGGATATGATCGCATCTGTCGCAAGGGTGACCAGCTTTTTTATATTATAGGAGGATTTGCCTTCCTTGCGTGCGTTGTGTTCAACCGTGATACTTGTCGTTTCATATCCCATCCACTGGATAAATAATGGGAAAAAGCGGTTCTGTTCACGCATGCGTCTGAAGCCCCTGACCACTTTTTTTGCGTTAATACTGAAATTGGCTATTGAATGATCGGATGCCTGCCCGCTGAAATAATCGTACACCCTGTAAAAGCCCTGAGATGATTTGCGTTTGAGCCAATTGTCCTGGCGCACTGTTCGCTTGCCGAAAACAACGTCATACCCATCGAGTGCTTTTTGATATAATTTCTTGATTTCCTCTGGCCGGTCCTGAAGGTCGCAATCCATCACAACCACCCAGTCCCCATTCGTATGGTCAAGGCCAGCAGTAATCGCATGGTGCTGGCCGAAGTTTCGGGCAAAATTAATTCCTTTAATGTTTTCGTCCTGCTCGCTTAGTTGTTTGATTGTTGTCCAGGCGTCGTCCGGACTCGCGTCGTTCACTAAAATTATTTCGTAGTGGGCTGGAATGTTTGTGACGGTTTCTGCTACGCGACTGCAAAGTTCCTTAAGACATGTTTCGCAGCCGTAAACTGGGACGACGACGGATATTAGGTCACGGGATGTTTTTTCCATTGATTCACATACCATTCTACTGTTTTCCTCAGTCCTGAATGGAAGTCTTCGGTCGGTTTCCAGCCCAACGCTTTTCTTAATTTGCGATCATCAACAGCATATCTCCTGTCATGGCCTTTGCGATCTGTGGTAAAAGTGATTAAATCGTTAAAGCTTTCGCTCGTTCTGTATTGCGGAACTAGCTTATCCAGAATCGCACAAATTTCTCCTGCCATATCTATATTTGTCTTCTCATTGCCGCCACCGACGTTATAGGTTTCAAGCGGATGACCCTGGTGATAGATCATGTCAAGTGCACTGCAGTGATCAGCAACATATAGCCAGTCTCTTACGTTTTTCCCATCACCATAAATAGGAATCTGTTCACCTGCCAATGCTTTTCGGATAATTGTTGGGATCAGTTTTTCTGCGTGTTGTCTTGGTCCATAATTGTTCGAGCTTGAGGAAATAACAACATTCATCCCGTACGTATGTGCAAAACTTTTGACGAACATATTGGCACTTGCTTTGGATGCACTGTATGGATTGCGCGGGTCATACGGTGTCTCCTCTGAAAATTTCCCTTCCTCGCCTAAAGATCCATATACCTCATCTGTTGAAATGTGATGAAAGCGCCTTTTGGACAACTCGCCTTTAGCCTCCCAGTTTTTTTTCGCTGCCTGCAAGAGGGTCAATGTACCAAACACATTGGATGCTACAAATGCTTTTGCATCCTGTATCGATCTGTCTACATGTGATTCGGCTGCAAAATGGATGACTCCGGTAATATCATAGTCTGTGAAAATGTCGTTTACGAGTACTTCATCTGTGATATCGCCATGGATGAAATGGTAATTTTCCAGTGACTCAACTTCTCTTAAGTTGTCTATTGATCCGGCATAGGTGAGTTTATCGATATTGAGCAGTTGTGCAGTCGGATATTTTTCCAAATAATAGTGAATAAAATTTGATCCGATAAAGCCTGCCCCGCCTGTGACGAGAAGGGTTGGCTGTTGTTTATTCATTTTCCACCAGTCCTAACATTGGATGATGATCAATGGAATCCCAGTATTGCTCCGTGTGTTTTCTTTCAGCGATTTCCATGAGATATTGTCCATAATCGTTCTTTTCCATTGACTTTCCTTTTTTGTATAATGCTTCTTTGTTTATATATCCTAAATAATAGGCGATTTCTTCCAAACATGCGAGCTTAAACCCTTGACGCTGCTGGGTAATCTTCACAAATTCGGCTGCTTCAAACAAGGATTCATGTGTTCCTGCATCCATCCAGGCAAATCCTCTTCCAAGTAATTCCACGTCCAGCTGTCCTTTTTTCAGATATTGTTTGTTCAGATCTGTGATTTCCAGTTCGCCTCTGTTAGAGTATCTGAGTTTTTTCGCCATACGGATGGCTTGATGATCATAAATATACAGTCCGGTTACGGCGAAATCCGATTTCGGATCCTCTGGTTTTTCTTCTAATGAAATGACTTTTTGATGATGGTCGAATTCTACAACGCCAAACCTTCTTGGATCTTTAACGCGATATCCAAAGACGGTCGCATGTCGATGGTTTTTGATGGCATTTCTGAGCAATGTTGTGAAACCCTGGCCATAAAAAATATTATCAGCAAGAATTAACGTAACATCATCTTTCCCAATGAAATCTTCGGAAATCGTCAATGCTTCCGGAATCCCATTTGGATCGGTTTGCTCACGGTAGTCAAGCGAGATACCGAGTTCTGAGCCATTCCCGAGTAGCTTCTCAAAACGCGGCCGATCTTCCGGCGTACTAACAATCATGATTTCCCTTATACCACCAAGCATTAGCACAGACAATGGATAATAAACCATCGGCTTATCATAAATAGGAAGCAAATGCTTATTCATCCCATCCGTACTAGGCGACAACCTCGAACCACTACCACCAGCCAAAATAATACCCTTCATTTGAATCCACCCCTTAAGTCGGAATGGTGCCTGTCACCACCCGAAATTTGTCGAAATATATATGCGTTTTAGGCATAGTCTATCCTATATCTCTATATACCTCTTTTATGAGGGAAGTAATCTTACATTTATATTTCAAATTTGTGGCAGCGATGTAAAATAACGTGGGACAGAACAGTACCCGAACAGTGCCTGTCACCACCCGAAATTTGTCGAACTCGTAAAAGGGTTAATTTTGAATTTTGGGTGTGTTGTGGGGTAGGGTTTTTGTGTTTTGTTCCAGGGGAAATTTCATTTTTAGACGGGGAAGATAGGCGTGAAATTGATTTTTGGGCTTTTTACTTTTGGGAAGGAGTGGGTTATCTTCTAATAGACAATCAAAGAAAGGTACTGATATAGATGGCTAGAAAAAAACGACATTGGGATCCGGATTATTTTTACCATATTGTTTGTAGAGGGAACCGGCGTGATGCACTGTTCCTTAGCGATGGTGATTACCGGACATTTCTATACATCCTCCAGCAAACATCCACAAAGACCCCTTTTGAACTTGCTTCTTACTGCTTAATGACAAATCATTTCCACCTCCAGTTACGATCGCAGAACCAGCCCCTCTCCAAGGTGATGTCACTTATTAATAAACGGTACGCCAGTTACTTCAACACAAGATACAATACCACCGGCCATGTATTTGAAGAACGTTTTTTCGATAGAATGATAGCTTCCGATTATGGAATGCTGAAGGTTAGCAGCTATATTCATCTAAATCCAGTGGAAGCAGGGTTGGTAGCCGATCCGGAAAATTATCCTTGGAGCAGTTATCCATTTTACGTAAGCAATTCATCGAAAAGTGATCTCCAATTAAACACCAACGCGATATTAGATATTTTCCCAGGAAATGAGCTGGAGAAGAAGAGGAGGTACCGGGAGTTTTTAGCAGATGAGGATAAGGTACATCTCTTGTAAGGGTGTGACCATTAAAAATAGTTCCAGTTAAGGTGGTAAGTATATGAAAAGATTTAAAGCAAAATAAGCTCGTGAAAAGAAGTTTTGAAGACGCATTTAAAGAAATCCTGACAACCCCTAAATCTAGGGAGTTAAAAATAGGGGATTTGTCAGGTATTTATACATATGATTTCCGGACTGCAAAGGTAAATAACAGAATAGCTTACACAATCAAAGAAGATGAAGAAGGTACTTATATTATTTTCATTCTCGAAAGAATACATGAAAATTTTTATAGAGATTTAAGGCGATTTTTAAATTAAAGGGCCGTAATAGCTTTGAATTTTGTCGCAGCTATCATTTCACAAAACCAACCTAGCCCCGCTCAGCAACACTTTTCCCAGCCAACTGCATCACCGTCATATCATCCATCGGAGGGTTATGCAATCCAGCACGCACGTCACGATAATAACGCTGCAGGGGATTTTGTCTGGATAGACTCCGTGCACCAGCCACCCTCATTGCTAGATCAACAACTTCCACCGCTTTATTCACAACAGATAATTTTACCGCTCCGAGTTCCGGCTTCATTGCCTGACGCGCTTCTTCATCACTTTCATCCCATTTCCGGGCAACACCATACAGAAAATGCTCGCTCTCCATGAGGAGTAACTCCATCTCGCCGAGTTTTTGTTTTACATTGGGCAGCTCAGAAATGGTTCCCTCAATACTATTCGGTGAATAAGTTGCTGCAAAATCAACCGCATATTCCTGAGCCGCGCGGGCAATTCCGAGATAGCACGTGGGAATATGTAACAGCCATCCAGCAGCTCGCTTTTTCCCAGGAGTCAAATATTCCACAAGGTCTCCGTCTTCCACATGTACATTTCCCAAAAGAAGGTCATGGCTTCCGGAACCTCGCATCGCAATCGAATCCCATGTTTCGTCAATAGAAACACCATTTCTTTCCCGTTTAATCAGGAAATTACCAACATTCTCCGTTCCGTCAATCGAAGCACTGACAACAAAATAATCAAGAATTGGCGCCATCGTCGTAAATGTTTTTCTTCCATTAATGACCCAACCTGAGTCTGATTTTTTCGCCACAGTTTCCGGTTTTCCTCCACGTGTAGGACTTCCGGTTGCTGGCTCGGAAGCGGCGTTATTCAATAATGCTCCTGTTTCTACCACGTCATGCGCAAATGCGGCGTATTTTTCTTCTTCCCATATATCGTTTTCTCCCATATGTTTGGTTATTCCCATATGCCAACCAATCGAAAGCGCTGTAGATCCGTCTGCTTTGGCAATCGTTTCTTGATACGTAAGTAGCTCATAAAGCGAAATACCTAAGCCGCCATATTTTTGCGGAACCGTTAAAGCAGGGTAACCGATTTCTTTTAGATCCTTAAAATTATCAAATGGAAATGTTGCTTCCTCATCATGCTTTTTTGCGCGCTCGGAAAAGACGTTCACCTTCTCTTCCAATGCTTTTATTCGCTCTTCCATCGTTTTATAATCGATCAATTTCATTTGCAAATTTCCTCCTTTTTATTCCTGAGAAAAATAGTTGGATTTATATATTTCATTATTTCATATAGCATATCAATAGGCAATATGTTAGCATATATATGGAAGCGCATTCATAATTGAGGACTCCTTAAATGACTTAAGTATGATATAAAACGAAAATTACTAGAAAAAAGTACCTAGAAAATTTTAGAGACATATTGCCTTTTTGAAAATATTCACATATAATCACAGTAATATATTAAGTTTTATTACGGTTTAAATTTAGAATTTAGCGAACTTTTATACTATGAAATAATAAAAAAAAAAAGAGTGAGATATGAATAACTAACACGAGCGTAAGAACAACGGTTTCACTGTACATTAAATTAACAGAAAATTGAGGATAAATAGCAGCTTTGACCAATCACTAATATTTTTTAAAATGAGTTATCTGAACGTTCCTTTGATAATTAATATTATCACTAGGAGTTAGTTTGGGAAAAATAGCACACGGATACACGAGCGAGTAGAACTTTCAATGAATGCAGGCAGATCAGCTCCCCATTCACCCGTTAACAGATTAAAAATACTTGCGAGGGGGATTAAATTGAGTAAATCTCTATTGGAAATTAAAAACCTGAAGACATCATTTCGGATTCAAGATGAGTATTATGCAGCAGTTGATGACGTGTCCTTAACACTTCATAAAAATGAAGTACTTGGAATCGTTGGAGAATCTGGATCGGGAAAAAGTGCCCTAGCTTTTTCGGTAATGGGACTACATAATCGAGCGAAAATTGAAGGAAATATTAAGTTTAACGATACAGATATTGCTAGCGTATCTCCGTCCAAACTGAATAAATTGCGCGGAGATGATATGGCCATGATTTTTCAGGATCCACTAACGGCCTTAAATCCGCTTATGGAGGTCGGAGCGCAGATTGGGGAAACGCTCATTCTCCATCGATCCAATATGTCACAGAAACAGCGTAAAAGTAGAATTATAGAATTGTTGAATTTAGTTGGAATTCCACACCCGGAACATGTTTATGAACAATTCCCGCATGAACTTTCCGGTGGCATGAGGCAACGTGTTGTTATTGCGATTGCGATTGCAAACAACCCGGAACTCTTGATAGCGGATGAGCCGACGACAGCTCTTGATGTTACGATTCAAGCACAAATCCTCGATTTGATCCGGGATTTAAAAGAAGACATGCAGGCCGGAATCATTTTAATCACACATGACTTAGGTGTTGTTGCTGAGATGGCAGATAGAGTTGCGGTCATGTATGCGGGGCAAATCGTTGAAGTGGCAGATGTACATACATTGTTCAAAAGGCCGCTCCATCCATACACGAGATCACTCCTGAATTCTGTACCTAATACACAGGAAGGACAAGATAAACTTCATGTGATTCAGGGAATCGTACCATCATTGCAAAAGTTGCCAAGGCAAGGCTGCCGTTTCGCATCTCGAATTCCGTGGGTGGATGCTTCCGCTCATGAAGAAAATCCTGAACTGCATGAGGTGAGTCCCGGTCACTTTGTACGTTGCACATGTCACAGGCAATTTTACTTCCCGGATGCGAGCAAGGAGGGTCAGACACATGGGGTTTCTTGAGGTTGAAGATTTAAAGGTTCATTTTCCAATTAAAGGTGGAATTTTTAATCGGACGGTGGGACATATCAAAGCCGTTGATGGTGTTTCTTTTTCCGTGGAAGAGGGGAAAACCCATGGCCTTGTTGGTGAATCTGGTTCAGGTAAAACAACAACCGGAAGAGCGATTATTGGCTTGAATGATATTACTTCAGGCAATGTAAAATTTGAAGGGAAAGACATAACCAGTAAAAAAAGCAAGACATTGGATTTTCGAAAAGATGTTCAAATGATTTTCCAGGATCCATATTCTTCGTTGAATCCTAGAAAACGCGTCCTGGATATTATTGCAGAACCAATTCGTAATTTTGAAAAGCTCTCCAAGCAGGAAGAGAAGAAGCGTGTACAGGAACTACTGGATATCGTGAACTTGAGTCCGGAAAGTATTTTGAAATATCCACATGAGTTTTCCGGTGGCCAGCGTCAACGTATAGGTGTTGCCAGAGCAATTGCTTTAAGACCGAAGCTGATTATCGCAGATGAACCGGTATCTGCGCTTGATGTATCTGTTCAGGCACAGGTGTTGAACTTTATGAAGGATATTCAAGAAGAATTAAATTTAACGTATCTATTTATTAGTCATGACCTTGGGATCGTGAAACATATGTGTGATGACATAGCGATCATGTACAAAGGACGCTATGTTGAACAGGGGACAAAAGAGGACATTTTTAATCATCCCCAGCATATTTACACGAAACGTCTCGTTGCGGCGATTCCTGATATTGATCCAGGGAGACGTGCGGAACAATTCCAATTTCGCAAAGAAGTACAGAAGGAATATGAGCATTCCTATGACGATTATTTTGATAACGAAGGCTTGGCTTACGGCTTAAAACCTGTATCTAATACACATCTCGTAGCCTTGCCGGGGAAAGGTTGATAAATAGATGTGGAAATTTATTGTGAGACGACTATTAATAACGATGCCCCAGATCCTTGTACTCAGTGTTCTAGTTTTTTTAATGGCACAAGCGATGCCAGGGGATGCACTCACAGGTCAAATTGATCCGAATGTTGATAGAGAAACGATAGAGGAACGTAGACAAGCTCTCGGCCTGGATGATCCGTGGCATATTAAATACGCGGATTGGATAACCGGAGCTGTTCAAGGGGATTTAGGACAGTCTTTTCGCTTTAAAATGCCGGTTACAGATATCGTTGGAGAACGGATTGTAAATTCCTTCTGGCTTTCTTTAGTGACATTAATCTTCACCTATATTATTGCCATTCCACTTGGGATTACGAGTGGACGCTATAATGATTCATTACTTGACCAAGGTATTACAGGATACACCTATTTAGGGTTTGCAATACCATTATTTATTTTTGCCCTTATTATGCTTTGGGTCTTTGGCTTTATGCTTGGTTGGTTCCCTACCAGTGGAAGTGTAGCTCCCGGGCTTGAACCTGGATCATTCGATTACTTCTTGAGCAAATTATATCATTTAATATTACCTGGGATATCCATGGCGCTGATTGCCACGGTAAATACAGTTCAGTATTTAAGAAGTGAAATTATAGATACAAAACAAAAAGACTTTATTATTACAGCGCGAGCAAAAGGGGCTTCTGAATCCAGAGTATACAACAAACATATTCTAAGAAACTCGTTACTGCCAATAGCAGCATTTTTCGGCTTTGAAATTACGACTCTAATCGGAGGGACTATTTTTATTGAACAGATCTTTAGTTACCCAGGGATGGGACAACTTTTCCTTGAATCAATTACGTTACGTGATTACAGTGTTGTGACCGCTGTCGTTCTGTTGTTCGGAATTGCATCAATCTTAGGGGCTTTACTTTCTGACATTATTTTAAGTCTTGTTGACCCGCGTATCCGTATTAAATAAGAAATTGTAGATACTGAGGTGAGAAAAATGGAAATGAATAATTATAATATGGATAATCAAACGCAGGATTCAACGAAAAGCCCGTCCGGACTTCGTATCTTTTGGCGTGAAATTGTCAAAGATAAACTGGCTTTAATATCACTGATATTTTTAATTTTAATTTCGACGTTTGTATATGGTATTTCCATCTTGCTGGATCAGGATGAGATTGTAACGGTTGATTTATTTGCCATACACGAGCCGCCCTCCGATGAATTTATTTTAGGTACAGACTATGGTGGCCGTGATGTTTTCGGTCAGCTCATTATTGGTACTAGAAACTCTCTTTCTATAGGTATCCTGGTTACATTAATGACAGGAATTATCGGCGTCGCGTTTGGGGTTATTTCCGGATATTTTGGTGGACATACAGACAACGTAATGATGCGTATATTGGACTTTTTCATGATTTTGCCAATGCTAATGGTTGTAATTGTATTTGTATCACTTGTACCAAATTATTCCATATGGACATTTTCATTCATTATGACTGCGTTTTTGTGGATGGGGATTGCCCGACTGATAAGATCAAAAGCATTGCAGGAAAAGGAACTGGATTATGTTCAGGCTTCCAAAACACTGGGAACCTCAAATTTTAAAATCATTTTTTCACAGGTTCTGCCAAATATAACCTCTTTAATTGTTGTAACAATGACATTGAATCTTGCAGCAAATATTGGACTGGAATCAGGCCTATCATTTTTAGGTTTTGGTTTCCCTGAAGACACACCAAGCTTAGGTACACTTTTAAGTTATGCCAGAAACCCGCAGACGCTTGAGTTCAGGTGGTGGATCTGGTTACCTGCAGCAATATTGATTTTCGTATTGATGCTTGCTGTACGAAATGTTGGCGAAGCGTTAAAAAGAGCTGCTGATGCAAGACAAAGAAGGGGTTAAATGACTTTGGACATAGAGTAATGTGGTTATTCTATTAAGGGGAGGTGAGTGTCCCTGAAACGGTAATATTTTGGGTGCTTACATCAATATATGTGTATTGATGTTGCATTATATATTGTCGGTCGGCAAACTAAAATCTGATCGGCGAAAATGAACAATTAAAAAGGGGAGGTTAAAGGGATGGGAAAGACGGGTTTAAGCAAGTTACTTTTTGCATTAATGCTTGTTTTCTTACTGGTGTTGGCAGCATGTAACAGTGAAACTGGCAGTGAAGAGACTGATGATTCAGGTTCAGATCCAGGAACAGAGGAAGAAGGTGCGGAAGGTGGGTCAGATGATGACCTCTATTCCATTGAAGATTTTTCTCCGGAGAAAGTTACTGACGGAGAAGTGATGGACGGTGGCACGCTTAATTATGGTGTTGTTTCGGATACGGTATTTGCAGGAACATTGAGCTATAATTTTTATGAGGATGCTTTAGATGTTGAAGTTATTGACTGGTTTGATGAATCACTGTTGACTGTTGATGAAAGCTATAACTATACAAATGATGGTGCTGCCACATTTGAAATGAGTGATGATGGTACTGTATTCACATTTACCATCCGAGATGAGGTGAACTGGCATGACGGGGAGCCTGTGACAGCAGAAGACTGGGCATACTCCTTTGAAGTTATTGGACACCCGGATTATACTGGGATTCGCTATGATGCAAGTTTTATGAATATAGAGGGTATGGAAGCTTATCATGATGGGGAGGAAGATTCGATTTCCGGTATTGAAATAATTGATGAAAAAACACTTGAAATTACATTTTTAGAAGCAGGCCCATCACTACTGGCAGGTGGAATTTGGTCTTATGCCACGCCGAAACATGTGTTTGAGGATGTTCCGGTAGCAGAAATGGCTGAGTCACCAGAAGTTCGTGAAAATCCAATCGGTATGGGACCATTTAAAGTGGAGTCCATCGTTCCAGGTGAATCTGTAACCTATACAGCAAATGAGGACTACTGGCGTGGGGAACCGAATCTAGACGGTGTTACCTTGCAAATAGTCAGCCCGGAAACGGTTGTTCAATCTCTGGAAACAGGGGAAGTCGATATGGTTGATAGCTTTCCGGCAGATCAATACCCAGATGTAGAAGAGAGTTTAACTAATGTTGAATTCCTCGGTCGTGTGGGTCGTGCTTATACGTATATTGGATTTAAATTAGGTGAATGGGACGCTGATGCAGGTGAAGTTGTTCCAGATGATAGCATGAAAATGTCAGATGTGAATTTACGTGAAGCTATGTGGTATGCAGTAGACAATAATTCAGTAGGTGAACAATTCTATAATGGGCTTCGTTGGAATGCGAATACACTTATTCCACCATATCACGCAGAGTATCATGATGAAACAATTGAAGCTCCGACCTATGATCCGGAACAAGCAAATCAAATTCTGGATGAAGCAGGATATGAAGATGTAAATGATGATGGGTTCCGTGAAACTCCTGATGGGGAAGAATTAGTAATTAATTTTGCATCCATGTCGGGTGGAGACACAGCTGAGCCAATTGCAAACTATTATATTCAAGCATGGGAGCAAGTTGGGTTGAAGGTTGAGCTTTTAGACGGTCGTTTGATTGAAATGAACTCTTTCTACGATAGAGTGGAAGCAGATGACCCTGATATTGATATATATCAAGGTGCTTGGCAGGTAGGCAGTGATGTAGATCCTGCTGGTTTATATGGATCTAATGCAGCATTTAACTATTCACGCTATGCAAGTGAAGAGAATAATGAATTACTAGTTGAGGGAGCCTCTCCGGAAGCAATGGATCTTGAATATCGTAAAGAAGTTTATAGTGAGTGGCAAGAACTCATGGTTGAAGAGATCCCTGTATTCCCAACTGTGTATCGTGCGGAATTAGTACCTGTTAATAACCGTGTTGAAAACTGGTCAATTGAAGAGAGCGCTAATGTTTATAGAAATGAACTTGGTGTAACAGCAGAAGAACCAGAAGTAGCCCAATAATTGCAAGATGAAGAGGACTCGCCGCGGTGGGTCTTCTTTTTTTTGCCTACGGGACTGAACAGTGCCTGTCACGCCCCGCTTTTTGTCAATATTTGTCGAATGTTTTGGGGGAGGATGGGTAATTTTCATCTTAAAAGTTTTTATTGTTTCAAGTAGTATGGATATAAGGCAATTCCCTCAGAGGAGAGTGAACAGGATGACACAGAAAATTGCGGTTGCTGTTATTCACGGTGCTGGTACGCCGGATGAAGATTTTGCGGATGAAATAATTACACGTGTTTCTCGAAAATTTGCGAAAAAACTTTCCATTAAAGATCCCGAGCAGGAATTGGTGTTTGATTCTGTTTTTTGGTCTTCCGTATTTGAGCCAGAACAGGCCGAACTATGGAATAGATTGCAAGATAGTGCGGATCTGAATTACAAACGATTGCGTCGGTTTGTGATTGAGTTTCTTGCGGATGCTATTGCCTATCAGCCGACAACATTAGGGAATCAAAATTATGATAAGGTCCATTCCCTTGTAGCTGCATCCATTCAAAAATTGAGAGATAAGGCTGGACCGGATGCCCCGTTATGTGTGATCAGCCATAGTCTCGGATCGATTGTTGCAAGCAATTATTTTTATGATTTACAATTTGCTCGTGAGAATGTGGGAATGGAGACAAGAAAGTGTATAAGCAATTCACCAATTGAGCAATCCGAAACATTGGCCTTATTTTATACGATGGGCAATCCAATGGCGCTCTGGTCATTAAGGTATATTGATTTTGGCTCACCGATTACAGTTCCCTCTCGGGCGATCCGGGAATATTATCCGTTTATCCAAGGGGAATGGGTTAATTTTTATGATAAAGATGATGTGCTTGCTTTTCCGCTAAAAGGACTGAATCAAGCTTACAATATGGCTGTTACAAAAGACTTGCAGGTGAATGTCGGAGGTTTATTTACAAGTTGGAATCCGTTATCACACACGCGTTATGACACCGATGATTCCGCTATAAATCCGATTGTTGATGGATTGGTTAGAACATGGAGATCTATTAATGGATAAGGTATAATGAATAGGAGGATTTTCAAAGGAGGATGTACGTAATGAGTGAAATGGATAACGCTAAAAAATTAGTTGGAGAAGAAGCAGTAAAATACATAGAAGATGGGATGAAGGTGGGCCTAGGGTCAGGATCCACGGTATACTGGATGATTAAGAAACTTGGTGAATATGTTGAGCAAGGATTGGATGTAGCCGGTGTGCCAACATCAGAAACAACAGCGCAATGGGCAAAGGAATTCGGTGTTCCTTTAACGGATTTCTCTGAAACAAAACAGCTTGATGTCACCATTGACGGAGCGGATGAAGTTGATGAAAATTTACATCTTATCAAGGGAGGCGGCGGAGCGCTACTGAGAGAAAAGATTGTTGCCTCAGCGGCTAAATCGTTCATCATAATTGTCGATAGTTCAAAAAGGGTAGCTCAGTTAGGCGCATTCCCTTTGCCAGTTGAGGTCATTCCATTTGGCTGGGAAGTGACGGCAAACAACATTTCAACATTAGGCTGTGTACCTAAATTAAGGCAAAAAGATGGGGAAGTATTTGTCTCTGATAACGGAAATTATATTTTAGATTGCCCTTTTGATAAAATTTCTGATCCTGTAAAATTACATAAGGAATTGAAATCGCTTGTCGGTGTCGTGGAATCGGGTTTGTTTATTGGAATGGCGGATAAGATTGTTGTTGGTAAGGATGATAAGGTAGAGGTTATTTCGAAGGGGTGAGTTTGGTATTTGATGAAGAAATAACAGGGTTCAGTCCAAAAGATTATTTATAATAGTTAAGCTTGTTTACCATCCAATAGGGTGGTTTTTTCTTGTTAAATTTCTGGTTGACAAGCTTGTGTTGTTATTCGACAAATTCCGGGGCGTGACAGTACTGTTAGCTATTCCATTATTTTTTTCTTTTAAGAAATGGCTAATTGGGTATATTATGATAGAGGTATAGGAATAGGAGTGGTTATTTTTGGTATTTGTCATTTTTATCTTAGCAGCTGGAGTTACCGTTTATACTGCAATGAAATTATCGAAATATGCTGATGTGATTAGTGAGAAGACCGCTATGGGCGGTATGCTTGTTGGTACAATTTTACTGGCGGGGGCGACGTCACTGCCGGAGGTTACCACAAGTTTCTCAGCGGTGGTAATAGATAATATTGATATCGCAATTGGTAATATGCTTGGTTCCAATTTATTTAATTTATTGATCCTTGCTGGTTTTGACCTGTTTTTTAGGAGAAAACAGTTATATCATCTTGTAAGCAGAAATCATCTCTATTCGGCTATCCTGGGGCTATTTTTAATGCTGATGGTTACCTTGGCGCTTATTCTTAAAATTGATTACACCATCATTGGAATAGGTGTGGATTCCCTTATGATTCTGATTGTTTACATAGTCGGGATGATTGTCATCAGCAAGATGCCTTCACCAGAGGGAGATGAGGATGCGAATAAGGCGGACAAGCAGCAGGAAGGGACCGAGAAAAAGTCAATTTCTGTAAAACGGGCTGTGATAGGTTTTATAATCGCTGCTGTCGTTATCATGATAGTTGGAAGTGTGCTTTCTATCACTGGTGATCGTATTGCGGTCATAACAGGGCTTGGATCGAGTTTTGTTGGAAGTATTCTGATAGCAGCAACAACGTCGCTGCCGGAAGCAGTTTCTGTGTTCGCAGCATTTCGTTTAAAAAATGCGAATTTAGCAGTTGGATCTATTTTAGGAAGTAATATGTTTAATATGGTGATTTTAGCTGTATCTGATGCGGTTTATCAAGGCGGAGCTATCTTAACAGATGTATCTCATTCTAATATATACACCGCTATTGGGATCTCAGTACTGTCAGCTGTCCTTATTTGGGCACTAATGCGAAATCGCTCCATGTCATTATGGTCCTATAGTATTCCTTCCATTTTAACGGTGATCGGTTACTTTGTAGTTTCCTATTTTATCTTTATGGGATAGGAAAAATGGTGCGTGAGTATTTCGACAATATATGACAAATTTCGGGGCGTGACAGGCACTGTTCGGTGTTGTATAATTGGCTGCAGGAGAGGTTCTTAGCTTTTAACCCTCTATAAAAAACTAAGTCATGTGCTGCGATTGGTATGCCATGTGCCTTAGGGTGCATGGCATTTTTTAATGAAGAACGAAGGAGGTTTTGAGTGTGAAGGAACAGGATTTTTCAAATCTGACGTTATTGGGAAGTCAGGATGTGAAATATAACTTTGATTATGCACCGGAAGTATTGGAAACTGTCGATAATAATCACCAAAACAGGGATTTTTTTGTAAAATTTAATTGTCCGGAATTTACGACATTGTGCCCGATTACTGGTCAGCCTGACTTTGCAACAGTGTATATTAGTTATATTCCAGACACGCAAATGGTTGAAAGTAAGTCTTTGAAGCTTTATTTATTTAGCTTTCGAAATCACGGTGATTTTCATGAGGATAGCATGAATATCATTATGAATGACTTAATCGACGCGATGAATCCACGTTATATCGAAGTATGGGGGAAATTCACACCACGGGGTGGCATTTCCATTGATCCGTACTGCAATTACGGGAAGCCGGAAACGAAGTATGAACAAATGGCGGAGCACCGCATGATGAATCATGATATGTATCCGGAAAAGATAGATAATCGCTAGAAATGAATTAGAGGGTTGGCTTTGATTTTCTCTGAATAGGAGAGGACCCGAGATATATGTTTATTTATTTAAATGCATTATTTGTTGGGCTGTTAATTGTGTCCAATATTTTAGGTGTGAAATTGTTTCGTATTGGTGAATTTATTTTACCAGCAGCGGTAATCGTGTATGTCGTAACGTTTATCATTACGGATGTAATCGGCGAAGTATACGGCAAAGATGCAGCGCGCAAAACGGTTCAGGCAGGATTTTTCACACAAATTATTGTAATGATTTTTATCTTTATTGCGATTCAACTGCCTGCTGCTCCAGCTTTTGGATTACAAGCAGAATTTGAAACCATTCTTGGTGGGAGTTTCCGGGTGATGCTTGCTAGCCTTTTGTCGTATATTGCCAGTCAAAATCTGGATGTCAGCCTGTTTCACCGATTAAAAGCAAAACATGGGAAGAAGAAGCTATGGCTGCGAAATAATGTATCCACAATGACCAGCCAACTCGTTGATACAACCATTTTCATCATAATTGCATTCTGGGGCACAGTACCGTTCACCGTCCTTCTCGGGATGATCGCAACCCAGTATGTATTTAAACTGATTGTTGCCTTGGTTGATACACCAATAGTTTATTTACTGGTGAAAATCGCCAGAAAATCGAAACAGGAACAAATGAATCCTGAAGTAGTACGTCCTTCTTAAACAGGAGGGCGTATTTCTTATATCTGTGCTTTCGACACAATTCGGGGCGTGACAGGCACTGTTCGAGGTATACATCCGAGGTCCTGCGCTTACCGAATTAATTCTTGAATTTTTAAAATATAGTGATATAATAGTGTTTAGAATGATATTGCTTACATGATGCGCACCTTTTATCGATTATATTTAAGGGAGTGGTTCGTTTGGCAAGTAATCGTGGAGTAGTTTATGTCAAGCCAGGGGAAGTGGAAATACAGGATATTTCGTATCCGGATTTGATTCTGAGGGACGGGCCTGGTGTCAACCCACTGAATGTAGGCAGGAAATGTAATCATGGTGTTATTGTAAAAGTTGTAACAACGAATATCTGTGGCAGTGACCAGCATATGGTTCGAGGAAGGACAACCGCACCAAGCGGCTTAGTTCTTGGTCATGAAATTACAGGTGAGATTGTTGAAATTGGCAGTGATGTTGAATTTATGAAGAAAGGGGATCTTGTGTCTGTCCCGTTTAACATTGCTTGTGGACGTTGCAGGAACTGTAAGCAGCAAGATACACATATTTGTCAAAATGTAAATCCGGATCGCCCTGGTTCAGCGTATGGTTATGTTGATATGGGCGGATGGGTTGGCGGTCAATCCGAATACGTCATGGTGCCATATGCAGATTTCCAACTTTTAAAATTTCCGGATAAAGATCAAGCCATGGAGCGTATTCTTGATTTAACCATGCTTTCGGATATTTTTCCAACTGGATATCATGGAGCTGTAAGTGCTGGTGTAAAACCTGGGTCAACGGTTTATGTAGCAGGAGCAGGTCCTGTTGGTTTGGCTGCTGCACACTCGGCACAATTACTGGGAGCTTCTGTCGTAATCGTTGGTGATTTAATCGAAGAACGATTAGCACAAGCAAGAAGCTTTGGCTGTGAAACGGTAAACTTAAAAGAGCATGCTAATCTTGAAGAGCAAATCGAGCAAATATTACGCGAACCGGAAGTGGATTGTGCGATTGATGCGGTCGGTTTTGAGGCGAGCGGTCATGGAGAAGACGGCGGAGAAGCACCTGCAACGGTATTAAATTCGGTAATGGGTATCACGAGAGCGGGTGGCCGTTTAGGGATTCCAGGACTTTATGTAACTGGTGATCCTGGTGCTGAAGATAAAGATGCACAAGAAGGAACCCTGAAAATCCGATTTGGATTAGGATTCGCAAAGGCGCATACATTTGTAACTGGACAAACCCCTGTAATGAAATACCACCGGGATTTAATGCAATCTATTTTAAGTGGTAAGGCACAAATTGCAAAAGCTGTAAATGCTACACTAATTTCACTTGAGGAGGCACCTGCTGGATACAGGGCATTTGATGGTGGAGTTTCTAAGAAGTTTGTTATCGATCCACATGGGATGGTGGGAAGTTAAATCAAACCGAAAAATATTTCTCATACGAATTGACAGCGATTACATCATATGATATTGTATTAATACAAGTTAATCACGTGGTGGAGATATGGAGACCCATACTTTAATAGTACTTTCTCGGGGAGAGGTATGTCTATTGAGTATGGGTCTTTTTTCTGCATCATAAATAGTTAACTAGATTGATAATGAAAAGGAGTGTTAAACATGCCTGAATTTTTAGCTGAACTGATTGGTACAATGATCCTCGTTATTTTTGGAGGTGGTGTTGTCGCCGGAGTTGTGTTGAAAAAGTCTAAAGCTGAAGGAACCGGATGGGTACTGATTACACTTGCCTGGGGTCTAGGTGTTACGATGGGTGTATATGCAGTTGGTAATTTTACTGGTGCACATATTAACCCTGCCGTAACATTAGGATTTGCTATAACGGGTGATCTCCCATGGGCAAAAGTTCCAATGTATATGAGCGCACAGGTAATTGGGGCTTTTATTGGTGCGATTATTGTTTTCTTAAATTACCTGCCACATTGGAAGGAAACAAAAGATAAAGTTGCCAAAAGGGATGTGTTTTCAACAACGCCAGCCATACGCAGCCCATTTTCCAACCTGGTCAGTGAAATGATTGGTACATTCGTCCTTGTGATGGGTCTTCTGTTTATTGGTGCGAATGAATTTACAGAAGGGTTAAATCCTTTAATCGTTGGTGCTCTAATTGTTGGGATCGGGATGTCACTTGGGGGTGCCACCGGATATGCGATCAATCCGGCTCGTGACCTTGGCCCAAGAATTGCGCATGCGTTGCTTCCGATTCCCGGAAAAGGTTCATCGGACTGGAGTTATGCTTGGGTCCCAATCGTAGGTCCACTACTTGGCGGTGCATATGGAGCAGTATTTTACCAGGCCATGTTTGTAGGTGAATTTTCCATATTGTTCTGGATCTTAAGCGCTGTAGTTGCTATTATTCTAGTAGGTGCTGCCAGTTCGGAATTGAAATTGGGGAAGACAAAGGCAGATAAAGCAGAAAAAAATATTGTATAGGAGGAGATTAATATGAGTGAAAAATATATTTTATCATTAGATCAAGGTACAACGAGTTCACGTGCGATTTTGTTTAATCATGATGGGGAAATTGTGGAAACAGCCCAGCGAGAGTTTGAGCAATTTTTCCAAAAGCCAGGTTGGGTAGAGCATGATGCCAATGAGATATGGACATCCATACTTGCTTGTATTTCAGAAGTTTTACGGAAATCGGATGCGGATCCTAGTCAAATTGCTGGAATTGGTATTACAAACCAACGGGAAACGACGGTTGTTTGGGATAAACATACTGGAAAACCTATATATAAAGCAATTGTGTGGCAATCCCGTCAAACCGAATATATTTGCAGGGAATTGGATGATCAGGGATATAGTGATGTCATTCGGGATAAAACCGGTTTGTTAATCGATCCTTATTTCTCCGGTACGAAGGTGAAATGGATCCTGGATAATGTGGATGGTGCAAGGGAAAAAGCAGACAATGGGGATCTATTATTTGGTACCATGGATACATGGCTGGTTTACAAGCTATCCGGTGGGAAAACGCATATTACGGATTACTCTAATGCTGCCAGAACATTGATGTTCAATATCTATGATCTGAAATGGGATGATGAATTACTCGATATTCTAACCGTTCCAAAGAATATGCTTCCGGAAGTTCGTCAATCCTCAGAGATTTATGCCGATACGGTTGATTATCATTTCTTTGGCCATGAGGTTCCAATTGCCGGTATTGCAGGTGACCAGCAAGCAGCATTGTTTGGTCAGGCATGTTTTGAAGAAGGAATGGTAAAAAATACGTTTGGAACAGGCAACTTCGTATTAATGAATACAGGAGAAAAACCAATAAAATCAGAGCATGGCCTACTCACCACGCTAGGTTGGGGTGTAGATGGCAAAGTAGAATATGTGCTTGAGGGCAGTATTTTTGTAACCGGATCCGCCATTCAATGGTTGCGTGATGGTCTGAAGCTTGTCAATGAAGCGCCGGAAACGGAAAGTTATGCAACACAGGTAGACTCCACAGAAGGAGTTTATATGGTGCCGGCGTTTGTTGGACTTGGCTCTCCGTATTGGGATAGTGACGCGAGAGGCGCGGTATTTGGATTAACGCGCGGAACGACGAAAGAGCATTTTATTCGCGCAACACTGGAATCACTTGCCTATCAATCGAAAGACGTTGTAGATGCCATGATTAGTGATTCAGGGATCGATTTAAAAACATTGCGTGTAGATGGCGGCGCTGTTAAAAATGACTTCCTCATGCAATTCCAGAGTGACATCCTCGGCGTATCCGTCGAACGTCCGGTCATCCAAGAGACGACAGCACTTGGCGCAGCATATCTTGCCGGCCTTGCTGTTGGTTATTGGAAAGATAAAGAGGAAATTGCCAAACAATGGAAAAACGAAAAGACGTTTACAAACCAGTTTGATGAGGAAAAACGTAATGAGCTGTATGAAGGTTGGAAGAAGGCAGTAGCGTCTACAAGAACTTTTAAATAAAACTGCTGATAGAGGCCAACTATTATCTTAGGGTTGGTCTCTCTTTTTCATAGGCTGTTTTCTAGAAGATTGGGACAGCACCAGAGGTTCGTTTCACCGAAAATATTTGTTGGTTTTGGCATAAAAGATATAGATTGCGACGTAAGTGCTTGTTGATTTCCGCTCCGGACCGTTGCGCACCTTAGGGCACGGCTTCAGCCTCCTCGCGGAAGACCACCGCTGCGGGGTCCTCAGACACGTGCTTTTCCCGCAGGAGTCAACGGTCCTCCGCTCCAATCAACTATCAAAAGTGGATATCTGTAGCTGGATTTTAATAGGCACAACACCAGCGAAGGAAATACATGGAGACTCCTGCGGGAGCAGAGGCCTAGGTGAGACCCCACAGAGCGTAGCTCGAGGAGGCTCATCAGCCGCCCGCGGAAAGCGGAATGTATTTCCGTAGCGGTGGATAAAAGCATCTATCTTAATTGCAAGTTACGTCGCAGTTTACATCAACTCCGAAGATTTAAAAGTAGCAAAGTATATGAAAACAGCCTTTTCATAAATCGAAAGAGGAGTGCATCCGTTTGAAAAAAATTATTAATGATCCGAATCAGGTTGTACAAGATATGGTTAAGGGAATGATTGCAGCATACCCGAATGACTTGAGGCAAATTCCGGGGACGATGGCAATTGTTAGAAGTGACGCTCCGGTAAAAAATAAAGTCGGACTTGTCAGTGGCGGCGGGAGCGGGCATGAACCTGCACATGCTGGATATGTAGGAAAAGGGATGCTTGACGCTGCTGTAGCCGGAGAAGTTTTTACATCACCGACGCCTGATCAGCTGCTTGAGGCGATTAAAGCGGTTGATAGCGGATCAGGTGTGTTTCTAATTATTAAAAATTACACTGGTGATGTGCTGAATTTTGAGATGGCGGCCGAATTAGCAGAAGCAGAAGGAATCCAGGTGGAAAGTGTCATTGTAAATGATGATGTAGCCGTTGAGGACAGTGATGCGACTACTGGCAGAAGAGGAATCGCTGGAACGGTGTTGGTTCATAAAATTGCTGGTGCAATGGCTGAAGAAGGTGGTACCCTGGAAGAAGTAAAAGCCGCTGCAGAAAAAGTAGTGGCAAATATACGTTCTATCGGGATGGCGTTGACACCTTGCACAGTACCAGCTGCAGGAAAGCCAAGTTTTGAACTGGAAGAAAATGAGATGGAAATTGGGATCGGGATTCATGGAGAATCCGGGATTGAACGAAAACAAGTCGCAACTGCGGATGACATTGCCACAGAGCTAACCGACAAAATATTAGCTGACATGGAGTTTACAAGTGGTGACGAAGTGGCTGTCATGATAAATGGGTTAGGTGCCACACCAGAAATGGAACTCTATATCGTTAACAGCAAAGTCCAGGATATTTTAGCAGAAAAAGATATCCATGTTCATAAAACATTTTTCGGAGAATACATGACCGCACTGGAAATGACTGGCTGTTCGGTCAGTCTCCTGAAATTGGATGATGAACTGAAATCCCTGCTTGATGCCCAGTCACGTCCGGTTGCGTTTCGTTCGTAGGAAAGGAGAAAAATCATGGAGTTTCAAGCACAAGATGCGATACAATGGATTGGATTAACCAATGAAAAAATACAAGCGAATAAGGAGTATCTCACATCGCTCGATCAGGTCATTGGGGATAGTGATCATGGAATTAATATGTCACGCGGATTTCAAGAAGCCGTAAATAAAATTTCTGGAGAATCATATGACACTGCCTCTGATGTCTTAAAAGATGTCGCAATGACACTTATGTCTAAGGTCGGCGGAGCATCCGGGCCATTATTTGGGACATTATTTTTGAAGTTGTCGACAACGTTTAAAGGGAATGACCCAGTTGATTATGCTACATTCACTAGCGGCCTTGAAGAAGCGCTGAGTGGTGTCATGCAGCGCGGAAAAGCGACAAAGGGTGAGAAAACGCTTGTTGATGTATGGGCTCCGGTTGTTGAACATTTCAAACAGGAAAACGCTTTTCAGGCAGACAAAATCTTAGAAGTAGCAAAAACGGCTATGGAAAATACAAAAGATCTCATGGCTACAAAAGGTCGGGCAGCCTATTTCAAAGAAAAATCAATCGGCCATATTGATCCAGGTTCTGCTTCGTCCTATTACATTTTCGAAGCACTCGCAGAAGCAGAAGGAGGATACTAATCATGGCATATGCAGGTATTGTTTTAATTTCCCATAGTTCGAAAATAGCTGAAGGCATCAAAGATTTAATTACGCAGGTTGTGAAAGAGGTGCCTATTGAAGCAGCAGGAGGAACGGAAGAAGACGATATCGGGACAAGCATTGATAAAATTCAAGAAGCAATAGGGCGTGCTGACACGGGCAAAGGTGTGCTGCTTTTTTACGATATTGGCAGTGCAAAAATGAATGCAGAAATGGCAATGGAAATGGCTGATTCAGAAAACATTCAATTAGTGGAGGCGCCACTGGTAGAAGGATCCTATACAGCGGCTGTGGAATCAGGTATGGGTAAAAGCGTGCAGGAAGTTCATGATGCTGTGGTGAAATCATTTTAGATCAAGGAAGCTTGCTTAAAGTTAACAGTACCATCAGTTATGAAAATAAATGCCACAACAAAAACTCCCCCGAGTACAAGAGCTCGGGGGAGTTTTGCTTGCTTACACGTCTATTGTGCTATTTTAGTAACTCCATCTTTCACTTTCGTAACCCAGCCAAATGGATCTTCCTCTCTTCCATATTGAATGCCGGTTAACGTATCATATAATTTTTTCGCTACTTCCCCTGTTTTTTCACCGTTAATAAGAAAATCATTATTATTCCAGGTTATTTGACCAATTGGGGAAATAACTGCTGCTGTTCCCGCACCAAATGCCTCTTCAAGCAATCCATCTTCATGGGCTTGCTGCAGTTCTTCCATCGAGATTTTTCGTTCTACAACAGGAATGTTCCAATGTTTCAGGAGCTGGATCACCGAGTTTCTTGTTACCCCCTCCAGAATACTACCGTTTAGGGCCGGTGTAACAACTTCTCCGTTAATTTTAAAGAAAATATTCATGCTGCCTACTTCTTCAATATATTTCTTTTCAACACCGTCTAGCCATAGCACTTGAGCAAATCCCTTATGGCCGGCAATCTCTTGGGCCTTAAGGCTTGCAGCATAGTTGCCACCGGTTTTCGCCTCACCGGTTCCGCCTTTTACGGTACGGACAAATTCGTTTTCCACTGCGATTTTTACCGGGTTGATGCCTTCTTTGTAATAAGCACCAACAGGTGACAGGATCACAATTAGCTTATAATGGGCTGATGGTGCCACACCTATATAGGATTCGGTGGAAATGATGAATGGGCGAATATACAGCGTGGTTCCTTCTGCTTCGGGGACCCAGTCCTGATCTACAGAGATAAGTTTTTTAATTGCCTGTATTACAAAATTCTCATCAACCTGTGGGATACAAAGTCGATCGTTGGAATGATTTAAGCGCTGCATGTTTTTTTCCGGACGAAATAATTGCGTGTCTCCATCAGACGAGAGATAAGCTTTCATCCCTTCGAATACAGATTGACCGTAATGAAATACCATAGAAGACGGGTCGATGGTAAGCGGCTGATATGGTACAATACGCGCATCATGCCATTTGGATTCTTCTGAATAATCCATGATAAACATATGGTCCGTGAATACTGTCCCGAACTCCAATTGATCAGTATTTGGTTTTTCTTTCTTTACAGCACAATGATTTACTTGAATATTTTGTGCCTCCATGTCAACATCCCCTTGTTGTTAAAGTATTCTTACTATAATAATCCATTTTCACTTTTTATTCAATAGGTATTTTCACTTTTTTTATATGATTTAGACGAAGACTCCTTCAAATTGCGGTTCTCAGCGATTAGTGGGAGATGAATCGCCGCAAACGAGAAAAAGTAGAAAAGATTTTAAATAATGCAGTTAGATCATTGGAAACGACTGTTCGGATATTGTATAATAAAATCAAAGAATGAAAGGGGTGTTGTGTATGACTATAAAAACTTATTTTTCGAACAGAATCTATAAAAATACATTGAATAGTAGTGTCGTAGAAGATACACAACACACCCTTTTTACGTTTAATCAAGCAAAACATTTTCGTGTGCAGGAAGAAGTCCGCCAGAAGCGTGGATCAAAGGTTAAATCAAAACAATCCGTTCACCTTAGTGTAAAAGCAAAGTACGCATTAAATGATTACTACACAAATAGTGTCGTCCAGGAAGGAAAAGCACTACTTTCTTCGCAAGAAGAACTCACGAAAATGTATATTTCTAATAAAAAAGAACAGATAAAATCTGTTAAAAAGAAAATCAAAAACACTAAGTCAAATCTTACGGTTTTAAAGAAAATTAAGGGTTCTTTCATTAAAGGGACTCCAAAATTTAATAAAATTTCCCGCGAACAACAAAAAGGGAACTTTTTTGTTGTGGAATATAAAAATAAAACAGACATTTATTATAATAGTTATGATTTTGAGCATCTCTATATAGATGTGAAAATCAAACAATTAATTTCTCTTTTGGGGCGTTTGCGTTTTAGATTAGATAGGTTGCAAAAACAAATTTCTAGTCTACGAAGTAACACGAAAAGCGTTTGTTTTGGTTCGAATAAACTTGCAAAAGCAAGAACGACTACGCAAAAATATCAAACAAATCGAGAGCTTTGGAAGCAGGATTGGTATTTAGCTCGTTATGGAAAAATGACTATTTCCGGTAGAAAAGATGCAAAAGCCGGTAATTTTGTTTTTATCTATGATCCAGATAACAATGCACTTTCGTTTAAAGCTATTAACGGAATTGTTGTAAAGTTTGACAACATTGTTTTTCCCTACGGCCAAGAAAACGTAGATAATGCTGTTCGCATGCAAATGAACTTAAAGAACAAAAAGGCATTCGGAAAACCAATTGGCTGGTCGATCGAAGATTGTGGTGAATATTATATTGCCAAAGCTTTAGTTGATGTGCAACCAAATCCGTATGTTAACCACTCCAAAGATAGTGGAATTATTGGTTTGGATCTAAACGTTGACCATTTTGCTGTATCTAATACGAACGCTATCGGTCAGCTCATCGAATCTTTTTCGATAAAGTTTGACATTCATAATAAAACAACCGGTCAACTGAAAAAAATTATCGAAGCCGAAGCTATCGATTTCGTTGATTATGCCGCCCAACATAAAAAGCCAGTTGCACTAGAAAAATTAGATACGACGAAATCCAAAGTCAAAAATCCTTATGGAAATAAGAAAGCAAATCGACTAATGAGTCAATTCGCTTATAATATTATGATAATTGCTATTAAAAGCCGTGCCGACAAGATGGGCGTGGAGGTTTACGAGGTAAACCCTGCCTATACGAGTCAAATTGGTAAAATGAAATATATGAAACGTCTTGGAATTTCTATTCACGAGGCAGCTTCGTATGTCATTGCTCGCAGGGCGATGGGCTTCAAAGAAAAACTCCCACCGGTGTTGCATTCGCTTGTTCCAGAGAAGAAACAAGGTCTACATCACTGGGCGCAATGGGCGTACATTTCGAACTCCCTGTCTAATATTCGTAAAAATACGTTCTATCAGATAGAGCTTTCTAGATTAAATGGGTTGTGTTCTTGGGACACACTATTTTCTCAAGATGCTTTGACAGATTTTGAGAAAACAGGTCTGTCTAAATTAGAAAGCAGAAAATCCAAGGCTTAGTTGAGCGAGCATTGGTTCTGGCCTATTCTTTTGAATGGGCTCAAAATCCCCCACCAATTCTTTGAATTGGTGGGGGGAGGTTCAATGAATTAAGTTAATTATACCTGTTAACAAGAAAAAAATAAACCTACCTTTTTCATCCCGAGTATGATAAAATCGTTAATTAAATTATTAGAATTTCTAATAGTTTTAAAAAAAGAGACATGCAGGGGGAATGAAAAATGAAGACATTGGAAAAAGTTAGTAATTTTGCGGGGAGCACGTTTGCGATTTGGGTTATCCTATTTGCGTGCCTTAGTTTCTTTTTCCCGGGCGGATTTACATGGCTTGCACCATACATATCGCTGCTGCTTGGGATTATTATGTTTGGAATGGGGCTTACACTTTCTGTGAGTGATTTTAAAAGTGTGTTTCAAGCACCGAAAAGCGTTCTTATTGCGGTTGTGGCTCAATTCACTATTATGCCACTGCTTGCACTTGGACTTGCGCTCATTTTTCAGCTTCCACCAGAAGTGGCCGTTGGCGTTATCTTGGTAGGCTGCTGTCCAGGTGGTACGGCATCCAATGTGATGACATTTTTGGCAAAAGGGAATACGGCTTTATCGGTGTCGGTGACCGCTGTATCAACACTATTAGCACCGATATTGACGCCGGCGTTGACCTTGCTGCTTGCAAGTCAGTGGCTGCCAGTTTCTGCTGGAGATATGTTCCTGTCCATTGTCCAAATTGTTTTGGTTCCGATCGTTTTAGGAATCGTTGTCCGCTTATTATTCCGCAAGCAAGTGGAGAAAAGTGTTGCGGCGTTACCGCTTGTGTCGGTAGTTGGTATTGTAGGTGTTGCTGCAGCCGTTGTATCAACGAACACCGAAGCGATTGTTACCACAGGTCTGCTTATTTTCAGTGTCGTTGTGTTGCATAATGTACTCGGACTCCTGCTCGGGTTTGTGTTAGCCAAATTACTGCGGTTGGACTTTTCGGATCAAAAAGCCGTTTCCATCGAGGTAGGCATGCAAAACTCCGGCCTTGCCGCAGCGCTTGCATCTGCCCATTTTTCACCGGTCGCAGCTGTACCAAGTGCACTTTTCAGTGTTTGGCACAATATTTCCGGTCCTATTTTGGCAACATGGTGGGGGAAACGGAGTGAAGGCGATGATTCATTTCAGGATAAAAAGGTGAGCTAATTTTGTTGCTTAAAAATAATTTCATTGAACAATTTAAAAACTAGTTTTATAATTATTCAAAAGAAAGGTGGAATTCTAAAGTGGGAAAAGATTTGCGTGTTAAAAGTCATGTATTTGATGGTGCCATGCGAGCACCTAATCGTGCGATGCTCCGGGCTGTAGGGGTAACGGATGACGATTTCAGGAAGCCAATGATTGGTGTAGCCAGTACGTGGGCAGAGATAACCCCATGTAATGTACATATTGATGATTTGGCTGTTCGTGCTAAAGTTGGTGCTAAACAAGCTGGCGGCCTGCCCTTAATGTTCAATACGATAACCGTTTCGGATGGGATTTCTATGGGGACGCAAGGAATGCGTTATTCCCTGCCAAGCCGTGATGTGATCGCTGATTCGATTGAAACCGTAGTGGGTGCAGAGAATATGGATGGATTTGTAGCCATTGGCGCCTGTGATAAAAATATTCCGGGCTGTATGATTGCTATTGCTAATGCGGACGTTCCGGCAATATTTGCGTATGGTGGGACGATTGCGCCAGGATCCAATAAGGGTCAAGATGTCGATATTGTATCTGTGTTTGAAGGTGTAGGTAAACATAATAACGGGGATATAGATGACGATGAACTAAAATCGGTCGAATGCAGCGCATGCCCTGGTGCTGGAGCTTGTGGTGGGATGTATACGGCAAATACGATGGCATCCGCTGTCGAAGCAATGGGAATGAGCCTGCCAGGCAGCTCATCGAACCCGGCAGAATCAGAAGATAAAGCTGCTGATTGCGAAGCTGCCGGTGAAGCGGTCTATCATTTGCTTGAAAAAGGGATATATCCAAAAGATATCATGACAAAAGAAGCGTTTGAAAATGCTATTACGGTTGTCATGGCGCTTGGCGGATCGACGAATGCCATCCTGCATTTACTATCGATCGCCCATGCGGCGGAAGTAGATTTAACGATTGACGATTTTAATAGAATTCAAGAAAAGGTGCCACATCTTGCTGATCTAAAACCGAGTGGGACTTTTGTAATGCAAGATCTGCATCGTGTTGGTGGCGTAAAAGGTGTCATGAAGCTTCTTTATGAGGAAGGATATCTCCATGGGGACTGTTTGACCGTAACAGGTAAAACAGTTGCTGAAAATCTAGCAGAAGTTTCCTCCCTTGATCAAGATCAAAAGATCATCATGCCATTTGATAATCCGAAACGGGAAGACGGGCCATTAATCGTTTTAAAAGGGAATCTATCTCCTGAGGGAGCTGTAGCGAAAGTATCCGGTGTACAAGTCAACCGTCATACGGGGCCTGCTCGTGTATTTGACACGGAAAAAGAAGCTACTGCTGCAGTGATGGATAATCAAATCAACGAAGGAGATGTGCTGGTTATTCGCTATGTCGGGCCAAAAGGTGGACCGGGGATGCCAGAGATGCTGTCCATTTCTTCAATCCTGGTTGGAAAAGGACTTGGGGAGAAAGTTGCCTTGTTAACTGATGGAAGATTCTCCGGTGGTACACATGGCTTAGTCGTCGGTCACATCGCACCAGAAGCACAAAGTGGCGGGCCAATAGCATTCCTGAAAGAAGGCGATTTGGTGACCATTGATTCGGATAAAAAAGAAATTTCCATGGACGTATCAGAAGCAGAAATCGAAAACCGTCGTGCATCCTGGGTCGCACCACCACTTTACAAAAAAGGCGTATTGGGTAAATATGCACATAATGTCACCAGCTCCTCCAAAGGTGCTGTTACGGATTATTTGAATAGAGATTGATGAGGGTTGTTTCTACAAGTGTGTTGTTTTTGACACGCAAGATATTTTATAATCGCCGTTCGGGATCGCTCCGGGCGGATGCGCATCCTTAGGGCACGGCCTCAGCCTCAGCCTCCTTGCCCCGGCAAAGGGGTATGCCGACGTTGTCCGCAAAGGACGGTTTTAGTCGGCCTTCCTTAGAATAGTCCTGCTCAGGTCTGGACACGTGCTGGGACTGCGCGTAAATGCTCGTCCCACCGAAGACATTTGTTCTAAGCAGGAGTCACCGCCCTTCGCTCACCCGAACTGGTGAGTGGTCTATGTTTTGAATATTGGTTACAAATGCAATTTAGCGGCAGTAACCGGAACATCCAGCGAAGGAAATTCATGGAGACTCCAGCGGGAGGAAAGGCATAGGTGAGACCCCGAAGTGCGGTAGCAATCTTTTTTGCGAGGAGTGCTGCTTCTCGAAATCACTTGCAACACGACGAGCACGAGAGGGCTCACCAGCCGCCCTAAGGTGAGCGGAATGTATTTCCGTAGCGGTGGCATGAGCCGCGTTTTAACCGACTACCATAAGGCAAAGTACAAAACTAACAGGAAGATCCTCAGTTCAAAACTGGGGCTCTTTTTGTAATCAAAATGTAATATTTATTTTTAAAAAAATCTGGTTATTAGTATGCAGGACTTGTAAGCGGATACAACTTATTTTACTTATCGAAAGTATCAAAAAACTTTTCAAAAAGCTGTTGACCTTTTTCAAAATCCGTTATATGATAGTTCGCAATATCAAATATTTACTATCATTCAAAAAAGCAATCGTACAAATGCAATTATCAAAATCTTATAACAAACGAATAAAACGAACGCGATGACGGGAAAAAAGGAACATGTTACATGTACTTACAGAGATCTGGGGTTGCTGGAAGCCCAGAAGTACATATTGTTCTGACATCTTCTCTGAGTGCTGAGCTGAACGGATTCTTATTAAGCTCGGGCCAGGTGCATTTACATGTACCTGTTATCAAAATAGGCTGATCATCAGCCTTGTAAGGTAGTATTCGCAAGAGTGCTATAAACCTGGGTGGTACCGTGAAAATGACTCTTTTCTCCCCTGAAATTCTGACTTTATGCAGATTTCCATGTGGAGAGAAGGGTCTTTTTTTATTAAACAAATAAGGAGGCATGTCGTTGTGAAGGCTGAGGTAAAACAAGAAGTGGAACGGACAAAGGAAATGATAACCGGTGCTGATTTATTAATTGAATTATTGGTTGATTCCGGGGTGGATACGATATTCGGTTATCCCGGTGGAGCAGTATTACCGATTTACGATGCACTGTATCGAAGCGAGGCGCCATTCAAGCATATACTTTCGCGTCACGAACAAGGATCCATTCATGCAGCTGAAGGATATGCACGTGTTACTGGAAGGCCTGGAGTTGTATTGGCAACTTCCGGACCTGGTGCGACAAATCTCATCACCGGGATTACGGATGCAATGATGGACTCCTTGCCATTGGTTATTTTTACCGGTCAAGTAGCAAAAGGGGTAATTGGTACTGATGCATTCCAGGAATCGGATGTGATGGGGATTACAACCCCGATTACGAAGTACAATTACCAGGTTAATGAGCTTTCAGAGCTGCCAAGAATCGTAAAAGAAGCTTTTCATATTGCTTCAACAGGCCGTCCGGGTCCGGTTGTTGTTGATGTTCCGAAAAATATATCACAAGAACTTACCGCACCTAACTTCAACAATGATTTTTATTTGCCGGGCTACCAGCCGACAGAACGGCCCAATCCATTGCAAATCAGGAAACTGGCAGATGCCCTGAGTCGTTCCAAAAAGCCGATATTGTTGACAGGCGCAGGTATCGTATTTGCAAAAGCTTCCGAAGAATTAAAAGAGTTTGCGGAAAAATTTCAGCTTCCGGTAGCCAATACATTACTCGGACTAGGCGGTTTTCCGGGATCCAATGATCTGTCACTAGGGATGGCAGGTATGCACGGGACATACGCGGCAAATATGGGAATGTATGAAGCTGACTTATTAATCAATATCGGCGCCAGGTTTGATGACCGTCTAACCGGAAATTTGGAGCATTTCGCACCACATGCCAAGGTTGCCCATATCGATATTGACCCGGCAGAAATAGGAAAAAATGTTCCGACAGATATTCCGGTAGTTGGGGACGCGAAAGAAGCATTAAAGTCATTATTAAATAGCACCATTGATCAGCCGGATCATCAAGCCTGGAAGGAAACGTTAGAAAACAACAGGTCAGATTACCCATTGTGGTATGAACGATCCAATGACGTCATTTCCCCGCAATGGCTGACAGAGCAAGTGTACCGCACGTCGAAGGGAGAAGCGATTGTCACAACAGACGTAGGGCAGCATCAAATGTGGGCAGCGCAATATTACGCTTTTGATAAACCGAATCGATGGGTTACTTCAGGGGACTTGGAACAATGGGGTTTGGCTTTCCAGCGGCAATTGGAGCTCAACTTGGAGCCCCGGATGATTTGGTTGTTTCCCTGGTTGGTGATGGCGGATTTCAAATGACATTACAGGAGCTTTCCGTTCTGAAAGAAAAGAACCTTCCTGTCAAAGTTATTATCGTCAACAACGAAGCATTAGGAATGGTTAGACAGTGGCAGGAAAGTTTTTACGGGGAACGCTATTCGGAATCAATCATAGCGAACCCGGATTTTGTAAAACTTGCCGAGAGCTACGGTATTCGTGGTATGAAAGTAGACAAAGAGGATGATGTCGAAAGTTTGCTTGAAGATATATTTGCCTATGATGGACCCGTTGTTGTCGATGCCAGAGTTGAACCAAAAGAATGTGTTTATCCGATGATTGCCCCAGGAAAAGGGATCCACGAAATGATAGGGGTGACGAAATGAAACGTATTATCATAGCAACCGTTCAAAACCAAAGTGGTGTTCTCAACCGGGTTACAGGGATGATGAATAAACGGCAATTCAATATCGACAGCATATCTGTTGGAAGTTCAGAAACAGAAGGCATAGCCAAAATGACATTCGTCGTTGAAGTTAGCGATCCACAGAAGCTGGAACAATTGACAAAGCAATTAAATAAACAAATCGATGTCATAAAAGTATCGGATATTACCGATAAAGCAATGGTTGCAAGGGAGCTCGCACTTATAAAAGTTGGTGGAAATGGCCCATTGCGAGCGGAAATTCAAGGCATCATCACACCGTTTCGCGCATCCGTCATCGATGTGAGTAAGGATAGCTTAACCATACAGGTTACAGGAAAACCGGATAAAGTTGAAGCGTTAATTACATTGCTCAGACCTTATGGAATTAAAGAATTGACAAAAACTGGTGTCACCGCATTCTTAAGGGGTCAGCAGCCAGCAAAACAAGTAACCGAGATTAACTCATTTTCAATATAAAAACGTTTAAAAATAGAAAGGGAGATTACTAATGTCAAAAGTACTTTATGAAAAAGATGTTCAAAAAGAGGTATTGCAAGGAAAGAAAATCGCAGTAGTAGGTTATGGATCACAGGGGCATGCACACGCACTGAATCTCCGTGAGAGCGGCTATGACGTTGTTGTAGGACTCAGACCTGGTAAGTCTCAAGAAAAAGCGGAAGAAGATGGCTTTTCTGTTCTTTCCGTAGCTGAAGCAACAAAAACTGCAGATGTTGTTATGATTCTTTTGCCGGATGAACTGCAGCCATATGTTTATCAGGAAAGCATTAAGCCAAATCTGGAGTCCGGTAATGCCATTGCATTCGCCCATGGGTTTAACATCCATTTCAGTCAAATTGTACCACCGAGTGATGTTGATGTATTTCTCGTTGCACCAAAAGGACCTGGACATTTAGTACGCAGAACATATGAAGACGGTGCAGGCGTTCCATCTTTATATGGTGTGTACCAAGATGTTACTGGAAATGCAACCGAACTTGCACTTGCCTATTCACAAGGAATCGGTTCAGCCAGAGCGGGCGTTCTTGCAACATCCTTCCAAGAAGAAACGGAAACAGATCTGTTCGGTGAGCAAGCAGTACTATGCGGCGGTGTAACTAACTTGATCAAAGCAGGCTTTGAAACATTAACAGACGCAGGATATCAGCCGGAAGTAGCTTACTTTGAATGTATGCATGAAATGAAACTAATTGTTGACTTGCTGTATGAAGGCGGACTGGAAAACATGCGTTATTCCATTTCAGACACAGCTCAATGGGGAGACTTTGTATCCGGACCACGTGTCATCAATGATGAAACGAAAGATCGGATGAAAGAAATCCTTGCAGATGTACAGTCAGGTAAATTTGCCCAAGGATGGGTCCTTGAAAATCAAGCAAATCGTCCACAATTTAATGCAATTAATGCCAAGGAAAATCAGTTACCAATTGAACAAGTAGGAAGGGAGTTACGAGAGTTAATGCCTTTTGTGAAACAGCCATTGCAAAAAAAACAAAAGGATGTGAAACAGCATGTCACAAATTAAAATTTTCGATACAACGTTGAGGGATGGCGAGCAGTCACCGGGTGTTAATCTGAACAAATTAGAAAAACTGGAAATCGCCAAACAGCTGGAGCGGTATGGTGTTGATCGGATAGAGGCGGGGTTTCCCGCCACTTCCGATGGTGACTTCAACGCTGTGAAAATGATTGCGGAAACGCTAAAAGACACATCAGTTACCGGGCTTGCACGTGCAGTGAAATCAGATATTGATGCCTGCTGGGAGGCGCTGAAGAATACGAAAGAACCTTGCGTGCATATTGTGATAGCAACATCGCCGATTCACATGGAATATAAATTAAAACAATCACCGGAAGAAGTATTGAACACGGCGGTTGAGATGGTGTCTTACGCCAGTCAAAAGTTTCCACAAATTGAGTGGTCGGCAGAAGATGCATCGCGTTCCGATTTAGATTTTCTTGCCAGTATTATTGAAAAAGTTATCGATGCCGGGGCAACTGTTATTAACCTGCCAGATACTGTAGGTTACGCAACACCAAAAGAGTATGGAGACATGTTTCGCTATATGAAAGAAAATGTACCAAATATCGATCGTGTAGATCTATCCTGTCATTGTCATAATGATTTGGGTATGGCCGTTGCAAATTCGATTGCCGCAGTAGAAAATGGCGCAACGCAAATAGAAGGTGCTATTAATGGCATCGGCGAACGGGCCGGGAATGTATCAATAGAAGAGGTTGCAGTTGCCCTGAAGGTACGTGCTGATGCTTACAAGCACACGACAGGCATCCAATTAAATGAAACAAAACGTACGAGTGATTTAGTTGCTAAGTTGACGGGGATGTATGTGCAGGCGAACAAAGCGGTTGTTGGACGTAATGCTTTCTCCCATGAATCTGGTATTCATCAAGATGGTGTACTGAAAAATCCATCTACGTATGAAATCATCACACCAGAAATGGTAGGTGTCCATTCCAATACGCTTTTCCTTGGAAAACATTCGGGTCGTCATGCGTTCCAGGATAACGTAAAGAAGTTGGGTTATGATTTATCAGAAGAAAAACTCAAAGAAGCGTTTAACGAATTTAAACTACTGACAGATCATAAAAAGGAAGTAACCGATGATGATTTGTTTACCATCTTAATGGAAGTGCAAACGGATATGGATAAAGTAGACAAATACGAATTGGAAATGTTCCAGGTGCAATACGGAACAGCGAATATCCCAACAGCTACTGTACGTTTGAAAACGCCAGAAGGAAATGCGGTTGAAACAGCTTGTACAGGTAAGGGCAGTGTAGAGGCATTGTATAAAACACTTGATTCCTTAATTGAAGAGGATTTGAAATTGGTAGATTACCAGCTTAACTCTGTTGGCGGTGGAAAAGATGCACTTGCCGAATCACATGTACAGCTTGAGATCAATGGCGAAAAAGTGAATGGCAGAGGAGCTGCCCAAGACGTGATAGAAGCATCTGCAACTGCATTTTTAAATGGTGTGAACCGTTATATTGTGCAGCAGAATCAGGCGGTGAAGAAGGAAGTAGTGAAATAGAGGTCAGCGGTTAGAAGTCAGATTTTGGAAAATGGTGGAAAAATTGTTTTCCAAATTCAATATATCGCATTAGATATTTTGGCAGATAAGAAAGTTTTATACTTTCTTATCTGCATAATTGGAACGAAGCTTTGCTTTAAGAGCTTGCACTCCAAAGTATAAGGGTTTTTAATAAAGCAAAGAACGCTTTCTAAGAATTCCTTTAACAAAGCCAAGTTTTCGAAAATATAGGGGAGGGTTTATGATGAATAAAAACATTATTCTGCTTCCGGGCGATGGTGTTGGAGGAGAAATTATGGAAGCTGCTGAAGTCGTATTAAACACAATTGCCAGTGAATTTGACCATACCTTTACATTTGACCAGCATAAGATTGGCGGAGACGCGATTGATCATCATGGGGTTCCATTGCCGGAGAATACGATCAAAGCGTGTCAAGAAGCGGATGCGATTTTACTGGGTGCTGTTGGGGGAGAAAAATGGGACTCTTTTCCCGCGCATCTGAGACCTGAAAAAGGATTGTTGGGGATCCGAAAGACATTGGGGTTATTTGCTAATCTTCGCCCGGTAAAAGGTTTTACCCCTTTACTTCATGCCTCCCCATTAAAAGAAGATGTGATTAATGGCAGTGATATTTTAATCATTCGGGAGCTGACAGGCGGGCTTTATTTCGGCAAGCCAAGTGAAAGACGGGAAGATGGAAACGCCGTTGTTGATACCCTTTATTACCAGCGGAGCGAAATGGAACGGATTATTGATAAAGCTTTTCAAAGCGCGCGTCTTAGAAATAACCATTTAACATCTGTTGATAAAGCGAATGTCCTGGAATCCAGCCGCATGTGGCGCGAAATTGTTGAGGAGAAGAGAAAGGATTACCCGGATGTTACGGTAGAGCATCTGCTTGTTGATGCTGCGGCAATGAAGCTGATCACACAGCCGGATCGTTTTGACACCATCGTTACGGAAAATTTATTTGGCGATATTTTAAGTGATGAGGCATCAGTCTTAACTGGATCCCTTGGGATGTTGCCGTCTGCTAGTATACGTTCCGATGGTGTCGGACTATATGAGCCTGTTCATGGTTCAGCACCTGACATTGCCGGAAAAGGAGTTGCGAACCCACTAGGAATGATCCTCTCAAGCGCACTTATGCTAAGGCACTCATTCGGGCTGGAACAGGAAGCTGCTGAGATTGAAGAAGCTGTCAATGAATGTCTGGAGCAAGGGTACCATACCCCTGATTTGCAGATGAAGGATGGCAAGCAGGTAGGGACACAAAAAATGACGGAAATGGTTCTTGAAAACCTAACGACGAAAAGTGTTTGCAATAGTATTGGTAATATGTATGCTTGATGATTCGATCCATTGGATATCAACCGGAAGAGAAAGAATCAACCCAAGCATGAAAAGTATCAACCCAATAAGGCAGAGGAGGTTTTAAAATGGCGAAACCGGAAACAATCATTTCTAAAATTTGGAATAAACATGTCGTGCATGAAGAGGTAGGAAAACCGGATTTAATGTATATTGATCTGCATTTAGTTCATGAGGTAACCTCTCCTCAAGCTTTTGAAGGGCTGCGTTTAAACAATAGAAAAGTGCGCCGACCGGATTTAACCTATGCTACCATGGATCACAATGTTCCAACAAAAAATAGGGACGTGATTAAAGACCAAATTTCCAAAAAGCAAATGGAAACATTAAGGCAAAATTGCAGGGATCACGATATCCCATTAGCAGACATGGCGCATCCGGACCAAGGTATTGTTCACGTGATCGGTCCGCAGCTTGGATTAACCCAACCTGGAAAAACAATTGTCTGCGGTGATAGTCATACATCCACACATGGTGCGTTTGGCGCCCTCGCTTTTGGGATCGGCACAAGCGAAGTTGAGCATGTGTTGGCAACACAGACGTTGCAGCAGGAACAGCCAAAATCATTGAATGTTCATGTAGAAGGCGATTTGGGGCCAGGGGTGACGGCTAAAGATTTAATTCTGGCAATCATTGCGAAATTTGGAGTGCGATTCGGCACAGGCTATGTCATGGAATATACAGGTGATGCGATTCGGAATTTATCCATGGAAGGTCGCATGACGGTATGCAATATGTCCATTGAAGCTGGTGCAAGGGCAGGGTTAATCAGCCCTGATCAGAAAACAATTGATTATTTAGAAGGAAAAGAATATGTGCCTGAGGGTGAAGCTTTTACCCAGTTAGCTGATCAGTGGTTAAGCCTTGCTACAGACGAAGGTGCTGTCTATGATAAGACCGTAACGATTAATGCAGCAGAGATTGAACCACAGGTCTCATGGGGAACGAACCCGGGTATGTGTGTACCTGTTAGTGGAGCAACGCCAAGCTTAAGCGATGTTGATCATAGGGAAGATGTCGAGCGAGCCTTAGAATATATGGGATTGGAAGAAAATCAGCCGATGACATCCATTGCAATTGATCATGTGTTTATCGGTTCATGTACGAATTCACGTATAGGCGATTTGAAAAAAGCAGCTGCCATTGTTGAAGGAAAACAAGTACATCCGGGTGTGAGAGGCATCGTTGTACCAGGTTCATTCGGTGTCAAACTGGAAGCGGAAAAAGAAGGACTGGACACGATTTTTAAACAGGCGGGCTTTGAATGGCGCCAGTCCGGCTGCAGTATGTGCTTAGGGATGAATGATGATATCGTCCCACCGGAGGGAAGATGCGCATCGACATCCAACCGAAATTTTGAAGGAAGACAGGGGAATGGGGCCCGTACCCATTTGGTAAGTCCTGAAATGGCGGCTGCAGCTGCGATAGAAGGTCATTTTGTGGATGTCCGCAAATTTGCAGGCGTACCTAACTAGGAGGTGTATGTTATGGAAGCAATTCGGGAACACAAGGGATTAGTTTACCCTTTAAACCGAACAAATGTTGATACGGATCAGATTATACCGAAACAATTTTTAAAACGTATTGAACGAACCGGATTTGGTCAATTTCTCTTTTATAATTGGCGATTTGATGATAACGGGAATGAGCGGGATGATTTTGAATTAAACAACCCCACGTACCAAGGTGCATCGATTTTGTTAGCCGGGGAGAACTTCGGCTGCGGTTCTTCTAGAGAGCATGCACCCTGGGCATTGTTAGATTACGGTTTTCGTGTTATTATAGCTCCGAGCTTTGCTGATATTTTTTACAACAATGCCTTAAAAAATGGAATTATTCCAATTCAACTGGACGAATCCATGTTAAATCAATGGATGCGCCAGGCTGAAGAATCTACATTGGTATTAGATGTAGATCTAGAAGGGCAGCGGATCGTTGATGGGAACCAACATGAGGTGAATTTTGATATCCCGGCATTTCATAAGGAAAAATTATTAAATGGATTGGATGAAATAGCCTTAACCTTAAAGCTCGAGGATGAAATTGAGGCATATGAAAAAGCTTTAGGAAAATAATGAGGAGAGTGAAACCATTGGGGATTGCTTAACAGGTGAAAAGGTTCGTGCGGCGATGGAAAGCTTAACACCCATTGTCCATCGCACACCTTTACTAACATCAAAGACGACCAACAAATTACTCGAAAAAAATATCTATTTTAAAATGGAGAATCAACAAAAAACGGGCGCATTTAAGTTCAGAGGTGCCAGTTTTAAGTTAATGCAGTTAACGGATGCAGAATTAAAAAATGGCGTTATAACTGCTTCAGCTGGAAATCACGCACAAGGTGTTGCCCATGCTGCGGCGAAATTAGACGCGCGTGCAACGATATTCATGCCTGAGAAAACGCCACTAGCAAAAGTACATGCAACAAGAAACTATGGCGCTGATGTTGTGCTTACTGGAGAGTCGTTTCAGGAAGCCTATGAAGCCTCCATGAAAAGACAGATGCAAACGGGAGCTGTTTACATTCATCCGTTTGACGATTATGATGTCATGGCAGGCCAGGGCACGATTGCCATGGAGATGCTGCATCAGGAGCCGCTTCTGGATACGATTATTGTCCCCATTGGCGGCGGAGGACTTATAAGTGGTATAGCAGTTGCTGCCAAGCATATAAACCCAGCTATAAAAATTATTGGTGTTCAAGCAAATGGCGCATCTGCCATGCATGATAGCTTTCATAGTCAAAGTGCGCGGAATTTGAAGTCTGTTTCTACTATTGCTGAAGGCATCGCTGTAAAACAGCCTGGCAAAAATACATTGCCGCTAATTCGTAAGTACGTTGATGATATTATAACCGTTTCAGATGAAGAGATCGCTTCTGCTATCGTTTATATGCTCGAGCGGAACAAGACATTGATGGAAGGTGCAGGCGCCGCGTCTCTAGGCGCACTATTTGCACATCATAAGGATATTGCGTCACGTCATTGTGGTGTTATTGTCAGCGGCGGAAATATGGATATTGGAAATTTACCAAAAATCCAGCATCTTGCTGAGAAATTGCATCATTCAGCGTGAAAAAAGGGATCATTCTGAAGGATTGTAGAATGAAGGCAGAAACAGTCAATCGATTTCAGCCTTCATTCTTCTTAAAGTAGTAAATTTCCTTCTTGACATTTTTTTCTGAATAAGGTAATATACGTATCAATAACCATAAAAAACTATATAAATATTCCTTATAACGAGTCAGGGGAGGAAACTGGTCTTATGATCCTGCGGCAACCGTTACAAATTATGCTTTTTTGTAAGATGGTGCTACTTCCAGCAAGCATTAAAGGCTTGAAAGATGAGGAAGAGTGCGTGAAATTAAAACCTCTTCCAAGTTGGTAGAGGTTTTCTAAATTTTAGGTATGCGTATGAAACGTATATCTTTAAACTAAGTAATCCTATTAGAAAACTAATGAATGAATCGATGAAAAAATTAAATAGTATTATTTCTTATCCAGAGTGGTGGAGGGACTGGCCCGACGATACCCGGCAACCATTAAGTTGGCTTATCAGCTTAACAAGGTGCTAAATCCTGCAGGAGCGTAATCCTGAAAGATAAGAAGAGAAATATATGAAGCTCTCTTCTTAGGAAGGGAGTTTTTTAATATAAAAATAGAACAGTAAAAAGAAGGTAAGTACATTTGATTACGAATAAATAGGCATATTCTATGTTTGACTTATTATTTATTTTAATATGCCTTAATTAGTAGAAATGAAAAAATAAAAATATTACATAAAGGAGTGCTAATTATGGGTGCAATTGATGGTATTAAAGTAATTGAAATTGGAACTGCCATTAACGGACCGTACTGCGGACAAATTTTGGCAGATCATGGCGCAGAAGTTATAAAGATTGAGGCAAAAGATGATATAGGGCACAAACGAACACCTATTTATAAGGGGTTAAGTCTTCATTATACTTCAGTTAACAGGAATAAGAAAAGTATTGCATTGGATTTAAAATCTGAAGAGGGAAGGGATGTCCTGTATCGGCTTATTGAAGAATCCGATGTTCTACTAACGAATTATGCTGCCGGAGTACCTGAACGTCTTGGATTCGGGTATGATAAGGTGTCTCAAATAAATCCACAGATTGTAATGACCCATATAACCGGGTTTGGACTGACGGGTTCATTTCGTAACAAAAAGGCCTTTGATCCCATCATACAAGGAATGAGTGGAATCCTTCATTTAACAGGAGAACCTGATGGGTCACCATCAACGATTGGAGTATATTTGGCAGATCACTTTACACCTTTACAGGCCGCATTGGGAACATTAATGGCCTTGTATTCTAGAACTATAACTGGCAAAGGACAACTTATTGATGTTTCCATGTTAGATTCTATGGTTTCTACACATGCATTTAATTTCTCAGACACTACTTTAAATAAAGTAAGTCACAAGCGGACGGGCTCAAGAATCTCTTACACATTTTCTGGTATATTCCCTACGAAAGATGGATATGTTGTTATTGCTCCGCTCTCCGATGAAATGTGGGATGGATTTTGTGAAGCCATCGACCGTTATGACTGGAAAACAGAGCATTCGAAATATTGGGATATGAATAAGCGCTTGGATGATTTCGACATACTGGAAGAAGGATTTGTGAAGTGGTCCATTCAATACTCTACTGAGGAAGTGATTCGTATTCTTGATGGTGTAGGTGTACCATGTGGTCCGGTCAGTACGATAGAGGAAGTAATTGATAGTCCGATTACAAAAGAAAGAGATATGATTTTGCCGCTTAAAATTCCCGGGTACGAAGAAATAATGGTACCTGGTGTTCCAATAAAATTTAATGAAACACCACATAGGGCTGTTTCTCCCCCACCGTTTTTAAGTCAAAATGCTAATGAGATATTGAGTAGTCTCGGGTATTCAGAAGAGGATATTTCAAGGATGATTGATGAGGGAGCGGTTGTTCGGTATGAAGATAAAGAAGTTGGAAAATAAAGTTCAAACGAAAAATTCTAAGATATTATGAATGTATTAATTATCCTTTAAAAATTAGTAGCTTCATTTGAATTTGATGAGTATTGTAAAAAGGAAAATTAACATTTGCTTGAAAAGAGGTTATTAAAATGGAATTTGTAAAATTTGAGTTAGAGGGTTCTATTGGTATTGTCACGATAGACCGTCCTCCTGTAAATTCTTTAAATTTACAAGCGTATGATGAAATTAAGAAGACTTTTGAAATGATTAACAGTGACCGTACTGTTCGAGTAGTTATATTAAGAGCAGAAGGAAAAGTATTTATAGCAGGCAATGATGTAAACGATATTTCTTCTATAACCAGTGATAATTATTTAGAATACAAGCAACACGTACTAGATTGTATTCAAGCTGTCTATAACTGCCGTGTCCCTGTGATTGTAGCATTGTCCGGGGCATCCGTGGGTGCTGGGTTGGCTTTAGTATCTAGCTGTGATCTTATTATTGCATCAGACAGAGCAAAAGTTGGAGTTCCGGAAATCAATATTGGTCTCGTAGGAGCCGGAGATGGACCATCAAGACTTGTACCGCATAAAGTTGTCCGCTATCTTGGATTAACCGGTGAATACATTTCTGCCTCTGAGCTAAGACATTACGGCGGAGTTCTTGATGTAGTACCAGATGAAAATTTAATGGATCGTGTACTTGAAGTAGCAAGAAAAATTGAAAAGAAAAGTCCGATGGCAGTTGAACATTGGAAGCAATACTTAAATAAAATAGAGGTTTACAATAAAGTTGAAGATGACGGTGATCTTAGAACCCTTGCTATTATTGATAAGGAAGATACAAAGGAAGCAGTGAATGCATTTCTTGAAAAAAGGGAGCCTAAATTCAAATAGTAAATTTAGAAAAACCAATCTTATTTAAATGAAGCGTGATAACTTTGCGCTTACTACTTAAATCAATTCCAACAAAGGAGAAAATGTGCACTTCTCCTCCATGACTCTAGTAGTGTAGCTCCTACAGTGCTGCAAGCTCTTGAATATATCGGAGGTTTATGATCCACACATGATCCACTCTATATTGAGAGAGGATAAACAGCTAGGAAACAGTCAATGTGTAATGTCTATGTGTTATAAGGCCACGAAGATACCTTAAATTTGGAACCCCTCTTGGTTTAGGGTAATAGGGGGGATGCAAATTTAGAACGCTAGCAAGTTCGCGTTAAGCTTGCGTTCACAAGCACGGCCTCATTTATAAAGATACTGCCTATGTCAGTTATTTAATCAATATTTAAAAATTAAATGTTTGTTTCTAAGTTATCTTAAAATTAGGCTCAAACATCATATACGTGGAGGAATTTATGGAACTTAAAACTCTAGTTTGGATAGGATTTATTTTGTTTATGGCTGTGATGTTTGGAATAGGTTATATTGCCTCTAAGAAAACGAAAACTATGTCTGATTTTGCAATTGCTTCATCAGGTTTAGGGCCGGTGGTGCTCGGTCTTTCTTTCTCAGCTACCGCTTTAAGTGCTGCAACGTTCATGGGATATCCAGCATATTCGTACACTTGGGGGTTCAGTAATTTATGGATTATGTTAGCGATAATAATAGGTGCGTCTTCTGGTGTTTTAATCGTTGCAAAACGAGCAAAAAAGATCAATACAAAACAAAAATCATTATCCTTGTCAGACTGGCTTGGTGATTTTTATAATAGCGACATCATTCGTGTGGGAACAGCTATTATAATGTTATTTAACATCTTCTATATAGCCAGCCAATTTGCTGCAGGAGCTCGCGTTGTCCAATACTTTCTTGATTTACCATATGTTACGGGATTAATTATAATTGCTGTTGTTGTTATGGCGTATGTATTCTTTGGAGGTACTATAGCTGATATTTATACTGATGCTGTACAAGCAGTCTTGATGTGTATTGCTGGTGTAGTTGTGTTTATATCAGGGATCATTATTTTTGGTCAAGGAAATATTACAACAGCGTTTTCAAATATATCAGTTAATTTGCAGAACCAGAATCAGCAGTTAGTGGAAACGTTTAACACACAATCACCTTACTTCTATTCGTTAAGTGCAGTGTTAGGAATCTTTGTCATTCAAGCAGGAGTTGCATCTTCTCCCCAGCTTTTTAATAAGGTTTTAGCATTAAAAAATGAAAAAGATCTGGGAAAGATGTTATTAGTCTTTTTTATTACAACTCTTTTAAGTGTAGTTGTAATATTCGGAGGATTATATGCGCGTGTAGCGTTACCGGAATTAGAAACTACTGATTTTGCATTAATTGCATATATCGAATTTGCCTTTCCGATCATTGCATCCGCCTTCTTAGCAATTGTGATTCTTGCTGCAGTTATGTCAACGACGGATGGTTTGTTTGTTGTTCTTTCGACCGTTTTTGCAAATGACATCTTCTTAAAATTTTTTGTTAAAAAAGGAATAGTAAAGGTTGATGATAAAAAAGCGAATAAAATTGCAATGTGGATTAGTAGGTGGGCTGTTATTCTTGTTGGTTTAATAGCAATGATTATTGTGTTTAACCCGCCAGAACACTTGGCAGACATTTTGTGGATAGGTGTTTCCGGAGTATCAGCAGGATCTCTCGGACCAATAATATATGCAGTATACGGCAAAAAAACTGGAAAAGCTATTACCCGATTAGCAGAAGTTTCCATGGTTGTTGGTTTACTCTCATATTTAATTCTTTACTTCGGTGGCATTGAGAGAAGTGTAATGGCTTCAGGTGGTTATGCTACTCTGATAGGTGTAGCTACAATATGGATAGGATCTTTCTTAGTAAAATCTACGCCAGAGGTTGCGGACGAAGGAAATTATTCTGAAACAGTAAAATAACAGTTATTTTACTGAGTTATATGAAGGGAGGTGGGGTTATGTGGGTTAATCCCATGTTAACGATTTGGCTTTATAGTTTAATAGGAGGATCAATCGTTTTTGTATTAGCATTATGGAAATGGTACTTTAAAGATTAATTTTTACTCTAACATAACAAACAGAATACTTGCTGCTTGGTGTTTGGAAAATCTATCAATCTACTATGGTACTAGTAACACATGATATTGATGAATCAACGCATTTATGTGATCGGATTATCATGCTTCGGGGTCAGCCAGGTGAGATCGATAGAAAAATAACAATTAAAGAACAACGTCCTCGTGCCAGAGGTAGTTCGTTATTGGCAGAAATTATTTTAGAAAGTCTGAATCTAAATAAGAATCGGGCATAGTGATTTGATCTTCTCCAGATAAAAGATGCAAATCATGATTGTGAAAAGAGGACTGACAAAATCAGGCGCTAGAGGCAGGTTTCATGAGCATATTTTTACAAGAGACTCAAGTAGCAAATCGAATTCAATGAATCTAGCATACGTAAAGCGCCTCTTAGGCTCGAGGCGCTTATACCTTTTATCCTCTCTGTTTCTCATACATGCGTAACTCATTAAACCGTTTCGTTTCTTTCACAACAACCCCGGATAATAGTAATAAACCAACTAAGTTCGGAATTGCCATTAACCCATTGAAAATGTCCCCAAAGTTCCATACTGTGTCAAGAGACAGCGTAGCCCCTGGTATGATCGCTAATACAAAGATAACCCGGTAAATCATGGTTAAGTTATCGCCAACCAAATACGTAAAGCACTTTTCTCCAAAATAAGCCCACCCAACAATGGTGGAGAAGATAAAGAATAATAGTGTCACAGCAACGATAATGTCACCACCTGCAGGAAGTAATGCTTCGAAAGACTGTGCGGTGAGCGCGGCACCTTCCACACCTGTTGCATATAAGTTCGCCATGGTTAGGGCAAGGCCTGTAACCGTACAGACGATAATCGTATCAATGAATACTTGTGTCATGGAAATGAGTGCCTGACGTGCAGGGATATCCGTTTTAGCAGCGGCAGCAGCAATACCCCCTGTACCAAGTCCTGCTTCATTGGAAAACAGTCCGCGAGCAACCCCCATTTGGATGACCGTTCCAATTGCCCCACCAGCAACAGCTTGCCCCGTAAACGCATCCGAGAAGATTAATCCAAAAGCAGCAGGTACTTCACTGAAATTTATAAAAATGATGACGAAACCTGCAATGATATAAAAGACAATCATAACCGGCACGATGACACTAGTCACGCGCCCGATACTTTTAACTCCGCCGATAATAACCAGTCCAACGAGAATCGCGAACACAAGACCTGTGGCCCAAAGTGGTATGTTGAACACATCATTGGCAACACCAGCAGCCGCATTTGCCTGGATCATATTACCAATCCCGAAGATCGCTGCAAACACGGCAAAGATGGCAAACAGTATAGCAAGCCATTTTTGTCCAAGTCCTTTTTCGAGATAATACATCGGCCCGCCGGACATTTCCCCTTTGGCGTTTTCTTGCCGATATTTTACACCGAGAATCGCCTCGGAATATTTCGTCGCCATCCCGACAAGTGCTGTGATCCACATCCAAAACACGGCACCAGGGCCACCTGCCACAACAGCTGTTGCTACCCCTACAACATTTCCTGTCCCAACAGTGGCGGCTAAGGAAGTCGTAAGCGCCTGGAAATGGGAAATATCACCTTTGGAATCTTTATCCTGTTTGTTAAAGGTGATTTTCAGTGCATAAGGTAACATTCGAAACGAAAAGAACATTAATCGTACTGTTAAGTATAACCCCGTTCCAACTAATAAAATAATTAACGGTAAACCCCAGACAAAACTGCTTATTTGTCCACTTATGTTTTCAAGCCATTCTAACACCATATCCCCTCCTTTAAATTACTTTTAAAGGTATAGGAATATTAAGAAAATGTCAATACCTCCTATATTTTGCCGAATGTGAAAAGTTAATTAATTATACTTTCAAGTGGGCGTTTAAAAGAATGGGTGTTATTTAGTTATATAAAACAGAAAAGAAATTAGGAGGAGACTCCACCCAATTTCTTTCGCAATGAAAATATTAAAATCACCTTATAACTTATACCCGGTTCGGCTCTTAAACCGTTTCAAAATCACTGAGCTCTCCACACGGGTAATCCCTTCCACCGCATATAATTCATTATTAATAAACACTTCCAGCATCTGAAAATCTTCCACAAGCACATGCATATGCAGGGTGCTTGGACCAGTCATTTGGTAGATGCTTGCTACGCTTGGATTGTCGGCGAGATTTTGTGCTACTTGCTGCAGTTGTTTTGGTTCTACATCCACTTCAAAGAAGGCAGACACTTTTTTTCCGGCCTTTTCTGAATTAATGACAACGGTAAATTTTTCGATGACACCTTCGTCTTTGAGACTTTGAATTCTATCTTTAACTGCAACACGGGATAAACCTACTTTTTCCGCTAATTCCACGTAAGAAATCCTACCGTCCTCTGCTAGTATTTCAAGTAATCTTTTATCGATATCATCATTTTTCATTATAGTGACTCCTATATATAGTTTATGCTATCAGCATAACACAAATTGAAAGTGAAAGTTAGTTAAAACAATTAAAATGAAGGTTGCTTATATAAAAAACTTAATTTCTGATTGACAAATAGGATGTAATTTCGTACCATATTATATAATTCAGAGAAATTATTAGTGATGAAGGAGCGATTTATGATGATGCCTTTTACGAACCAATCTCAACCTTATCCTGTTACACGAAATGCAACATATGCAAAAAACGGTATGGTAGCAACATCACAGCCGCTAGCCTCACAAGCCGGGTTGGAAATTTTGAAAAAAGGAGGCAATGCGATTGACGCAGCAATTGCTACTGCAGCTTGTCTGACTGTTGTAGAGCCAACTTCAAATGGTATCGGCAGCGATGCATTTGCACTTGTGTGGACAAAAGATAAACTGCATGGACTGAATGCAAGCGGTCGGTCTCCTAAAAGTATATCGATCGATAAGGTGAAAGAAAAGGGATACGACGGGATTCCTACACATGGATGGGTTCCAGTTACCGTACCTGGTGCACCCAGCGCATGGGTCGAGCTTTCGAAGGAATTTGGTAAACTATCATTAAAAGAAGTATTGGAACCAGCTATCACATACGCATCAGAAGGGTACCCAATATCCCCTGTATTAGGTAAATTTTGGAAAAAAGCATACACCAATTTTAAAGCGAACTTAACCGATGATGTTTTCAATAATTGGTTTAAAACCTTCGCGCCAAATGGACGTCCGCCCAAAGTAGGGGAAATGTGGTCATCCCCGGATCATGCAAAAACACTACAGTCGATTGCTGAAACGGATGGGGAATCTTTTTACCACGGAGAACTGGCTGAGAAAATCGCTGCATTCTCACAAGAAAATGGAGGATTTTTATCGTCGACGGATTTAGCGGAACATAAGGCGGAATGGGTCGATCCAATAAAGGTAAATTACCGAGGATACGACGTGTGGGAAATTCCGCCAAATGGGCAGGGAATTGTTGCACTGCAGGCACTCAACATGTTAAAAGGGTTTGAGTTTAAAGAAAAGGAAGCAGTGGATACCTATCATAAACAAATTGAAGCTATTAAACTAGCATTTGCAGATGGCCAGCGACATGTAACGCAGGAAAATCATATGCACTACAATTCAAACCAGATCTTAAGTGAAGCTTATGCTCAAACGCGAAGGAAATTAATTTCGGAGGAAGCGATGCAACCTGAAGCGGGAGAGCCCTTTGGTAGTGGGACGGTGTACTTGGCAACAGCGGATAATGAGGGGAATATGGTCTCCTTTATTCAGAGTAATTACATGGGATTTGGCTCTGGTATAGTCGTTCCGGGAACAGGAATAGCACTGCAGAACCGCGGTCATAATTTTTCCATGGATCCAGATCACGTCAATGCTCTTCAGGGTGGGAAACAAACGTATCACACGATTATTCCCGGATTTTTAACAAAAGGAGCGCAACCTGTAGGGCCATTCGGTGTCATGGGTGGATTTATGCAACCACAGGGTCATGTTCAGGTGGTGATGAATACGATTGATTTCGGCTTGAATCCACAAGCTGCACTCGATGCACCGAGGTGGCAATGGATGAAGGATAAAAGAGTGGAAGTGGAGCATCGCTTTGCCCATCATCTAGCACAGGAACTGGCTGAAATAGGGCATGATATACATATTCAGCTGGAACCGAACAGCTTTGGACGTGGACAGATTATTTGGCGTGATCCGGATACCGGTGTGTTCGTTGGGGGGACAGAAGCCCGGACGGACGGAACGATCTCTGCATGGTGATTTTTTTCAAAAGGTTCTTTTTGTAAGGATTGTTGCTTTTAAATCTTTGCAATTGATATAAAAGACGACATAGCGAAGATTCTAATGATGGTTGGGTGCTTACACTTCGCTCCGGAAACACATTTCGCTTTCCGTGGGCGGCTGGTGAGCCCCCTCGTGCTAAGCACTCCGGGTCTCACCTAGGCCTTTCCTCCCGCAGGAGTCTTCATGTGTTTCCTCCGCTAAGTGTTGCCGTTACTCCGTTAAATTGCATTAGTAATTAGTATTCAAAACATTGAACCACCTCACCAGTTCGGGTGAGCGGAGGACCGTTGACTCCTGCGGGAACAAATGTCTTCGGTGGGACGAGCATTTACGCGCAGTTCCAGCACGTGTCTGAAGACCCCGCAGAGTGGGTTTCTCGAGGAGGCTGAAGCCGTGCCCGCGGAAAGCAACGGTCCGGAGCGATCCCGAACGGCGACTATAGCAATTACTTATAGCAAACAGTAATTAAGTCGTCTTTTATATCTTTTGGGTCAAAAGCAACAGTCTTTTAGAAAACAGTCTTTCAAAAATAAGTAAAGGTTTGTGACGTATGAGAACACATTGGAATATATTTATAGCTTTCTTTCGAGTCGGCATGCTTGGCTATGGTGGAGGACCAGGTTCTATCCCGCTCATTCATAAGGAAGTTGTAGACAAATATAAATGGATGACTGCTGATGAATTTGGGGATTTATTGGCGCTGGGAAACACGCTGCCGGGACCAATAGCTACAAAATTAGCCGGGTATATCGGCTATCGTGTGACAGGGCTATGGGGAATGATTAACGCAGTTCTGGCATCAATTATACCAACGATAATTTTAATGATTGTTTTATTGACTTCTTTATCGTCCATCAGAAATTTTGATTGGGTGCAGGGGATGACTGCAGCTGTCATCCCGGTTGTTGGTGTTATGTTGGCAGTGCTGACATGGCAATTTATTGATAAAGCAATAGGCGGGATGGGCTGGTTGCAGACAGGAATAATGAGCGCGATTGTTTTTATACTTCTGCAGTTTATGAATGTTCATCCTGGGATCGTGATCGGGGCGTTGCTAGTCATTGCACTGGTTCAAAAAGATAAATCAAAGCGGGATGACGGAAGCAGAGAAGGTGGCACGTCTTGATGAAGTATTGGGATATTTTTGTAGCATTTTTCATACCTGGAATACTCGGTTACGGTGGAGGACCTGCATCGATTCCACTGGTTGAGAATGAAGTTGTTGACCGGTATGGATGGATGACGGTACAGGAATTTAGTGAAGTGCTGGCACTTGGAAATTCATTGCCAGGACCCATTGCGACGAAAATGGCCGGCTATATCGGCTATGATGTCGGCGGCGTGTTGGGTGCATTTGTTGGCGTTTTTGCGGCAGTTGCTCCTTCGCTCATTATTATGATTTTATTATTTGGTATTTTATTAAAATATAAAGACTCACCGAAAGTGAAGCGATTGACTTTATATGTGCGCCCGGTTATAGCCATATTGCTTGGTGTCATGGCGTGGAGTTTTTTCCAGGAGTCAATAGTAGGAATCGGATTTTGGCAAACGGCAGTTATCATTATTGTAAGTTATTTGCTGTTGGAACGCGTTAAATGGCATCCGGCGTTTGTGATCATTGGGGCATTTGTGTATGGTGGATTCTTTTTATAGTGGACTATATAAAAAAAGCTAAGCACCTTTTTACAGGACTTAGCTTTTTTCATATATTACTTTACCAATCCTAATTTTTTCAATCCATGATAAATCCCAGAATCGGTTACAGAGGTTGTGGTGTGTTTGGCATAGGCAAAGAGATCCGGATGTGCGTTTTCCATTGCAAAACCTTCACCGACAGCCTGCAGCATTTCTTTGTCATTCATTCCGTCGCCAAACGCTATTGCCTGTTCTTTCGGGATATTCAACCGTTTAAGAATGGTATTTACCGCTTCTCCCTTGTTCACATTTTCCCGGATTATATCAAAGGAAGGAGGCGCTCCTTCAATATTCACCACAGAAAGCCTGAGGTTTGTCTCCAGTTCATATAGCGCGGCTTCTTTAGGATCGACATTTATCACGGTAGCACCGATGATTTGATCCGCTACGTCACTCGTGTATACGTCATTTTTTGATAGCTGAAACACGTGATTGAATTGTTGAACCGCAGTGCTGTCTAATGATGTAAAGTAATTCTTTTCACTGGTATACATCACGATTTCATGATTATATTCGTTAGCTATCTTTATAAATTGATGAACCAAGTTTTGGCCAATGGGTTCATCAATAATGGTTTCATTTTGATAAACGGCATACGCGCCGTTGTAGCCGATAAGTGATTCCACATTTAGTTCTCCTGCAAGGGTGTCTACTTCATGAAGTGGTCTCCCCGTACATATAAAAACCTCAATGCCCTGATTTTTGGCTTGTAAAATAGCGTCTTTGGTTGAATCTGTATACGTATGATCAGGTTTTAAAATCGTTCCATCAATGTCGAGAAAAAGTACGTTGTAGGTCATGTTGTGCTCCTTTGTGTGAAATGAAATGGTATATACATATCTTATCATAAAGTGAGGATGAAGTCAGAAGTTAATTTTCAGCAGGCAAATTTCTGTATATGAACATAGTTTCCCTGTTCGATCAATATATTTATTATAGTGAAAATTCTATAAAAATTAATATTGATGCGCAACTTTTGCTGGAAGGGAGGCTTTAACGCTGTTAAAATTTCTTGAAAAAATATGGGGGGAGTAGAACAGTATGGAATTTGGAATTCTGTCTTTGTTACCACCAGTTATAGCGATTGTGCTGGCGCTTTTGACACGAAATGTTATCCCGGCACTTTTTGCAGGTGTTTGGCTCGGGGCGACCATGCTTCATGGCTGGAATCCACTGATGGGGTTGTATGCCGTGTTTAGTGACTTTATCCTACCGAATGTTGGGGATGAGTGGAGTGCTACCGTTCTAATATATTGTGGGTTGTTCGGGGTGCTTATTGCGGTTTTACAAAAAACAGGTGGTGCGCATGCGATTGCAACTGCGATTGCCGGCAAAGTAAAATCGCCTAGAGGTGCGCAGGGCTCTACCATGCTTTTTGGTATCATTATTTTCTTTGAAGATTATTTTAATGCACTTACTGTGGGAAGTGTGATGCGATCCGTTACGGATAAAATGCGTGTTTCCAGGGAAAAGCTGGCCTACATTGTTGATTCCACGGCTGCACCAATGTGTTTGCTGGGTCCTGTTTCTACATGGGTTGTATTTGTAATGGGGCTGATTGGTGCACAATTTGTGGAGCTGGGCATTTCTGATTCAGCCTATATGGCGTATATTTTCACGATACCGTTTAATTTTTACTCCATTTTGGCACTAATTCTTGTTGCCATCATTATTTTCATGAAATGGGATTTCGGTCCGATGGCACAAGCAGAGTATCGTGCGCGAACAACTGGAAAATTATTGCGTGATGGTGCACAACCGCCGTCAGATGATTCCATGACAGATGTGAAGATGGATGAAAATACAACACCGAAAATGCGAAATATGATTGTTCCGATTGTCGTACTTATCGGGTTGATCCCACCATTGTTTTTATGGACGGGTGGATTTCCGGAAAATGATTTTGTTACAGCAATTGGAGAATCGGATGGAGGGCTATCCATTTTGATCGCAGCATTTGCAGCAGGAATTGTCGGACTTGGTATGGGGATGCAACAAAAATTATTTAATTTTAAAGAAGCAATAGCGATTTATATAAATGGTTTCAAAAGCATGATGCTGGTGTATATTATTTTGGCTTTGGCATGGTCGATTGGAAGTGTAACATCTGAACTTGGAACAGCTGCCTATATTGTTGATTTTGCCGAACAAAATGCCACGCCAGCGATCATTCCACTCTTGCTATTTATTGTGGGGGCCATTGTAGCATTCACAACAGGCACGTCGTATGGAACGTTTGCGATCATGATTCCGATAGCAATGCCGCTGGCTGCTTCGATGGATATATCGATGTATTTGGCCATTGCTGCAGTACTAAGTGGAGGGGTGTTTGGGGATCATTGTTCGCCGATTTCAGATACAACGATTCTTTCGTCGGCAGGATCATCCAGCGATCTGATTGATCATGTAAATACGCAGCTTCCCTACGCAATCACTGCTGGGATCAGTGGAATTATTTCCTTCCTTGTTGCAGGAATCACAGGATCAGCAGTAGCGGCACTAGTGGTCGGTGCAGTAACATTATTTGCCTTTGCATATATGTTGAATCGAGTATGGGGACAGAAGATACCAGGGAATGCCGTTGGATAAGGTTTACGATCATAAAAAAGGGATCGCACTTCGGTGATACGAGTGTGATTCTTTTTTTATGATAATAGGGAAGTATAGAGCGACCGAGCATATGTCATATCTTGATTGATTCTTTTTGAGCTTACTTTCTATTCAAAAGCTGGAGGAATTGGTGTAGAATGTTCCTAAGATTATGGAGGATTTAAAAAAATATAGGTATACTAGATGACGAGACAAATGCCGAATTTTTCTATCTGAAGATGATGAATGTGAAATTAAGCATGATTATTTAGTAGATAAGAAGACTCTTAGTAACGATGCGAGGCAGCATTGTCGATCGGATTCAAAATCTCGTTGTAACTTTATAATGCAGGAAAGAAGGGAAGTCAACAAATGCTTATCGCCCTAATACTGTTATCAGTTGCGTTAATAATCCAAACCATTTACTTACTGTACTATAAGAAGCAAATAAAGGATATTGGGAATCAATTGTCTTTTATTTCAAAGCATAATTCTTTCAAATTTATTCAAACGCAAATCAAGCCTAAGGAAATTTCCCGATTGATTGATTTGTGCAATACGCTGCTTCGTAATCAAAGAGAACTGAACCAGGAATTTATTAAAAAAAGTGAAGAAATCAATGCGACAATCGTTAGCCTATCCCATGACATACGAACCCCGATTACATCACTTGACGGTTATCTTCAACTGGCCAAACGATCCGAAGACGTTAAAGAAAAAACGCAGTATGTCATGCTGTCCCAGACTAGAATAAAACAAATAATCACGCTTGTGGATGAGCTGTTTCTGTATACTAAATTGCAAAACCCGGATTACACTTTGGAATTGGAGCCGATTGATATTAGCAATGTGCTGAAAAGGCGTCTGTTCTCATTTTTAGATGAGTTTTCACGAAACGGCGATGAACCGGACTTCATCCTCCCTGAATCATCAATTTATATTGCGGGAAATGAAAGCTCACTTGAGCGGGTGTGCGAAAACATTATAAGAAACTACTTTTTGCATGGAGATGGTGCTTTAACTATTCGTTATGAAGAGAAGGAGAATGAGGTTTTATTTCACTTTACCAATTTGCTAAAGCGGAGCGAATCCATCGACTTTGCCAGGATATTCACCCAATTTTACAAAGAAGATCCATCGCGCACCAACCATTCTTCGGGACTTGGACTTTCTATTGTAAAGTCGCTTATGGAGAAAATGAATGGTCATGTTTATGCTGAGTTGAAGGGGGAGGGATTTCGCATTAGTTTGGCCTTTGACAAAACGGAAAAGGAGAAAATGAGATGAGTCAGCAACGTATTCTTATTATCGAGGACGATGAACATATCAACAACATCATTTATGACGTGCTGCGAAAAGAGAATTTTCTATGCACCCAGGCGTATTCCGGGAGCGAGGGGAAAATGCATGCCGCTCACCACGTTTATGAGCTTATTATATTGGATCTTATGCTTCCCGGCTTATCAGGAGAAGCCTTTATGTATGAATTAAGAACGGAATTAAAGTGCGAGACTCCGGTTATTGTATTATCGGCCAAGGAAAAACTGGATCATAAATTAAACTTATTCGATTTGGGTGCCGACGATTATGTCACGAAACCCTTCGAAGTTGAGGAATTGCTTGCGAGAATCAACGTGCATTTAAAAAGAAATTCCAAAACCGAATCCGTCTCTCAATACAGACATAAAAACTTGTTTCTGGACAGCGGTACAATGAGTATTAAAGTCAATAATGCAGCGTTGAATCTTACAAGACAGGAATACAAAATTATTGAACTCCTGGTGAAAAATCCTACCCGGGTGTTTACAAAACAGGATCTATATGAGCTTGCATGGGACGATTTATATATCGGAGAAGACAAGACAATTACTGTTCATATAAGCAACATCCGCAATAAAATCAAGCGTCATGATAAAGAGGCTTACATCGATACTGTTTGGGGAATTGGCTTCAGGCTGAGTACATAATGTTTCTTTGAACTTTCTTAACTTTTTCTTGGCGATTTGTTAGCTTCTTTTTGCTAACCTTTTTGGGGAGGAGGCGTTGAATATGACACATGCAATTATTGAAGTTAACCAGCTGACCAAACAATTCAAATCGGAGACGGCAGTGTATAAGGCGGATTTCAAAATAACGAGAGGCGAAATTTTCGGTTTGATTGGCCAAAATGGAGCTGGAAAATCTACCTTGTTGAAGATGATCGGGGGTTAATGTATCCGTCATCTGGAGAAATTCATTTATTTGATCATGCAGTAAAGAATAATCATTCTTATTTTGAACGGATGGGCTTGCTGATTGAGGATGCGGGGTTGTATCCTTATTACTCCGCATATGAAAATTTGGATTTGATCGCTATTTCTTACGGGCTAAAAGGAAGAAATAAGCATATTAATGAAGTGCTGAAGCTTGTTGGTTTGGATAGATCAAACAAGACCAAGGTTAAAAATTATTCCATGGGGATGAAGCAAAGACTTGGAATTGCCGTTGCGTTAATGGGAAGCCCGGATGTCTTGATCTTGGATGAGCCGATTAATGGCTTGGATCCACAGGGCATTTCCGAGGTCAGAAAGCTGATTTTGGAACTGAATAAAACGGGAATGACCATCATTATTTCCAGCCATATTTTGGAGGAACTGTCGAAAGTAGCAACTAAATATGCGATTCTTCATAATGGAGAGATTATCGAGATTAATTCAAAAGAAGAACTTCTGCTTAAATGCGAAGAGCGCATTGAAGTAGAAGTGGACGAAGTAAAAATGGCTGTCCCTCTCCTGGAAGAACGGCTGAATATCAACAATTACAAGGTGATTAGTGATCGAACAATGTATGTATATGATACACATGTTGAAAACAAACAAATAGCGAAGATTTTAGTTGAAAACGGAATATCTGTCCATTCCATTACGAAGCATAAGCAGAGTTTGGAACAATATTTTTTGAAGCGGACGGGAACTGAGAGTGAGGAGGGTTCCCATGATTAATATTTTCAAGATGGATCTTCAACGCTTTAAAAACAATAAAATTATGTATTTATTGTTGCTTATTTACGCTGCTTTTCAACTGTTCGGCGTATTCATGATGAGCCAATATCCTGTTGAACAAGGCGGCATACCAGTTAGCTCAATGAATGCAAGTGAGTTTATTCAATTAGTACTATCTCAAACGCCGTCATGGGTGCTGATGTATGTTGCTGTATTCAGTGTTTATTTCTATATGAGTGAATATAACTCCGGATTCTATAAGAATTATATATCCATGAATAATGCGCGGATGTATTCCGTCATTTCTAAAATCCTGATTCTGGGACTATTCACGCTGTTCATGCTAGTGACGATGGTTATTTCTGATCTAATCGGAAGAACTATTTTCTTCAATAACGCAGCTATTGGCGATTTGGGATTTTTTATAAAATTGCTAGTCGGTCAGTTTTTACTCCATTGGGCATTTTCAATTGTGGTTCTGTTTATTTCGATTGTCAGTAGAAGCATGATTACTAGCTTAGTTATAGGGGTAGTCCTTGCGTTAAATGTCCCTGGGATGCTTGTCGGTGCATTGGAATCTCTTATTGGTAATGTAAATGTGTCTTCATACATGTTGGTGAACACAATTGTCAGTATAAAAGATTTCAATAATATGAATGATGTCATTCACGTAGCTGGTGTAGCGATTATTTTCATACTTTTATTTTCCTTTATTGCCGCTAGATATAAAATGAAAGAGGACTTGAGATGATGCAGGACGTTTGAAGACCATGGGTAGAAAATGATCATACGTTTTTATAAAAATAAATCTAAAACTACTGAAAAAGAATCCATTTTGATCAATCTTTTTTCAAAATGGATTCTTTTCATTTATCGTAGTTATGAGTTTGTGAGCTAGTTTTAATCACTTATAATGCTTTGTCATCCACCGAATCAAGCCAATCTTCAATCGTACCAACGACTGACTCCACCGTTCCTTCTTCAAATGGGGAACGAAGATTTGCCGTCTCCACAAGTTCCAGGAAGGATTTTGAGCCGCCTAATTTACTTAAGTTTACATAATCATCCCAAGCATCCTTCTGATTTTCACGTGATCTTTTCCAGAATTGGAAGGCGCAGATTTGTGCTAGTGTGTAATCAATATAATAGAAAGGATCTTCATAAATATGCCCTTGACGCTGCCAGAAAGCACCTGCTTCCAGGTAAGCATTGCCATCATAATCACGATGTGGCAGGTAGGTTTGTTCTAATTTTCTCCAGGCCTGTTTGCGCTCATCTGGTGTCCATTCCGGATTTTCGTAGATGAGATGCTGGAATTCATCAACAGCAACAGCGTATGGTATAGACGTGAGTCCTTCCGATAAGTGAGCGTACTTGTATTTATCCGTGTCTTCTTTGAAGAATAATTCCATCCAAGGCCAAGTGAAAAATTCCATGCTCATCGAGTGGATTTCGGCCGCTTCATGGGTTGGATACAGGTATTCCGGAACACCAATATCTCGACTGGAATAGTCTTGGAATGCGTGTCCTGCTTCATGTGTCAATACATCGATATCACCTGACGTTCCGTTGAAATTTGCGAAAATGAACGGAGATTGATAGGCTTCTAGATAGGTGCAATATCCACCTGCTTCTTTCCCTTTCTTTGCTTCAAGATCCATTAAGTTACGGTCAAGCATATAGTGAAAAAATGCCTTCGTTTCTTCTGATAATTCTTCATACATTTTTATACCGTTTTGAATAATCCATGCAGAGGATCCTTTTGGTGTTGCATTTCCACTTTCGAATAGAAAATTTTCATCATGGAATTTCAAGGCGTCTACACCAATACGCTCTGTCTGCTTTTTGTATAATTTGGAAGCTATCGGCACAATGGTATCGCGCACCTGCCTGCGGAAAACGGCAACCATGTCAGGATTATAATCGAAACGCTGCATGCGTATATATCCAAGTTCTACAAAATTTTTATACCCCAATGTGGTTGCGATTTTATGACGTACTTTTACCAATTGATCATAGATATCATCGGATTTGGCTGCATTTTCTTCAAAAAATCCTGTGCTTGCCTCAACAGCTTGCCTCCGTCGATTGCGATCTGTATCTTGCATGAATGGTTCAAGCTGAGCAAGTGTATAGGTTTTTCCTTCAAATTCCACTTCCGCTGATGCGACTAGTTTTGAGTACTCGGACATGAGCTTGTTTTCCTTTTGCAACAGCCCAATGACCTCCGGCGAAAATTCTCTGATCTGAAAATCAGCAATATGGAACAGCTGGGTTCCCCATTGTTTTTCAAGCTGATCACGATAGGGGGATTTTATTAATTCCTTATAAAATGCTGTATCCATCGCTGTTATTTCAGGTTCCATTTCATCGGTGAAATCACGTTCTTTTTGGTAAAATGCATCATTGGTGTCGATAGATGCGCGAATAAAAACCAGCTCAAATAGTGTTGATAGTCTCTGGCGAAATGCATTAATCGCCTCAACAGCATTTGTTGCTTCCTCAGCCGATTGGGCACCGGTTAAATCGTCCAGTAATACGTTGAATTTGTTCTTCTCTTCTTCCATATTCGGTCGTTCGTATGTAAACTCCTCGAATGTTTTCATATTAATCCTCCCTTGTACATAATATTATACGCCATCAGAAGCAAAAATCCTGCCTTGTACTGTTATTCGACAAAATATGACAAAAAACGGGTGGTGCCTGTCACTGTTCGGTATGGAACCGAACAGTGAGAGCTTCTCTTTACTGCTTTTCACGCTTCATCAATGTAATGACGATTGAGAGGGAAATACCTATTATCAGTCCGAGAAAGATATCAATCATTAATGTGGCTATAAAGGTAGTAAGGAAAATCATAGCATCAGAGATTTTGGTTTTAAAATAGGATATCAATTGTTTAAAATTAATCAGCTTCAAGACAGCAATAATGATAATCGCTGCAAGTGTTGCTTTTGGTAAATAATAGAATAATGGGGTTAAATACAGTATAGCTAGGAGCATGAACAATGCTGTCACAAGCAGGGAAAAGTTAGTTTTCGCACCTGATTGATGGTTTACCGCTGTTCTGGATATAGCTCCGGCTACCGGGATGGAACCAACAAATGAACTGGTCACATTAGCTAGTCCTAATCCGCGTAATTCCTGATTTGGGTCGAGACGATCGTTATCTTTATTCGCTAACTGTTTTGCAACGGCATAGGACTCAACAAAGGATATAAACGAAATCATAAAAGCGATCGGAAATAATACTAGAATGAGATCAAGTGTAGGAATATGAAAAGAAAGAGTAGGTAATGATTGCGGAATGCTCCCTACGATAGCCACACCCTTTTCGTTTAAATCAAAATAATCCACGCTCATAACCGATGCGATAATAACGATAAATGCTCCAGGAATGGCGGGAGACATTTTTTTAATGCCCAGTAAAAGAAAGATACTTCCTAAAGCAATCGCAACTGTATAAATATTTGCTTCAGGAAGGTGATTCATGATTTCCCTCCCATAGGAAATAAGATTCTCATAGCTAGGTAAGGAGACCCCCATGATAGATTTGACTTGATTTAAAGCGATAATGATTGCAGCTGCAGATATAAATCCATTAATCACAGAGTAAGAGACATAGTCGAAAAAGGATCCAACTTTTACAAAGCCCAAAACAAGTTGAATCGCACCAACAAGTAACGTAAGGATAATCATCAGCTCTATAAATCGAGAAGAATCAGCTTGTACAATACCAGTGATACCAGAGAATGCTAAAAGAGAGACGATGGACACCGGGCCCACGGATAAATATTTAGAACCTCCAACTAACGCATAGACAATTAGTGGAAAGGTGGCTGCAAATAAACCAAGGGATACGGGAACCCCCGCTATGATGGCATATGCCATACTTTGAGGAATTAACAAAACCGCAACAGTCATTCCCGAGGTGATGTCACCTGTTAAATTATGCTTATTGTAGTGTACAAGTTGTTTTAACCCGGGAAATAATTTGTACATCATAGAATGAAAAGCCTCCTTGATCGTTTAGCCTATACTTGTACTATATTTTGTGGGGGTGGGATTTATTCTGATTGAAAATTCTGGAGAAGAAAGAAAGCATTCGACAAATTCCGGGGCGTGCCTGTCACTGTTCGGTTCCAGACCGAACAGTGATATTCTTTATTTCTCAAATAGGTCTTCTTCAAAATGCTATAATGGAATACAAGAATAGGGGGGAGTGAAATGAAACCAAAATTTGAATTAACGAAGCAGGAAAAGGAGAAACTAGTCGGAGCTATTCAAGGGTATTTCGAAAAAGAACGTGATGAGCAAATTGGTGATTTGGCTGCGATGTTAGTACTAGAGTTTTTCATGGAAGAACTGGCGCCAGTGTTTTATAATAAGGGAGTTGAGGATAGTCATGCACATATGACAGAAAAACTTGATGATATATTTGAGATCCAAAAATAGGATTTAAGGAGATTTGAAGCATGGCTGTTGATGGGAGACATCGCGAGAATATTTATCCTGGATTAGAAGTGGATATCGTATTGAAAAAAGATCAACGAACAGGTAAGACAACGCGTGGTGTGGTAAAAGAATTGCTTACAAATTCTAAATTTCACCCACATGGAATTAAGGTTCGATTAGAAGATGGACAAGTGGGGAGGGTTCATACGAAATAGCTTCAGACTATTTCGTATGAACGAACATCTCTATGAAGCTGGTTCTTCCCGCTTTCTTTCGGATGCATCGACAACTACAGCTGCGGATGCATCGCCCATGATGTTTACAGAAGTACGCATCATGTCAAGGATCCGATCGACCCCGGCGATGAGTGCAATACCTTCAAGCGGCAAATTCACTGCACCTAGCACCATTGTTAGCATAATTAATCCTGCTCCAGGTACCCCTGCTGTTCCGATGGAAGCAAGTGTTGCAAGCAATGCGACTGTCAAGATTTGTGCTAGTGAGAGCTCCGCGTTAAAGTATTGTGCTATAAATAAAACAGCAACACCTAAATAAATGGCGGTTCCATCCATATTGATGGTTGCGCCTAATGGGAGGCCAAAGCTACTTGTTTCTTTGGATACACCTAAATTTTCCTGTGTGTTCTTCATCGTGATTGGCAGGGTTCCAGAACTACTACTCGTACTGAATGCTACGACTGCTGCAGGGAAAATCCCTTTGAAAAATGTAAGCGGACTTATTTTGCCAAATGTTTTTACAGCTGACGAATAAACCACTCCGGCATGAATGATACACGCAACAAGAACAGCGAAAATTAATTTGAGAAGCGGCAGTAAAACGGATAGTCCATATTCTCCAACGATTGGTGCCAGTAATCCAAATATCCCGATTGGGACAAGTACCATAATCAGACCGGTGATTTTATACATAACTTCTGCCAATCCATCAAAAAATCGCTGGACGGGTGCAGCTTTTTCCCCAACCAGGGTGATACCGATCCCTAAGAAGATGGCGAAGAAGATGATTTGTAATACATTACCAGTCGATAAAGCTTCGATGGGATTGGTTGGGATTATATTTAGTAATGTCTGGACAACTCCTTCCGTCTCATTTGGCGCGGCGGCTCCTTCCTCCATGGTAATATCAATCCCTGTTCCTGGTTGGAAGATGAAACCCGCTGCCAGACCTATGGAAATGGCGATGAAGCTTGTCACCAAATAATAGGAAATAGTTTTTCCGCCCAAGCGGCTCAGCTTTTTGATGTCACCAGCACTTGTAATTCCAACAATGATCGTTGATAGGATTAATGGAATAATGATAAATTGGATAAGACGTAGAAATAAATCCCCAAGCGGTTGAACATAGCCTGCTCTCTCTCCAAAAATTAAACCGACGATGATGGCGAGAATAAAGGCCCCCACAATTTGCCAAATAAAATTCTTTTTCATGGTCATTTTTCCTCCTTTCTATGGATGTATCATTATTCTATTCATGTATATATTTGAAAATTACAATATCTTAAACTGCAAAAGTTATAAGTAAATTTACTTAGTATAAATTGACTTTAAACGCATACAATTGTAGAATATAGTAAATGATACATATAATATGAGGTGAAAATGATGATACAATCAGTCTTTACTATTGGTGGTATTTTAACAGCAGTAGTGCTTGTCATTAGCATATTTCTAGCGAATGCTTCTAAGAAAGAATCACATGTACGTTACTATCCAAGCGTCTATGTAGCTGTGGTTGGGCTATTGCTTGTGTTAATTGCTCCGATCATCGGAAAAGTAGAAATTATGGGAGCAGGCTTCGGCGGATGGGGAATTGCAGCTCTATTTGCGGCGGCTATTGGGTTTGTCATCACTTCCATTATGGATGCCTATGCACAAGATTCAAAAGCGTAACTAAGAGAACGGGGAAGGCCACAGAATTATTTCTGTGGCCTTTAAGTTGCGTTATTTTAGATAAGTGCTCCCATCACGCTGCTTAATCTTCCCTTCTTTCATCAGTTTACCAAGTGCGCGTTTGAAGGCTGCCTTACTGATATGAAACGTCCCGCGAATATCTTCCGGGTCGCTTTTGTCATCAAAAGGAATTTGCCCGCCGCTTTCCTCGATGTGCGCCAATATGGCGTCCGCATCTTCTCCCATACTGTGCTGTTTAAGCGGCCGTAGGGAAACATTTAGTGTACCATCTTCTTTTACCTCGATTACACGCCCCTGTACCAACTCTCCCAGACGGGGTTCTTCTTTTCGTTCGGTGTGATGGATAAATCCCCGATACGATTCTTCGGTCATTATCGCAGAACCTTCTCGGCTTGTGTGATAAACAGTCCCCTTGATCGGTTGGTTCAGCAATTCTTCCGTTGCTGCTTCGATTTCTCTTGCCATAATTCCTTCCGTTGCAGGGATTGCAAGTAGGCGTCCTTTTTGATCTTTTCCCAGTGTGACAAAAAGTTTGTCACCGATATTTGGCCATACAGCTTCAAATAATGGAAGATCATCCACGGAAACGAGCATGTCTTTTGCAATGCCAATGGAGACGAATGCGCCTAATTTAGGTATTACCTCGGTAACTTCTGTCCAACCATACGAGTCCATAACAATGCTCGGCAATTTCGTTGTTGCGATCACTTGACCTTTTTTATCGTTGTACAAAAAAACGTCAATTTCCTGATCAATTTCAAGCTCATTTTCTGTTTCATTGTGATGCAGTAGTGCTTCTTCCGTATCCTTTTTCAAAACGTATCCTGTATCAATTTTGCGTAATACAAGCATTGTTTGGATCGTTCCAATGGGTAATTGAGTCATTTGTTTAACCTTCTTTCTTACATATATGTATTGGAAAAGGGGCACCCTTACTATAAGAGTACCCCTTTGATTTCTAAAGTAACACATAAGTCTATTTGAATTTTAATTAATCCCGATTTATTTCGGGTGGGAAATTTCATTTGTCGAATTTCACTTTACCGCGGTACATGTTCCACTGGGTGTTTCCTAACTTAAGCAACGTAAGCCCTAACCTGCTCTTACGTCCTTGCGACCCCTTAGTCGCGCCAGTGTGAATAAGCATCTTGAAAAACATTACGTAGAATGCCAGAAATACTTATTTGCTACTTCGTTTGTTAACTTGAATATCATCTCACACAAATGAAGACTTGTCAAGTTTTATCACAAATCTTTTTTAGATAAAGCTGCTCTAATAGAGATAGTTGTTTTGAGGAAGTTCGTTTGATTGTGCTATTATAAATAAAGAAACGGTTAGGAGGTTCAATCAATGGATGAGCAAATTGGGTTACGCACACTGGAAAAGGAAGACTTGGAATTTATCCATACGTTAAATAATAATGCAGATATCATGTCCTACTGGTTTGCAGAAGCCTATAAGTCTCTTGCAGAGCTTAAGGATTTATATGATAAAAATATTTCCAATCCGCATGAGAGGCGCTTCATTTTGAAAAAAGGGAATGAAAAACTTGGCTTGGTGGAATTAGTTGCGATCGATCCGATTCATCGGAAAGCGGAGTTTACAATTATGATAGATCCCGCGCAGCAAGGAAACGGCTATGCAGGTCGCGCCACACGTTTGGCGATGAATTATGCTTTTGCCACACTAAATTTGCATAAGCTGTATTTGGTTGTTGATCAAATCAATGAAAAAGCCATTCATATTTATAAAAAGGCTGGCTTTCAGGTTGAAGCAGAATTAAAAGATGAGTATTTTGTAAATGGGGCTTATCATAATGCAGTAATCATGTGTATGTTCCAGGAAGATTATTTTAGCATGAGTTAATGGAGATGGCATCATGAGTTTATTTTTAAATGTTATTTTACCGATTATCGCAGTGTTTGCTGCGGGTTTTATTTTGCAACGGATTCGAATTATGGATGTGAAATCTGTTTCGACAGTAACATTATATATTTTGAGTCCCGCACTTGTTTTTAGTTCGCTGTATGACGCTGACTTTGATAGAGGCTATATGGTTATTGTTATTTTTATGTTTGTTTTATTTTTCCTCATGGTTCTCTTGAATAAGATTCTTGCCAAACTATTAAACTGGCAGCCTTCCATCGAAAGTGCGGCTATTTTGTCGACAGGCTTTATGAATTCAGGAAATTACGGTCTCCCTGTTGTTTTGTTTAGTGTAGGGAATGCAGCGTTGCCTTATGCTGTATTTATTATGATCGTGCAATCATTAATGAATAATTTTTTTGGAATATATTATGCATCTCGCAGTACAAGTGGCATGAAACGTGCGTTTAAAAATGTGCTAAAGATGCCGACGACCTATGCAGCGATACTGGCGTTTATTTTTCAGTATTTCTCTTGGGGTCCCCTGCCTGAATCTGTTCATTCGACGATAGCGATGGTTGGGGATGCAGCAATCCCGGTTATGATGATCATGCTTGGCATGCAGCTGGCATCCATTACATCGATCAATCTCAATTGGCAGGTCATTACTTCTTCAGTGATTTTGAAAATGGTGATCTCTCCACTGATTGGGTTTGGCTTTATTTATTTTGTTGATGTGGATCCAATTATTGGCGCGGTTATCGTTATTATTTCAGCCATGCCGACTGCAGCAACGACCACCATGTATGCCATTGAATTTGATACAGAACCTGAACTGGTTTCAAGTATTACACTTGTTGCAACACTTGTAAGTATAGTATCTGTTACGGTCTTATTGAATATTATATAAGTAAGGAATGTTTTCATCTTTTTGGTTATGGGTATGGTATGAGTAAGTATATAATCAACGAAGAAATGAATGTTTTCTTCATGAAAGGATGAACGTTATGTTACGTACTATTTTAATGGTGATCGGTGCAATTGTTGTAATAGGTTGGATTATCTCGATGCTATAAAACTATGATCCGAAAATATTTATTGGCAAAATCCGAAATCTTCCTTTTTATAATGATAGGGGTAGATTTCGGATATTTTTATAGTAAAAAGGAGTGTTTATAATAGACCTACATTTAAAAGGGAAATCGGTTATTGTTACGGCCGCAAGTAAAGGATTGGGAAAGGCTGTTGCAACAGAATTTGCACGTGAAGGAGCGCATGTTCTAATCAGCAGTCGAAATGAAGAGGCTTTAAAACAAACGGCTGAGGAAATAAAGGAGGAAACGGGCAACAGCAACGTGGATTTTACGGTTTGTGATATGAAAAATTCAAGCGATATTAAACAGGTGGTAGAAAAGGTTGTGGAATCCAGTGGCACGGTTGATGTACTGATCAACAATGCAGGTGGACCTCCAGCCGGGAAGTTTTTAACATTGGATGATGACGACTGGTATCATGCATTTGAACTGAATCTACTTAGCTTTATTCGAACAACGCGAGAAGTGATCCCATATATGAAAGAACAAAGCCGAGGACATATTGTTAACCTGGCTTCTTCGTCGATGAAGCAGACACTTGATAATCTGGTCCTTTCCAATACAATGCGTCCAGGGATTGTCGGACTGGCAAAATCCCTGTCACAGGAACTAAGTGCAGATAATATTTTAATTAATACTGTTGGGCCGGGAACTATTGAAACGGATCGGATCACAGAATTAAACAAAACGAAAGCAGACCAGCAAGATTTATCTGATGAGGAAATCAAAAAGGCAGCAGAGGAGGAAATTCCAATGAAACGTTACGGGCAACCGCAAGAATTTGCCAAAGTGATTGTATTTCTTGCCTCTGGTGCGAACACCTATATAACAGGTCAGTCATTGGTCGTTGATGGTGGACTGGTTAAAGCGTTATAAAATATTAAACATCCCAAGGGCAATTAACAAGACGGGCGGAACATATGTCAGTTGTTGCATGTATTTATTTTTAGCTAAAAGCATACCTGTTTGAATGCCTAGGAAAACAAATAATCCACTCATAAATGCGATAAGAACAGCAGTGATGACAGGAGAATAGCCAAGCATAGATGCGCCGATTCCGGCCCCAAACGCATCCAGGGCAAGCGCAGCACCAAGCAGGACAGCTTCATTGGGCGTAATAATTCCAGATTGATCAAGGTCCGCTTTGTCCGGAGTTGTAAGAATGGTTGTGAAGATGTTCTGTTTATTGCCCCTTGGATCCTCCATGGAGGCCGAGGACTCCTGTTTTGGCCGAATAATATTGTATAAAGAAAAGCTGCCTAGTAAAATTAAGATAATGCCACCAAGCACTTGTGCACTATCTGGCGAAATAAACGAACGAAGTACATTTCCGGTTGTCATTGCCAGTAATACGATGACACCGGAACATAACATGATAATAAGTAAGGCAAGAAGCGGGACACGAATTTTTCGTATACCGTATGTGACACCTACCCCGAACCCATCCAAGCTTACAGCAATAACTAAGAAAAATAATCCAGTATAAAAAAGCATACTACCAATTCCTTTGCGATATTTCTATATACATTCTATGGAAAGGCGTAATAGGTTGTGCGTGGACATAGACGGAAGGAATTCGATGACTGGATGGAGAGGTGATGATGCACAGCTCGCCAGGTCGAGCGCCATACTCTTCAGGTCGAGCAGCAGCCTCTCAGGGTCGAGCGCCATCCCCTCAGCTCAAGCACCAGACCTTAAAAATATCGCTGACACTCGTATGTACCACGTTCCAGCTCGAGTAGAAGCTCCGGTCGCTCGAGTGATTCACTCTCGCGCTCACTCACGCACCAGCATCCCCAAGCCGAGCGCTACTCCACTTAACTCGAGCGTCAGCCCCACGACTCATACAGCAAAACAACTCCTCCTGAAAGAAGCCACATTTTGTGGTAAAGTAGCAATAGGAGTTTTTTTACAAGAGAAAGGATTTTCCAAGATGAGTAAAACAGTCGTACTAGCAGAAAAGCCTTCTGTTGGCCGTGATATTGCCCGCGTCTTAAAATGCAATCAAAAAGGCAATGGCTATATGGAAGGATCAAACTATATTGTGACATGGGCGCTCGGTCATTTAGTTACATTGGCCGATCCTGAAGTCTATGATGAAAAATATAAAACATGGAAACTCGATGACTTGCCGATGTTGCCAGATCAGTTAAATCTAGTTGTAATTAAGAAAACTGGAAAGCAGTTTAATGCAGTGAAAACACAGCTTAATCGTAAGGATGTGGGCGAAGTCGTAATCGCGACAGACGCCGGGCGCGAAGGTGAACTTGTTGCGCGCTGGATTTTAGAAAAAGCCAGAACAAATAAACCGGTCAAACGTCTATGGATTTCATCCGTTACCGATAAAGCGATTCGTGATGGATTTAAGCAATTGAAACCAGGTAAGAAATATGAAAATTTATACGCATCAGCGGTCGCTCGTTCAGAAGCGGATTGGTACGTTGGTTTGAACGCAACCCGTGCACTGACAACGAAATTTAATGCGCAGTTATCGACAGGTAGAGTTCAAACACCAACACTTGCCATGATTGCCAAACGCGAAAAGGAAATTAAAGAATTTAAGCCGCAAAAATTTTACGGAATCCAAGCGAAGACAGATAAAGGATTTACGTTTACTTGGCAAGATGGGAAAAATAATAGCCGTATATTTTCCAAGGAACGGGCAGACAATCTTTTGGAGAAACTGAAGAACAAGCCTGCTGATGTCGTGGACGTGAATAAATCCTATAAAAAGAAACATGCGCCGCAACTCTATGATTTAACGGAACTACAGCGGGATGCGAACCGAATTTTCGGTTATTCCGGAAAACAAACCTTGTCTTTGATGCAAAAGCTATATGAACAGCATAAAGTGCTGACATATCCAAGAACCGATTCACGTGTGATTTCCACAGACGTGGTACCGACATTGAAAGATCGCGTAAAAGCATGCGGGGTGGATCAATACGCAAAAGCTGCCGGTAAAATTATGAAAAAGGATATCAAGCTGCCAAAATCTGTGGTCGATGATGCAAAAGTTTCCGATCACCATGCGATTATCCCGACAGAGCAGAGCGTTATTTTACAAGAATTAGATGATAAGGAAAGAAAAATTTATGACCTTGTTGTGAAGCGATTCCTGGCTGTACTTTCTGACCCGTATGAGTATGAACAGACCCAGGTTACCGCCAAAATAGAGAATGAACGCTTTGTTGCGAAAGGAAAAATCGTTAAGAAACAGGGATGGAAGGAAATCTACAATAATCGTTATGAAGACGAGGACGATGGGGCTGATCAGAATCTGCCAGCTATAGAGAAAGGCGATGTATTTTCGAATGTACGTGTTTCCATGACGAATGGGGAAACCAAACCGCCGGAGCGTTTTACTGAAGGTGGATTACTACAGGCGATGGAAAATCCCGTGCGCTATATGAGCTCAGATGAAAAGCATTTGGCTGGTACCATTAATAAAACCGGTGGACTCGGAACAGTTGCAACCCGTGCGGATATCATTGAAAAACTTTTCAACGGGATGTACATGGAAATGAAGGGAAAGCATATTTTCCTGACATCAAAGGGCCGTCAATTGCTTAACCTCGTGCCGGAAGACCTAAGATCCCCGGCCTTAACAGCAGAATGGGAAGATAAACTCGGGTCTATTGCAGAAGGTAAACTGAACAAAAACCGTTTTATTTCTGAAATGAAGACATATGCACGTGAGGTTGTTCAGGAAATTAAAGATAGTGATGAGAATTTCAAGCATGACAACATGACTGGAACCAAATGCCCAAATTGTGGCAAGCATATGCTGGAAATTAATAATAAAAAAGGTCGCATGCTTGTTTGCCAGGATCGTTCCTGTGGGCATAAGAAAAATATTGCCAAACAAACGAACGCACGCTGTCCGAACTGTCACAAGCGTATGGAATTACGCGGCGAAGGGGAAGGGCAAATGTTCATGTGCAAATGTGGGCATCGCGAGAAACTCTCCACCTTTGAGGCGCGCAAACAAAAGGAGAAAAAGCATAAAGTATCGAAAAAAGATGTGAATAAATATTTAAAAAGCCAAGATGATGGGTTTAAGAATAACGCAATGGCGGAGCAACTTGCGAAGCTGAAAAATAAATAGTTCTATAGAAAAAATCCCAAAAGCTGAGCAGTCTTTTGGGATTTTTTCTTAATACGTTTTCTCTTCGATTATGTTATGATACTTGTCCAATATTTCTACTTTACTTGGACTATTTTCTTGTGCCATTTTTTCTGCAGCTGCGATGGCATCATCCTTGGAAAAGTACTCTTCTTCTGCTGCAACATCCTCCAATTTCACAAACCAACCGGATACATCTGCATTTGGTGTTACACTATATTTTTTCAAATCAAAAACTCCTTTTCGTCTGTATATTAAGGTTTTCCCAAATGGAAAAAAGCCTAAACATGATATAATAATAGTAATCTTCATTATTGACGTATATTTTTAGGAAAAGGAGTTGTTTGGCATAGATATCCATGGAAAACAGGTTAAAGGTGCAATTGACGGAGAAACACGCTGCAGGCATTATCATCAGTCCAACGATAGGATTGCTATTAAATTTTATTGCTGTCAGGAGTATTCCCCGTGCTACCAATGCCACGCAGAATATGGATGCGGAGCTGTTCAGGTGTGGCCTCGAGAGGATTTTGATCAAAAGGCGATTTTATGCGGAGGATGCAAAGCGGAACTAACGATCAACGAATATTTAGCGAGCGGTAATAGCTGTCCTTCCTGTCACGTATCATTTAACCCTGGATGTGCAATGCATTATCATTTATATTTTGAAAAAAATTAAGTAGGCTGTTTACTTGCAATGCTTGCCTCATGTATCATTAAATAGAAGTAGAATCTTTTGTTAATGGATATAAGGGAGGTTACCATAGATGGCTTTTGTGATTTTAGATCCATGTGGGCCGGAGAAGTCTGCTGAATGTGTCAGTGTATGTCCGGTTGACTGTATCGAAGAAGGAGAGGATCAGTTTTACATAGATCCCGATGTTTGTATTGATTGTGCGGCATGTAAAGCGGTATGCCCAGTTGATGCGATTGAGGAAGAATACGATTTGACGCCTGATCAGGAAATTTTCCTGGAAAAGGCTGAGGAATTCTTTGCAAATAGATAGATTGGAAATGAGGCTGTCTTCATTTTTATGGAGGCGGTCTTGTTTTTTATATTAATGGGGGACGGATAGAATTGCTGGCAAGGGACACTCATTCTTTTCACCTCCTCTATTCTCATAAATATAGCTCATATTACTAGATTGGCTAAATTAAAAATGTCGCATTTTCTGATTCATTGCTATTGTTTTTTAAATAAAAAGCGACGCCCTGTTTTTTTCAGAACGTCACTCGCAAATCATTTATCTGAAATCATTCGCAATGCTTCATCTGTATCTGTAATTGGCTGTTGACAGGCAAAATTTTCACATACATAGATGGTTGTTTTATTGTCTATTTGTTTATAATCAGCCGCAAAAGGGGCGACTTCGGAAAACTGCTCCGGTTTCTCTCCTACAAGAACCGTAACATTTGGCAAAAAGGCCTTTTGAAGCCGATCGACAAGTCTTTTTCTTTCCGAGTCGTTCTCTGCCCCCAGAATGACAACTTCCTTCGTCGGGTTTTCCGTCAACTGCAGGCTTTGCAGGAAATACGGGCTTGCGGAAGCGATCCGGTTAATCTCATCGAAGAAGCTATAATACATTTCATCGGTTTTATCGAGATATGTGTTTTCTCCGGTTAAAAAACCTAAACGCGTCAGCATCACAGCTGCGACACTATTTCCTGACGGGATCGCTCCATCATAGATTTCTTTATCGCTGGCAATTAACTTCTCACTGTCTTTTCCACTGAAATAAAATCCACCATCTTTTTCGTCCCAATACAGGTCAATCATATCCTCAGCAGCCTTCTTCGCTTTTTGCAGGTAATCCGCCTTAAAAGTCGCATTATATAATTCAATATATCCCCACAGTAGAAAAGCATAGTCATCAATATAGGCGTTATATTTCGTTTCACCATCACGGAAGCGAGCCATTAAGCGTCCCTCTTTATATAATTTTTTCTCGATAAATGCGGTTGTCTCCTCAGCAAGTCGCACATAATCACTGTTGTCAAAAGCAGCCCCTGCCTTAGCCAGTGCTGCGATCATCATCCCATTCCAGCCGGTTAAAATTTTATCATCAACATGCGGATAGACACGCTTTTCACGTTCTACTAGGAGTTTTTGGCGTGAAGCTTCCAGTTTTTCCTGGTTTTCCAGTTCGTTTTCCACATCCGTGCCAAGTAGGTTGGGTATATTTTTTCCCTCAAAGTTACCCTGTGGCGTAATATTATAAATGGAAGCATATAATTCACCGTGTTCTTCGCCTAAGATGTCGAATATTTCTTCATAGTCCCATACGTAATATTTTCCTTCAATCCCTTCTGAGTCCGCATCGATCGCTGAATAGAATGCTCCTTCCGAATTAGTCATTTCTCGTTTTATAAAAGTAATAATTTGCTCAGCTATCTTTTTATAAAAAGGGTTATTCGTAATTTGATAGCATTCGGTATACGCGATCAATAACAACGCATTGTCATAGAGCATTTTTTCAAAGTGGGGAACGAGCCATTTCTTATCTGTGGAATACCGGGAAAAGCCAAATCCAATATGGTCAAAAATCCCTCCGTCTGCCATGGAAGTCAATGTGTTCTCAGCGATTTTTAAAGCATTCTCATCCCCTGTAAAATGGTAATGCCGAAGCAGGAATAATAAATTTTGCGGCATCGGAAATTTTGGTGCCTCACCGAATCCGCCATATGTTGTGTCCGCATTTTTTTCTAATTGCTGAAAAGCTTGAGCAATTGCATCTTTTGTCAGACGGTTTTCACTTTTTTCTGTTACGATCCGGTTAAGTGCACTAGTCACACTTTCCGTAACCTCATCAATATGGTCAGGGTCTTCGGTGAATTTTTCATGAAGCTGCGTCAGTGCTTCCATGATACCTGGCATGCCGTATTTGCTTGTCTTAGGGAAATAAGTCCCTGCATAAAAAGGCACCTTGTCGGGTGTCATGAATATCGTGAGCGGCCAGCCACCTTGCCCTGTCATCATTTGACACACTTTCATATATACGGAATCCACATCAGGGCGCTCTTCCCGATCGACTTTGATGGATATATACTTTTCATTGAGGAGGCTTGCTACTTCTGTGTCTTCAAATGATTCGTGTGCCATGACGTGACACCAATGGCAAGTCGAATAACCTATAGATAAGAAAATCGGCTTGTTTTCCTGCTTCGCTTTTGTAAAGGCTTCGTCTCCCCATGGAAACCATTCAACCGGGTTATGTGCGTGTTGAAGCAGGTAGGGGGATTTTTCATGGATGAGTTCGTTTGTATGTTCATTTGAATTATTTGACATTTTTAACACGACCTTTTTATTAGTTGTATTTGTAGTATCTACTATTTTCCAATTCCCTTATAATTATTAACATAACAAATAAAAATTCGAATGCTGACACATATCAGCCACACAACACGAATCTCACCGGTTCAATCCATTGAAAACAATTCTCATTATCAATTAGAATAGAGGTAAGATAACTCACTTTCAGTGGAGGGATTCGTTATGCATTTTTTAATGCTTTACGCCAGCGGAACAGGAAATACAGAACTGATGGCTGAGGCAATGGTTGCCCATCTTAATAATCATCAACACGAAGTCGTTACCAAAACATTTGATTTTGATCCAATCGACGTGAAGGAACTTTTGCAATATGATGCCGTGTTGATTGGTACCCACACATGGGATGACGGTGATCTCCCATATGAAGTAGAAGATTTCTACGAGGAGCTTGAAGATGTGGATATAACAGGAAGGGTTTTCGGCGTGTTTGGCTCTGCCGATTCCTTTTACGATACGTATGGGGGAGCAGTTGACCTGTTGGCCGATCATTTGAATAATTTAGGCGCGGCACCACCGAAACAGTTAAAAGTTGACTTGGAGCCGGATCGAGAGGATATTGTTCATTGTGAACAATTTGTGGATGTGGTAGTTGGATTGGTTGGGGAGACAGCTTAAGATTATGGGGAATAAAAAACTAAGCTTATACGGCTTAGTTTTTTTATTGATAAAATTTAATTTTAAGAAAATACTTGTTTATTAACATAATATTATATATTCTAGAGAGTAACCAGTAGTAGCAAATGACTCCAAAGGGATGATTAGTAAAGATGAACTATGTAATAGGTATTGATGGTGGTGGAACAAAAACGAAAGCTGTAATTGTGGATATGAAAGGGAAGGTAGTAGCGCAGGAAACAGTTGGGCCAACCAATCCAAATGTTGTCTCGAAAAAGGAACTTCAACACACATTTCAAACATTGTTTCATTCCCTGAGACAGCAAGCACCCCCGCATTTTAGCAATATATTGTCCGTATTCGCCGGAGTTTCCGGTGCAGGGAATGCAACGAATAAAAAAGTTTTACAAGAAACAATCGAACCATTAATAGAAAATAACATACCAATCCAAATCGAGGCCGACGCCATTAACGCTTTATATTCAGGATCATATGGAGCACCGGGGATTGTACAAATTGCGGGTACAGGCTCCATTACATATGGCATAAATAGCAATTTAGAACATCACCGTGTTGGTGGATGGGGTTATTTATTCGGCGATGAAGGAAGCGGGTATGATATTGGAAGAAAAGGAATTATGGCAGCATTACAATCCGTTGATGGGCGAGCTTCTGAAACCATACTTCTTCCTATGATATATGCGCACTTTAATGTTACAAATGCGCAAGACTTGATTCGTGGAATATACGCATCACCTACTTCCAAAAGTGAAATTTCACCAGTTGCTGAAATTGTCTTTCAAGGATTTAAAGATGATGATCCAATAGCTGAAGGAATTATAGCTGAGGCTGTAAAAGAAACCACGTTAAGTATAAAAGCATTATATGAAAAACTCTTTTACGTGGAAGAAAAAGTAGAAGTTGTTTTATGTGGAGGTGTTTTTCAGGAAAAAAACATCCTGCCCAGGTTAATTAAAGAAGATTTGCGAATGTACCCTGCTATGAAAGTGGTGTTACCAGAGATGCCTCCAGTTGGTGGTTCAATCATAGGGGCCTATTTAATGCAGGGTGTCGATGTGGATGAAGCAATTATCGATACTATTCGTAAAACAATAAATAGGAAGAGGTGATCATATGCCCCATACAAAAGGCGGGCTCGTTATTCTGAAGGAGATGATCAACAGCTTACCACCCTCTGAGCAGAAAATAGCCACCTATATTTTGAATAATCCTGAGGAGTCTATTTTACTAACTGCATTAAGCCTCGGGGAAAAAAGTCAAACAAGCAGTGCAGCAGTAATCCGTTTGTGTAAATCTTTAGGATTCAGCGGATTTCAGGAATTAAAAATACGCGTTGCCGGTGATCTGCGGGTTGAAACAGTTGAAGAATACCGTGATATCGAGCGAAATGAAGATTATAAAAATATTATCGATAAGGTCACATCGAATACGATTCAAACATTAAGAGAAACAGTAGATATTATGAGTATTAAAAACCTGGAACAAGCTGTTACTGCATTAACCAATGCAAAATCAATACTATTCATCGGGTTTGGTGCATCATATATTGCCGCAAGAGATGCGGAGCAGAAATTTATGCGAATCAATAAAAATGTGTTTTCATTTTCGGATGTACATATTGCTGCAACTGCCATCGCAAATAAAGGCCCAGATGATGTCGTTGTTGGGATATCTTTTTCAGGTAACACCCAGGAGGCGGTAAAACTATTACAGCTTGCAAAGCATAAAAACGCTACAACCATTAGTATAACAAAATATGGGAATTCACAAGTTAATCAGATTTCTGATATTCAATTATATACTTCTGCGGCGAGGGAGGCGACCTTTCGAAGCGGAGCAACATCTTCACGGATCGCACAGCTGCATGTGATTGATATTTTATTAATGTGTCTAGCGTCCAAAGAATACGATGAAACGATTAAGCATTTGGATGAGACGAGAGAGGCTATTTCGTTTTTGCGGGATAAGAGCTAGTGAAGCGTATTTTAAAAAGAGTGAAATTTTATAACAAAAAAATAAAATGCAATCGACAAAATAATTTAACAGACTTATAATTACTATAAACCTGTATAGGTACTAAGTATTGTTTGTAAGCGTTATTATATAGGGAAATATTAGGAGGGTCTTATGAATCAAGGCCTGTACAAAATATCGCCAACCAAGGCTGGCATGGATGAACAAAGATTAAAGAATGCTTTTGCGATTTTATCTCGTGAAATAGAAATCAAAAATATCCCTGGTGCTGCGGTGATGATAGGACGTGGGAACTATATAGTTAATAGTTTTGTTAGCGGTTATAAAGTGGATAGTTACGAAAACTATTTAGTTGATGAGGAGACTATTTTTGATTGTGCCTCGTTAACGAAAGTAGTTGTTACAATACCACTTGTATTGACTCTATTAGAACAAGGCCGAATTGCAAGTGTTTTGACCTAAATATAAATTATTTCTGAGAGGAGGAATAATGAACAATGAAATTAGGTAATGAAAACGCATTCAAAGATTCGTACAAAGCCTTATGGAAGGGAGCAAGAATTGGGGTTGTAACCAACTATACTGGTGTTAATAAAATTTTTGATAGAACAATAGACCGATTGATTGCGGGTGGTGCAAACGTAACAAAATTGTTTGCACCAGAGCACGGTTTTTACGGTGTGGGGAGAGCAGGGGAGCACATTTCTCGTGAAGTGGATAAAAAGACGGGTATTGAAATTGAAAGTTTATATGGAGAAAAGAGAAGCATGGATGTCGATCTATTGGAAGATATCGATGTTTTAATAATGGAGTTTCAGGATGTAGGTGCCAGATTTTATACATATATTTCGACGATGTTTAACGTAATGGAAACAGCCAATCAAGCAGGCATTCCCCTCGTCATATTAGATCGACCGAATCCACTCGGAGGGACGCTGATAGAAGGAGGAGGGGTTGACGAACGCTATAGATCGTTTGTTGGAGACTATGATCTACCTATCCGGCATGGTATGACAATCGGCGAGCTGGCGATATTGTATAAATATGAGAATAATCTGGATGTGGAACTGAATATCGTTAAATTAGAAGGGTGGCGAAGGGAATGGTATTTTTCTGATACAAAACTTGATTGGGTTCCTCCATCCCAGAATATCCCAACTTTTGAGACATCTATACTTTACCCTGGAACAGCTTTTATTGAAGGAACCAACTTGTCAGAAGGCAGGGGAACCACGATGCCTTTCCAGTGGATAGGAGCTCCGTGGATTAATGGGGAGGAGTGGTCGGATGCTTTGAATATACTTGATATTCCTGGTATAACTTTTCGTCCGGTTATGTTTAAACCCACGCTTTCCAAGCATAAGAATGTAACGGTTGAGGGAGTGCAGATCCATGTAATCGATCAAAGGCTTGTCAGACCCACAGAAATTGGACTTCATATCATTGATCAAGCCAGACGGTTGTATCCAAATGACTTCGATTGGATTAAAACAGAAGATGATTATTTCGTTGATCTGATATGGGGGACTTCAAGATACCGACACGAATTTAACCAGGGCAGGTTAGTTTCAGAGATAAGTCAAGAATGGCAAGAATATGCTTCTGGTTTTCGAAAACGCAGAGAGCCTTATCTGCTATATACATAAAGGGGGTGATGATGAATAGCTAGGTTGTGTGTTTGATAGATTTAATAAATAAGTGAGGGGGAGAATTAAATGAAAAGAAGTCGAATAGTTATTTTGCTGTTTTTATTTGTGACAATGATTTTGCTGGCCGCTTGTAATGGTTCCTCCGAGAGCTCGGGGGCAGAGGACGGTGGAGATGATGGTGGAGGAGAGGCAGACGAGGAAATAACACTTGAATTTTGGACAATGCAGCTGCAGCCAACCTTTACGGATTATATTAATGGAATGATAGCTGATTTTGAAGAGGAAAATCCAAACATAACGATTAATTGGCTGGATGTTCCGGCAGGGGATCTGGAACAGAAAATATTAGCTGATGTAGCCGCCGGCAATGCTCCGGATCTCGTGAATTTAAATCCGGCATTTGGAGGCAGTCTGGCAGAATTAGATGCCACTGTAAATTTGGATGAAGCACTCACAGATGAGGAAATAAGTCGATATGTTGAAGGTGCATGGGAAGCAAGTCAATTAGATGGAGAGACTTATGGAATTCCATGGTATTTGGATACACCGGTAACGTTAAACAATACGGAAATTTATGAAGCTGCGGGACTTGATCCCGAGCAGCCTCCAGAAACGTATGAAGAAGCGAAGGAATATGCGGAAATAATCAAAGAGGAAACAGATCAATACGGATACTTTCCATCACTTGATCTTTCACTCCCTTTGCAACATATGGAATTAATGGGTGTTCCATTAACAAACGAAGATGGAACTGCAGCTTTTAATACCCCGGATGGTGTTGAGGTGTTTGAGTACTTTACGGAACTCTATCAAGAAGATTTGATTCCTGCTGAGTCATTGACAGGAGATCAGCGAGAAGGAACTAATTTTTACCAGTCAGGGCAAGTGGCATTTGGCGTGAATTTTTTCATAGCAGAAATTCAAGAGAACGCACCGGATATTTATGATGCCACAGTACCGTCAGCAGCGATTACTGGAGATTCAGGTAAGACAACCACGAGCGTACAGAACTTGGTTGTTCCTGAACAAAGTGGATACCAAGAAGCAGCAGTTGATTTTGCGTTGTTTATCACAAGTGCAGAAAACCAGCTTGAATTTGCACAGCTTACACCGATTCTGCCGTCTTCAACAGAAGCTCTGGAAGATCCTTATTTTACAGAGCCTCCTGAAGACGCAGATCCAATGGAGCTTGTACGAATTACTTCTGCAGAGCAATTGCCGAATGCCGAGTTAGTGGTCCCTCCAATGGACAATTTTAATGAATTGCAAACGGTGATGTATGATGCAATGTCCAAAGCAATGCTCGGTGAATCAACATCGGAAGAGGCTATTGCAGAGGCAGAAGAGGAATGGAATGCAGTTGTAGCTGACTAATGTATGTCTGAAGGATAAGGGGCCCTTCTATTGGCCCCTTTACCTTTCGTTTTAACGAGTGAGTTTTACATATAAAGCTTAATTCTTAGGTTTTAGATCATATGAGAGGGGTGGTTATTGCATGAAAAGACAAAAATTAACACCTTACTTGTTTTTGCTTCCAGGTTGTGTCATTTTAGGGGCATTTATTTTTTATCCGATGCTGCAAGCGATTTGGTTAAGTCTTACCGAATATAATATGATTCAAGACGCAGAATTTATTGGGGTAGAAAATTACCAGAACTTATTTCAAGATAGTTTATTTTGGCAAACATTGACAAATACATTTATCTATTTAATTGGCGTTGTTCCAGCACTCGTAATCATTCCTATTTTTCTAGCAGTGCTGGTAAACCAGAAAATAAAAGGTATTGGCTTCTTTCGTTCAGCCTTTTTTATACCTGTCGTGACATCGCTAGTCGTCGCAGGTATCGCATGGGACTGGGTGTATAAAGAGCATGGATTACTAAACTATGCGCTTGAAGTAGTGGGAATTATTTCGGAACCAATAGGCTGGCTGACTTCAACATCTACAGTTTTATTCGCAGTAATGGTTGTTACGGTTTGGAAGGGGTTAGGGTATTATATGATTATCTATCTAGCAGGCTTGCAATCTATTCCTTCAGATCTTTATGAAGCTGCCAAAATCGATGGAGCCAACTGGTGGCAACAAATAACTCGGATAACTATTCCGATGTTAATGCCCTTCATTCTAGTTGTATCTATTATGTCTTCGATTTCTGCAATGAAAGTATTTGAGGAAATTTACGTGATGACGGGTGGCGGGCCACTTCACAGCTCTGAAACGTTAGTCTTTTACATATATACAGAGGCGTTTGACAATTTAAATATGGGTTATGCAAGTGCAGCAGGGGTCATTTTGTTTATACTCACCCTAATTTTCTCACTTATCAATTTGAAAGTTATGGGTAAAAAAGGAAATATCACTTAGGAGGTGGGAAAAATGGCTGTATCATCTGTTAAAAATAAAAAAGCCTTTACAACAATTCTTTTTGCTATAACGAAAAAAATATTACTTTATACTCTATTGATATTGGTTACTTTATTTATGCTAGGTCCATTTATATGGCTTTTTTCAACAGCATTAAAATCCGGTGGTGAAAACATATTTCAATATCCTCCGCAGATAATTCCTGAACAGGTGACGTTTACTAATTTTGTTAAAGTGATGGATACCTTTCCGTTTTGGACGTATTTGCTAAACAGTACCATAGTTACTGTATTAACGGTTATTTTTAATGTCTTATTTTGCTCACTGGCCGCATACCCGCTTGCACGGATGAAGTTTAAGGGGCGTAATATCATATTTATCTTAATTCTTAGCACGATGATGATACCTTTTCAACTTTTAATGATTCCTATTTATCTCTTGTCTTTAAATCTTGGATTGGGTAATACATATGCTGGTATGATTTTGCCGCATATTACTACAGCGTTTGGCGTGTTCTTAATGCGTCAGGCATTTACTGTGGTGCCTAAGGAATTAGATGAGTCTGCACGAATTGATGGAGCAAATAGCTTTCAAATTTGGTTTCGAATACTAATGCCGCTTGTAAAGCCTTCGATGGTTACGTTGGCAATATTCACGTTTATAACTGCATGGGGTGATTTCTTGTGGCCTTTAATAATTGTAAGTGATCAAGACATGTACACCCTTCCACTTGGATTGAATATGCTCTCGAGTACATTTACGTCAGATTGGCGTTTAATTGCTGCTGGAGCTATTATTTCGATGACGCCGGTTATCATCTTCTTCCTTTTTCTTCAAAGGTATTTCATTGCCGGTGTTATGAAGGGTGCTGTCAAAGGTTAAAAATGTAATAGAGTAAAAGATCCATAATGTATAGTAGAAATGTGTGTTCAAAAAAGAGGATTAAAAGGAGACTTATTGAACATCCTTTAAAAGGAGAAAAATGATGGTATATATACTTGGCGTAGATGGTGGAAATAGTAAAACATACGCAGTTATCGTTGACGAAGATGGAAATCGAGTGGGGCATGGTATTTCGAGTAATGGAAACCATCAAGGTATAGGTGTCGCTAGATTCTTAGAAAATATTCAAATCGCTATAGAGCAGGCGCTTTATGAGGCTGGTCTTACAGCTGATCAGGTAAGTTTTGCCCAATTTGGATTAGCTGGAGCAGATAGGGAGAAGGATTTTAAAGTTCTTCGCCAGGCCTTACGAACATTACCATTTGAAAATTGGGATGTTGTACCTGATACCTTGGAAGGTCTCCGAGCGGGAAGTAATACGAATACAGGAGTTGTACTTGTCTGCGGTGCTGGAACGAATGCTGCAGGTAAAAATAAATATGGTGAAGCGGTACAAACTGGCGGTTTTGGTTATCAGTATGGTGATGGCGCGGGTGGGGCTTTCATGGCTCAAGAAGCATTTCGATCAGCTATGCGTTCATGGGAGAAACGCGAAGATCAAACGCTTTTGACGCAAATGATCCCTGAATATTTGGGATTTCATAATATGGAGGAAATGTACCTCTATTATTTAGATAATTTAAATGAAAAAGTCCCACTGAAGGTTACGCTTATTCTCCATCATGCAGCTGATCTCGGGGATAAGGTTGCAATACGTATCCTAAAAGAAGTGGGATGGGAATTAGGAATCGCTGCTAATTCAGTTATAAAGAGGTTAGGGGGATTTGATCGTGAAACAATTCCAATTGTCCTTACAGGTTCCGTCCTTCAAAAAGGAAAAAGTACCCACCTTTTGAATGCACTTGAAGAAACGATAAAAGTTGTAACCCCCAACCATGAATTAATTAAATTAGAGATGGAACCGGTATATGGTTCGATTTTATTGGCTATGGATAAACTCAATATTGAAACGAATAAGGATATTTTAAATAAATTTATTTCCACTAGCATTGCATTAATTTTATACAAAAATAAAAATTAATGGGAATCTTCGGTTTTTCGTTGTTCTTGGCATAAAAAAACCTTTATAATGGATTTAGAGGGGTGGCTCCCTGTCCAAATCCAATATAAAGGACCTAATATGGACAAGAATACACCAATATCATCGTTTAGTAAATGGATTTCACCTATCCATTTTGAAAAAGTTTTCGAACAAGCAGAAAATCTGAGACTAGATGATTACACGAAAAAGCTTACGACCAAAGCTTATATCAAAATTTTGCTTTTCGCACAGCTTCACGAAACCGATAGTTTAGAGGCAATGAGTGATGCATTACTTGATGATGACTTCCAGAAAGCGCTTGGCTTTGATTCCATTAGTGCATCCCAGCTGTCACGTAAAAATAATGAAGTAGCTCCATCGATTCTGGCTAGCATATTTTTGGATCTCGTTGGTCAGATCAGGGGATTTCACAAAAAGCAACCGAACGCTTCCATGCCATTAAAAGTCATTGATTCCAGTACGTTGCCCCTAAATCTCACAAATTTTAAATGGGCAGCGTTCCGTAAAACGAAAGCTGGCGCGAAACTTCATTTAAAGCTGGTATTCATGGATAAATATACGGTTTATCCGGAACAGGTGGTTATCACTCCAGCGAAAGAACACGACCGAAATCAATTAGAAGTTCTCGTTGATGATAAAGAAGCCATGTATGTGTTTGACCGTGGCTACGTAGATTACGAGCGCTTTGATCGAATGACAGATGAAGGATATTTCTTCGCTTCAAGACTGAAGAAAAATGCCGTCATTCGAGAAGTTCACTCTTTTTCACTACCATCAGAATCTGCGGTGTTATCCGATAAAATGGTTAATATTGGATCCACTCAGAACCGGGCGGAGAATGTATTCCGCTTGGTGGAAGTGGAGGATACGAAAGGAAATATCCTTCGTTTAATCACCAACCGATTTGATTTAAGTGCTGACGAGATCAGCGATATCTATCGTTCACGCTGGGCAATCGAGTTGTTTTTTAAATGGCTGAAACAACACGTAGAAATCAAACATTTTTATGGAATGAGTGAAACGGCATTACAAAACCAAATTTATATCGCACTCATCACCTACTGTTTACATGTACTTATTCAATTAGAAACAAAAAGTAACAAGTCGCTGCTTCGTATTAACCGCTGGTTAAAGGCAGCGTTATGGAAACCAGCCTATCTTTGGCTAAGCAGGTTTGACAACCAAACCGTTCCGTAATATCAACTATTGTCGTCGTCCCTTCTGGAATAACTGTGTATAATTTTCAAAAAATGGGCAAAGCCACTTTTAGGTCGGCGTTGACTTTTTGGCAAAAAATAGTGGAACCTAGTTTACTGAATGTTCTCACTACATTTATGCAATGCTAGTGATTTATTTCATATGGAGGACATCATCATGACAAAGAAAGAACTTAAAATCGCGGTGATAGGTGGTGGTTCTTCCTATACGCCAGAATTAATTGAAGGGTTTATTAATAGCTATTATGAATTACCTATTCGTGATCTCTTTTTAGTGGACGTTGAGGAAGGAAGGGAAAAGCTTGAAATTGTTGGTGCTTTTGCAAAACGCATGGTTGCAGAAGCGGGGCTACCTATACGTATCCATTTAACTATGGATCGAAAAGAGGCAATTCGAAATGCTGATTTTGTAACGACACAAATCAGAGTAGGTCTTCTAGAGGCACGTGCGCGTGATGAAAAAATTCCTTTACGCTATAAATGCATTGGTCAAGAAACAACAGGTGCGGGTGGGTTCGCTAAAGCTCTGCGTACAATTCCTGTTATTCTGGAAATTTGCAAGGAAATAGAAGAATTAGCTCCAGATTCGTTTTTGATAAATTTTACAAACCCAGCTGGACTTGTTACCGAGGCCGTTATAAAATATTCGAATGTTAAAAGTATTGGATTATGTAACCTGCCGATTGGCACAACAATGAAAATAGCAAAGATGACGAATGCTGATGTCTCTCAAGTAGACATGGAGTGGGTTGGGATAAATCACTTAAATTGGACAACAAAGATAAAAGTAGAAGGAAAAGATGTACTTGATGAAATCCTTAACAAAATGCCGGGTTCAGAAGGGATGAATATGAAAAATATCCCGGATTTTGGATGGGATCGTGATCTTTTGCGTTCACTTGGAGCCCTTCCCTGTCGTTACCTTCGTTATTACTACATGACTGATAAGATGCTTCAAGAAGAGCGGGGTTCCTTACAAAATAAGGGGACACGAGCGGAAGTGGTAATGCAAATTGAAAGGGAACTTTTTGAACTATATAAAAATCCTGATCTATCTCATAAACCGAAACAATTAGATGAGCGGGGAGGTGCCTATTACTCGTTGGCAGCCGTTAATCTGATCACCTCTATTTTTAATAATAAAAAGGACATTCAAACCGTAAATATTCAAAACAAAGGGGTATTAGATTGTTTGAATAATGATGTATCCGTAGAAGTTAACTGCGTCATTGATGCACAAGGAGCGCATCCAGTACAAATTGATAAACAACCGGGACCTCAAATTCGTGGTCTATTACAAGTGGTTAAGGCTTATGAAGAACTCACAGTAGAAGCTGCAATTAAAGGGAGTTACGACACAGCCTTACAAGCTCTAACCATTCATCCGTTAGTAATTTCTGCCGATGTTGCTAAACAAATTCTTGACGACATATTAAATGAAAACCAACATTTTCTGCCGCAGTTTTATTAGTGGTAAGCAACGTTATGAAGTAAAAGTTTAACTATATCAAACGAGGGGTGTTTTTGTGGTAGCAGCGGTAAAGAATATAGAAGGAAACAGCCAAAACAACCAAACTGTAGTCCCTGGTATTGAAGTATTCTTACATGATCATTTAGATTGGATCAAAGGTAAACAAGTTGGATTAATAACGAACCCTACTGGTGTGGATCGTCATTTAGTAAGTGATATTGATCTATTATACAACCATCCTGATGTTCAGTTAACAGCCTTATATGGACCTGAACATGGTATACGAGGTAATCAGGAAGGAGGAGAGCAAGTAGAATCATATATGGATGAAAGAACAGGGCTGCCTGTATATAGCTTATATGGATCTACTTGGAAACCGAGCAAGGATATGCTGAGGCATGTTGATGTACTATTATTTGATATTCAGGATATCGGCTCCAATGTATATACCTATATTTATACACTTGGTTTCACTATGGAGGCAGCATCTGAATTTGATATAGAAGTCATCGTATTGGATCGTCCGAACCCAATTGGCGGCGTAAAGGTTGAAGGTCCACTTCGTTCTCCGGATACAGTAAGTTTTATGGGAAGGTTTTTATTGCCTATCCGTCACGGTTTAACCATAGGTGAACTAGCCACCATGTGGAATCATGAATATAGCATGGGAGTTAAGCTAAAAGTTGCCAAAATGAAGGGCTGGAGGCGTTCGATGCATTTTGAAGATACTGGTCTCCCTTGGGTAATGACTTCTCCTAACATACCAACAGATGAAAGTGCGTACCTTTATGCTGGTACAGAATTGCTGGCTAACACAACACTGTCTACAGGTATTGGTACGACAAAACCGTTTGAGTTAGTCGGTGGCACGTGGGTAAACGGAGAAGAATTGGAAAAAGAAATGAATGACCGTAACGTTACGGGAGTTACATTCAGATCTATTTACTATACACCAATGCATGGTGATCATGAAGGTGAGTTAGTTGGTGGAGTTCAAGTTCATATCATAGAGCCTTCAACCATTGATTTAGTTCCACTTGGTCTACATTTAGTTGATGCTATGAGAAATCAGAGTCCGGATAAGTTTGAAATGAATTCCAATTACGCCGAGATCATTGGTGATTCAGCAGTGCCTAAAATGATTAAAGACAAAAATTCAGTTGATAGCATTATCGATTCCTGGGCAGACGAATTGAACACGTGGATTGTACAAGTGCGTGATCACTATTTACTGTATAAATAAATCTTAAAAAATGCTTAAATATATGCATAGATAAGGAGATCAACGATGGAATTATCCCAACTAACTACCGAACAAAGGAACCCCAAAAGTATGAATTTAGATCAAATGGAGACAATGGAAATTTTGCAAACCATTAATGATGAAGACAAGAAAGTGGCGTCAGCTGTAGAGGCTGTACTTCCCAAGGTGAGCATTGCCGTTGAGCAAATAAGCAATGCCCTTCAAAATGGTGGTCGCTTATTTTATGTTGGGGCAGGAACAAGTGGCAGATTGGGTGTGATCGATGCTTCAGAATGTCCACCCACATTTATGACATCATCAGATTTGGTGCAGACAGTTATGGCAGGAGGAAATGATGCTTTCTTTCAGTCAGTGGAAGGTGCCGAGGATTCAGAAGCAGAAGGCGAACGTGATATTAATGCAAGAAATATTACAAACAAGGATGTTGTTGTCGGAATAACAGCTAGTGGGAGAACTCCTTATCCAATTGGTGCATTAAAATACGCCAAAAAGCTAGGTTGCTATACGATATCTTTATCCTGTAATGACGGCTCATTGATTAGTAATTTCGCAAATTGTGAAATTGAGGTAATTGTCGGACCGGAAGTTTTAACGGGTTCCACTCGTATGAAAGCAGCTACTGCTCATAAAATGATTCTTAACATGATTAGTACAACCACGATGGTTAAATTGGGGAAAGTCCATGAAAATTTGATGGTAGATGTACATGCAAGTAACTATAAATTGATAGAGCGAGCAAAGCGAACGGTCATCGAGGCAACAAAGGTTTCTTATGAAGAGGCTGAAAAGACACTTAAACAGACGAATTATGAAGTAAAACCTGCGATCGTTATGATCGAAACTGGGGCTACTTATTCTAGAGTGAAAGAGGCTATTACTAATCATAATGGTTATGTGAGAGAGGCAATTGATCATTTTTTATAGGAATATTATGTTACATGCAGGACATGCAAAGAGCTATTTTTAGGCACTTAAAAATGTCAGAAATTAATGATTGAATCAATGGATACTAGCGCACGCGTATGTGATATTAACTCAGATACGCGTGCTTTTTTATGTTTTTACAGATAAGTGACAACTTTTCAGAGGATGGGCCTTACGTATTATAATTTATCGTAAGTTCCAAAGCCTAAGATATATGAACTGTAAATTGTAAAAATAAACGGATAAAAAGACCTGTCATTATCTTAATAAGGAAAATATATTTATGATTTTATATAATTTTCAGGTCTATTTATTCATCTTTCAAAAGTAAGACTAAATCCACTAACGTTCAAAATGGCTTAATACCAAAGGGTAATAAGTTTTGAAACATATAAACCAGGCCTTTAGCCTATGAATAAAACAATGAAAAAATAAGACTAATCTATCAATTCCGATAATTACGTAGTCATTTATCCTGAAAGCTATTATACTTATATCAACACCTCGTATTTTAACACATAAACAGCTGTTTAATATTCCAAGACTATTTAGAAAAGGAGGGATCAGAATTCCTCGCGTCCATTTGTAGATTGATTTGTATGCGCCTTCAATAACTATCAAGTCTGTTAAAAATAAAATGAGTTGAGGAGGGTTTCAGATGAAAGTAAAAGGCTGGAAAAGAATGCTGCCATTATTTTTTGTGTTTGTTTTAGTTCTGCCTCTGTATGGTTATGACAGCTCAAATAATCAGGATGACATTGACTGGATTGAAAGTAAAATAGGGCAGATGACCTTGGAGGAAAAAATTGGGCAGCTATTTGTTATCCATGCATATGGTGAGACACCTACAGACCCGAATTATGAAGAAACTAATTTAGGAAATAATCGTGGAGGAAAAAACTTCAAAGAGATCATTGAAAATTATCATATTGGTGGCGTGATATATTTTAATTGGTCCCACAATATTGGAACACCGCTTGACGGGCCACAAGTCAATGCGCTGTCGAATGGCTTGCAGGAAATCGCAATGGACCAACCGACGTCAATTCCTCTCTTTATATCAACAGATCAGGAAGGTGGGACTGTTCAGCGGGTGACAGAGCCGGGGACTGTTTTTCCTGGTAATATGGCTATTGGAGCAACAAGGTCTGAAGATTATGCTAGAGATTCAGCACAGATTTTAGGTAAGGAACTAAACAGTTTGGGAATTAACATGAATTTTGCCCCTACGGTTGATGTTAATATTAATCCGGAAAATCCGGTTATCGGCGTTCGCTCGTTTGGCGAAGATCCGGATCTGGTTTCAGATTTGGGAGTCGCTCAGATTATGGGATATAAGAATGAAAATATAATGTCTTCCGTGAAACATTTCCCAGGTCATGGTGATACGGATGTGGATTCCCATTACGGTTTGCCGATTATTGATCATGATATTGAGACATTGCATGAAGTGGACTTAAAACCTTTCAAGGCTGCTATAGACGCGGGAGTTGAATCGATAATGACCGCACATATTGTCGTCCCTGCTCTTGACGATTCAGGGTTGCCCGCCACATTATCGAAACCGATTATTACAGATTTATTGCGCGGGGAGTTGGGGTATGATGGGTTAGTTATCACGGATAGCCTAGATATGTCAGGAGCGAATGTTGTTCCGCCAGAACGTGTTTCTGTTGAATCCTTCAAGGCAGGTGTAGATGTTCTTTTAAATCCTCCAGATGTAGAGATGGCATTCAACAGCATGTTAGAAGCTGTTGAAAACGGAGAAATCAGTGAAGCAAGATTAGACGAATCAGTCTTTAGGATTTTACAAGCCAAAATGAGAAATGGATTGTTTGAAGATCCTTATACAGATCCAGATCGTGTAGAAAACATTGGCACGGAGGAACATTTACAAACAGCTGAAGAAATTGCAAACAAGAGTATTACACTTGTCAAAAATGAAAGCGACTTACTGCCTCTGCATACAACGGACAATGTTCTTGTTACCGGCCCTTCACAAGCGAAAACGGATTTAGTAGCTAATTCCCTAATTGAAAAAGGAATGGAAGCAAGCAGTTTTGAAACAGGAACAAGTCCAAGCCCTGAAGAAATTGATGAGGCAGTGGATAAAGCAGAAGAGGTTGATATCGTTGTTGTAACGTCCTATGTGGCTAATACCAACCAAGCACAGCAACAATTGGTCAGCCAGCTAGAGGATTCAGGCAAACCGATCGTTGTAACAGCGCTCCATAATCCATACGATATCATGGCATTTCCTGAAGTAGATGCTTACGCTGCCACGTACGGCTATCAAGATGTATCTGCATTAGCCCTATCAAACGTTTTAGCCGGTGAAATCAACCCATCCGGAGAGCTTCCTGTTACCATTCCGGAGATGTATGAATATGGGCATGGATTAAGTTATGCAGAGGATCCGCTAAGTGCAGCCAATATGGAATTGCTTGTTGAACAGTTTGAGGAAGAGGGCGAATTCGAAAATAACCAGGTTGCTCGTTCCCTAGCTATGCATTTGACTGCTGTAAGTCATTATGAACAAACCGAATCAACGGAAAAGGTCTTAAAACATATGGAAGGTTTTCAATTATTATTAGATCAGCAGAAAATAGATGAGCTAATTTCGGAGAAGGCATATAATCATCTTCAGCTCAGGGCAACAAGATTGATTGATTATATAGATAATTAGTATAGATATCCCTGTGACAAATTAGTGTTGTTACAGGGATATGATGATCAATTGGTAGTTGTGCGGGTATAATAGATTGAATCTTTCAAATACAAAATGATGGAGGCGCGTTAATAATGAAGAAAATCTATTTTGGCTGTTTGATAGTACTCTTTCTCCTTTCGTCCTTTTCGTTAGCTGCGGCAAGTAACGACTCAGCTAATAAACAGGATGTATCAAGCCAGGAAGACTTACAACTTGGTATTGATGTGATATTGGATGAAGAATTAGAAAAGATTCAAGGGAAAAATGTAGGGCTGATTACAAACCCTACCGGCGTTGATCAGAACCTAAACAGTATTGTTGATTTGTTTCATAATCACCCTGATTTTAATCTTATATCACTTTATGGTCCTGAACACGGGGTACGGGGCGATGCACAAGCAGGTGATTATGTTGAATTTTATATTGATGACAGAACAGGTCTTCCGGTTTATAGTTTATACGGGGAAACGAGAAAACCGACACCAGAAATGCTGGAAGGTGTGGAGGTGCTCGTGTTTGATATCCAAGATGTCGGAACAAGATTTTACACTTACATCTATACGATGGCATATGCAATGGAAGCTGCTGCGGAGAACGATATTGAAATCATTGTACTGGATCGCCCCAATCCGATCGGAGGATCAAAAGTAGAGGGCCCTGTGCTCGAGTCTGATTATTCCTCTTTTGTTGGAATGTATTCCATCCCGCTGCGTCACGGTATGACAGTCGGTGAGTTAGCAATGTTATTCAATGAAGAGTTTGATATCGGAGCGAATCTTGATGTCATAGAGATGAACGGGTGGGATCGTTCCATGTATTATGATGACCCGGAACTTTCCTGGGTGGCACCATCGCCGAATATGCCAACATTGGATACGGCACTTGTCTATCCGGGAACCGCTTTAATTGAAGGGACAAATGTTTCCGAGGGTCGAGGCACAACACAACCATTCCAATTAATTGGGGCGCCATTTATAGATGGGACCAAGCTTGCTGAGGAGCTGAATGATCTCGAAATGCCTGGTGTGGAGTTTAGAGCAGCTTATTTTACACCACAATTTTCCAAGCATGCGGGTGAACTTTCAGGTGGAATTGAAGTTTATGTTACAGACAGGAACACCTATCAATCTGTAGAAACAGGACTTACCATTGTAAAAACCATTCATGATATGTACCCGGAAGATTTTGAATTTCGCGCTGAAAATAGTGAAGGTATATCATTTTTTGATAATTTGATCGGGAATGGATGGGTACGTGAGCAAATTGAACAAGGATCACCAGTTGAAGAGATCGTTGATAACTGGACAGCTGATTTGCAGGATTTTAATACAGTGCGCGACAATTATCTAATCTACACCGAATCTGGTGAAGGTGATGAAGTAAGTGCAACAGACATAAAGACACTTGTAGAAGATTTCGAGGAAGCGGGAGAATTCACAAATAATGAGAACGCTGCTCATTCACTAAAACTGCATTTAACGGCGGTGGAGCACTTTGAAAATCAAGAAGCTGCAGAAAAAGTCGTCAATCACATGAATAGTTTCAAACTATTACTCGACCATCAGAAAGATAATGAATTTATTTCAGTAAATGCTTACCATACGCTTCAAGCAGAAGCAGATGCTTTGATAGCGAAGTGGGAATAAAGAAGTGCATTTGGTTAATTAATGAGAAATTTTGCAGACGAGGAAAAAGTCATGCTAGGAATCTATACAAACCCACGTTGGTCTTATACGCGGGTTTGTATTTTTTGTTTCTTTCATAAAATTATATCACATATATGTAGAATGTTATTGAAATAATAATTTATTGATTTTATATATGGATATATTAAGCATTAAAGTGTAAGCGTTTTAATATATTATTGTATGGTTGTCTTTGAAACTTACAAGCAAACCGGCATGAAAATGGATTTGTCTCAACTAACTATTGGGAAAAGAAATCAAAAGTACTTAGCCCAGAGGAATCACGAAGTAAAGCCGGAAATTGTTGCTGGAAGCAGGTCAATAATTCGAGATGTGTTAGAAATCTTATTAATAGTTTCATAACTGTTAATGCGCTTCATATATATTATTAAAAACAAAGGGGGAAAATAGCTTGAAAAAATTATTTAAAGGACGTGCATTGTTTCTATTGTTAGCTGTTCTGCTGCTAGCTCTAATGGCTGCCTGTTCATCAGATGATGAAGAAACATCTGCGACTGAGGAATCAGGTGAGTCAGATGAGGCGTCAGAAGGGGAGACGAGCGGTGATGGGGAAATTTCGGGTGAGCTTGAAATACAATATTTTGTCGGTGGTTATGGAGATTCCTGGTGGAAAGAAGTGATTGCTGACTTCCAGGAGGAGTATCCGGATGTAAGCATTACAGAACATGCTGGTCCAAATATTAATGATGAGATGCGCACACGCTGGGTTTCCGGAGATCCGCCTGATGTTGTGTATATTGACGGTGCAGGATCAAGTGAAACGCAGATGGTGGAAGATGGCCAATTGATGAACTTAACAGAATGGGCAGAAGGTATCGAACTTGAAAATGGTGACGCACTATTAGATAGCTTTATTGTGGAACCTGGGAAATTTGATGGGGAAATTTATTCCCTGCCTTTGGTGTTTGACGCTTGGGGCACTTGGTATGATAAAGCATTATTTGAAGAAAAAGGGTATGAGGTACCGACTGATTTTGAAAGCTTCATGAGTTCTATGGAAGAAATTAAAAATGCGGAAGGGATCGATCCATTTGTAACAAGTGGAGAACATCCTTATTACTTCTTGCGTGGCATGCTTTATCCTGCATTTGGCGCGGCTGGTGGCGATGAATTGCTGGCAGATCTAATTACAGGTGCAGAAGGTGCTTGGTCGAGTGATGTGGTACTGGAGACGATGAAAAAGGTGGAACAAATGCAACAGGAAGGTATGTTTGATTCAGGGTTAGGTGCATTAAACCATACACAATCCCAAATGAATTTCTTGCTTGGTGATAATGCTTTTATACCGGTTGGTTTCTGGTTGCCAAATGAAATGGAGAGTGATGTTCCTGAAGGATATGAATATGGATTTATTCCGTCACCTATGCAAGATGCTGGTGAGCCATATGCAATCGTTCCGGATTTACGTCCATTAGCAATCGCAGAAGAGGCTGAAAACCCGGATGCTGCTAAGGCTTTTGTAGAGTTTGCCTTTTCCAGAGAGTATGCGATGTCATTCTCCGAACATACGGGAGCAATTATGAACGTTTCTGGAGTGGACTTAACAGAAAATGAAAATGTTCCTTCTTATTTAATAGACGCAAACGCGATGATTAACGATCCGGAGCAAGTACAAATCTACGAAAAACCACATCCAATGAGTGCGGATTTGGAGACTCCAATTGGCAATGCCTTAATGTCTCTCATGTTAGGTAACATGACGGCAGAAGAGTTTGTGGAAGAAGCGGAAGCCGCTGCAGCTGACTACCGGCAGTAATGAAGTAAATGGAAATAGTATGGAATGTGAAGGAAATTTTTCTCATTCCATACTGTTTATTTAAAGAAAAGAGTGATTTAGATGGTACAATCTAAAAAGCAAAAATATACGTTTTTGGCCTTTTGTTTAGTTCCTACTTTTATTATGTTTGCTATTTTTACACTTTATCCTCTGTTTAGCGGTTTGTACTATTCCTTCTTTGATTTCTCAGGTTCGTCACAGAACATGGAATTCATTGGATTAGATAATTACATACATTTAATTAATGATGCAATCATTCCGAATACGATTATTCATGATTATTTCCTTGTGGTTACAAAGGTTATTGGCATTATGATCATGGCGATGTTCTTTGCTGTTGCTTTAACACAATTGAAAATAAAAGAGGCGCCATTTTATCGGATTGTATTCTTTTTCCCGAATATAATGTCTGTTGTCGTTATTGGGATACTCTGGACGTTTGTTTATAACCCGGATTTGGGACTGGTTAATTCTGGTCTGGAATTTCTGGGACTTGAAGCTTTAGCAAGACCTTGGCTGGGAAGTGAAACATGGGCACTTCCGAGTCTTGTTTTACCATCTATATGGGCTGGTATCGGATTATTTTTATTAATGCTTATGGGGGGAATTGCCAATATATCAAAAAGTTATTATGAAGCGGCTGAAATAGACGGGGCCTCGCAGTGGCAGCAATTCTGGAAGGTAACTTTGCCGTTAGTATGGCCACAGGTGAAAATTTCTGTGCTTTATATCGTAATCACAACATTGAATGGTTCCTTTATCTTGGTACAAGTGATGACAGGTGGCGGGCCGAACAATGCTACACACGTAATGGGTTCTTATCTTTATCAGCAAGCATTCGTGCAATATAACTTCGGCTACGGAGCGACAATTGGTGTAATGATTTTAGTCCTTTCATTAATTACCGTGCTAATTTTACAATTGCTCATGCGAAGAGACAAAGTAGAATACTAAGATGATCAAAGTGATTAATGAAAAAAGGAGGTAAAAATTATGAAACGCAGTGTAGGTGAAATCCTGGGAAAAACAGGGATACGGATTCCGCTTATCCTCTGGACAATAGCAGTATTATATCCAATCTTCTGGATGTTTCTTGGGTCTTTCAAATCGAATGCAGAAATCTATAGAAATCCCTGGGGCATCCCTGAATCATTTGACGTGCAAAATTTTGCCGATGCGTGGACAAATTATAATATTGATACAAGCGTTTTTAATAGTTTAATCGTGACGGTAATTGGTGCAATTTTAACATTGGTGCTTGCGATTCCAACGGCATATGCCATTGAGCGACTGAAGTTTCGTGGGAGTAATTTTCTATTCATTTTATATGTTTCAGCAATGATGATTCCCATGGTACTTGGTTGGATTCCGTTATTTTTCTTATTGATGGAATTTAACATGCTTGATAATATATTCGGGCTGGCAATTGTTTATGCCGTTAGTCAGCTGCCATTCACGATATTCGTACTGACGAGTTTTTTGAGTACCATTCCGAAATCTTTAGAAGAGGCTGCTGCAATAGATGGAATGTCACCGTATGGCATATTGTTAAAAATTATAACTCCCTTGAGTATGTCAGGGATTATTACGGTAACGATTATGAATAGCATTCAGTTCTGGAATGAATATTTCATGGCATTGATTTTCTTGCAAAGCAGTGAGAACTACACACTGGCTCTGGCGATTGACTTCATCAGCAGTGAAGCCCAGTATACGAATGCCTGGGGGACATTATTTGCGAGTCTTGTTATAGCAATTGTACCTGTGATCGTTCTTTATGCGATATTCCAGCGGCGGATTTCGAAGGGGATGACGGAAGGTGCGATTAAGGGGTAAAGCTAGAGGCGACATCAATTTTGGTGTCGTTTTTTGATTGTAATTTATGTACGAGTGTAGAATCAACCGTACGGCCGAGGAATCAATCCTTCAGAAAGGCAAGTCCTCCTCGATGTCAATCGGTTTATCAGAACCACTATAAAAAAGGGCAATATCTTTTTCGGTGGAGCCAGCTAGATTTGCAGGTGCGTGAGTCTGGCCACTTTTTATCTCTTCCAATTCCCTCCACGTCGTACCAAAATGGACTCCGCCAGATGTATAGCCGGCAATAAATTCGAACGTTCTATCACTATATTCATCCCAACGATCCTCTTCACGTTTTTGCTTTTTAGTAGCGTAGAGAAAATGTATAATGGAATTATAACTTTTGCAAAATGAGGGACGTTGGCAGAATTCATCGGTTACACAATGATAAAAATGTTGTGAAGGTATATGATTACGTTGATCATCAAGAACTTAAGTTTCAGAAAAAGTTTAAAAAGAGGAATAAAGGGTATAAAACATTGGGATATAATATAAAAAGAATAAGCACTGATGGAATGGTAAAGACAAAACAGATGAAAATGTTTTAGACAACAGAATATTCGTTCTTTGCAAATGTAAAATAAATTAGGAGTGAAACAACATGAGTCAGGACAAAATTTATGGTAATACACCTTGTTATTTAGGAGGCAAGAAAGTTACTCTGAAAGATGACAGTACAAACGATAAAGACGTGTTGATATATGGGGTTCCTTGGGAAGGAGCTGTAACGTGGGGCGATTATACGGGCGCTGAGTTGGGTCCAAAAGTGATTCGCTTGAACTCGGCTCGTTATTCGGGATATTTGCCAGAATTGAATGATATGGATGTATTAGAGCATTATGACATTGGAGATTTAGGCGATGTCGATGTGGTTCCAGCAGATACCATTGAAACAATGCGGCGGATTGAAAATTTTGCTAGTGATGTGTGGAAAACGGATAAATTCCCTGTTGCATTTGGTGGGGATCATGGTATAACGTATCCGATTGTGAAGGCCTTAAGTGAAGAGATTGACGGTCAGGTGGGAATCATTCATTTGGATGCCCACTATGATAATCATCCGGATTATGATGGTGATTTATACGCGCGTAGCACGCCATTCCACCGTATTTATGAAAGCGAAAGTGTACGCAATGAAAGTATTGTCCATATGGGTATTCATGGCCCACGCAATAAGCCTGAAACGGGAAAATATGCAAAAGAGGTTGGCGCAACAACGATTTCGGTAAGGGAGATCCGTAAATCCGGCAATGAAAATGACTTACCAGCGTTAGCCCGTAAAGCATATGATATCGCCAGTGAGGGAACAGAAGCTGTTTATTTAAGTATTTGCAGTGATGTACTTGATTTTGCCTTTAATCCAGGTGGTCCGGTTGATGGTAACGGGGTAACATCTTTTGAACTGCTTGAGCTTGTTCATGAATTTGCCAAACTCGGTATCCGCGGAATGGATTATGTGGAGGTTTACCCACAACAAGATACAAACGATAACTCCTCGCATTTTGTTACATATGCTGTACTTTATGCATTGGCTGGGAACATTTTGCGGGAGAATGATAAATAATAATGTAGTACATGACCGCTTCTTTGATTGGGAGCGGTTTTTAATTTCTAACGACATATTCCAAAATTTACAATAGAAGAAGGCTGGTTATCAGGAAGCGTTGGTGGAGTCGATGGTGAAGGACATACGGAAAAAATAGTAGTAGGCTTAATTTTATGTTTTATAGGGGTGAAACTACGCAAAAATGCCATTTTTTCCTAGGAGAAAATGGCATTTTAACTACCCATTCCTGTCGAAATTTCATCTTTTGTTCGGTTGTTTGTTTTTTTATGCGGTGCTACACTTAATAGACAGTGAGAGGAGGGAAATGTATGGCTGATATTTCAAACAGGGATTTATTTTTAATGATGAAGGAACTGGGAGAAAGTTTAAATGATGTTAAAGAGACAGTTGGGAACATCGAAACAAGGGTTGGTAATATAGAAACAAGAGTTGCTAATATAGAGACAAGAGTTACCAACATAGAGACAAGGGTTAGCAGTATAGAGTCAGGAGTAGAGAATATAGAAACAGAACTGAAAGAAACAAGACATGATATCCATATCCTAGATAAAAAATTTAGCGTTCTTTCGGATGATCTACTCCATGCAAGAGCAGAAATTACAATTCTTCAGCAAGAAGCGAATTGAAGTATGTTGGCAAAAAGCTGTTCGTAGGGAGGAAGTCATATGGCGGGAGTAAGAATGGAAGATATCATGATTGCGATCAATGAGTTATCCGGTCAAATAAAAGATGCGCAGACGAAAGTGACGAATACTGAACCCAGAGTAACAAATAGTAACAAATATAGAGACGGAATTGCAGGAAGTGAAACAAGATATTCGTATAATGAATCATAATTTTGGGGTTTTTTGCAGATGATTTGATGGAAGTAAAAACAGACAGCGCTATTCTCTAGAAAGAAATCAACTAAGCGTGCATTCCGGCAGGCTTATTTTTTCCTCCAGTTCAATAACGTCTCCACTTTTTCCCATAATTATCTAGAAAACACTTATTAATCTGGAATTCCCGCTGTGGATGTTTCAGTTTTTAATAACATGAACTGATTTTCTTCTGAATTAAGGATAATTTGACCTATATCAGACACGAAGATAATTCGAAATACTCTTGTAGCGTTTCCTCCATAGGTGCTAATCTAAATATATTGCAAAGGGGGATGTATGTGACTAGAGAAATGTTGGAGGATTTACTGGAAAGGTTTACAGAAATGACGGAGGAAATGCAGGACATACGAGAGAATGGTAATCACGTGAATCAACTTATTTTAAAAACAGAAGGTCGAGTGAACGAAATAGAAACGAATTTAAATGGATTACAGCAAAACCTTCGGAAATTAGATCAGAAATTTATAATAGTAGAATCACTTATGAGAACAAGGGCAAAAAGACAAATGACGAGAAAGGCCAGTTAAGAGAAGCGTGCATATAGCAGGCTTATTTTTTTACAGAATTTTTCTGAACTGTAAAAGCTTTTACTTGTTTCCCGCCTCCTATAACTGCTAACATGAATTAATCTTCAATTACATAAGGAATGAAGATCTATGAAAAAACAAAAATCCATCCTTTCTAAAAATAACGTCATCATATGGTCGCTTATTTTAATAATTACCCTCCTCTGGGGCTATGCGTGGGTTCTGATGAAAGAGGTCCTTGCTTACATGGGGCCATTTACGTTTTCATCATTTCGATTTGGTATAGGGGCGCTCACTCTGCTGCTGGTAGTGTGGATCTTAAAAATTGGTTTACCGCCAAGACGTTACTGGGAGCATTTAATCATCGTCGGAATCCTGCAGACATCCATTGTTTTCCTGCTTGTCATGTATGGACTGGAGTTTGTGGATGCAGGGAAATCATCTGTACTCTTGTACTCCATGCCAATGTGGAGCAGTTTACTTGCGGTGAAGTTTCTTGGAGAAAAAATAACACCAGCCAAAATGACCGGATTACTGATCGGCATGCTTGGGTTGTTAACCATTTTAGGCTGGGATATTTGGTCAGGGCAACGTATCGAGGTTATCTTTGGCGAAGTCCTCATCATTATTGCTGCTATTTCCTGGGCGATAGCAAATATTTACTATCGTCTTAACGTACAGGAATTGCCAAAAATACAGGCTTCTGCCTTTCAAATGTTTTTTGGTGCCGTTGGAATCATTATTGTAACGCTTTTTATGGAATGGGGCGAGCCCGTCGTGTTAAACACACATAGTATTTATTATATTTTATTCACGGGTGTGCTTGCTTCGGCATTGTGTTTTACTGTCTGGTTTTTTATTATTAGTAAAATTGATATGGTAACTGCTACCATATCAACCTTGCTTGTACCTATCTTTGGTTTGGTCTTTAGCAGTATTCTGTTAGGTGAGCAAATGTCTATAGGTGTGTTGGCCGGTTCTGCTTTCATTATTATTGGAATTATAATAGCTACAGTTACGAAGAAAAATCCTCGTGCCCAGTAATGGAGCGGGGGTTTTTTTATTGTTATTTATAGGGCCTGACTCTCACCACTTTAACACGTTAACATAGCGGGGGACAGGCCCCAAACTTCACATGTTTCAATCCAACTATAAAGGGAACACACTCTATAAACGGATTTTAAATTCCATGAAAGGAGACGATCGAATGCGTAATTACACAAAGCACTATATCAATGGTGAATGGGTTGAATCAACTGGTTCCGAGACGGAAGATGTAATTAACCCCGCCACTGAGGAAGTTACCGGTCGTATCAGCCTAGGAACGGAGGAAGATCTAGATCGTGCTGTACAAGCAGCAAGGGATGCTTTCCCTTCATTCTCCACTACAACAAAGGAATACCGCGCAGAATTACTTGAAAATATTGCAAAAGAATACGAGAATCGCAAAGATGATCTGATTGAGGTCATTACCGAGGAGTTAGGTTCACCAGTATCCATGACGGAAAAAGTTCACTACAACATGGGACTGCAGCATTTTAGGGAAACGGCAAAACAGCTTAGAGATTTTGAGTTCACTGAAAGACGCGGAGAGACATTGATTGCAAAAGAACCAATTGGAGTCAGCGGTTTGATTACACCATGGAATTTTCCAACAAATCAAACCTCTACGAAACTAGCAGGGGCATTGGCGGCTGGAAGCACTGTTGTCCTGAAGCCTGCGGAGCTTACACCGTATGCTGCAGTTCTACTGGTGGAAATTTTTGAAAAGGCCGGTGTGCCAAAGGGTGTCTTCAATCTGGTTAATGGTACAGGATCAACGATTGGAAATGGTATCAGCTCTCATCCCGGAATTGATTTTGTATCATTTACCGGATCCGGAGCAGTTGGACAAAAAGTATCGGAAAATGCCGCGAAGACGATTAAGAAAGTTGCGCTTGAACTTGGCGGGAAATCACCACTTGTTATCCTTGAAGATGCCGATGTGAAGAAAGCTGCAAAAACAGCTGTCTCCAATATCATGATGAATACCGGTCAAGTATGTACAGCCGCAACGCGTACCTTGATTCCACGTTCGATGCATGACGATTTCATAGAAGCGGTAAAAGAGGCATTGCCTACATTCCCAGTTGGGGATCCCAATGATGAAAATATGGTGGTTGGCCCACTTGTTGCTCAGAAGCAATGGGATCGTGTCCAAGGCTATATTGAAAAAGGCATGGAAGAAGGTGCCACACTCGTCGCAGGGGGTACCGGGAAACCTGAAGGCCTGGAAAATGGTTATTATGTGAAACCTACTGTCTTCACGAATGTGAGAAATGATATGGTAATTGCCCAGGAAGAAATCTTCGGACCTGTGATGTCAATTATCACTTATGAGGATCTCGACGAAGCTATCGAAATAGCCAATGATACAGTGTACGGACTGGCTGGGTATGTATTCGGCGAGGATGAGGAGAAACTCAAGAAAGTTGCCTCACGTTTGCAAGCTGGTAGAATTACCATCAACAATGCCAAGGCAGACTTCTCCGCTCCATTTGGGGGCTATAAAGAATCCGGCGTTGGCCGTGAATGGGGAGACTACGGTATCGATGAGTATTTAGAGGTCAAATCCCTACTTGGAATGCCGTCCTAAGGATGATTGTGTTATAAAAATAATTAAATGAAACTGACCATCTGTTTTAGCAGGTGGTCAGTTTCATTTTTTTGAATACGGTTCCCTATTGCTTTCCGCTTTCATCTATAATTGAAACAGTTTTACTAGAGAAGGATCAGGTGATGTTTGTTCACGGACAAAGGACTTCATTGTAAAGTCTTTTACTGCGAACCAACCCCGCCACTCGCCAAAATTCTACTTTCTCTCGTCATTTGCATTACGAATAAATGAAAATGTAGCATATACTATAGTATACAAGCACTAGAGGCTTGTTTGTATATTATAAATCGAAGAAAAACCAAAAAAGTTGTTAAACACCATTCTCAAATCAGACAAAGCGTATTCGATCAAAAAATAATCAAACAAATGTTCTCTTTTTATGGTTATTTCCGGTAGATTTATGGTATACTAATAACTAGATAATGTTCTTTTAGGGAGTGGTCGGCTAACCCTTCTGTATGAGAAGGGGGTGATGTCACTTGAGCACTTATGAAGTGTTTATGGTGCTATTTGGATTTGGCACCTTTTTGATAGCAGTGCTAACACTCGTGTTTCGAATGATCAATAAAAAATAGACCTCCCTATTAACCCTTAACAGTCGTTGATGGGAGAGGCCTATTCCTAAAGGATAGCCGATCCCCCTGGGGGAACCGCTTATCACTGGGCCACAGTTACAGCTGTGGTCTTCTTAAGTATATGCATCATTCTACCTATATTATACCATAAATCACCGTATTGAAAAGAAATGCACACTCGCGTTTGCTTTTCATCCTTTTCCTTATCAAAATACAGTATGCTATAGTGGTTATAAAGGAGCTGTCAAGATGGGCATACATCAGGAGAGGGAAAAAGAGATAAGGCTATATCGTTTTTTATTAGTGGCCGGCATTATTTTCGTAGCGTTTAACCTGCGTCCTTCGATTACTTCAGTCGGGCCGCTTATCGGAATCATTCGTGATGATATAGGCCTGTCGAATTGGAGCGCGGGGATGCTGACAAGTTTGCCGCTTATTGCATTTGCTGTCATGTCACCAATAGCTCCCAAGCTTGGGAATCGATTGACAAATGAACGGACGATTCTGTTAGGCTTGATTGTACTATCGATTGGTATCAGTATGCGTTCTGTTTCACTCATAGTCCTCCTTTTTATTGGGACGTTATTCATTGGACTTGGTATTGCTATTTGTAATGTGCTGTTACCTGCCGTCATTAAGGGAAAATTTCCAGCACATGTTGCGCTCATGACAAGTGTGTATACAACAGCAATGGGGATAGTTGCTGCGACAGCCTCAGGCCTGAGTATCCCGGTAGCAACAGGCATGAATTTAGGGTGGCAGTTGGCTTTGCTTGTCTGGACCATTCCTGCAATAATTGGAATAATTATTTTTACTTTTGTTGTTAAAATGGAAAAAGGTGACAATAGTGATGAGACGCGAAATGTGCGTTTTTCTGATAATCGAATGTACAAATCACCGCTAGCCTGGCAAGTAGCTGGATTTATGGGACTGCAATCTTTTTTATTTTATGTGACCATTTCCTGGTTGCCTGAAATTTTGTATGATTATGGTGTAAGTATGGCAACAGCCGGCTGGTTGCTATCATTTACACAATTTGTCGGCTTGCCTGCCAGTTTTCTTGTACCTATGATCGCTGGTAGATTAAAATCGCAGCGTGGAATCGTGCTTGTGATGGCGTTGTTTGCAGTTACCGGATATGGAGGGCTTCTATTTGGAAATTCACACACGGTAATGGTGATCAGTACTATTTTAATAGGTTTTACGCTTAGTGGAAGTTTTGCTTTGGCATTGGCGTTTTTAAGCATGCGTGCAAGAAACGCCAGACAGGCTGCGGAGCTATCTGGAATGGCGCAGTCGCTCGGGTACGTTTTAGCCGCTGTCGGACCGATGTTTATCGGTTATTTATATGATGTGACTCAAGCGTGGACTGTACCATTACTCACGCTGATCATTGTTGCGATTATGGTCATGGTGTTTGGAATGGGGGCCGGACGGAATAAATATGTATTTGATTGAATTGGAAGGTAGCAGTAAAAAGGGAGTGAGATGATGCAAAGCAAATATACCATTCGTGATGCGCACTTTTGGAAAATTTCAGTGAGCCTGGCGTTGGCATCATTTTTTATTTTTGCCTGTATGTATGCTGTACAGCCGCTTCTCCCTGTTTTTGTGGAAGAATTCGGTGTCTCTGTTTCTGAATCCAGCTTGGTATTATCAATGACAATTATTGGGCTCATTATTGGTTTAATTGTGCTCGGATTTTATTCGGATCGTATTGGCCGTACGATGTTTATTAAACTTTCATTAATTGGCTCAGTCATTCCATTTCTCATTATTCCAATGGTTGATTCGTTCTACATTATTGTCGCACTTCGCTTTATTCAGGGCTTTGCATTAGCAGGATTGCCAGCCGCATCGATTGCATACTTAAATGAAGAAATTGATCCACGAAGTGTTGGTGTTGCAACAGGACTTTATATTTCGAGTAATGCACTTGGAGGTATGGTTGGAAGGGTATTAACCGGGTACATAACAGATCATTTTTCATGGCAAGTTGCATTTTTGATTTTGGCAGTAGTAGGACTGATAGTACTTGCGTCCGTGTATTTGATGCTTCCGAAATCGCGCTTTTTTCATTCTAGTGATCTATCATTTCTTAGTGATATCGAAGGTTTTCTATTTCATTTTAAAAATCCCGCTCTATTACTTGTCTTTGGGCTCGGGATTGTTTTGCAATTTTCGTTTACAGGTATGTGGACCTATTTGCCGTTTCACTTGCAAGGAGAACCTTTTGATTTATCCCTACAAGCTATTTCCTATACTTTTTTTGCGTACGGGCTTGGCGTTATAGGTTCGCCGCTGGCAGGCTGGTTTGCAGGAAAATTTGGCCTCAGTAAAATTCGCGTTATCGGTGTTATCATATTAACGATGGGGATATTCTTAACATTAAGCAGCTCCCTTTTCGTGATTATTATTGGGTTATGTGTTTCATGTCTCGGATTTTTTACAGCCCATTCATTAACAGCAACAAATGTAGGGGAGCAGGCGACTCATCATAAAGGAAGTGCCGCAAGCCTGTATCTAGTAGCCTATTATATCGGAGTAGCACTTGGCAGCTCCGCACTTGGGCCATTATGGAACGTGGCAGGATGGTCAGGGTTAGTGATACTCACAGCCATCTTACCTGTAGCTTATGTGGTTTTCATTAGAAGCAGGAACAAAAGAAAGGAGACTATTCATTCGTAATAGTCTCCTTCTATCGTTATTTTAAAACGTCCGGTAATGAGGTTAAATCAATCCCCCATACGAGTGGGACTAAGAAATAAATTCCAATGGTAACGAGAATTATGCCAGTTAAATTTAAGGCAAACCCTGCTTTTGCCATATCGGGTATTCTTAAGTAGCCTGAACCGAATACGACAGCGTTTGGCGGTGTAGCGACAGGGAGCATAAATGCACATGATGCGGCTACTGCAGCTGCTATCATGACACTGTATGGATGAATGTTTAATGCTGCAGCTAAGGATGCCATAATCGGAAACATCATCGATGCGGTTGCGGTGTTAGATGTGATTTCAGTTAAGAAAATCACCAGAGCACTTACAGTAAGTATGATAAGGAAAATGGAAACTCCTTGTAGTCCTTCCAATTGCCCGCCAATCCATTCGGACAGTCCGGATTCTGTAAACCCTGCCGCAATGGCAAGACCACCACCGAAAAGTAATAGAATTCCCCATGGTAATTTAACAGCAGCGTCCCAGTTAAGCAGATGCCCGCCTTTTTCATTTTTTGCAGGAACGATAAATAGAATTAGTGCGGCAGCTATTGCAATAATTGCATCATCGATATTTTCGCTGACATATTCATTTAACACAAAGGTACGTGTGATCCAGGCTAAAGCTGCTAAAACAAACACGGTAAATACTGCCTTTTCCTCATACGACGCAGTTCCGAGTTTCTTCTTCTCCGATTGAATCACTGCTTTTCCACCAGGTAATTCTTTTATTTTCAATGGAAAAGCTACCTTCACCAAATAAAACCATACGATGAAAATGAATACCCAGGCAAGCGGGACACCAAAGAGCATCCAGGTTGCAAAGGACAGATCAATACCATAGATTTCATTGAGCGCGCCTGCCAGTAGTGTGTTCGGCGGCGTTCCGATAATCGTTGCAATGCCTCCAATCGAAGCGGAATAGGCAATGCTCAACATCATCGCTTTACCAAAACCGAAATTCTCTGTGGATGTATCAACAGATGGGTCATCTTTTAGAGCATCTGATACCTGATAGATAATCGCAAGACCAATCGGAACCATCATCATGGCTGTTGCGGTATTGGAAATCCACATGGACAGGAATCCTGTCGCAACCATAAAACCGAGAATAATGCGATTGATGCTTGTACCAATAACGGAAATAATAGTTAAGGCAATACGCTTATGTAGATTCCATCTTTCCATGGCCAATGCAATCATAAATCCACCCATAAATAAAAAGATGGTATCGTTTCCATAAGCCGATGTTGTTGCATCAATATTCAATCCGGCAGTCATAGGAAATAAAATAATTGGTAAAAGGGAAGTTGCTGGGATCGGGATTGCTTCCGTCATCCACCAAACTGCAATCCAAATGGTACTTGCCAGTATAGCAATTCCTTCGTCTGACAGCCCTTCAGGTGAGACAAAGAAGTAGGTGATAAGAAATAATAATGGCCCTAAAAATAATCCAATTAATTGTGCGGGCTTATAACTGCGATTGCTACCCCCGTTTCCATTGTTATTTACGGATTGGTTGTCATCATCTGATTTTCTAGTTCCAATGTTTGAGGCACTCGGTTTGACGAAGAACGTAAACAAATCTTTTACCTGATCATGCTTCTCCCATAACCAGTTCCATGTTGCTGGTAGCATACATTTCCCCCCTAAACTATGAAGTGAGTCTATCATACAAATATTTTACTAGATCAGCAAGCAAAAAGAATGCGTTTTCATAAAGTACCTGTCACGCCCCGCATTTTGTCAATATTTGTCGAAGGGGTTTGTGTGGGATGTATGCTTCTCACCTTACAAGTATGTGGGTATGATCGAATATAATAGTGGATTTATGCTATCATATTAGTAATTACTCTTTTAAGAAGGGGGTTGATCGTGATGCGTTTTTCACTGCAAGCTGTTGGCGATTCGGCACTTAAGGTGAATTTTTCTGGTGATGTTTCTCCAGAATTGAATGCTGAAATACGGGGGTTCTGTATGAAGCTAGAGGCAGCTGCAATTGCTGGTGTTGTGGAATGGGTGCCGGCGTTTGACTCGGTGACTATTTACTATGAACCGCATAAAATAAGGTTTAAAGAGATTGCTGAAAAGGTGAGCAATTTACGTGACATTTCGTGGCATGAGAAGCGTGGGACCTCCCGTATTTTCCATGTTCCGGTTGTGTATGGCGGGGAGAACGGACCTGCCTTGGAACGGGTTGCCTCTTTCAATCAACTGGATGTGTCGGATGTGGTCGACATTCATCAAAAACCGGATTATCTTGTTTACATGCTTGGATTTTTACCTGGTTTTCCGTACCTTGGTGGACTTGATAAAAAAATTGCAACACCACGGTTGGAAGAGCCGCGCAAGTCGATGGCTGCCGGATCGGTTGGCATCGCACATGAACAGACAGGCATTTATCCTGTGGAGTCGCCAGGGGGATGGAATATTATTGGCAAAACGCCGCTTCCATTATTTGATAAAAGTGCTGAAGATGCTTTCTTATTTCACGCCGGTGATCGGATTCGTTTTTATTGTGTGTCAGAGCGTGAGTTTGAGCAAATAACAGAGCAGGTCGAAACTGGACAATTCGAAATACAAATGGACAAGGGTGGTTGAAAATGATAATTGATATCAATTGTGATATGGGCGAAAGTTTTGGAGCCTATACGTTTGGCGCAGATGAACGTTTGCTGGAACATATTACCTCAGCGAATATTGCATGCGGATCCCATGCTGGGGACCCAAATGTGATGGATAAAACAGTCGGATTAGCTAAAAAATATCACGTAGCTGTTGGCGCACATCCTGGTTTTCCCGACATAGCAGGCTTCGGTCGGCGGATGATTGATTTTTCCGCTGATGAGATCTATCGTCTCCTAGTCTACCAAATTGGGGCTTTGCAGGCATTTTGCCAGATTCATGATGTAAAAATGCAATATGTGAAGCCACACGGAGCACTGTATAATTTGGCCGGGTTTGACCGAGGGGCAGCAGATGCCATTGCAAGTGCTGTTTATGATCTTGATTCCAACTTGATGTTGTACGGATTAGCTGGAAGTGAGCTATTAGCTGCAGGACGTGATAGAGGTTTACGTGTTGTATCAGAGGTATTCGCAGATCGTACGTATCAGCCGGATGGCAGCTTAACACCAAGGCGGCAAGCTGGTGCAGTCATTGAGGATGTGGATGTAGCTGTTAAACAGGTGGAGCGAATGATAAGGGACGGCGTAGTGGAAGCGGTCAATGGAGCGCTTGTTCAGATAGAAGCCGATACGGTATGTGTGCATGGTGATGGTGCGCATGCTGTTCGTTTTGTGGAGAAGTTACGTGAGGCGCTTGATGCAAGAGGAGTGGAAGTAGTGAGATTTGGAGTATGATTGCGCTTCTCCATTCGAATAAGAAATCAAGGAGGTGAATCCAGTGCAAAGCCAACAACTATTCCATGTAATCAAGCCAGGTATTCTCACGACATTCCAGGACATGGGGCGCTCGGGCTATCAACAATATGGTATACCTGTATCAGGTGCGATGGATAGATTCGCACTACAACTTGCAAACATTCTTGCAGGTAATCCGCGGAGCGCAGCATGTCTTGAGGTAACTTTGCTCGGGCCGGTGCTTGAAGCATGTACGCCACTTACAATTGCAATAACCGGCGCTGATCTTGAAGCAAAAATAAATGAAAACGAGATCCCATTATGGACCACTGTACATATGGATAAAGGAGATAAACTCACCTTTGGAAAGCATCAATTCGGAGTGCGTGCATATATTGCGGTAGCGGGTGGTTTGGATGTCCCGGCTCTATTTGGAAGCATGGCAACAGATCTGAAGAGTGGGTTTGGTTCGTCACTCGAACGTTCTGATCAAATCTATGGGTTTCCGATGGATGCCCCGCATGGTACTGGTCTGCAGAAAAAATTTATCCCTACTTATAAAAATGCGATTGAAGTAGCTGTAGTCGAAGGTCCGCATACAAATCTTTTTACGAAAGAAGCGCGTGAAAGATTTTTCAGCTCCATACATATCGTTGATGCAAATTCGAATAGAATGGGATACCGGCTTAAATCGGAGAAAGTTGAAGTAAAAGAGGAAGCAGAAATCTTTTCAGACGCCGTTCCTTTTGGAGGTATTCAAATCCCAAGTAATGGGCAGCCAATTATTTTGATGGCTGACAGGCAAACGACTGGTGGTTATCCTCGAATAGGGACAGTTATTTCCACAGATCTACCGAAGATCGCTCAGCTCGTGCCAAAGGGAGAAATCAAGTTCCTGCCTATATCTGTTGAAGAGGCACAAGAACGGCTCGTAAAAATGGAGAAATTTTTACATGAAGTCGAGGTTTTCAGAAACGATTTATAGTAAGGAGAGGTGCTTCTATTGAGGTTTACTTAAAGGTGTTCGTATTTCAATTTTATGTATGGTAGAAGGTGATGATAATGAAAGATCAGCCGAATATAAAGATTCCAGCAAGTACGTGGGAGAACGTTTTCCATTTATTTGCCTTTATATTAATTATCACGATGTTTGTCTATGCGATTTTCATGTATAGTAAGTTGCCAGATGAAGTTCCAATCCACTTTAATGCAGCCGGTGAAGCGGATAATTGGGGAGGCAAGGGAGCCATTTTTATGCTTCCGTTTATATCACTTCCTATGTTCATGCTGTTATTCTTTTTAGGGAGAGTTCCACATACCCATAATTATCCTGTAAAAGTGACGGAACAAAACGCACCGAAGCTGTATAGGGAATCCCGATTGATGCTTTCGGTAATAAACTTCGAAGTGGTTGCTATTTTTTCTTTAATTACCTGGGAGATGGCTCAATCTGCGCAAGGGAATGGAGCAATGGGGATATGGATGATTGTTCTTGTTACAGTCGTTCCTTTGGCTACCGTTGGCTATTTTTTGCTGCGAATGAACCGATTGAAAAAGGAATTTATAAGTTGAACAATTGTCACCCTAATCGAAGTATATTAAACTAACATAGGAGAGTTTAAACACAATCAGTATAACCGACTTGGAGGAACATTTTCATGGTAGAAAATAAACAAATAAAATTAATTGCACTCGATATGGACGGAACGCTATTGAATAACGAACTTGAGATCTCTGAACTGACACAAGCAGTCATTGCAAAAGCATTGGCTAGTGACATACATGTGGTTTTAAGCACAGGAAGATCGCTCGATACATGCTATCCCTATGCAGAGCTGCTAAATCTCACGTCTTACCTTATTACATCCAATGGTGGAGAAATTTATACGGTGGATAAAACATTATTGGATCAGCATTTACTGGAAACGGAAAAAATAGAAAAAATGTGGGAAATTGGAAAAGAAATGGGTATGCAACAATGGATGGTTTCTACAACTGGTATCTACCGCGACAGTCGCCCGGAAAATTTTTATGACCATGAATGGCTCAAATTCGGGTGCAGCTCCCTAGATAAGAGTAAGCTTGATGCAATGGTTGAAGAGCTTTCCTATTTTGAAGGGCTAGAGTTAACGAACTCACTGCCGACAAATGTAGAGGCAAATCCTGAGGGAGTAAGTAAGGCAGTAGCCCTTCATTTTGTATGCAGAGAAATCGGCATTACGATGGATGAGATTATGGCCGTTGGCGATAGTTTGAATGATATTAAAATGATTCAAGAGGCCGGAATAGGCGTCGCAATGGGAAATGCCCAGGAAGCGATTAAAAATGTTGCCGATTATGTGACAGATAGGAATGATAAGGACGGAGTCGCAAAAGCAATTGAGCGGTTTGCGATATGATTGTGAAAGGAGGCTCCACTTAGCGGTGGAGCTCACTTTTATAATGTGACAATCCAAAACATCATTACGGAAAGCAATACGGATGTAATAACCATCGCCAGAAGCGGACGGAGTGCTTTATCTTTAACGTCCTTCAAGCTAACATTTAATCCGAGCCCGACCATGGCAGAAGTCAGGATAAATGTCGTCATACCATCAATCCCATTCATAAACCCTTCTGAAACTGGAATATAGGCCCCAAGTACATAACTTCCAAAAAGACTCATCGCAATAAACCCGAGTAAGAACCATGGAAAGCTCACCTTAGCCTGACCATCTGCATCTGTTTGCTTTCGATTTTTCATCCAAAAAATCAATACAAAGCAGAGTGGAACAAGCAGAAAAACGCGTCCTAGCTTAGCTAATAATGCAATGGCGAGTGCTTCTTCACCAGCTGGTTCCGCAGCTAAGGCAACATGTGCAAGCTCATGCAGGCTGAGTCCAGCCCATGTCCCGTACTCTATATCTGTTAACGGAAGGATTGGCTGCAAGATGGCATATATAATTGAAAAAACCGTTCCAATAAGTGCAATGATCCCAACGCCGATGGCCGTATCTTCCTCTTTTGCCTTGATAACAGGTGACACAGCCGCAATCGCGGCCGCTCCGCATACACCAGTCCCCACTCCAAGTAATAAGGCAAGCTGCTGATTTGCTTTGAAAAGTTTGGCTAAATATACGGTAAGGAGAATGGAAAATACAATCGCTAATGCTCCTTGTGCAAGCAACCCAAGCCCGTCTTCGAAAATCACGTCGATGTTTAATTTTAAACCATACAAAATGATCGCAAAGCGAAGCAAATATTTAGCAGAAAATTGAATTCCGATCCGAAGAAACTCCGGATATCCGAAAATTTGCCGATAAATAATGGCAAGAATAATGGCGCTCGCGAGCGGCCCTACCCGGTTGAATCCTGGGACCAATGCGAGCAGGTAGCCTATGATTGCTATGATAAATGTAAATCCAATCCCAAGAATAAGTTTTTTCCAATAGCTATTTTGCTGTCTGAAAGATGTCATATGATGCGCCTCTCTTTCTATGTCTATTATTTATTATAAAGGCCGTTTTATGATAAGGAAAATAAATAAATATAATGCATACAATAAGTTTTACTTATAGTTTGTGATATAATATAGGGTATTGCACGTTCATAAAAGGGAGGCAGCAAAATTTGGATCAACATTTAATCGTATTTGTAGAAGTAGTGGAACGTGGAAACTTTTCCAGAGCTGCTGAAGGACTGCATATGTCCCAGCCTGCGGTGAGTCAGTATATTGCTTCGCTTGAGAAGGAGTTTGGTGTTCGGTTGTTGGAACGGAATAATAAATTTGTTCAACAGAATAAAGCTGGAGAAATTGTTTATCAGTATGCGAAGGGAATTTTGAGAAATTATGAGCAGATGAAGGTGCTTGTTTCCGATTTAAAAAATGAGCCGGGAGGAGAATTGAGAATTGGCGCCAGTTATACAATAGGGGAATATTTGCTTCCACAGATTTTGGCGCACCTGCAACGTGTCTATCCGCGGATTTTACCAGCAGTTACGATTGGTAACACAGAAGATATTGGCCAGAAACTGCTGAACCATGAGATTGATATTGGCTTGATTGAAGGTGACTTTTCCCATCGGCAGCTTGCTGTGGAGCATTTTGCCATTGATGAAATGTTTGTTATTGCCGGTAAAAATCATTCTTTGACGGAGAAAGACACGATTGCAAGCGCGGATTTAGAGAGACATACATGGATTATTCGTGAAGAAGGATCAGGAACACGTAAAATGCTTGAGGATTTTTTTGAGGATCATATGATTCAACCGGAGCGTGTGCTGACATTTGGGAGCACGCAAGTTATCAAGGAGGGAGTGGCTTCCGGGCTTGGGATTAGCTTGCTGTCAGAATTGACGCTGAAAAAGGAATTGCAGTTGGATTTGATTCAAAGGCTTAAGGTTGAGGAAACGCCAATGCAGCGAAACTTTTCGATTATAAAAAATCATCAGGAGTTTCATCCAAAAGCGCTGCATGTATTTGAGGAGGTTGTTAAAAAAGTGATTTAATCCCGCAACATTGAAGGAGGTATATAAGACCTTGTAATAGGTAATCCTTGTTATAGCAGTAACGATTTGCTGAGAAGCCTTTCTTTGTTGAAAAGAAAGGAGTATAATAGGAAGTGTACCAAGAAAGGGGATGCAATTATGTCATTTTCTCGTGGACCAAAAGAGCCTATTCCAGAAGTGGAAACGAATGTGTGGGCCTGCAGTAGTGATGAATGTCAAGGCTGGATGAGGGAGTCGTACAGTTTTGAAGAAGAGCCGACGTGTCCACTTTGTCAAGCTTCCATGGAACAAGAAGTACGTGTACTTCCGGAAGTAAAATAAAGCGTAGTTGCTGGAACCTTGAATGTTGAGGTTAGCTTTTTTTATTTGAAATCATATCCATAGATAGAACTCGGGAGCGATCATTTTAAAATACTTCCGGGAAAACGAATACTTCAAAAGACGTTGGATGAATGCCAGCGTTTTTTATTTAGGTTCTTTTTGTAATGATTGTTGTTTTAAACCTTCGTAGTTGATATAAAAGATGGAGTAGTGCCTGTTGATTTCCGCTCCGGACTGTTGCGCACCTTAGGGCACGGCTTCAGCCTCCTTGCCTCGGCAAGGGTGATCTATTGTGATGAGAGTTTTTAATTAAAGATAGTATCTAATAGTTGAAATTATTCTGAAGATACTGGTATAATTGATAGTAGAATCTCATCTAAGTTTTTCATCAATATTGTAAGCGATTGCATGATAACAGGGAGGAATTACATGAGGTATAAAAATCCAAATACGGAAGGTTCGCTCGTAACCTTCAAAGCAAAGTATGATAATTTTATAGGCGGCAAGTACCGGCCGCCAGCGAATGGAAAGTATTTTGAAAATGTAAGCCCTGTAACTGGTGAGGTATTTTGTGAAATGGCCAGATCGACGAAGGAAGATGTGGAAGCGGCTGTTGATGCGGCAGATGCTGCTAAGGATGCTTGGGGGAAAACGGCAGTTGCCGAGCGGGCGAACATCCTTAATAAAATAGCGGATCGAATTGAGGGAAATTTGGAAATGCTTGCAGTTGCCGAAACATGGGACAATGGGAAAGCGGTACGGGAAGGCCTGGCTGCAGATATCCCGCTCGCAGCAGATCATTACCGTTATTTCGCCGGGGCGGTTCGTGCACAAGAAGGTGGACTGAGTCAGATTGATGATGATACAGTTGCCTATCACTAGCGGAACAAACGCCAGCATCAATTCATGTGCTGATAGATCTTATTAAGGATCTCTTGCCACCTGGTGTAGTCAATATTGTGAATGGATTTGGCGTAGAGGCTGGAAAACCACTTGCTTCAAACAGTAGAATTTCGAAGGTAGCGTTCACAGGGGAAACAACAACAGGACGCTTGATTATGCAGTATGCTTCGGAAAATATCATCCCGGTTACGCTAGAGCTTGGTGGGAAATCTCCAAATATTTTCTTTGAAGATGTAATGGATGCAGATGATGGATTTTTAGACAAAGCGGTTGAAGGGTTTGTTATGTTTGCCTTGAATCAAGGGGAGGTCTGTACATGTCCATCCCGTGCAATTGTACATGAATCGATTTACGATAAATTTATGGAGCGCGTCATTGAGCGTGTTAACCAAATAAAAATAGGTCATCCGCTTGATTCCGATACCATGATGGGTGCTCAGGCTTCTCAGGAACAAATGGAAAAAATCATTTCCTATCTGGATATTGGAAAACAAGAAGGTGCTAAAGTACTTGTTGGTGGAAATGTTAACGAGCTTGATGGGGAACTCGGTGGCGGTTATTACGTTGAGCCAACTATTTTCGAAGGCGATAATAAAATGCGTATTTTCCAAGAGGAAATCTTTGGCCCCGTGCTTTCTGTTACGACATTTAAAGATAAAGAAGAAGCCATGGAAATCGCAAATGACACGCTTTACGGCTTAGGTGCGGGTGTATGGACACGTAATATTAATACAGCATATCGCTTTGGACGTGGAATTCAAGCAGGTCGTGTGTGGACAAATTGTTATCACCAGTATCCAGCACACGCGGCATTTGGTGGATATAAAAAATCCGGTATCGGCCGTGAAAATCATCTGATGATGCTTGGTCACTATCAGCAAACGAAAAATTTACTCATCAGCTATAGTGAAGAGAATGCTGGGTTATTTTAAAGCATGAATTTATTTGCTAACAGAGAGAGGAGTTGGATAGGTAGTAAAATCCGACTCCTTTTTCGCATACAGTATTACAGAAAGGATGATGAAAATGGTTGAACGCGTAACCGTGACGGATGAGGCGCATGCCTTGATCGATACATTAAAAGATGTACACGGACCGTTGATGTTTCATCAGTCAGGAGGCTGCTGTGATGGAAGTTCACCAATGTGCTATCCCCGAGACGAGTTTCGTACAGGTGATTCGGACATTCTGCTTGGCGAAATCGCAGAAACACCCTTTTTCATGGCAAAAGATCAATTTGAATACTGGAAACACACGCAGCTAATCATCGACGCTGTGGATGGACGTGGCGGAATGTTTTCGCTGGAGGGGCCTGAAGGAAAAAGGTTCCTGACAAGGTCACGGGTTTTTACGGAGAAGGAAAGAGCTGTGTTAGCAGGGAGCTAATAGAAAGCCGTCAAATCAAGTTATGGGATTTGACGGCTTTTTGGTTTGGCGGTTAAGTATAAAAACATTCTTAACCGCATAAGTGTGGATTTTGGTTGTCATCTAAAGGCTAAGTGACAACCAAGTTTTCTAAAAAGTTATGTTAACATAGAATAATGCACCTACAATTAAGAGTATACATAAAATAAAAGATAATAATCTTAAAAGGGAAGTGTCTCCTTGTCCAATCAGTATTACTATGTAACTGGTAACACGGCGGAAGGTTTTATTAATCATTTGGATTCGAATATTGAAAGTATGAAACAGATTATTGTTTTGAAACACCCTTCAAATACATTAAAAACAACTGTCATAACTCAATTAATCAAAAAATATGAAGCAGATTTTGATCTTGAAATTCTACACAGTACGTTAGGCAACAAATTTTTAGATGGGGTCATCATTCGTGAATTGTCGCTTGCAATTATAGTCGACCAACTTTCCTTATCTGAAATCCCAGGAGCCATTGACATTGACCTGAATTTGTTTTTAAATGATGAACTTTTACCAGATGATTTGTTGGGGATAAATAATCAGTACCAAAGCCATACGCAAGCTGCATACGATAATTTCTCCACAGGTCTGAAGATCCATGATGATCTTGAGGAAATTTACATTGGTGAAATGGATTTCGATAAGGCTGATCAGCTTGCTAAAAGTTTTATTACAAATCTCTTGAAAGATGCCCCTAAAAGTAACGAAAGTACACACACATACCACCGCCTATTCGGCACCAACACGCAGGATGGGGTGGTAAATGTAGTTCCACATTTAATAGAAAATTTATCTAATGTGTATTTTATCAAAGGTAGAGCAGGAACAGGCAAGTCCACGTTCATGAAAAAAATTGCAAAAGCTTGTGAGGAGCACGGCTTTGATATAGAAATGTATCACTGCAGCTTTGATCCAAACAGTATCGATATGGTACTTGTACGTGCGCTTGATTTCTGTATTTTTGATAGTACAGATCCACATGAATTTTTCCCGGCGCGGGAAGGGGAATCAATCGTTGATTTGTATGAAGAAGCAGTTACGGCTGGCACAGATGAAAAATTTGAAAATGAAATTAACAAACTCAATAACCCCTATAAATTTTACATGAAAAAAGGGATCCAGGATTTAAACAATGCCGGTGAATATCTAGAATTACATGAACAACAATATACGTTTACAGAAAATGAGCTACAAGACATCATAAATTTTGTAACAGGGAAAATAATACAATAGATGAAAAGGCAACCGTCCAATTTTTTTGGTGAGGTTGCCTTTAATATTTAAATTCAACTATCACTTGTATTTTACAAAAATATAGTGTAAAATTAATTAACTGAAAATTTATATACATTTTAAAAATGGGGGTGGGACTGGTGGTAACTGTTAACATGCTAAAGCCATATTATATTAAAGCTGAAGTCGATTATGTACGTGTTATTCTGGCATATCAATATTTTTCCGTGTTGATTAATCAAAAGGTATACCAATTTATCCCAGTTGAGGCGAAGGAAATACGTATTAATCGTAGGACAAGAAAAGTTGAAAACGTTGAAGCAAAATTTGCTTTTCAAAAAGGAAAAGAAGTCGTATATATGACCATTTCTGAATTAATTTTACTTCCTGATTTCGTAAATCAACTGCATTCCATCGCCGAGCCTTATTATATAAGTGAAAATACAACTGACCGAATAAATGAAAGCGCAATCATGATTCGTGAATTAGAAAATGAAAATGTGAAACGATTAATCGATAAAGCCTTAGATGAGCGGGATGAAGAAGCGTTCAACACGCTAGTAAGATATTTATAAGAAAAGGGGAGCATTTCCAGACTGGGGATGCTTCTTTACGCATAACACGTTCTTAATAACGCAAAAAGTATTGACAAACGACATCTAGTTATCATATTATAATTGTGTGTTCTCTATAAAGAATGATATTTTAAAAGATGGAGGCTCAAAAAATGGTGGTCACTGTTAAGGAGTTTAAACCCTATCATATTAAAGCCGATTCAGCTAAATTATATGTAATTGTATCACCTCCATATTTCACGGTGTACATAAATAAGGAAGAATATCAGTTTGTTCCAATGAAAGCAAGAGAAATTATCGTTAACCGGAGAACGAAAATGATAGAGAATTTGGAAGCGGAATTTGCTTTTCAAAAAGGCGAGAATATCATTTATATAGCGATGAGCGAGCTCATATTAATGCCTGACTTTGTTATTTTATTAGATTCCATTGCTGCCCCGTTCTATATAGGGACAACAGAACAAATAAATGTAGAAAACGAAATTATTATTGACGAATTAGAACGCTTAAACAAAATACGCTTGATCGATAAAGCGTTAGATGAACGAGATGAAGACGCCTTTTATACATTATTGAAATTACTCTGATCTGCGCATGTTTCTTTGTTTGTTTAAAAGCCACTAGAAAGTGGAATAGAATTATTAGACAAACGTACCAAGGAGGTTTAACATGCAAACACATCAAATCTATATTAATGGAAAATTCATAGATTCTACATCTAATGACACAATAGATATTATTAACCCCTCTACCGAAGAAGTGATTGCTAAAATTAAAGACGGCACAGCGGAAGATGTTCATAAAGCAGTCGATGCTGCTAAACAAGCACAAATCAGCTGGGAGCAGAAGCCTGCCATTGAACGGGGCAAAATCGTACGTAAACTCGGTGAAAAGATAGAAGCTAATCGAAAGGAATTTATTGACCTTCTTCAAGAAGAGCAGGGAAAAGACTATGATCTTGCTAGTGGTGAGGTCGATTTAGCGATTGATTATTTCGAGTATATGTCGGAATGGGCACGTCGAATGGAAGGTGAGATTGTTCCAAGTGATCGTCCAAACGAGAATATTTTCATGTTCAAAAAACCGATTGGTGTTGTAGGCGGGATAGTTCCATGGAATTTCCCAGTATTCATTCTTGCACGTAAAGTAGCTACAGCACTGGTAACCGGTTGCTCAATTGTATTAAAACCAAGTCAAAAAACGCCAAACACAGCAGCAAAATTTACAAAATTGCTCGATGAAATGGATGAAGTGCCAGCTGGTGTTTATAATTTCATAACTGGAACCGGCGGGAAATTAGGGAATGCACTTGCATCTCATCCAAATGTCGATATGATTTCCATGACCGGCAGTATTGATGCAGGTACAAAAGTGATGGAAGCTGCCGCTCAGAGTATTACAAAAGTAAATCTGGAGTTAGGCGGAAAAGCACCGGCTATTGTAACCGAAAACGCAGATATTGATTTGGCTGTAGAAAGCATTAAAACATCAAGGCTGGCGAACAATGGACAAGCCTGCACAAATGCTGAACGTATCTATGTTCAGGAATCGATCGCTGATACATTTATTGAAAAACTAAAAGAAGCTTTCGAAAATACGTCCATAGCCGATCCCCGGGAAAGCGAATCTGCTGACATGGGACCGCTTATCAGCCAGGACCGCCTGGAAGAAGTCGAAAACATGGTTAGGGAAGCAGTGAGTGCAGGAGGAGAAATCGTAACTGGCGGAAATCGACCATCCATGGATAAAGGTTATTTCCTGGAGCCTACTATTATTAAGAATGTAAAACAGGATAGCAAAATAATTCAGGAAGAGATTTTCGGCCCGGTTATACCTGTTATGACATTTAAAACGCTAAATGAAGCAATTGAATATGGAAATGACACCGAATATGGATTATCATCATCTGTTTACACAGATGATCTTCATGAGGCGATGCGAGTTGTTAATGAACTAAAATTCGGTGAGACGTACGTGAACCGCGAGAATTTTGAAGCTGTACAGGGTTATCATGCCGGCATACGTAAATCAGGATTAGGTGGTACAGATGGAAAACATGGTGTGGAAGATTTCCTCATCACGCAAACGGTGTATATGCAGTATAAAAAGTAGAATAGAAATAGAAAAAATCTACTCCAACTAGAGTAGATTTTTTCTATTAAAATTATTCCAACTCCATCAAGATATCGGTCGCTACTTCAACGTTATACCCGCTTTCCATATCTTGTGTCTGTTCCATCATCATGGATATCAGGATATCCTGTTCTTCGGTTGGATATCCAACAAACCAGCTGTTTGTTTCTCCATCTTCATCATCAGCCGTAAGTTTTAGTTCAGCGGTTCCGGTTTTCCCTGAAATCGGAAAATCTGCTTCCTGCGCTTCTTGGGCAGTGCCATCTGTCACGACATCTCGTAAAGCCTCACTGATTAAGTTAGCATCTTCAGGAGAGACCAATCCTTCCCGCCAAATTTGCCCCGTATCTTCTGATGTTAGAAGTGTAGGTTTAATCATATTTCCTTCATTTAATAATGGTGTATACGTTGTTGCTAAATGAAGTGCACTCATCTCAATTTCACCTTGTCCATAGCTTGTATTCGCTAAAAGAACTTCATCGTTAATTGTTCCGTCTGCCGATATAGTAGATGTTTCAATCGGGTATTCAAATGGAAAATCTTCTGCAAATCCAAATTGCTCGAATCCGTTAATAAGCGTTTCGCTACCCATTTCAATTGCCTGCATCGCAAAATAAATATTATCTGAGCGGACTAATGCATCATTTAAATCTACTGGGCCATCGGATTCCGATACACGCCTTACTTCATAATCGCCCCAACCTTCACCGTTGTTCCAGGTGAGTCCATTAATTTCAATACCCTCATTAGGGTCAAGGCTTCCACTTCCTAAACCAATCGCTGCTGTTACAGGTTTTATGACAGACCCAGGAGCATATGTCGCTTGGAATCGATTTGTCAACGGCGATTGTTCATCGTTTTGCAGATCATCCCACAGCTCCTGCGAATTATCATATAGCAGGTCATTCGGATCAAACGATGGACTGCTTACAAGTGCTAATGTCTCTCCGGATTTCGGGTCAATCGCTGCTGATGTCCCAGCTTCGCCATCAAAGGATTCGTAAATTTCCTCTTGAACATTTACATCAATCGTTAGTGTAATATTTTCACCATCTTCAACAGGTTGCTCAGCCAACACCACATCTTCCATATCTTGGTTTGACACAATTATTTTAATCCCTTTATCCCCTTTAAGACGATCTTCATATAATAATTCGAGCCCACGTGCCCCAATCATATCATTTTGGTCATATTCACCAGATTCCTGTTCTTTTAGGTCATCAGCCGTGACTTGCCTGATATTACCGACGAGATGACCCGCTGCTTCACCTGCTGGATAAACACGTCCGGTTACTTCGCTCCCTGCAACTCCAGGGATCTCCCATAGCTCGTTTAAAACTTCTTCATTTGTTTGGGGAACTTCTTTTAATGGGACGAATAAATTTGGCTCGACCCAGTCAGCGCCTAAAACGGAGTCAATTCCATCGACAGTCATATGGAGTAATTCAGCGATATCTTCTTTTGCTTGCTCTGGATTTTCTCCTAATTCTTCGGGAACAATACCAACTTCATAAACGATATCATTCATGGCTAAAGGTATCTGATTGCGGTCAAGAATCTCGCCTCGTGTAGGTGCCTCCGTTTGTATGCTAATTTCACCGCCATCTTTCATTTCCGGGAAAATAAATCCAGGGTCCCATTGTACAAACCAATTTTCTTCCTCCTCTTCGCCGATACTTTCTAGTATTAACGTTGCTTCATAATCAAAGTTTATGGCTCCTGCAATTGTTTCCATTTCCACAGAAAAAGGGAGGCTTGCTGTGCCTTCTTCCATTGCGGTGTCCAGTTCTTCTTCATTCAATTCTTCATAGGTTACATTTAACTCGGATACACCAATATCCTGATAAATTTTATTATACCTGTCAACATACTCACTTGTTGGATAGGCTTCAGTTGAATCGGATGAAATCATTTCATACATACTTTCAAATTCTTGATTGTTCCATTGCTCAACGTATGTAGCAAAACGTTCATTCGGTGTTGGCTCGTCGCCAGAACAAGCAGCAAGTAATACAACCAGAATGCCCGCTATAAACGCTATTACTTTTTTCAAAATTGAACCCCCTCTTGATTCTATAATTTATCCAAGGAAAAGCCACGCTGATGAGGTTATCCAGGTGGCTTTTTCTCCTTTTTCTTTAGCTTGCTTCCATATGCTCTCTAATCTCATTTGATATTCGATTGAATTCCGAATCAGGTACGACATAATACCAAATGCCATTAATCGTTTGCCCACTTCCATCTAGTTCTAGTGTCTGTATATCATTACGCACGCCACGGTAATCGCTAAATAATGTCTGCATTTGATCCATATCAAGATCCGTCTTTACATTGCCACCAAGAATACCAAGAATCTCGCCTACTTTTGTGATACTTGAGAAACTTGCTGCTTCATCTATTGCAGCTGTCACAACATTTCTTTGGCGTTCATTACGCCCCATATCACCACGGGGGTCCTCTTTTCGCATACGGATATAATCTAATGCCTCGGCTCCATTCAGACGAATTTCCCCTTCAGGAAAATTAGTTCCTCCTTGTGAGAATGCTAGATTGTTTGTAACAGTTACACCACCAAGCGCATCGATTCCTTGTTCAAATCCCTCCATATTCACACTCGCATAAAAATGCACAGGTAAATCGAAAGCTTCCTCCACCGATTGAACAGCTAATTCTACGCCACCGAATGCATAAGCATGGTTAATCTTGTCCATTCCACGACCGGGAATATTAACATACGTATCCCGAGGAATACTTAACATGTCCATGGAATTTGTTCTTGGATTTAACGACATCAAAATCATGGTATCAGAGCGCCCACTGTCACCTTCGCGTTCATCCACCCCGAGTAATAGAATATTAAGAGAATCACTATCATTAAAGAGTCTATTTATCTCTTCCTGACGCTCGGGATTGTTGTCTCGTTCTAATGGATCATGCATTGTCGCAACAGTGTCACCAACCTGATCGTATACATAGAAAGCGAAACCACCGACAGCTAAAAGGAAAGCAAGAATAATCCCCCCGACCCAATATGGCCATTTGCGTCTTTTTTTATTTTGTCTTTTATTTAGTCTTGAACTCACTCATATTCTCCTCTGTGCTTCCTATTTCATGTGATTAAAGCAATTTTTAAAAAATGATCTAAGCATGGATAATTATATCGAAATAAACGTGTTTCGTCTATCGATTTTAGTTATTTTCTGCAATCGGTACCGCGGTAATAATGTAGCGATCAGGTGCATTTCCAACATATGAAAAAGGATAACATGTGGTAAGTGTTAGAACTTCTTCCCCTGTTGGAACAATAATGGAACGATCATCTGCATCCACAATTTGTGTCTCTACGATTTCATAGGAAAAATCTCCATAAGGTAATTGAACCGTTAAAATATCCCCAAGTTCGAGTTCACCCATACGACGAAATACAGTATCACGATGGCCTGAAAGCACAATTTGATCGTCCTGCTGAGGGTAAGCAGTCCCACTGTAATGTCCTACACCTTTTGCCAGTTCATCCTCATGCGTTCCTTCTACAATAGGAAGATCAGACTCGAGTTTAGGAATATGCAAGATTCCCGCCGTTTCACCTGGAGATGGTTTGAAGTCGTCAGGAGCCGTATTGTTATTCGTTTTATTGTTTTCAATTGTTTTGCTCTCATCTAACAGTGTTTTAGCCTCCACAAGACTGTCATTCTGCGCTTGTTGCGACTGCAGCAATTCATACCCTCCAAAGCCAAGGAACACTATGCCAACAGCAATCAACAGGATAGAAAACTTCTTCATAGGCCAAACTCCTCATCATTTTTCTATTTATAGTATATAAAACTTTTAGATAATTTGAAAGGCTTATTTGCATTTATTTTTAAAAAAATGGAATCCATTGATGTGGCAGACTTCGATATTCTTTATAAGAAACAAAATATTTTAAAAAAATGCAATTCTAAGGAAATGGAAGTATATAGGAGTAAATGTGAGACTGTTGTTCTTTATATAGAATAAATGGGTTATTTTGAGGTTTTCCTATCTAAGAAAAATGACCTATACTTCAATTAATCGTTCGTTATAACTAACATAATCATTCTTAAAAAGAACGGTTCATTGTCATTATACATAAAGAAGGGAGGATAATCGCTGTATCTGAGTTTATCTCGGTAAGCTTGAATTTATTGTACTAGAAAATAATACACTAGTACAGGAAATTATTTGTATTAAACAGTAGAAAAAGCAGCGAGAGTTTTCTGGGACTTTAGATATGTGCATCAAACAAAAACAAATATGGGGAGGAAACAAAATGGGTATTAAGAAAAAACTGGGAATGGGTGTAGCAACAGCAGTATTAGGATTGGGATTAATCGGTGGAGGTACGTTTGCTTATTTTAGTGATACAGCAGAAGCAACAGGTGACTTTGCAGCAGGTACACTGGATTTAAGTGCTAATCCTACAACGATTATTGAAGTGGAGAATATGAAGCCTGGAGATTGGATGACACGTTCTTTTGAACTGACTAATGGCGGGTCATTAGATATTGCTGAAATTAATTTGGCAACAGATTATACCGTATCAGGTGAAGAAGATAATCTTGGTGTAGACTTTGGAGATCATATTCAAGTTAACTTCTTGTGGAATGAAGACAAGGTGGATGGTGTGATCTATAGTGCGACCCTATCAGAACTTAAGGATATGAGTCCTGATGTAATCGAAGGGAACATTTTATCTCCTTGGTTAGGTGAAAGAGGAGGACAACTTGAAGCAGGGTCTTCAGATAAACTATATGTTCAGTTCGAATTCGTTGATAACAAAAAAGATCAAAACATTTTCCAAGGTGATTCGTTGGAACTTGAGTGGACATTTGAAGGAATGCAGGGAGAAGGCGAAAGAAAATAATTAGTAAATAATGGAGGAGAGATCACCTCTCCTCCTACATAAGATTCAATAACAAATACTTAACCACTCATTTCAACACGAGCATCAAATAGATTCATAACTTACGGGAGGGAAAAAATGAACATTAAAAACAGAATTATGTTGTGTGTTGCAACTGCTGTGCTGGGTTTGGGGTTAATAGGTGGAGGAACCTATGCCTATTTTAATGATACAGAGCCTACACAAAAAACCTTTGCAACAGGAGTACTTGACTTAGGTTTGAACAAGGAAACCATCATTGACATTAAAGATATCATTCCAGGGGATACGGTTGACGGGAAATTTGAACTTACGAATGATGGCACGGTGGGTATGAGCGAGGTTATTTTACACTCATCCTATGATGTTGTTGATAACAATAAGTCAAATGATGGTGACGACTTGGGTGATCATATTCGCGTGGAGTTTTTAGACCGAACGAAGGAGGAGGGAGCAGTAATTTCCGAAGTACTGCTTTCTGAGTTAACAGATAATCCTGTGAAGGTATTAGATGAATTCCCAGCTGACAGTAAACCAGAGCAATTCTCCGTACAGTTTAAGTTTGTAGATAATGATGGAAGTCAAAATCATTTTCAGGGTGATGAGCTGAAGTTGACTTGGGAATTTGTGGCTGAGCAAAGGGAAGGTAGATCAAACTCTAACTAAAAAGGTGAAATGGAAGGAGATGCATTCTCCTTCCAACCCCATTCCCCATTCTATTTATTCATAAGTACATTACGCTAGTAGTGTATTTACGAATACATATAAATAGTATTTTAAAAAGGTGGAGATGTAATTGAGAAGGACTCGCATAAGAAAACATAGATCGAATTTTCAATTGCTTTTACTTATCGGTAAATTGATTATCATTTGGTATTTAATGGTCTTTTCTACAACCTACTTAACTGCGAATACTTCTGCCTATTTTACCACAACGAATGATGCGAATGGGATGGTTTCTGTAGGAGTTTGGGAAGTTGCGGATGAAAGTTCATTAGCATTTATACAGAATGGAAACGAAAATATAAAGAGTTGTGAGCCCGTTACTCTAAAAACAGAGATAAAAAATACGGGGGATGGAGATATGCAAAGCGATCTCACCTATGATGTTTATTATATAGAAAATGGTAATCCAGAAAAGCATGGAGATAAACTGGAGCTTGGTGAAGGTGAAGGAATTATTAAGGTTTTAAAAAGTGGAGAAACAACGGAACTGACTTTTAAGGCCAGTGAACCGGGCAGATATGCATTTGTTGCGTACCAACATGATGGTCATCCGGAAGAGGAAACGTGGAGTAAATCGATTAAGATTAATTGTCCTCCAGGGCAACAGACAAATACAGATGAAAACATAGAAGATGAGAAAGAAACTACAAAAGATGATGAAAAGGAAACACCAGCGGAAGAGAAACCTGATGAAGTTAATGCAACGAGTAAAGACGTAGATGAAACTCCTGACGAAGAGGAGCAAGAAAATCAGGCAAATGACGAAAAGGAAAATACAGAAGATAAGAATGATGAAGAAAATAGTGACGTAGAAGAAAATGAAGATAAAGAAGAAGCCGCGAGCAATAACACAAGCCCTGAAGAGGAAGGTGTCGAAGATTGAAAAAACGTAGCGTTTTGAAATGGGTAAATCGGATTGTATCCACTGTATTAATGATTTTATTGGTCAGTGTAGCTTTAATGGTTGTCTTTACAAAGCTGTCAGGTGGAGAGCCGGAAGTATTTGGCTATCAACTGAAGACCGTTCTATCCGGTTCGATGGAGCCAGGCATTCAAACAGGATCGGTGATCGCGGTCCAATCCGTTGATGGTGATCAGCGCACAAATTTCCAAAATGGTGATGTTATCACGTTTATGGAAGAAGAAAATAAATTAGTCACCCACCGGATAACGGAGGTTGCGACCTCGAATAGTGGGGTCCTTTATACAACGAAAGGGGACAATAATAATGCTGTAGACGCTAGCCCGGTGTTAGCTGAAAATGTCGTGGGTGTATATAGCGGATTCACGATTCCTTATATAGGTTATTTGATTAATTTTGCTCAATCTCCTGAAGGAAGTGCGCTATTACTTATTTTACCTGGGATTTTACTATTCGGCTATTCCATTTTCACGATTTGGAGAACGCTAAGCACCCTAGAGAAGGAACAAAAAGAAACAGCTGAAGCAAAGTGACGCGCCTCCAACAAATTTATGTCTTAAAAGAGGAAGATGTTTATGAAAATAATTTTTTCCATAATAGGTGTGCTAGCGAGTGTTGTACTCTGTTTCAGTCTGACGGGCCCTGCGGTGGTTGCTGAAGAAGCGGATAAACAGGAGATTGCGATTAACATTATGCCTGAGGATGTTTTATTCGATGTGCCTAATATGAAACCAGGAGATTGGGCTCCAAGGACAATTGTTATCCAGAACAATGGTGAAATGGGATTTGAGTACTTCACGACATTGCGAAATGATAGTGGCTCAGAAAAATTATTTAATGAACTGGTCCTTGAAGTTAGCGACGGTGAGGGAGAATTATATAATGGGAAACTTGCAGAATTCAATACCTTGTCCCCACGATTTTTGGAGCCGTCCAGTGAAGAAGAATTGCATTTTACAGTACGATTTCCCGCTCACTTAGGTAATGAGTTTCAAGGTCTTGCTGCACAATTTTCACTTATATTTTCAGCAAAAGGGGAACAGAGTGATACAGATGAAGTGATTAGTGAAGGAACAATTGGCAGTGGGGATAGTTATTCGGCTGGTGGTTCAAGACTTCCTGATACAGCTACCAATATGTTCAATTTATTATTGATCGGTGGCTTGCTTTTGGCAGCTGGGGTTTTCTTAATTGTCTACAATAGAAAAAATGTGAGGAAAGCGGAGAAACTGTAGGTGGACGAAGAAGTTCCGCACCCGATAAATCAAGATACTTAACTCGACATAAATCTAAATTTTTTACTACAAAAACATACAAAACTAGTGTCTATCTGACAAACAAAGACACCCCTATAACGCTACCTTTTGTAGTATAATAGTCATAGTGATAAAAGTGTTCTCGAAAAAAAACTAGGGCGTAAAGTCTCAGGGCTAAAATTAGGCTAGGGGGATTTTTCAGGAAATGAAAATGGGGGATGGGTAAATGAAAAATACGGCTGAAAAAAGTGCAATTGACGTAGAGTGGGTTGAACTGATCAAGCAAGCTAAGATTTTAGGAATGACTGCGGATGAAGTCCGCCTATTTTTACGAAAGGCGGGAAGCAAAGAGAATGCATGAGGAAACCTGTGCTTTATATAGAACTTCTCACTTGTTTTATGTTATAATTTCCTGTGAAAGAAGGTGAGAAGGCTTGATTGGTGAAAAAATAAAGAATTTACGCCAAGAGAAGAAAATGTCTCTTTCCGAATTAGCTGAAAGAGCAGGTGTTGCGAAGTCTTATTTAAGTTCTATAGAGCGAAATCTTCAAAGTAATCCATCGATACAGTTTATCGAGAAGATTAGTACAGTATTGGCTGTTTCTGTAAATGACCTGATCCTGGAAGATAATTCTGAAAAAACCGAGAGCCTGGATGATGAGTGGATAGATATTGTTGAAGAAGCTATGAATTCAGGTGTGACGAAAGAACAATTCAGGGAATACCTTGCATTTAATAAATGGCGAAATAAACGGTAACCGTAGAGCGATGGGCCCTGCGGTTTTTTGTTTTGCCATCGTCAGGACAACCCTGTAATTCCTTTTTCCTTCCTTATTGCATATGCTATTAAAGGTTTGGCGGTTCTAGAGAATTTGTCCGCTTGCGATGATAATGGTTTTATTTTTCTTGTGGTGGGAAAATAGAGAAAAATGGCCGTCAAAAGTGTAACAATCATGTCGAATTATGTGACGAATAATCAACTTTTGTGTGATATTATATGTAATAAGACAAATTTCAACAGCCGTATCTATTATTTTGTGTTATAGTCTATCTATCTGATGAAATATGTAAAGGTGGGAAAACGATGAGTGAGCAGGAGAGGTATAAAAACATGTTACGAAGATTGATTAACGAAACAGAAAGCGATAAAATTCAGACCTCTAAAGAATTGGTTCAATCGCTCGTTAACGAATTAACGCATAATGCAAGTGGAAAAACGAATAGCACGACACAAACATTAGCAAAATAATGGTGTTAAGCTACATTTTTTATAGGAATGTGGCTTTTTTATTGTAGCTGTTATACATAAAGTGAAACTTCATTCAGTGGGGGTATCACAACCCGTTAATGCGTGATAAAATTTTAGTGAAAAAGATACTTGTACCATGGCAAATAGCGTATATTACGATTTAGAAAGGAAATCCTAAATATGGGCAGTCCGACCTCTTTATTTGTTAAAAATGCAACTATTTTCACCGAAGAAGAAACGATTACTAACGGGTCTATATTAATAAAAGATGGAAAAATAGACACGATTCTACAGGAAAATGAACAATTGAAAAGTTATCCGAATCGCCTGAAAGTGATAGATGGTACATATTTACATGTCATTCCCGGTTTTATCGATGGACATATCCATGGAGCTAATGGCGCTGATGTGATGGATGCGACCGAATCAGCGTTAGATACAATGGCAGCCGTCTTACCGAAAGAAGGGACGACAAGCTTCCTGGCAACAACCATAACACAGTCTCCAGAGAATATTGAACGTGCACTGCAGAATATAGCAACTTATCAAAATAAACAAGGTCAAGCTGAAATGATTGGCGCTCATTTGGAAGGCCCGTTTATTGAGGCAAGTAAAAAGGGCGCACAACCACTGGAATATATTATGGAACCATCTATTGAGCAGTTCAAAAAATGGCAAAATCTATCCGATAATAAAATTAAAACGATCACGATGGCGCCCGATCTCGATGAGGATGGCTCATTTATTCGGTATTTATATGATTCAGGTGTTAACGTATCTGCGGGTCATACGGATACCAATTTTGCTGGGATGAAAAAAGCTATTGCACAAGGCGTGCGTCAGGTGACACATCTGTGTAATGCAATGCCCGGAATTCATCACAGGGATATCGGTGTTGTAGGTGCTGCTTTTCAGCTCCAGGAGTTGCGCGGGGAATTAATTGCGGATGGCATTCATGTATCGCCAGAGATGCTTCAATTGATCTATAAAAATATGGGCAGTGAGCGATTGATTTTAATCACAGATGCGATGCGGGCAAAATGCTTACAGGCCGGAGATTATGAGCTAGGCGGGCAGCCAGTTGCCGTCACCAGTGATCGTGCGGTTCTAGAGGATGGAACGTTAGCCGGAAGTATTTTGAAAATGCAGCAGGGAGCTCGTCAAATGCTACGATTAGCGGACGTTTCGATAGAGAACGTTATTGAGATGGCTTCTGTCAATCCAGCTAAACAGCTCGGAATTTTTGCTGAAAAAGGAAGTATCGCATTACATAAAGATGCGGATGTTTTACTAGTCGATGATGATTTAAATATAAAATACACAATCTGTCGTGGTGTAGTAACATTTGAGGAGGAGTAGTCAGTTATGGAAATGATCAAAGTGAAAAATTATGAAGAAATGAGCGAGAAGGTTTGTTCCCTACTTATTAACAGGATACAGCATTTGGAAAATCCTGTATTAGGATTGGCAACCGGATCCACACCAGAGGGATTATATCAGAACCTGATTGAGAAAAATAAGCAACCTGAAGTATCATTTGAAAATGTCTCAACCTTTAATTTAGATGAATATGTTGGATTGGAAAAGACGGATCCAAATAGCTATCATTATTATATGCATCAAAAATTGTTTAAGCATATTGATATCAAAAGTAAAAATGCTCATTTGCCAAACGGCATGGCAGGTGATTTGCAAAAGGAATGCCGTGATTATGAGGATCTAATTCGCAAGGCGCAAAGCGTTGATGTGCAAATTCTGGGGCTCGGGTTAAATGGCCATATCGGTTTTAATGAGCCTGGAACGCCTTTTTCCAGCAGAACACATGTGGTTGAACTCGATGAGTCGACCCGAGAAGCAAATGCGCGGTTTTTCGATTCTATGAATGATGTTCCAACAAAAGCTATTACAATGGGAATTAAAACAATAATGGAAAGTAAATCCATTATTTTATTGGTCTCTGGTGAGGGAAAGGCCGAAGCAGTCGCCAGGTTATTGAATGGTGAAGTGTCTGAAGACTTTCCAGCTTCCATTTTACAAAACCATGAACATGTAACGATCGTTGGGGATGAGGCAGCGTTGGGGAGAGTTTGAAGGCTTATGGTGAGCTGACTGTGTTGTGGGGAGTTGGCCGGTGGTGCGGAAGAATCAACCGGAAAGGCTAAACAATCCCCCCACAAATACAACATCCCACCGATCCAAAATCATTCCCTATCGGTGGGATCCAAATTTCACCCCTCAGAAGTAGATTCAACATCAATTTCTACATAGGCGGTTCCTTTTTCTACAATTGTTGCCTGATCACTTGTCAGGTTTACTATCCACTCGTGAAAGCCGTCCTCTTCGCCATTTTTTACATAAACGATGAACTCTACGTTTTCCATGTAGTTGATAGATTCAAGGATATGGTCCGAATTTCGCAATACATTTTCAAGTTTTCCGAGTAGTGAATAGTCCACGGTTATGGAGAATCCTTGCATGCGTTGCCTCTTTACGATACCGGTATTTTGAATAGCTTGGGAGGTTGTGCTACCATATGCACGAATTAAGCCACCTGCACCTAGTTTAATTCCACCAAAGTATCTTGTAACGACAATAGCTGTATCCTTTAACCCCTGTTTCTTTAACACCTCTAGAATGGGTACTCCAGCGGTACCACTAGGCTCACCGTCATCATTTGCTTTTTGGATCTGATCATGTTCGCCGATAATGTATGCTGAACAATTGTGGGTGGCGTCATGATGCTTTTTCTTTATTTCCTGAATAAAATCCTGTGCTGCTTCTTCTGATTCTACACGCCTAACATAGCCAATAAACCGGGACTTTTGGATGGTTAATTGATCACTTCCCTCTTGCTTAACGGTAAAATAATTTGCCAACATTTTAAATTCCCCCTGCTTAAATGCATAATATAGTATATAATAAGGATATAATTTCCTGAAAATATGCTAAAAGACCCTATAAAAAGGTCTATTATACACGTATAATTATACCATAGTAGGTTGGTGGAAGACGATGGCACAAAAATTAAGTGAAAAAGCGTTGGATTATGTCATTAATGAGATGATTGATGTGGTGGAGAATAGCAAGGACGAGATATTTAATATTAGCGAAGAGTCTCGGAAGGAGCATGAACATCTTGTACGTGAACTGAAAGAGACAAAAGAAAAAGTAATCCAGCATATTACCAATGGTGATCAACTTGAACAGAAGGTCAGGTTTTCCAGAAGACGACTAGCAGAGGTGAGTAAATATTTTGATCGATACACGGAAACTGAGATTCGCAAGGTATATGAGAAAACCCATGAACTACAAACAAAGCTAGCCATTATGCAACAAGAGGAAAAAGTGTTGCGTGAAAAGCGTGATGAGATTGAAAGAAGATTAATAACATTAAGCCAGACAATCGAGCGTGCAGAAGGACTAGCTGCCAAAATCACGGTCATACTTACATACTTGCAGGATGATTTCAGGCAAGTAAATGAAATGATTGAAGAAGCAAAGGAAAAACAAGAATTTGGGCTAAAAATTATTGAAGCACAAGAGGAAGAACGCAGAAAAATTTCCCGGGAAATTCATGATGGTCCAGCGCAGATGTTGGCAAATATTTTACTTCGATCAGAGCTTGTGGATCGGACTATTCGCGAAAAAAGTATGGATGAGGCATTAAATGAGGTAAAAGATGTGCGTAAGATGATTAGAACTTCCTTGTATGAAGTACGACGAATTATTTATGATCTGCGCCCAATGGCACTCGATGATTTAGGTCTCATACCAACAATTAAAAAATATGTTTCTACAATTGAAGATTACAATGGCGTTAGAATTGATTTTTCTTCCATTGGGGAGGACAAGCGCCTGAATCAAAAGTACGAAATCGCATTTTTTCGGTTAGTACAGGAGGCAGTGCAAAATGCGGTAAAACATGCAGGGGCTCCTTTAATACAGGTTAAGTTAGAAATTTGTACAGATTTTTTGACAATGGTTATTAAAGACAATGGAAAAGGCTTTGATCCTTCCATGAAAAAAGATAAATCTTTCGGGTTGATCGGCATGCGTGAGCGGGTTGACATGCTGGAGGGCGAACTAAATATCAAATCAGCAAAAGGGGAAGGCACTACCATTTTTATTAAAGTCCCGTATACGATATAGAGAAAAATAGACAAACAAACATCTGTAATAGGGTAAATAAAAATAAACAGAAATGGTGCAGGAGGAGAAAGAATATGAGTAAAGAGAAGCGTACCAGTATTGTTTTAATTGATGATCATAAGTTGTTTCGCGAAGGGGTTAAGCGCATTTTGGAGTTTGAACCAACATTTGACATCGTTGCAGAAGGTGATGATGGTAATGTTGCCGGGAAACTAGTAAAGGAACACAAGCCTGACGTTGTTTTAATGGACATTAATATGCCTAACATGAATGGGGTACAGGCCACAAAGGATCTAATTCGCTACTTTCCGAAGACAAATGTTATTATCCTTTCCATCCATGATGATGAAAGTTATGTGACGCATGCGCTAAAAACTGGAGCACAAGGGTATTTATTAAAAGAAATGGATTCGGATTCGTTAATTGAAGCGATTAAAGTTGTCAGTGAAGGGGGCTCCTATCTTCACCCAAGAGTAACGCATAACTTAGTTCAGGAGTATCGCCGTTTGGCAAAAGAAACAATGCCTATGATAACGGAAAGAGGCGTGGCATATCATACTCCACTTCACATACTGACAAAACGAGAAAGCCAAGTACTGCAATTATTAGCAGAAGGAAAAAGTAACAGAGCTGTTTCCGAAGCGCTGATCATAAGTGAAAAAACGGTTAAAAACCATGTCAGTAATATCCTGCAAAAAATGGATTGTAACGACCGTACACAGGCCGTTGTTTCCGCAATTAAAAAAGGTTGGGTAGAAGTGGTATAGCTCCCTGAGTAACATGTTATTTTAAAACACGAAATAGGTTAATTATCGATTATTGCTTTTGATATATAGCCGGCATAAGTATAAGTGCTTGTTGATTTCCGCTCCGGGCCGTTGCGCACCTTAGTGCACGGCTTCAGCCTTCGACGCACAGGACGTGCTAGTGCAGGTGTTGCGACAGGACGTCGCGAACTTAACCTGCCTCGCTGAAGACCACCGCTGCGGGGTCTTAAGACACGTGCTGGGACTGCGCGTAAATGCTCGTCCCACCGAAGACATTTGTCCCTGCAGGAGTCAACGGTCCTCCGCTCCAATCAACGATCATAAATTGCGCGCTATTTTGTGATTGAATGAAGTAGTTGCTATGTTCATACCAGCGGAATGTATTTCCGTAGCGGTAAATGAGGAGCTACTATTATTGATTTAACGTTTAATGTCGTCTTTTATATCTATTGCAAAGTTTTAAAAGCAACAATACTTACGAAAAGAGCCTTATTAAACAATCGCAATATTGCCTATAAAAATACTCTAATGCATTAACGCGTTAGAGTATTTTTTCACCTATATTCAGGATGCATTTTTCTTCTTCATGATGTAAAATGGGAATAAACGAAAAGATGATATAGAGTAGAGGAGAAGGTTCATAATGAAAGTTGCTGTAATGACGGATAGTACGGCGTATATTCCTGCTGATATACGCGAGGAGCATCATATTCATATGGTTCCGCTTAGTGTCGTATTTGAGGACGAGTCCTATCAAGAGGAAATTGATATTACAACAGAAGAATTTTACCAAAAAGTGAAAGAGGCAGAAAGTTTGCCAAAAACTTCGCAACCATCGATTGGTTATATTGCAAATAAGTTGGAAGAATTAGCCAAAGACTATGATGCTGTTGTCTCGATTCATATCTCAAGTGGAATTAGTGGCACATATGAGGCAGTTCGCAGTGCGAGACAGATGGTTGAGGGTATCGATGTGTATGCCTATGATTCTGAACTCAGCGCCATGGGACAGGGCTTTTATGTATTGGAAGCAGTGGAAATGGTAAAAGAAGGTAAATCACCTAAGGAGATTATCGCACGTTTCGATGAAATAAAACAAAGTATACGTGCTTATTTCATGGTGGATGACCTTAGTAACCTGCAGCGCGGCGGGCGTTTGAATGGTGCCCAAGCGTTAGTTGGAAGTGTTTTGCAGGTGAAGCCGATACTCCATTTTGTTGATAAGGTAATCGTTCCATTTGAAAAAATCCGTACACGAAAAAAAGCAATGAGTCGCATCAGCGGATTGCTGGAAGAGGATGCCAGCAAAGGAAAACCTATTAAAGCTGTATTTATTCATGCAAATAATGAATTAGCTGCAGCAAAGATGCGTGATGATTTCTTGGAAAAAT